>NZ_JBDVDW010000001.1:0-1566 GCF_039941815.1 Reichenbachiella sp.
AAGAGCAGTTGGTCTCGGCGTTTGCTCGAATCTCTGCTGCGACGCGCACTGCTGAAAATCCGATTTTTTTTTTTGCGCACAGGAAGACAAAACTGTTCTCTCGATTCACGAACTCACCAAACGGCTTGGAAAATACCATCGGTTCAAAATCTGAAGCTCAAAATCGGAAGCCCAAAAATCTAAGAGCGCCAAAATATCATGCTCAAAATCTAAAGCTCCAAAATGTAGAGCTTCCAAAATCCAAAGCTCAAAATCTAACGCTCAATATCTAGAGCTCAAAATCTCACGCTCAAACTCTGAAGCTCAAAATCTGAAAACTCAAAGACCCGAAGCGCGTACATACCCGGTAGAAAACAGCGACACAAAAAATCGTTATATTTTTTTCCCCATGTGTTCCTTTCCGGACAAGCCGATTATCCATCCAACCTGAGGGTTTCCATGCTTTTATACAGGCGTAGTGGAGGACAGACGCGTTCTTTCGACGATAGCGGTAGCACATTTTCCGCTATTTTTTTTCTGGGCGACGGGGGGCGCCTTAAACCCGAAACCGTCGCAATGCCAATCTTATCTTGTTTCGAAAAATGACGTGTTGTGTGTATTTGGTCCTTAGGGCCCATCTTAACGGGGAACACTAAATTCCGCTGGATCAGATGATGCAAATTCAATTAGAAAAGAAAAAAAATCAAGTCAAATTGAAAGAACCGAAAGTCCTCGATAAGATGGGCCCTTGAATTAAATTAGAAAAAAAAAAAATCAAGTCAAATTGAAAGAGCCGAAAGTCCCCGTTAAGATGGGCCCTTGTGGGATACAATTCGATTTTTTGTGCAGAAGTCATTTTTCTCGTCGGGTATGGAGCTCCTGACGTGATGAGACGCAGAAATTTAGGGTGAACGTCTGTCTTTGAACGCCTCGACAGGTCGTACACATGATCGATTCCCACTTTTGATGACGTTGATCTGTACGATCTGTGTGATCTAGCTCTTGTTGCCGTATGGGACCCGTATGATCTGCGTGATAGGTCAATAAATACATCATGTGTCCTGGGTTGGATCTGTGCTGCACGCAGATCCTGCACACACCTCTCACAACCGGGGTTGAGGAACTAGATCATCTACTGCTGCAGATAGACAGATAGATAGATCATGATCTGTCTGTCCCAGCTCTTGTGTTCCCCCTCGAAAATCCCTCAAGAGGTTTAAGCCGTTCCTTTCTGGAGGTGCCGATTATCCATCCGACTCTTGGGGTTTCCATACCGTGTTCCTGAGCATAAAATAAAGACCGCTGTTTGTACTTCGATGTTCAATCATAACCGACTTATCGGGTTTTCCCCCACTCGTGTCCTACTCTGTTCTTGATAATAAGGACCGGCTGTTAATATTCGATCAAAACGGTATCTTAGAGGCAGAGCGGTACGGTGCAGGATATATACAGGGCGAGCGATCATCGGGCAGATAGATCGTCTTGCCTTCCCGCGCTTGGTGACCTGGATGCTTCATGGCGCAGGCGGGCAGACAGATATAGCTACTATTACGGGGGGCCATAGTAAGTAGGACCTACGGTACACAC
>NZ_JBDVDW010000002.1:0-2167 GCF_039941815.1 Reichenbachiella sp.
TGAAAGCTTCGGGCCTTTTTTGTTTATGGGGTCTCCGGAATCATTGGAGCGTTTTATGATTGCGGAAATGCGACCGCTTCATTAATACACCGCATGTACAGGCGCAAGAATTTTAAAGCACCCATTATCTACTATCGTTCAGCATTCAAAATGCTATCTTAAATTAAAGTCCAGACAGTTTGGCACCCAATTAATGGGCCACTTACCTTCACGACATATCCTTTATTATCTTTGTGACTTGGGCACTTCTGTTAGGCCCACCACAAATTTAAGGCTAACTTCATCTATCTCATTAATCTGATTTCCCTATATGCTCCAATGCCGCAACAATTAACGGTTCCAACACCTCAAAATCATTGGCAAGCTGAATCGCTGAAACCTGCATACTGTCGTGATGATGCTTTACAATGTTTCCATTTTCAGATACGTGTTTCAATCGGACATTAAATGTTTTCTTATCTTCTTTTGAAAACCCCCAACGTTGAGCCTGTTGAGAAAAAAACGCTGTAAAGTCATCACCGCTATTTCCGCATTTCCTCGCAAGAATTTCAAAAAACGACCAAGCTCCAACGTACATAAGAATTGGGTGATTTACCAAAGAAATGACGCACAATGATCTATAGAGGCGGTACGGCTTTTTAGCTTTACTTTTCTTTAGTGCAGATTCAATTTTTTCTGAAAATGGTATCTTAGTTTCCGACTTGTCGATGGCAAACCCATCATCTTCGTTCTCGGGTTTCGTAGAGTATTGATTCTCGTCATTACCACCTTGGCTTTTATCATCTTCTTGAGTGGATGAATCCGTAGACTCTTCGGAAGGTTCAGGCTGGTCAGTTTCAGAATTCTTCTCGTGATTTTCTTTCTGGTCAGGTATACCAACACCTACCTTCTCAAGTGACGGAGCGCCTTTTGCACGATAGTTTTCAGCCTGATTTAGCAAATCCTTTAGGCCACTTACATCTTTTGCTAGGTGCTCGCCGAAATCTTCATCATCAAAAGAAAACCTGTCTTTCGTATAGCTAACTGGATGCTCATCAAGGTGCAATTCCCCTTGAAGCCTCATTCCGGCAGCTTTATTTGAAGTGCCGTATAGACCATCCGGCTTATAATGCTTCTCTGTCGTTCCCACTATCACCCTGTTATGTCTGAACAAGACTAGCCCAGGATTCTTTTTGTATCCCCCAGAATTCATTAGGTGGATAAAACCTTTCACTGGCTTCCCTTGAAATTCGGTGTTTACATCAACTGTCCACTCTTTCTCATCGCCGGTTGTAAAAATCTGATTTTTTCGCTTTACAAAGGCTGGAGCCTTTAGGGTTTCAAAACCCTTATATTTTCTTTTAATTGTAGTCTTTTTTCCGTCGAATGAAGAGTTTATATTAACTGTATTTTCGTCTCTACTTATGAATTTTTGATATATATCACCAATTCCTCGACAAATAGCCTCATACTTATCTTCATTGATTCTATTTCGCAGGCCTTTTAGCTCGATTATCGTTCCATGGTTTGATGAGTCACTTGATTTTTCAGTCACTTCGAGCACTGACCTACCCTCAGAAAGCAGCTTTTCAAGGTTAAAGTCAGCACTTAATCTTATCCCTTCGCATTTGGGGTAAGTGGTCAGAACCCACTCATTGGAAAACCAAACTGCAGCTGACTTCATCCCAATGCCGAATTCACTGAGACCAGATTTTGAAGGTTTGTTTGCCGGCTGAAGAGCTTTTTTTAAAACCTCTTTTTTTATTCCTGGCCCTCTATCGGTAATAACGATAGAGTTACGTTTACTTTTAATATGATAGCTGGAGGAAAAGAAATCAATGTCAATCTCAAGAACATCAAGATCTGAGTATTCTTGGAAGGCGTGTATTGAATTGTCCAAAAACTCACAGAGCGCATAAGTTGGATCATATCCTTGACTTATCAGCAAGCTATACATATTCATATCGGGTGAAACATTTACTTTAAACATTCCAGATCCTTCTAGTGTATTAGTTCTTTTGCGATTTCTTTGACTATTAGGGCGTTAACTGCATTCCCAAGAGCCTTAAAAGCCTTGCTATTGTTGACAGGAAAAAAATCAAGCATATCCAATGACTGCAATGCTGCCGCCTCTTTAATGCTCATGTATCTTCTTTCTTCACCTAAGATTGGAGTTTGGGTTGTAGAC
>NZ_JBDVDW010000003.1:0-1484 GCF_039941815.1 Reichenbachiella sp.
ATGCAGAGTTTTGGTAAGTTTGCTCGCTTAGGTAGTAATTTGCTTGATGTGGATATGGCGACACGCCGAGGTTTTACTGACCACGAACATTTGGATGAAGTAGAAATTATTCATATGAACGGGCGGGTGTATGATTATAACCTTGGTAGGTTTATGTCGGTGGATCCGTTTATTCAGGCTCCAGCAAATTCGCAATCGCTAAACCCATACTCGTACATTATGAATAATCCGTTGGCCGGTATAGATCCAACCGGATACTGCTCGACCTCTGACACGGTTTCTGAGTGTGGTGACACGTTGGATTCTGGAGAAACTACGGAAATAACCAATGAGAATGGAGATGTCGTTGGTCATGCAGGAAAAGATTCTGATGGAAATTTCCACATCACAAATAGTGGTTCTAATAAAGCGCAATCTGCTGTACAGAGCTCTATTAATACTTCTGATTTAAACAGTCAAACAGAACTTTCGAAGAGAAAAGAGGAAAACAGCGGAAATAATTCGGGCTTTTTCTCTAATTTATGGGAGAACATTAACCCGTTTTCAGAAAGAAATGTTTTGGAAAAAAGAGAGGAATTGGAAGCTCAGTTCGGCTCTTCAGATTGCAGCTCTCAAGAGTGTATTACCCCTGAACTAGCAGACCAGTTTTCCGATGTTGCAGGTCTTGTATTAGCATATCCTCCGGGCAAAGTACCAGTAGTCTCTAATTCAGGAAAGCTGATAACTTCTAGGATTGCTACAAGTAAGAATGCGTGGGGTGAAGCAGCCGATGGTGCAAACCAAGGTATTATTCATTTCACTAAACTTCCGAATAGACTTGCCAGCCTTGAGGGGCGCCTTGGTCTGTCTCCGGGGATTTTTACAAATGGTTCTGCCTCCGGATTTAATGAATTCACTAGGCAAGCCAATAGAATAGTCTCTCAAGGACGTGTAAGAAGTGTTGGCTCGAATAAAAAAATTTACTTTATGTCAGGTGCTCGAACCCCAAATAAAGGAACCGTCGTAATAACTTACAAAGGGAAACTTCAGTCAATGATGCCGGCAACGGCCAAAAATTTTGAGAAGATGAAATAGAATGAAACTAAAAGGCAAAATTTTATCTGCAATTGCGGTTGGATATACTCGAATTTTGAAGGTTGACTCGAATCTGGGAGTTATTTGTATAACTGCGTTTGATTACGACAATAGTTTAGATGGGGAATGTAATAGCGGAGAATACGCGCCGGGAAATTTTATCGATACAGATGTGATACTGACTTTAGCTGTAAAATCGGATGCTGTATTCAAAGGTGGTTTTCCATTTTTGCAAAAAAACTCTGACGAACCAGATACATATATTTGTGGAATGGTGACAGATATACGTGAAGACCAAGTTTTTCTTTCTATGAAAGATATGGGCACCATTGTTGTCGATCTAGATCAGGATAGTGATTTTTCAGTTGGGTCTTTTCTAATATTTCGAGGAGAGCTATCTACTGAGGAGC
>NZ_JBDVDW010000004.1:0-1229 GCF_039941815.1 Reichenbachiella sp.
TTATTTATAAAAGCCCTACTTTAATAACCTCCTCTTCCACTTATGAATCAAATCTCACCTTGTTTGAAAGCACTTTTCCAAAAGCAGAAGCCTCGATTTCAATTATGTCTCCATCTTCGACCACCACTCCATCAGCGAAACTTAGCGTTGCTGTACCAAAAAAATGAATATGTAGATCCCCTGCATGAGATAATTGTGTGTACTTGAAATGATGGTGCTCTAAATTAGAGATAGAGTGAGTCATGTTCGCTTCACCTGTAAGAAACGCCTTATTCCAAATAACTGAACCGTTTCTTACAAAACGGCTTTCCCCCTCTATATCCTGAGGAATATCCGTTAGCATAAGCTCGGGACCAAAACTACAAGACCGTAATTTGGAATGAGCAAGCCATAAGTAATTACTTCTCTCTGTCACATGATCAGAAAACTCATTGCCAATGGCAAAGCCAACCCTCATTGGCTTTGAGTCTTGGTTCAAGATATAAACTCCAACTAACTCAGGCTCTTCTCCAGCATCTTCAGCAAAGCTAGGTACAGGAAGCTCTGCACCAGGAGCGCAAACAATACTTCCATTACCTTTATAAAACCACTCAGGCTGAGAGCCAACTTTGCTGCTCTCTGGTTTTCCTCCCTCGACGCCCAATTTGAACATCTTCATACTATCTGTCATCTGATCATCATGATTTGATAACTTTGCATGCATTTCTGAACGTGCGCTTGCACTACCAAGGTGAGTAAGACCAGTACCAGAAATCACGCAGTGTGAAGGATCTGGATGAGTGATTGGCGGAAGTAGATGACCTTTGTTTATAATGTCTTGATAATCTAAAAGCTCATCTGAAAGACAACTTAAAATCAAATCCTTTAGTGATTCTTTTTTATCTATTGCACACAACGCCAATCCATATGTGCCACCCTGAAAGTCAATAAGTTGAAGTGTATTTTCATCTCGCACCAAAGCTGCTCTTTCTTGTCCGTCATAATCTATTTGCACTATTTTCATGAAGCACCTACTCAATTATGTTAAATTGATCTAAATAGCGATCTGATAAAGTTAAACCGAGACCCGCTTTATTATCATCTAGATCGATAAAGCCATTTTCTGGCTCAGGATCCCCTTCAAAAATGTAATAGAACAGCTCATTACCTACTTCAACGTCATGCACAGGAAAATACTCAGACATTGGAGATGCTAGCGTCGACATAGTTAAATGGTAATTATGCATTTG
>NZ_JBDVDW010000005.1:0-1087 GCF_039941815.1 Reichenbachiella sp.
GTTGATTGTTTCGGAATTGCAAGGCTTGAAGGAAACCATTGATGACGGCGTTTGCGGATACTCCTTCCCACCAGGCAATTCTGAGATTCTGGCTTCTCTGTGGCAGCGATATCTTGATGATCCAAAGCTGCATCACAGACATTCGAAGGCGGCCAGGCTGAGGGCGGTAACCAATTTTTCAATAGCAAAACAAGTGGAACGTATAGGACAAACCTTGTCGACAGAATTTTGTTATCAGGAGAGCTTGCATATGCCCAAAGAGGGACATCAATGACTTTAATAAAATCCCTGCTCAAACTGATAGGTAAAGAAAACCGGGTTAAGCTGGCCTTCCTTCAGATTCTCTTTCTAGTGGCAGCAGTGCTTCAAGTCGCTGGTATCGCATCGATTGCACCGTTTATTACAATGATCAGTGACCCTGGCGCCATTGAGAACAATAATATTTTGTCCTTCATGTTCTCTTCCTATCCTTTCGAATCTACTACTCGGTTCATGATCACCTACGCGTTCTCTGTTGTGATTCTTCTTCTCATCGGAAATGCCGTTTCTTCTTATGCACTATGGAGGCTATTTAAAACCTCAATGGCGATTGGTGCTCATGTACAGAAAACTGTTTATAATACTTACTTGGACAACGATTTCACCTTTTTTGCAATGAACAACAGTAGCAGGCTTACCTCCAAGGTAACGCAGGAAATTCCAAGAATGGTATACATGGTGGTTCAACCACTTTTAATGCTGATATCACAGCTTTTTATCGCCATACTAATAGTTGCAGGATTACTTTTAATCGATATTAATATTGCCATTATTGCAACATTTATTGTCGGCTCGGTTTACTTTCTTATTTTCAGAAGCATCCGCTCTCAGGTAGTTCAAAAAGGTCGAATTATAACGAATCTCAATCGACAGAAGCTCAGATATCTGAATGAGAGCATTGCCGGAATCAAAGAGGTAAAGCTCAAAGGTAACGAGTCATACTACAAAAACAAAATTGACGAAATCACCAGAACTGGTCTATCAGCGTCTGCATATATATCATTAGCGGGCGACCTCCCAAAGTTTGTTGTAGAAACTGTCGTATTTT
>NZ_JBDVDW010000006.1:0-1016 GCF_039941815.1 Reichenbachiella sp.
GTATGGCAGAAAGCTGGGTTTTCTCTCTTTCACTTGGCATAAAATGCGTAGTTTTTACGTCAGAAATGCCGTCGATGCGACGAATTTTCGGCATTAAATGCTGGAAGTCTGCAAACTCAATATTGGGAAAATTAAGAAAAATCTTACCTGTCTCATCAATCTCAATACCTCTTAGATCGATTTCATGGGTAACGAGGATATCCAACACATCTTGAGTAATCCCCAATCTGTCCTGACAACTGATTTCTAATCGCATGGGTGTGACTTCACATCTCTTGTAAACTTATATGTACACAATATCACACTTTTACAAAAAGATAACAAGTTAATTTTGCCAAATTATCACCTTGAAAGACTGGTTTTTAAAGCGGTTCCACGCAGCGCAAGGTGTGAATACGTTTCCCCCGACCATGCAGCGCTGTAACAAAATGTTAACTTAAGCCTGCTTTTTGGCGTCGAATAAGGCCGGATATAGCCCGAGCCCTTTCGCTTTATTCACTAGGCTCATGATATCCATATCAGCCAACTCGAACAGATAATCGAAGTCTGGAAGTACATAATACAAGGGCTGCATGATATCAATTCTGTATGGAGTTCGTAGCGCATCTGTCGCTGTAAGCGGTTTTCTAATTGCCTCGTGGCTGTCTAATGCATAAAGCGTTTCACCCGGGGAAGACAATATACCACCGCCATAAATTTCCAGCTTTTCTGGATTCGCTTGACTTCGAACTAGCCCAAACTCAACCGTGAACCAATAAAGTCGTGCTAGATAGATTCGGTCTTCTTTGCTCGCCGCTAAACCGAGTTTTCCGTAGGTATGAGTGAAGTGCGCAAAGGCTGGGTTCGTAAGGAAAGGACAATGACCGAAAACCTCATGAAAAATATCCGGCTCTTGAAGATAATCAAATTCATCTTTCGAGCGAATGAAGGTTGCAACAGGGAATTGCTTGTTGGCTAGTAATCTAAAAAATTCACCAAAGTTGATGAGTGCGGGAACCTCGGCGGTTTTCCAGCCG
>NZ_JBDVDW010000007.1:0-44530 GCF_039941815.1 Reichenbachiella sp.
AATCATAAAGCACTTTGAAATAGACACTTAACATATATTTATTGAATCACCATAGCGGTGCTATGCCTCTTCAATATAAGTGCCTCTTTCTTTGCGCTTTATAGCTTTCATCACGATTCCTAATGCATAATCCAGGTTAAATCATCGTGATAGCTGTCATAAGTCATTTCAAATTGAGCGAAGTGGTCATAGCTTGCCATGCAAACAAACAATATCAGTTATGGCTTATTATATGAATAAAACAATCATTGGTAAATATGATGCTGTCGTCACCAGAACGACCGAGTTACTCAAGGAGGAGGGGTTTGGAGTCCTTACGGAAATAGATGTGCAATCGGTTCTCAAAAACAAAATTGATGTGGATTTCAGGAAGTACAAGATATTGGGTGCATGCAATCCGCATTATGCTCATAAGGCGCTACAATCGGAGGATAAGATTGGCACCATGCTACCATGCAATGTGATCGTTCAGGAAATGGAAGGAGGAGAAGTAGAAGTAGCAGCAGTGGACCCCATCGCATCAATGATGGCAGTAGGAAATCCTGCATTGGAAGCAATGGCCCAAGAAGTAAGAGGAAAGCTCCAGCACGTCATAGAAGCTCTATAAGCAGTAATATAATTTAGTAGTAACCATGGTAGTAGCTACGCATGGATACTACTTCAATCAATCAATTCATCGATTTCTGCGTGACCTTCTTGATTTCCCTTTCGGAAACCCTGGATTTTGCTTATTCATATTCCGCTGGTTCATTCGGGGTTGAGATTTGTTCATCATTTTTTGCTGAGAGCGAAACCTGACCCCATCGTTGTTAATGCATTCTCCATTTCTCAACTTTTTGGTCTTGCCGTTCTTAAGTCGATAAGTTCCATCTGGATTGACAATTGTTCCGTTCTGAAAAGTGTAAGATTCTTGCATTTGCGTGGTTACACCTGCCTTCATTTGCATCATTTTTCCATCTTGATATAGAATATGATCTTGCTGATGAATACGTTTTCTGGCTTGCTGTTGATCTTGTGCTATAAGCGCACCGATCCCCAAGAATAAGCCGATAATTACTAAAACCATCTTTTTCATGATACATCACATTTACTAGTTAATAATACTCAAGCTAGGCAGTTCGCAGTACGCAGTCAATGACAGAAATCAAAGGGAGTAACGATTTGTGTCAGCAGCTAGGCAGGAGGCTCAGTTAATATACCGTTACGTGTGATAATTAGATGGTTAGCTCGATTTTTTGTACTTTTATACAACTAACTTTAATCTATACAGCTATGGACATCATTAAATCCCAGGCAACTCTCGAAAGTGAATCAGTCTTCAATGCTCTTTTTTATTATGCGACTATAGGTATTGTGGCTGTCAACAGAAATGGAGAAATCGAGATGATCAACAAGAATGGCGCCGAGCTATTTGGATATGATCAAGTCGATTTGATTGGAAAAAAAGTGGAAACACTAATTCGAGCGTCTGAGCCTGGCTTTGAAATTCACCCCCATGTCCAACATCTTGACAAACCGGATATTCGCCCTATTGGAGCTGAGCTGGATCTGTGCGCTATCAGAAAGGATGGCTTGGAACTACCTATAGAAATTAGTTTGGGAAACTTCGTGGTTCAAGGTGAGACACTGGCTGTAGCCTTTATTTGTGACATTTCTATACGCAAAGTATTTGAAAAGCAGAAGGAAGAATATCAGGAAGGATTAAAAAAAGCCGAAGAGCATGCAAAGGAGCTGGAAAAGGCATACAAGCATGAACAAGAACTCAACAATTTAAAGTCTGTATTTGTATCACTGGCCTCTCATGAATTTAGGACCCCACTGAGCACCATTATGTCTTCTGCAGACTTGCTCGCCAAGTACGATCGCGAAAAATTTGCTGAACGAAAAGATAAGCACATTGGGAGGATTAAATCATCGGTAAAAAATCTGGTTAACATTTTAGATGACTTTCTGTCCCTCGATCGGCTTGAGCAAGGAAAAATTGAACCCGTTCTAGAAGATTTCAACCTTGTGGAAATAATTAACACGCTGATTGATAATTTTCAACCCATTTTGAAGAAAGGTCAATCCATTCGTATGGGCTCGTGCGAAGACACCATGATTTATTCAGATCAAAAAATGGTGAAAAACATCATTACAAATTTGATCTCTAATGCCAGTAAATATTCTCTTGAAAACGACCCGATAGACATCAATTGTGTTGTGGATAAAGACCAAATCGTAGTAAGTGTAAGAGATCATGGGATTGGTATTCCCGAAGAGGATCAAGTAGGGCTATTTGGTTCATTTTTCAGAGCGTCCAACGTCGGCAACATCCAGGGTACTGGCTTGGGTCTCAATATTATCAAACGATACATTGAATTGCTGGGTGGTAGAATCACTTTTAGCAGCCACCTGGGAGAAGGCACGAAATTTTCGGTTTACTTACCTCGCAAAGCGCAATAAACCTTTTGCCAAAGAATGATAAAAGTTCTGTGGAGGACTAACTGGTGTCATTGTCATAAAAATGCAAAGCATATAATTTGCAGTATGATGAAGCAAAAAGTCCTACTGCTTGAGCCTCATGAGGGACTCAGAGAGAATATCAAAGAATTACTGGAACTGGAAGGTTACATCGTAAAAATTCTTAACACGGATGCTATCAAAGGTGATTTCACAAAAACTGAAACCGCTGCAGTCCTGTTGATAAGCGGACTTTTTTTGAGTGAGAATAATAGAGGACTTGTATTTCCCACTCAAGATATTCCTATCATCGTATTCAGTGCTGATTCTGATGACCTGTCATACGTGCCTTTCGGAAGATGGATGCCGCTACCATTTCAAACTGAAAAACTTCTCGATACGGTACGTACGTCCTTTGATTCGATGCTGATTCTCCACAATAATTGATGCCATGTATTGACTATAATCATATCTGGTCTTGACTAGCCTCATTTGTAGCCTACCAGCATTTCTCTACTATTGGGTAAGAATTTAACCACCGAATAGAATGAACGAGATCAAAACAAAATGGATTGGAAATATGGCCTTTGAGGCTGATGTAGATGGTCACAGAATAGTGATGGACGCGGGGGAAGAAGTGGGTGGACAAAATAAGGGGCCAAAACCAAAACCTTTGCTGCTAGTAGCTCTAGCCGGTTGTACCGGAATGGATGTAATATCCCTGCTCAAAAAAATGAGAGTCGCAGTTGAGGATTTGCAGATCTCTGTAAGTGGCGATACCTCAGAAGAGCATCCCATTTATTATAAGAATATCAAACTGACCTATCTGGTCAAGGGGCAAGGACTTGATAAGGAAAAAATAGAAAAGGCGGTCAAACTTTCACAAGAGAGATATTGCGGTGTCAGCTTTACACTTCAGCAAGTAGCTGAGTTGGATTACGAAATCATATATAGTGATGAAGAGATTTCGACTCCAACGGTCCACTAATCAGAGCGGAAACTCACTGCCTGGCTGTATCATTGTGGTATTAATCATGCTGGTGCTCGGTGGTATAGCTGTCATTCTGACCCTCACCTCCTTTGGACAAAATGGCTCAGATGAGATTCAAATTGCAAAAGTTGGTAAATGGGAAGACAATGGTATTACACTCAACCCATATCAGTCTTGGTACGGATTATTCCAAAATCCAGAAGGTGCATTTTCAGTGAAAGCGACACAAATCAAGATCAAAGAAATATATGATTACTCGGACGATGGTCCAAGAGAGCGGGCACTCATACAAATCACAATTGATTCCAAAAAGGACCCCATATTACTAGTGGGAGGCCTGGGTGGCCTTGAAGAAGGCGACGTAGATGGCATAGGCCATAATAATACGCTGCTCACACCCGATCGTTCTTATGAAATCAATCATCCCTGGGGCCGCTATGAATTGAGGCCGTTTGGTGCTCAGGACTATCTTGTCGAGGAGGACACCGAGCAGCAATATTCCGGTTATGGAATAGTGCTGACGCATGACGGCAGAGAGCAAACAATCCTCGAAGACCATTACTTTTTTGGGAATGGTCCGGGTCTGATTTGGTCAGGCGATTTGGATGGAGATAGAAAATTGGATTTGATTATCGACTGTATCTGTGAGGATACATCGACGAATATGGCACTGTTTCTTTCGTCCAGAGCGGACGGAAGCGAAATGGTGAAGTTGGTGGCTGTATGGCAATCGGAAGAATAGTCACTTTTTGATAATTGAGTAGTGGACATCAGGTAGGACGGTTATGAAAAAGATATTGTTGATAGAAGATAACCCGGAAGTCAGGGAAAACACCAGAGAGATTTTAGAGCTTGAAGGATATACAGTACTTATCGCAGAAGACGGAAAGACGGGCGTAAAACTGGCTCAAAAAAACCTGCCTGATCTCATTGTTTGTGATATTATGATGTCTGGACTAGACGGATACGGGGTTTTACACATATTAAATAAAAACCCTCTTACTTCAGTCATTCCCTTTATTTTTCTAACAGCCAAAGCGGATAGAATCGACATCCGAAAGGGTATGGGGCTGGGAGCCGATGACTATCTCACAAAACCATTCGATAGCAATGAATTGTTGACCGCTATTGAGACACGATTGAATAGGCATAATGAAGCCAGTCAAGAGGAGTTTTATATCAAAGACCTAGATCCATCTGATCAGAATAAAAGAGCAATCGCCAGCTTGAATGCGATTGCCGCAGAAGGACGAATTCAGCACTTCAGAGCTGGAGAAGGTATCTATTGGGAGGGAGACGAGGCAAGTGCACTCATACTTGTAAACTCTGGTAAGATAAAGACCTACAAGACCAACCAGGAAAAAAAGAAGCTGATTACAGGAATTTATTGTTCCGGGAAATACATTGGCTTCAATGCCTTGATTACCAATTCGAATTATTCAGAATCTGCCGTAGCCCTTGAGGACTCTGAGCTTTATTTTATCTCCAGGCACAAATTTTTCAAACTCCTTTATGAAAATCGAGATGTGGCTAACAAGTTTATCCGCATCATTTCTAACAACCTTAAAGAAAAAGAGGAGCAAATGCTGCATTTGGCTTACAACTCTGTAAAGCAAAGAGCTGCAGAAGCCTTGGTATCTCTTCAAAAGAAAAGTAAAAAATGCGGTGAAATATTTATCTCAAGAGAGGACTTAGCAAACATGGTGGGAACGGCTCCTGAATCGGTCATTCGTGCGCTTTCTGACTTTCGAGAAGCTCGTTTGATCAATGTAAGCCCTCATCATATCGACGTGTTCAATTTAAAAGAGTTGAAAAAAATAGCAGCAATTGATTGACCACTTGCGAGAGCAATGTAATTTTCGATCATAGTATATTGGTATGGTTGGTCAGAAGAGTCAGCCACAAATTGGCATTCCACATACTAGCCTGATATTTCCATCGAGACCCTCTGACGGGGAATTGCTCTACTCATCCAGGTAATCGTAAAACACGTGTCTCAGTAGGCATATAACCATACGACTACAAGTACAATGATTACTACGAAGACTAGGACAAATGCTCTTGTGTCTTTAGAATTATTGATCTGACTCATAACTTTGGTTTTTACTTATGCGATTAGTTTTTATCCAGTAGTAAAAGATTGGCCCGGCTAGTGGGATAAGAATTACTACTGCAAACCAGATGACTTTGTACTGATTTTTCATCTGATTTTGTGCAACGTCGACCATGGCCCAAATGGCAAATGTGACGACAATAAGTGCAAAAATCATCTCTAACATAATCTTGATCTTTTGTTTTCAATTTAGAATAAATGCTCTGATTAGCCTATGACTGGAGTTGCCCTCGAACATGATGTAAATCAATCAACCGCTCATTGAGCTTTATGATTGGAATAGATTATCTAATACATATTTCAGGTTAAACTGATACAAATAGTTCATATAAAAAGAGGCTGCCTCAAAAGTGACCTGTCATGGCAAGTGGGGTAAGACTTGGAGTCTGAAGCCATCTTATCCAATTTTATTAAAAAGGCATTAAGATCGCTTTGCTATACTCGCGATGACGAATTTTTCGAGACAGCCTCATCACATCGATTTGTGATCAGTACTGTGTTAAAATGAGAAGCCAAGCTCAAACTCCCATTGATTCATATTGAGCTCAATAGACTGCTGATCAGGGGCTTCGAATCTATTGGACCCAGATATTGTATTTGAGAATCCATGCATCATTGCAAAACTAATTTCCCGATCATTACCCAGAATTTTGGATACACCCAGCGTTGCATGTTTTTCTATTACACCAGGGGCAAGTATGTTGAAGAGCATTTCACTGTCCGGAATAGGCTGCTCGCCATAGGAGAAGCCACCTCTAAACACCCAGGATTCTACCCCGCTGTACATAGTACCCAGTTTGAAAACCGTCACATTGTTCCACCCAAAACCTGAGCCACCATCTTCACCTAAAGCCACCTGATTAGGATTAGGAATAAATCCACCAGAGCCATCCGGAAATGCAGGAGGAAGAGCAGTAGGGTCTATCGGGTTAGCGATAGATTTCACATCTTCGTATAGGATTTGTTGTACATCAAAGGCTACGATCCAGTCATTAAGCACCTCATAAGATACCCCGGCAGTCCAGGTAGCAGGGATATTGAAGCCTCCCTTTTCAGCATACAATCCGGCATAATCATCAAACTCACTCATGATCATCTGAGTTTGATAGGAGGCACCTAGTCTTAGCCCTTCGGCAATTGCCCCCATGTAGCCCACCTTGAAGCCAAGCCCATAAGAGTTGTCGTGTCCGTTGCCGGTAAGTTTGGTAGGATCACTAGAAAATGCACCAAAGGCCTCCAGTCCTGTCGCCTCAAACCTCTGATAAGCAAGTATGGCAGAGACACCGACACTGTGATTTTCACCCAACTTTCTAGAATAAGAAGTGTTTAGAAACATCTGAGAAAGATCTACTCCAGTGGGTTGGGCTCCCCCGAAAATGGCGGCGGGATACGCTGTGTTCATCCCTCCGTTCCCATAAAAGGATACCCCAATAGAGCTCTTATCATTTAGAGACCAGTTGGCACCTATTGATGGGATGAAGAAGACTTTGTTGTCGCTTGTCACCGTACCAGGAGCAAGACCAAAAGTGCCTGGAAAGCCAGACGGATTGCCGATCACGGTAAATTCCCTATTGGGATTGAATACGGCCAGGTTGAAGTCATACCTGGTACCTAGAAATACCAATCCAGCTGGATTGGTCGCTGATCCCAATGCGCTCTGTGATAGCGAGACGCCAGCACCTGCCATGCCCTTGTACCGGATACCATACCCATGACTGTAATAACCATTGGTGGCATAAAGATTTGCTTGAAAAGCAATCAGCAAGGACAATACTGCAAACGCCAATAATGAAATATTGATGTTCCGTTTCATAATTTTATATGTTTTAATGATACACGTAATCTACCAATTGAAATGGTAATCAGTAATGACCTATGTCATTGATAATTAGGTATTTAATCATTAAAATCAGTCATAAAAAAACCGCTAAATGATATAGCGGTTTAGTCATTTTTCTGTTTTAGAAGAAGGGGTATTATACGTATATAATTTGTACGCCATCACCTTCGGCAAGGTCATACATTTGACCCACTGTTATGATGTCTTTTACCTCGTCTACCAAATCCTCTTTTTTAATATGAAACATATCAGCCGCCAGTTTGCAGGCATATATTTCGCCGCCCCCCGCTTCGATCATTTCCAAAAACTCTGTTACAGGAGGAATGTCTAGTTTGTCCATTTCCTGTTTCATCATATGAGAGGCCAGCGCTTCAAAGCCTGGTAACCCACCTACCATGGTTGGGAGGCTTCTCATAAACGCGGGATTTCCGACAGTCGCAGTGTGGAGGTGATCTGCTTTTGCTTTCGTGATTGCATCCAACCCAAAAAAGGTAAAAAACATTTTGGCTTCCTTGCCCTCACTGAGTGCTCCGTTTGCCATGATTAGTGCAGCGTACACATCTTCAAGCGTACCTCTGGCACAGATGACAAGCACCTTTTTTAAGGGTTTCTTTTCTTCTATATTTTTTTTGACATCAGCGGTCATTTCTTTTACATCTTCCATGATTTCTTTTTTTAATAGTTCTCACTTTACACACAGCTTACTGGTTTTGGGATGCCAGCTATTTTGCTGGATACTTTTAGTGGCCCACCGGGAAACAAGGCATAAAATTGCTTGATATCGACAATGCCAGATTTACCTACTTTCCGAATACTTAATGGTACTCCTTCATGGTGTTTGGCTCGTAAAAACTCCAGCACCTCGTAGTGCTTATCCGTAAGGGAAATGCCTTCACGATCGGCGAGTTCTTTTGCTATCTCAGAAGTCCATTGACTGGGGTCTGTAAAATAACCTTCGTCGTTGACGTCTATCATAAATGTGTTTACTTCTAATTGTGCCATTATCTTTTTGCTTTGGTTTGAAATGTTAATTCACTAATTCTTTTCCAGCCATGGACATATGTGTACTTACCGGTAGCGTCTTGCCTGTCAGTAGCATATGCCAATAGATCCACTTAAACATGAGCTTCCCATAATGATTGACCCTTGTGACTTTCAAGAGGCCCATAGGGCCAATGAAAGGAACTGGAAATTTGCCTGGTAGGGGTTCAGTATCGTAGTTGAAATCAATCAAAGTAGCCTTACCAAAACCAGTTTCGATAAAACAGTTGGCATGACCATCGAACTTAGCCGTAAGTGGTTTGCCTTTGATATAACTCAGTATGTTTTCTTCCAGAATTTCTGCTTCGAAATGGGCAACTGCACCAGCTTTGGAAGTTGGTACGTTGGTAGCATCCCCAATCACGAATATGTTGTCATACGCTTTGGATTGAAGGGTTTCTTTGTCGGTGGGAATAAAATTGAGATCATCTTCATCACCCATGTTGCTATTTTCTACCATTTCAGAGCCCATATTGACAGGTATAGATACCAAAAGATCAAAAGGAACCTCTTTAGCATCGTATGAAATAATTTTCTTTTCTTGATTGTCAACTCTTTCTATGTAAAAATCAGGGATGACGGTAATACCTTTTTCCTTTAAAAGGTTGCTAAGCATAGCCGTGGCCTTCGGTTTTGTAAATGCTCCCGCCATAGGAGTGACATAAGAGATGTCGACTTTGTCTCGGATTCCTTTTTCGGTGAAGTAGGCGTCGGCGAGAAAAGCAAACTCTAGTGGCGCCACAGGACATTTGATAATACTCTCGCTGATATTGATCACTAGTTTACCGCCTTCCCAGTTTTTAAGTTTGTGGAAAAGAGCTGTAGAGCCTTCGAAAGTATAAAAATCAAAAATGTCCTTATACCACAGTTCGTCTTTCAAACCTGGCGTTTCTTCGGGGACCGGTACTGTACCTGTTGCTATGATCAGCAAATCGTAGGTAATGACGTCACCATTGGACAGTTTTACTCGATTATGCTCACCATCAATCATTTCTACTTCATCGACGATAAACTTCACATCTGATGGGATAAAGTTTCTTTTAGGCTTCACCACATCTTCTGGAGCATATACTCCAAAAGGTATAAACAGGAAACCAGGTTGATAATAGTGAAGTTCATCCTTGTCAACAATGGTGAATTCCCATTCCTTTCTGCTCATTTTTTTGTAGAGCTTATTCAGCATCATTGTGCCGGCTGTTCCGGCACCTATTATTAGTAGCTTTTTCATAACCTTACTATTTTGATAGGCATAAAATAAGCGTATCGATAGGAGTATTACGATGATCACGGCTAGTCCAAAGTATGATTATTGTCACTCACAGCTGTGAAATTATATAGTGTAAGAGTTCAAAATAAAATGCCTTTATTGGCCATAGGGCTATATTGCTGGTGCAGTTCATTTGGGCGAATGCCAACCAAAGGATCCGCAGTTGTGCCGAATCAATTCTTTATATTTGATGACAGGAATTGAACTTGAATGATCTCTGAATACCAAACCTAACACGATGAAGAAAATTCTAATAATTGAGGATAACACAGAGGTGAGAGAGAATACCTGTGAGATTCTTGAGTTAGCCGGTTACCAGGTGATGACTGTAGTAAATGGCAAAGAAGGAGTAGAAGTGGCTCAGAAGGATCGACCAGATCTGATCATATGTGATATCATGATGCCAGAACTTGATGGATATGGAGTTTTGCATATTCTTAGCAAGAATCCGGATACATCTGATGTACCATTTATATTTTTAACCGCAAAGGCTGAAAAGGCAGATTTTAGAAAGGGCATGAGCCTGGGCGCAGATGATTATCTAACCAAACCTTTTGAAGAAAGTGAGCTGCTGGATGCAATTGACATCAGAATCAAAAAGAGTGAAATCATAAAAAAAGACTACACTCCAGATTTATCTGGGTTGAATCAGTTCATTACTGAGGTGAAGGATCTTGAAGAGCTGCGAAGCCTTTCGGCAGATCGCAAAGTGAAGAAATACAAGAAGAAAAGCATCATCTATTGGGAAAAGGACTACAACAACTATTTGATCTATATCGTGTCAGGTAAGGTTAAGACCTATAAAACTAATCACGACGGTAAACAATTGATCACAGGCATGTATGGGGAAGGTGACTTTATTGGTTATCGGGCGCTCCTGGCCGGCTCTGAATACACCGAATCGGCAATGACGATAGACGATGTTGAAATATGTAAAATACCTAAAGAAGACTTTTTCAACCTACTCTATGCCAACAGACAGGTGGCCAACAAATTTATCCAGATTTTATCTAACAATCTGGCTGAGCGAGAAGAACAACTGTTGCATTTGGCCTATAACAGTGTACGGCAAAAAGTAGCTGAGAAGCTTTTGGAGGTGAATAATCAGTTTAACTCCACAGGCGCACTAAACTGGTTTACCATCCCCAGAGAAGATCTTGCTAGTATGGCTGGTACAGCCCAAGAATCTGTGATCAGAACTTTATCCGATTTCAAAGATGAATCGTTAGTAGAAATTGAATCAGGAAAGATTCGAATTCTCAATATTAATAATTTGGAACGTCTCATAATACAGGGCCATTACTAGATCTGAATTAAGGCATTTCTAATGTAAGCTACAATTCATTTAATTGGTTCTTTTAGAGTTTGAATATCCGAATGCTGCTTTGATCCGTTCTGTTTCTCTACAAAAATTACGAGTTCAGTAAAGCCAACAGGGTATGCTGAGAAGAATGCTTTATGTTTAGCAGACCTGTTATTCAGAAAACTATGTTTTGTTCGACCTGAGGCAATAAACAAGGGGATGTATATTAGAAACACTCATTGAAATTTCTACAACAACATTTTGTATTTACTAGAACAATCAAGTGATTAAAGTTCTAGCTTTGCGTTTTATAAAAAAATAGCCATATGAAGCGAATTAATCAGTACAAAAAGCTTTTCAATGTTGAGACAGATACAGATCTCAAACAACTCAAGAGCACCTATCGAAATTTGGTCAAGGAATGGCATCCGGATAAATTTCAGGACGAGGAAAAAAAATCTATAGCAGAGCTGAAAAGCCAGGAGATCATCGATGGTTATCACTTTCTGATTAGCATAGCTCCTGAAACCATAGAAGCCAACGTTGCTGCATATGAAGAAACCACTACAACCTCTGGCATCGAGGATTTCAAACACAAAGGTCTGCTACTCGAAGTGAGCTTCAAAGATGGTACGACTTATGAATATTTCGGAGTAACCAAAAACATGTATCTAAAGTTGATTAATGCCGAAAAACAGTGGCGTTTTGCTAAGCGAAATATCTTCCATTCGTTCACCTACAGAAAATCAAAAAGAGACGCGCTTGTGGCTACCAGCTAGGAGAATGGTAACTCTTCTACTCATTTACCATATCGCACAACTGGATAGAAAATTTTAAATTACGCTAATGGATACTACCTTTTATTATGAAGAGCACATCTTGTAATACGAATGACCGGGTAGACCAAAAATTCAATAAATATATGGTAATAAGAAAAGCACTAATAGTCATTCTTACCACTCTGATCTCCTTTCAGACTAAGGCTCTAATGCCAGTCGGAAATTATTTTGATAAGGATAGTATTACTCAAGCATTTATCAAAAACGGAGAAAATAAGGTTTATTTAAATAGTCCCCATTTTGATCTCAATCACGAGTGGCTACAAAAAAAACTCAGCGATCATTTTAAATATATCAATTTTAATGAAGCCATCGAGGATGATGTTCAAGGCTTATTGATGGTTGCAATTACTCTTGATGAAAAAGGTTATTTGACAAACTATAAGCTGCTAAACAGTTTGCACTTTGAGATAGATTCAGAGGTTTTTACTTTTTTTATGGGAAAAACCGTAATTGGCGGAAGTCCTCGATTGAAGTTGAAACCAGCCAAACTGGGTAAGGAGAAAGTAAGCATGCAAGTCGTAGTTCCCATTGCTTTTAACATTGAAAGGCCTTACCGAGCAACCAACTATTACTATTATGATTCTCATTTTATACATCAGCAGATTATGTATGATCAGTATATTAGATATATGGATGTCCCCACACCACCTGCAAATTTTTATTAAACACACGAATAATGAATAACGATCCGGAACTAAGCGGTAAATATCTGGGTACGATCACTCAGGATTTTATTAAGATTTCAGACAATCTGAAGGAGGCTTCATATCAGATCAGAAGTAGAGGTTTTTCCAAATACCCTATCTTTCCCATTTCGAAAAAGGAAGTCGGAATCGGTCAGATATTGATCAAACAAAAGGAACTAGATGTAGAGTGGAACTACTCAGCGTCATATCTGGATGAGTTTGTACAACTCGACCTGGTCAAGGAAAAAAATGTAGATATATTCAAAGAAGCCTATAAAGACCCAGATGAATTCTGCTGCCTCTTTGTAGTTGACGAGGAGTTCACCAACTTCATATTTATCCCGTATCCAGAGGATTGATGGCGGTACAACAGATTGTAGATGTCATTATTCCAGTCCTTAATGAACAAAATGCTGTAGGTCTCGTCATCGACGAAATTCCAAGAGAAAGAGTCAGACATATTATTGTGGTGGACAATGGCTCTACAGATGACTCGATGCAAGTCGCAAAGGAAAGGGGAGCAGTCGTGCTGGAAGAAGCCGCCCGAGGCTATGGCAACGCCTGCTTAAAAGGTATGAAGTATATCGCTGAGCAGACTGACCCCAAACCCGATGTAGTGGTATTTTTGGACGGTGATCATTCCGATTTTCCAGAGCACATACACGCCCTTCTCGAGCCGATAAGGTTGGGAAATGCCGAGCTGGTCATCGGCTCGCGAGCACTTGGGCGTAGAGAATCAGGCGCTATGACTCCACAACAGGTTTTCGGCAACTGGCTGGCTACCTATCTCTTGCGAAAACTGTATGGCGTGAGATATACAGATCTTGGCCCATTTCGGGCTGTTGATTACCCGAGCCTGCTACAAATGGATATGCAAGACAAAACCTACGGCTGGACCGTTGAGATGCAGCTCAAAGCTGCAAAGCAGAAAATGCAGATTGCTGAGGTCCCCGTGAACTATCGCAACAGAATCGGTGTATCTAAGATATCTGGAACCGTCAAAGGAACAATTCTGGCCGGATACAAAATCATTCAAACGATATTTAGATATTTGTAAATGGAATGGATCGTAGTTATTGTGTACTGCATGGCTTTATCAGCCATATTTCTGTTCAGTCTGGGACAACTGCACCTGACATGGATCTACACCCGACCCAAATCACAAGAGCCTTCTACTTTCGAAAAAAATTATGAACCGATCATCACCATTCAGCTCCCTGTATATAATGAAAAATACGTAGCGGACCGACTGATAGATGGCATCGTACAACTAGATTATCCTAAATCCAAATTGGAAATTCAGGTGCTGGACGACTCCACAGACGAGACTGTAGAAATCATAGCCGGAAAGATCGCAACGTATCAGGCCGAAGGATTTGACATCAAGCAGATCAGAAGAGCTGATAGAAAAGGATTTAAAGCGGGTGCTTTGGCTTTTGGGATGGATACTTGCAAGGGTGAATTCATTGCCATATTCGACTCAGATTTTTTGCCTACACCGGATTTTCTCAGACGTACCGTAGGATACTTTGCAGATGCTAAAATAGGTATGGTGCAAACTCGCTGGGGGCATGTCAATAGAGACTATTCTATGCTCACAGAAATGCAGGCTTTTGGGCTCGATGCGCATTTTACGGTAGAGCAAGGTGGACGCAATCGCTCAGGCAGCTTCATGAATTTCAACGGTACAGCGGGTATCTGGAGAAAAACTTGTGTGCAAGAAGCCGGTGGCTGGTCGGCAGACACACTCACAGAAGATTTGGATTTGAGCTATAGGGCTCAGCTCAAAGGTTGGAAATTTCAATTTGACGAGAGCGTAGAGTCGCCGGCTGAGTTGCCAGTCATTATGTCTGCTATCAAATCACAGCAGTTTCGATGGAACAAAGGCGCAGCTGAAACAGCCAGAAAAAATCTCTTCAACGTTTTTAGATCCGATCTAAACCTAAAAACGAAAATTCATGCAGCTATGCACCTACTGAATAGTAGTGTTTTTGTATTGCTCCTGACTGCCGCGGTGCTCAGTATCCCTATGTTGTATATCAAGGATGCTAATGCTAGCCTGAAGTGGCTTTTCAACCTGGGCAGCTTTTTTCTACTTGGATTTTTCTCCATTGCTGCTTTCTACTATGTAGGGCTCAAGCAGATTGTAAAAGTCAAGACAAGAAGAATTTTTCTCAAAAAATTCCCACTCTTTCTATCCTTTTCTATGGGGCTGGCCTTGCACAACGCAACGGCTGTAATGGAGGGTTTGCTCGGATTTAAGACACCATTTATCCGAACACCTAAGTTCAATATCACCAAGAAAAGCGAGGGCTGGGTTAGCAATCAGTATGTCAAGCCAAAACTAACCTGGGGAACGATGTTTGAAGGACTGCTCTGCATCTATTTTATTATTGGAATAGTATCAGCCTGGTGGCTCAACGATTTCGGTCTTATCATATTCCATATCATGTTGGCTACAGGTTTTGGAATCATATTTTTCCATTCTCTTAAAAGTGTAAGAAATGCCTAAAGGAGAATTGAGCCTTAGAACCGCACTGCTCTTTTTAGGTCTTTTGCTACCCATTCTGTCCATACACTATGGACTCTCCAGAGACAGTGTCTGGTTGGTACCAGTCTATGCCTTTTCTTTCACGTTTTATTTACTGCTGTATAAATATGTAGAATTGAGCAAAATGCAGCTGGTGGTACTCGCTGTCATTCTACGAGTCAGTTTGTTTTTTGGTATGCCATCCTTGTCAGATGACTACTATCGCTTTGTTTGGGATGGACAGATTTGGATCGAAGGGATCAATCCATATATCTCCACTCCAGAACAGTTGATCACTGACTTGCCAGCCAATTATCAATCATTATACTCAGCATTAAATTCGCCTACTTATCATACCACTTACCCACCATTGAGTCAGTATATTTTTGCACTACCAGCAGCAGTTGGCATTAGAGATATCCATGGAGCCGTGGCTTTGTTGCGTGGGGTGTTACTGATTTTTGAAATCGGTGTATTGTTATTATTGGTTCAGCTCAACTCTGAAAATAAAAAGACAATACTCTATGCATTCAACCCATTGGTTGTGCTCGAGCTTGTAGGCAATATACACCTTGAAGGGATCGTCATACTTTCTCTACTCCTAGCCATTTGGCTTTATAGAAAAAATAAGTGGCTTCATGCTGCAATTGCCCTTGCATTTGGTATTCTCGCTAAGCTGACCCCATTGATGTTTCTACCTATTTTATTCAGAAAAATCAATGGCTTGAAAACCGCAGGGAGCTATCTTTTGATCGGTACAGTGCTGGTGGTCTGCGCTCTGCCTATACTCAATCTGGAAATCATCCAGGGAATGATGAGCGGCCTCGATCTATTCTTTCGAAAGTTCGAATTCAACGCTGGCTTATTTTTTCTAATTCGAGAAATCGGCTTTTTGCTAGTAGGATACGACATTGTTCAGACGGCTGGACCTTTGATGTCCTATACAGCCTTTTTTCTAATTCTGCTGTACAGTTTTTTTTATGTAAATAAGGAGACTAAATGGGCACAGGCCTTCACCGTGATCTTGTTGATACAGCTACTTTTGGCTACTACAGTCCATCCCTGGTACATCATTACTCTAGTTGCTCTTTGTGGGATGACTGGTTATGCTTTTCCTGTATTGTGGTCACTCATGGCCTTCTTTTCTTATCTTGGCTATAGCCAAAATGGATATACTCACCCGGTGGCGATGATAGCACTAGAGTATGTCGCCGTACTCGGAGTGGCCGGATATGAAATAATCAGGCAAAGACCCCTTATGAAATATGTCTAAGCGCGCACTTATAATACTTGTAAAAAATCCTGAACCAGGGAAAGTCAAGACCCGACTGGCTAAGACTGTAGGAGACTTAGAAGCTATGTCTATCTATCAGCAACTGGTAGCTTTGACTCAGCGCGAATCCGAAAAATCTGGGGCGAAATGTGTTGTGTACTATTCCTCGCAGATTGTAGCGGAAGACCTTTGGGGAGGCGCAGAAAAGAAGCTCCAATCAGACGGCGATTTAGGTCAGAAAATATCCTCAGCATTCAAAGCAGAATTCTCAGCTCATGATCAGGTCTGCATCATAGGAACAGATTGTGCCAACCTAACAGCTGACATAATAAATCAGGCCTTTGACGCTTTAGATTGCACTGATTTTGTCATTGGTCCTGCCAACGATGGTGGATATTACCTGCTTGGTATGAATGCTCATCACTCTGAGCTGTTTGATCAGATCGAGTGGAGTACCGATCAGGTAATGGCACAGACGATAAGCAAAATAAATGCAATCGAATCGAGCTACTCTTTACTTCCTGAGTTAATCGATGTGGACACTATAGATGATTGGAATTTGGTAAGTGGAAATTTTAAATAATCATTTTAAATTTGAGTTAGACAATCAAAATTTTAATACTATGAAAAACAGTTTTTCTATTCTATTTGTATCAATCATAATGTTAAGTGCTTGCCAATCAGGCGGTCAGCTTAGCACTGGTGGAGCAGAGAGTCTGGATAAGCTACCAGAATATGCTCAGACAGCCACCTTCGATTATTTACCCGGATTGACCAAAGCCACCACCTTGTTTGGTGAGAAACTGGAGCAGCAAGGGGACTATTTCAACGGATATAGAAACGGCGCCTGGACTACCTATCATCCAAACGAAGTAGTCAAATCGATAACTACGTATATCAATGGATTCAAGCATGGTACTCATCTGGAAATGGATAAGAATGGTAATCTAACTCTAAAGGCCTATTATGTGAATGGGATAGAGGATGGAGAATTTATCTACTATAATGGCGGGAAAATAGCCGAAAGAAAAACTTACTATGAAGGGCAGCTGGAAGGTAAGCGGTCAAAATTCTATGACAATGGAAAAATCATGGAAGAAAGTAATTGGCAAAACGGTAAAATGCATGGCACTGCGAAGTGGTATGACCAGAATGGAAATGTAACCTTGGAATACGAATATGTGAATGGAGAATTGCAAAAGTAAAGAGTAGAGAGGAAGGATTTATTCCAGACTTAAGGCATAAGTTTTCTTTATGTAGTCATCATAAAAATCAATCCATCGACATGAACAATTTCTTTTATATTTGCGTTTTTCGAGCATAACAATATTTAAAATTATAAAGACATGAATAAGGCAGTAGAAATTACAGACAGCAACTTCGATGACGTATTGGCAACAGATCAGCCAGTATTGGTGGATTTTTGGGCAGAATGGTGCGGACCTTGTAAGATGATTGGGCCTGTAGTGGAAGAACTTGCTGGAGACTACGAAGGTAAAGCAGTGGTAGGAAAAGTAGACGTAGACTCAAATCCGGAAGTATCTGCCAAATTTGGTGTGAGAAGTATCCCTACTTTACTAGTATTCAAAAACGGTGAAGTAGTAGACAAGCAAGTAGGTGCAGTTCCGAAAGGAGTGTTGGCCGGAAAACTTGACGCTCAATTGGCTTAATAAATCAGACAGTACTTGAAAAAATAAAACCCATACCGGAAGGTGTGGGTTTTTTTATGCTTTCTGATTTCTTCTGCTATTTTAGTCATTGCCGAAGACATCTAGCCGACCGGTACGATTTTTATTGCGCTACTATCGGAATAGATACTCTTGTCTTATCCCACATCATATGCATCTGTGTAGCTGTAGAGTCATTAGTAAACTGAATCGTAAACTGCTCCATTTCTTCAGCATTTTTGCTAACAGGCACATCGACTTTTAACACATCAAGACTATAATCTGGTTCGAAATAGCCAAACTCACCTAGCTCACTATTCAGTGATACTTGCCAGCTTTTGGCATTAGGCACGGCATATAGGCGATAGCTACCTGCAGCCAGATTTTGTCCTGCAAAAGTGACATCCTGGCTCAGTGTAATCTCCGAAGCCTCATTAGCTCCGAGTCTCCAGTATTTACCATAGGGGACAAGCGCTTCTTCACTTTCTTCGCCAAATATGAGTCTTCCTTTTTTGAACGGTTGACAGTAAACCACGCTGACCGAGAGATCACCGATCGTAGTGGTAGCAGTATCCTGAGGGCTGTGGCTTCGAGTGGTTAGTATCCCATATACAAAGTATATGACTACGCCTAGCACCACACCAATTATTATTTTCTTAATCATAGTATAGTTTGTTTGTTGCTGAAAGCTACTAAATTATTTAATAAGAAAATCATTAATAAGGTTCTCAATAGCCTTTATTATCCCTTTTTACAGATCTGTTTGTAGGTGCAATAGCTGCATTTTTTTTCGTCTTCTGTCTGAGTGAAAGCCACTTCTGAATTGAATAAATCGGTAAGCAGATAAAGAAGTACTTCTTTAAACTCTTCTTCAAAGTCTGCATAGCTTGTTACCTTCTTACTTTTACGATTCTCGGTCTGAGTCAGGACGGTGTCAAATTTACTGTCAAATAGATCTTTGCTATTAAACAGTCCTGGTTGGATAGGATGCTTTAGGTCGGGGTGATTATCCTTGTACAGCATGCAATAGTAAAATAGTTGAAAAACGGCTTTATTGCGTTTTGTCGAACTTCCATCAATCAGCTCAGACATTTGACCAAATTTCCGATCATCCCTACCAGATTTATAGTCGAGAACTCTTACTGTTTCACCGTATTGGTCGATTCTGTCTATGATTCCCTTTAGTCCGACCTTAGCACTGCCACTCAGGGTTTCTATAGGGAAGTCCACAAAATAATCAGTGGCTTCCAGACCAATAATTTGAAAGGGCGCATGATGGTAATCATAGTCGATAATGCGGAGCATGTATTGTTTGATTACCTCAAAGGCTATAAGCTGACGACCGGTTTGATCCACACCACGAGTGATTTTTTGCTCCTGGAAGGATTGGCCTACCGCTTCGTCCAACTGTTCCTTTATGGTTAGGACTTCTTCAGCCTCCCAATGTTCCTTTTCTTTGTACAAATGTTCCATCGCACCATGCAGCAAATTTCCAAATAGGGAAGGATCCATATCCTCCTTCAACTCGTCAGGCTCTTTGATTTTCTCAATATGCTGAAAGTAAAACTTGAGCTTACAGTCAATGTAGGTGTTAAGTGCAGAAGGTGAGAGCCTCTTGGAGGAGTCGTTATCGGATATCAGGTATTCCTTGAGCTTTTGCATGACCGATTCTGACTTTTCTACGACAATTTCGGGTTCATTTTCAGCCACAATTGGGTGAATCAGTACAGATTCTTCGAATTTGAGATTTGATTCGTATTGTAGTTGCCGGATGTAGCGACTAGGCTCACCGTTGTGATTAAATTCTGATATGTTGTTGTAAGACATCCATAATTGCTCTGCGCTGTGCAGTAATCGGTAGAAAAGATAGGACTGCATAGCGTCCTGATGCTCCACCGTAGGCAAGTCGAAAGCCTTTCTGATATTATATGGAATGAATGACGTGTTAGAATTGTCCTTTGGCCAGTGTCCTTCATTCATGCCAATGATCAGTACATTTTCGAAAGACAGGTTTCTGGTTTCCAGGATACCCATCACTTGTATACCCTGTTTAGGGTCACCCGAAAGAGGTAATTTGAGCGTTGTCCCTAGCTTCAGAAACAACTTGTGAAAAGAGTTCAGATTCAGTTGTACATGATGCACATCCAAAGCCGTCGCAATTCTTTTTAGTGTGCTATGAATCAATACAATAGCTGACTGTTCCACCTCTCTTAGCCCTTTTATATCCAGACCCGCGATAAAATGAATGAGCTGATCCAACAATTCATTTACTTGTGTGGTTGATTCTAGCAGCAATTTAAGCTCGGGAAAAGCACGGCGCACGTCCTCGAGTGGATGATAGATTTTGTTGATGGCTATGGCGCCGGCTTCGAAAGCCTGCACGCTTTCTTTTTTTATACCCAATAGGTCATTGAATTCCATAAGACCAAGAACCTCCTTGAGATGAATTCCACTTTTTGGACTGGTCTGATGTAAATCTTTTAAGGCAATAATTTTACTAAGGAAAATGTAAATTCTGGACTGAGATACACCCCATCCCATGGTGACATTGACGTGCTCTACTTCTGCTGGGATCGCATTTAGGAGACTTTGCAATAGCGATTCATCAGTTAGAATGACCAACAATTTAGATTGATCAGCAGTAGTCAGGGCCAGGTCTTTTATTTTTTGAGCGCCAGCCTTGATCTGCCCCATACTGAATGGGGCGGACAGGATATTTACTTTTAGCTCTGCCTTGCTGATCTGGTTTTTAACATCTCTTGTGATTGAGGATTTAAAATGATCATCCGCAGCATATTCTCGAAAGAACGTGCCAGACTCCTGGGCTTCATCTTCATAATAGTAGGTGTCAAGATCCCAGAAGATATCTGATTGCCCTTGATCCATATAGGCCTTGATGATTTTTTCCTCTGCACGAGTTAGCGCATTAAATCCCGCAAACCAAATGGATTCTGTTTCTCTGGTTGGCAGTTCATTTTCAGCGTATGCTCTGAACATCCGACCCTTATAGGTCAGTCCACTCTCGTCCAACAATTGATTGAATTGAGTGTGCAGCTCTGCCAGAATAGACCAAGTAGCGATAAACTCACTTTGTTTTTTGTTGGGCGAGGGGAGGAACCCTTTCCAAAAACCTTGAATGATTTTCTGGTCTTCCTCAGGTAGTTCTCTGAAGGCTTCGTCTAGTTCCTTCTGAGACTTGATCACCCGAAATATATGTTGGACGTCGACCAGATAGTTGTCTATGTCATTGAAGTCCTTCAGTATCATTTCTCCCCAAGGATAAAAAGCGTCAAAATCCTCCGGATGTTTTACAATCTGCTTATATGCTTTGTAGAGTAGGAAGATCATTTGTAAGTCATCAGCAAAATTCTTCGACTGCTGATCTTCAACAAATTCTTCAAAGCTCAAAATGATAGGTGACCACACTGGCTTGTTGTAGAGCTGAGCGAGAGCGTCAGCAAAATAAACACCAGCTCTTTTGTTAGGAAAGATGACAGTCAGTCTATCACATTGATGACCATATTGATCATGGCATTTTTTAGCGAGAGACTGTAGGAAAGGCGCTTCTTTTTCCAATAGATTATTTTCGAAAATTGTGGATGTAAAATAAAAGGAAATTTGAAGATTAGTAAATAATAATTTTTTTGTTAATACTTCCATTTATCTCAACCACATATACTCCATTAGGCATCTCTAAAAGATTAATTTTATGCTCTGTGTTGTTGACATTTTGATCATTGAGAATCATAATCCCACTTTGATTATATATTACAATGGTTTTAATGACCGAATTTCCCACAATCAGGAACTCTCCTTCTGAAGGATTTGGATAAGTCACATAGGTCAATTTTGTCATTTCCGTCTCATGAGATGATAGGTTGATACTTGTTAGAAATATGTCAGATGCACCAAATGAAGTGAAACGCAAATCCTGGGGACCAGTGAAAAACCCTGTAATTAGTGCCCTATCGTTAACAACAAGAACTCGATTTACGTGATCTTGATTGGATCCACCACGGGTTTCGAAGTAGTCCAATTCTCCTTGATCATTGAATCGTGAGAGATATAGATCAGAAAACCCTTGACTAAAATGTATCGAGTCGTTTATTTGAATTTGGTCATTGAAGTTACCTACAACAATGATGTTGCCCTTGCTGTCAGACCCGAGTGATTGTCCAACGTCAATACCTGCTCCACCAAGAGTTTTATTCCATACAAATTCACCGTTGGTATTGAGTTTCTGCAGAAATGCATCCTTACCTCCGAAGGAAGTCCAATTGTCACTATTGGACCGAGCTTGAAAACTCCCGACCATATAGAGGTACTCATTGATCATTTTTATCTGGTTGATTTCATCTGAACCATTGCTCCCCATGGATTTGTAATAATTCAAATTCCCATCTAAGGAATAATTAGCCAGAAAGATGTCAGAATTTCCATTTGACTTTAAACGCTTTCCTTCAAGCGACAATTCATCCGAAAACTCTCCAGCTATATAAATTTGCCTTTCATGCACTTCAAGGACCTTGCCGACTACTTTTGATTTACTGAATGACTGTTTGGCCCATATAAGGTCTCCATTTGGACCGTATTTGTTTAGAAACATGTCGGTGTAGTTGTTTGCATGCAGAAATATTTGACCAAATCTAGCTTTCTTTTGAAATGCACCCGTGAGATAGATATTTTCATCTTCATCTACAGCTAGGTCATACGGGATGTCTTGGCTTTGGCCACCTCCTTTTACCACCCATTCGACTTTGCCTTCAAGGCTATACCTGGCTAAAAATACATCGTCTCCCCCTGCGGATACCAGCTTGATTGGGCCAAACACTCCGACCCTTGAAAAAACACCCGCTAAGTATACCCCTTTTGATGTCACCATCATAGCCGTTGGATATTCTGTAATTGTGTTCTCTCGGGCATAGTTACTTCCTGCTTGCCTTACCCAAATCAATTTGCCTTGAGGGCTATATTTTGCCAGGTAAATATCCGTATCTCCATTGGAGGTCAAAATATGACCGGAAAAGTCACTTTCTCCTTGAAAACTGCCAGCTGAATATATATTACCCAGACTGTCTACAGCTATCGCCGTTCCAGCGTCTGAGCTTGTACCTCCAGCACTAAACGACCAGTCTTCGGAAGATTGTCCTGATACAATATGACAGAGCAATACCTGCCATATGATACAAATCAGAGATATTATTTTTCTATTGTTCATAGTTAGAAGGTTTCGCGAAGATCATCGCAGTCTTTGGGTAAAATATGGACGGTGCTACCATTTTGGAGGTGTGTTCCAGTACGAAGCTGTATGCTGGTGCCTTGCAGGGTAACGCTTGATTGGTCTTTGGCATTAAAATCAATCCCTGCACCACCAGTTCCGGTTTTAAGAATCCCGGTAATTTCATTGCGCACTTCGCCAGCTTCTATATCTTGATCTGTAAGTAAGGTTTCTTCCTCACAAAAAGAGGAGGGACGCCGGATGATGATGATTTCGTCCCAAAAACTTGAGCGGCTTGGCCCAATCCCAATATCCTCCCAAACATATTGTCTCACCACATATTTGCCGGGTACATTATAAATATGATCAACCTTTTCTAATTTCTGCCCATACATGTAAGATGGCCCAGAGTGATCTCCGTTCAGTTCTGGAGGAAGAGAAGGTAGTTCAAACCACCAAGTCCATTCTTCAATTGTTTTGCCTAGAGTAAAAGATTTATCAAGAAATTCAACTTTATCTCCGATGTCAAATTTGTTAAAATAATTATCTGAGTTTGGCCAAACCACGTCAAATTGAGCATAGATGCCGCTGTTTACCAGATTGCGATTCTCTACCTCTACAACCATTGGCGTCATGCAGTCTTTCACTCCGCATCCATCAGTCACACATAGTTCTACAGTTTTGCTGCCGGCTTCACTAAATTCGACCCAAGGGTTTTCGTCCATGCTCGTAGCAGGGCTACCCCCTTCAAATGTCCACTCAAAAACTAAGTCGCTGACGCAGTTGACATTTGCTCTTTCAAAAAACTGTGTAGGCAGTCCATTGTAAATAGTACCTTCATATGCGAAATCGACCACAGGTTTTGCTCCATTGCCTGCTGTGATCGTTTTGACTTCAGACTGATGTGTGTTTTCTAAATCGCTTACTTCTAGGGCGATATTATATTCCCCAGATTTATTTATGCTTATAGTCGCTATTCTCGAGTTTTCGTTACTGCTGATATAGCTAAACCCTGTACTCGGAGTTATCGACCACTGATAGTCCACAATATTTCCAATAGAGCTCCTGGCATCGAGTTGTACATTGAACGGTGCTGTACCCGTATTAGGGGAGATCGAAAATGAGGCTTGCAAGGGTTCTCCTGATACAGATACTATTTGCGTCCTAAAGTCTTGAGCATTTCCCATATTTACCGTGAGCGTCACCAAATAAATTCCATAATTTTCAAACTCATGGAATGGATTCTGATTTGTGGAAGCAGAAGAGCCATCTCCAAAGTCCCACGTCCAGTTGGTGATTTCTCCTTGCGGACTTGACAGATCTGAAAATTGCACATCTCTTGGCTCAGATGGATCAAGCCTATGGTTGAAATCTGCAATCAACGGATTACAATCTCCTGAAAGCACCCTTCCATCTAGAAATCCGTCGCACCCACTGCCCAGGGAAAAGCCATGTCGGACATCCGGTTTGGAGACTAGTGCCTCTGTAGGCCAATTTCCGCTGCTATTTTTAATTGGAAGCTCCTCAGCTGTGAAATAATTATCTAATTGATCAAAACCTGTAATTTGATTTTTAGTCATATCATAGCCATTAATTTCCAACGTATACTCGCCATCATCAGAGCCGTCGTTGAGAAATGTGCCCGGTGGTATAGTAAAGATAAATGTCTTATTATCTGACGAATTAGACAATAGCAAAGGATCGTCCACAGAGGCAATAGAAATGGAGGGTATGTATCCACTTTCCATTGAAAGCGGTTCGCTGGTTGTAAACCAAATTTGTATAAAATCGGTTGGTAAAAATCCAACTTCGCCAAGATTGGAATATATGAGCTGCTCATTGGACCAACTCCAACTACCCTCATAACCAGTAGTATAAGTAATGTCGTCCTCTGAGTACCGCATGGTCACAGACTCAATGTACGGTTTGAAGTTATCTATGACTACCGGTACTCTTTTGTCTTCCAGGCAGTTGTCTCTCAATCCAAAAAAATCTAAATCACATCCACCGATATCTATATCATAGATGCCGTCAGGAAAAGATGATTGGGAATTTACTTTGGCATCTAGAACATCGGCTCTCGCATCACCAGATCTATAGCTTTCTGTTTGTCCTCTTGTCAATCGGGTATTGATAAACTGATCCCTGCTGGCGGCGTTACCTTCATAAGGATCAGCTGTTAGAATATTGATAGACCGATTAGGCGAATGAGAGTCCGGATGAAAACAATATAGACCATTGCCCTTTACTGGCGTCCCATCAAATCTGATTTCCTGATTAAAAACTTCTGACCCTGACTCATTTAATATGTCCAGGGTAATGAGATAGGGGGAAGTATTGCCTCCAGCCCCTTCGCCAGAAGTGTCAGTTTTCTCATCTTTGATATGCGCAGCAATATCAATTTTATCATAGAGCATTAAATATTCTGTATTGTCAATCTGCACTCGATCATTCAACAGAAAGTTGGCCTGATTAGTTGTGGTTTTGATAATTCCATTTCTGTAAAATTCGACCCCATCAAAGGTGTTGAGATATGTGTCATCGAACTCAGGTATATGATTATCGACATATGGGATTAATTCTGAAAGGTAGTTTGTGTTTTTTGTTTGCAGGTGCAAATGAGCCTCAATTCCATCTGTATACATCTCTCCAATATGATCACCTACTGCTATTGCGGCCCCAATTTCAAGTCCGTCAATTGGATAAATGTGATAATAATAAATGTCATCATCCAATAGATCTTGTCCTTCACCTACTCTTATATATGAGGTATATGGCTCAACATTTTCCGTGATAACTCCATTACTATATATGTTATTGATATATATGACTTTCACATTCCCATTTTCTATGGCATGAACTGATTTTTCGGTATTGATCTCATCTAAATCATCCGCCTTTAAATCATTTCCTCTATGAAATCTATGTGCCCCTCTTATCTCACCAATCGTACCAGTTACCCTACCTTGTGTTAACGAATTTGGGAATGGCCATGGTATTTGCGCAAATACGGTTACGGAAGAAAGAACAATAAATGTACTTAACAATATTTTCTTCATCATTTGGCTTTTTTGAATTTCAGAAGCACATTGTCACTTTTCAAAAAAAACTGTTCTCCATCGGTAATTATTCTGGGTACTCCGGATCCGATACTAATTGAATCTGAGTATGCCTTATATCCACTGGACTTATCAAGAAGAATTAATTCCTTGTATAGTTTGTGCTGTTGAATAATTGCTATGTATTTATTGTTCAGAACCATTCGAAAATATTGATTTCTGGAAATTGGATATTTCCACTTTTCTTTTCCTGACTTGATATCAATTGCGTGAACTGCTTTTGATGAAGAATATATTAGTTCTTTGTCATCAGTTAGAATTAATTCATTTCTTAAGACATCTCCAATATTTTCGCTTCGTAGAAGTTCTAAGTCTTTGTTGAATGTCAATAACAATCGAGTTGAAAAGGACGGCCCAGAAAGTAGTATTGATATTATTTCATGTTTGGCTATGATTCTAAGTACAGCAGAAATAGGTATCTCAGTTTCATTTTCACTTATTAATATTCCGTCAAGAGTGAGTTTTGAAAGTTTTATTACTCTGGATAGATCTTCCTTTTTTGACCATATAATTACATTTTCATTTAAAACGATGAAAGAAGAAAATGAAAACTGCTCATATGGATAATATGTATTAATTAATTTTAAGTTTGAAGAGTAAAATTCATAGCTACTTCCCGCTCCATGTGCAATATCTGAAAATAGAAAATTACCCTTCTTACCAATAGTGGATAACTGGCCTTCTTGAGGAAATTCTTTTAGTATAATTTCCTTACCGCTCATTTTTTTTACTACTGTTTGTGTTCGTGTATTATCATCACTCACCACATAGTAGTCAATTCCATTATATGACCCTCTTAATCGGGCATTCTGACGACTACTACTATTAGCCTCTGGAAAAGAGGTAAGCGGTGAATTTTTGTCATCGAAAGTGCGCGTATATTTTGACCTTTTTCTGGCTCCTTCTGTTTTGAGGTCGTTTTCAAAATCTGCCATATTCAAAACTTCCTCCTTAACCAATTTTAGAGGCTGACTGACCCCGTTTGTGAACGAACAGATTACAAGGAAACCGATCAGTCCACCTTTAAACATATATATGTTACTCATCAGTTTTTTGATTTTAATTCTAGTTCTTTGATGCGTTCGTTTTGTTCGATGATGTAGAGGGTGAGTTCCTCGATCTTTTTCAAGAGCATTGCATCCATCTCTCCGAGGTTTATTCCATTGGCGAATACTTCGGCCTCAGAGGGTATTTCTGGCAGATGATGATTGGTCTGTACATATTCATGGACCTCTTCCAATGGCCTGAGATCATAGTCAGATTTGAATACATGATCATTCCAAATATTGAGTGCTACGAGGACTTCTTTGGCTTCTACTTTGCCGTTGCCATAGACTCTAAATACATCACTACCCGAAGAGTTCACAGCTGCAAAAGCTTTGGTGTCGGATTGATTGACCACGCTCTTTATGCCGTATGCATTGCTCAGACTGGTATTAGATTTTACGGTCATCCCTACCTTTATATTAGAGGACACCAATAGTTGGGTATCACTGCTGGTGTTTTCAGCGCCTATGCCCATCAGGCCCTGTCCAAAGTAGATATTGCTACCTGATCTCATCCAGGGACTAAAATCTTCTGCACTCAAAGCTCTTTTATTTATCATTCCATCGATCTCGTTGTAGACGAGAAACTGATCCAGGCTGTGATCTGAAGGGAGACCATGTTCAAAACTCAGATTTCCTCCTATGAGCAGGGAAGTGCCAAGCTCAATGCTTCCGTCATAGCTGATCATGGAGCCGCCAATTTGAAAGGGGCTTTGGTTGATAGAAGACAGATCTTTCAAGTCAAACAAATGTTGATTGTCATTCCATACCATCAGTTTTTCATTGTCATTGTCTGTTCTACCAATCAATGATTCTATAGTTCTTGATTTGATTTGACCATCAGTATGAACCATAGCTATATTTCTAGTACTCCAATCTGTAGGCGCATCATTTATATATAACTGCTCCAGAATAGTATTTCCATCTACATCTAGACTGCCATCGGTACTTATTGAAAGTGTGCCTGGAAGGTTAATACTTCCGGATGCCCCATCTATATTGATTTGTGGGTGATTGCCCGGATCGTTGATGTCGGACGAAAAGGTGGCGAGGCCAGCAGCGGTCAGATTGAAGTTTTCTTTCCAGCTGACGCCATCATCGGGATCTCCAGTGCCGATCCTAAAGGTGCCATCATCTGCACTTTCGTCACCGTCCAGCACGATAAGTAGGTCGCCTGAGCTACTGAGCGTATCGGCTCTAAAATTGGGCATGCTGACCTGGCCGGGAAAGGAAACGCTGTTGTCCGTGCCTGCTTTCATGAAGTGGTCGTCTTCCGGAATAGCACTTGTGTTGGAGTTGGAAAAATAGCTTATGCCATTTTTTTGATGGAAGTTAAGGAAATGGTCTTGCCGTGCGTCGAAATCCCTAAGGACAAAGCCCTTCACTGCACTCGAAGAGCTGACTTCTACAGAATTGTTGATTCTGATCCAGTCATCGGCGACATCGTAGTTGCCGGGTATGGTATCGTTGTCTATATAGGCACCCTCGCCGATTTTGATATTGCCGTTCATGTCATAGAGTCCAAGGTCCGCTATGATTTCAGCGCCACAGCCGCAAGATTCGCCAAGCGTGGTATCGCAGGTCATGACATGCTCTGTCAGACCGTCAGCATTGAGTACTTCTCTGACTACCCATGGGGTCAGTGTTTCGGCCATTCTGAATCCGATGGTGCCATCGGAAGTCATGTTCAGGATTTGGTGGGCCTGTGGGTCTTCATTCACGTGAGTTGTATCCAGTTGTAGCAGACCAGTCATTTTCAGATTGTTTTTTACCAGCACATTCCCATTCTGATCGATTTCCAGGCCGGTGCCTCCATCTGTTTTTAGGATCAGATTTGACTCATGACTGTTGATGATAGAACTGTTTTCGGTTTCTTTGAAAGACAGATAGTCGTCCTCGCCTTTTCTAATGCGTAGCTCGCCGGAACTTGTGCCGATATTACCATCCTGTGTAGTATGCCAGATTTGTATGGATTGAGTGTCTTGATGGGCTTGGTCTGTAGAGGCATTGATTCGGCCCATGACAGAGAGCGAATTAAGAGGGAGGGTAGTGCCTATACCCACTCTTCCTGTCTTGTCTATCCGCATTTGCTCTTCTAGTGAGCCGTCGTGGTTGGTGAAGAACCGAAGCTGTCCGTTGATCCCTGCTCCATTTTCTTTACCTGCACCGATGGTCCCCATGGTAAAGGTGGTGGTGGATTCATTGCTATCATAGATATCGAAGTCCACGAAGGCGTTGAGTGCGGTGCTGCCACTTCTGGCACCCTTTATCGCAATACCGGCATCTTGACTACTGCTCGCGGAGCTTTCAAAATAGCCCAAAATGTCTCGGTCGCCATCTTCGGATGGGTTGCCCCGGACGTGCAATAAATGACCTGGAGCCTCCGTACCCAAACCGACCTTACCGTCCTTATCTATTCTAACATGTTCATTGTTGTTGGTACCAAAAGTCAGAACGTTGTCTGTATAAGTACCAATAACCATATTTCCATTGGAGAAAATAGAATTTCCGTCCAAATACATGCTGGAGGCCGCATCCTGGATGCGAATGCCTGCTCCACCTGGATTAATCGGACTGGTCCATCCACCGATGGTGGCATCTTTGTACACATGCAAGGCTCCATTACTTGGTGCTGTAGTTCCAATACCTACTTTCTTTTCAACTATCAGCGTGCCATCGGACAGATCAGACCAGGTACCATTGGCGTAGTTGCCCACCACAAATCCACCGTTGTAGACCTGGATAGCTCCATCTCGGGCCAATAGACGGTATTTATTGTTTCCTCCTCCCGAGGCGTCATCGTTGTCTTTGAATTCTAATTCTCCTACCTGAAGCAAATCATTACCTCCCATCAAAAGGTTTGATTGCATGGTCAGGGCTCCGGTAACATCGACCGCTCCGTTGAATCTCAATTGACTTGCACTGAAATCTCCCCAGATGAGAGGTGCGGAGGTAGAAGTATTGGAGATGTAAAGTTTGTTGGAGCCTTTTTCATTAAACCCGGCTTTATATCCAAGAAAAATATTGCCCTCTCCATTAAAATTACCGTACCCGCTTTGTGCTCCAAGAAATGTATTTTTAGCTCCTGAGAACATATTATATCCACTTCTTTGGCCATAAATTGAATTATGCTCTCCAATTGCCGAGCCTCCAACTACAAATTGCGAGTAATTATTTCCTGCATCTTGTCCAACAATTGTAGTTGTTTGAAATTCTTGTGAATGAGCTGTAAACGTATTTAGAAACAGTATAAAAAAAATGGAAATATTCGTTAGAATACGCCATGGTCGAAACCAAAAATAGTACATAACTATAGTGAATTAAAAAATGAAAATATTGCTATTCAGCTTAATATTTATTCCGACCAAGAAGTGGGGGCAAAGTTTGGTAGGTGTTAAGAAAATATTCGAAATAATATAAATCCGTAATAAACGTTTATTGATATCCATACAGCGGTTGACCTGGTACTAGGTAAATTGAAAAAAAACATAGCTCAAATGCATCTGATCTAGAGCTCCAAATGTGGGTATGCATATTATGTCTTCATGTGGTAGAAATTTTAGGTCAATTCTCAAAATGCTGGTATACTGAATAGACCAGTAGAAGGCGGATACATTTGATGTTTCCATCTCTATTTCAAATTCTAGCTGTAAATTGAATGCATTATATGTCAAGTAATCGGACAAAGTACACTACCAATCGGAAGGATTTAAAGCCTGCGTCCTTGCTAGGTTCGCGATTTGATGACAATCAAATGCAAAACGAATTAATTTCAAGGATCATGGCCTAATCAAATCAAGAATCACTACTGCTAATTAGAACAGTCATAAGCTTGCCTATAGATTTCTCACTCCGGCCGGGCTCCACTCGAAATAACAAAAGATGTTCGATTGGGCGGCTAATTAATACTCAACTTGAATGCTTAATTAGTGGCGTTTTTTACTTTTCAAATTTTATAGCAGCCTGTATTTTTATTGTTTTTTATCCTTTGGACTCGTTCTCTGTTCTTTCGTCTGCTTTTTGTATATTCGATCCGCCTTTTGTCTTTCCTACCTACCTTTTTGCCATTTCGACCTTAGGAGAAATCTATTCTAGCCTTCAAAGAGTCATAACGATCAATACTTAAATCTCCAGGCATGTTTATGGATTTCTCGCTCTGATGTGCCACCGCTTTGAATGGTAATATGAAGATTCATTCTTAAAACTTAATCGTTAACATACAAATACTCTGCTTGTTTAATAGTTTTTTACATATACCGGAAAAATATACGGGTTCACATTATTTTAAATTGCACATCTGTTGTCAACAAAATTTTATTTTTAAAACAGGGGTCTTTGCATTTTAAGTTGATATATTTAAAAGCTTCTAAACTTCAACCAAAAAAGAATCTAATGAAACGTTTGTCTACTTCATATCTGAATATTTAGAAGCAGATAGGACAGAGTGATCGGCTTCATTTGACCGTACAAAAATTAATATATATGAAACATCTTTTACACACCACGCTCTTTGCATTTTCCCTTATTGTAATCTCATCATGTAGTAGTGACGATCCTGAGCCGGATAAAATAATTGGTACATGGATCATGGACAACGCTACATATTTTGATGCTCCTTCCGGATATTCACTAAGCAATGGAGAGGTAGAAAACTTGTATGGAGAAAATGAGTACAAAATACGATTTTTTGATGACCTCACTTATGAAAGAGACATTGCTGGAAACGGGGGTTCGTTCGAAGACGAAGGCACATGGGTACAGGAGGGAGATGACCTAACCTTGACCTATGACAAGGGAACAACAGGTTTACTACTTGAATTTACCGTCGAGGGAGAAATTACTGACAAGAATTTGGATATTACCTCTTCTACTTCTGTTAGAACGTTTTCTGATGAAATTCTGAACGATCCAGAAACCTTTGATACGATAACAACCCAGTCGAGCATTGATGATATCATTGAGACTTATTCGGAGGTGATCAACCTAAAGGTGACATTGTCCTTTGACAAGGAATAAATAGCGAATCTTACATAATTAAATAATTTGAACTTTATGGCCAAGCTTATAAGGTGGATAGGGGTATGGATATTTGTACTGTCAGCTGGCAGTGCAATGTCCCAATCGCTTGAAGTGTCGGGGAAGATAGTCGATACAAAGGGAGAGCCGATGATTGGAGTTTCTGTAGTCATACAAAACACTACCAATGGTTCAATCTCTGATTTAGACGGAAATTTTAAGCTAAAAGCCGAGGAAGGTGATGTGCTGATTGTAAAGATGCTCGGAATGAAAGAGCAAAGATTGAAGGTCAGCGCAAAAAATCAAACGTTCAATGTGAAAATGGAAGAGGAGTCCGTGGCTCTTCAAGAGGTGGTGGTCAACGGATTTCAAGAAGTTGATCGTAAGCTCTTCACCGGAGCTTCAGAAAATTTAAGAATGGCAGACATTAAAGCTGATGGCATAGTCGACGTCAGTAGAGTGCTGGAGGGTCGTGTTGCTGGAGTAAATGTAGACAACGTATCTGGTACGTTTGGATCATCTCCAAAAATAAGAATCAGAGGCAATGCCTCAATTAATGGTAACAACCAGCCACTATTTGTGGTAGATGGTGTAATTCTTGAAGACTTGGCCAATGTCAATACAGATGACCTCATCTCTGGAAATGCAAATACATTAATAAGCTCCTCCATCGCTAATATCAACCCGGATGACATAGAATCCTTTCAAATTTTGAAGGATGCATCGGCAACGGCAATCTATGGTGCCAGGGCTGCTAATGGAGTGATAGTAGTAACTACCAAACGAGGAAAGAGTGGGGCTCTTAAGGTAAATTATTCAGGGAATTACTCGGTGAAATTACGGCCTACCTACGGACAGTTTAGCTTGCTGAATTCTGCAGAAGAAATGTCTGTCTATCGCGAAATGCAACGTAAGGGGCTAATTGATATTACCACTTCTGTAAGGGCTCAAAACTATGGAGCCTTAGGTAAAATGTATACTAAAATCGCCAATCATGAGATTCCTTGGGGCGCGGGTGGCGGTCTCAATGAAAACTTTCTGAATCAATATGAAAATGCAAATACGGATTGGTTCGATGTACTGTTTAGAGACTTTGGACTTCAACAGCAGCATTCATTGAGTTTTACATCTGGTACCGAAAAATCGAACAGTTATTACTCTATTAGCTATTTGAGCGATCAAGGACAAACAATTGCGGATAAAGTACAGCGATTGACAGCCAGTTCACGAAATACATACTTCCTGTCTGAGAAATTTACATTCGGATTGAAACTCTCCGCCAGTTACAGAGACCAAACAGTCCCCGGTACCAGAAATAGAGAATTTGATCCAATCACGGGTAGATATAGTAGAAGTTTTGATATCAATCCACTAAGTTATGGGCTCAATACCAGCCGATCTATCCGGCCCTATGACTCAAATGGTGATCTTGAATACTTCCGAAGAAACTATGCTGACTTCAATATTCTAGATGAACTCAGATACAATTTCATTGATATCAATGTCACAGATGTATCGACGCAAACGGATTTTGAGTTGAATCCAACCAAAAATATATCCCTGAAAGGAGTTATGCAGTTGAGATATGCTTCTACTCAGCGTGATCATACCGTGCACGAACGATCCAATCAAGCAGAAGCCTACCGAGCCAACGGAACTCAGTTTATTCAAAATGCAAACAACCTGCTTTATAGAGATCCTGATAATCCAGGTTTGAATCCTGTAGTTGTATTACCGATTGGTGGATTCAACTACCTCGATCGAAGCGATATGCTCAATTTTTTTAGTAGAATAAGTGCTGAGTGGTCCAAGACGTTCAACGAAATCCATCAAGTAAATGTCCTGGCCGGTCAGGAGGTAAGGTTCACCAATAGAAGTGAGAAAAGCACTACAGGATTGGGTATAGTCTATGAAAGTGGAGGTATTGCCGTGACTGATCCAAACATTATCGAGTTTTTCAATTCTCAAAACATTGATATTTATTCTCAAAATCTATTGAGAGATAGATTTATTGGAGCATTCTTGAATGGCGGGTATTCTTACAAAGGGAAATACATAGCCAACTTTACCGTTCGGTATGATGGTTCAAACCAGCTGGGCGAAAGCAAGAGTGCCAGATATCTGCCAACATGGAATGTCAGTGGTGCATGGAATGTGCACACCGAAAGTTTTATGTCGAACCTGAGTAAGATAAATCAGTTAAAAATTAGAGCGACCTACGGGATATCAGGTAATCTTCCTCCCGATGCAAGTGCCTTGCTAAACCTACAAGCTGATGTGACAGTTCGTCCTACAGATCAAGAGCCACTGCTCTATATTCAGGATTTGACTAATTCAGAACTGACTTGGGAGAAGCTTAAGGAATTGAACATAGGTACTGATCTGAGTATGATGGACAATCGGGTCAATATTTCTGTGGATTGGTATAGCAGAAAGTCATTTGATCTGATCGGTCAGGTGCTGACCAGTGGAGTTGGAGGACAAAGTATCAAAACAGGAAATTTCGCGGATATGGAATCTCAGGGATTTGAGTTTACCCTAAATACTGTCAATTTTACTCGTGGCGATTTTTCATGGACCACGAATTTCAACATCGGGTATACCAAGGACAAGATTACCAGATTGGATTTTGGACCCCGATTGGTAGATGCGCTTGGACAAAATGGTGCGGCTGTTTTGGGAGGACCGAGAAGAGGACTTTTCTCAACCAAGTTCGCAGGATTAAATTCATCAGGATTTCCGACATTCTTCGATCAAAATGGAGAGACGGTTTTTCAATATGATTTGCAGAGTCGAGATGACCTTAGAGAAACACTCACCTATGAAGGTTCGACTGAGCCTAGAGGTGGTGGAGGCCTGACCAATACTGTTACATGGAAAGGATTGTCCTTTAGTTTTTTACTGTCCTACAAGTTTGACTATAAAATTCGCTTGAATGATGTCGTACAAGCAAGCTACACAGACTTCGATGCCTTGCCTGCAGAGTTAGCTAATCGATGGGTAGTACCTGGTGATGAGGAAATTACAAACGTACCTGCTATTCTGGATAAAAACATTGTAAATGCAGGTGGGGCCGACCTCACTAGCTACTCTCTATATAATCTGAGTGATATAAGAGTGGCCGATGGTGACTACATCCGATTGAAAAACATTAGACTTTCCTATCAGCTGCCTGGACCTATGGTGCAGCGTATTGGGCTGAGTAATGTAAATCTGAGTGTAGAGGGTCAGAATCTTTGGTTGCTTTATTCTGATGACGCACTCAACGGGCAAGACCCAGAATTTTTCAGCTCAGGAGGGGTATCTCTTCCACAGCCAAGATTGGTGACTTTTTCTTTAAATATTGGCATCTGATAATATGAAGCACTTGACTCAAATATTGAAAAATTTCGAAATAGCATTATTCTCAAAATCTTACTTATCAAGACGAGTTGGACAAGGCGGGTTGATTTTTTTATTGGTTCTATCTTCATGTGATTCATTCTTGGAAGAAGTACCTGATGACAGAGTTTCGCTAGATGATTTGGACAAGGCTTCTCAGCTATTGACCAATGCCTATTCTGACGCTAGTTATGCCTTTACCGATTGGATGTCAGATGACTTTACTTACACTGTGGGCACTACTCTGAGGCCTTCACATGAGCAGCTGTACGTGTGGAGTGACCCATTTGATGACCCGAATGAACAAGATACACCGGCATTTTTTTGGTATCAAACCTATACGGCCATTTCTCATGCCAATGAAGTGTTGCAAATCATTGATCAACTGGATGTGGATGACGAGGATAAAGAACGCCGAGATGCCATAAAATCAGAAGCCTTTCTTGCAAGGGCCTATGGGCACTTCATGCTCGTCAATCTATTTAGCGAAGAATACAATCTTGTAAACAGAGGTTCGGGACCGGGTATACCCTATATAGAAGTACCCGAAACAGAGTTTTTGGTAGAGTATGTGCGACCGTCTGTCAGCAAGGTTTACGAAGAAATAGAAGATGATCTCAGATTGGGATTGGAATTGCTTGACGACACTTATTTCGCCAACAGCGGCAAGTACCATTTCAATAGAAATGCTGCTTTGGCTTTCGCATCTAGATTTTATCTCTACAAGGCAGATTTTATTAGAAGTCTACAGTATAGTAATGAGCTGCTAGGAAGTAATCCTGAGGCGTTTGTGAGAGACATGACCTCTGTAGAATTCAAATCTGCTGAGTCCTCTATTACTGGATTTCCACAATTATACGCCTCTCCAGACCTGCCAAGCAATCTTTTGCTGATGAGAAAAGTATCGCTGATGCAGAGGACGGATTTTGCGTTTGGCGTGGATAGAAATGATTATAGTAGTCTTTTTGGTACACATCCCTTTGATGAAGCCACAGACGAAAGAGAGAATCCGGCTTTTGTGAAAGGACAGAATACCTTATTTCCTGTCCGATACGAGAGCTTATTTGAAAGAAGCAGTATCAATTCCAACGTAGGAACACCTTACCACATTGCACAAGCATTTAGAGGGGAAGAAGTGCTGCTCAATAGAGTGGAGGCCAATCTGTACAGCAATAACCTGGATGAGGCAATTGCTGATCTTCAAGTATTAGCTCAGCGGAGATATACTGGAGAGGATATTACCCTTACAATGGCCAGCCTGCGCACATTTTTTGGCGCGGATAGTGATCCTGATTTCTCAGATCAGGATATCATTCTCAATTATTTGCTTTTGGAACGAAGAAAAGAATTTTTAAGCCAAGGCTTGCGTTGGTTTGATATAAAAAGATACGGTATCGCAGTCACTCATGAAGGTCCAGGCGGAGGTGTGATTGCCACCCTGGCAAGAGATGACAAAAGAAAGGTATTACAGATTCCGACTTCGGCCATAGAAGTTGGTGGTTTAGAACCAAATGAAAGATAAGATGAACATTTATTCGAAAATAATAATGGAACTCAAATCCTTGAATAAGGTCAGTTTAATAATGTTCCTTGGCCTGGCTCTGAGCACTACTTCCTGCTTTGAAGAAGACAAGCTGGATATTCCAACTAATGATGAGGATGAACCACAAACCAATCTGGACAAGTATATTGATACAAACTTTACTCAAGAGTATGGGATAGCCATTCGGTACAAATTTGTTGACAACTTTGTAAATCCCGGACAAAGAGTAGCTCCACCGAAGTTGGATGTGGTAAGGCCCATGCTGGATTTGATTGATGAGTTTTGGATAGATGTATATAAGGACGCTCCAAAGGGAGAGACTTATTTTAGAAGATTTGTTCCGGGCGAGCTCGTATTCTTGGGAGGATTGATTTTTAATGGAGATGGTACGGTGACTTTGGGTACCGCAGACGCAGGTGCCAGAATCACATTTACAGATGTCAATTCGATTGATGTTAATGATGAAGAGTGGTTGCTGAGACAACTTCATACCGTCTATCACGAATTTGCACATATCGTTCACCAGAATGATAAACTGCCCACAGCGTACGAAGATATCACGCCCTCAGGATACAGCAGCGCTGGCTCATGGTTTAACGTGACCGACGATGAAGCTTTACAAAGAGGATTTGTCTCTCCATATGCGACCAGCAGCCCCAATGAAGACTTTGCCGAAACCATTGCCTTTTTTATGGCTGAGGAAGACTTCTATGATACCTATATCACTTTGGAAGAAGATTGTACCACCGCTGCTTGCGAGGAGCGCAATGCAGGACGACAGTTTGTACTGGAAAAATTGAATGCAATAAAAGATCACTATCTAAAGGTCACCGGAGTAGATCTGGATGATTTAAGAGCAGCAGTTCAAGAAAGATTATGATGGAAAGATTTAATATCATTTGTATAGGAATTCTCTTCTTTGCCGCCTCATGTAGTAGCGAGCTGGAGAAGCTTACTCCCCCTGCAGAGAGAAGTGCCTCAGCGGTAAGCGATTTGAATAGTGAGCTCACTTCAGCTGCCAATGGTTGGGTACTCAACTATCAGCCTACCAATGCATCGGGCGTATTCTATATGTTGTTAGAGTTTAATGACGATGGAACCGTTCGAATTCAGTCTGATGTGCCTGGAGACAATGATTACTTTTTTGATCAGGTTGTATCGTACCGAATCGATTCCAGACTTGGCTTAGAGCTGATTTTCGAAACCTATGGTGTATTTCATTTCTTGTTCGAACAAAACTCATCGTCTTTTGGAGCAGAGTTCGAATTTGTATATCAAGAGAAAGAAAATGGAAATTTACTATTTGTTAGCAAAACCGATGGTCCCGATGATGAGACTATTATCTCGCTAGAACCTGCGAGCAGCAGTGCATCCAGTGTTTTTAGTAGAGAGCTCTCCGAAAACCTGTTTGCTTATGATACCATAAGCTCACTATTCGCTGGCACTACACAGCAAATAGCTTTGATGGATGAGAATATTTCTATCTTCTGGAGCATCAATTTTGATCAGCGGAGCATCGTTGTACGAGGGGTGGCAGAGGGTCTCACCTCTACTGATATAGTATCCAATGACAAGATTAAATTGCTCGACCATGTCACTGGATTTGGCTTCTTCAATGGAAAACTTGTGTTGGTAGATCCACTAAATTTTAATTTTCAGGGCAGTAGCTATAGCTTTTCTGAATTGACATTAAACAATTATTCTGAAGATGGAGAGGTGTTTTGCGCTAGCGGAACCACTAACTCTCCTGTATATACAGGTACAGCTACCGGTTTGGGTAGTGCTACCTTGTACAAGACTCTCTTCGATCTGAAAGGTGCGGAGTTTGTACCGCAATCGGAGTCGTCTTATAGTGTCAATGTGTTTTTTGTTGCAGATGCTAATGGATTTTCTATGTCTGAGTCTGGCTCAATAAACGAGTATTTTCCTTCTGCTACCGGGTTCGCCTTCAATTATGGATTTGAGGATACAGATGATACAGACCCTCAGCCTATGTATGCAGTAGGGTTGTATGTGGAAGGTGACAATGGAGAGCGACTAACCTTTCTAAGGGAGTTTGATGTCACCACCACAAATGAAAACAGAGTGCAGGTGACCTTCAATGGGAACTACTATCCGTCAGATATATCGACCAACGACAGAGCCAACTTAATCTTGATTACCGATGAAATCTTTGGTGTTGGAGGAGGAGAGGTGCATGCGTTCGATTACCCGATAGAATCACAACCGGATTTGACCATTTTCGCACTTTATAATCCTTGTACAAATTACGAATTCTTACTCGTGAAATAGTTAGTTGTATTTATTCGTTCAGCTTTGCCATTAGGCCAGTGAAAATTCCACCGTGAAATTGGTGCCTATTCCAAGCTCACTTTCGTACCAGATTTTACCATTCATTTGTTCCACGTACTTTTTTACAATGGATAAACCTAATCCTGTAGAAACTTCATTGCCGGTTGGCTTAGCGCTGAGAGTTTGAAATTTTTTGAATATTTTCTCACGATCTTCATCGGTCAATCCAGGGCCCTGATCCTGAATGGATACCTGCACAGTATTCTTGACCATCTGTAGTCCAATTGTAATCGCGGTTTCTGGCTTGGAAAATTTAAGTGCGTTCGAGACTAAATTCTCCAGGACTTGATATAAGTGCACCCTATCTCCTAGAATATACAAGCCTACTTCGTCGTATTTTTTATCTATTTTAATCTGTTTGGTTTTTGCCGTAGTGCTGAAGCTTACCAGTGTATCATCCAACACTTTAGTAATATTTACCTTTTCTGCTTTAGTCGCCTTGGACTCTACATTCAGCGCTTCGACATTGAGAATCTTACTGATCATTGAGAGAATTCTATCTGATTCACTCTTGATTAGATTCAATGTTTGATTTTCTGATTCGGAAAAATCTTCCTTATGATCGATTTGATGAAGCTCTGTCAGTCCTTTGATGTTATTGATAGGAGCCCGAAGGTCATGCGACAAAATTCTAATCAAATTATTCTTTTCACTATTAATGTCTATCAGGTCGTTGTTGTGCTTGTAGGCTTGCTCCTTTTGTTCTTCTATTTTTGCATTGAGTTTCTTGCGCTCATTGCTGGACCAAAAAGCAACCACTGCCACTGTAAGAAATAGCAAACTGGCAATGACCACCAATATGATAATGGCTCTTTGTCTTTTAATTATTACTTCGTTGAGGTGTGTTTGTTCTCGAAGAAAACGTGTTTCGACCTCGGTTTTTTCCAACTGGTATTGCGCATGGAGAGATTCAATTTTACGCGTGTTTTGTTCATTAAATATGGAATCTTTTGCTGCTACGTATTTCTTAAAAAAGGTCAGCGCTTGATTATAGTCTTTGGATTCCTCCAGGATTTCTGACAGCAGCTGCAAGGCCTGAGTTTCATTGTTCTTTAGGCCATGAGTTTCATTGATGACCATACTCTTCTTTACATACTCTTTAGCCTGTGCCAATCTGTTTTTAATCAAATAAGCTCTGGCAATATTGATATAACTATAACTAAGCGTGCTTTTGTGATCCATCAGCTTTACGTTGACTAGATTTTCTTGCAAAAGTTTTAATGCCTTATCAGGTAGATTTTGCTTGATATACAACTCTGCGATATCTACATTAGAAATGACAATACCTTCCAGGTCATTCATTTTGGTCCTAATTTCCTGTGCCTTTCTGTAATTCTCTTCTGCCTTAGCATATTGTTTTAGGCCTGCCATAGACCTGCCAAGGTTGAGATAGCAGTAAGCTATAATGTTTTGATTGTCAATCATCTTGGCGTTCTCTAGTGCCCTCTGGAAGTAATCTATGGCACCTTCGTAGTTGGTTTGAAAGATGTAGATATTGCCAATGTTGATTAGCGTATAACTTATTTCTTCGAGGTCTTTAGAGTATTCCGAAGATTTCAAAGCTTCAAAGAACAGCTCTAGCGCTTTGGAGTAATTGCTCCTGTTTCTAAATGCAATTCCCAAGTAATTGAGACTATGATTTACTCCATTGAGATAACCCAGCTGCCGAGAGAGGTCCAGTGCTCGTTGTGCAAAGTGAATGGAAGAATCAATATTTATGTTTCTGTAGTTCCAGCTGATTTGATTGTAAATATCAGCCAAGGTACTGTCACTAGTATTGCTTACCAGTGACTTCAGGCTATCGATTTGATTCACAGGCCCTTGTGATCGAACTGGATTCGAAAAGATGCTGATCCCTATGAAAAAAGTCAAAAAGAATGTTAGCCTCATTTACAAAAATAGTTAAGTCTAGTAGCTACTAAGGGATATTAAGGTGGGGCAAAGTAAACAAAAATTGTCAAGAAGAAAGCTGCAAATTGTATTCTATTGACTTAGTCCTTGATTTAATTTGTTGATAAATTGAGATGTGTAAATTTGCAACCCAAACAACGTTGATCCAATGAATTTCGATGAGATTAGAAAGAATATCGTTGGCCTAGGCCAATCTTTCGATACACCTTTTGGTAGTTTTGAAATGATATATGCCGATTGGGTTGCCAGTGGAAGGCTCTATAGTCCAATCGAAGAGGCTATTATGAGCAAATTTGGCCCTTGGGTGGCTAACACACATTCTTATTCCAACAAGTCAGGTAGCCTGATGACCGAAGCATATAATCATGCTAAGCAAATCATCAGAAATCATGTAAATGCTAGCGATAATGACATGCTGGTACTTACTGGGTCAGGAATGACGGGTGGAGTTATAAGGTTACAACAGATTTTGGGACTTTGTAGAAGTGGAGCTATTCCGGATCTGGTTGAAGAGGATCGTCCTATTGTCTTTATTACCCATATGGAACATCACTCACATCATGTCTCCTGGATGGAAACCGTGGCAGATGTCGTTATTGTTCCACCGGGAAAAGATCTCACCGTTGATCTAGATTTTCTTCAGGCCGAAATCGACAAGTATTCGAACAGAAAACTGAAAATAGGAGCATTTACAGCCGGATCAAATGTCACAGGAGTGATCACTCCGATCCATGACATGGCAGAGATCATGCACAAAAATGGCGGCTACTGTTTTGTTGATTATGCAGCTACAGCTCCTTATGTAACTATGGATATGCATCCTGAAAATGAATTGAGATCATTGGATGCTATTTACTTCTCACCACATAAATTCCTCGGAGGACCAGGAGCCTGCGGAGTGATGCTGTTCGATAAGAAAATGTACTCAGGCAAGTCGTGTGTGCCAGGTGGAGGAAATGTCACCTGGACTAATCCATGGGGCGAATATGGGTTTACAGCCAACGACGAAGCAAAAGAGGATGGAGGGACCCCTGGGTTTCTTCAGGCCATCAGAGCTGCTTTGGCTATCCAACTCAAGGACAAAATGGGTGTCGCTGAAATTGAGAAAAGAGAAGAATTTTTGTTGAAAAAAACGTTTGATCGCCTCAACAGCATAGAAGGCCTTAAGATCGTTGGGGAACAATATTCCAAGCGAATCGGCGTGGTTTCATTCAATATAGACGACCTGCATTACAACGCATTGGTAAGGATAATGAATGACAGATTTGGTATCCAGATTCGAGGAGGATGGGCCTGTGCGAGTACTTACTGTCACTATCTGTTCGAGTTGAATGCGGCTGATTCTAAGCGACTTACTGACAACATCAATGATCAGAACCTTACAGGAAAACCGGGATGGGCACGCATGTCGATTCATCCGACGATGACCGAGCAGGAGCTCGATTATGCTTTGAATGCGATAGCTTATATCGCACAAAACAAAGCTGAATTAAAGAAGGATTATGTTTACGATGAAAAAACAAATGATTTTACCCTTCAAAAAGATCCAGTGGACGACAACAGCAAGCAAGTAAAAGAAATGTTTGCGCTCTAGCCAAAAATGGGACGCTTGCTTAAGGTGTCCCAGACTATACTAGAAATAATGACTTCAAAGAGTTGTCAACTCTATTTGCTTTGACTTTTCCCTTCATGTCAGAGGGAATTCAGGGAAGTCTTACGCATTGCAAATGTCACTACTATTGAATCTGGATTACCCTTTCTTCTATGTTGCTGATACCTTCGGCCTCGACCACTTTTGTCTCTACAGTATAGGTGGTCCAGCCGGATCCTGCATGAAAACGTGTGGTGGTCCAGATATTATTTGTTAGTGCTGGAAATTCATTTCTTGGTGGCAATTGATTACCAAGCGTTCCCATTTTTTTGAGATACTCGTACGTGGCATCAGTTAGCTGAACAGAGTTTACCTCCTGGACCATTCTGATAATACCATAGCTGGATTCCTCATCTATTTCGTCCAAACTCAATGTCACGTCTGTTTCAAAAGGAGCACCTCCGTAGTTATTCATGAACTGCATTTTCGCCGCTATTTCCTCGTGGAGTGTATACGCACCTCCGTGAAATGTGTAAAATTGCTGTGCGTCTTTTATAGCATTGGATTCAATCGCCTCCTTGGTAGTATATGTGGCCATCATCTGAGCCACAATCTGCTCACCAGTTGGCATGTCTTTAAGCTCCTCTTTGAGGGTTTGGGTTGACTTTTGAACATAATCCCGTACTTCTTCCCAATTGATTACTTCTAGTATTGTACCGTACTCATTGGTCTTGATTAATACAGATAGATTCTCGCTTAGTTTGGTTAGTTTCTGGACGATGGGATTGCTGCTTTCACTGCTATAGTCCCTGTAGAACCATTCTATGGTATAACTATTCGCGGTGGAGTCCTTGATTGTAATATCCACTACATATTTCATGATATCGCGTGCAGAAGTATCTCCGTTTTGAATTCTGTACTTTTCATAAGAGACATCAAAAGATTGTGTATCATCAATGCTCCAATACCCAACGACCTGGGCGGTGGAATCATCCATGTTTATTTGTGCAGATAGATTGAATCCAGCTATCGCAGATAGGAATAGGAGAAGAGTTTTTTTCATGATTTGAATTATGCGCCGTGTAACTTGGGGAGCGGTCTAGAGCAATTAACAATTGATTTGAAAGCTAAAGATAATAAAAGCACCGCAAAAGACTACTTTCATTGTTGATGTTGATTTGGGAAACCAGGATTTCAGATCTGAAACTTACTTTAACCTGAAATATGCATTAGATAATCTATTCCAATCATAAAGCACTTTGAAATAGACACTTAACATATATTTATTGAATCACCATAGCGGTGCTATGCCTCTTCAATATAAGTGCCTCTTTCTTTGCGCTTTATAGCTTTCATCA
>NZ_JBDVDW010000008.1:0-46102 GCF_039941815.1 Reichenbachiella sp.
CCAATCATAAAGCACTTTGAAATAGACACTTAACATATATTTATTGAATCACCATAGCGGTGCTATGCCTCTTCAATATAAGTGCCTCTTTCTTTGCGCTTTATAGCTTTCATCACGATTCCTAATGCATAATCCAGGTTAGATGAAGTCTTAAAGAAAAACTTGAAGTAGCTATATATAATAACTTATCTACTTTTTACTTAATACGCATCAGTAGATTTACTGCACGATGCCCTGTTTCTTTAGTGTATAGGCCGCTGTAAGCCCTGCTAACCCACCTCCTATTATTACCACTTGTTTCCTCATGCAATTGAATTTCGTACTGCAAAATAGAAACTCTGTTGTTTAACTGACGGATATTTCACTACTATACAAAAGGATAGTTTATTGAATGATTTTATCTCAAGACGAAGCGTAAAGAAATACGCCATTTTATGTGTAGCTCGATATTTGATAAGACTTTCAATAAAAAACCAGCTTCAAATACTGAAGCTGGTCATAAAACCTTCTCTGTATAGGCAACAGACAACTAAACCAAATCATGGATTAGGCTTGCTCTATTTTGACTTTAGGATACCATACTCCGGTTTGTTTGGTTCGAGCCACGTATTCACTAAAGTCTTTGGCCTTCCTGCCTAATACACGTTCAATATCATTTGAAATTATTTGATTTTCAGGGTTGCCCAATACCTCTTTAAACAAATAACTAAAAAGCCAAACGTAATCATCAGGAAGTCCGGCATCTTTCATCATTGATTCATACATAGGAATAGAAACTGGCTGGAACGCAATTTCTCTATCCGTAGCCTTTGCAATCTGATCAATCACCGTTGCGAAGCTCAATTGATTAGGTCCCGTGACCGTTATCGTTTCGCTATTGTAGCTGTCTTCCATTAGAACTTTGGTGACTACATCGGCAATGTCCTCTACATCCACAAAAGGGATTTGAGCCTCCCGCATAGGCAGTGCCACATGTCCGGCCAATATCGGATCCAAGAGAAAGCTTTCGCTAAAATTCTGATTGAACCATGAGGCCCTGACTATAGTATAATTCAATCCAGAATCAGCCACGATCTCCTCGCAAGCTTCCGCTTCTTTTTCTCCCTTGCCAGACAAGAGTACCACTTTTTCCAACCCTTGTGCGAGTGCTTCTTCGGTTAGAAGTTTGATGGCGGTTTTTGCACCAGGCACCGCCAAGTCCGGAGAATAGACTATATATGCTCTATCTATTCCTTTTAAGACTTCTGCATAAGTAGATGGGTCATCCCAATCAAAGGCAGGATTACTTCCTCTCGAACCAATCCTTACCTGATGATTCGCCTGATTCAATTTTTCGACTACTCGGCGGCCGGTTTTACCTGTTCCTCCGATTACTAAGATGTTATGTGTCATATGTTTGATATTATATATGTGAATTTGATATTTAGGTATTTCTAGTATTTTGTACTTAATCCCAATGCAATTGCTGAAAGAATGAAGGAGATTATGGCAAAAACTGTTCTGTAGAGGTGCAGCTGATTCCAACCAGACTCGTAAAAGGTCCTAAAGCTGGCCAGTTTGTCCTTACCCATTGCATTCAGATTCATCACATCTAATTGATTGTTGAGCGGTACATTGCCGAGCGCGGTCACTCCTATTGTGCCTGTTAGGTAAATCAGTGCTGCTGATAATATCAGCCAGAAGGTAGGTTTGTATGCTGCGTATTGAAAAATACTACCCAGTCCCAAGAAGATAAAGCTTCCAAAAAATATGAAGTAAAAGACTGGATTGAGTATTGCCCGATTAATGGATTGCATCGTCTCTAAATATGAGGTATCAGATAAATTGAGTGTGCCGGGAATCACTGATACGGACCAAGCATAGAACAGACCTGCGGAAAGCCCTGTTAGAATTACTGATCCCATCAGCACAAATGTTTTAATTGTGATTTCCATAATTATTTGATTTTCTGTGTAATTAGCCATTCTTTTAATAGGCTATATTCTTCTTTTGATAAGTCACTTTCACCTTTGGGCATCCTTTGCTCAAGAAACACAGCCTTGTAGATTCGGGCCGCGCGTTTCCCCATATTTCGCTGATTGAACACCATGAAAGGATTTGACTTTCTATGACAGGTGTTGCACTTATTCTCAAGAATATTAAATGCAGAGCTCTGAAGGTTATTACCCATGCTAAAAGAGATAACTACCTCTTCTCTAGCCTTATATGCAGTGAGGAAAATTAGAGTCGCAGCGAGTAAACCTAACCACAGCGTGCCTGTTTTTATTAATTTCATAATGCTTTCAATTAGACTATGATGCAAATTGAAGCGAGAATGAAACTTATTCTTGACCGCTCAGGCCAATCTTTTGACAGTTTGCGCCAAATGGAGATTTAGTTGACTTTTCGAAACTCTACAGGAGACTGTCCCGTCCAGCGTTTGAAGGCTCGGTTGAATGCACTCTGTTCTGAGAAGCCTGTTTGAAAGGAGATTTCAGCTATGGAGTGGGTAGAATTTTTGAGCAAATCTTTGGAAACCTTTAACTGTATTTTTTGAATGATGTCCCTGACGGTCATGTTGTCTTCAGCGAGCCGTCTGGTCAAGGTTCTGTTACTCATACCAAGATGTTCGGCGAGCATAGCGACACTCGGAATTCCGCTTGGGAGTGCATCCATTACCAGCATTTCAACATCAGCGATAATTTTGCTTATTCTAACTTGGATTCCGCTCGTTTCTTCCGCTACGCGCTCGACCAAAAAAAGGTTTATCGCCGTATCAGCTTTTGCCGTGCGTAGCTCAAGGTCTTGAGTTTTATAGGCTAGATAGTTCTTTTCCTGATCAAACAAAATATCACAACTAAAAGCTTGCTGATGACTTTTGAGATTACTCGGGGCCTCATGTTGGAAACAAACACGTACTGGCGAAATGTCAATTTCGGTCATAGCCTGTAGGACTACCACCGCCGCTGAAAAAGTAGCTTCGTTCGACAAAGCAATTCCCTTTCGGGTGGGTTCACGGTGTAAATAAATATGAGAAACGTCAGGATTTTTTTCTACTTGAAAAATGTAGGTATCTGACAGCAACTTGAAATACCTTTCGCTGCGAGCAAAGATCTCACCAGCCCAAGAACACGTCCGCCAGGAGAGCCCAAGTACACCATAGTCCTCGATTTTCATTTCTTGTCCTACCCTTACCGAAAACCCAGGTCCTAATCGCTCATCCAATTTTTCATGAAGGGCAAAGAATTGATCCGCTGGTACTGCCTGGATCTGCTCTATGACATTGATAGAAGTTGGCAAGTCACTAAAATAATCCAAGGGTAATCCTTCTTTTATGGCGTGGTCAATGACCTTTCGATAAAGACTAGTGGAGATGTAATTCATCTATGCATTCTATTATCAACTCAATCAATGTTTTCTTGATCAGCGATGAAATCAAGTAGATAAATATAGCTTCACCATTCCGTTAAACTTACCAATAGTGGATTTAATTATCTTTAAAATACAAGATTACCAGAGGAAAGAGTAAGGCCAAGTTGACCATTTTGATGGGGATATAGACCAGTAATAATACTACTTCTAGAAGGGCTACAATTTGCCTGAGTTACATATGCATTTTTAAACAAAATGCCTTCCTCAACCAGACTAGACAACTCCGGAACAGATACTGCACTATCTCCATACATGGGGAGGTCTACTCCCAAATCATCAGCAATAATCAGCCGTACATTTGGTTTGTTCTGACTAAATACATTACTAGATAAGGCATGTACAACAAATATTAAGAATCGTTTTGCATGTTCAGATAATGCAATTTACGCTTCAAGTTAAGAATAATTAATCAAGCCCACCGGAGGATGGGATTAATTCTGAGTGTAACATTTACGCAAAGTTGTTGAATGCGGAATTCAACAATTATGACCTAAAAACATAAATACAATCTTTCTAAGTGATATGCAATCTTATTTTTCGAGCTTGTATATGCACTAGCGATTCAAAATAAACTTGCCGGCATGCAAGTATTCGCCAACCCACAGACGATAGATATATACCCCATCTGCCATATGAGTAGCATCCCATTCTACCTGATGAGCGCCAGCTTGCAATCGGTGGTCAATTAGCCTTGATACTTCTTGCCCATAGAGATCATAGATACCGAAGGTAACAATAGTCGCATTTTTCAGCTCCAGATTGAAGTGTGCCTTATTAGCAAAAGGGTTGGGATATACCTGAAGGTTGAAGTCAGCATGGTCTTCTACAGCCAAAGTATAGGCTTCTTCGTAGGGTTCGATCTCCGGAATAGAATCTACGACTGAGACAAGTTTCTCTAGCAGTTCCATGTCAATATCAGAAAGAAGTCCATCACCATCTATGTCACCAGGGTGACCCAATCCGTCTGTAAAAGTATTGAGCAAAGGAGCCAGGGCAAGAACATCTGACTCGTCTACTTGACTGTCTTCGTTTACATCTCCTACTGTGGCCAGCTTGGGTTCGATCATGATATAAGTGAGTGCTGTATCTTCTGGAGACAGGAAGGTATCGATGATACTCAGGGTGTCTGCCGATGACAATACGGCAAGTACGTCGTCATCAACACCGATAAGTTCATAGGTATAGGCACCAGGAACCGGTTTAGGTATCAATACCAGCTCCACGTTGCCATCGCCGCTATAGAAGGAGTTTGGGATTTCGTTGATTACACCAGTTTCACTGGTGTATCCCAATCTCCTGCCCAATGGGTCTGTAATCATAAAATCTACCGGATCAAAGAAGCCCTGAACCCACTGCTCGGTGTTTTCTAAGATTTGCTGACTTTTCACGGCATAGTTTAGTAATTGAGGGGAAAGAATGGGTACTTCGATTGTTGCGGAAAATGGATTGTTTGGGTCTGGTACTGTCACAGACTCAAGACTGTTTAATATAAATCCTTCCCCCCCGTTATGACCGGCTTGTTCTGCCGCCCATTCTACTAAACCAACACAGGTAAATGACCCTGATCCGCCCTTTTGAGCAGAGGGCGATAGTGTTTTTAATAAACCATCTAGGTCAAATCCTATAAACTGAAATTCTTGTCCCATCACAGATTGGATTTGTGTGAGCATCAGAGATGCTAAGTCTTCATCAATGGGAATTTGTACAAAATCTTTGACCGGGGACACTTCTCCCAGCTTGGCATCATACTCAAATGAACCTAAGGTATGCTGGGCCTGTACTCCTTCAAGGGTCGTAATATTGACTATATCATCGTCTTCGGCTGAATAATACTCTCCAGCATCATACCCCGGATGTGATTCATAGACCAGACCGTTAGTATAAAATCCTACATGATCAAACCCAGGGATTTCATCATCACCAAATCCCCAGCTCCCATCTTTTTCGCTATCTCTTTTCTCTCTAAACAAGAGTTGGGAGTTGGCTTCCACATAGCTTACATTGTCTATGGCAAACCCTGAAGGTTCGTTCTCAATCACTGAAATCGTCCAGCTCCCAATATTTCCTCCTGTCATTTTCAGATTTTCTATCCCAAATTCAGAATTGATCTTTTGCCCAAGTTTGTTTCCATCTACATCAAACCATTCTACCCTGGTGCTTCCAAATGCATCGAAGTATCCAGCATCAAATGAGAATGACTGTACGCCTACAGGGTTTCCATTGATAGGGTCGACAAAAGTGCCGGTAATAGATCCTTGAAAGATCGGGCTTCCTGAGAGAACCGGACTTGTGGGATTGGCACCATCTGAGGTGATAAATGGTGAAGCGCCGCTAAAAATAATACCGTAGGATTGGTACTGATTGGTGATATATGTGCCCGTCGAATATTCACTAAACGTGATGACTTGAGATTCATTTTGTTCAGCTTTCCTGAGGTATTCATTCCTTTCTTCTTCGGTCGTTTTATGGTAAGGTGAAGTAGATTGAGCGATGCCCTCCAGGGCAAAAAGTAAAACCAGATAGATTAGAAGTAAGTTTTTTTTCATGGCCATTCATTTAGGTTATTTATTATATGAGCAATTCACGTCAGTGAGCAATTGGCCTTTATTGTCAAAACTGGCAGTACACTGATAGGCGGGAATCACTCCTCGAGAGGTAATAGAGGTATACCAACTGCTGTCATTTCGCTGTACAGCATAAAGCAACCATCCATCTAATCGGATGTTTTTTTCCTTGATTTTGGATTCGAATTCCTGAACTTTAATCTTGATATCGGCATGACCAACAATTAGACAAATGGCATCATCATAGGTGATAGTAGTTGCTTGCGTCTGGTCACAATTCAATTCGTCCAGGCTTTTGACAAATAATTCATCAGAAAAACAACTTGTGAACAGTGTGATTATGAAACTCCAGGCGATAACTGAAAATGATCGAATCATTAGATTTTGTTTAGAATCACCGATAGCATACAAGGATGTCTATTAGTGAAAATTGATAGGTATAAAGTTTGGATTTATTATTAACTCAGACAATACCGAAATACAGGTATTTCTACTTAAAGAATGGGAAAATGGAGGGTGTCCTATCTACATAGGCCCGATATTCGTCATTCGTTTTGTATTTTTCTTCGAGCATGGGTACACCGGAAACGCTGGTGAGTAAATAGGTAATCAGCACCGGACTGATGATGGCCCATATCCCATGTTCTATCTCAAGTACCATTAGAAAAAGGCTCCACCACATCACAATTTCACCGAAATAATTGGGGTGTCTTGAGTATTTCCATAGGCCGGAGGAAAGTACTTTACCCGTATTTTTTCTTTTGAATGCACTGAGCTGATAGTCAGCTATAGCCTGCCACATGAAGCCCGCTATCCAGCCAACAATTCCGATCACCTGAAGTAAGCTCAAATAGGCCGACTCCTCTGCTATAGCAGCTACTATAATCGGACTGGATATAACTAATAGAATAAGCATCTGAAGGACAAAAACCTGCAGTAGAGATCGCCAGTAGAAGTGTTTGCCCCATTGCATTCTCCATTTTTTATATCGAAAATCCTCTTCTTTTTTGCTGTTTCTGATCCCGATATAAAAGCTCAATCGAAATCCCCATAGCACAACCAGAAGATATACAAGAAGTGCCAGAGGTGAAGTTGAACCGCTGATATAGAAGTACAGACAAACTAAAATAAACCCTATGCCCCAGCTTACATCAGCTACGTCGTTTCTTTTCAGAACTAGTGCGATCCCATAGTTGATTAGGGCAAAGCTCATGAGCAAGATCAGCAGGTGCCAAAGGATAGTTAGGAAATCCATTTTGTAATATAATAACCGGATAAGCTCACTGTGGAAGTGAGTACAATACCCCAGGTGATATCAACAAACACTACTTTTAGCGGCCAATCCTGTAGCGTCGCCAAATTGGTAAGGTCGTATGTGGCGTAAGTAAAAAAACCAAATAGTGCACCCAATGTCCAGGCTTTGGCTGCCGAGCTTTTTTCTACTGCTGGCAGTATTGCAAATATGAATATACCTATGATAAAAAGAAGGTAGAAAATAATGGCTGCGGGCCAATTGATTTTGTCTGCAAGGAAACTCGCTAATTGTTTATCATAGAACTTTTTGGCTATCAGACCAAGCCAAAGCAGGTCTACTGTGAAAAATACAATTGCGGTCAACAAGTAGCTTATGATCAGCTTATAGATTTGCAAATTGTTTTGATTTAAGGCTACCGATGAATAGAAAAAGACGCATTAAGAAATAGTGGCTTCAAATTCTCCATTGACTACTGAAATTACACCTCCCGATGTTTTCCCTTCAATGCAAGCTTCAAACGAAAATACTCCGCTCATGCATATCTCATTAGTCGGAGATACAAATTCTTGTAGGGTTATTACACCCGAGTTGGCAATATAAGTGATCACTTTATTGTTATCCCCGGCCACATCAATCGTAATGGTGTTGGACATAGATACTGCATAATCTCCTGGTCCTGTATAACGCGGGATTCCAAAACTCAGATTGATTCCATTGTGCTTGCCGATCACATACATGCCGCTAGGTGTAGAATAGGCAATAACGTTACCCATAGTATTTCCGTCCGCCTCGAAACTGGCATTCACCTCCCCCATCAACTGGCTTTTCACAAATTGAAGCTGACATCTGGTATCCAGTTCAGGCTGATTGCTGTCTAAGACCTTGTCGAAGGGTGGCGCTTCGCATGATGCAATGATGAATATTAATAATATTGGGGCAATGAAGTACTTCATTTTATGTAGGAATCTTTATCTAAATATACTAAGAAATAGTCTCATTCAATGAAATCAAGGGAGACATGCACACTTAGTCTAAGAATTAGTATTTGGCTAGGATACAACGCTAGACAAAAAAGAGTTCCTCGTCCATCCTACTATCAGTAGTTTAGTATAATTCCGAATACACCTTTCGTTCAACAATGGATTTTAAAACCAGAGAAGTAGTCAGTTCGCCGTAGGCAGCCAATCTGGTATTCAATTCTTCGAGGTGAGCCGGGTCACGGACATAACCTTTCATGAGCATACAATCATGGCCTGTAAGTTTATGACATTCACAAATCTCCGGTACCTTGGGGATAAACTCTTCAAAAGCCTGAACCTGACCGAATCGAATTTTGATAGAAATAAAAACACCCATCAGATATCCCAAACTTCTCATATTCAAACGGGCTTCGTAGCCATCAATAATTTGAGCGTTTTCAAGTTTTTGGATGCGCTCAGCTACCGTTGGTGATGTCATATCTACTTTTTTGGAAAGCTCTGTCAAAGGCATACGAGCATTGTTTTGCAATTCTTCTAAAATAATCCAGTTTGTTTTATCAATTTTCATTATTAAGTATTTAGTTGTTGTATACTTTAATATAGTAGGTAATTAATTATTTGTGCCAAATATATTAATTGTTGATGAAAGTCGACTCATCTAACTTTGCTTAGTCACTAATCATCACATAAAATGAATGTAAATCAATTGGATAAAAATGAATATGATCCATACTATCACAGGTATATTTCTCAGCTGTCGGCCGGCACTCCGCTCATAAAAGGATATGAGGATGGCAAACATGCGGTGTGCCGATTTTTCGAATCTATTCCCGAAGAAAAATGGGATAATCGGTACTTGCCAGGCAAGTGGACAATCAAGGAGGTCCTTCAACACCTGATAGATACAGAGCGAATTTTTATGTATAGGTGCTTCAGGATTGCAAGACTTGATGACACCCCATTGGCTGGTTTTGATCAGCAAATCTATAATGAGCCATCCGGAGCTACGGAGAAATCTATGCATGCGCTTTTGCATGAATTTACAACTACAAGAATCGCATCAATCAGCTTGCTTATTGGTCTGAATGAGCAATGTCTTAAACACATAGGGCAGGCAAATCAGTCGGCGATGTCCGCACGAGCCGCAGCATTCATTGTTATCGGTCATGAAATATGGCATATGGATATCATCAAAGAGCGATATCTCAAGGACCTTAAAATGAATGTCAATTAGTAATAGATCAAACAACAATAAAAATCCATCTCTATGAAAAAACTCGTACTCACTCTCCTATTGAGCACAGTCCTTTTCACTCCTGTCGTGAAATCTCAAGAAGTAAGATTAGCCACCGTTACAGGTCAAATCGTCGACGAAGAGCAACAGCCAATAGCAGTTGGCAATGTAGTCATACTCAACCCTGAAGACTCCACCATCATTACCGGAATGGTGTACATGGAGGGTGAATTTAGTCTAGCGGTTCCTAGTGAAAAAGATCTGCTTCTCAAAATTACATCCATCAGTTATATGCCTCATTTTCAATTAATTAATATACCTTATTCTAATCAAATTATAGGAATTGGCAGCTTTGAATTAAGAGCAGATATGCTCGCTACAATTGAAATCAACGCAAATCAGCAACTAATGGAAAAAGAAGGCTCAAATACGATTGTAAATGTGGCTAATACCTCTCTTAGTAATGCGGGTACCGCGCTGGATGTCATGCGCAACGCCCCGAAGATCGACATCAATAGAAATGGCCAGTTAGCCATTCTTGGTAAAGGTAACGCTATTGTCTATTTGGATGGCCAACGCGTGGCTTCGTCTACCCTATTGAATGGTCTTTCATCAGCCGAAATTGATCGTATCGAAATTATAGAAAACCCCACAGCGAAATATGATGCAGAAGGCAATGGTGTAATCAACGTTATCACAAAGTCAAAGAATGTTGAAGGGTACAAAATAGGACTGATTCAGGAAGTTGGCTATGGCAAGTATTTTAGATCCTTCTTTCAAGGAAACGTTTACTTCAAAGTCAAACGCTTAATGATTCAGGGAAATTATGGTATCAGACCTCAAACCTTGGGTAGCCGATTTAGACAATCCAGAGAACTATTGGATGAGTCGCAGTACTTTACCGACAACCGCTATCACCTAAAAAATCAGCAGCTTGGTCACAACTTCTCTCTACGTGCGGCCTATACTCTATTAGACAAGTTCAAAGTTGGGGTGAATTATACAGGTACCAAAAACATAACTGACAAAGAAGGTAACAACGACAGAATTGCCACGGTAAATGGGACCGAAAATCTAAATATTGGTACGTTGGTACTTGGTACTACAGATCAAAGTAGCAATACGGCTACGGCGTATCTTTATTACATCAATGCAGACAAAGGGATCAATTTTCAATTCAATCTTCAATATGCAGACTTCAAATTCGGTCGTGACGAAACCATAGATCAAAACATAAGAGAAAGCATGGTCGATTCCCGACTTCTACGACAAAGTCGCAATATCAATGACATTCGAATCTATACTGCGCAAGCGGATATGCAAAAAGTAATCAGTCAAAACTTAAATCTGGAAATAGGCGCCAAAAGCACCACTATCACCAATGATAGCCGTGTAAAGCTTAGCGAACTTGATGATGGTGCCAGCACACCGCTACCTGATTTTAGCAATAGCTTTAGCTATGATGAATCCATCACAGCTGGCTATGCTCAATTGAGTTGGAATCAAGGCGGTACTCAAACCGTAGCCGGTCTTCGAGGAGAATGGACCAATACGAATGGAATCACAGATGATCCGGAGGACGTACAGGCACTAAGCCGGACTTACTTCAATCTCTTCCCATCCGTGTCTATAAAGCATACGCTAAGCGAGAATTTGAGCCTTTCTGGTGCTTATTCTTATCGTATCAACAGACCTCTGTTTCAAGATATTAATCCCTATGTTTTGTATGTAGATTCGCTGGTTTCGTTGAGGGGCAACCCGGGGCTCTTGCCAGAGTACAGCCATGCAATTTCTGGTGAGGTCAATTATAAAACCTGGTCATTGGCGCTAAACTATACCTATAACAATCACAAGGTTAATCAAATCTTCAGGTCATTGGATGAGTCAAACCCGAACGTCATTTCGTTTGTCAAAGAAAATCTGGAATACACGCAGCTCTATTCAGCTACGATTTCTAAATCAGTAGTGTATAAGAGTTATTCCGCCAATTTCTTATTTGCAGGATTTTATGACCAGCATCAAATTACGGATACTCGGGGTCAGTTGAATAATAACAAGCCCGGGTATTACTTCCAGATCAATCAATTTTTAGATCTTCCTTGGCGTATGAAGCTAGCCACGTACATCAGATATACGTCCAATCGGGTCGATGGAGTGTATACCGACAATCCTATATCTTTTATAAATGTGTCTTGGAGCCGAAAATTTCTTAATGATAAATTATCGGTTCAGATTTGGGCCAATGATATACTCGATAGATTCAAATTCACTGGTGATTCCAATTTCAACAACATGTATATGACCTATCTCTCGGAAGGCGATTGGCGATTTGTAAAGGTGACCTTAAGCTGGAATTTTGGCAAACTAGGTGCCGCTGGATTTAACACTAAGAAAATCTCTCAAGAAGAGGTCGGCAGAATCAATAAAAATCAATAGTTCTTAAGCAATGGATTGTGTGGTATTATTGAGGAATTGGGCATGAAAAAAGGCAGCCTGGTCAAAGCTGCCTGATATCCCATTAGTATGGGATACGCCCACTCTATCTCAATATGAAAACTTTACTGTTGATACACTTCTTGTTCAATTAATTTATCACTATTATCACTAAATGACCGTGGTTCTTCTTTCAATATCTCCCAATCCAGAATATAACTCGCCGTGCTGCCTTTCTCTACCAGATGCATGGAGTTGGTGTAGTAGCCAGGAGTCTGGTCGACCTTGAATCTAAAGGTTCCGAGAAAATCGTTTCTACTTAGAAAATCGAAATCCCAAAGCTCGATTTCATTCCAGCCTTCTTCTACCTCCATGATCAGATTTACTGGAGCTACATCGCCTGTGTCTACACTATAATAAATAGCCCCTTTAGGCCATATTTTCTCACCTTTATGCCGAAGATACATTTCATCCTTATCGACTTCGTCTGGTAGCGTGCAATGCACTCTGTTCAATTTGATCCTTGGCATAACTGTCTGATTTTTTGTTTGAATGATTCAAATGTAAATCAGCAGAATCAAATTTTACATAAAATATCATTTATTGATTTTATTATTCACATAAACAAATACTTATACATAGTGTCTATTATCTGGAAAGAAAGTTTTCTATCAATGCAGTTACCTTTTCGCTTTCATCCTGCTGAATAAAATGTCCACTATTGTTGAGGATTTCAATCCTGAGATCGTTGTCTACATAGTCCCAGGTATTATTGTGAGATGGAGTGAGTGCATAAGGATCATTTTTGCCATGAATAATTAACACCGGCATTTTCAAATTTGGAAGTTCACGACTTCTGTTTACATATACTGGATCGTTAAGATTTTCCAGCGTAGGGAAATTAGCTCGGTAGTAGTTGATCATGGCTTCTGGATCAGATCGTCTAAAGGCTTCTTTGTACCTTTCTTTGGCGCTCTGGTCTTTGACCCATCCGGAAAACCAATTTTCCGTCAGCTGATTTCGAAATTTTTCTGATACGAAATAGTCAGCATACGACGGCTGCTTTTCTCCTGTAGATACCGGAGGTTTCTTATTACCGGCCTTCGGATGTGAAATACTCAAAATAACCAACTTTTCTACCAGGTCGGGGTATTTTGCAGCGACTTGCCAAGCAATGCCGGCTCCCCAGTCATGTGCTACAAGGCAGACCGATGTGACTCCCGTGTCTTGGATCACCGCTACGATATCCAGGATCAGCTCCTTGTAATCGTATCTATCCACTCCTGTTGGGCTATCACTCCTATTATATCCTCTAAGATCCATAGCAGCGACCCGATATTCATTGGAGAGAGAATTCATCTGATTTCTCCAAGTGTACCAGAAATCCGGGAATCCATGTACAAAAAGAACTACTTGGCCTTCGCCTTTGGTTACATAGTGAATCCGAACGCCGTCATTGTCAGCATAGTGATGTTCTACGGTCTCAAACAGTGTTTGATTGGAGGACGTTGGAGAGTTATCCTCTGATTCTTGGGCATTTGCTTTTGCAATGAAAAATAGAATTAGAAGAATAGCGATTACAAATCTTGACATGTTTTTTATGTGTTTATAAGCAAAGACGTAAAAGTTATCCTCTATAGAAAAACATTTGCAGTGAAGTCAGCAGATTCTGCAGTGTAGCATTGTACAATATTTAGTTTCAATTAAAAAATCTGAATATATAGACCATCTTAATCTCTTCAACATCTTTTAAACCTTGATTTTTAAAAGTTATTGATTACCTTAAATGGTTACAATTAAACCCTACTACTCTTTAAAACTAACCAACTCCTAAATAATGATCGGTCTACACTCGGATGCGGAAAAAAGCCTTTACGCCTCACTAAGTCATCTCTTCCATAGAAAGTTCAAAAATGAAGCCCAAGACCCTTTTGAGTTCAAAAGTGTATTTGAACCAAAATTAAGAAAGAATCTTGGTGAGGAAGCATGCAATCTTATTCTGGTAAAGGTCAAGCGAAATGATGGGATGACCTGGCTCAGTAATCAAATCGCTGATCTGGTCAGTAGCTGCGTCTCTGTTCCAAAAAAAAAGTGTTATCATAGTCTCATTTTAAATGATAATCGATTCTCATTACTGGTTGACCTTGTGGGTGAATTCAGATTTAAGTTAAAGTCGGATTTTTATTTAAAAACGAATTTTATTATTCCTAAAAGAATAGGTTTTTTTGTATCCTCCCTCATTTTTAATGTGCTGGCTGTACTAGGTCGTACGCCGCTACCAATTGTTCTCCTCATTTTGGCCGCCATTTTAATCGTAGGGTATTTTTTCAGAGGCGACGAATCGAATGAATACCAAAAAATATTTAATTCTATTAGTGACCCCGGGGAAAAAAAGCAGATCAACAGACTTGTGTCGTCCTTGTCATCCGACATGATAAAAGGGACATTTCCCAGAGTAATTATAGTTGACAACTTCGCCAATGCAGACAGTTTAACAAAAGCAACTGTTAGAAAATATTTCACCAAATACAAAAGAAAAACAGTCGGTTGGGAGACTTGGGTATTGCTGGAATACGACTACAATGCTCCTATGTATGAAAGCCTTTTGAATTTCCGAGCGAAATTCAATGACAATAATTTTAACCTGTCTTTTTTTGAGACCCAATACTTTGATATCAAAGTAAGAAACAGATTGATTGCTGAGTATAATTTAATTTCTGGAGGTGGAAAAATACCAATAGAGTCTAATAAATACCCATCTATAAAAAACCTGGTGGGATCAGTTGGAATTGATCCAGAAGAGCGGTTTTCATTTGAATCAACCATTTCTAATCTGGATTTCAATTTATTAAAACTTTGTTTTCTGCTATCCGGCAATACTTACTCCACCAACACGCCAATCGACGCTTCTGGATTATCATCTACAATATATCCACCACCAAATAAGAGTGATGATTTAAGCATTCTTCTAAAAATTATTTGGCCTGAATTCAAGAATCACTATCCCAGATCCAAAAATTTAAATAATGATTTGGATCGATTGAAGGCCAACTTTAGTAGTTACCTAATTGACAAAGAAAGACTCTTATTTAGTCCTAAGCTGTACGACCTTCTTAGAGATTATAATCTTACACATAAATTATTTGAGGAAGAAGAAATCCAATTGTTTCACTCTGTTTATTGGGGGCTCAAAAACAAAGGAAAGTTAATTCTTGAAACTTCCTGGTCGATCAAGTTGTACGAGCACCTTCGAAAGGCTCTGGACGATCCCGAGTTGCTCGCTGCACATGGGGCTATCAAATCATATAGCAAGGAGCTGATTTTTAAACTTTTGGAATCGCTCCGTAATACACCACAGGGGAATTCAGTTATTCCATTTGACTTAATTCAAAAGGCAATACCATTTCTCAAAGACGTCCAGAATGATCTTATCAGGCTACGAGAGTTTTCATGGGAGTTTTATTTGATACACCATGATACAGCCTATATCAATCAAATCAATCATATTGGTGCTATTCTACCAGATTCACCCAGGGCAATACATTTGGATAATGACAATCAGGAACTCAAGTACTTCTATCTCAGAAATATGATTGATCATATTCAAGAAATAGATGTAAAGGAATATCAGAAATTAGAACCTCTAATCCTCAGTATGTTTAGCTCATTTGTGAGATTGAACAAACCCAACAGTTTTACAAGTCTTCAATGCTTCAGTCTTGAATATGAAAAAGAGATTCTTGCGAATATTATCAGAAATCAATTCGTTGCAAATGAATTTTCCATATTGAACTGTGCCTATTCCATTTGGGCAAGTACCAACCTCCTGACAAAAAGGATCTTAGAAAATGACTCCTATCCAGATAATTGGAAATATCTTTTTGAAAGCCACTTAAACGCTCTGGTACAATTGAAAAATGAAGTCTCCAACTATGATTTTGAGGGCGCCGATTATCATGGCCATTTTGCATGGCATATTGGACATCTTATGTACAAAGCTTCCGGACTGGTTTTGACGCACACTTTGAAAAGTTCGGGAATTTTGGACGAAAAAGAATATAGAACAAAGCTCAGCGTGCTTTTTGAAATTGAAGGAGGGTCATCTATCGACACAGACTATATTATGCTGGAAGGCGAATTCAAAAACATTATTACTTTATGGAATTCTTTTGGATTTGCGACGCAGGCTAATATTTTCAGAATCATGTATGTAGAATACTTGTCTCATATGGAGGTCGAAAGCGACATTGATCTTTATCGACAGCATCAATTCAAACTCTCCTTTTTAAGTCTCCATAAGCAAAAACATCCCATCTGCTTATGGAGCCATGCGGTGCTCGCGAAATTATCCAGCAGCATTACGGAGTTGCAACTAAATCATAGAATGGAGATTTGCAATTTCGTTAATGAAAACTATCAAAAAAGAAAATTTTTCTATCACGAGACAATTGTAGAATTTGTGGTTGACAATAGTTTTGTTTCACGCGCTAATTACCTTAAAAGCAATACATTAAACGTCTTTAGCAAGGAATTTAGTTTTAATATTAAGTCAAATCCAAAGCAAACGAAACTTATCAAAGACAGCTTAATAAGAATAGGATATAGATTAATATTTGACATATTGAATAACGACGAAGACTTCAAAACCAATTTGAATAAAATTGCATCCTCATATCTCAACCAAGAAGAGCAAAAGGAAATTGAACAATCGTTGTTAAATGTAAAAGTATTCAATGACGCACACAGAAAACACACTACTCAAGAGCTAATTTCACTTTTGAACGAGCCTAGCAATCATACTCGTGAAAAAATGGAGGCCAGTATCTCTTATATTAACCGAAAAAATGAAGATGACCCAATTCCATTTGAACTAATTGAGAAAACGATTTTAACTCAGGAATTGGATTTGACAACTGATAACCTTGGATTCAGATTCTTCAATACCCTTTTATCACATAATTTTAAACCCACAACTAATGATGCGAATAGGATTATTGAAGCTTATAAAAGTAATGATCAGGATCTGACCGTAGAAGAGGCAATTAAGTTTTATACCACTCTAATAGCACATGATGTAGACGACAAAAAATATGTTAGCGAGCGATTGACGTTTTGGAACGAGGTCAATCAATGGATCAAAGATCAAAGAATGACTAACAAAAATCTACGAAGGATTCATGAATCAGAATACCTCGAATTACTGTGCAAATTATTTTCTGAAATCCCAAATTTCACCCAAATATCAATTAGTGTAAATTTTGAAGATTTCAATATCAAAGACCATTATAGTCAGGAAGAATTGAAAAACGAGTTTGCTCCTATTTTGAATGATAAATTCAATTTAAAATTTTACAAATTATCATCAAAATTGATGCCGCTGCCCCAGCCAACAGATTCACAGAAAGAACAATTGGAGTATTTGAATGAATTGGCCAAAGCCAACATTATCGCCGTGCTTGAATTAATGATTGAACACGCCTCATTAGAGTTCAAAAGTATTTACAAAACGTATTCTGAGTCGCTTACCAAAATTCTAGATCCGGAAACTAAAAAATACATGGAAATTGTGTAGCAGAATAAAGAATCAGTTTAACTCGTTTTTTTATAGTTGATTATAGCCCAGGTGTTGAAGAAAATAGCGAAACCAATAGTAGCAAGTATCTGAGTACGAATGTCGCTAAATCCACTTCCTTTCATGACGATCATACGAGTGACTTCTATAAAATGTGTGACTGGATTGAGTTTTGCCAGAATACGAGCCCATAGCGGCATACTGTCAATCGGTGTAAAGAGTCCGCTCATGAGTATAAATATCATCATAAGAAAGAATGCCAGCGACATGGCCTGCTGCTGACTGTTGGAATAGGTAGATACGAGGAGCCCCACACCTAGTATAGCTACCAGATACAAAGCGAGATAGCCATAGAGAAGTAATAGATCTCCGATCGGAATAATACCGTAAATCAATCGAGCTACCAGAAATAGACCGGTACTAAATACAAACACTCCAATTATCCAAAAGGGAATAAGTTTACCCAGGATAAAATGATGTTTTTTGATTGGAGTCACATTAATCTGCTCGATCGTGCCTACCTCCTTCTCCTTCACAATATTGAGTGCACACATGTATGCGCCTATCATGGTGACCAATATCGCGAGAATGCCGGGCACCATAAAAAATTTATAGTTGAGCATAGGATTAAACCTGTTGATAGTGTTTACCATTAGTATTGATTGAGAATTGGTCTGTTGCCGATTCTGCCAATTCAATTGAAGTTGCGCATTAAACTCACCGGTGACTTTGGATAGATAACCGCCACCTACAGAGGCTTTGGTACCGTTGATTGCATTTATGCTCAAGAAAATGCTTTCCTTATTTTCTCTAACCAAAGTTTTCTCAAAGCCCAATGGAATTTCAATCACTACATCTGCCCGATCTGATTCGATGTTGGAAAATCCCTGTTCAAAGTCATGACTATAATCTACCAGGACAAAATATCCCGAAGATGAAATTTTGGATACCAGCTCTCTGGACAATGAAGATCGATCCTGATCTATGATCGCTACATTGATGTTTTTGATTTCATAATCCGCAGCTAATGGGAGTACGATCAGCTGTATTATTGGAAGTGCCAAGATCATTTTCAACAGCGTAGGGTTACGGAAAATCTGCTTAAACTCCTTTTGAAGCAAATATCTGAGTGTCATCATGCGAGTCGAATTTTAAATTTTTTAATACTCAAAGCCAGCAAGAAAAAAGTCATCACGATCAGTACCAGGGTCTCCTTCCAGATGGCAGCCACACCCAGGCCCTTGATCATTACATCTTTGACGATAATATAGTACCACTTAGATGGGATAAAGTTGGCTATCACTTGCAAGGGCATTGGCATATTTTCTAATGGAAATAAAAAACCGGTAAACATCATAGTCGGCAGCAACATACCCATCAAGGAAATAAGCATAGCGGTCTGTTGGGAGTCTGTGACACTGGAGATCAGCAGACCCAACGACAAAGCCGTAATAATGAAGATGATACTGACTGAGATCAGTAGCCAAAGACTACCATTGATCGGCATATCGAGCAAAAACACGCTGAGTGCAAGAATAAAAATCAAGTTGACTATGGATAGTAATAGATAGGGCACTACTTTGGCCAAGATCACCATATAAGGACTAAATGGCGACACCAACAGGATTTCCATAGTGCCGTTCTCTTTTTCCTTCACGATGGATACCGAGGTCATAAGTACACAAATAAGAAGCAGTACCAGTGCCAATACACCTGGTACAAAATTGGTTGTCCCTTTTAACTCTGGATTATAAATATTTCTGGTCTCCAGCACAATTTGGACCCCGTAGGACCCAGTAGCTCTCGTTTGTTGAAAGTCGCTGATAATTGCTTGAGCAAAATTCACCAATGAGGTTGCTGTGTTGGGGTCGGATGCGTCAGCTATCAGCTGCAAATCAGCTCTTCCCTGATGCACCAAATCCTTCTCAAAATTGACAGGAAAGACCAACACCATTTTGACCTTACCCTTTTTGAAAGCCGATTCTATTTCCAAATGACTCAACAGGGATTCTTCCAAATCGAAGTGAGCGCTGGCTCGGAATCTTTCGATGATTTCCTGTGTGGCTGCATCTCTGGCGTAGTCCACAATGACCAGCTTCGAATCTTTGATTTCGTTGGTCAAAGCGAATCCAAAGAGGACGATTTGCACGACTGGAAGACCAAAAAGAAGCAGCAGCGTTTTCTTATCCCTGAAGACATGACGAAACTCCTTTTTTATAAATGTACCGAGCTGTTTCATTAGTTACCTGATCTTTTGGCCCCACGAGCCAATTCGTAAAATACCTGATCCATTGAGCTGGCACCATAGGTTTGTTTCAGTGCAGCTGGAGTGTCTAAAGCTTTGACATATCCATCCACCATCATCGAGAGCCGATGGCAATATTCGGCCTCATCCATATAGTGTGTGGTCACAAAAATTGTAATTCCACGATCGGCGGCTTCATAGATCAGATCCCAAAATTGCCTACGTGTGACAGGGTCTACTCCGCCTGTAGGCTCATCCAGAAATACAATCTTAGGGTCGTGAAATACTGCCACGGAGAAAGCCAGCTTCTGCTTCCACCCCAAAGGCAACGAACCGACCAGAGTGTCCTTTTCTCCGGTGAGAGACAGTTTTTCGAGCAGGCTTTTTATTCTCGCCTTTATCTCTATTCTCGCCATTCCATATATTCCACCAAAAAATCGAACATTTTCTTCAACTGTCAAATCCTCGTACAGCGAAAATTTCTGACTCATATATCCAATATTTTCTTTGATTTTTTCGGTCTGGGTATAAACATCATATCCGGCGACCGTAGCACTTCCTGAAGTCGGAATAGACAGTCCACAGAGCATGCGCATGGCCGTGGTTTTACCCGCACCGTTCGCACCCAAAAATCCAAAAATCTCACCTTTGTATACATCTATGGAGATGTCGTTGGACGCTATAAAATGGCCGAATTTTTTAGTGAGGTTTTGTGTCGATATTACTTTTTCGATGCTCATAGTTCTACATGAGATTGATAAAACAGTCCTCAATACTGGGCTGAATAGCAGAAATAGAAAGCCCATCAATCGAAATTTGATTGATCAATTCCTCTTTTAATTTTACATTATTGTCTTTCAATGTAATGTGGTGCTCACTACCAAAAGCATTGGCTGTAGCTACCAGATCGCTGGCTCTAAGTGACTTTAGCAACAATCCCATATCATCGGCATGGGCTGCAAATAAATGGGCAGGGTATTCACTCCGGATGATATCAGGCGTGTTTACCGAGAGTATTTTTCCTTCTTGAATCAAGGCTATCCTTTCACACAAGCCTGCCTCATCCATATAGGGTGTAGATACCATAATTGTAATCCCTTGTGACTTGAGCCTACCGAGCATTTCCCAAAATTCCTTTCGTGAGACGGAATCCACTCCAGTAGTTGGTTCGTCCAAAAACAACACTGTAGGCCTATGAATGAGCGCACAGCACAAGGCAAGTTTTTGTTTCATACCTCCGGAAAGCTGGCCTGCCCTACGATGTCGAAAAGGTTCGATCTGTACATAGATTTCCTTGATGAGGTCGTGATTTTCCTCTATTGTAGTTTGAAAAATATTAGCAAAAAACTGCAAATTCTCAAGAACTGTAAGGTCCTGATATAATGAAAACTTACCTGGCATATAGCCAATCTTGCTTCGTATGTACTTGTAGTCTTTCACCACTTCTTTACCATTGACCCAAGCCTCACCGGAATCTGCCAGCATCAAAGTTGTGAGGATTCTGAAAAGCGTAGTTTTGCCGGCTCCATCTGGTCCGATCAAACCGAATAACTCCCCTTGTTCTACATTCAGGCTTATATTATCAACAGCCGGTTGGTCTTCACCAGGGTACGTTTTACAGATTGAATTCAGTTGAATATCCATCTCATTCGCGATTAAAATACAACCTCTCCATACATACCGATTTTGTAGGTACCATCATTTTGAACGCGAACTTTGATCGCATAAACTTTATTGGCTCGTTCATCCTTTGTCTGAATAGTTTTCGGAGTAAACTCGGCCTTTTCGCTGATCCAATAGAGTATCCCGTCAGTCTGTTTATATCCTCCTTCGCCATCGTCAGTGTATACTTTCACCTTTTGATTTAGTTTGATGATGGGCAATTGATTACCTGTGACATATGCCCTTAAGGTCATTTGCTCCATGTCAGCTAATTTATAAATAGGCATTCCTCTGGACACTTGTTCATGTTGCTCTCTATAAGTCATTAAAACCGTTCCATGCATAGGGCTTTTTAACAGGCTCTTTTTGATCTGATCATTGATCTGCTCAATTTGTACTTCAAGTGGTCCTATTTCCCGGTCTATGCTTAGGGTATTGTTGTTTAAGGTAGATTTCTGCGCTCTGATGTTGCCTTTGATCACTTCTATCTCCGCCTGTATATCGTCGAGCTGTTTTGGCGTGGCAGCGTCTGACCTAATCAGGTTTTTTATTCTCACAGCCTCAATTTCTGCCGCTTTTAGCTTTTCATTCAAGGCTGAGAGCTGAGCCGATATATTAGGCTTTCTGCTGAGTATGGCTTCCATTTGAGCTTGTACCTGTTTCTTGCTCAGGTGCAGCTGTGTGGTATCGATGTAGCCCACCTCTGCATCTTGCTCTACTGTCTGTCCGTCTTTCAAATTGAATTGCATTAAAGTCCCTGAAACTTCGGCAGAAATGATTGTTTCTACGGCTTCAAAACTGCCTGTAGCATCGAATGCATTTGACTTGTCTTCACAGCCCGTGTAGGCCAGAAATACTATAATGTTTACTATTTGTATGCTCTTATTCATTGCCTTAAGATTTATCAATTTCCTGAAGTGAGTTTGTATCTATTTTTGATCCTTATTAATTCGATCTCATGAAACAATCTTTTTTGCCGTGCCTGATCGGCGTCAAGAACGGCTGATTTGTAATCATTAGAGGTGATCACACCCTGAGCCAGTTGCTCTTTGGCAGTGGAGATGATTTGCTCTCGCAAATCAACAATCTGCTCATCCTGCTGGATCAATTGATCCATTTTATCAATTTCGATGAAATGGCTATTTAGTTGCAGGTTGGTATTGAATAGAAATGTTGAGCGTTCTGTATCGATTTGTTGCTGATTCAATGCATAGATTTGCTTTTGTCCGGATGAACTATAATAATTTGACAGCCTCCAGGAAAGTCGCAGTCCACCGATATAAAAAGGCTCAAAATCATTACTTAGAAAATTGAGCGCTGGTCTACCCCACCCACTTTGTAGAAATAGGTTGAACTTGGGTAGGTTGTTTTTATTGATCAACTCACTTTGCACATCAAACGCTCGACTCCGAGCATCAAATAGACTCAGCTCTGGTCGATTAATCGTAGATTCGAGAGCAATCACCTGTGGAGTGACGAGCAATATTTCTACACTCAATTCCTGATCAACGAAAAGCCCGAGCATTTTTGAATAAGCCAATTTAGCCGCTTGAATCTCTGTCATTTTTTGCTGCAGCGTGAGCAATTCAGCTTTCAACAGATCCGCACTACTTTTAAGCGCTGTACCATGCGTCACTGCGGCGGCTATCGTTTTCAAACCAGATTCCAGATTACGCTGAGTGAGTTCAATTTGAGCTTGCTGATTTTGCAGCAGCAGAATACCAAAAAATAACTCACTCACTCTTTCTTTTATATCATAGAGTTGTACCTCGACCTGTCGTTGATCTATTTCATGACCGATTTGTGCTATTTTCTTCTGATGATTGATGACCATCAGATCAGTCAGTGGCTGCACGATTTCACCATATAATTTGTACTGATCCTTACTCAATACTGGTGACCCTGCCGTGGGCAGTGAAGTAACGGCAGACTGATAAGATGCCTGACCGCTAATCATCAATTGAGGTAGTTTCCCTTTTTGAAGATTGCTCATATTAAAATCATGTGCCTTGCTCAACAAGTCATATTGCCGGATAAGTGGATAATTATTCTCTGCTCGGATCAAACAGCTGTCCAGATGTAGCAATTGCTGGCCTTGCCCCAGGAGGTTCAAACACCATAAGAATAATGGCATACTCAGTATCCATTTGATTTTTTGCGATGTTATCATATCATTTTAATATTTTTGTTTTAATCATTTGATTAATTTAAAATCAAATTTTTTTAGGCTGAAATCATATCCTTAATCCATATTGGAATTAGCTCTTTACGTTCTTGCATCATTTTATTAAACTCTTTCTGTTCTACCCCCATAGCAAAATGAAACATCGGCCTGCCGATAAAAGGAAAAACAATCAACCCCATGAGGTTCATAAACAAATGCACCGGATTGAGCTTAGCACTTTTATCAGGTCCCAGTGTCTCAATGATTTGTTTGAATAACACAGAATTTTTTAGATGAGCACCAGCAGATACTTTTTTCACAAACTTCTCAGGATTGGATTGGAGCTCATTTAGTATAAACAAGGGCATGTTGGGCTGACTAATCAGCATATCTATATAGGCAGAAGCCAATGTATTGAGCTTCTCATCCAAGGAAGAAGCTTCGTCAAAGAATACTTTCATCATACTAGAGAAAAAGCCTTGCATACTTTCCATCATGATCTGTTGAAAGAGGTTTTCCTTGCTCCTAAAATAATAATTGACCAGGGCAAGGTTGATGTCTGCATGCTCCGCAATGTCCCGCGTTTTAGTAGCAGCAAATCCCTTTTGCATAAAAATCACTTTGGCTGATGCCTTTATTTTCTCCTCTGTAGACTCGTTTGTGCTCATCATTACCCTTTAGGAGTGGCAAAATAAATGATAATACAAGTATTAAACAAATATTTTAATCATTTGTTTAATTAGTAATAACCTCGATTGACCCACTCACCTTAGAAGAGTACTTATTATATTTCATTTTGTACTCGACTGGTGAGCAGCCTGTGAGCTTTCTAAATACACCTCTAAAAGCCTTACTGTCTGAGTATCCCACCTCCATCATGACTTCACTCACGTTCTGCGTGGTACGTTCCAGAGATTTTTTAGCAGCTTCTACTCTTACTCTTTGTACATATTCATAGGGAGTATTCTGTGTGGCAGCTTTAAATCTCCTAATAAAATTGCGCCGGCTCAGCGATACGACATCGGCCATTTGATCAATAGTAATCGAGTTAGAAAAATTCGATTCAATATAATCTTGAGCTTTTTGAATGGTGTCATCGCCGTGTCCTTTTTGCGCTTCGAAAATGACGAATTCTGACTGATTATACCTGTCAATATCTATTTCAAATAGTTTACTGGATAGGATGGCCATATCCCTACCGTTGTATTTCTCTATTAAATAAATGAGCAGATTTAAAAACGAAAAAGCCCCACCACTGGTATAAGTACCCTTTTCATCCGTGATGATCTTGTCTTGTTGGAATAAGACATTAGGAAACATGTCTTGAAATTGCTGGGTACCAATCCAATGTGTAGTGGCACGCTTGCCATCCAACAATCCTGTGTCGGCCAGTAAAAATGCACCCATGCATAGGCTGGCCACTTCTGCTCCACCCCGATACATATCATTGATCCAAGGTACAAAGTCTTTGTTGAGTGCCAGGGACTCCTGCATGTCCCCCATGATTGTGGTGACTACCACCAAATCTGTCTTTTTGACCTGATCTATAGTGACATGAGGATTGATGGTAAAAAGCCCCTCATAGAGTCGTGTTTCATGATTGAGTCCGACAAGTTGAATCTTATAGCAAGGAGGCAAACCTTGTGCTGCGAGAAAATTATTGACTTGACCAAATAGTTTGAATGTACCTACGATACTGCTGAGCACTACCGGGCCTTCTGGTACTATGACGGATATATGTTTCATAAATAGAATAAAATATTAAATCAAAGATATACGGCGGCCATGTCACTATCAACCCGTAAAGATGTCAACAATGCCCTCCAGCGGACATTCGATTTGATTTTACATTTGAGGCTCACAACTAAACTAAATTGTTATGCCTGATATTAATGTAAGTATTGTAGCCGTATTGGTGGCCGTAGTTGCCAACTTCTTTTTCGGATTCATTTGGTATACTCCGCTTTTTGGGAAAGCCTGGGCGAAAGAAATGGGGTTTGACCCTAATCAAAAACCATCTGGCAGGGCTATGGCCAAAGGAATGATTTTCATGGTGATAGGCAACTTTTTGTTCGCCTGGGTTTTTGCACATAATATGGCAGCCTGGAATCCAGTGACCTGGGGACTGCCTCCATCTGAAGTTTCTGCTGCTGCCAATGCCATGATGGCTGCATTTTTCACCTGGATGGGATTTTATCTACCTATGGATCTCGGTGCTGTAGCTTGGGAGCAAAAGTCCTGGAAACTATTCGGTATCAATACCTCGTATCATTTTTTGATGCTGGTGATTGCAGCTATGGTGCTTGCTCATATGTAATCTGCAGTAACTCCGGAAAACATAAAGACTTACTCGAAAGAGGTATTCAGATTTGAAAGAATTGTGGAAGAGGCCGAAGTCTAAATCTGTGTAAAAAAAGAAGGGTTACGTCCTCACGTAACCCTAAACCAACCTAACCTGATGCTAATGTAGCTCAAAGTATGCGCGCATACTAATAACATAACCATACATTCGACGGATGTCCAAATATTCTCGACAAAACGAGTAAAATGCACTACCAAAAATATTGGCTGATAGGAATTCATTGGCCAATGGAATCGAACAGCACGATTGACCCAATAGCGAGCAGATTCCATATACCTCTTACTCTCTTTTTGTATTTTTGGGTAGTGAAAAAGATTCGAGTGAATTTCCCGGGGTGATGAGCATAAATAAAATTCAGCTATTGGCTCTAATATCTACAGTAATTTATTGTGGATGTGTGGATGATTCGGATTCTAACCAGAGCTTAACTAAGCTGAATGAAATCCAACTCATTGGTAGTCACAACAGTTATAAGCAAGCCATAGAACAACCACTCCTGGACTATGTAGCAGAAATCACTACTAGATCTCTAGCTGAAAGCCTCGAGTATGAGCATATCTCATTAGAAGCACAATTGAATTTGGGACTTAGAAATCTCGAACTTGATTTATACTATGATCCGGAGGGCGGCAGATACACCAATCCACAGGGTCTTGATATCGTCATTGCCTCAGGAAATACACCGTTGCCCTATGATGAAGAAGGTAAACTGCAAGAGCCCGGACTCAAGCTTTTCCATGTACAAGATGTGGATTTTAGAAGTCATCACTTGTTGTTTAAGGACGCTCTAATATCACTCAAGAATTGGTCGGATGCCAACCCGGATCATACGCCAATATTTATACTGATCGAGGCTAAAGATGATGTGATCGAAATGACCATCGACCCTCTTCCATTTACCCAAGAAGCAATCGCAACTATAGACACCGAAATAAATGAGATATTCTCATCAGACCACCTGATCCTACCCGATCAGATTCGGGGTGGCGCTGAATCACTGGAGCAAGGCATGCTTGATCACGGCTGGCCCAGTCTGGACGAATCTAAAGGCAAGCTACTTTTCATTCTGAATGAAAATGAAACCAAAACGAACCGGTATCTGGAAGAATTTCCAGGTTTGCGCAACGCCACCTTATTTGTAAACAAGCCGGAGGGTCATCCTGAAGCGGCTATTATTATGGCCAGTAACCCGCTTACCAGATTTGATGACATTCAGCGTTTGGTCAGTAAAGGCTACATCGTCAGGACTCTTACTGACTCCGAAACGATTGAGGCACGCGCCAACGATCTTACCCGGTTTGCCAGTGCTCAAGCCTCAGGAGCCCAATTGATTTCTACGGATTTCTACTTGAGGCCTACCCTATTCGACTCTGATTATCAGGTGATTTTCGATGATGGCACCTACGAGCGCTTGATTGAATCGGGCAACTAGCACGGACACTGATACCAATCATCGCTGAAGATCATAACACTCAGTTTAATAACACCTTAGGCCTAACTTCATTTTTCTTAGCGTTTTTGATCATCATTTTGTTAAACGGGTCTATCCTGACCCTGTATGGCGGTTGATCAACTGTAATGGACAGTTCGACCTTGTTGCTTGTAAGCAAATGTTTTTTCAGATAAATGATTTGAGCCTCACCTTCTATATCCTTGGCAAAAACAGCTATTTCTATCCAGTCATTCACAAGGGCCGGCACTAATGTACCAACGCTATCGATAACTTGCTTTTGGAGATCCAAGGAAACACCGATTTCAAAGCTATCACCCTGCTGATCCATGACCTCGGCCTCCAAACCTTCGAGTTCATAAAGAGTCACTGTTTCAAAGAGACCATCCACCACATGCTGAAGGCTATCAGGTGTCACATGGCGTAGATATGGCATTAAATCTGCGGCGGTTGGATAATTGTCAGTCGTAGATTTAATAGCCCCATCAAAACTATTCCAATCTTTGATAAAACTTGAAAGGGCGCTGTTTACACTGTCTTCAGAAATGAAGTCATGTAGTGTAAAAAGACTTACCAGGCCTTTGCTGTAATAGATGTATTCTTGATTTGAATCCACCTCTATCAGGGGTCTCTCAAGGCTTTTTTCACTTGTTCTTCTTTTCAGATACTTGTTTGCTTGTTGATTGAGCAGCTGGTAGACTTTCTCCTCTGGATACTCATTTTTGAGCACCATCAATGCTGAGTATTGAGCCAAAGATTCGGAGAGCATGTCCATGCCTTTAACTTTCGCAGGATGGATGAGATGCCCCCACCACTGATGTGCCACCTCGTGTGCTGCAATATAAAATGCCATGTCTACGTCTGCTTCGTCATTGATATCCAATATGAATCCAACGCCTTCTGAAAAAGATATCATACCTGGAAATGATTGCGCTCTATTTTTGTAAATAGGTGACTCAACGATTCGTAATTGCTCATAGGGATAGGGCGCGAAATTTTCAGAATAATAGCTCAGCGCACTTTTCATTCCTTTCATCATACGACCCAAATTGTTCTCATGCCCTTTGTGATAGTATATTTCAAGATCGACCGAATTATCCAAGGTTGGTTCGCTCCACCGATCTGAAATGCTTTGGTATTCGGCAGACAATACTGAATAGAAATTGGACATTGGTTTATTCATTTTGTAATGAAAAAAGCTACGTGATCCATCTATCCACTGATCCAACAGTTGTCCTGATGTCACTGCGGTCTGGCTGGAATCGGTGCTTATGATCATTTCAAACTTGATCTGATTATCTGAATTACTGAGTGCATTATTTGACTTTGTGCTGTTCGCCATGCGATCTGCCAGTCCCGTACTTGGTGGTAAGCCCAGCGTACGGCGATCGGATTCGTCGTCCAATTCAATATCATATTGATATCCCAAGGTTGGGAAATGAAGGTTTTCTAGAAAGGTCCCATTGTTAACAACGATTGATGTCGATCCCTCAGTAAAACCTGCTGTATTATAGGTCTGCTTAAAAGACATCAGAATAGAGTCCCCCGGAGCCAGCATGTTCTCCAGGTGATAGATTAGGTATCCATAATTATCATAAGTAAAATCTGAATTCACCGGTCTGTCGAACTCCAAATAGTTGATATTCATTTGATCATCTGGATATTTTTGAATGTGAATTTGCTCGATAGAGCTATTGCTGTGGTTGACCAATAAATAAGATCCTTCGACTGTAAAATCTCTGGCGGCAGGATACAGCTCCAGCTCCATTTTCACCTCCGCAATAGTTGGTTGTCGCAATTCCGTCAAGGGTTTCAATGTTTTTTCATAGTCTGCCCTGTAGGCAATTTTTGAAGCACTGGTTGAATAAGTGTTCAGGATATTGGTATTGAAAAAAATATAACCTCCTGTAAGGATGAAAATACCCATGATCAGACTCAAAGATCGGACATATGATGACGTCATTCGAGACTTTGATTGATGCCATCTTGTTCGCCACGAAGTCTCTATGCCTCTGACGATAAAAACAGAAGCCAGCACCAGTAATACAATTGAAAATGAGATCCAATACACTTTGGACCAAACGAAGCCTTCTATGGAATGTCCATAGCCATTCATATCGGAATAAGTGGACAGCCCAGAACCGCCAAAAGAATATAAGCTGTGATCCCAGCCCAACAGTTTTAGCGGAAGCGTGATCACTACTGGAAATATCAAGACCACCAAGTGGCTCAAGAATTTATGATTGATCAGGGCTTGAAAAAAGAACGACAGGACTGAGAGTAAAAACAGGAATGGAAATATTTCCACAAAGAACCCTGTTAAGTATACGTCCAACTCATATTTGAAATATCCATTGACGGATTGGAAAATCATTCCGGCCAGAATCAAAGTCAAAATGAGCAAGGCGCATACCATCATCAATCCAATAAATTTGCCAGCGAAACTCACAAAGTCTGACATGGGCAAGGCGTCATAAACCCCGCTCATTTTCAATTCTCGTTCTTTCCAAATGAGTTCTCCTGAATAGAAAATAATAATGGAGAGAAAAAACAAAACGGTAAGTTCAAACAGTTCACCTACCAGGATAAAGGTCGTCGGATAGCTGTTTACTCCGTGGACGGTGCCCAGATTAAAGGAGTTGAGCACCAATGTTCCCATTCCACAAAGGACTATTGCCCAGAAAGGCACTTCCCTGACCACAGACATAAAACCGAATATCGAATGATGCAACAACTGCCGTAGTTGGGCCCATGGATCAAATCTTTGCGTAGGATTTGGCAGCACTAATGAATCACTAGCTTGATCTGACCGCTCGTCTTCCATGTACGCTTGAGCTTTGCCCGATTTACGTGCACGAACTGTACTAAATTGAAACCTATTAAATCCAATGAGCAGAGCGACCAAACCTATTCCAGACCAAATCAGCCTGTTGTATAAAAGTACTCCCTCCACGACGATCAATTCTGTCTGCCGTGCTTCTATGGACCATTCATGAGTGGCTATTCTTAAGGTTTGAAATGTAAAAGGCTCTACCAATGCTGTATAAAACAGATCATCAGCACCTATAGCCAGACTTATAGCAAACATATAAACCAGTAAAAAAAAGAAACCTTGAGTATATACCACGATGAGTTTTCTACTTAGCGCTCCACTCACAAAAAATATAGACCCACCAAAAAAGAGCGTGGGTAAAATCAAAAAGACAAAGGGCTGAAGATACGCCCACACATGAAATGGCAAACTGCTACTCTCCTTCCAAAACAGTAGATCTCCCAACATCATACCTAGCGGTAGCGCACAATAGATGCCGACCAGCACTACAAATGAACCAATGAAACGGCCTAACAGATAGTCCCTCTTTTTGATGGGGTTAACAAATAACAACGACTCCATTTGATGTTCGAAGTCTCTCAGCACTGGCACACCCATAATCATGGATGAGATGATCATAAACAATGCGGAGACTATTCCCATTACTCGTGCGATCACATAAGGAGAGTTTCTTTTGAGGGGAGCCAGTTCTTCTCCATGGAAAATAAAGTCTACGGCTACGACAGCAAAGAGTAAGACTATAATAAAATAGAGATAGGTCTCTGGTCGTTTTGCCCGGTATTTAATTTCAAATTTGAATATTTCAAATAACATGATGTGATTTCGTTTAGTATTGTCAGTGAGTGTAATAAATGGCTTGGACTGAGATGATCTTGCAGTCGTGCCTTGTCTTGATTTTTGTTCTGTTTTAGCCCCGCTTTTTTCCGAATATTTGCGAGAAATAAACATCTTCAAGTGAGGGCGCAACTGATTTGAATCCGCCTCCTGGATCTATCTCACTATGAATATGTATGATTGGCTTGCCCAGATACAGCCGTTCGGCCACTACATTGAACTTTTTGTGATAGCTCTCCAATTCGGTTTTAGCGATCTCTTTGCTGTATATTTTTCCCTTTATTTGATCTATGGCATCTGCAGGTCGTCCTGTGAGCAACACACGCCCACGATTGATCACTGCCATCTGAGTACACAATTCTTTTACATCTTCTACTATATGGGTAGATAGTATCACAATGGTATTTTCACCAAGTTCGCAGAGTAGATTGTGAAATCGGTTTCGCTCTGCTGGATCGAGTCCAGCGGTAGGTTCGTCCACTATGATTAGCTTAGGGTTGGAGAGCAAGGCTTGCGCGATCCCAAACCTTTGCTTCATTCCTCCCGAATATCCCTCAAGATTCTTCTTTCTATGTTCGTACAGATTGGTTTTATGCAGTAGGTTTTTTACGATCTCTTTTCGCTCTTTTCTTACAATCAATCCTTTGAGCACCGCCAGGTGGTTTAGTAAGACTTCTGCGGAGACTTTAGGATAGAGCCCAAACTCCTGAGGCAGGTAGCCCAACATCTGGCGTACCTCATTTTTTTGAGTCAGTACATCTGTGTCTCCGAGCATGACTGTACCTCCGTCCGCTTCTTGCAGTGTAGCCAAGGTGCGCATGAGCGATGACTTCCCTGCTCCGTTTGGACCAAGCAATCCAAAAAGACCCGTAGGTATCTGAAGTGAAACATTGTCCAACGCTTTGACACCGTTGGCATAGGTCTTTGATAGGTTCGAAATGATAAGATTATTCATTGTTTATGACTTTGTTTGGGATCAAACCTAGAATCATTGCGAGTGACTAGAAATAAATAGTGACAAACCACACAGAATTGGGGATACACAATTATTGGATCGAGTCCAAATGACTTTATCCCTTTTTTGAATCAGTTGATACTCATCTGCTGGTAGTTCATCAACTTCTTTGTCTGCTGTCTGATACTTAGCTAATATTGAGTATGAAATCAATAGTAGAGACAAGTAAAGGCTTCATTAGGCAATATTCGTATTGGGTATTTACCATAGGAATGGGCATCCTACTTGTGCTCTCCGAAGAGATATTAGAGGAACCATTTTTCTCTTTTGCTGTCTTCATCTATTGTGTGCTACTCACCTACTGGGCGGCACGCTGGCTATTTCGCCGTATTGGGATTTCTCTTTCTCAGAAAAGGGAAAAAGCAAGCACTGAGATACAACACCTTCAAAGTCAGGTGAGTCCACACTTCTTTTTCAATACGCTCAACAACCTATATGGCTTGATAGACAAGGATGCAAATCAGGCCAAAGAAATGGTACTCAAACTATCTGATCTCATGCGCTACAGTATCTATGAGGGTCAGAAAGAATGGGTAACTCTTGAGGAGGAACTGAGCTACATTCAAAACTATATCGAGTTGCACAGGGCACGATATCATAAGCATACGGACATTAAGGTCAACCTTCATATTCAGCATGAGGGTCTGGAAATTATGCCATTACTCTTCATTATATTATTAGAAAATGCCTTCAAACATGGCGTAGAAAATCTAAGGGAGAATGCCTACGTCAGTCTACATCTGATAGCCGGTGAAAATGAAATTAGTTTTGCGATAGAAAACAATTTCGATCCAGGTCAGATTGAAGACTCTCCTGGTATTGGGCTTCAAAATCTAAAGAGAAGATTACAGTTGGTGTATCCCAAAAAACATGTATTGTCCTATTCATCAAATGGTGATATATTCAAGGCACAATTGACCCTTCAGACTAAATGATAAGATATTTAATCATAGATGACGAGCCGATAGCTCATGAAATCATAGAAGGATACTGCGACTTGCTTCCCAATATGATCTTGCAGAAAAACTGCTATGACGCGCTGGAGGCACTAGATTATTTGAATGGTCACGAAGTAGATTTGATGTTTCTTGATCTCAACATGCCTAAGCTCAAGGGATTTGACTTTCTAAAAACACTCACAACACCACCCAAAGTGATCGTAACGACGGCTTATAGCGAGCATGCGCTCGAAGGCTTTGAGCTAAATGTGATTGACTATCTCCTGAAACCTTTCAGCTTTGAACGGCTCGTAAAGGCTGTCAACAAGGCAATTAGTACTACTTCCCAACTTAAGCCATCCGTTGAGCACAAGTCTAACACCATAGAGCGTATTTTTCTGCGAGGAGACAAGAAATATACGCAGGTTGATTTGCAGGACTTACTTTATTTGGAGGCCGCTGGTAACTATACAAAAGTCTATTCTACCAATGATATGATCCTGACCAGAGCCAAAATCTCAGATGTGCTGGAGATGATGCCTACCGGCCTTTTTTTGCAAGTGCATAAATCTTTTGCTGTCGCCTCCCGGCACATTGAAACGATAGAAGGCAATCGCATCACGATTGGAAAACATCAGATTCCGATCGGTAAGGTTTACCGTATGAATGTCAATGCTCTACTTGGCTAATAAGCTATAGCGAGTATTTATATTCTGGTATGGCACAACTCTATGATTTGCGAATTGATTATTTCATTTTATCTTGAGCGTTAATATGGACAACCTACACCAGCAACTATTCGATGAAAACCACATCGAAAAGGAGCAATATCAGCTTTTGGACTCGCTAAATCGGCGCAAAATCATCTCCTTATACTTTGAACTCAGATTGATACTGTACCTGGGCATCATGCTTTTCACAGCAGGGATCGGCTACATTATTTATCAAAATATGAGTGATATTGGACATCTGGCACTCATGAGCCTATTGGCCTTGAGTATCATAGTGGCCGGAGTTTATATTCACAAAAAATCAAAACCATACGCACCGGAAGTGGTGGAGGTCGAGCATTTCTATTTCGACTATGTCCTGGTACTAGTGGCACTGTTAATTGTCTCTCTCTTCACCTATATACAAGTCTACTATGATCTGGTTGAGTTGCTTGTCAGATGGACTTCACTACTGAGTGGTCTGTTGTTTTTATTTCTTGCCTATAGATACGACAATAAAATGGTCCTTTCTATGGGAATTACAGCTCTCGCAGCGGCCATAGGTCTCACGTTGTCTCCAGTAGATTGGTCCAGCGGAGAGTTGTTGGAAGGCTTCAATATTTATGTCATCAGTGTGGGATTTGGAATCATGTTGCTTGTATCGGGCTACTTCCTGGCACACAACGGCATCAAAAGTCATTTCAAATTCACTTATCATAATTTCGGTTTTTTTCTGATCTATTTCGGAGCACTCGCTTTGATGTTTGATTCTGATAATGAGGAACTTATAGCTTTCTCGCTCTTATTTTTTGCGATGTGTGTAGGGTACTACTGTTGGAGACAGAAAGAATTCCTATTCTTTCTCTATTCGTCTATTAGCGGTTATATCGCCTTTACCTATCTGTTCATCTCAATTGGTATCGATGCCGATCTGTATTTCTATTATTTTCCAATAAGTGCGATTGGCGGAGTCATCTTACTAGTCAAAAACCGAAACCACTTTTCAAATGATTGATAAATTAATAGCCTACCCCATAGGCGAGGTAAAAAAGAAGCTTGTCATAGCAAAAGCAAAGACATGGTTTGCCGCTGGATTGATTAAAGAAGATCAGTGGAAAGGTATCCAGGCTGGCTACAGTTCTGAGTTGTTTTCTCCAAGTATTTTCATGAGAGTGCTACTTTTTATTGCCACTTATTTCGGACTGACAACCGTACTTGGACCTGTAATATTGCTCGTAGCTAATCAAAGCATGGCCACCATTCGTATTGTGATCTTCATTGTAGGAGCAATTATCCTGGCTTTTACAGATCGTTCTATGATTATTTCTAAGAAACACTATAAGTCCGGGATTACAGAAGCGGGATATTACGCAGGATTCTCTTTCATTTACTTCGGGCTATTGGGGTTTGATCACAGCTCTGCACTAGTCTATTGGATCATAGCCATGCTGCTTGCATCGATCAGTACGATCAGATATATGGATCTGCTATCGCTGCTTGTCGCGACTTTATGTTTGACGGCCATTCTGTTTCTGACATTTGAACCGTATTTGTTTATACTCCCATTTATTATCATAATTGTATTTGCAGCCTTGTTTTTGCTGAGCCAGCAGATTCAAAAGAAGGTTGACTACCTACTTTGGGAGGATCATTTTATTCTTTTCGATAGCTTGGCTTTGCTACTTGTTTATCTAGGTGGAAATTATTTTGTAGTACGAGAACTGAGTATAGAAATGATGGGTATGGATCTCTCCAGTGGAGAAGACATCCCTGGTGCGTTTGTTTTCTACGGTCTTACCTTTATTACTCCTATAGCCTATTTAGTTTGGGGCATTAGTCAAAGGTCGGTGCTGTTCATTCGTATGAGCTTGCTTGCCATAGCACTATCTATATTCACAATTAAGTATTATTACAGCCTGGCTCCCTTAGAAGTGACCATGACTGTCGGTGGTGGCCTTTTGATACTGATTTCATTGGCATTGATTAAATACCTAAAAACCAGTCCATACGGCTTCACTCGGGAACAAATTGTTCAAGGCAAATGGGACAATACAGACCTCGTAGCATTGGTAGCCTCACAAACATTAGGGCCGCAAGATATCGAGGAGCCCGAAAGTGTGTTACGGAAAGGCGATGGTAAGTTCGGCGGTGGTGGAGCCAGTGGGGATTTTTAAGTCCCTTGATGATAATCAACAAAGTGCTCATTCTAAGAGAATTAAGATTCCAGTCCTCAACTCTGTATTCTTTTTATTATTTTGATGAAAAGAATAATATATGAAGAATCTCATCGGTAAAGTAAAAGACGGAATCAACAAATCACCAGAAACGCTAAAGTCTGTATATGGCGATGCTGTATCTAAGCTCAACAGCGGACTTAGTAAAATTGGAAATATGGGTACCGAAGCCAAAAACAAGGTTTTGGATTTTACCAATGAAATCATCTCTCTGCTGCCAATACTTGAAGAGTTTGGCTATAAGACCACTGAGCTTAGAGTCGGGGTGTCGATTCCCCCTACCATAGAAATCGATGTGCTAAAGGTGAAAGAAATATCCAAAGAGGAACATGATGAAAAATTGCAGCTTTATAAATCTCGCAACATGTTTAATCTGATCCTAAAAGCACTGGAATCCGCATTATCCATTCAAGACAGACTAAGTATTGGCGATGATTACTATCATGAGTTTAGCCTACAGATTTCCATTCCTCCCAATATCGGGATCAAGTATAGACTCAAAGAAAATTTGGAGAAAATAGCTCTTATCGAGCAAAACAAAGTGTCATAAATCTCAGACCTCAATTCAATACTAAGCCAATGTGAGTTCACTGAGCTGATTTTCATATTGCTCGTCGTAAAATAAAGTAGGTGCCATCAATTTCTTAATTGCTTTTTCTAATTGCGTATAGTTGGATTGCTGAATATGCAATGGGATTTTATATAAGCGATCATCCTTCTTATCAAATGGACAAGTCACCTTAGAATTATAAAGATATGGAATGAGCGTTGGGCTACAATTCATCGCTATCCGGTCAATTTGATATTCATCAAGAAGCTTCGTCAATGACGTATTAATATTCTCAAAGAACTCTATGGTAGAGGCTAGTCTAACGCGAGATCCAGCACGAGATTTCCCTTTCTTATTCAGATATTTGATCTGGCTTACCCCTTGCTTTTTGCGCGTCATATATGCCGAAAAGGTAGTATGATAAACTGCTGATTTGGATTCCATAACTATGATTGCGGCATTTCCAGATTCAATACTGAGGTAAAGCACACGTGAAGGATCAGGCTGTAAAAATAAATCTGACTGCAACGACATATGCAAAGGAAGTCGCAGATAGCCTACGCTTTCCTGCGATCCCAATCCAAGTTCGATAACATGCTTGCGATAATCATAGCCATAGGCCAACTTAGAATTTCTGATTCTCTCCAGCAAATCAGGAAATGGCTGATCAAATAAATTAATGCTCTTTTGGGGCATGGATGAATCACAATGATTTAGAAACGCAAGATATCATGATCCTTGTAACAATCCCATTTCCCAAGATTAGGATCAATGCAATTATCTACCTGCCACCACAAACATTCTGCCCGAGCGTGTACCATTAATCGCACTCCAGGCGGATGTAAGGAGTAAATCTATTTTACCATCTCCGTTTATATCTCCTAACCCTGTGGTATCGAAACCCAGGGTCTCTCCTACCACTTTTCCGGTCAGTGTCCGCAAGATAGAGCCATCCTTACCGGAATAGACATAGACCTTTCCTCCTGATGGAGCCGCCGATGCATGCTGCCATGCTCCAATGACCAAGTCATCGAAACCATCGTAGTTTGTATCTCCCGCATCAGCCACTCCAATACCAAAACCATCTCCGGCAGATTCTCCAGTTAATACTAAGAGCGCGCTACCATCCGACCCAGAATGGATATAGGCTCGTCCAGTAGATCTTCCTAAAGCAGTATTAGCGAAATCTGAGGCATATACATCTGGTATGCCATCACCATTGACATCCCCGACTACGGATAAAAACATACCTCCTAATTGGCTTCCAGTCTCGTCTGCATCTATTGTGAAAAAAGAAGACTGCTTAGTTCCTTTATAGACATAAACCTTGCCTCCTTTGCTGGCTCCCGCACTTGGTGCCCCTATGATCAAGAGGGATTGTCCATCAGAAGTTTTTCCTCCAATGGCAGCTCCAAATCCATCGCCAATACGCTCACCTTCCCACTCCTGAAGTACAGTTCCATCTGCTCCTGAGTACAAATATACTTTTCCGGCATGCTCTATTTTGTCGCTATTAAACGGCCCTCCCCATACTTGATAAGGCTCACTAACAAGAACATCAGCTCGTCCGTCTTGATTTACATCTCCAACTCCCCGTACACCAATTCCAAACGCTCCCTTGCTGTCTTTTCCTGACCATTCGTAAATCACCTGACCATCGGCACCAGAAAAGACCAACGCTTTGTTGATATAAGGAGCCCCGGCGACCACATCTGGAATACCGTCGCCGTTTACATCTCCGGCAGCCTCTATACTCATGCCAAGTTGACCTTTAGCTTCTTTTGCGGCGTGAGACCATATTAATTCGCCTGTAGCACCAGAGAAAACGTAGATTTTACCTGCGTTGGCCGCGCCTTCATTGCTTGTAGGCGCAGAAGTGGTGAGATCCATGATACTGTCACCATCCACGTCGCCTATGTTTCTACCTATCCAACCAAACTGATCGTTTTCGTTTTCGCCGCTCCAGTCATGAATGATCTCTGCACCTTCCTCGACAAAAGGATCAGCATATTCTTCGAGTGTTGGGAAAAGCTGCTTGTATCTTGGATCGTCTTTGAGAAATGCTGCAGCAGGATTGTTTCCTACGTTGGTGATATTGACCGTGCCCTCTGCTTTGACTGCCATAAGTGTCTTAAATGCGTCGTCTTTGTTCTCTGTCAAGGCATAGGCCAATCCAAGATTGAACCGATCATTGCTATTTTCCGGCCTTATTTTCACCGCTCGTTCATAGTAGCTCAATGAGTTTGCATAGTCCTTTTGTCTCCTGTAAGCCAAGCCCAGCATGCTCAATGCTCCGCCATGCTCAGGTTGTGTCTCGAGCACTCCGTTTAAGTCATTGATGGCTTCTTCTACTTTGCCGGTATTTAGTTTTTGAAAGGTAGCCTGCACTATCTGATCGGGATTAGGCTGAGCAGTTGTCCGTGTGTGAGTGGCTAAGATAAGTGCAAGAAGAGTGAGTGATACGAAGTTTTTCATTTCGATGTTTATTTGAGTTTTGATTAAAATTGAAACTCAAACCTTACTCAAAGGTAAAAACCGATCATCATTTACTAAATAAGGTATTTGAACGGCTATTTTATTTCTCAAATAGGAAATACGTTTATATCGGTGTTAGGTATTGATTATTTATTTATGAGGCTCGATACATATTTTGATTTCTCTCGCTTGATGCCGAGTGGAATAATTTCAAAAACCTCTTTAAATGTAAAGTTAATATTGAAGTAGCTACCAAAATCCAGCCCTGATTCTCGCATATCTTCATCGCCTATCTCATAGAACCATGAGATACTGATTTTATATCCATTGGATTTCATCTCGTTCAATTTATTCAAAAAAGTATAGAGACATTTCGCAGAGCTGGTGTTAAAATACACGAAAGCGAGGTTTACTTTTAATTCGGATTGCAAATCTACATCATCGACAAAACTGAGACTTCGAGTGACAGCATTGTAAAACTTTAGTGGATTCTCCGGACTGCATTTACCTCTTAAGTCAATTATTCCAGAGTTGATGTCAACATATACAGACGGGGTAACAACAGACGGCTTTATAAAATACTTCTTCATTATACGATATTATTTTGAAGGTAGCTCCTTAGAGTTAATAGAAGAATAGCGCTTGTATTCTATTAAAGGCACTTGAATTAATAAATGACATCACATTCTGAAAATATATTTACTCTTCACTTAGGAGCATGAAACCAAATTTGGCCATAGAGCCTAGTGATGGGTATAAAAGAGAAACCAAGAATAGATAAATGATGATATTTCTTCACCGTGGAAATCCATGCGATGGACAGGAAGCGAAATTGCTATTTCACTATAGTATAGAGATATTTGAGTGTGACGGCATTGGATGAAGCTATCTGCTGAACATCACCTGACATGTCATTTGACGTGAGTTGGTTATTGTAAACCAAAAACAAATCATGGCCTTCTCTAAAGTTGTAACGCAATCGAATATTGCTACTTAAATTCTCCTCCAGACTATTGTATTGTACAAAAGCCAACATGGACAAATGGATGTCGAGCGCTGTGGTCAGATTAATACTTGCGATGCCGGCTTCGATGGATTCATCGCTTTCGCTAAAATGGATATAGTTGTGTTCAAATCTCATACCGAGAGATAAATGTTTGGATACGTTCCAGAGCGGACTGAAGCTAAGAGATCGTCTAAATCCATTGAAAAATGTCCCAAATTCTATATCTGTGGTGGTTCGAAAATTATTGGCTGGAGAGGTGCTGTACGACAGGGTGACCCTATCATAGCTATACTCATCGATGGGAATCAATATTCTATTAAGAAAATTAAAATCATCAACCAGTTTGATGTACAAGTGAGCATATTCGATGCTCACTGATGCTCGAGTTAGAAAATCAAAATTCACCCCACCACTCAATGTGTAGTCTCTCAAGATATGACTGTCATTCTGATAAATTACATTAGCAGATACGTAGGGTGTGTATCGGAGTAATAGGCCATGACTTTCCAGCAATTTGCCATATCGAAATCCCTGCGAGAGACTGGTGATATTCTTTCTAAAGATGAACCCCATAGCTGGATTATAAAGTTCTCCTATTCTGCTGTATTCAGTATTATAACCAAAACCGTCCAGTGCTCTTTTTTCCCAAAACACATATGCTGTACCTTCATCCTGTATTGAGACGTCTTGTGCTTCATCGGATGTATCACTTACGGTATGAGCCCACTTTACAGAAAGATAATCTGAGGCCGTCAGTCTAAAAATACCATCCAAACCATAACTGATGTTTCGATCACCGGAATTGTTTATTCTTGAAGTCATCATTCCCCCAATAAAGGAATAATTATTGAATAACTGATTTCTAAACCGTAGCACGCCAAAGTTTTCGCTGTCCAGTGTATCTAAACTTGCAGTCTGCAAATCCATAAGACCGATATCAAGTTTTTTGACTCTGCCAGTCACGCGCATGCCTCCTAGAATTTTAATGGGTTCTCCTCTATCCGAAAGACCAATTTTTCTACTATAGAAAAGTCGGGTGTTTCCACCTGTGTTAAAAGCGAAAATGCCGGACCTTTCTTGAAAAAATTGACGTTTTTCGGGAAAAAACAATGAAAATCTGGTGAGATTGACTTGGGTAATATCCGCTTCTACCTGGGCAAAATCAGTGTTTAGAGTTGCATCAAGCGTCATGTTATTGGAAAGACTATATTTAATATCCAGACCAACCTGGGTATCGGTGCTAAATTCTGAATTGCCGTCTGATAGTTCGTGCTGCTCTACTCCGGAGACTACGAAGGGAGCTACATACAGCGGTCTTTTACTACGCAACCCTTTGAACAGAATCTTTTGCGCCTTGGAGGCTTTCATTCGTGCAAAATTCCATTGGGGAGGAATCGCCGGAAAAATGAGTCGCTCGTTGAGCGCACTAATTCTTCTATGGATAATCAGTCCCATGATTACATCTCCATTGTCATTTTCATCAAATCTAAGGGTCGTAAATGGTATTCTAATTTCGCTAAACCACCCATCTTCATTGATTGTGACCGCCGTATCCCAGAAGGCATTCCAGCTGGGATTATAAAATGAATCGCCTTCTGCATCATTGATCACTTCTGCATCCTGACGATTGCCAGTAGGCGTAGTCGAAAAATTGAGCATATTCTCATTGTCGTTGTAGGAATCTATGAGCACGTTGAAAAAGTCTCCTTCCAAATCCAAATCTCTAATCATAGAATTTCCCTGTATGTCTTGAGCATTTCTGGTATACATTTTACCAGAGAGATATAGATATTTTTCATCGTACCCTACTCGAATCTCTGTATGTTCTGAAGGTGATTTACCAAAAACAGGGCTGTAGGTTACTAATGGCAAAGGTGACAATTCGTTCCACCCGGACTCGTCTATAACTCCATCGACCACAATTGATCCGGTAATTCTTTGAATGACAAGAGTATCTGTAGGCTGAGCATGTAGGATATTAGGAGAGATTAGTCCAATGGTAAAAAGTATAATTCTATTCATATCATCAATCATTTGGTAAGCTACATCCACGGCTTTATGGCCAATATTGAGATGTTTACGGCTCAACAAAAGATTAATCGTAAAAATGTGATGAAATGAAATGATAAGAAAGATGAATGAAATTAATAGATAATCGCATTATGCATTAAAATGGCGAATGGAAATGAACGTAAACCAATAATAGTCAACAGAATACTTATCTCAATTCTAAGTTACCAACCTCATAAAATTTGAAAAAATACCAATCAGGGCAACCCTATTGCTTATTTTCAGTATCTATTTATATTTGTCTTACAAATAACAAACTAATACAATGAAGGGAACTCATCTTGGAGAATTCGAAGAGCTAGTTTTATTGTCTACAGCTGTATTGGATGGCAATGCCTACACAGTCACAATTGTGAACGAAATCAAAGAAAAGAGTGCAAGGCAGCTAACGCTAAGCGCTATTCATACTGTATTGGTGCGGTTAGAAAAAAAGGGGTACCTCCTTTCTTACATGGGTGGTGCAACTGCAGAACGTGGAGGTCGGCGACGCAGGCTTTACAAAATCACAGCACAAGGCTATCAACAATTGAATGATGTACGAGAACTCAGAAGTAAAATGTGGGCCGGCATGCCGAGATTGAGTTTTGATTTTTCCTCGTTTCAATTGAAGTTCTAACGAAAAATAAAAATTGACTGATTTGTCTTACAAAACATACATAAATAATGAGTCGTAATGCACCACCTGCTTGGATAGATCGGCTTCTGGAGTGGTATTGTTCGGATCGGTATCTCGAAGAGGTCCAGGGGGATTTGCACGAGTGGTATGACCACAACTCAGCCCACGGTAATAGACGAGTGGTGAATCTTCGATATTTCATTGCGGTACTGCAGTATTTCTCATTATTTAGAACCAAATCATTTCAAAAACTCATTAACAACTCAAATTTCTTATCTATGAAAAGTGTCCTACTCCTCACCATTAGAAATTTCAAAAAGAACAAATTTACTGGAAGCGTTCGCATGATCAATCTCGTGATTGGCATTGGAATCTTCTTGATAGCACTGATCTACGCCAAATACGAATTGGCATATGACTCCCATCACGAGCGTGCAGATAATATTTACCGCGTAGGCTATGCCTTCGAATCCAAGCCTTGGGCTGCTACTCCTGTGGGCGCAGGCATTTACGCATTGGAAAACATACCAGAAGTTAAGAACATGACCAGGTTTCTGCGAATCTGGGATACCTCATTCAAGTTCGGTGAACGGCAATTTTATGAAGCCGGCGGTTTTATGGTAGATAGTACTGTCTTTTCTATGTTTTCCTATCCCATGTTACAAGGAGACCCAAAAACGGCCCTTAAAGAAAAAATGTCAATTGTGCTGACTGAAAGTCTGGCTCGAAAGTACTTTGGTGAAGAAAACCCAATGGGAAAAATTATTGCTTTGTCTCTCGACTATGACAATGAAAGCGGTGAGCAAGGAACTAGAATAGTGACTGGTGTGATTGAAGATATCCCTGAACAATCTCATTTGAAATTTGATTTTTTATGCCCTGCACACACGATGAAAGACAGTCGATTGCGAGAATGGCGCAACTTCTGGGTGTATACCTATGTCGAGGTTGAGAATCAGGATGCCGTAGAATTGACCAAGGCAGCACTAAAAAGCAAATTTGTTTCCTTGAGAAACATGGATCAAGAGGAAATGGATAAGATGACCGCGGTACTAACTCCGTTGAAGAAAATACACCTTTACAGCAATCATGAAAAAGAGTATGCAGACAATGGTAATATTTTCTATGTGTATATTTTGTTTTCGATTGGGCTATTTGTACTGATTGTATCAAGTATCAATTTCATTAATCTCAGTATCATACATGGACTCGATCGTGCAAAGGAAATAGGTCTCCGCAAGACGATTGGTGCCAGTAGATTCCAACTCATTGTACAGTTTATGAGTGAGAATTTGTTTCTGCTAATTATCGCATCTGTACTATGTGTCTTTGTACTGACAGGCCTGGAGCCATGGATTCTCCATTTTTCAGGCCTTGACCTCCCGCTCAGTATGATTACTAATCCAGGCAATTTGCTATATCTGGGCATTCTCATCTTTTTGCTACAGGTAGTTAGCGGTATATACCCAGCCCTGGTACTTAGTCGATTCCGACCGGCTGAGATTATAAAATCTGGTGGGCAATCAATCCCTATGAAACGGATAGGACTGACAAGAAAGGCACTAATCGTGATGCAGTTTGCCATCTCCCTTGTTTTGGTAATAGGCTCCATTATCGTCTATCGTCAACTAGACTATATACAAAGCAAAGACCTTGGATTTGAAAAGGATCAGGTACTGCTCGTCCCTCTCAACTCTTCTGTCTCCAAATCTTTTGAAGCCTTAGAAAATGAGTTGCTTACAATGCCAGGCATACGCTCGATATCGACTTCATCTTCTGTGCCTGGTTACCGAATTATGATGCAAGGCCTTATGGAACTGGGAGCTGAAGAAGAAAGTAATACCAGACTTCTCTTTGCAGATGATACTTTTAATGAAACGTATGATATAGAGCTTTTGGCAGGCCGGTCGTTCCAAACCAGTTTGCCGGAGGGCGTAAGGGAATTTATGCTAAATGAAACCGCAACTAAGAAAGTATTTGGTACAAGAGATCCAATTGGAAAAACAATAATAGCATCGCGGGATACAGGTCGGGTAGTCGGAATTGTCAAGGATTTCAATTTTAAATCGCTCCATTCTGAAATCGACCCATTGACCATTGCAAGTTATCACGGGACCCGATTTGGCTATGCTTCGATCAAATTTGAACCCAGATATACCGAAGAGGTTCTGGCCGCTGTAGAAGAAACTGGCAACAAGGTATATCCTAACTTGCCGCCGCTGAGTTATGAGTTTCTTGATGATCGTTTTGAGGTCTTGTATCTTGCAGAAAGCAAACTCAAGGGATTGGTTTTGGGATTTTGTATCATCACCATCCTACTGACTGTATCGGGTATACTTGGCATCGCCACCTATTCAGCCAAGAAACGAGCGAAAGAAATAGCAATCAGAAAAGTATTAGGTGGGACTTTAACAGAAATGATCGGCATTCTATCCAGGAGTTTTATTTATCTACTCTTGATTTCACTTTTGATAGGACTTCCAGGAGCCTTCTTTCTTTCTGATTGGTGGCTACAGGATTTTGCCTATCGCATAGCTATTACACCTATCACGTTTGTGTTGTCCACGTTGATCATGGGCGCTTTGATCCTATTAAGCTTTGGTTTTATGACTTTCAAAACAGTTAGGACTAATCCCGCAGAGGTATTAAAGAGTGAATGACGAACTGTTCGTCACTCATTCAACACTTCAAATCATTTGCTTTTTGATAAGGCGTCTGGCTTCATACTTTTGAAATCATAACAATCAAAAATCAAAATACGATGAAAAAGAACATGATATGGTCGGTCCTACTGCTGCTATTCACACTGGCTTGCGGGACGACTCAAAACATTGCCGAATCAGAAATTAAAAATGGAGAATCTCCTATTTCAAATGAGCAGGTACTCTCAGCCTGGGATCGAATGACTGGAATGGTGGTCGAATCAACTAAAAAAATGCCCGCTGATCACTTTGAATTCTCTCCAATAGACGGTTTGGCTACCTATGGAGATTTGGTAAATCATACTGCAGGTGCTAACTATCTGTTTGCTGCTACAGTAAAACTCGAGCGACCAGAAAGAACAGAAATCGATACAGGCAGTAAAAAAGCTGTAATAGAGAGCTTGGAAGCATCATTTAAATTTATTCGAGATGGAATTGTAGGATTGAGCGATGAGGATCTTGTTGAAGAAATTGAATGGTTTGGCTCAAAAATGTCTAGACTAAATGCCATTCTGACAATGACGGATCACTTGCAAAGAGAGCATGGCAAGAACATTACTTATTTGAGATTGAAAGGCGTAGCTCCAGAGAGGTCTGCCGGATGGTAAGCTTGTTACTCGACTGACCATCTCAATTAGTATTTAATCTGAAATATGCATTAGATAATCTATTCCAATCATAAAGCACTTTGAAATAGACACTAAACATATATTTATTGAATCACCATAGCGGTGCTATGCCTCTTCAATATAAGTGACTCTTTCTTTGCGCTTTATAGCTTTCATCA
>NZ_JBDVDW010000009.1:0-31293 GCF_039941815.1 Reichenbachiella sp.
AAGCTATAAAGCGCAAAGAAAGAGGCACTTATATTGAAGAGGCATAGCACCGCTATGGTGATTCAATAAATATATGTTAAGTGTCTATTTCAAAGTGCTTTATGATTGGAATAGATTATCTAATGCATATTTCAGGTTTAAATATCAGCAAGCTTAGATTCAGTACGGATATGGGTCGATACCAATTTTGTAATCAGAATGGCCAGCGTATAGCCCAAAAGTAGGCCGCCAATCAAAACAAGCCATTCGAACTGACCTAAAGGTACCAGGTAGAAGTATTGATTGAGTGAGGTGTATACGATCAAGAGATGCAGGACGATGGAGGTGATCAATCCTGCCACCAGCCATTTGTTGGCAAACCAGCCCAGCGCCTCACCATATCTAATGGCTCCTATTCGTACAAATTCGAAGAGTACGATCCCGGTAATCAATGTGGAGCGTGCCAAATCTAAGCCGGATGGAAGCACTATTAAGAAAATACCTACCAGCAGGATGGCCTTTTTGGCTCCAATCAATCCTATGAGCCAGCCTAGTTTTTTATTGATCAGGGGTTCATCATTTTTTCGTGGTGGATGTGACATGATATCCTTGGCTGGTGGGTCTGCTCCTAGTGCAAGGGCCACCAGACCATCTGTTAATAGATTGATCCAGAGCAGCTGGACCGGATACATAATGGGTTCGTCAAAGCTGAAAAATATGGTGATAAAAAAGATAATTCCTACCTCAGCCAGGTTGCAAGTCAGCAGGTAGTCGATAAACTTTCGGATATTGTTGAATATTGTCCTTCCCTCTTTTACCGCATCCCTAATGGTGCTAAAGTTATCATCGAGTAGCACAATGTCGCTTGCTTGCTTGGCTACCTCAGTACCTTTTTTACCCATCGATATACCCACCACAGCTCGTTTGATCGCCAACGCATCATTTACTCCATCTCCGGTCATAGCCACCGTATGATTCTCTTCCAAAATCTCGAGCAATCGCAGCTTATGAAAGGGATCTGTTCTCGCGAAAATATTGACTCCGGATTTGATTTTGGATTCCAGCTCATCGTCGCTCATCTCATCCATATCGCTGCCTTCTATCACCCCGGCGCTCATCAGACCTATTTGTTTGGCAATGGCATTGGTGGTGACCGCGTTGTCTCCGGTGATTATGATAATCTTGATTCCAGCGTTCAGGCAATCTTCAATCGCCCCCTTCACCTCATCTCTGGGTGGATCTATCATCGCCTGGAGTCCAATCCAGACTAAATCAGATTCCATGGCTGACTCATCTGATCTGGAAGGATTGTAGGCAAACCCCAGGACTCGCAAGGATTGAGCAGCAAAGGATTGATTCTGAAGAAGAAGTTCTTCCTTCATTTTTTCCGTTAGGTCTACTTCCTTTCCGTTTTCCAAGATTCTGGTGCATCGATTAATGAGCATTTCTGGTGCGCCCTTTGAAAAGACCTGCTGGCTCCCGTCCGCACCTTTCACAAGGACGCTCATCATCTTTCTTTCCGAGCTGAATGGAACCTCGTCTATTTTTTGCCATGAATCCAACGTATCCTGATGGTCATCCAAGTGGTCAAAGGCAGCTTTCAACAGCGCAATTTCCGTCTGGTCTCCGATGAAAAGTTTTTCTCGATCTGGAGCAGAATTGACAGTTGCATTATTACACACTGACCCACAAGTCAAAAGCTTCCCGAATGTTTCGTTGCTTTTTATTGCCACCAAATCGTCGATAGTATATTCTTGTCCATCAAAATAGAGTTTGGTCACCGTCATTTCGTTTAAGGTGAGTGTGCCAGTCTTGTCTGTGCAAATGATGTCAACGGCTCCTACCGACTCTACAATTGGAAGCTTCCTGATCAGGGCATTTTTCTTGAACATTCGGCCGGCTCCCAGGGCCAAAGCCAATACCATCACAGCAGGCAAACCTTCTGGGATCGCAGCTACAGCTAATGATATTGCGGTAAGCAATGAGGTGTAAAATCCAAATTTGAACATACCGACTGCGGCTATCACCAACGTGATAAGTATGGTAATGATGGATAGCTTTTTACTCAAAAGATTTAGTTCCTTTTGAAAATTGGATTGCTCCACTTCTACTCTTTGCAGTCGGTCAGCAATGTGCCCGATTCTGGTCTTCATACCTGTGGCCGTCACTTTCACCATGGCATGGCCAGCGGTGGTCACACTATTTTTAAATACTTCTGAATCTTTTATTTTTTTGACTGCCACTGATTCTCCGGTAAGGATCGATTCGTCAATTTCCAAATGAAAGGCGCTGATAATGATTCCATCTGCACTGATCATATCCCCAGCCGTAATCGATAATAAGTCTCCCGGAACTATTTCTTTTGAATCAATTTCTATGCTCTCACCATTGCGCACTACCACGGATTTGGGCATATCCAACTTCTGCAAGGCCTCAATGGTCTTTTCAGCATTGTAATCCTGAATAAACCCCATAGTACCAGAAATGGAGACTATAATTAAAATCAATACTGTATCGATGATATGCTGATCTTGCCCTGGCAGGTAGCCTACAAGAAAAGAGATAGCCGCAGCGATGATCAGAATAATAATGAGTGGAGATTTGAACTGCCTTATAAGGATCTTCCAGGGTTTGATTTTTATTGTTCGCTCGATTTCATTTTTGCCATGAAGCTTTAATAGGTCTGCTGCTTCCAGGCTGGACAGACCCTTCATTTGGGCTGGTGATAATTCCAAAATTGGATTTTGTTTGACAGGTGTGGTATTCAACATCATTCTTGCCTTCAATTGGCGATATAAACCTATCTATAACCGGCATTCTTTAATATGAGCAAAGTCAGCCATTCATATGAGATTATATTTACTAGAGTAGCTCGACACTAACCCTTCTCATATCGACCCGTCTTTTCCAAAACTTCAATTTTGAAAACAACAGATCTTGTTTTAGGTTTTTGGTCAAAATGAATTTTTTCCATACCATATTTTGAAGGTACTGTCTCACTTGTCCGAAACGGCATAAATCTACTAGTAAGGATTAGCATGGCTTCTTCTATTTCTTTTCCCTCCAGCTCTTTGTACGTTCCGGTGAGCACTGCACTTTGCCAGTTGTTCATATCCATGATTCGATCTACCTCGAAGGCAACATTTGGATTCATCCTCATCATTTCAATCTTTTGACCTTCCGAAGTATGAATATAGACCTGGCCTCCCTTATAGGCATATGACACTGGTACTATGTACGTCATTCCATCTTGCTGACAGGCAAGTCTGCCTACCTTCTCACCGTGGAGGAGGTTGTCGATTTGATCGTTTGCGAGTTTACCTAACATCTCATTATCATTTAAAACTTGACGGTGGATTCCTTATCATTAATAATTGATTGCTGATAGAACCAAATCTATATTTAAATACCACTTTTTGAAATGACCTCAATCAGTTGACAAACTGATTTTCGAAAGTATGATTCTAGGTCTTGACAAGAATCATCCGGTCCGTTGAGACTTGTCATTGGACAAGGGGGTGCTTACTTCTAATTTTATGATTAGTAATTTATTTTTCACTTACATAAAAAGGAGGAGATATGAACCTATTAGCAAAAACGGGAGACAATTTAAGATTCCCAGCTTTATTCAGCGGATTTTTCGATGAAGATACCTGGTCAAAACCGCTTTGGAATGGATGGAGAGCCAATGTGCCTGCGGCTAACGTGCTCGAAACAGATAATGAATTCAAAATAGAATTGGCTGCGCCAGGTATGGAGAAAAAGGATTTCCATGTAAACATAGAAAACGGTGCGCTTTGCATCAGCTCTGAAAAGGAAATGGAGCTCAATGATGAACAGGAAGATTACACCAGGAAGGAGTTTAGTTTTAGTTCTTTCTCAAGATCTTTCCTTCTGCCTGATAGTGTCAACGATGACAAAGTCAAGGCCACTTATAAAGATGGTGTATTATCGATAACCTTACCAAAAAAAGAAGAAGCAAAGAAACTACCTAAAAAAGAGATCAAAATTGCCTGAGTCTAAAGCGGCTTAACAGAAGCAACAAATCTCTTGTGTGTAGTAGTAGAAGGGTGGGCAAAACCTACCCTTTTTCTATACTCTTCTATAATTAACTTTCGAATCAGAATTTACAACAATAAGATCATGGCAGCTAAAGATGAAGTATGTATCGGTATGTGGTTGGATCAGCAGGAAGCTTTAATAATCAGGGCGGATGATGAAAATCCAATAATGACCAAATTACCATCTAAAATTGAAAACTTTCATCCGACTGGGGGAGCCAGATCCAAAACACTCTGGGGGCCTCGAGATGTGATATCTGAAAAAGCCTATCTCAATAGGAAAAAACAGCAGAGCAAGGAGTTCTATGACTCTATTCTTTCTGAAATAGGCGAAGCGACTGATTTACTGATTTTGGGCCCGGCAGAAGCCAAAACAGGCCTACTAAAAATGATCAAAAGTTCTAAAAATCTGACTTTGAATAGTTTGAACTCCGAGAGCTGTGATAAGCTCACGGATAACCAATTGATCGCGAAGATCAATAAGTACTTCAAAAGCAAACGAAGCAATAACTAAAACACGTTGATTCGTCGGTTGATAGATTCGTGCGTTTCAGTATTGAACGGTAGGTTTATATGTAAAACCCCATTTGAGAGTCTGCAGGAAATCTTATTTTGATTTACATTCTCGGTGAGAGTAAACTGCCTTTTCTGGTAATCAGTATGAAATTCTTTCTTCAGGAATTCATCTTTGTAATTCTCAAGTTCATCTCGTTTGGCGGCCACGTATAGCCTATTGTTCGCCAAGGTCACCTTAATTTCATCCCTGTCGAATCCCGGAAGTGCCACCTCGATATGATAAGCCGTTTCTGCTTTCTTTAGGTTTCCTTTCGGTCTTGATATCTCAAAATTATCCATGGAGCACCTACCCAGAAAATGATCTGCGTCGAAATAATTGGCATACCTGTCTCCTATTCTCTGAAAAGTATGATTTCTGATTTTATTGAGTGCCATGATCGTAGTGTTTATGTGATAGTACAAATGTAGTAATCCAGCTCTCCTTGGCCGATGAGGACAATCAGGGGGGCATGTGATTCTGGTCATGAACCGATATCTGGTGATCGAGTAACTTGATTTTGTTATGGATTATCACAAGGCTTACAAATTTCACGCAGAACCTCAACAATCAAATCAATACGCTTATTTAAGTCAATTTATCTACGGAGGAATTGATGGTGGGGTGACCACCTTCGCTGTGATTGCTGGCGCGGTAGGCGCCGGTTTCGGAGTGGAGATCATCATTATATTGGGCATTGCTAACCTCATTGCTGATGGTTTTTCTATGTCGGTGGGAAGTTATCTTTCCTCCAAATCTGAGCAGGAAAAACATGAGAAGTACAGAAAGCTGGAGCACTGGGGAGTAGAACACCTACCAGAGAGTGAGCGGGAAGAGATCAGAGAAATCTTTCGATCAAAGGGATTAGAAGGTGAGTTGCTGGAAAGTGTAGTTCAGACTATTACCGCTGATAAAGAAATATGGGTCAATGTAATGATGAAGGATGAACACAATATGGTCATTGAGTCTGAAACTCCAAGGAAAAAGGCCATCGCCACGTTTCTATCTTTTTTGCTTATTGGCTTTATTCCATTGGCGTCATTTTTTATAAATATTGACATGAGTCAGGCTTTCATGATGTCCTGCATGCTTACTGCCTTATCGTTCACCATTATTGGTTTTATGAAGGCTCATGTCAATCATAGCTCGAAAGTTAGGGGTATTGGCGAAACTTTGCTTCTGGGAACAACCGCCGCTGGTCTTGCCTACTTCGCAGGCAGTTTTCTGGAAAAGCTGATCATGTAATAGATTGTCGATCTAACTAAGCAAATAGAGCCAATAAAACTCTTGTCTGAGTACAATCAATCTTACCGGTGATGCTAGTCATAGCGATCCGCAAGGAGGTGCTGTAAATTGACTTTGTTATGAAAAAATTATCTGAAATAGGTCTTACCGTTGCCCATTTGTCAGCTGCATTTTTGTTAAGTAATTGCGCCGTATTTGTCACCTTCGAAGAGCCACAACCCTTCTTCAAAAAAAGCGAAACACACTTTAGCAAAAAGTTTCAGGGATCCTATGTTAATCCATTGGACCCAAGGATTCTAACGATTACAGATTCTGCAATTTTGATCAGCAGTGATTGGAATATAGAAGTTACACCCAACGCATCAAGTCCAATATTCGAGGTCAATTCTAACAGGGATAATCCAGCACTGGTGCCAGACCAAGATATGCAACGTGATAAGCGTATTGCTAATAAGACTTGGAATAGAATTGACACCATATTTTCGCTATCGGATCATCACATACTACGTCAATTCAAAAAAGACTATTTCCTCAATTATAGGGAATTAGATAACTATTGGTATCTGGAGTTTATGACTTTGGACAAGAATGACAAACTTTTGATCAGTGCCATGTTTATTGATGATTTGATAGCATTGGAGCAAGAAATGCCTCTCAAAAAAATGCTCAATAGCAATGGTGAAGTAATCAAGGTTGTACTTAAACCCAATAAAAAACAGTTCAAAAAACTAATACGAAGAGAGGACTATCGATTGACCATATTTAAAGCGGAAAGAATCAATTCAAACTGATATAATTAATTCAAAAATGACAGAAATCATTTGAAAAATTTACCTGGATCATTTGCTTCTATGCATGTAAAAACTACTTTCCTACCCTAAGTGACACCAGGACTCCAATTTTTTTTAATTGAAAAATAATGATCAAATCAATCATAGTATTTAGTGTCAAAAATAAGCTTTTGATTCTTCTTTTTATTGCAGCGCTTGTTGGGTGGGGTGTTTATTCGATCACACAAATTCCAATAGGTGCAGTACCTGATGTTACCAATAATCAAGTACAGATCATTACGACTTCCCGAAATTTATCAACACAGGATATAGAACAGTTTATTACCTATCCGGTAGAACTGGAAATGGCCAATCTTCCGGGAGTTAAAGAAATTCGCTCGATATCCAAGTTTGGTCTTTCTGTAGTTACTGTTGTCTTTGATGACGATATGGGCACCTACTTGCCCAGACAGCTGATTGCAGAGAAAATAAAATCTGCTCAAGAGAAAATTCCTAGTGAGTTTGGATCACCCGAGATGGGACCTATCACTACCGGACTGGGGGAAATCTATCAATACATTCTGGATACCGAACCCGGATACGAAACTCAATACTCAACAATGGATCTTAGAACAATTCAAGACTGGGTAGTAAAACGACAACTTTCGGGGATTCCAGGAGTCGTGGAAGTCAATACCTGGGGAGGATACCTAAAGCAATACGAAGTCTCTATAAACCCTGAGCGGCTGAAAGCAATGAATGTTTCAATTCGGGAAGTATTTTCTGCTTTGTCTGACAACAATGGTATCACAGGGGCCGGATACATAGAAAAACTTGGAGAGAGTTACTTTATACGCGGAGATGGGATGGTTCAGTCATTGGAGGACATCAGACGTGTTGCGGTGAAAACGACGAACGGAATTCCTATACTGATCAATGATATTGCTGATGTGAAATTTGGCACTGCGACACGATTTGGTGCCATTACTGGAAATGGAGAAGGGGAAAAAGTGCTAGGACAGGTAATGATGCTCAAGGATGCCAATGCGAATAAAGTAATAGAAAAAGTAAAAGAACGTGTCGCCGAGGTCCAAAAAACCTTACCGGAAGGTGTATTTATCAATCCCTTTCTTGAGCGAACTGAGCTTATCAATAAGACCACATTTACAGTGTCAGAAAATTTGATACTAGGTGCGTTAATCGTAATTTTTGTGCTTGTACTATTGCTAGGAAATTTAAGAGCTGGTCTCTTGGTATCATCCATCATCCCACTGTCACTCTTGTTCGGTATTTCAATGATGAACCTATTTGGGGTATCGGCTAACCTGATGAGCTTGGGTGCAATTGACTTCGGAATCATCATCGACGGAGCGGTGATAATAATTGAATTCATTGTATTCAAAATCACTCAAAAACAGCATGAATTATTAGGCCTGGAAGGTAAGTCATTAAAAAATGCTAAAGACAAAATCACTATTGATGGGGCCTCCAAAATGATGCATGCTGCCATATTTGGGCAAATTATTATATTAATAGTCTTTATCCCAATCCTGTCATTGACGGGTATTGAGGGTAAGATGTTTAGACCAATGGCCTTATCCTTCAGTTTTGCACTGATTGGAGCCATGATTCTCAGTCTAACCTACGTCCCTGTAATGACCTCCTTGATATGCAGACCTGGAAATAAGGAAAAGAAAAGCGTATCAGACAGAATCATGGGATTTATCCTTCAGCTATATAAACCCTCCATTCTATTAGCCCTCCAATGGAAAAAATCCGTACTGCTTGCTGCTGTAGTATTGTTCTTGGCAGCGGTTGGTATTTTTACTCGTTTGGGAGGCGAGTTTATTCCCACCTTGGACGAGGGTGATTATGTGGTACAGCCTGTGCTCAAAACTGGAACTTCTTTGAGTAAAACCGTAGAAATAATGACTCAGTTGGAAAATATCCTAATCGATAATTTCCCGGAGGTGGATCAGGTCGTGACACGCATCGGTGCAGCAGAGGTACCTACTGATCCCATGTCGATGGAAGAGACTGATATGATTATCAAACTCATCCCAAAAGGTGAGTGGACGAGTGCCGTAACCAAAGATCAGCTGGCAGATAAAATGAAAGCTGCTATGTCAGTCATCCCAGGGCTAGACTTCGAGTTCACACAACCCATTGAGATGAGATTCAATGAGCTCGTAACCGGAGTACGAGCCGATGTGGCAATAAAAATATATGGGGAGGATCTGGATGTTTTATATGAAAAGGCTCTTCAAGCAAAAGCCCTAATACGGCATGTAGCAGGAGCTGCCGATATAAGTGTTGAGAAAACTGCCGGTTTACCACAAATGGCAATCACCTATGACCGCGAAAAACTTGCTCACTATGGATTGAATGTAAGCCAATTGAATACTACACTGCAAATGGCTTTTGGCGGAGCCGTCGCCGGAGTGGTGTTTGAGGGAGAAAGACGTTTTGATCTAGTGGTTAGATTTGATGAGGTGTTTAGAAAAGACATTGGAAACGTAAGGAACCTGTTTGTTGATCTTCCTAACGGAGAGCAAATTCCACTACAGGAGATTGCTGATATCTCCTATAAGACCGAGCCAGCTAAGATCTCTAGAGATGACACCAAAAGAAGAATAGTGGTCGGCATCAATGTAAGAAATAGGGATATGGAGTCTCTGGTGAGAGAGGTGCAGGAAATCCTGAATGGTAATCTCAACCTGGCGTCGGGTTATTATCTAAAATACAGTGGGCAATTTGAAAATCTTCTGAGCGCAAAAAAAAGACTCATGGTGGCCGTACCTGTTGCACTTGTACTTATTTTATTGATGCTCTATTTCACTTTTAATAGTTTCAAACAAGCACTAATGGTTTATTCTGCCATCCCGCTTTCAGCAATTGGTGGTGTATTTTTTCTTTGGATTCGAGATCTACCATTTAGTATTTCTGCTGGGGTGGGTTTTATCGCCTTATTTGGAATCGCTGTGTTGAATGGGATCGTATTGATTGACTTTTTCAATGAACTCAAAGCGGAAGGAATTAAAGATGTAGAAGAACGTGTACTTAAGGGGACTACCCAGCGATTGAGACCGGTATTGTTGACTGCGGCTGCCGCTGCACTTGGGTTTTTCCCCATGGCTTTTTCAGCGTCTGCCGGAGCTGAAGTGCAAAGGCCTCTGGCCACAGTGGTAATTGGCGGATTGGTGACAGCCACCATATTGACACTTATTATTCTACCTATTTTATACACACTGATTGAAAAGGAAGTAAAACTGAAAACAAATAAGCAATCACTTGTCATTTTAATCTTCGTACTAGGATCGCTGCTGACACCTTTGATAAGTCAAGCTCAAAACAAATTGATCACTCATGACGAAGCACTTTCTCTAGCGCTGGAAAACAATGCCCAATTAAAGGCACAATTTCTAAAGATTGAACAGCGAAAGAAACTTCAAAAAACAGCACTAGATCTTGGAAAAACATCTCTTTATTATGGTTTTGATCAAAATAATGTTGCCAACAACAACAATCCATTAGATGTATATGGCGTCCAACAATCATTCAGTTTTCCTACAGTCTATGGAGCGGAAAGCAAGGTGCAAAAACTTCATACTTCATTGAGTGAAAATAATTATGAAATGATGCAACTGCACCTAAAAAAGAATGTTTCTCAAACCTATTATCAACTGCTATATCTACTCAACAGGGCTAAGCAATTAGACTATCTGGATAGTCTCTACAAAAACTTTGTGCAGGCAGCCAGCAAAAAGTATGAGGTGGGAGAATCTCAATACCTGGAAAAAGTCACAGCAGAAGCCAAGTATTATGAGATAGGAATGCAAAAAAGCCAACTTTCTTATGACATAAAAAGCGGCTATGAAAGTCTGAATGAGTTTTTGCAGTTAGACGAACCCTTCCAGATTCAGGCAAAATCATTAGATAAAATTCCAATAGACTCAACAATTACACTGGCTAACCTGACCACAAATCCAAGTTCAAAATCGTTCAACATACTTAGTAAACTCGCGCTTGCCAACGTCCGGTTGCAACGCAACAAATTGATGCCAGATCTAAATTTAGAATATTTCAGAGGATATGGTATAGGCGAAAATGCAGAGCAATTTTACGGATATCAATTTGGCATCAGTCTTCCGTTATTTTTTGGGGCAGAAAGAGCAAGGCTACAAGCCAATATATTAGAAACTCAGATCATTGAGAAGCAAGCAGAAAACAATCAGAAAGAGCTAAACACCAAATATACCCAACTCATGGCCCAAATAGATAAATACAATCAAGCTATTATTTATTATAAATCCAGAGGACTGACTATGGCCAAAGAAATCGAATCTACGGCTAGAAAAAGTTATGAAAGTGGCGAGACAGGCTATTTGCAGTTTATCCAGAGTTTAGAAAATGCCACACAAATCAATGCCGCATTCTTGGATAATGTAAATCGGTACAATCAATTGGTCTTGGAGGTGAAATACCTTCAAAATGTAAAGTGAAGCAATTATGAAATCATTTATTAAGCGAATTCAGTTAGTATTAGTTATCGTCCTGGCACTAAGCTCCTGTGAGACACCTGGTGCCGATACGAAGGTGGACACCTTATCTGAAGATCATATCTCTGTAATCACTCTAACTAAAGATCAGGAGTTGGCAATAGGTCTTCAAACAAGTCTTGTAGAAATGAGAGTGCTGCAGGAGCGTATTCAGGCAAATGGATACTTCGACGTACCTCCCAGCAACAGAGCAATGGTGAGTATCTATAAGGGGGGATTTGTGAAAAGTACCGCCCTACTCGTTGGAGACAAAGTACAACAGGGCCAGGTCATGGCGACTTTGCAAAATTCGGAGTACATCCGTTTGCAACAAGATTATCTGGAGTTGCAGGGACAGTTAAGCTATCTGGAATCTGAATACGAAAGGCAAAAAATTCTAGCTAAAGAAAAAATCAACGCAAAAAAGAACTTACTCAAAGCTAAATCCGATCATAATACTGCAAAGGCGAGATATAATGGCATAAAAAGCGAGTTGGAAATGATTGGGATCAAGATAAAAAGCCTCGATCAAGGCAATATCACTTCAACTATCAAAGTAAGGGCACCCATAAGTGGCTTTGTCACAAAAGTCAATAGTGTTTTGGGGAAGTATCATGAACCAACCGATGTCCTCTTCGAAATTATCAATATTGATCATATTCATCTCGAACTAAAAATTTATGAGAAAGACATTCCTAAAGTGAAAAAAGGACAGCAAATTCTTATCACGATTCCCAGTATGGACAATATGGAATATAAGGGTAAAGTCCACCTTGTTGGAAAGTCGTTGGACTTTGAAACACGTACGATAAATGTTCATGGGCATCTCGAAAACACCAACGATGCCTTTCTTCCTGGTATGTATGCCGAAGCCCAAATAATTATCTTACAAAATACGGTTCGTGCCGTGCCAGTCCAGGCGATTGTATCTTCACAAAGTCAGCAATATATTTTCATTAAATCAAATGAAGAACGAACCCAAACCCAGTTTAAACGAGTCCCTGTGTCTACTGGAATGAAAAACGATGAATGGATAGAAATTTTTCCTTCTAAAAACCTAAAGCCAGATGCACAAGTAGTTACTAAAGGCGCATACTACCTCCCCACCGAACCTGAGAGAAGCACAGATTAACACAGTTTCCCGGAAAAACTGATCATGTAATCTTACTTATGATGGATTAGCTATAGTATCAAACTGTGCTGAGACAATCAGCTTTTTAACCAAAGTACAGAATCGCGATCAGGATTCTCCCAACAGGATGGATATTGGTTCCATTTCTTTTATCTGATCAGCGATTAGCTTTAGTATGGCTATAAAAGGCAAGAACAAGATCATGCCAGACGCTCCCCATATGATACCTCCACCTATGATGACAATGATTGCTACAAGGGCATTTATTTTGAGCTTTTGGCTCACTATCAGAGGGAAAATGATATTGGCCTCTAATATCTGAACCACAGCAAACACCACTACGACGCCTATCGGATAGAGAACCGAATCGTATTTCAGCCAGGCTACGGTAATAGGCAAAAGCGCCCCTATGGTAATCCCCACATATGGGATAAAGGTTAAAATCGATGCAATAAAACCGAAGAATATTGGATTGGGAATACCGAGAATGGCTAGTCCAGCGGTGTTGAGCACAGCTACAATCAGATAGACAATGGCCATCCCTTTTATAAAATTGTAATAGGTCGTAATCACCTTCGGAAGCAGGTAAGTAACGTAGTGATGGCCTGAGTTTTTGACTACACTGAAAAGAAACCTGACCAGTCTATCTCTATAAAATAGAATCAGGAATACATAAACCGGAATAAGTATCAGCAAAACCGCTGAGATAGACGAGGCATACAAGGCTTCTGGTATGGCTGGCAAAATATGATTATATCCATATTGCAAAAGGGTCTCCAAAAATTCGGTTTCACCGAGTGAGTTATCCAAATAGAATTTGTCAATATACGACTTGGCATTTTCTGCAATTTTTGTCAGCTTATACTGCAGCGCCGGCCATTCTTTTGTAAACAATATAAACTGCTGAATTAGGATTCCAATAATGAATAATATCATAATTGAGAATCCAAAAAGCGATATGGTTATCGATATTCCACGAGACAATCCCTTCTTCTCCAGCCATCGGCAAAGCGGATAAAGTATCAAACTAATGAGGAAAGCAAAACTCAATGGAATGAAGAGCGTTCGTCCAAAATACAGAATCAAAACAACCGCCAGAAAAGTGACCAGGTGGTTTGGGTTCATAGATTGGGTCGGTATCTGAGCTTGTATTTTCCCACTCTTCAAATTAGCTGAGATAGTTGCTTTTTCTGTCATTTGTTTATTGGGTTTAAATATAGCTCCCCCACATAGCCTTTCATGAGTCTTAAGTACTGCTCAGTATTTGACAGCCACTTTGTCTTTTCGTCTGGCGTCACTGCTTGTTGTGCTCTCAGTGCATTTACCTTCGCCCTAATATTGGCGCGATAGCATTTGTAATAGACGAAGAGATCTTCTTCTTGCTGATTGTTTATCGCCGGAAACATTTCAAGATAGTTTTCCATAAATACGGACACCAAATCTCCTTTGTGGTAAGCATCCAAATCCATACAGAAAAAGGCGATTTCATCCAGCACATCAATACGTCTGAAGCTATCATTGAAGTCTATACAATCAAAAATAACAGGGTCCTCATACAAGAAAATATTTTTTGAATGCAGGTCGCCGTGTAAATCACGGACAAATCCATGCTCTATTCGGTTTATAAAAAGTGACTCATGCGAATCAAGGAATTGGTCGGAAAAGTCGACTGCCTGCGCCAGAATTTCACCTGCGTCCGTGCCCAGGTTATCAATTATGTAGTCACTTATGGATAAAATATCATTGAATCTTTCTTTGAAATCTTCGCCTGCAAATGATGGCCTGCAAATCTGAGCGTTGCTGTGAAACAAGGACACGGTCGCCGCAATATTTCTCATGTCGTAGTGAGATACTTCATTCTTTTCGAGCAGCCCATTCATTTGTCTGGATATGTCCTGTTTTTCCATCTTCACGGCATAGTCGATCACTGACCCAACAGCCTCACCTACATATATTTGGCTATCTTTTTGTGACACAGGGACTACTCCCAGGTACATGTCATGAGTCAGCCTTTTGTTGAGTTCTAACTCTCGCTCACAATAAAATTTCCTCAGCTCAAGCGTAGTATAATCCAAAAACGAATATTTGATGGGCTTCTTTATTTTATAGGCGTATTGATCTGTGATGAGCACCCAGGAAATATGGGTCTCTATCAGCTCAACGGATTCATCGCTTAGCTTTGCTTCTAGTGAATGAACCAGCCTTGTTATCAATTCGCTATTCATCGGACGAAAAATTTAGTTTTCAGCTCTGTTTAGCTGTATTTTGCCCTTCATCCATCACTATTTTTGAGAATTGAGGATGTAGAGGTTCATAGGATTTTGAGGCGTTGATGTATTTCAAACCAATGCGCATCATATCATCGATATTGTGGTCATTGGAATGTATGACAAAATGTGGTTCGCACATACGCTCAGCCTGTGAAGCGATTTTTTCAAATACCCCGTAATTGGCCTCGCTAAACGCCCTCTTCCGCTGAAGCCTTTCTTTGATTAATTTTCTATCCGCCTTTATTTCAAGAAAAAGGATATGCGCACCGATCGACCTCAAATAGGTTTGGGTTTTCTCTCTGATACTTCTCGCATAAAATGTCCCGTCCAAAACGACTGTGTCCTTTATCTTTAGCCATTGCTCAGTTAGCGCCAGCATACGATTATATACTTTCATCTTTCCTGAAAAGGAATAGTCATGCCTATCGTCCAGTTCAGATCTGATTTGATCGCTGCTCAAATAAATTGCTCCTATCTCTTTGGCCAGCCTTTCGGCAAAATAGCTTTTGCCAGATCCTGGCAGTCCAAATACAACTATTACATTCATCTCTCTATTGGATTAAGTCAATCCTGATACCTCCAAAAACAATTCCATCCATGCGAAATCGCTCTCTTCATCCTTCTAATCGCCTCAAATCCGAGGCGCCTTTTTAACTTCCACAAAAAGCTGGGTTGTTTCATTTCCTTGTCGGAAATATGGGCTGTCCCATCTCTTTTTGTGACCGTGGCTTTCATACTTTTTTATTGAAATTTGGATTGAGTATTCTATGGCTGTGAATAGCTCACTCGCCAGACCCTTGCATCCAATTGGAAGTTAATGCTTCGGCTATTTATCCGGAATGACGAAAGTCAGTCCGTTTCTTGATTCTGATTGGGAATCAGCAATTGAACCTGGATTATGCATTAGGAATCGTGATGAAAGCTATAAAGCGCAAAGAAAGAGGCACTTATATTGAAAAGGCATAGCACCGCTATGGTGATTCAATAAATATATGTTAAGTGTCTATTTTAAAGTGCTTTATGATTGGAATAGATTATTTAATGCATATTTCAGGTTGAAACACGATTGCCTATTGTGAAAAGTGTTTTAGCACCCTTAGTGCCCTAAGCGTATTCCATCGACTGGACTTGCCAGCTTTCTCCATATCAAAATGGGTTTGACCCGGATATTTGGCATTCAGATTCCAGGTTCCGCTCTTGTTCTTTTTTTGCAATAGGACGTCAATGCCGGGCTGCATTCGAGCATCCCATTCGGCATTTGAATACTGAAAATAATCCAAGGCGCTCAGGATATCATACTTCCATCTTCTAGGATAACTCATCCTGAGAAAGTCTTTGTTGATGATCTTTCCAGTTTTGTCAGAAAGATAAAATTGATGCAACAGAATAAATTCCTTCGAAGACTGAATCGCTTTCTTAACCTCAGCGATTCGGTAGTCATATCCATTATGCTCATAGGTGGTAAATCCTTCCAATACAGAAAGTGTAGAATGGAACGAACTATGAACAGCTTTCGATCTATTGGATCTACAATTGAATCCGCCATCTGACATCAGCTCTTCCAACAAGCAATCAATCACAGACGCCAATTGATTTTGTGCTGCCCCAAAATAGCTTGCATAATTGAGTACCATCCCATTTACACATACATCGCTTTTTTTTGAATTCGGATACACTCCTCCATCATCTGCTTTGCAATCCCTCAATATTTTCTCAATTGAAATTCTGCCGGGTTCGTTATCCGGGGCTATGCATAGGTTTCGCAAATCGAGCAAGGTATAATGTGAAGAAATCCATTTGGGTTGATAGAATCCCATCCCCCAGTGCCCTTCCTTATGACGCTTGGATAGGAATTGGGCTCCCCATCCTTCGACGGCTATCCTATCCCTCAAGTCTTGCCGCTCTATGTCTAGCAAAACACGAAATACCTGATATTGGATGGATACGTCTCCCTCGAGAAGCCATTGCACGGTTTTCTCATCCGCTATTCCCTTTTCCACGAAGTCTAATGTGGTCTTCATAAATCCATTATTCTACTACCTCGATGTACCTATTCACTAGCGGATTAGGCTTTAGCCTCCTCCTTCTTCGCGAATATTTTCTCAATTAGATCAGGCACTTTTTCAAATGCTGAGGTGATTCCCTTGCTCCCTTTGTCCACCCCCAGAAAGGATATCTCTTGCTCCCGGGTCACCAAAAAGCCAATAGGCTCTATTCCTAATCCCATTCCTGCTCCACCACCTTCGCCTTTCCCAGCTTTGGGAGCGTCTCCGGTACCTCCTCCACTTCCAAATCCCATTCCTATCCTGACCACGGGTACGCACTTAAATTCGCCCAGTTCGAAGGGTGTGCCGATGATAGTTTCCGTCTTTGCTTCAGACTTGATGAAGTCTGTGATCTTTGCGAGTAATTCTTCAAAATTGACTTCCATTGTTCTATGATTTTAGGTTATAACTAATTAACTCCAGGCAACTTTTATTGCTGGTTTTATAATTCTTATCAAGCGATTTTTCAGGATCAATTTAAAACTGGTGATTCCATTAAAATTGACCAAAAAAGCTCTGTTTTTGCCACTTAGAAAATGAAATACAGGCACTAGCTGAGCATTGCAGACATAGTCGGCTGTATCCATATTCAAGCTCATTTTGACCAGTTCAAATGACTTTATCAAATCACTGACAAAACTGAAAATGACTTTGAACGATTTTCTTGTCGTTTTCTTTTTTTGAGCTTCTTTTTCGCTCCTCTTCCTTTTGGAAAAAGACGAAACCGTAAATTTTCCGATGGGCAAAATGATGTCAATAGTGATTGGCTTCTTAGCGGTATTTAAACTGATTTTGCAAATCCCTTTCACCTTCATATAGTACACGTCCTCCAACGTATCAACAAAAAGTGTAATCGGTGCAATAAGCAGCCAAATCATGGCTATCAGTAATATAGAAAGCACCAGTATAACCCATATCATGATTTAAAGTACGGTGAAATATTGGTGCTTTGAAATGACTTGCATCAACTGTGAGGTTGATTTCGGTCGTCTATGACGAAATGCAATCGATAGGCGGATATGATTATTTCATTTATTGGCTGATCTTATCTTGTAGCCCGTTCCAGCCGCCTCCATTGTATACTTCAATAAAACCGTTTGATTTCAAAATCCGTTTTGCTGTGCCGCTTCGCATGCCTGATGCACAGCAGGTAATAATGCATTTGTTTTTGTGCAGTTTAGAATAATGATTTGATAGATTGTTCAAAGGAATGTTTTGAGAGCCTTTGATGTGTCCTTGCTGATATTCAGCTTTGGTGCGAACGTCGATGATGACAGCCCCATTTTTTGTTAATTCCATATAATCTACACAAGGACCAAAACCAAATAAATTTTTAATTGTGTTGAGCATAAATAAAGTTATATATAATCGATAATATTTTAATTTTAATCAAGCGTTAACCTTTCACTATCAAGACCAGTTCACCTATTCTTTTCCTGTGAATGACAAATTGATGTGACTCCCAAAAGGTCTAATTTTTAATTCCGTTTTTCTTGAGGATATCCTCAAGTAAACACCATTTTGACAAGGAAGACTGAAACAAATTCACTCCGACAAATGCGGTTAATATGTACCAATAATCATTTACAAAATACCCAAGTATCAGACCTGTCAAAACCAAGGTTCCGGCTACTCCTCTAATCATTCGATCTCTCATCTTTTTCTTATTTTTAGTGTTAAACTCTTATACAAATTTTTCTACTGGTAGCTGAAAGGCGTGAAAGGCATTCACTCTTTTCCTACTCAAATTCAAGTGGTCTATGGCCTTCAAAATAACATCTGCCTGGCTCTTTGGAACAAAGGCAAAGTACATCACCGAGAAATCAGCGTGGGACTCTTTGACAAACCAATTGGTCATGTCCACCTCGTTATCTTCTACTTTGAATCCTTCAATATTCACCTTACTGAATATTGGGATATTGTTGTCTTTAAATACCTGGCTCAATTCCTTTTGTAATTCCTTGATGCCTAGTGCTATGATCAATTTCATCGCTTAATAATTTTAATGGTTTGATACTTTCTGATTCTGATTCTTGCTGATCATCCTGGCTGGCGAGCATCTCCAAAGTTGGATGTGCTGCTCGCCATTTGTGCCAGGACTTTACCTCAACTAACAATCATGAAATTCAATCCTAATTCTCGTTTTTTACATCTACCAATTCTTCCAATTGGTCATTTTCTTTTCCATTCAACACAGGGTCAACTGCCTGAATTGACGATTCGTATTTCTTTTTTTCTGTCATGTAATAGATCAATGGAACGATCAGCAGCGTCAGGAATGTAGAGGCTATAGACCCTCCCATGAGGGATATAGCCAACCCTTGAAAAATAGGGTCAAAAAGTATGACTACAGCTCCAATGACAACCGTGCCGGCAGTTAATAATATGGGGGTGGTACGTACAGCTCCAGCCTCCACCACTGCGGTGGCTATCGGGACTCCGGCATTGAGCCTAAGGTTTATAAAATCAATGAGCAGAATGGAATTTCGCACCATAATACCTGCCAATGCGATCATACCTATCATTGAAGTGGCAGTAAAAAATGCGCCTAACAACCAGTGCCCCACCAGGATCCCTACTAGCGACAACGGGATGGCTACCATCATCACAAATGGAACTTTGAAGTCCTGAAACCAGCCTACTATCAATAAATAGATGATCACAAGTACAACAGCAAAAGCACTTCCCAAATCTCTGAAAACCTCATAGGTGATTTGCCACTCTCCATCCCATTTTACACCATAGTCTTGCTCCATAAAAGGTTGAGCGGTATAGTATTCGTTGAGAGCATATCCTGCTGGTACTGAGATTTCTTCTAATCGCTTAGAAGCGTCCAAGATGGCGTAGACCGGGCTTTCCAGTTTGCCTGCCACATCTGCCAGTACGTACACTACTCTCTTCTGATTCTTTCTAAAAATACTCTTACCTTGAGTACCTTCTTCTACTTGAACAATATCCCCAAGAGCCACCATCTCGCCTTTTGATGATTTTACATTGATTTTTTTCAAGTCATTCAATGTCGACCTTTCTGTCTCTTCCAATCTCAGACGAATAGGCGTTGGTTGCACCTCAGCATCGTTATGTAGATAAGAAACTGTGGACCCTTCGAGGGCAGTCTTTAGCACATCAGAAGCGTATCGTGGAGATACATAGGCCAGCATGGCTTTCTCCTTGTCCACATTGAATTTAAACTCTACCTGGTCGTCTTCTACCATCCAATCTACATCTACCACATCATCTACTTCTGAGAGTATCTGCTTGACTTGCGCTGCTACTTTTTCCTGACCTTCTATGTTATCACCATATATTTCAGCCACTATAGTTGAGATCACAGGTGGCCCTGGTGGCACCTCGACTACTTTTACATTGGCATTATACTTTCTACCAATTTCTTGAATCACCGGCCTCAGTCTTTTGGCTATATCATGACTCTGTTCGCTCCTATCCCCTTTCGGCAATAAGTTCACCTGAATATCTGCCATATTTCCAGCCTTCCGCAGATCATAGTGTCGGACCAATCCATTAAAATTGATAGGCGAAGATGAGCCTACATAGGACTGGTAGTTTGTCACCTCGGGTTGTTTTTTAAGATATGCAGCTATGTCTTTGGCCACGACAGCGGTTCGTTCCAAAGGAGTGCCTTCTGGCATGTCAATAACTACCTGAAACTCATTCTTGTTGTCGAAGGGCAGCATTTTGACCGCTACCATTTTGAAATACAGCAGCGTGAAGGAAGCAAATAACAGCACAGTGATCGAACCGATGAACGTCCATCGTTTCCATGGTGAGTCCAGTAGCGGTTGCATCACGCGATGATACACGCGGTAGATCCATGTATTTTCTAATACAAATTCCTTGTGCTGACTGCTATCATTTTTCAGCAAATGGTAAGCCAACCACGGCGTGATGACCAAGGCGACCAATAGGGAGAAAAACATGGCCAAAGAAGCTCCTATCGGCATAGGACTCATATATGGCCCCATCAGTCCGGATACAAATATCATGGGCAACACAGCTGCTATAACAGTGAATGTAGCCAAAATGGTAGGATTGCCTACTTCATTGATTGAGGTGATGGCAGCCTGTAGAAACGGCATTTTCTTCATTCTAAAATGCCGGTGCATGTTTTCGGCTATAATGATCGAATCATCCACTACAATTCCCGTCACAAAGACAAGTGCAAACAGCGTAATTCTATTGAGTGTATATCCGAATATATAGTACACAAACAGCGTCAGCGCAAAGGTGACAGGTACGGAAAGAAAAACCACCAAGCCACCTCTCCAGCCCATAGACAATGCCACTACTATAGTGACTGCGAGAATTGCAGATGCCAGGTGTATCAAGAGTTCTTTTACTTTCAACGACGCCGTTTCTCCGTAATTTCTGGTCACCTCGATATTGACATCGGCCGGAATCAAATCCTTTTTTAGTTTATCAATTTTATCCAGTATGGCATCAGAGACCTGCATCGCATCGGCTCCTTTTCTCTTGGCTACAGATATAGTCACCGCTGGAAATTCTCCCTTGGGCATGGCTTGATTTTCTGCTTGCCATTCACCAAATCCAAAAGTGACATACTCCTTTGGTATTTCAGGTCCATCGATTACATCCGCTACTTGTCGCAGGTATATTGGTGCATCATCAACTACACCAACTACCAGATTTTTAACGTCCTCTACAGTTTTTAAAAACTCACCGGTCTCTACCAGATACACCTGGTCATTGTTTGTGAATGTACCCGCCTGAACTTGTCTATTCGACGCCTGTATTCCGTGGGCAATGATGTATGGGTCCAGCTGGTAAGCCGACATTCTCTCTTGATCTACTAAGATCTGAATCTGTCTGCTTCTTCCTCCATATATTTTGGTTTCGCTTACATGCTGGACTTTTTCGATTTCGAGCGTGAGCTCTTCCGCCAATCGTTTCAGTTCGAAATCATCATAAGTCTCGCTCCACAAGGTGAGTCCAAGTGCTGGCACATCATCTATAGATCTGGTTTTAATCAATGGCAAACTCATACCTGGAGGTACCTTATCCATGTTTTTCTGGATCTCATTGTATAGTTTCACCACACTTCGCTCGATGTCCTCACCTACCAGGTACCTGACGACTATAAAAGCCCGTCCGTCCATGGATTGAGAATAGACATATTCCACGCCATGGATATTTGAGAGATAGGCTTCCATGGGTTTCACCACTCTGGATTCTACCTCTGTGGCGCTGGCGCCAGGATATTGAATAAATATATCGGCAATTGGCACATCGATCTGAGGCTCTTCTTCTTTTGGCGTCAAAGTGGCGCTGTAGAATCCGACTGCAATAAAAGCAATCATCAACAGTGGCGTGAGCTTCGAGTTAATGAATTTTTTAGCAATATTTCCGGCTGTTCCCTTCATGGTTAGATACTTTTGGTGATTTCAACTTTTACTCCTTCGGTCAGTTTTGACTCTGAGGTCATGATATACTGCTCTCCATTCTTCAGCCCTGAAAGCACTTCTATTCCTTCGGGAAATTCCTTTCCTAGCCTGACCCAACGCAACATGGCCTCGCCTTGCTGATTCACTGTATAAAGTCCGGATAATTGGCCACGCTGTACGATTGCCTTTCGAGGCACTATGGTTTTCGATTCCTTGTTTTTCAGGAGGCTCACCCTTGCAAACATGCCAGGCTTCATTCCCTTGCTATCTCCTTTGAGGACTATCAATACTTGATACTGCGAACCAGAAAAGGCCGATGAGGTAATTATTCTATCAACACTTCCAGTCAAAGATTTCTCCTTGATAGCATCGATTTCTACCTGAACTGGGTCTCCTTCAGTGAAAAGTCCTATTTCAAATTCCGGGACACTGATCTCAATTTTTAGCTGGTCCAAAGATTCTAGTGCGATCAGTGGGCTACCTGGTGTAGCCATAGTGCCTTCATTGACAAACTTTTGTGAAACGAATCCATCGATTGGAGCTTTCAAGTTGGAATAAGAGAGTAATTCATCCAATTCCACAATAGACTGGCCTATAGATTCGACTCTGGCCTGATCAGATTCTCTTGCTGTACTGATATCATCCAATTCCTTTTGCGTGGCACTTCCTTTGTCATAGAGCCGCTGTGTACGTTGGTAGTCCTTCTCGGTATTTTTCAATACAGACTTTGCTTCTCGAAGGGAGGCTTGGGCTGATGCTTTTTTTGACAATATATCCTTACTTCTTATTTTGAGCAGCAATTGTCCTTTTGTGACATTCTCTCCTTTGTCCACGTAGACTTTCTCCACCTGGCCGATTGCTTTAGTGCTCAATATCAATTTGTCGTCTGCTTTTACCTTGCCGGAAAACTGATACTGACTGACTTTATCAACCGAAACAGCTTTTTGTACAGTCACTTTGAGGGCATTTACCTCCGTTCGTTCTTTTTGATCCGTTTTGCATGAGACTAAGCCTCCGATGATCATTAGTCCAAAAATTGATTTATTTATATTTTTCATGGCTATCTAATTCTACTTTTATTATAAGGTCACTTCTTGTTCCAACAGCAGTTCTAAATTGAAAATCAGCTGCTGATAGTTATTCATGCTTTGTAGGTGATTAATTCTCTTCGCAAGCAAATCGGATTCTGCGAACAATACATCTGAAGTACGCTCTAGTCCTTCTTCGAATCTGTCGGCTCTCACTCTGTAAGTTTCCTCAGCCTGCTTCACAGCCAATGCCGCTAACTCCACCTGCTTTTTTGCTAAAATGAGGTTAGATTTTGTCCTGTCCAGTTCTCTTTGACTGTCAGATAATTTTTCCTGGAGGCTGATTTCGGCCAGATTTCTTCTATAAGTAGCTCTCTGGATCATTGCCAGATTCTTACCACCCTTGAAGATGTCCCACTCCAGTCTGGCTCCTAGCATATAGTTATTGGCACTGGTGCCAAACAAGCTCTGATCATTCCATTCATAGCTGGCAAACGCGTTGAGTCTGGGGAGTAGGCTTCCTTTGGATGATTTCACCATTTGATCGCTGGCCCTCACCTGAGAAGAAAGTGCCTGAAGATCTGAACGTCCCGATGATATTTCTGTCATTTCGAGATACTCCTTTGGTACCTCCATATTAGCTATGAGGTCCGCTGGCAAAATGGTAATTGATCTATCTAACCTCAGGAAATGAGTAAGTGCTGCATTGGCGTTATTCTTTTGATTTTCGGCAGCCATCCTTTGGCTTTCGATTTCTGTCATTCTCAGCTCGGCGGATAGTAGATCCGCCTTATGGATCAAATCCTGGTTGAAAAGATCGTTTGCAACTCTATAATTGTCCTTCGCAGCTTCAAGTGCGCTCTCAGCTACCTTACTATTTTCATGAGCCAGTTGTAATTGAAAATACAAGTTTTTTGCCTGCAGACTAATTAAGCTCTTGGTCCACCTCAAATTGAATTCGGAAGCTTGTACTCCTGCTGATGCAGCTTTTCTGGCATTGATGCCGTCCAAATTGATGATCGGCTGCTCAGCGTAGATACGGGTTTTAAAATTGTCTACAGCACCGGGATCATTCAGGATTTCGGGATTAAAATCGCTTGAAGATGCAATCTGCTGTTGGAGTTTAAACCCAAAGGCAGAAAGCGGGTCTGTGGTAGTGGCATAGGTCTCCGATAAGTTGACGTTCGGCAGAAATACAGCATTGGATGACCGGAGTTCTGATGTAGCTATCCCCAGATTTTGGTTTGCCTTTTGAATCTGCCAATTATGCTCTACGGCTTGTTTTACAGCATCAGCCATTGACAATTTCATCTCCTCCTGAGCCCTCCCATTGCGAGTGCCCAAAAGTAGTATTGTCAAGGAAATCAGCTTAAACATGTTTAAATTTATATATGTTAATATTTTCATGTTTTGAATCAAAAAATTTTACAAATTACATTTTGACATACAGTCTATGACTGTTAATACTTCTTTCAATTTCAAAGTATAAAGAATGTTCTTCCCTTCTCTTTTGCTGCTTAATATTCCTTTCAGTTTCATATTAGTCAAATGATGAGAAATCAGTGACTGCTCAACATCGAGTCGCTGACAGATTTCATTTACAGACAACTCCACCTCTTTGGCCAGCAAACCAATAATACCCAGTCTAACCGGATGCCCTATGGTCTTGAGGATGAATGCCACCTGCTCTATTTTCTCGGTCTCTATTCCAGTTGAAATCATAATTCTAACTTTAGATTACGCAAACATATGAATATTATTTCATATGTGCAATTATTCATACGTTTGATTTATTGTTGGGTTGCTTATGATTAAACAATTTGTTGGTAGTTCTATAGAATTACACACAACAGTCCTGAAGTAAGGGTTGCATTTAGCATTTCAAACCAGAACTTTACTTAGTCATAGATTAGGTAGCTTCAATATAAAAATTGAGTATTGTTTTGTGCGTCTACTGTAATATAATGTCACCATCAATTTTAAGTTCTCTATGAAGCTTCCTTGCTACATCTAAAGTAATATCTCTTTTACCTCTTAGATACTCGCTTACTCTTGCCTTCGGAACTTGGAGGGTATCGGCAAGGTCTGTTTGTTTTAATCCCATTTCATACATTCTTAGCTTGATAACATCAATGAGAGAAGGGGTTTCAATTTTGATATTTTCATCCTCATAGTCTGCCACTAAATCAGAAAGTCGATCCAACATAACAAATTCTGGGTTATCATAAGAAAGATTGTCTCCCACTTTCGAGATAAGCACATCAATCTTTTTTAGTGCTTCTTGATATTCATTTATAGAATTAATTGAGTTCATCTTATACCTCCTTTGCGTTTATTTTGTCGTATTCAGCATGAGTACCTATCCATCTAACATAAACTTTCTGAGAGACGTAAATTATGATAGCTACCAGCCTAAAATCATTTCCTTTAATGTTGAATATCACACGGTTATTTCCTACATAGTCAGCACTCAGAAAATCATTCTTAAGCTGATTGAGGTTAATCCATTTCGCTTTGTTAACCTTTTTATACCAATCTTCTAATGCTACTTTACTTGTTGAATGCTTACTATAATAGTCAACAAGTTTCTTACGGCTTACCACTCTCATTAAGGTATCAAAATTACATTATATGTAACAATATTACAACTGTTTTTGATTTATTTACTACTCTTGGAAGGATTCTTTAAGAATTGGTTTTCGCTTGATACTTGCTACACTATTCTCTTTTTTCGATTCGTTATTTTTGATAGATGAGACTTATATGATAATTATTCATCAAACATGGAAAAATTATGTCATCGGTTCCCCGCCGAGAGAGGTTCTCGCTTCGGCAGACCGATATGGCTAATAAAAACTAATTTCATACAGATGAAAATCTCGTTTGACTGGAATTATAGCCGTACCTAAATATCGGACAACTAATTATTACCTTCAAAAACTCCATTTTACTCTTGCATAAAATAGCTTGGCTATAGCCCGATATTCGCCCAGCTGGTCATCCAGAAAGAACTGGCCAATTAGATCGAGATCGAGGTTGGGTTTTACAGAGAAGGTTACGTTTGGGTTTATAAACACTGTATTTCGGGAACTCGGGTAATAAATAACAGCCAAACCACCATTGATCAGTGGATGAAAACTATAACCGGCCTGAACGAAGGTCGAATATTTAAAGGGTGATAGGTTCCTGGCGGTCAGTAGGCCCGATGAAGCGAAGGCCAATCCATCAAAGGAAGTATTTTCAGAGCCATCCGAATTGAACAGCACAGATCCATTGAGATACAGCGAGTTTTCAAATGAGTAATCTACCGTCAGCGATGCCAACAGAGCCTCATCCAGAAATCTCTCATTTGTGTATGGGTAAAAGTAAGTGGCTTCTCCCTTGAACCCTGCGTCTCCTATACTTCCGGCCCACCCCATGCCCAAAACTAAATCTTCACGTGCCTTGCCGGACAAAAATTGAAAATCGTAATTCCAACGATTGGTCTTCCACATTCCGGCCATCACAACTTCATCTATCTCTTCACTAAAATTTGAAACCAATTCCAGACTTCCGGCATACCCTATATATTTTCTTATCCTTATAGCGTCACTACCTGGGCGTTCTTCATAGTCAAAATCAAAAAATGAATAAGCATTGAAAAGGTCATTTGGATTCCACACCAAATTTACCCCCCAATTCACCCGCTGTCTACCAAGTCTTATTTCCCATTCGTTGCCATACCATTCGAGATAGGCTCTGTCGATCATGCTCTGAAACAGCCATGACTTGCCTTTGGGTGTTTGATATGACAGGTCGAAATAGTCATTGCCAACGTCAACGAAATCGGCATACTGTGGAATACTTTTGACCAGATCACCATGGAAAATCCGGTTTCTAACTTCAAAATAGAAATTTAATTTTTCGGTCGGATACCATTTGAAATTCATCCTGTTGTGAATGAGGTTGTCCACCATTGTTGAATCTGCTCCTACATTGACCGTCATTAGATCTTTGACATAGCCATTGAGCTGCCAGTTTTTGGGCTTTTCAATTTCTTGTGCATACATGGAATGTATACTGACTAAAAACAGAAAGAAATATAGAGCCCTGAGCTTCATCTCGAAGGATTTACGTTGCCATGGCTACCTCCTCACGGACTTCATCAGAAGCGATAGCACCATCTACAAGGGTAATGACTCTCCTGGCTCGATCAATGACCCGCTGATCATGGGTGGAGAAAATGAAGGTCATGCCCTCTTCTTGATTCAACCGAGCCATCATGTCCAACAGGTTCTCTGCTGTCTTGGAATCCAGATTGGCTGTTGGTTCGTCTGCCAACACAAACTGGGGTTTAGAAGCCAGCGCTCTGGCTACAGCAACACGCTGTTGCTGACCACCTGACAATTCTGAAGGGCGTTTGTCGGCTTTGTCTTCAAGGCCAGTTTCCTTTAGCAGTTGGTTGACTCTGGATTTTCGTTCTTCCTTGTCCTTTTTCTGCAGAAGCATCACAAACTCGACATTCTCTGTGGTGGTAAGGACTGGGATCAGGTTATACGCCTGAAACACAAAGCCAATATTGTTGAGTCTGAAATCTATCAATTCGTTTTTGCTCAAGGTGGACATATCGACCTGATGCACCCATACTTTGCCTGAGGTAGGTTTATCCAATCCCCCTATCAGGTTGAGCAATGTGGTCTTACCAGAGCCTGAGGGGCCTACAAGCGCAGTAAATTCACCTCTTTCTATATGTAGATGAACATTGTCAACCGCTTTCACTGGAACAGCACCTTCATCATAGATCTTTGTCAGATCCTCCGTGTGTATTACACAATTTTCGTGGCTAGAAGTTTCCATAGGTTGATATATTTAAATTCCTCATCAAATTTTTCTTATCGCTTTTACCGGGTCAAGTCGCAGTGCCGTTATCGCCGGATATATTGAAGCCATAATGGCTGTAATGATTACCAATGTCATTATTCTGTAATAGTAGATCGCCTCCAGTTTTGGGTAAATGATTGGTTTGAAACCATATGCGGCATAGCCCTCCTGATAGATGGCAGAGAGATCCAATCCATAGATGCTCAGCCAGTATATGGTGACATAGGCCAGTAATAATCCCAAAGGAGCGGCTATCAAAACCATAAAAATAGTTTCCCAGAAAATCATCCCAAATAGTCTGATTTTATTCATCCCGATAGCCATGAGCATGCCTATCTCTTTTACTCGCTCGAGTACGGTCATGAGCATGGTATTGACTATGCCAAAGGACAGAGCCAACAGGATAATCACAAAAAATATGACCATATACTGATCCAATGAATCGATCATGAGCCCCAATTCGGGGGAAAGCTCCTTCCAACTTTCAACTAAAGCGCCGGGATACTGTTGCGTCAAGCTGGAGACATACTCTTTTACCATTTCTCCATTGTACATCAACACGGCAATTTCATGTACCTGACCATTTGTTTTCAATAGAGTGGACAAATCCGCATGATTGACATAAAGATTACCTTCTTCTATGGTGGAATTGTAACTGCGGAAAATGCCCTTGACCCGAAAGGCTCCGGCGACTATATCGCCATTTACATCCTGAAATGTAAGCACAATTTTTGAGCGTATTTTTAGCTTTAGTTTATCTGCCAGCTTCTTGCCTACTATGATTTTGTTTTTATCCGTAGGAAGCAGATACTCTCCCTCCACTACGTTGCTTCCCAACTGTGTCACATGGTTTTCCTTGTCAGGATTAACCCCAATCAACTTACCACCCGTACTGCTGGAGGCGGAGGCTACCATCCCATAGACCAATACGCGACCAGAAACTGCTTCAACCATTGGATTGGCTCCTATTTCTTCAATCAGGGAGTAGCTATCGTCCAAATAGAATTGAGGATCGTAGTCAATGTCAAACTCTGGGTGATGAAGCTGAAGATGTGAAATTTCGCTTCCGATGGCATCCTCCAGCCGTTGATTGATCATACCGAAAACGTAGGCCAGGATAAAAGCACCCGCCCAAAGGCCCATCATCACAGACACCATCACAATAAGGCTTCTGACCTTATTTCTCCATATGTTTTTCCAAGCAATTACTAATAACATCCTTCTTGTCTTTAATAGAATGAAAACGACCTAAGTCCGCATCGCATTTACAGGTTTTAGTCTTGTTATTTTCAATAGAGGGTACAATGAAAGCACCAGAGCCACACAAAATATAACTACGGTCTGACTATAAAATATCTTAGGGGCGATGGAAAAATAGAAGATGGGCTCGAAGCCAAAATTCTCATATGCTTTTTGCAAATCACCCGATATTCTAATGGGGAATTTGTAGAAATAGCCTACTACAGGTATGCTTATCAAGGTACCCAAAATAGCACCCATCACGGAGATCATAATGTTCTCCATCACCACCACGCCTGATAATTTTAGATTTCGCATGCCAATAGCTACCAACACACCAAATTCATATTGCCGTTCGATGGTCATCATAATGACAGTACCAAATATGCCAAAGGCGATCAGCATGTAGAGTACAAACAGAAAGATTACATTTTCTGCCCGCTCTCCTTCTAATACCTGGTTCAACTCCGGCAGTAAGACCTTCCAGCCCATTACTTCGTAATGAGCTCCTACCTCAGAGCTCAATTCTCTTTCAATTCGATCTGCATCGCTCACGTCGTCCACGTTCAGTACCAAAGCTGTAATTCTATCTGGTGCACCAAAAAGTTGCTGTGCTAGTGTCATGGGTAGATAAACCATGGTGCGGTTTAGCTGAGGGCTGGCGAACCTGATCAGGCCCCTTATTGGAAACTTGCCTGCCGCACTTACTCCATGATATCCCTGTCCAATAATCACCAAAGTATCTCCTACCGTTAGTTTAAGATATTCGGCCAGGCCTTCTGACACAAGGACTCCCTTATCGTCGCTGAGGATATAGTCACCTGCAACGATTTTTTCATCCAGAGACGTCACCAGCGTTTCATTTTCCGGCTCTATGCCCACGACCATACATACTTTGGTGTACTTTTCGGATGCTGCCAAGGCGTATGATTCCAATCTACCTATGGCAGCATCAACATCAGGATGATTTACTACCTGAGCGACCAATGAATCACTGTAGGTCATAGAATTGTCCAGGGTCTTTTCATCCCAGTATCCGGCTTTGTGTAGCTGTACTGCTCCGGTATAAAAGGAAACCACATTTTCCTGCATTTTGATCAATACCCCTTCTTTGACAGAGTTGAGAAGAATCGCCAATAGTACGGCAAAAACTATCGAGGCCATTGTAATGAACGTCCTCCGTTTATTCCGCCATATGTTGCGCCATGCCAGCTTTAGGTACATCATCTTATCCGTTTCATGTTCTGTAGGGAGAAAAAGTTCACGTCGTGCTGAGCATCGTAGTTGACTTCATGGTATTTTATGACTGTTTTATGTCCCTCCTTGTCTGCAGGGATGTATTCCATCACGGAGGGCAATAATCGTCCTCCAAGTGGTTTTATTTCCAGGAATATGACCTCGTTGACCAGATATCCATCTTCATCGTAGAGTTCGGATCTCAGTTCTATATACTCCTGCTTATCTATCCAGCTATAAATTTTACCCCAGACCACTGGTGTATCTGGTTTAGGTATCAATTCAATTTTGTACACCGCTCTGCCCATTATTAGTGAGTCGCCAACAATGCTGTGTGTGTAGTCTTCTACTATTGAGGATTCCTTGATTAGATCGTCATTGGTAAAATCAGAACCCATCCATGACTGCATCATCATGGAGGGTGGTAATTTTATGTTTCTTTCTATAGTTGGTATCCAATTCCATATCTCATTGTCGCGTTTCAGAAAAACGGTGCCTTTATCTCTGGCAGGTGACGTAACTAATATGAGAGAGTACTTGGTCCCTATAGACCAGGATTTAATAGACATATCTCTTGACCAGGAAGGTCGGATGATGCTTATAGTCATGGTAGCGGTGGCTACATCTCCTCTCCGCTTTTGATCTGCTTTCCGAATTATTTCTTTGGCATCCTGGGCATAAGCCCCCAAGGAAATCATGACCATCAGCAAGGCCATGCTGCGAATGATGGTGTGACGAAATGATTGCATCCTACAATTATTTAGTTACAGGTTTACCCTGAAATATGCATTAGATAATCTATTCCAATCATAAAGCACTTTGAAATAGACACTTAACATATATTTATTGAATCACCATAGCGGTGCTATGCCTCTTCAATATAAGTGCCTCTTTCTTTGCGCTTTATGCTTTCATCA
>NZ_JBDVDW010000010.1:0-1232 GCF_039941815.1 Reichenbachiella sp.
ATCGAGGACGATATTGATGAACGGATACGCAACAGCCTATGTTTCCAGGTAGAGGGGGATGAAGCTTCCTTATCCGAGATATCTTCTCGCTATGTTTCTGCAAAGCCGATTGGCGCAATCCTTAGGCACTTTTTACCTGAAAGGATTGTTTATTCCGTCAATACAGTTGAGGAAGGGGCCAATGAAATTGCGGCCGCACTTCAAGCGGATTATAGAGAGCGTCCGTTTAGTGTGCGGCGGAATAGACGCCAAATCCGACTATCGCCTGAAGTGCTTGATGTGTTGAGAAAAATTCTTTCCAGCGCCATAGATTTTGATAGCTTTGTGAGTGGTATCGATCGCCAAGAGTCACTTTTTGATGACTTTGGAGTTTCACTGACTCTAGAAGAGTGGGATGAAAGGGTCAGGTCAGTTTCAAGATCAGATCGCCTTAAGATCGAGCAGACGTTAGGTGAATGCGACGACCTTTATGAGCGTATTTTGCAGGCGATGAAACCAGAGACTTCTGAGTCAGCGGATACATTAAGGATCGTACAGGCGCCCCCACCGAGTCAGTTTGTTCAAGCTTCGCGCTACATGGAATCATTCTGGGCGAATTCGATAAAGTACCTCGGGCCGTTGAGAGACGCACCTAAACCGCTATACCCTCTAGCTCCTGCTGCGGATCCCTATGATGTGGGATTACGCGGAGAGCATACCGCAGCTGTGTTAGATCTTCACAAGAACAAACAGATTAGATATCTCCCATCTGACGGTTTTTCGGAGCCTTCGAAAAAAATGGCTCCTGTTACCAGGACTCTTGAAACAGCAGTAACGGACTGGCTTCAGTACTTAGGCGTTGCGGATTCGATCAATAGTCAAGATAAGGGAAAATTGGGACATGAGCTAAAGGTAGGATTGGCAAGTTCTAAAGATACTCACGACTTGACACACGTTGGTGTCGGCGTGAGCCAGGTGCTGCCTATTCTTGTTATGTGCCTGCTAGCAGATACTGACTCAACTCTCGTATTCGAACAGCCAGAGCTGCATTTACATCCAAAAGTTCAAACATTACTGGGTGACTTTTTTCTTTCGATGTCGATGTGCAATAAACAATGCATCATTGAGACTCATAGTGAGTATTTGATTGATCGACTCCGATTTCGAATTGCTTCTTCGCCATCGGAGCAGAGGTTAAACGAGCAGGCGAAGATTTACTTTGTGGAAAAACCATCTCAGGAATCATCCTTTCG
>NZ_JBDVDW010000011.1:0-76091 GCF_039941815.1 Reichenbachiella sp.
GATGACCCCACTTCTATTGCTACCATAAGTGATGAAGGTCTAGTCACCGCCGTGTCGCTTGGCGAGGTGGTCGCCATAGTTACATCTGAAGATAGCGAGTTTTCAGCTAGTGCTGAGGTAGAAGTGACTGGTATCATGGTTACGGAGGTGTCAATAGATCAGGAAACAGCTGAACTAAATGTTGGAGAAACGCTACAATTAACCACGACCATCGTTCCTGAGGATGCCACCGATCAGAGTATTACCTGGTCTGTAGATTTTCCCTCAGCCGGAAAAAATCAAGAATCCACACCTGAAGAGACCGCTACGGTAGATGAAGAAGGACTCATCACTGCGGTATCTGCTGGCGAAGTGGTGGTCACTGCACAATCCAGTAACGGATCTGTAGCGGCAAGCCTGGACGTCACAGTATCAAATGTAGCTGTTACCAGTGTATCAATAATGGAGACGCTTTCGGTCAACATTGGTGAGACAGGTCAGCTCACGGCAACTATATTGCCAGAAAATGCCACCAACCAAACCGTAACCTGGTCCCTCACGGAGGATGATAGTAGCCCCGAAACCTATGCAACGGTCGATCCTGAAACAGGTGTGGTCACTGGAATCAGTGAATGCGATGCCTGCGGGTTGGCACTTGTGGTGACCACAGAAGATGGAGGATTCACGACTTATGCAGATTTGTTTATCGAATATGTCTCGGTGACCAGTATTACTCTAAGTCCATCGTCTTTTACACTCGATCCCGGTGAGACACAACAGATGACAGCCACCATATTACCAACCAATGCTACCGATCAGGAAGTAGATTGGTCACTATCGTATGCAGGTAATTTATGTGATGTACCACCGATTGAGAATTTTGCCAGTATTTCGGAAGACGGCATAGTGACCGCCAATGCTTCGTTTGAAGCCTGTTCTGGTATCAATGTAGTGGCAGCCTCAGAATCTGGGGCTGGTGTGTCCACAACTTCTAATTTCACTGTAAACCCGATTTTGGCTACAAGTGTAGAAATAGTAGATAGCAGTGACGATCCATATCCAGACAAAGAACTGACGGTATTTGACTCTGGATGTAGTGTTTCCGTCTCTCTTTATATAGCCGTGGAACCTGATGATGTAACTGATGGCACGGTGACCTGGAGTGTCGATGATGAAATGCAAGCTACAATAGATAGCAATGGGACTCTCGATTTCAGTGGACCTGGGACTGTCCGTGTCACTGCAACTTCCAACGATGGTTCAGGGCTAAGCGACTATCTCGATGTAACATTTGAGGGATGTATTTGATCCAAATTTTCTGAATCACCTTTAATCATTCTATTCAAAGAGCCTGACAAAATAGTATTGTCCTATCTTCGCTGTTTATACAGATAAGATGCCGAAGAAAGACATTCAAGAAGAGATTAAAAACCTGCTGACTCTTCTCAAAAAGGAGAAAGATGCTGACTTGCAGCAATACCGTCAAAAAATGGCGGGTACCTCACTCAAAGAGCGCAGGAAACAAGGTGTCTGTTGGTATCCCATCCAGCTGGAAAAAACGAAATACGATGCTGGAGAAAGATTGATAGTTAAGATTTCAAGAACTCCCGAGCATACAGACGCCCATTTATTTCAATCAGGCAAACTCATCAGTTTGTTTTCCAATACTGGAGGACAGGAGGATGCGGTCAATGGAGTGGTCAACAACGTGACCAAATCAAGCATGCACATCACCATGAATGTAGACAACCTGCCTGAATGGATACATCATGGTCAACTGGGTCTACAGCTCCTCTTCGATGAAAATGCCTATCGAGAGATGGAGCGTACGCTAAATACCCTCCTCAATACCAAAATTGATCGTATCAACGCATTTAAAAATATTCTACTAGGAGACAGCTCCGCACAATTCACCGATCACGAAACGATCCGCGACCTAGGGATGAATGACAGTCAAAATGATGCCTTACATCAAATACATAATGCAAAGGACCTGGCCATCGTACATGGTCCCCCTGGGACGGGGAAAACCACGACCGTAGTACAAGCAATACTTGAGACACTAAAGTCTGAAATGCAAGTACTCGTGTGTGCTCCTAGTAATGCAGCCGTTGACCTGCTGGCTGAAAAACTTGGAGAGCAGAAAATCGAAGTGCTTAGAATAGGACATCCTGCACGGGTAACTGAGGAAATACTGAGCAAGACATTGGATGCAAAGATTGCAAATCACAAAGATTACAAGGATCTAAAAGCACTTAGAAAACAAGCCGAGGAGTACTTTGTGATGGCCGGAAAATTCAAACGAAATTTCGGACATGCCGAGAAAAAACAGCGTAAAGCTTTGCGCGATGAAGCTCAGGGGCTGAAGGCACAAGCCGAAAACCTCAACTACTACATCGTAAATGATATCATTTCAAAGACGCAAGTGATTGCATGCACCCTTGTAGGTGCCAATAATCAAATGATCAAGGGAATGACCTTTGAAACTGTATTTATAGATGAAGCTGCTCAGGCGCTGGAACCTGCTGCCTGGATTCCGATTCTGAAATCCAATCGAGTAATTTTTGCCGGAGACCACTGCCAGCTCCCTCCCACGATCAAATCATTCGAGGCAGCTCGCGGTGGCTTGGAAATTACACTATTTGAAAAGGCCATAGAACGAAACCATGCAGATACTATGCTCTGGGAGCAGTACCGAATGAACGAGCAAATCATGAACTTCAGCAGTCGCCTATTTTACAACGATCAGCTGATTGCTAATGGAATGGTAAAGAATTGGAAAGTGTTTGATGAAGATCAGACCATTGAGTTTATTGATACCGCAGGGTGTGGATATTTTGAAGAAGTGGATCCAGAGACTAGGAGCTTATTTAATAAGGAAGAGAGCGATTTGCTATTCAAGCATCTGATGAGCTATCTCACAAACCTGGACACCATGAGTCCATCTCCTGAGCTGAATAGTATTGGCATTATTTCGCCTTATAAAGCACAGGTAATATCCATGCAGGACCGACTGGCCGATATGGAGCTAGAAGAATCTTTAGCTCGTAAAATTGTTGTGAATACGATTGACTCCTTTCAGGGACAGGAGCGAGATGTTATTTACATAAGCCTTGTTCGATCCAATGAGAATGGTGAAATTGGCTTTCTGTCTGATACACGTAGAATGAATGTCGCACTAACCAGAGCCAGAAAAAAATTGGTCGTCATTGGCGATAGCGCTACGATCGGACAGCACGAATTTTATCAAAGCTTCCTGGATTATGTCAACGAAATAGAAGCCTATCATAGCGCATTTGAGTGGATTGAATAAAACTCGAGCAACCCTGGCAAGCAATATGAAGTCATAATAATGATGCGTGATCAAATTCACTCATCCATGCAATGCACAGGAGAAGAGCGGCTTACTTCTTCCTCCTTCCCCGTCGTGGCGGAATTACCCTGACTACTTCAAATAAGTTTTTTTCTCTAAGCCAAAAGATTAAATTTGCGCTAGTTTTTAGAGGCTGACGGGCCAGCCTACTTATTATCCACAAAGTAAATATTATGGCAAATAAATATGATCTTATAGTTATCGGAAGCGGACCAGGGGGTTACGTAGCAGCGATCAGAGCGTCTCAATTAGGGAAAAAAGTAGCAGTAGTAGAAAAAGCTGAAATTGGAGGTATTTGCCTCAACTGGGGATGTATCCCTACCAAAGCTTTGTTGAAAAGTGCTCAAGTATTTGACTATCTGTCTCATGCTCAAGACTATGGCGTCTCAGTAAAAGATCCGAAAGTTGATTTTACCGGAATGGTTAAAAGAAGCCGTGGTGTCGCTGACGGGATGAGTAAAGGGATTCAATTTCTTTTCAAGAAAAATAAGATCGACCAACTCCTTGGATTTGGCAAGCTGGCAGCCAACAAAACCGTTGTCGTGACTGACGACAAAGGCAAGTCTGAAAACTACACGGCAGATCATATAGTCGTGGCCACAGGTGGACGATCAAGAGAGCTTCCTAACTTGCCTATAGATGGCAAAAAAATCATAGGCTATCGTGAAGCTATGTGCCTTCCGAAGCAACCAAAGAAAATGGTAATAGTTGGTTCAGGAGCCATAGGGGTTGAGTTTGCGTACTTCTACAACTCAATTGGCACCGAAGTCACAGTGGTGGAATACCTGCCCAATATTGTGCCAGTAGAAGATGAAGACATCTCTAAGCAACTAGCCAGATCTTTCAAAAAATCCGGCATGAAGATCATGACCGACTCAGAGGTCACTTCGGTAGACACCAAGGGCAAAACTTGCAAGGTGTCTGTAAAAACAAAAAAAGGAGAAGAAAATATTGAATGCGACATCGTACTTTCGGCCGTTGGCGTATCGTCCAACATAGAAGGTATGGGTCTGGAAGACGTAGGCGTGATGACTGACAAGGGTAAGATTCTTGTCGACGACTACTACAAAACCAATATCCCTGGCATCTACGCCATTGGTGATATTGTACACGGGCCTGCACTTGCGCACGTGGCTTCTGCTGAAGCAATTATTTGTGCAGAGAAAATCTGCGGAGAATCTCCAGAGCCACTAGATTACAACAACATCCCGGGCTGTACTTATTGCTCACCAGAAATCGCATCTGTAGGTATGACCGAAAAGGCAGCCAAGGAAGCTGGATACGAAATCAAAGTAGGTAAATTCCCCTTCTCCGCTTCCGGTAAAGCGCAGGCTGGTGGCAATTCTGAAGGATTTGTAAAAGTGATCTTCGACGCCAAATATGGCGAATGGCTGGGCTGTCACCTAATCGGTGCCAATGTAACCGAAATGATCGCAGAAGCAGTAGTTGCCCGTAAGTTGGAAACCACTGGACACGAAATCATGAAGGCTGTACACCCGCACCCGACTATGTCCGAAGCTATCAAAGACGCCGTAGAGGATGCTTACGGTGAAGCCGTGCATTTGTAAATATCACAAAATATTGAAAGACGAAAAGCTCAGTATTTTACTGAGCTTTTTTTATTGCCCTCAAACCCATCATTAGAAATCTTACTGATCGATCATGTTCAAAAAAACTCCTTTCGCTAATTGGCCCTTTCACCCCGGTAAACTTCCTTTTTACTATGGGTGGGTCATTATTGCGCTAGGAACCTTGGGGATTAGCATGAGTATCCCTGGTCAGACCATGGGTGTAGCTACCTTTACTGACAGCCTCATCGAGGCTCTGGGCATGAGCAGAAGTGAGCTCGGGTTTGCCTACATGTGCGGCACCATCACCAGCGCATCACTTCTCACCTGGGTAGGAATTAAATACGATCAGCATGGCGTAAGGCCAATTGCAATCATAGCGTCAGTTGGCATAGGTATTACCCTGCTGTATCTGAGTCAAACAGATGTACTACAATCATTTCTGCCTGGCTTTCTTGTAGGTCGCACGGGAAACTTCCTGATCATGTATGTAGGGTTTGCCTCCCTTCGCTTTTTTGGGCAAGGGGCATTGACCCTTGTCTCTCGCAACATGATGATGAAATGGTTTGAAAAAAGGAGGGGATTTGCTATGGGGTTTTCTAATGTGATTACCGCGCTTACATTTTCTTCTGCTCCTGTATTTTTCGAAATGCTAATTATGGATTTTGGATGGAAAGATGCATGGGTTATTCTAGCAATCATTGCTGGCTTAGGCTTTCCATTGATCGTCCTGTTTTTCTTTAGAGACAATCCTGAAAAAAGTGGTTTAAAGCCCGATGGTGATTACATAGAAAGTAAAACTAAAACGAATCGGTTTCCGGTGGTTAAGCAATTTGAACTGAAAGAAACCATGAAGAATCTTTCTTTTTGGGTCTTTGCTCTGATGCTGGCGATGCAAGCCTTTTATTGGACAGGTTTCACCTTCAATATCGTGTCCCTATTCGAGACCAGCGGTTATTTGAGAAGTACAGCCATTTCGATCTTCCTTCCCTCCTCTGTGATCGCGATTGTCGTGACACTTTCGGTCAGCAGCCTTAGCGATTTTATCAAGCTAAAATACCTTCTCTATGTAATGGGCACAGGATCCATGATTGCCACCGTAGGAATGAATTTTCTGGATGAATGGAGTTGGATGATTTATGTATTAATCGTCGGCAACGGTATCATGCTCGGACTATACGGCGTGATCCTGTCCGTCGTATGGCCCAGGTTTTATGGCATTCTGCATCTTGGTGCGATCTCAGGTAGAGCCATCACCTTTGTGGTACTAGGCAGCTCTCTCGGGCCCATCGCATTTAGTGAGTCCCTATCCATCACACACTCTTATGACTCTGCCGGTTGGTTTTGTTTCGCAATATTTTTAGTGCTCACTATCGCCGGTTATTGGGCCAACAACCCTCAGGAGAAATTTAGAGAAGGATAGAACGTTGCTCAAACTTTAGTTTAAAACCAGAAATGGTCATGTACCTATTCTACAATAATGATTTGATTGTCGGAGGCATGTAAGTTGAAAAAACCTAGGCCATTTTCTACATTGCTGGGAGCATTGTAGGGTTCGGATACAAAGCTTGGTCCAAATCGCGTATCGTTGCGCTTCTCCAGGTACTCATAGTAGGTCGGGCCTATGCTGGCCAGCGATATGAGCAAGGTGTCGCCTGTAAAAAAATCTTCATTGACGATAAAAATAAACTCATCAGAAATCTCCTGACTTCCCGGATCCGTTTTGGTCACCAAGTGGGTAAAAGTTCGCGGTACCACCGCATCCAGGTCAATTCCCAAATTACCCTGATTGAGGTCTATAGAAAATTTCTGAACATTGACCATATAAAATTCTTCATCTGGATGCGGGTCGAAGCTATAGCCTACATTGACAAGGGAATCATCTCCGGCGGGTATCAAAGTGCCCTTTGTATCGGTAAACTGTACCTGTTCTGTCACGACACTCTGCGCCTCAATGCGCGTACCAGTTTGAAGGTCTGTAGCTATCAAGTCGTAGACATTGCCCGGTATAGGATTGACGTCAACCGATGCAAAAATCCCAACCTGCACCATTTGTAAGTTGAAAGTGTCCTTACCGTTTTCGATAATGAGGACTTCGGCCTCCCGGACCAGCAAAGAAGCGAGCAAGCTAGAGTCCGATGTTACCCCACCGTTCAAGGCAGAAAAACTACGAGTCAATGCAATCGTAACTCCTTGTCCTGGTATCAGCAAACTAGAAACCACCAATTGTTCGTCAGGCAGCTCTATGTGAATAGGCAGCGGCTCCGGCTCGCAAGCGATCAACGCAAGGGTGGCTATTAAGCATACTTTTAAACGATTTCTTATCATAATCATAGCTTTCAAAATTTGAACCGATAGGAAATGAAAGGCAACGTGCCAAATAATCCGGGTTGTTGATAGTTGAACAAACCAGTTTCTGCATCCTGCTCGATTTGGATACTGACTGGAGCCGCTCGATTATAAACATTGTAGACACCCAATCGCCACTCGCTATATAGTTTTTTACCCGGCTTTGATTTTCTAACCAGGCTCAAATCCAATCTGTGTGTGTTAGACAAGGACACAGAATTTCTATCTGGATATATATTTTCTACCGTGACCCCGGTATTGAGTGGATTGGTGATGGCATACTGCGCGACGACGGGGGTGAAGCGAGACCCTGACAGGTATTCCCAGACCGCTGATATTTCCCAACGATCAAAGACCTTGTAGTTAGCTACAATGGAAATATTGTGCCTACGATCATAGCGGGCAGGAAATGCAGCATCCCCGTTCAACCCATCTACTTGGCGATTGGCCCACGACAGTGTATAACTAGCCCAGCCATTCAACCGCTCACCTTTTTTTCTCAACAGCACTTCCCACCCATAGGATTCGGCTGTACCCTGTACAATGGATTGTTCAAAATCTGTATTTAAAAATAAATTGGTGCCTTCTTCATATTCAATGATGTTGTTGGCGAATTTGTAATACACCTCAGATTCAAACAGCAACCCTGAATTGCTGAAACTTTTGACGTATCCTAATCCAAACTGTGTGGCCCTCTGGGGTTTGATGTCGCGGGTCACAGAATACCAAAGGTCGACCGGTAGTGAGAGACTGGCACTTGACACTCTGTGTTGATATTGGCTGATGACAGTAAAATTGAATTTTATGGAGCTCAGATCATTGAGCTTGTATCGAGCCAAGAGGCGAGGTTCAAAACCCAAATACATTTTTCCGTCCACCGTGGCAAAACTTTGTCTATAGCCCAAACTGGCACTCAATTTTTCGGTCAGACTTTTTTCCACGTCCACGTAGAGGCCTCCTTCAAATGAGGTAATGGCTGCGCTTCGGGCCGACGGAAAGATATCCTCAACAATACCCGAAGCATTGATTTCTAATGGATCCATAGCATGCCTAATGACATCTAGTCCTATGGAAAGCTTGTCGACATCCAGATTGAATATATCATATCTCGCTTTCAAGCCATAGTCAGTAATCGAGTTGGATACGGCCAGGGTACTCTCTTCAAAAGAATTGTCCACAAGGTATGAAAACCTGGAACTCGTCCCGATGAGGCTAATCAAGTTGTCAGTAGGTGTCAGGTATTTCCAACCAAAGGATAGGTTGGCATTTTCAATATCAAATTCGCTGCGTCCATTGTTGTCAGGGTTATCTGATTCAATATCTAAAATATCGGCACCAAAATAATTGGAAAAATAGAATGAGTGCCGGGGTGATGGTTTGAAATCAATCCGACCATTAAAATCATAAAAATAATAGGGTAGCTGAAGATCTGGATCACCAGTAAGCTTGAGTAGCTGATCTATATAAGTTCTCCTGCCTGCTATTTTCACAGCCAATTTGTCTTTGATTATAGGTTGGGCAATAGTTAGATTGGAGGATATTACACCGACACTTCCATTAAAAGTGGTCTTTTCGGGCATGGTAGCGTTAGTTTTGATGTCAATGACTGAAGAGAGCCGGCCTCCATAGTAGGCCGGAAAACCTCCTTTTATCATTTGTACATCTCCCAGCATGTCTGGATTGAATACAGACATAAAACCGAATAGATGTCCTGAATTGTACACTATAGCATCGTCCAAAAGCACAAGGTTTTGATCAGCATCACCGCCGCGAACAAAGAAATCAACACTTCCCTCCACTCCTTTGGTTACCCCCGGCAGTAGCTGCATGGTACGAATCAAATCGGGTTCGCCTGCCAAGCCTGGAATCATTAGCACATCTTTGGCTTCTACCTGGATCGTACTTGAGCGAAGGTCTTCTATCTGATTTTCACCATAAAATCGCTCATCACTTACTACCACGTTGTCCAGCGTGGTCACAGAGGCCGGCAATTTGATCGTCAAAGTGGTATCTGCTTTGATGTCCAAATCGAGCACTTTACTGGTATACCCGATATAAGCAAATATCAGTTCTACTTTTTTAGGGGGAGTTCGTAGATTGAATCTACCGTTGTCATCTGTGCGAACAACAGAGGCGCTTCCATCCAATTTCACTGTACAAAAAGGCAGTGGGTTGCCCGTTTCGAAATCTTGCACATGCCCTACTACGGAAAGCAGCTCCTGAGCCATCATCACTCGTGTGATTGACAGCATTATGACCAACAAATAAAATTTATCTTTCACCCTATTGCTTTGTATGGCATATCAGTATGTAACTGAACTATAATCCTTTTGGTTTCTCAATGATATTTCATTGAATAGATCGAGCTGACTCCCGGCGATAACAGCTCTCAAATACAAGACAACCAACTCTATTTTATCACCTACGTGCCCAACTGCGATTTCCCTTGTTTTACATTTATCTCTCAGTGCCTGAATTAAGTCGATTTGATGGCCTAGGAGGTGAGGCAACTTGGGCTTTGAACGTAAAAGATGATACGTGTGAAGGGTTATCTCTTGATAAACTTCTGAACTGCTTCTCCTGGCACAGACAGGTAATACAACCCTGCAGAAAGTCCAGCAACAGAGATTCTCTGATTGGGGTACTCTATTTTAGTCTGCAATATGGTCTGCCCTACTGCATTCAATATTCTAATTTCTTTTCCGACAAGGATTGATCGCTGATTATTGAGGGTAAAGCTGTCTTGTACAGGGTTAGGAAAGATACTGTATGCTTTTTTGACAGAACGCCCGGCATCCAGTAGCGTGATAGTTTCGGTGTTGGAGTAGTCTGTCACACCATTTTCATTGGCTGCAAACACTCGATAAGAGGCCGTGTATCCCGCTTCACTTTGCTGGTCGACATAAGTCACCACATCCGTTTTTACTGAGTCTATAATACTAAACTCTTCTTCACCTTCTTCCATTCGCTCAATGATAAAATAGGTCTCGTTCATGGAGCCATCTTCCCAATGGAGATGGATGCCAGTCTTGCCCTTCCCGAGTACCAGATCCTCGGGTTTGCCGTTGTAGGCCACGAATGTTTCTTCGCTATAGTCGGACTCACCATGCGGATTGATTGCTTTTACCCGATAGAAGGCAACCGAATTAAATGGTAACCCAACCCCTACATCCATCGCGGCATTTGATTCCATCTCCAACGAATCGATCACCGTAAATTCATTTTCACCCTGTACTTTTCTTTCTAAAATAAAATATTGTTCGTTAGAAGAATTGTCTCTCCAGCCAAGTTTCAACTCACCTTGTGCGAGATTGGATACAAGATCTGATGGAGCATCACCCGGCTCGCCTACATAAAAATAAGCTCCATCCGAAAAAGGAGAACTTTGAAAGGCACTATTGATGGACTGCACTTGCCAAAAATATCGTCCATCCTCCAAATTATGGAAGTAAGATTCGGTAGAAAAGCCCATATTGCCCGTACCAACGACTTTTCTGAATCCCGTCGACACATCTGAGAATGAGAAAAATACCTGATCAAGGTCGCCCTTTCGGACATTCAAATTGTAAGTCACTCCATCAGAGGATATTTTAGCGGCCAGACCTGAACTCCACGATAAAAACACGGAATCTTCTGCGTACGAAACTTCCAACCCTGAGGGTGTGTTAGGCGCGCTAAGATCTACAGAATTATTATTTCTGTAAACCAATATCTTTGGGCTTTCCAGCTCCTCATATCCAGTGGCCAGTATATCGAGATCACCGTCACCGTCATAATCCCCCCAGGCTACACTACCGTAAGACAAATTCTCAAAATTAATTTCATCGAGATGCTCAAAGGTGCCATCTCCATTATTGATCATTATTTCAAAATCAAAACTTCCCGCAGAGTCTCCCCCAAGCAGCAAATCCAAATCTCCATCCCCATCATAATCTCCCCAGTCTACAGCACCTGCAGAGCCGCTATGATTGTCCAATCCCGTATCCTCTACTTTAGTGAATTGCCCTCCCTCATTGCTATACAATCGGATCATGGGATCGAGATTTGCGTCTAGTCCCATGACAAACAAATCATAATCTCCGTCATTGTCATAGTCTCCTTGTGCAATAGCCGCATTTTGTACCTGATCGAAGGTATTGTCTTCATCCAAGGTGAATTTTCCGCCCTCATTGAGATAGAGTTCGGTCCGTTGGTAGGGAAAATCATTGTCACTACCAGAAATGAAAAGATCCAGATCCTGGTCGTTATCCGCATCAAATGCCACCGCATCCGATAAGTAAACGGCATGGTCGATTGAAGAGGAATAGGCAAAATTTTGATCACTACCTTTCAAATACAGTCGTCCCTCCAGATTGACTTCTCCATCTATATATCCATTGACCCCGGTGATAAAAAAGTCCTGGTTGAGGTCATTGTTAAAATCTCCACTAACCAAAGCCCCATAGCCTCCACTTGATAAATACTCAGAGATGATGGGTCCCTGAAGCGCAAACTCTCCGGTCAGGTTATGATAAATACTTAGATCATTGTCAATACCAATAGCCCTACCAGTGATCAGGAGGTCGACATAGTTGTTGTTGTCCAAATTCATCAAGCCCAGGCTTGATTCAGAATACCCAAGGAGTGTAAATGCAAGCTCAAACTTATCATCACCTATATTTTCATATACTTCAGTGGTGAGCGTATTGGTATCGAACTGGCCGGTGATGATAAAATCCAGATCATTGTCATTGTCGTAGTCCAGCCACTTGGATTGACCATTGTACACCCCGTGCGACTCATCGATAGTCAATTTGGTGAATTGCTGTGCCAAGGTAGAATTGGTCGCTACGGACAAAAAGAAAATCAGATAAATGGTTAGATTTTTCATGATACTTGCCTTTTACACTATTGAGCCAAGATAAATCTCACATTTAAAAATGGATAAACACATCGATCAATAGATCAGTTTTTCTGACGAGCTCTACAACGCCTTCAGCTCCTGTTCTAATTCCACCTCCAAGTTTTTCTTGTCAGAAAAAGAAGGCGGAGCGACACGATTGTCACAATCTGAAATAGAGCAGCGCTCACACGTAGTATGAACAGTCTTTCTTCTCAAACCCGTATCTTTAATGAAATTAAATGTGCCCTTTAGCGCATCTGTCATTAACAAACCAAGAGTAATACTGCTCGCTCCATCTCCCCGATAATTGTTAGGCTCGGACACCGAAATACAAAAATAGGAGCTATTGGTCTCCCAATATTCAGACACTTGTGCATCGATGAAAAAATCTGCTTTCTGGCTTCTGATATTCTTTATTGAGCTAATAGAAACCCAACGATGACAGAGATGTTCGTCCAACTCGTTGTGGTAGGGCTTGTGCAATTGTGACAAATGCAGCTCCTTTGAAATCCCATACTTGATCAAGTCGTTCGTGCTTTTCAATCGAATGAAGAACAGATCACGAATGTTAAAATAATGAGGCAATAGATTGGTGAATCGCTGTAAAAGTGTCTCCGGGCTGACTTGATATTTTTGCAACAATTTGCTAATCAGCGTGGGTTTCCAGGTGGTAGATCGAGCGATCAGCTCTATATCCTTTACCATTTCATCGGCATCCATCAGTAAAGCGGCAGCAAAGTAAGAAGCCCTAAAATTGCTTAATAGCTTTTCAAAAGAAGCCTCCTTATTTAGTTGAGTTTCATAAGATCGTTCCTCCATTTTGAGGTACTGAAATCCCAATTCTTTCGCCAAAATGAAATTCTCCTGTCCCTCTGACAATCCCTCATTGAGATAAAGCACTTTCTTCTCAGGTTGAAAATAAGAACGAAATACCCGCAATTTTTTATTCTTGCTCAGTCCTACCCGATCAATCGTAATATCGTATTGCTGGCGGAGTACATCCACCAGTTGATCATAGGTATAGGGCACCCTGCTCTTCAGTTTCATTTGTTTTTTAAACGACTGTACCGCCTCCTCGAGATCAGGAAAATAGTTGTCATGCATGTCCTGATACGATCGGAGCGCTATCCGATAAAAATGCTCCTTCTCGATTTGATAGCTCCGCACCATTTTGAGGATGGTACTGATGAAGGCGCTGATTCGATCTGGCGAACTGCTAAACACATCTATCAGTTTGTCCGGGCTGATGCCAAATTCATCCAAAGGGAAAAATTTGAAGAATCCTGAATTGAGTAATTCAATCACAGGACGTAGTTTTTTATCGGCACGAGTGCTGACTAATTCGTCATATTCAAGCTGAAAGGCTTGCGCCAATGCACCAATCTTATCAGGCTTAGGGTACTTTTTTCCCTTTTCAATGTCATTGAGATATGAGACCGACATACCTGTGGCCTTAGCCAGCTCCTGATAGGAGATTTTGTGCTGCAAGCGCAAGTGCTTGATTTTGAAGCCCAGGATAAGTTTTACTATGTCGTTGTCGCTAATCATGTGTAGAAGAATTCAATACTTAAGCTAAAATAGATTAAAAAAAGGAAATAAATTAATTAGCGGAATTTCCGCTTTTAGAATATTTCTATATATTTGAAGAAAAATACACAAACCATGTCTCTGCTTCACATTACACCAGAAAGACTCCTAACCTACCCGGACATATACACCGATGAGGTATTGAGAGCACTAGAAATCATGGCTCCGCTCAATGAAAAGCAGAAAGCTTTGATGGAAAAAAGAAACCAGCGAAGAGCCCATCGAATTTCAAATCAAGAAATCCCAAACTTCCTTACTCCTAATGATCGCGTAGGTACTGACGAACTATTGGTCGCCGATATCAGAGCTGGAAAATTCGAGTCCAGTATCATTCCTGATGACCTCAAACGTCAATGGGTGCAAGGCACGGGCCCAGCCGCCAAACCCGATGGATCCATAGAGTTCAGCCTGCGAAACGTGGCATATGCGCTACTTTCCGGAGCCGACGGATGGATGTTTGACGGCGAAGATGCACTAGGCCAGATCAATGCGATGTCGCTGGACAATCAGCGAAATCTAAAGCTGGCGATCCATCGTGACTCGCTTTTTTTGCAGGTCGCTGAGCAGGTGTCTGTCGCCATGAATAAATGGGCTGAAGGTTTCTTAGGTCGCCAAATCATTTCTGATCTAACAGAGCAACTTGATTTTACCACCCTCATATTTAGAGCCAGAGGCCTCCACCTCGACGACCGTCATATCGTGACGGAAGATGGATCCTCCTTTTCCGCTTCTATCACAGACCTCACTCTTTTTGTGGTAAACAACTACCGAGCTCTTCAAGCCAAAGGCTCATCCATCGTTTTGTACTTACCCAAAATCCAAACCGCAGAAGAGGCCACCTTTTGGAAAAAAATGTTGTCTACACTCGAAAACTATCTCGATCTGGATAAAGGAACCATAAAAGTATATGTCCTGGTAGAACAACTTGAGGCCACTTACCAGCTTTTGGAAATCCGAGCAGCGCTGGGCCTTCACTTTGTAGGATTTAATACCGGAAGATGGGATTATATCAACAGTGTCGCTGATGCGCTTTGTGGTCAGGACGATTTCATCAATCCAAACATAGAATCGATCACTATGACCTATGCCTATATGGCTGCTTATGAAGATCGAGTGCGACGAGCAGTAAATACGCCTGATCAAAATCGAAATTTCAGTTTATGGCAAGGCGGGATGGAACCCAATATTCCGGTCGGTTCGGAAGCAGGAGTAAAAGCCAGCATGGAAAAAGCCATAGCTGGGGCCAAAAGAGAACAAGCGGCTGGTGCATCTGGCAAATGGGTAGCCCATTGGAAAATGGTACACATCATTCGACCAGTTTGGGAAGAAGCCAACCAATTGAATCAACTGGGAAGAAAATTTCCTCCGCTCACTTATACCGAAGAGGATCGACAAGCACTTATCAGATTAGAGCCAGCGCCGATCACCATTCGCGGTGGACGCAATCTACTAAGCGTAGCACTACAATATGGAAATGCATTCCTGCAAGGATTTCAGGCAGCAGCACTAAAACCGGCAGATTTCTTCGCGGACGAGAATATTCTCTATTTGATGGAAGATATGGCCACAGGAGAAATCAGACTCAGCGTGCTCTGGGAATGGCTACACAAAGGTGCACGTCTGACCGAGTCAGATGAAGACCTGGGGCTTTCCAAAGGAGACCTTTTTAGTGCTGAAATCTTTGACCAGCTGCTCATAGAAGAATATCAAAAGCTCCTCAGCGCCAATCACAAAGATGTACATGACGGATCGAAAACCACCACGCTTCCCATCGCCCGGGAAATTGTGAAAACCTATGTTTTGTCTGACACAAAGGCACCTTGGTACATTGATTTGCTCAATCTAAATCTAAATAATGATGATCTGGAACTAAGCAGAGAGCGCATCTCCAGATACTATAATCGACTGATCAATACTGGTCAGCGTATTTCAGAAAACCTTGATTTCGAATCCCAATCACAGATAAACCACTTATAAACACTACGCAAGATGAAAAATGAAACCCAATTCAATTCAGAAAGAATAGCCTCAATGAAAGCCTATTTCAACGAGAAAAGATTTGACGGCATCAAACGGCTGTATTCCCCCCGACAGGTAGTCGAACAGCAAGGCACCATCCCTACCGACTATACCGTCGCAAGAAAATCTGCAGAAGCTTTTTTCAAGCGACTTCGTGAGCTCCATAAGGAGCAGAAACAAATCACCACTTTTGGACCCTATACCCCTAGTCAGGCAGTGATGATGAAAAGAGCAGGCATCGAAGGCATCTACCTGGGAGGGTGGGCTACCTCAGCTAAAGGTTCTGCAGGTGAAGATCCTGGCGCCGATCTGGCCAGCTATCCACTAAGCCAGGTCCCCAATGAAGCCGCTGGCATTGTCAGAGCGCTTTTAGCAGCTGATCGCAACCAACATTTTCAACGTATGAAAATGTCCGAAGAGCAGCGACAACAAAGCCCTGCTTTCGATTTTCGTCCGTTCATCATCGCAGATGCAGATACCGGACATGGAGGAGATGCACACGTACGAAATCTGATCAGGAGATTTGTAGAAGCTGGTGTGACTGGCTACCATATTGAAGACCAAAAGCCTGGGACAAAAAAATGTGGTCATCAGGGGGGCAAGGTGTTGGTGTCTAGCGATGAGCAAATAAAAAGAATCAACACGGCTCGCCTACAGCTGGATATCATGGGTGTACCGGGGATTATAGTCGCTCGGACGGATGCCGAAGCGGCGTCACTACTCGAAAATATTTCAGACGAGCGGGATCAACCTTTTGTCCTGGGAGCTACAAACTTGAACATCCCATCGTATAAAAATGCCTTTCTTGCATTGCAGAGAAGCATTAGCGAATTGGGGGCAACACAGATCAAAGGTCATGAGCTCTATCAGGTGGCTGACGAGGATCAGGCAGCAGCCAAACAATGGATACTCAATGCACCATTCGCGCCAATGATAGCAGAATTGAAGGAAGAGCTCATCAGTGATGAGGCCAGCCAGTTTGAGCCTGCCTACGACAAAATATCAGCTGCATTTGTTCAATATTGGGAACAGGATGCAGGAGTCATGACCTTCGGAAGTGCGGTGGCTTCCCTTATCGAGGAGTGCAACAAAGAGGGCGAAGAGCTAGCGATGTGCCACCAGGAGTGGTTACAATTTGCCGCAAAGGCGTCTTTGAAGCAAGCCAGAAAAAAAGCGGACGAACTAGGCATCAACGTGACTTGGGACTGTGATCAGGCTAGAACTCCTGAGGGTTACTATCAAGCCAAAGGAGGAATACCATTTGCAATAGCAAAATCACTTGCAGTAGCCCCATATGCAGATATTTTATGGATGGAAACGAAGACTGCAGAACTGGAAGATGCCAAAAAATTTGCTGAGGCTATTCATGAAGTATACCCTGACAAAATGTTAGCCTACAACCTTTCTCCATCGTTCAACTGGGATACTACTGGTATGACTGAAGAAGAGATGTCCAAATTTCCTGAGGAATTGGGTAAAATGGGTTTTGTATTCAATTTTATCACTTACGGTGGGCATCAAATCGATGGCCTGGCTTCTGATGAGTTTGCCAACTCACTCCAGTCCGAAGGTATGCTGGCACTCGCAAGAGTTCAACGGAAGTTGAGATTGCTTGAATCTCCGTACAAAACGCCTCAATCTCACGTAGGCGGGCCTCGATTGGACAGCGCCCTGGCGGCCTGCTCAGGCCGAACAGCCACTACAAAGGCGATGGGCAAAGGTTCGACGCAATTTCAGCATCTGAAGCACACCGAACTGCCCACTGCTTTGCTCAATCAGTGGGTGGAAGAATGGTCTGAATTCTATTCTGTCAAGGAAAACCTGAAAGTGGTCTTGAAGCCACACTTACCCGGCTCGACGGTGATGGAACTCGCGCTGACTTCGGGAGAGGATAAGGTGGCCAATATGGTATTTACCTCGGTAACTGATCGAAACAAAAGACAGATTCTATCGGTCAGAGATCAAAACATGTTCAGAGATGATCTGAGGAAAAAACGACTTATGACACTCATGCATTTGTTCATCATCAACAGATATCAATGTGATACGGTGCATTACCTCACGCCTACAAAGGACAACGCCAAGCAATGTGAGGCCATGCTTAAAATGGGGCTGTATGCTGCATATACCGATGAGATCGGACAGATCATAGTCGCAGATATAGCTACTGATGACGTGCGAGCCTACGTAAATATTGAAGGACGCATTACCAAAATAATTCGCAAAGAGTCGCAGTCAAAAACGGTAGATGTTTAAGGTCGCTACCGCAGATTTATGGGATTCGCACGGTGAAGCATTACACTGTGTTGATCCCATATTTCGTGTTTTTGGAAAGAAGAAATCATTCTTTGGCCCGATTTCTACGATCAGATGTTTTGAGGACAACAGCTTTGTTAGAACACAGCTATCCACTCCCGGCCTGGGTCATGTACTTGTGATAGATGGCGGAGCCTCTCTCAAATGTGCGCTAGTCGGAGATCAGCTGGCTGCACTTGCGATTGAAAATGGCTGGGCCGGCCTAATCATCAACGGATGCATCAGAGATTCCACTGTAATCAATCAAATGGACATAGGAATTCGCGCACTGAATACCTGTCCGGTGAAAAGTATAAAGCGAAATCAGGGCGAGTCTGACCTTCCGGTTAAATTTGCTTCTACCATATTTGAGCCAGGGGATTATTTGTATACCGATGAGGATGGGATACTGGTAAGCAAAGAATTATTGGATCTTCAAACCAGAGAATAATTCTCCATACCATATGGTTTGAGAATTGTTATGGTATATTTGGGATGAGCTATTCGGAATCATGAGCAAAACACAAACTTCCCTACTGTTGGCTCTAGCACAAAAGCTAGAGAAGAAAAGAAGGACGAAAGCCTTAGCGCTTAAATCTTTGAGCTCTGCTGGTATCGTTACTAAAGATGGAAAAATCACAAAAGCATTTCCTAACTTGAAACGAGTCCTAATTGAATCAAAGTAATTGTATAGTTCAAGAACTAGCCTTATCATCGGATTTCATGGATGCGATGAATCTATTGCACATCAACTTCTCAATTTTCCTAAAAAAGTCAAAATAAGTGAGAAGCCATTTGATTGGCTGGGGCATGGTTTTTATCTCTGGGAAAATAACTATGACAGGGCATTGCAATGGGCATTGGATAAGGAAGCAAAAGGCAAAATCAAAAAAGCATCTGTCATTGGCGTAATATGTACGCTAGATTATTGTCTTGATCTTATTGATAGCGAATTCATTCAAATACTCACCTACTATTATGATTTGATGAGAAAAGACATGCAAATTATTGGCAAGGAGCTCCCCAAAAACAAAGATGTTAGTGCTGATCAATACAAGGATCTGCTAATTCGAGAGCTGGACTGTGCAGTTATCGAATATATGCATCAAGAAATCAAGGAGGAGATCAATCGAGACACAAAATCATTACTAAATGAATTTGATACCACAAGAGGTGTTTTTATAGAAGGTGGGCCCGCCTTTCCTGGTGCGGCTATTCAGAAGAAAACACACATCCAGATTTGTATAAGAAATATGGACTGCATCAAAGGTTTTTTTATACCCAGAGCTTAGAGCAAGAGATTCATAATTGGTACACTCAGTGCAAGATATAATCGAAAAAAGGAATATATTTTAATTTCAAAATCAGTCTTCACCCCTATGCAGATTAGGCCAGCAACAGAAAAGGACATTGATCAAGTCTGGAAAATATTCTCTGAGGTCATCAAGACGGGCGACACCTATGTATTTGATCCTAATACGCCTAAGGCGGACTTAAAGAGACATTGGTTTGCCGAATACATGAATACTTTTGTGGCAGAGCAGGATGAGAAAATTCTTGGTACTTACATCATGAAACCCAATCAAATCGGACTCGGAAATCATATTGCCAATGCTAGTTATATGATCCACCCGGATGCTCAAGGCCAGGGATTAGGCAAAAAGCTCTGCGAGCATTCCATAGAATTTGCCAGGCAAAGTGGATTTTTAGCCATACAGTTCAATATCGTGGTGAGCGCCAACAAAGGGGCGATAAAACTATGGGAAAAATATGGCTTTAATATAATTGGGACTACTCCTAACGCCTTTCGGCACCAAACTCTTGGTCTGGTAGATACCTATATCATGTACAAACCGCTCTGATTTCTGAAAGCTGTTTTACAAAACGTCCCTGAGCTCTCCCTCCTTGTCAAAAACGCTTTTAGCAAACGGACATAAGGGAATGATACTGATCTTTTTCTCTCTGGCAAAATCTACTGCAGCATGTACCATCTTCTTGCCTACTCCCTTTCCATTGAAGGCAGTCTGCACCTCGGTATGGTCAATAATGATCCGATCCTCTCCAGCCCAAGAATAAGTCATCCGGCCGGCTTCTGTACCGTCATCCGTCGCTCTAAAAAAGCCTTTTGTGTCTCGATTGAATTGTTCGATTTCCATAAGATTAAAGATAACGAATAGAAAACTATCTGATCAAACAATTGACTTCATTAAAAAAATGATTAAGCAGAATCGTAATTTTCGAATTCATAATTTCCGTGTAATTTGGTGCTCCAATAAAACAACAATATGCTCAGTTCCATAAAAATTCCTCATGTCTTTGCCCTACTTACTATTATCATATTGGTGGCCTCCGTGATGAGTTATCTGATTCCATCTGGCATGTACGATCGCAAGGAGGTACAAGTGGGGCATTTGACACGGACGGTGGTGGTTCCTGATTCTTTTAAGCAGATTCCTAAGCACTACTCTATCAAAGGTTTTTTTGTCGGGGAGGAAGTCGAAGGGAAATCCACACCGGTAAGTATTTTTGGGTTTTTGCGAGCCATTCCAAAAGGCCTTGAGGAAAGTGCTGATATCATATTTTTCATTTTTATAATAGGCGGAGCGTTTGGCATGGTAAAACGTACGGGCACCATCACTGCGGTTATTCAGGCACTTATCAACAAATTCAGTAATTCTGGAACGGCACTGACCATCGTGCTTATGCTTTGCATTTCTGCTGCGGGCTCTACCTTGGGCATGGGTGAGGAATTTATCCCACTGGTCCCTGTTTTTTTGTATGTATCCCATAAGCTGGGCTACGACAAATTGTATGGACTGGCTCTGGTTTTTGTATCTGCGGAAATTGGATTTGCCTCAGCCACTACTAATCCATTCAACGTACAAATAGCGCAGGGCATAGCTGAAGTACCCCTTGGCAGTGGGCTTGGATTCAGACTGTTGTTCTATATAGTCATTCTGATCGTTGCCATCCTCTACATGCTGAGATATGGCAAAAAACTCAAAGAGGATTTTTCCAATTCATTGCTAGCTCCAGACAATGTGTATAAAGAGGATGAGAATCTCGCACAGTTTGAGTTGAATGCCCGTCACCTTAGAATAGTGGCGGTCAGCGCAATCATCTTCGTTGGTATTTTATGGGCAGTACAGACCCAGGGCTGGTGGATGGCCGAAATGGGTGCTGGGTTTTTGTTGATCGGTATGATGGCAGCCCTACTTGGCAAGTTATCTCTAAATGAGGCCACTAAGGCTTTCATATTAGGCATGGAAGAAATGCTGGTCGGAGCATTAGTGGTTGGGTTTGCGAAAGGCATTCAGGTCGCACTGGTCGAAGGGCAAATCATGGATTCTATTATTTACTATGCTTCTGGCACTTTGCAGTACCTACCAAAAATTATCGCAGCAGAGGGGATGCTTGTTTTCCAAACAGTACTCAATTTTTTCATCCCTTCTGGCTCAGGACAGGCGGCGACTACCATTCCTATCATGGTGCCATTAGCCGATTTGCTGGGTATCACGAGAAACACAGCCATTTTTGCATTTACCTGTGGAGACGGGTTTGCCAATTCGATCATCCCTACCTCGGGGATACTGATGGCTATGCTCGGTATAGCAGGGATTCCCTATCGAGATTGGTTGCGTTTCATATTGCCATTATTTGGCTGGCTAATGGCCATTTCTGCAATCTTTCTTGCTATAGCAGTAGTGATAGAGTACTAGATTCAAGGCTTTGAATTTGACGACTACATTGGAGTACTAATAAAAAAAGTATACTTTTCAGGCTATTACCGCAAACAGAACATATAAATAACCGTTCGTGTTATAAAAAACTACGGTTTAACCGTTTTGGTATCTAAGAATCTCCGGGTACAATTATATTTGTATTCTATTAAGAATGATTACAAGAATGAGGCTAGGAACTTTAGCAAGAAAAATTAGCATTACCCCATCAAAATTAACGTCGTACCTTGAGTCGCAATCTATCACGTTAGCCAGTGGTACTAACACCAAACTGACGGAGGATCAAATCGAACTGATACTGGAGCATTTTCAGGCGACACTGGTGGAAGAGCCTGTTGAGGTTGTTGAGCCCGTTCGGGAAATCGAACTTCCTACGGCGGAGGTTGAAGTCGAACAAGAACCCGTAGTGGATGTAGAAGAAGAAACTGTCGAGCCATCCGAAATCCCTGAATTGAAAGAAGATAGTATCCAGGAGCAGGTCTCCACCGAAGAGCAAGACTCGATAGAAGAAGAGGACGAGAAAGAAGAAACTTCAGTCTTTACTCCTCACATCTCAGAGTCATTTGCTGAGATTGCGCTTCCTCACGAACTTGATGATCAGATACCCCCGCCCGGAGTTACAGACGAAATAAAGGAAATTGAAAAAAAATCAGCTACAGAGGAGACCTCTGATGTAGAACCTCAGGCTGAAGAAAGCCAACCCAAAAAGGAATCAAAGACTCCGATAGAAATCGATCCGGATATAGAATCTGATGTCGAGCGTGCAGCATACGATGATTCGATTGAGGTGATCAAGCCGCCAAAAGTGGTACTGCCTGGACTCAAGGTCAAAGGCAAAATCGAGCTGCCGGAACCAAAAGCTCCAAGCGACACAAGCGAAGAGCCTAAGGAAGAGGTGAAGAAGCCTCATAATCCTGATGAGATAATAACTACTACCGGACCTAGAAGAGATCGTAAAAGAAAACCGAAAAACTACAAGGGCAAGAAATATGAAAAAGACTACAATCCGGTCGAGGCGGCTAGAAGGAAGAAGGAGTGGGAGGAGAAAAAAAGATTAGAGCAGGAAGAAAAACGGAAGAAGAAGGCTAAAGAGAAACACTACAAAAAAATAGCGACCCCGTTGGCAAAACCTGTCAGTCAGAAAAAGAAACCTAAGAAAGCAGCCGTTAAAAAGAAACAGAAAGAGGAGCAGAAATCTGGCAATATGATGCAAAGATTTTGGCGCTGGATGAATACTTGATAAACGACCAATTAGTTGTGGTAATATCAATCAAATGGATCGACATCCATTTCCTCACATAGTTTAATGGCATGGGCAAAAGCCTTGCTGATTCGATCTACATCTTTAACATTCGCTCGGAATTTAAATGTTTTCTTGAAGTCAAATCCTGATTTTCCGGAAAGGTTATAACGTCGAATGTTCGATGCTGATTTTTTGCATCTCCAGGTAAGTGTAACAGGATTGACAAAACCGTCTGAGCCATAGACATCCATGGATTCTCGATCCAGGTGATGAAGATCCACTTCGTATTCCCAGGTCTGCACGTCTTGAAATTTAGTTTTGCCAACAGGTTTGAAGCTCACCACTTCGGTCATTCTCACATAGCAGGTTTTGGAGGTGTCTGCCCAGAAAGTCAACTCACTGAGCTCATGATTACCTTTAGTGATTTTGTCAAACGTACCAAACTGCCCTACTTTGGTCTGCAAGTAGTCCATCGTTTGATCCAAAGTAAGATTTTGAGATTGCGCTTTCCCACCAGAGTAGAGTAAAATGAGAAATATCCAAACAGCATTTTTATTCATGCCTTGAAGTTATTAAAATCTAAATAATTTTCTAATAAGCTTCAGTAATTGTAATACTCCGTAGCCCTAATTGGTTTGGTTTGGCTTTGTTGGTAATGACTGTGGCCTCGTACCTAAGGCCTCCTATTTCAAACTTGAATCGGATACCGTCTTCCTCGTTTCCGGCGGTGATTACGGCGGTATTGATGTATGCTGCCTCATTTGCCTTGATAATGTTTCTGAAATCTATCTCCAGCGTACCCGGGCTATTTTGGCTGCCAAAGGCAAGTCCTAATTCTTGCCATTTTCTCGGTAGTTGGTTGCCAATCGCTCCATCGAACAGTACCTTGTTTACCACTTCATTTTGACTGGATAATACAGAGAAATTTCCAGCTATATCATACTGCTCGCATCGGACATTGCCTTCATTTTCCTCCACTTTTCGAATGCATGTTCCTCGATCCTCTATCTCTTCGTTTGTCGTTTTTCCGATGATTATCCCAAAAGGCAATTCGGTGAGTGCAGACTGAGCAAATGTGCTACTTGCGTACAGGGAGACAAACAGCAGATAAATACAATATTTATATATTTTATTCATTTATCTAAATTATCGAATTTTACCTCCATAGTCAAGGGGAGTTGTATTGATATCTTATATCCGGTGGACTTTGGTTTACAAAAGTGCATCGTTTCAAAACATTGATCAACTAGTGTAGCTCGACAAATTACAGGAAACCTTTCCGGTAAATGATTACAAAGCTAAATAGTAATAGGACGGCGGCGAGTGTAATCTCTATCTAATCCATAAGTTTTCAAATATTGCTAATTGAAACAATCAACTTTCAATTCAAAGTTAAACCTGGCTCCATACTATCTCACTAGCACTATTCTGCAGCCTATACCCTATGGTAACTCATTTCTTGATTGATTAGTTAAGCGTTGGATTCAGTCCAAATGCTAAAAAATGTTAAATCAGAATAATCCACTTTTAGCCGGAGCTGAGGATGCGTATATTTGTTTGATTTGAATCTGATATTCTATGGTTTGGAGTGGTGAGATTGGCAATCTGGAATGGTTCTTTATTATTCTATTTGCCTTTTTTTATGTTCTATATATATTCAGAACCGCCCGTGCGGCGCGTTCTCTGGGCACAGGCTTTCGCAGGGTCTTTTATAAGATCGCGCTCAGAGCTGGGTATTTCGCTCTATTTATTGTTGCGCTGCTAGGCCCGTCTTTCGGTGAGTCTACTAAAGAGATTAAATCCATTGGAAAGGACATATTCGTGGCGATAGACCTATCCGAATCAATGAATTCCTTTGATATCGCTCCAACTCGGCTTGAAAAAATAAAATTCGAACTGAAGCAAATTGTAGATGCCTTCTCTTCTGACAGAATCGGCTTAATCATGTTTTCGAATGAGGCTTATGTTCAATGTCCACTCACTTATGATAAGAGTGCGTTGAATCTATTTATCGAAACTTTGAATACGAATTTGGTTCCAAATACGGGGACAGATTTTGGCCCTCCGCTGGAAATGGCTCTAGAAAAAATCAAAGGTGACCAGGAGATAGTCACTCGTCAAAAATCAAAAATTATTATCCTGATCAGCGACGGTGAAGATTTTGGTGAAAACACAGCCGGAATTGCGAAGAAGATCGAAGATGAGGGCATAAAACTCTTCACACTTGGTATAGGCACAGCAAAAGGAAGCAAAATACTCATCCAGAGAGGAATGCAAAGTGGGTTCAAAAAAGATCGGAATGGCCAGGATGTAGTTTCACGGTTGAACTCTGTATCGCTCAAAAAGCTGGCTACTGCAACTAGCGGTAAATATTTTGAAATCAATGGTACTCAGAATGACGTAGAAAAACTTATTAATACGATTGGAGATATTGAAGGCGAGCTGAGGGATACTAAAACTATGGATGTGTCAGCTAATAAATACTATTACTTCCTGGCCTTGGCACTACTACTAATATTTTTTGATGCTGCTATCAAAGTGAGAACGGTTAATATATGAGAATTAAATATACTATACTGCTATTTTTCATGGTGTGTTTTTCGGCTAGTGCCAATGACATATCACGTGTGAATACACTAAAGAAAAATGCCGCAGCGGCCTTCCAGGCTGGCAACTATGAAGAGGCTGCCGCTCAGTATTCATATCTCATTGATTCGTTGCTTATAGATGACGAACGTGTAGTTATGAATCTAGGTCACGCTTATTATCAATTGGACAAAAAAGATTTGGCCCAAGCACAATATCAAAAACTAGTTTTGTCTAAGGACGAGAGCTTAAAATCAATTGCCTACCAGCAACTAGGTGCCCTATCCAATGACCCGAAAACTCTCCAAAAGGCCCTATCTTATTTCAAAGAATCCATAAAGTCTGACCCTGGCAACCAGGATGCTCGCTACAACTATGAGCTGGTGAAAAAGAAACTGAAGGAGCAGCAGGATCAAAATCAAGACAATCAAGATCAGAATAAGGATCAAGACCAAGAGCAAGATCAAGAAAACAAGGATCAGCAGGACCAAGACCAGCAGGATCAAGAGCAACAGGATCAGGACCAGCAGGATCAACAAAACCAGGATCAGGAAGGTCAGGATCAGCAAGATCAGGAGCAACAGAATAAAGATCAGCAGGAAGAAGAGCAGTCAGACGAGCAAAAGGAAGAAGAGCAGCAACAAAACGACGAAGGCAAAGAGGGTAAAGAAGAAGAGCAACCCAAACCACAGGAAGGCGAAGAAGGTGAGGAAGGGGAAGAGAAAGACAAAAAAGAGGCTCCACAGCCTAGTCCGTCAGATAAAATGCAAGAAATGAATATCTCTGAGGAGAAAGCCAAGATGATATTAGAGGCACTAAAAAATAGTGAGATTCAATACATTCAGCAGAATCGAAGAAAGCCTACCAAAAGAAAAGATAGTGACAAACCTGACTGGTAGCAGTCAGGTTTGTTTGAATGTTTTTACTTCACAGCCAATGTTGATTTTTCCTGAACGACGGTTCCGTCTTTCATAAAAGCAGTGACTTGTATTTTATAAGTTGTATTCAAATCAGAAGACTTCATGTCTACCCAAAACGAATCCTTGGTCTTTCTAAGATCTGAATTCCAATAAAGTTGATGTCTAAAGTCTGGCGCATATTCACTTCCTGTAGATTTCTTGTTGAAGTTGGTACAAGATTCGATTATGGGCAGGTCAGAATAGGCGTCTTCTAGTGGATTATCCACGCCTTCTTTCAAAAAGAAAGAAACCGATCCGTTGAGGCTAAAGTTACCAAGATGACCATTGGACTGGTAAGAGTTTCGCACTTCCACTCGCTCAAAATCCTTAGGGTTTAGATTGAGTATCGTTCTGGCATCATAAATCGGAAGGTCATTGAGAAAGATCAATGGATTCCCTCTGTACTTATACGTACTCATGTATCGATACATAGATAGCTCAGCAGTCCCGTCATTGTTTTTCAGGACAGAAACAAATTTGACTACATAGTTGATCATATCGATCATGGTATTGGGCACATCATAGTCGGTCAAATTGTAGACGTAGTCAGGAGCAGGTAGCTTTTGGTCTTCCTTTTCGTTGGTCTGATAGGAAAGTAGAATGTTCTTCTGCAAGTCGTAAGCTTTGATCAAGTTCACTTCGCGTTCTCCAATAGTGATGATTGATTTCAATGCAGGATAGCTATACAACACTTTCTCTCTGAAATCAGCAGGCTTGATGGGTTGCAGATAAGTCGTAAAGTGATAAGGATAAATTTGAGATTTTTCTCCCACAGACTTCTCAAAATCATGAATTCCACGAATATTTTCACTTCTCATATCTACCGCCTTCATGGTGGATAGATTCAGCATAGATACTTCATCAAAGGGGTATTCAAATTTGTAACTCAACACTCCTCCTGTTTTGACAGCGTCCATTCGTTCTTGATTGACTTTTTCTTCTGTATTTGCGTAAAATAATACATAGGCATCAAGATCTCGGTTTCCAACTACTTGCAGGTCTAAATCAAGTTGATCCAGATAATACTCCTCATAAAAATTGAGCTCTACATAATCCAGATCGTCGATGATAGTCACGCTGACTCTGTCTATGGCATCTTCAGCATCTTCTATGGCAAACTCACTCTGCTCATTAGCAGCCAACTCCATTTTCTGAAGATTGATGTCCGGAGTATCGTTGGGCTTTACAAATGTGTAATAGGATCTCAATGCTGCTCCCAGGGTCAAATCTACCTTGTGCAGGCCATAGGTAAGTGCAGAGGTAGCGATCTGTATTGTACTGTCCATTTGAGCTTCCATAGCAAATTCCACTGATTTATTGCCATCAATAGCAATCGATATTACTGCCGGACTACCAGTGGTATTTCCGATTTTGAAATTCATCTGTCCGTCCTTTCTTTCCAGCTGGGTAGTTATTGGTTGGTTGCTTATTGCCAATTCCAACGTTTGCGTCCCAAAACGCACTTTGTACAAGGAATCTGACGGAGTGAAATCAAAGGAAGCAAGACCGTTAGCATCCGTATCAATATAGGTCACCAATGAATCTACACTATTCACTAGCGTGCCTTTCGTTAACAGACCGGCACCATTGGAGTCTGTAACTCTCACTGCGACTTTGGCCGACATATTCAACCCTAGCGTACCTCCTTCTATTATATGATCTATTTGCTTGGCACTACGTGGCAATTGCTCTTCCAACTCCAATCCAAACACATGAACCCGTTTAATCGCTTGGAAAGCCCCCGCACTGTTGGCCACTAGTCGGTAGATTCCAGTCTCCAAAGAATCGGACAGCGAAAAGAAATAACATCCCTCCTCTGATTTTATGAAGCTTTTGGTTTGTACAATATCTCCGGTCGGGGCTACCAGGTCCATGGCTATCAACACCTCTTCTTCTTCTTCCTTAGAAACCCCTGTTTGATCAAATCTAAAAACATCAAATAGGACTTGATGTCCTACCACATAGTTTACTTTGTTGGTGGTGATATATTGATGGTCCTGAGCCTTAGACGACAGTGTCAGAATAAAAGCAAATACGAATGTTGTTAGCGTAAATTTCATTTTTCAGATAATTTTATGGTCTCCACCAGTTGGGTTGAATATTGGTAATCTTATCTCCAAATTTTATTGACTCATAGTTTAGACAATTGCTGCAATAGGCCGGGCGATCAAGGGCGTATGGCAGAAAACATTGAGCACTAAATTTTGGTACGTAGGACAAATCTCTCAAGTTCATGTACCAGGTATAGTTGGTTTCTTTCCCCACCCCAAAATAGCCATACACATCAATGTCTTCGTCGGTGATGGTCAGATTAGTTGGCAAATTGTACGGTGGCGGGGCAAACAATTCTGATTGCCGTTGTTGATTTTCAAGATCTTTCCAAAACTGAAAATAGTCTGTGGAGATCGACAACTGTCTGACTCTAACAGAAAAGCCATTTTCCACTTGCAAGTTGCCCTCTATGGGCAAAAAGAAAAGGTCACTTACAGATTGATCCTGCGATACTTCTAACAATCGATACTCATCCAGATAATACTGCTCTGATACCCAACAAATACCTACAGGGCTGCTTGCCGGAATTCTAGCGGCCTTTAAAAGCCATGTGGTATAAAAGTCCCATCGATAATAGGACGTAGCATTGGGATTAGTATGTGGCATTTCAATATTGACCTCTACTCCGTCTACTGCTTTTATTACTGTTTCTTCGGCTTCCACTACGTACTGTGGTTCGTCTTTCTCTTTGAATGATATAGTGCCTTCTTGACTTTCTTCTGGAAGTTGCTCCAGGGCAGACTCTATCACATTCCCATCAGGGAGTCTCACTATCAATCTATATTGTACCCCAGGCATGGCTTTGAGATCAGGATAGAATAATTGGTACACACCCGGTTCGCCCTCTGTATAATCCCAAAATTCGTTGGCATCTGAAGCCAGTTCTATTTCCGCGCCTGATATCGGTTCGTCCCGGATATTCGAAACCGTACTAGCCCAGTTCAATTCCACCTTAAACCAACGAAACTCATCAAAGTCATTTAGATACTCCTGGGCCGACACATCGGTGAAGACACCTTCGATAATTACTGCTCGGTCTTCCGAACTTGTGTTGAATTCGAAAATTTCAACACAAGCCGTCAGGGCTAACAAAGCTATGGTCAATATCCTTACCATCCTAACCACCATACTGGTTGAATATTAGTAACAACAGATTTTGGAGGAAAAGGCCCTTCCCAGCAATTCAAGCATTCCGGTGACGGAAAACGACATTCAGGATCCGTTGATACACCTGGTTTCAACCCAAAATAACTTAACTCCGAAGGGTCAAAAACCCATCTATTAAAACTCTCACGAACTACACCAAAATATCCCAAAACATCTCCGTCATGGCCTACTGGTTTTAAATTGCTTACGAGGTTGTATGGTGGAGGGGCAAACAAATCAGCCTGATTTTCCTGATTCTTTAGATCCAACCAAAACTGATAATTAACCTCTGTCATCGATTGTTGTCTCGCCAAGATCGAAATGCCTCCTTTTACTAGTCTTGTGTCTATGTTAAAGTAGAAAAGATTATGAACTGTTCCTCCTTTACTTTCCCTATTAATTACCACCTCATTTACAAAGAATTGGTCATGTATCCAACAAACCCTGTTAGGATCATCTTCTGGTGCCCTGAGGGCAGTAAAAGTATAAGTTGTTAAAAAATCCCACCTATTGTAAACCAATGAATTACTTTCAAATTCCGGCATATCCGCTTTAAAAAGCAAGCCTCGCGCCTCTCTGATTTTTGGCTCACCAGCCACTATTCTATATTCCGGCCAGGTCGTTTCTTCCCATATTAACTCTGATTCAATATGATCCACCGGCAGTTCGCCCGGATCAGACTCATATGTTTCGCCATTGGCCAACTCAATGTGTAATTGATAGGTCCTGCCAGATTCAGCTTTAAAATCATCGTAATACAAGCGATAGAGGCCGGGTTCCACTTCCGTGTAATCCCAATATTCCGACAAATCATTACTAATTTGAATATCAGCATTAATCACCGGCTCATCTCTGCTATTAATAACCTTCCCAGTCGTCAGCAATCTTATATCGAAATATCTTTTATCAGCGATATCATTGAAAGAAACATTAGATACAAATCCGTCCACAACCAATACATCCTGCTCGCTATCACTATTGAAACTGAATTGCTCAATGCATGAAGCAAATAGGGTGAAAACAACCCATGTAATCGACAATATGAATGGATTATTTTTTATCATTTATCCCACCATATTGGTTTATTATTAGTTACCCTCGATCTTGAAACCAGATTCACATATCTACAATCGTAGCAGGAAAATGGTGGTCGAGGAATATTGCATGAGTTTTTTAAATCTTCAGGGTATACCACAGGATAGGAAAGCATATCCGGAGAAAAGGTCCAACGATAGTACTTCTCCCTCACTACACCAAAGTAGCCATATACCTCTCCATCATGATCCACAGCGCTAAGGTTGGAGATCAGGTTGTATGGCGGGGGTGCGAATACATCTGCCTGCTTTTTTTGATTGTCCAAATCTTCCCAAAACTGATAATTCAGCTCATTCATCATCTGATGCCTGATCAGGACCGAAAATCCTTCATGCAAGTTTTCATCTTTACTATCAAAAAAGAACATTTCATGCTCAGCATCTCCCAGAGTCTCCTTTGCGATCACAAAATCATTGTAATACAGTTCTTCTGTAACCCAACATTTGTAGTTTGGGTCGGTTTGAGTAGGTAATAGTCTGGCCACGAAACCATAGGTAGTTTCGAAATCCCAGCGATTGTAAATTAGTTCCTGATCTGTGTTATTTCGAGCTGTCTTTAGCTTTATTGCCAGCCCATCCACATCCACAATTCTGGATTCGCCACTTACTACACGGTAGTCTCTGATTGTCTTCTCTTCTAACACAATACCTCCACTGGAGACATCTGCAGGTAGTCCTTCATAGGTTGATTCGTATACTTTGCCGTCTGACAAGACAATTCTCAACTTATATTGTTTGTCGGTCTCTGCTCTAAAAGTTTCAAAATATAATCTATATATGCCGTCCTCGTCCTCGGAATAATCCCAGTGCTCATTGCTCTCATCGATCAATGACACCTCCGCATCAGTCACTGCCTGATCCAGTATGTTAGTCACTCGGCTCGTAGAACTAAGCTTTACCTGAAAATATCTTGGGTCAAGCGGCTGCGTGAGGAGGTCATTATAAGATTGATCGGAAATAAAACTTTCGATCACTAGTACAGATGCCTCGCTTTTTGTTTCAAACTTAAAATTCTCAACACAAGCGTTGATTAATACCAACCCTAGTAATACCAAGATACTAAATATGACTCCTCCTCTATTCATCATTCTTTCCACCATTTAGGTTCTGTATTCGTTGTTATTGAAAAATTTATATTAAGATCAATCATCATAGCTTGACACTCCGCTACTGCGGTATCGAAATCAAATGACTCGATACAGCCCGATGCGATTGGCAGCAGGCATTCCCCTGGTACAAGCGGAAATTGTCTCATTTTGCCAGCTTGAAATTATATGAGATAGACGGGAAGATAGATCCCAGGATGGAGAGTTTTCTGGCTTGTCCTGAGTCGATAAAATAGACTGAATAGGCATTTTTTCTACCGTATACATTGAATACAGAGAAGACCCATTCGCCTCTAAGCAAACGATCCTTTCGTAGCCCTTGCTTCAGTGTCAAAGACAGATCCAATCTGTGGTAGTCTGGTATTCTGTAGGCGTTTCTTTCTGAATAACGCAGTGCGGCCAAAGTTTTGTCATAACTAAACTTAGATATTGGAACGGTAATGGGTCTACCAGTACTATAGCTGAAGTTGGCAGACAGTACGAGTCTTGCACCCAGCTTATAGTTCAATACAAGTGACAAGTCATGAGGCTTGTCGTTGTTGGAGCTGTAGTAATCTCCACCATTGACGGTCTGGTAGTCAAACTGGCTTTGATATCTTCTTAGACTTCGTGAATAGGTATAGGAGATCCAACCGTTGAGTCGCCCATCGTTCTTTTTTACCTGAAGTTCCAATCCATAGGCTACGCCTTTCCCCTGAATCAAACTACCCTCAAGTTCTTCGTTGCCCAGAATCTCCGCTCCTTCAATAAAATCGATGGTGTTGTATATATTTTTATAATAGAACTCGCCAGAAAATTGATACAGGTTTTCGCGTATGTTTTTGAAGTAGCCTACCGAATACTGGTCTGCATATTGTGGTTCCAGATTGGGTCCACTTGCTATATAATAATCTTGCGGAGTTGCTGAAACAGTATTAGAGATCAAATGCATATATTGATACGTACGGTAGTAACTCATTTTCACGGATGAGTTAGATGTCAACAAGTATCTCAGCGAGAACCTTGGCTCCAGCCCGCTAAACGATTGAATCAAATCCCCACTGTCGTAGAAGGTAGAGTCTAAAACTTCTGGCTTTCTGAGTACATCAGCCCCTTGTTCGAAAGTGTATACTTTATCTGCTCCCACTCTTCTAAACATAGAATATCGGATACCTCCGGACAAGGCTAGTCTTGCTCCCAGATCCCAATCATCTTGTAGAAACACTGCAAATTCATTACCATGCTGATTAAAAATATTTACATTTTCTATAATCGAAAACTCCCCGAGTGGTTTCAAATCTCCAGGCTCAGACTCTGTTTTATTAAACTCCACACCTGCTGTTATCGAATTTTTCGTATGCATCTTGTACAAAAATTCAAACTTGGCCGAGACGTTTTTTATGCCATTGTCAAATTCGAATGCTTCCTGCTCATTCTCTGACGTCGAGGTTTGTACCTCATAGTCACTACTTGTAAGTGTAAGCGTAGATAGCGTTTTTTCACCGTAGACGTGATTCCATTCAAGACTAAAGTTGGTAGTACCCCAGTCGTACTGCGAATCACCGGATAGGTTGAAATCATCGTGACTGATATAGAATGATCCTGTCACGTAGTCCTTGTCACTGATACGATACAAGAGCTTCGCATTCATATCATAAAATGCTGCTGCACTACTATTGAGGTCAATATTGTTGAGCGAGTGAAGTAGCCAGTTGGTATATGAAGTTCTACCACCTATTAGGAATGATGCTTTGTTTTTGAGGATCGGGCCTTCTGCAGTCAATCTACTGGATACTAGTCCCACCCCTCCAGAAACTTTATAGTTTTCATCGTCTCCATGTCGGAGTTTGATATCCAGTACAGAAGATATCCTGCCGCCAAAGTTGGCTGGTCCACCACCCTTGTATAGATTGACATCACTGACCATATCTGAATTAAATGCACTATAGAATCCAAACAAGTGCGTAGGGTTATATATAATAGCTCCGTCTTGCAGGATCAGATTCTGACCGGTCTCTCCACCACGTACATTGAAACCTGACGAAAGCTCACCTGTCGTCGAGATACCGGGCATAGTTGTCAAACTTTTCACCGGATCAACTTCTCCCATAAAGGTAGGTAGCTGCTTTATCGTTTCAATGTTCATATTTTCCAAACCTGAAACTCGCTGCTGTACGTTTGCGTCTTGGCCTTCAGCGGTGATGACCAATTCGTCCAATTGTAACGAGCCGGAAAAAAGATTCACATCTAGTACACCAGCAGATTTAATAAAAACTTCAACAGATTTTTCCTCGTAACTGATCGAGCTATACTCCAAGGTATATTTCCCAACAGGTACTCTGAGGCTATAGTTTCCATTGAAGTCCGTAATCGTACCGATATTGAGCGAGCTGATGTAAACCCGGGCACCGATGAGTGGATCATCATTAGCTCCATCGGTAATAGTCCCTGACACGCTCACCACCTCATTTAGCTTAGAGCTTTTATCTCCAATAATTATCAGATCTTGATCTGCACTATTTTCGACCTGATAAAGCTCAGGGTTGTTGGCAAGAAAAATAATTGTACCGTGATACTCTACAGATTTGAGTCCCTGCTCTTCTACATTCCTGTTAAAAAATTCTTCAATTGTTAACCCGGCAGCCGATTTGGTTACTTTTTTCCCATCGAACCATTCCGGATTGTAATAGGCTTTGAAGTTGTATTTCTTTTGAATGGAGTCAACCGCGACAGCAAGATCTAATCCCAAATAGGATTTTTGCAGTTGAACTGACCCTTGTCCATACCCAATTGAAGATATGAGAAAGGCACAAAAAAATAATCCTAACTTAATTGATCTCATGAAAGCAGTTGGCTTAAGTTGTGGTAAAAAAACGAGCAAGGTTAAACAGAATGATTGTAATCTGGCCGACATTTTATGAATATTCGCAATAGCTGATTTTAGCGGTTACATTCGTACATTGAAGGCATATACTTATGACCTTTGGCGCCTTTACTCTTCCGAAAAAGAAGAAAATTCCTTCCAGATTGTTACAAACAATATATGTTGAAACATTGTTTGTATAAGGTGCTATTCAAAATTATAGTGTTGTCAAGGCTAATCAAACAACCCTCGCTGTAACTTGGGCAAATGTCGATAGCCGACAATTGCACATTTCATAGTTTGTATAAAGCTGCTTTGATCGGCTTAGCTCCAAAATATTTATCATTGTTTGATCCATTTATTTGGCATTTGGAACTATCATTTTTTATTTTACATGATATTAAATCAGGCATGCTCAAGAAATCTCTTCATATCACAAAAAATTTCTACTTCATTGCTGGCCTAGCTTTTTTGGTGTGGATGCTCTTTTTCGATACCAATGACCTCTATTCTCAATATCAGCTTCGTCAAAAAGTAAGGGAATTGGAAAGCCAGGAAACGTACTATCTACAAAAAATAGAAGAAGTAAATGCAGATCGCGAAGCCTTAACTTCAGATATGGAACTTTTGGAGAGATTTGCTCGTGAGAAGTATTACATGAAAAAAGATGGGGAAGATTTGTTCGTTGTTGTTGAAGAATAGCATAGATCAAACTTCGTTGATTAAACTTTCGGCAAATGACAAAAAATTCATTTTTCCTATTACTCCTTTGTGTCCTAATTGGACCACTCACCTACGCTCAATCAGAATATAATCCACTTGGAGGAGATCGGCCGGCATGGCTTGATAAGGTTTATGTTGGTGGTGGTATTGGTGGAATAAGCTTCTCTTCCAATCAGACTTATGTAAACCTGAGCGTGATGGCGGGCTATAGATTTACAGAACGACTGAATTCAGGAGTCGCCGTGAACTATATCTATCAAGACTATGATGACGGCTTTATTGAGTTTACGAGAAAGGGTTTAGGTTGGAATTTTTTCACTCAGTACACCGTATACGAACCCTTCTTTTTGATGGCCAGATACGATATCTATACCATCTGGCAAGATGATTTCAAAACTAATCTCGATGCACTGCTATTTGGCGGCGGGGTCAATCAATCCATCGGTGGTAAAGGATTTATGAGCCTATATGCTTTATACAATGTTTTGCATTCTATAGACCCTGTTGAAAATCTATATGCCAGTCCTTGGGTGATAGGCGCCAATATTGGCCTTGGGTTTTAGAAACTAAGCTCAAATTTTTCGGCCAGCTCGTTGAGATCCTGTACGACAGGGTCGAGTAGAGGTATCCCATCCTTCGATCTAATAGCCTCCATCTTGCGTTCGTAGTCACCCGGAATCTGCACAGGATTTTTCGCATCTACCGGTGTAGAGGATCGGAATCGATTAATCCAGATATCCATATGCTCCTTAAAATCTTCTTTTTTCCTAAAGGCATCTATTCGCATAGCTCCAAAAAAGTGCCCAAGTCCTTCACCTACCGGATCTGAAACCGGGTCGATAAAGCTGACGAATGGAGGCACCCAGGGTCCATAATTGGCTCCTGATAAGACGGCTGAAAAGATGTCAACTATCGATCCCAGGATATAGCCTTTATGTGAAGCGTGCACTCTATCGCCACCCAAAGGCAAGAGTGCTCCGCCATCTTTTACTCCGTTGGCATTGGTGGTGGGGCTGCCTTCCTGATCCTGTACCCAGCCTAGTGGAGCATCTTCATTTTTTCGCTGCAGTATTTCCAGCTTACCATTGGCCGCTGTAGTGGTGGCCATATCTGCCACAAACGGAGGTTGCTTTCCGGCAGGAATAGCAACTGCTATTGGATTTGTACCTAGCAGTCGTTCTTTTGAAAAAGTAGGGGCTACAAGTGGGCTGGCGTTGGTCATAGAAATACCAATCATGTCCTGATCCAGAGCCATCATGGCATGGTATCCTGCTATTCCGTAGTGATTAGAGTTTTTTACTGATACCCATCCTGTACCCACGCTCTTAGCTTTGATCATGGCAATTTTCATTGCTTCTGGGCCAGAAATCAGTCCGAGTGATTCATCTGCATTGAGTACAGCTGTAGAAGGAGTTTCATGTTCGATTTGAAAAATAGGTTTGGCATTGATTCTTTTTGCCTCCCAAAGTCTTACATAGCCTTTGAGTCTGGCTATTCCATGTGAATCCACTCCGCGCATATCTGCACTCACCAATACAGTGGCCGCAGTATCCGCCATTTTTTCAGTATGTCCTATGGACATAAAAACCTTCTTCGCAAACTCAAATAATTTCTGATAGCTATGCATGTCGCGAATTTATTTTCTTTTTGGCAAACCGTGGTATAAAAGCCCTTCTTTTAGAGCATAAGGTGATACTTTGATTTGATTGAAATGACAATTATCCATGATCACTTGTATAGCCACTGAGGCAGAAACTATCATATCCACGCGCATCGGTATCATTCCAGCCATGGCCAGTCTTTCTTCTCTGGTGTTATTTAGGAGTTGCTCATGAATGGCGTCGAAGTATTCTTTGTACAGCACTGGCTTTTGCATGGGTAGCACACCCGGACGACGAGCATGAATGTCCCATAGCGTATCGAATGAACCGGACGAACCAATTAAATACCCTGCATTATGTTGCTTGCATTTTTCAAATACCTCGTGCAGATTCTCTTTCAAAAAAGAAGCAAGATTGGATCTTTCGTCTGCTGAAATAGGATCTGTATGATGAAACAGATCTATCAAACGCTGGCCGCCCAGTTCATAACTTTTCAGCCATTTGACTTCTGCTTTATCAGCAATGATAAATTCTATACTTCCTCCGCCTATATCCATAATCAAGCCTGTGCCATCCTCAAAATCGATGAACTGACTAACCCCTTGATGGATAAGACCAGCCTCTTCTTCGCCTGACAAGACACGAATATCCAGTTCCACTTTATCTTTGATCAGTTCAATAAACTCAGCTTGATTGTCTGCATTTCTCACTGCGCTGGTAGCGGTTACAATGACTTCATCTACTACCTCACTTTGGAGCTTGCTCTTGAAGTCCATCAGCGTAGATACAGCTCTGTTCATGGCATCCGGCAAAATAGTATTGTTGCTAATACCTCCTTTGCCTAATCGTACGGCGACCTTTTCTTTATGAAGGATCTTCATATCTCTGGCACGGTCGGCGATTAGCAGGTGAAATGTATTCGTCCCAATGTCTATTATACCTACTCTCATATTGATTTTAAAAATTCCGCTAATTTATGAATAAAAATGACAATTGAACTTGATCAAAAAAACGTGCCGGATATTTCTGCAAGTCCCTATATTTGAGCCAAAATAATAACCCGTGTCAAGATGAACCTAAAATCCTCCGAAGAAAAAATTCAACACCTCGAAAAACTCAACAAAGAAGCACTATTAGGTGGTGGAGAAAAAAGAATCGAGTCGCAGCATAAAAAAGGCAAACTGACGGCCAGAGAACGAATCGAGCTATTGATAGATGAGGGTACATTTCAGGAGATTGGCAAATTTGTGACTCATCGAGCTACTGACTTCGGGCTAGACAAGCAAAAAATTTTGGGGGATGGTGTTGTGACAGGATATGGACAGGTCAACGGCCGTTTGACGTATGTCTTCAGTCAGGACTTTACCGTATTTGGAGGATCATTGTCTGAAACGTACGCAGAAAAAATTGTTAAAATCATGGATCTGGCCATGCAGAATGGGGCGCCTATCATTGGGCTCAACGATTCGGGAGGAGCGAGAATTCAAGAAGGAGTAGTGTCATTGGGTGGCTATGCAGATATTTTTTACAAAAATACTCTTGCTTCTGGCGTGATACCACAGCTGTCGGCTATCATGGGTCCATGTGCTGGCGGCGCAGTATACTCTCCGGCGATTACCGATTTTATTATGATGGTGGAAAACACCTCGTACATGTTTGTGACGGGCCCTAATGTGGTCAAAACGGTAACTCAGGAAGATGTCACTGCGGAGGAGCTTGGTGGAGCCAGCACACATAGCACAAAAAGTGGTGTAACTCATTTCTCTTGTGCTAATGAGGTGGAATGTATCAAAAATATCAAACGACTATTAAGCTTCATCCCTCAAAATTGTGAAGAATCTCCAGCGATGTTACCGTATGACAGCGGTGATGAAATCAGAAAGCAATTGGATGAAATCATCCCTACCAATCCCAACCAACCTTATGATATTAAGGAGGTCATAGAAAACATAGTAGACGGCGGAGACTTTTTCGAAGTGCATAAAAACTTCGCGGAAAATATTGTAGTAGGATTCGCCAGACTAGGTGGACGTAGTATTGGCATCGTAGCGAATCAGCCAGCGAGCTTAGCTGGAGTCCTTGATAATGATGCCAGTGTGAAGGGAGCTCGATTTGTAAGATTTTGTGACTGCTTCAATATTCCACTGTTAGTATTGGAAGATGTGCCTGGCTTCCTGCCGGGCACCGACCAGGAATGGAATGCCATCATCATGAATGGTGCAAAATTGCTCTACGCATTTAGTGAGGCGACCGTACCGAGAATCACGGTAATCACAAGAAAGGCTTATGGTGGAGCATATGATGTAATGAATTCAAAACATATCGGGGCAGACATGAATTATGCGTGGCCTACAGCCGAAATTGCCGTAATGGGTGCTAAAGGTGCCGCCGAAATAATCTTCAAGGGTGAAATAAAGGCCGCAGATGACCCTCAGGCAAAACTGGACGAAAAGGTGCTGGAATACACCGAGAAATTTGCCAACCCGTATATTGCGGCGGCACGTGGTTTTGTAGACGAAGTTATTCTACCTCACAATACAAGAGCGAAACTTATAGGAGCTTTTAATATGCTTGAGAATAAAGTAGGCTATATGCCACGAAAAAAGCATGGTAATATCCCATTGTAATTCTACATTTCCATCTAATTTAATGTTTTGAATCTTGCACCCAACAAGCTGTAGAATTGAAATTCACTAACCGATTAGTCATCGATCAAACATGAACAAAAAAAGCGAAAAGTTTCTATACCAATATCTAAACAATGCCTCTCCTACCGGATTTGAATCTTCCGGACAAAAGATATGGCTTGATTATGTCAAGCCATATACAGATGATTACATTACCGACACCTACGGCTCGGTGGCTGCGATTATCAATCCAAAGGCTAAGTACAAAGTGGTGATAGAAGCTCACGCTGACGAAATCTCCTGGTTTGTGAACTATATCTCAGACGATGGGTACATCTATGTCATTCGAAATGGCGGATCTGATCATCAAATTGCTCCATCAAAACGAGTCAATATTTTTACTGAAAACGGAATCGTAAAGGGAATTTTTGGCTGGCCTGCTATTCATGTACGCAAGGATAGCAATGAAAAGGCTCCGGCCATTGACAACATCTTTATAGATGTGGGCTGTGAGTCGAAGAAGGAAGTAGAGAAGTTAGGGGTCAAAGTTGGATGTGTGATCACATTTGATGACGAGCTAATGGACCTCAATAAGAAATTTGTATGTGGTCGTGCACTTGACAATCGCGTTGGGGGCTTTATGATTGCTGAGGTGGCAAGAAAGCTGAAAGAAAGCAAAACGGAGCTTCCATTTGGACTCTATATCGTGAATGCTGTGCAGGAGGAGATTGGCTTACGCGGAGCCGAGATGATGGCTGCCCGAATTAAACCCAATGTGGCGGTTGTGACCGATGTATGCCATGACACACACTCGCCGATGTACGACAAAAAAATAAGTGGTGACCAAAAAGCTGGAAAAGGGCCGGTACTCACTTTTGGGCCTGCTGTGCAAAACAACCTACTAGCTGATATCATAAAAACAGCTGAAAAAAACAAAATTCCTTATCAAAGAGCCGCCACTTCACGTGCCACAGGGACTGACACTGATGCTTTTGCCTATTCCAATGAAGGTGTGGCCTCTGCATTGATTTCGCTACCATTGAAGTATATGCATACTACAGTAGAAACAGCTCATTATGACGATATCAATCATGTAATAGAGCTGATCTATCAGTACCTGCTACAGCTCAAGGAGGGTCACGATTATAAATATATAAAGTAGAATTCTTTATTCGGGATGAGGGTGCATCACAGAATGTAGAGTCCAACACCTGAAAAGGCTATAAGAATTAAATTAATGCAGGAGTAAATTATTCCTTTTTTAAGGTGTGTATGTCTTCAATCATTCTCTTCATTTCCAAGGGAAGGGTTCCATTATATACACCGCGGATTCGTCTTTTTTTATCAATCAGAATTACTTTCTCTGTGTGTAAGAAGTCCTCATCGGCAGTCACGGTCTTTCCAAATCCTTCATCCGCAAAATAGGAGTTTCGGGCTAGATTGTAGATATCCTTCTTATCGCCGGTCACCAGATGCCATTTCTCAGCGTCTATATCATTTCGTTGGGCATATGCGTGCAGAGTTTGTACCGAGTCTGCCCAAGGCATCACAGTATGTGAAATTATGCCTATCTCATCATCGCCCGCAAAAGTTTCTTGTACTAGGGAGAGATTCTTTTCCATTTTTGGGCATACGCCTGGACACATGGTAAAAAAGAAATTGGCTACATAAATTTTACCGTTAAAAGTCCCATTATCCACCGTCTGGCCCATTTGATTGACAAAACTAAAGTCAGCTATTTGATGAATATCGGCATAGTTTTCATCGTCTTCGTCGAGCCATTCAGGAGTATAGGTCACCTCACTATAAAAGGGAAGCCCGATCTCAGGATTCATTCTTTCTTTTGGCTTCTGCTGGCAATTGACCAAAATCAACAGGCTTGCCAAGACAAGTAAATTATTGCTGGTTTTTCTTTTCATGTCTTGAATAATATTAATCGTATCATTGGACCAGTTGGAAAAATCTTTGAGCCGGATGAAAACTAATTGCATGATTTTCACGTTGGATTTACCTTTCATTCTCGCCTGTGTATGGATCAATATTTCCGGAATCACTGTCAATCTTGCTACAACGCTTCAATCCAAGCATCCCATATCGTCGGCCATTTTCTCTGATCACATAGTTGGATCGTAACTTACCATCGGGTCTCCACACTTTTTGCGTACCAAATTCAAAGCCGTCCTTATAATTCATCTCTTTTCTCGGCTCACCATTTTTAAACCAGGCTCTATGTACTCCCTGACTTAATCCATTTTCAAAATAGTATTGAAATTTCACTTGTCCATCAGGGTAATATCCCATATGCTCCCCGTGCTTCGCTCCATTCAAGTAAGGGCGTCTACTGTGTAATGCCCCGTCAGAATAATAAATAAGGGCGTCCCCCTCCTGCCTACCTTCCAGATAGCCTTTCTTAGATCTGATAGACCCATCAGTGTAATAAGCTATCACATATCCAGAAAATACTACACTATCATAGAGCAGTCTACCGTCAGTGGTATTAGAAAAAAGGCTATCGTGAGTATTTTTAGTTAGCTCCGGGATGTCTTTAACAAGATCAGCTTGCGATTGATCTGAATCAAACCAATCACAAGCTGATAGAATTATTAATAATAAAATTGATGTTCTATTCATATACTACTGCGAGACCGTACCTGACGTCCCATAGAACCCGTCTCCATTTATCCAAGGATAATCATCGGTAACATGATAGTGATAGACGCCATTAGGGAAATCGGCCGTCGCTCCATTGTGTCCATGATAGTCATCAAGGTCGTCGTTGGTGAGTACAATTCCATCTTCCTCTGGCCCATATACAGGAAATCCGTCGAGAAGAAACCCAATAAATCTTTCGGGATCAGCGTCCTCATTGTCTTCACTTTGCGTGAGCCATACCGGGTCGATGTGATAATGATACAAAGCACCGGCTGGGTGGCCTTCATACTGATCGAAAGTGTTTAGTTCCTCAAAGATGTCGTCGTCTCCAGCTGCATTTTGATTGAAAAGCACCACACTATTGACGGATACACCCATCGGTCCCATGGGAGTACTTGCATGAGATGAAGCTTCCGCAGGATATCTTGGTATTTCAAATACCAAATCTTGAGATTCAATTTCTCCAGGATTTTTCTTAAAATCGTCATTGTCGGGTTCATCATACGCTTCATACAGGTCATCATCAGAATTGTAGTACATGCTTTTGTGATCTGGCAAACCGTCAGAATTGATGGTGATCGTCGTCTCATTAAAGGAGAAGGTAATGGCATCGGAATGGTAAAATTTACTTGATAAAACGCTCATATCCGGCGCTGATTCGTCATTATCGGTAATCGTAGCTGTGGCTTCATCATCCTTCAATGAACCCGCACTAGGATTGCTCAACGTCAGAACCAAATCTTCTGTAGATTCTACCAAGCCATCTTCCTGAACGGAAAGAGTAAGCGTAGTATTAGATGCTCCATCTGCAATAGAAACACTCGAGGCCATATCATCATAAATATCTTTGGAATAGGTAGCGGTACCGCTGAACTCAATATCTACAGTAATATCATCACCAGTATCGTTGGTGTAGTCATTTCCATCAGGATCCAAAAGCGAGATAGTAAAAATGATGTCATCACCGCCTTCAGCTCCGTTTTGGGTAGTCACCGTAGAAATATCAATTGCAAGTTCGTCGTTGTCCGTGATCGTTGCCGATGCTGAAGCAGTCTCCAGTGTGCCTTCCGAAGGATCGCTCAGAGTTATAATAAGCGTTTCATCCTCTTCTATTTCATCATCGTCAGTGACATCCAGCTCAATGGTGGTGCTGGATTCTCCATCGTCAATGCTTACGGTGGACACAAAGTCTGTATCAAAATCATCTGCATCTGATGTCCCTGAGAAGGTCACGTCGGCAGATACGGCACTACCCGTCTCATTAGTTACAGCATCACCACTGTCATCGATTAGGTTGATAGTGAAAATGACGGCATCACCGTCTTCTGTGCCTTGCTGGGTGGCCAATACTTCTACGAAAATGCTGGTATCATCCCCCCCTGTAGTGCCACCGGTGTCTTCGTCAGAGTCACACTGTGTCAAACCAAGTGTAATAAGCAATACGGTAGTCAATTTGAGTAATGTTTTGTTTCTTTTCATAATCTGTAATTTTTCTGTAAGCGTCTCTTTCGCTTTAATCCAGCCAGCTTTATCTGAGGCTTCGCTCTGAAGCCGTTGGTTAAAACTAAGGAAAGGTTACCACTTCACATTCATTTGTAATTTACAATCCTGGTTAATTCTTTTGTCCATTCATCGTTTACAAACGATATTTCTGAACTCTTGTGAATATAACGGGCTAACCTTTTTATTCCCTCCTTGCAATATTTCACCTTCTCATTTGAAATAATTGACATGGCGAAAATATCTCAGATGTAGGCACCTTTGAAGTGTGATAATATTAATGGGTGTATCGGGGACAGGTAAATCTACCATTGGGAAACTTTTGGCAGATAGACTTGATTTATCCTTCTATGATGCGGATGATTTTCATCCTCCAGGCAACATAGATAAATTGAGCAAGGGTGTCGCATTGACTGACTTTGACCGACAGCCGTGGCTAAAAAAGTTAGGTACAAATATTATCAAATGGCAGGCTAAAGGTGGCGGAGTACTGGCCTGCTCAGCACTAAAGGAGAGCTATCGCAAGCTGCTCACCACCATTCCTGGGGATCAAATTACCTTCGTGCACTTAAAGGGTGATTTTGAGCTGATCAAAGGAAGACTGGCAGCTAGAACGAGTCACTTCTTTGATCCTTCGCTATTGAAAAGCCAGTATAGAGATTTGGAAGACCCGACATTGGCTATCCAGATTTCAGTAAATCAATCACAAGAAGAAATAATACAAGAAATACTAAATAAGATGAATCAAAAAACATCATTTGGAATAATTGGAATGGGAGTCATGGGGCAAAACTTAGCTATAAATATGGCTGGTAATGGCACAAGGCTTTCTGTATATAACAGGCATGTTCCCGGTAAGGAGGAAAACATTGCTGCAGATTTTGCCAACGCACAATCACATCTCTCGATTCAGGGCTATGACGCGCTGAAGGCATTTGTTGATTCTATCGCAACACCGCGCAATATCCTACTGATGATACAAGCTGGGTCGGCAGTAGACATCACAATAGATGAACTGATCCCTCTTTTGGGAAAGGATGATCTCATAATAGACGGCGGAAATAGCAATTATCTGGACACAAACCGTCGTGATCAGCACCTGGCCAAACATGATATTAATTTTATCGGAGCTGGTATCTCTGGTGGCGAAGAAGGCGCACGTAAAGGGCCCTCTATTATGCCCGGTGGAAGCAGATCTGCATATCGGCGAATAGCACCAATATTAGATGGCATAGCCGCCAAGGACATCAACGGCAATCCTTGTTGCGCTTATGTTGGTCCTGAAGGTTCGGGGCATTTTGTCAAAATGGTGCACAATGGAATAGAATACGCAGAGATGCAATTATTGGCTGAAGTCTACGAGCTCATGAGAAACGGGCTAAGCATGGCTCCTAACTCCATCGCTGAAACACTGGAATCATGGAAGAATCAGGGACACGACAGCTACTTACTAGAGATCACTATCAATATCCTCAGAAAACAGGAGGATGGTGAGCTGCTGTTGGATAAAATTCTGGATGCGGCTTCTCAAAAAGGCACCGGTGGCTGGTCAACCGAGGCTGCTATTAAATTAGGCTCTCCGCTGAATACTATTGCTGATGCGGTAATGGCCAGAAATCTTTCTGCACAAAAGACGTTGAGGGTATCAGCAAACAAGAGCTACGGCGAAATCAAAAAAAGAATCGAAACTGATCCGGACGATTTTATCAATGCGCTAGAGGAGGCTTATCACGCGGCACGTGTGATCAACCATGCCATCGGATTTGATATGATCAACGAAGCCTCAGATCAGTACAACTGGTCACTAAATCTTAGTGAAATTGCAAGAATATGGACAAACGGCTGCATCATTCGATCAGAATTGATGAGTGATGCCGTATCGTACTTTGGGAAGTGTAATCGCCTGCTGCTTCATCCCAAAATAGTGGATACTCTGAAGCTACAACAGAGCCAATTGGCGATGGTAGTGGGTCAGGCGCTAGCCCATGGATACCCTACTCCGGTTTTTTCATCGGCGGCATCCTTTTTTCTTGGCTACGTGAATGGCCGCTCATCAGCCAATCTACTACAGGCCCAGAGAGACTACTTCGGGGCGCATACTTACAAGAGAGTAGATCAACCTCAATCTGAATCATTTCACACTGAATGGATATCCTCATGATTGACGTTCAACTCCTGTCTGCTGTACTGGTGGGGATCGCAATCCTCTTGTTTTTGATTCTTTATTTCAAAATTCAAGCCTTTCTGGCTTTACTCATTGCCAGTATCGCTGTGGGATTGATGTCAGGTATGGAACCAGTATCGATCATGGATTCCATGAAAAACGGGATGGGCAATACCTTAGGATTTGTGGCCACGGTAGTGGGGTTGGGAGCTATTTTTGGGACTATTTTAGAGCATTCGGGTGCAGCAGGATCTTTGGCTACAGTCTTACTTTCCAAAATGGGAGAGAAAAGAGCACCATGGGCCATGACGTTGACAGGCTTCGTCATCGCTATCCCAGTATTTTTCGACGTGGCATTTATCATACTTATTCCTCTCATTTACTCTTTACAGAGAAAATCAGGCAAGTCTTTGTACTTATTCGCCATACCCCTTCTGGCAGGCTTGGCAGCTACGCATAGCTTCATTCCTCCCACTCCGGGACCTGTAGCGGTGGCAGATATACTGGGTGCCGATCTGGGAATGGTGATTTTGTTTGGTTTTATTGTAGGACTACCAGCCGTAATCATCAGTGGACCGCTTTTAGCCAAAAGGTTGGCGAAGGAGACGTTTATTGCCGCCCCTCCTTTAAAAGACAATGCGGAAGAGGTAAAATTAAAACCTAATCTCCTTCTTGTGCTCTTTATTATTGCTACACCCATAGTCCTGATTGTACTTAATACACTCTCCCAAACCTGGCTTGACGATGGGCTGATCAAAAGTTGGCTTCAGTTTTTTGGCCACCCCTTTTCATCATTGATAATAGCCAATCTAATGGCTTGGTATTTCTTAGGAATCAGAAGTGGTTTTACAAAAGAGTCGCTTGCCGAAATGAGTACAAAATCGCTCGCTCCTGCAGGAATAATTATCTTACTGACCGGTGCTGGAGGAGTATTCAAGCAAATACTGATGGATACTGGAGCTGGGAAAATGCTGGCTGATGCATTTGCAGAAAATCTTTCTTCTCCTTTTATTTTTGCTTTTATCATGGCGGCCTTGATGCGAGTGGCACAAGGATCGGCTACCGTCGCCATGATAACATCGGCAGGAATGACAGCGGCCTTAATTTCCTCCGCTTCGCTTTCTCCAGCTCAACTAGCCTTACTTGTCATTGCAATTGCTTCTGGAGCTACTGTATTATCACATGTCAATGACAGTGGTTTCTGGCTGATCAATCGGTATTTGGGGCTTTCGGTAAAGCAGACTTTCAAATCATGGACGGTAATGACAACACTACTTGGCGTTTCAGGCTTCGTGTTCACATTGATCCTGGCCTACTTCGTTTAACCTGAAATATTACTCTATAAGTGCAAATTTTTATTAGATTTTTTATATATTTAATAATAAATTCAACAGCTATGAAAATATTATCAATAAAAGACATGGTCTATATGGCCATGATATTTGCCTTCTCGGCCTTCTATTATTTTAATGGATCAGTTAGCTGGGCACTATTAGAGTAATCACAAACAATCAATTACCTATATTTTATTTGCGTCATGACCCTTCTATCAATCGGTTGTGACGCATTTATTTTTCTATCTTCTGGGGGATGGCTGCAATTGTCTTGTCAAATTAGGAAACAACCACAATCCTATGAAACTGTCCTACTCAAAACCAGCACTGTTTATATCTCTATTTTGTCTTATTTCCTTTCTATCTGCGGCTCAAACAAGAATTGACCCAGACAAGGTGAAAATCAAAAATGACAGTACCACCGAGAAATTCCTCTATAAAGTAGTTACGAAAAGTGGAAATAAAATCATTGGTGAGGTAGTTAAGGTAAGCTCGGACAGCCTCACCCTATCAAATGCCGACCTTGGGCAAATGGATTTTCCTCTGTCTAATGTAAGCACATTCACCGTTTACAATCCAATGGAAGAAAATGATGGCGAACGATATATGGTGGGTGCCAATCACTATCTGATCGCTCCAAGTACTCCCTATGGCTTAGAAAAGGGAGAAATCAACCTTCAAAATTCAGAGATATTTCTAATGTCAGCCTGGTTTGGACTGAATAAGTACTTCTCCGTGGGTGGAGGTTTATCGATTCTTCCCGGAGTCGAATTCAACAATCAATTGTTTTATCTGATCCCAAAATTCAACTTTCCAGTCACCCCAAAAATCAATGTCTCCGTACAGTACGCACAGATCTTCCATCAAGACATCGACAACACTTCCTTGATGTCATTTTCTGCCGCATATGGCAGTAGAGATCGGCACATATCCTTTGGGTATACGACTCCGGTTTTCGCGGATGGAGATGATATAGCCTTTGAGGCGGCTTTGTATAATATAGGAGCCGTGTATAGAACAGGCAATAAGTTTGCTTTGCTTCTCGATATCAACATTCCATCAGTCGATAGTGATGTTGGCATATACGGACTTGGTGCCAGATATATTGGAAGGTCATCTTCATTCGATTTTGGATTTCTGTCTAATAGCGAAATCGAAGGTTTTCCATTCCCATGGTTTAATTATACCATCAGGTTGAAATAGACTAACGCTTTTTCTTTTTTGGTTTTTTTCCTTTCGACGGTTTTATGGGATTGGCTTCAGCTTCATTGATCAGCTGCTTCCAATTGTCAGTGGTGTCTTCGGTAAAATCTAAAGTGTCCTGATAAGCGTTCCACTCAATATCCATTACCTGGATAGGTGTTTGAGTATATTTTTCAATAGCTGACTGCAGTGGTCGTTCTTCTGGGCTACAAAACGAAATGGCTTGCCCTTTTTGCTTACCTCTACCCGTACGTCCGACGCGGTGCACATAGTTTTCGGGTTCGTCTGGCAGATCATAGTTCACCACAAAGTCGACATTCGGGATATCGATACCCCTGGCACTCACGTCAGTGGCAATCAAAATTTTGTTTTTTCCAGAACGAAAAGCACTCATGACTTGATTACGCTCGCTTTGATCCTTGTCTCCATGAATGGTCTGAGTCTCAATTTTCACTCTTTGCATAGCAGCCAGCACTCTTTCTGCTCGAACTTTAGTCCGCACAAAAATCAATATTTTCTTATCAGGGTTTTCATTGATCAGTCGCTCAAGAAAAAATCTCTTGTCGTCCATTTTGATATAGGCAACTCCGTGCTCAACATTTTTAGAAACCGGGTCCTTAGGAGATACCTGTATGCGGATGGGTTTGTGCACGAGCGAATACGCTATTTTCTTGATGGTGTCATCGATAGTAGCTGAAAAGAATAGTGTCTGTCTTTTCTTCGGTAGAAATTTCACCAGATCTTTTATGTCTTTGATAAAACCAAGATTGAGCATGTGATCAGCTTCATCCAGTACCACAGTCTCCACTTTATCCAATAAAATATGGCCCTGACTAACCAGGTCAAACATTCGGCCGGGAGTGGTCACAATTACATCCACTCCTTTGGCCAGCTTGGCTATTTGAGGGTCTTGATCCACTCCTCCAAAAATACTCATGGTACGCACCTTGGTACCCTTGCCCAATTCTTCAAATGATCTGGTAATCTGAATGGCCAATTCTCTTGTCGGAACCATCACAACGCATCTAATGGCATCACCTCTACCGGTTTTTTTCGCACGTTGAAGTCGATCTATCACGGGTATGGCGAATGCTGCTGTCTTACCTGTACCGGTTTGGGCTATGGCCAACACATCCTCGCCTTTCAGTATGGCTGGAATGGATTTGAACTGAATATCTGTTGGTCTTTTGAATCCCTGCGTATCCAGATTCTTTTTTAACTCGTCGCTGATGTGATAGTCTTCGTACTTCATTAGGGCAAAGTTAGGCATTATCAAGTTGGGCAAGTCAATATATTTACCAACATGACTGATGAAATTTCTTAATAACTGACTTAAACAATAGATTTGCGCGAACACAAATGTTAACAACATGAAATTCAAATTATCACTTATATTATTAATTATTTACAGCCTACATGCTTTTGGTCAAAATGACCAAAAGGCTTCAATTGCAGATTCATTAAGTGTTCACAAAATCTACGATACGCAAATAATAGAAGGTTTAAATGGACCAAACTGGGCTTATTTAATGATAGGAAAAGATACTGTCTACGCGCATTTGATGAATGATAATATTCAGTCCATCGATAATGTAAAGTTTCCTAAAGAAAAGTATCCCTATGAGAATCTTATGGGTGGAATTCTGAACCAGAAAAAATTAACTCTTTTCTTCTTAGATCCCGCGTATGAATCAAACATTAGAAGCTCTCAAGAATCTAGTCTTCTAGTGATGACTTTAGATTTTTCAACCTTTAAATCAGTTCAGAAAGAAATTAAGTACTTAAATGATGATGACTATGTTCTACACGCTTCTGGATACAAGAATAAGTTCTATGTAGTTTCAGTCAAGAAAAAAACCTCACAACTTAAGGTCACGATATTTGAAAACGATTCCTCCTATACAATTCAAAATATATTTTTAGACCACATAAATTTTTCAAAGTCAGGCAATAATGTAACTCTTTTTGAAATCTTAATTAGGAGAGGATCGAAAAATGAACCTCGTTTCATAAATAAAAAATTGCAACCGTCACTAGCTAATTCAAGCCCGAAAAATAAGGTCTATGTTGAAAACGATTACCTCTATCTTTCATTGGATACAGAGACCGATGAAACCAAGGTTATCTCATTTAACTTGAATAATTATAAAAGTGGAGTCAAGCTCTACAAATATGACAATCTCTATTGCGGGAAATATGGTAGAGACAATAAATATCAGACAAACTCTTATATTTTCATGAATTCTCTTTACCAGGCAAAAGTTTGTACGAATGGAATGATGCTCACTAAACATAACATGGAAACCGACTCCATGACCTCTTATAAGACCAACAATGGAAGTGAAATACTGTTTAGAAACACTCCAATTGTTGAGTCCTCTGACGCTTCGATGTATGACAGAGCTAAAAGTAATGTCATTGATACAAAATCTGCCTTTTACAGTTTTTATGAATCAACACTTAGTTTGTATGCAACTGTTTATAGAGATACGATTACGGTTACCACAGGTGCATTTAAAGAAGAAATACTGGGTTCATTTCCAGGAATAGGAGGCCTAGCAGGAGCCGTATTCGTCTCCCTATCAGCAAATGTTGTAGCAAGCCCCAAGCAGGTCATCTATTTCAAATCGCAATTCGATAAGAAATTCAAACATGTACATGGTAATTTTAAAGAAAAAGGTGTTTTTTTCGACATGATAGATTTTATGGAGGAAGAAAATGAAAGGTTGAATGTATCCTTTGGGAGGGTAATTCCTTTTTACAAAATCATGAACGTTAAAGACTATTATGTTTTGGCTTATTATAACAAAAAGAACAAAAATCTTTATCTGAAAAAATTTGAATCTGAATACATCGATGATGATGGGAGAGAAAAATTATAGACTAAATGCCAGTTTTGATAATGTGATAATGAATTGGTCAACCTCAAATACAAAAAAAGCCCCATCCAAAAATAACTTAGTAACCATCGACCAATTCACAAAACCGTAAGTCCATTTTGTACCATTCTGAAAGATTTCGTCGTGCCTGATCTGATAAAAAACAATCAAGTCCGGCGGGATTACTATGTGCGTGGATAGAATCCAACTCCGGTAACGCTATGTCCTTTTTTAGATCCAGCAACTTCTTAAACTCATGGAAGTCTTTGGTTAAATTGTTCTGATGGCACACAAAAAAAACATCTTCCCTTCTGCTCATAAAGTAGGCCTCTTCTTTAAACCATTGCCAGTATGAGCTATTTACATGTCCAATTGCTTTCATAGCCATTTGGGCTTCAGACTTTAAATCCGTATCGGCATGGCTCAATGCTTCTGCCAGCTCATTTGGGATTGAAAACAAATTGAAGGCCTTCTTTTCATCGGCTGACCATGGAGATTTGTATTTTGGGCTGCCTTGTCTGAGCCTCGAATAAAAACCACTCACAAAACGGTCAATTGGATTTCTTACTGAGAAAAAGAATTTCTCTCCTAACGGAATATCACTAAGTGCGATTTCATGGTTATGGAGAATAATATCGTATGTATTTGACAGACCTGGTTCTTGCAAGGCATATTTGATCGCTGACCCACCAGTCTTGCCAATGTGCAGAAAGTGCAAGGGGGTCTTCTTAGAATCTATTTGCTTCTGAAACAAATTCTTTTGAGTGATGCTATGCAAAATTCTGCTTAGTTTATTCATAGTTCACTTACTGAGCGTAATGAATTATTCTTTCCTCTATGCTGCTTAGTCCAGAAATTTCTCATATTCAGTATTGGCCAGATACTCGCATACTTCACCATAATTGACCACGGATTGTTCAATGCTTTCTCCAAGAATCTTCTGCAAAGCACTGCTTAATTCTTGATCTGAATCAACGCCCAAAAATTCACAAATTTGCACTAAGACATCATTTTTCTTGAAACCAACTATGTCTTCATAATAAACTTCCAGACATTTTGCTTCCGGAAAGTAATTAATCATTTTTTGGCTATACTGAGTAAAGTCCTTCAGGTGCCAAAGTAGATCTTCCTTTTCTAACCTGATCCGATTAGCTTCAAGTTCATTTTCAGAATTCCAAATATCGTAAGTCATCGAGTGCTTCAGAGACACCACTTGCTTTAATAGATTTTTCCTCCGAAGTAAGATCACTTTGTATTTTTGATGTCGCAAATACTTTCTAAGGTGACGATTAGCTTCCAGATGTCTTGCCATTATTTTGAATCCAAATGAACCTGATACTTTCAGAGTCAATGAATCTAGGTAATTGCGAATGGAAGATTGGCCTCCCACTTTACTTCTCACTAGTCTCTTCCACGATTGGTGCAAATAGTATTGATAGGTCTCTGGCGCAAAAACATTAGTACCATTTGGATGAGGTTTGAAGATTTCTCTAAAGCAAGAGATCTCTGGATGAGAGTCCAGCAATTCGACCAGATGTGTCGATCCGGTTCTGGGCAACGCCAGTATGATAAACTTGCTTTTATCTTTCATTATTATTTTGACTGGTATTAGCAAGGGACATATTTACGTCCTCTAACCATTGTGCGGTGTACTTATTATTGAATTGTGTATGCATTTCAATAATCTTATCATGCCAGTGAATATTGACTCTGCGCACAACTTCATCCGGTATTAAATAATCATAACCATTCATTTTTGTCGATAGATCAGATCCATCAAATCGAAATGATGAATTGACTTCCAAAAAATCGAGAATCTTCTTAAGGTATTCAGTAGGCGAAGCACTCATTTCTTCAAAAAACAAAACCAATATCTGGTTTTCAGGAAATACTGTTTGCCAATTGCTCAAATTTGTCAAATAATCACCGTTAGCAAATAACTGAGGTATTTTCATATACGCTTCCAACCTTTCTTTATCAGGCAAATCCCTATCCTCATCAAATACAGATTTTCGGCTCATTTGCATCTTTAATTGAGAGATGGTTCGGTCAATTGGGTTGCGAAGAACGTATATGAGTTTGAGTTCGGGGTTGAATTTATAAACTTCACTAATCAACTCAGGAGTTAGTCGCGCATAGGCCGGAGTAAGTTCTCCTGCTATTTGCCCCGCTTTAGGTTGAAACAATGATTGATACCACCGATTTGTTCTGGGCATGACAAAGTATTTCATAAACCAAAACAGGTCACGAATTAGGCCTCTTTCTAATGGAATCTGTCCTAATTTATGCAAACTTCGAAGGTATTGACCTCGTCTAAGGATCAGGTTTCTTAAGTGAGAACTTCGATCCAAGTCATCGAAATAATGAATCTCCTTGAATGGTGGCAGCCAAATTTGTGGATGCTCTCGTAAATGATACTGCAGCCAACTTGTACCTGCTTTTTGAGCTCCAATACATAAGAAATCAGGTACCATATGCTATGTTAGAAACTATCCCTTTTTGGTTGCTTCTTTTGATTGTGTATTTGAACCCGGCGTTCAATTCAATATCAAACTTGTCCTTTTCTCCGGTAGACCAATGTATTTCAATTCTTTGAATTTTCTTATAGTCACCCAATCCAAAGTGAACTTCCTGCGTATCGAAGGATTTAAACCCTCCGCTAGCCATAATCTCCCGCATTTGATGTTCTTCACCATTTGGCCCATAGTGAATAGTAATTCTACTTCCTATACCTGAATAGTTTCCGATTTCGTCTTCGACTTTAAATTGAATAGACTGCCCAGAGGGGTTCCTATTTTCATAAAGAAAAAGAGGACCGAAAGCGGGGATCATAAGTATATCTTGATCTCCATCATTATCAAAATCCAGATAGGTATAAGCATGACTCGGTAAATAATTCGTAACTCCCGCGCGCTCAGTAATATTCTCAAAATGAGATCCCTCGATATTTTTAAAAAAGAAATTAGACTCCTGGCTTTTTTTCCATAAAAAGCCATTGGCTACAAACAAATCCTGCCATCCATCATTATCCATGTCCATGAACTTCGCATTCCAAGACCATCCTACATCCTTGAGCCCGTAGTCCTCCACTTGGTTAATAAATTCTCCATTCTGTTGATGAGTCAATAGTACGCTTCCTTTAACCTGATCTATCTGAAGGTTCCAATTTTCCTCTGTGGGAACAGACAAATAATCCTTAGCTGAAATATTACAGATTAGATTATGATCATCCCATAAGTCTGGTATAAAATCACATCTCTCCTCGTGTAAAGTTTCGTTTTCAGAAGCTTTACCATCTTCAAATACTAATTTGTATGCGATACAATCAGCTAAGAGAGAATCCGGGCATTCACGAAAATCTCCTTTGAATCTAACATTATGCAATAATTGTTGTATTTGAATATATTCCATGCAAAAATCTCTCTCCTCATCGTCGGTCATGCAAGAACAAATTTCCTCTTTAGTCTGCGTTAAATAATTGTCCCTGGAAAAGGAGGCACTCAAAAAAATTTCCGGAATCAAATCGTTATTTACATCAGACAGAGATACATTCATAGTACTGAACGTTGTCTCCGGAACAATTTTTTCATTTTTCTTGACGGGCTTAAACTGACCCTTACCATTGCCAAGGAAGTATTGATCCGAGACCTCAAAGTCATTCCCGGAGACAATATCCACATGGCCATCGTTGTCGATATCTGTCATTAAGGAAGATAAAGTCTCTCCTTCAATACTGTGAGAAAGAAACTGTCCTTTAAATTCTCCTTCTTCATTGATCAATAAATAATTCTTTGAGTATAAATGAGTGGTGTTTTTCGTCGGTAGAACAAATTTTGTAAACCAACCAGACGACCAGTTGCCTAAGTATATATCGAGATCACCATCTCTATCTACATCAGCAAAAGCTATAGCGGTAGTCAGTACCATTCCTTCTGGCTGCGGTAATTTCTTGATCCTTTGAGACGAATAGGTACCCTGCTCGTTATACGCTACATAGTTGCCCTCGTTATAGGTTGTCACCACAAGATCGAGCCAGGTATCATTATTCAAATCAATCAAGGCCACTTCGTACACATTGAAGTCTTCGAAGATATTCAAATATTCATTTTTGAAATGCGAGCCTTGCATATTGCTATATAAGGCTACTTTCATGTCTGAGGTAAACGCTACATCTTGCCAGCCATCCTTGTTGAAATCTCCGCTGGATATTGCATTTCCATGTACAAATGGCTCAAGCAGTTTTCTTGATTGAATATGGTATGTGTTTTCAAAGCCCATCTCTCTTCCTTCTATGGTTTGAAAGAGTGTTTCAGACGACAATTGGTCTTTCTTAATAAATGGATGCTGAATAATCGACAGGTCGCCCCCTAATGGGGTTTGTTCAGCTGCGGAATAGTTTGAAACAACCGCTTTTGTCTCATTATTATTTTTTGTTTCTACTGAAGCCTGGAATGTCATTTGAAACGGTCGAGAGTCTCCAACTCTAAAGTTTTGAAAAGCCAACATCAATTCTTTATCGTTCTGAATCTTCAGCTTATGGCTTACTACCCCTGCGCATATACCCAATATGGCAATCATGGAGTATGCACCAAGTGCCAATTTTAGTCCCATGGTTTGTCTGGTTATAAAAAAAGAATACACGCTGTATATACCAAGTGTAAATAGTAAAACCATTGCATAAGTAATTGGAAAACCACCGTTAAGCAATACTGCGACTATTATGACATCAAACGCAATTGGGACGGGAAGAAAGGTTCCGATTATTGCCAGGATAACCATTATTGAAAGTGTGGTAATCACTCCACCAATTGGAAACAAGGTATAAAACTTATCCCAAGGGATAATAGTAATAAAAACGCTTCCGAGAAAACCTGCCAATAGCATCAATGGTACGGTTGTTTTTACAATATGCCATAGTGACTTGACGAAATTTCTAAGTGACCATAAGCCGGCGGATAACCATGATTCATGACTATCCAATACTTGATGTTCTTCAAACAGGTTGTTGTTGAAGGCTGCAGGCTTCTCAATGGGACAATCCAATTCTGCCGACTCGTTAGGTTTGATAAAATAAGTAAGCAGTGGAATACCGAAAATTATAAATACAAGGCTAAAAACAATCTTTATCACCACCATATACAATGGGAATAGTGAAAATAGCATACCCAGAACAACAAGATTGAGAGTGGGCGAACTTGTCATTGTTGCCAAAGCGGTTTCTCGTCTTCCTCCAGCATCAAACAAACCCTTAGCGATGGGTGCCGCACAGTTAGTACAAACTCCAAGAGGAGCCCCAATCAATAAACCCAAAATTGAATTCCCCATTCTGCTTTTGACCTTGGATTGATCGATAAGTGAAAATATCAGCATTAATGCAGAGGCAAAAAGAATCCCAAACGCCATTCCCTTCTTATTGGTATCAATCCAGTTCAATGTATTGTAGAGGATTCTCACCAAATTGGAATCTGTTCCTTCTATGCTAAAGGGCATATCAAAGCTTAGCCCAGAGGTAGGCGCTTCTCCTCCCATTAGAGCTTTTTCATTGAGCTGAGGATACCTGGATCCAGACCAAAAAATGCCAGCGATTAAGACAAGAATGAATAATGAAGTGTATATTTTTTTGTTTCGGCGGAAGTCGAAAATCATCTTAAAAATTGCCTTTAAAACTTGTTAGTTGCTTTTATTTCGCTTAGAATGCCGGTTGGAATAAGCATGTAAATTATATAATCGCGAGGAAATTATACAACATTGACTAATGCTTTTTAACTCTATTGAATATTTCCTCTTTTTCCCATTTGTCATTGCCTTATTTTATTTGATCCCCCACAAAAGGCGATGGATTCTATTACTTCTAGCAAGCTATTTTTTCTATATGTATTGGAAGGTAGAATATGTTCTACTAATCATTGCCTCTACATTGGTGGATTATTATGCAGGGCTTCAAATCTACCAATCGAGAGACCACTCGCGAAAAAAGAAATTTCTTCTTCTTAGCCTATGCATTAATCTTGGCTTACTATTTTTCTTCAAATACACTGACTTTATTCTAGAAAACATCCACCTCTTGATTGGGTGGCCAGGGGTGTCTGATTCTCCAACACAGCTGAATTTGATTCTTCCTATAGGTATATCATTTTACACCTTTCAAACGCTCAGCTACACAATAGATATTTATCGAGGTGAGCTCAAGCCTGAGAGGCATTTGGGATATTTTGCTTTGTATGTCTCTTTTTTTCCTCAATTGATCGCAGGCCCTATTGAGAAAGCGAAAAATCTAATTCCCCAGTTGAAAAGGAAGATTGTTTTTGAATATGAGAATGCTAGAGAAGGCATGATTCTGATTGCATGGGGTGTATTCAAGAAAATCGTCATTGCGGATAGGATTGCCTTAGTAATTGAGCCTATCTATGCACACCCGCATGATTTTCATGGAGTAGCAATCGCATTGGCTGCTATGCTGTTTATGATTCAAGTATACTGCGATTTTTCTGGATATAGTGACATAGCCATTGGTACGGCTCGTATAATTGGAATTCGACTCAGCTTGAATTTCAAAAATTCATTTTTCTCAAAGAGCATAGGTGAACTTTGGAGCAAATGGCATATTACACTTATGGATTGGTTCAAGTCTTATGTCTACATACCGTTGGGTGGAAGTAGGGGGTCTCGAGCGTTTGGTTATAGAAATATTCTGATCGTGTTTGCCCTCAGCGGTCTATGGCATGGAGCGGATTGGAATGTAGTCAGCTTTGGTTTGGTCAATGGGGCTTATATAGTTCTAGAAAAAATGACGTATTCATTTAGGGTTCGTATAGCAAATTTCATTGGTCTGGATAAGATTCCAAATATTCACAAGGCTATGCAAATAGCTATCACTTTCCTGCTATTCTCGATATCTGGATTATTTTTTCGAGCGGAGTCTATTTATGATACGATAGTTATGATTCAAAACTTATGGTCTGCAAACTTCTTATCTCTGGAGCAGTACAGTAAGACAGGTATTTGGCACAATATAATTCTGATTCCGTCTATTCTTTTGTTATTTTCTACAGAGCGGCTTTTAGGAGAAGAGACTTTAGGTCAATTTCTTTCACAAAAAAAATTACTCATTAGGTGGTTAGTATATATTCTATTAATTGGTATTTGTGTCAACTTCGGGATCACTGGAGAGCAGGAATTTGTTTATTTTCAATTTTAAAATATGAGAATAATTTATAAGATAATAGCGCTCATATTACTTGTTTTAGCTTTCAATTTTCTGTTAGAAATAATTGTCCCAGTCCCATTTGCCAACAGCGATTCAGAATTCATAAAGAAGCATGCAGATTATTTGAATAATCATTCTGAATCTGAGGTTCTTTTTTTGGGATCAAGTAGAGTTAAACATCACATTATTCCGTATGTATTTGACACAAGTTTGAATGAGAACAGAACTCTGGATAGCTACAACTTGGGTGTGTCCTTACTGACACCTCCTCACAGCTACTACCTTTTAGAAGAAATTCTAAACCATCCTGCAGAAGACCTCAAATTCATAATAATCGAAATGGAAAGAGTAACTGTATCCAAAAAGCAGGAGGCCTGTCATTTTCTTGATGCTGACGCTGTGTTCTTTTCCGGAAAAGCAATTTTAGATTCGGAAATGTCATATTACAAACGAGAATTCTTCACACAATTGGGCTTGGAATACTTCCGTGGATTGATGAACTATGGCTTTCTCAGTGAATACCCTCTGAACATGAAATACTCATCAGATATTGATGGTCTATATCAGAGAGGGTTCATGTCTATAGACCAACAATATATTCGATCTGGAAACAACAAACTTCTGGCAAGACGCCACAACTTGGACAGTCTTGAATTGGCACAAAAGAAAGCCATCAACACACCCTTGCATGACTCCATAGATCATATCAATCAAACTCACCTGGATAAGATTAATGATCTTATTGAACTATCCAATGATCGGGGTATTAGGCTGATATTCTTACTTGGCACCAGAACAGAATTTGATCATAAAGAACTTCGGGAATTGTACAATGCTATTAGTCCACACCATAAAATAGACCTCGGAAATAGTATAAAATTTCCCGAATTGTACTCAAAAGAATATTACTGGGATAGAGGACATTACAACGAAAAAGGAGCAATTTTATATACTAAAACCTTGGCCAAAGAATTTGATTCTTTAGTTTCACTTCACCCAATTGAAAATTTGAATTAATAAGAAGGCATGATCTCCGGTCAAAGTTCCGATACAACCAATGAGGCACAAAACTCAAGCTCAAGTCAGCATAAAACGATAGTTCATGGGCTCTGGATAGGCTCGCAACTTTCCACTCTTGAGCTCTTGACTATTCGATCATTTCAGCAACATGGGCATGAGTTTCACTTGTGGGTCTATGATGAGATTTTGACACCACTTCCTAATGGCACGGTCATAAATGACGCCAATAAAATCATTCGGGCAGAAGACATATTTAGCTACAATCATTCTAATCAATTCGGACATGGCCAAGGGAGCGTTGCGGGTTTTTCGGATATATTCAGATACAAACTACTGTATGAAATGGGTGGATGGTGGACTGATATGGATATCACTTGCTTGCGCCCATTAGACTTTGAGGCCCCATTTGTCTTTAGGACCCACACCACTCTTCCAGTAGTAGGTAATATCATGAAATGCCCGGCAGGAAGTCAATTAATGTTGGACTGTTATAAGCAGGCGGTTAGAGATGTCAATGCTGGAAACAAAAATTGGCTGAAGCCAATAGAAATATTAAATGCTAATATTAAAGCTCAAAAGCTAGAACATTACATACTGCCTAATATTTGCCTCCCAGATCATCACGGGTTAATACAAATCCTTCTAAATTTTAAATTAACCATTCCAGCCGATGCGTATTTCATCCATTGGATGAATGAAGAGTGGCGAAGCAAGAATAAAAACAAAAATCATTTCAGGATAGAATCAACTTATGGTAGTTTTTTACAAGAATTTGGTGTTGTTGAGACAGATTTTAATTGGTGGCAACTTTGGATGAATAACATCAAAGCATATAACCCATTACAACACATTCATTTACTATTATGGCATTATCCAAAATATTATTATTTATTAAAAGGAGTTAAGAAATTCATCAAAAAACGTATATTTTTAATGAAAGTGGAGCCAAGCAGTCCTGACCTGATATTCGATTTTATTCATAACAGAAAACGTGGATTTGCAAGACGTTAACGAACCCTCAATAAAAAACAAGGTTATCAATGGTCTTTGGATTGGTAATGAGTTGAGTAATTTAGAATTACTGACCATTCATTCTTTCATTAACAATGGGCATGAGTTTCACCTATGGGTGTATGAAGAATTAGAAAACCAACTGCCAGATGGAGCACTTCTAAAAAATGCAAATGACATTATTCCGAAAAATGACATATTTCGATATCAGAATCCCACTACCTGCGGTCTTGGTAAAGGCAGTGTGGCAGGATTTTCAGATATTTTTAGATACAAATTATTGTATGATATAGGCGGTTGGTGGGTAGACATGGATGTTACATGTATTAAACCCTTCAATATTGATCAGCCCTATATGTTTCCAACTGATCACAGCTTTATGGTGACCGGAAAAATCTTAAAAGCACTTAAGAAAAGCCAATTGATGCTAGATTGTTATACCGAGTCAATTCAAGTAATTGATGAAAATAATGATGATTGGGGCAGGCCCATTTCAATTTTAATAGAGAACGTAAAAAAACTGAATCTTGAAAAATATGCACTCAATGGGTTTATCAATCATGACAGTTTTGTATACGTAGATCTTTATAGAAATTACAACCTAAATCTTCCAGCCAACATCCACTCCTTTCACTGGTGTCATGAACTCTGGCGCAGCTACAATATTGATAAATCTAAATTTAAAAAAGAGAGTACCTATGGGCAATTATTAATCACTAATAATGTCATCTCACTTGATTCAGAAAACAATTGGAACGTCAATCACAACTTATTGAAGAATTTTCAACTACTGATGTTTCGGTTTTTCTTTACCTATCCCAATATTTGGCAATATTTGAAAAGCATTAAAAACAAAATTTCTTATCGCTACAATCTTTGGATCCCGTAACCATAAAAAAGCCCCATCCAAAATACCGGATGAGGCTAACACTGGTGAATGTCTGTCCGTCAGAATTAAATTTTGATACGATGCTCTTGAAGAGTATTGAGCGCGGTTTGCAACTCTCTCTTAAGTTTTGTTTGGTTTTCTCTGGATCGCTCTTGATGAGCTGTATACTCTTCTTCAGTTTTCGCCAGGTTAATTCTGGCTTCTTTGGTCACTCGACTGTTGCGTAAATACAACAAGTAAAGACTTGCTATCCCAGCCACCAAACCGGCTATGATCAACCAAACCATGGTATTGTATGTCGCCTTGCTCATAAGTATCCCCATAAAAGAAATAGAATCATTGAGCTCTTCGCTCGAGGCTAATGCAGACTTGGTTTCTTCTAATTCAGCATTTATTTGTGCAAGTCGGCTGGTGAGCGTACTCACCTCTGCTCTTGCAGAAGCAATTTTACCCTCTTTTACTTTGATGGTATCGGCTACCATGTTCCAGAAATTTTTCAGACGTGGCACTTTTACCAACTTGTACTCCTGCCATGAGGAGGTTTGATTTTCATAGAAATCGTTGAACTGCTCTTGAATGTTGTCTTGAGATTTGGCTGGTACCAAACTAAAGACAAAGAGCGCAATGGATAATAATGTTTTTCTTAAAATTGAAAGCTGCATGATACTGGCTATTACTATGGTGTTGTTCTTAAATGCAAAAATATGAATACTTTATCTTCTAATAATCATATGTAGTTTTATAACTGTTAAAGTTCTGGAATATTTTGTGAGTACATGCATCCGCTTCTAGTTTTTTACTAATTTGTCGAAAAAAAATATCTATGTACGACCTAGTATTGCTCACTGATTCCAGATTCACTGCGGATTATATACTTGATGAGTATTCAGAAAATGTAATTCTAGAAGATGGCCTGCTCATGTGTGCGCTAGCCGACAAAGGCCTTAATGTCCATAAGACCCATTGGAACGATGTCCATATGGATTGGTCTCAAACACGTACTGCGATCATTCGCACAACCTGGGATATCTACGAAGATGGTAATTTCAGCAAATTTGAACAATGGCTGGAGAATGTTAAAAGTCAGACTCAGCTAATCAACGAGTACTCAACTGTTCGCTGGAATTTGGATAAACACTATCTAATTGAACTGAATGAAAAAGGCATTCAAATACCTCCGACGATTTTTATTGAAAAGGGGGATACAAGATCTTTGAATGAAGTTCTGACTACTTCCAAATGGCAGAATCCTATTTTGAAACCTGCTATTTCTGGCGGCGGTCGCCATACTTACAAATTGGACAATAATGATATCTCCGAGATTTCGCCGGTCTATGCCCAGTTAATTCAAGAGGAATCCATGCTTTTACAAGAATTTCAGCACAACGTCGTCAGGAAGGGAGAGCTTACTTTGATGGTGTTTGGTGGCAAATACTCGCATGCAGTATTGAAAAAAGCCAAGCCTGGAGATTTTCGAGTCCAGGACGACTTTGGCGGTACCGTGCACCCTTATTCTCCTTCACCAGAAGAGATAGCCTTTGCAGAAAAAGTGGTGTCTGTCTGTGATCCTACCCCTCTGCAGGCTAGAGTTGATTTTATCTGGGACAACAATGAAGCACTCTGCGTATCGGAGCTCGAGTTGATTGAGCCCGAACTATGGTTTAGAAACAAATCTGGATCAGCAGACCAACTGGCTGAGCTAATAGTAAAAAAATACTTTGGTTGATCACTCAGAAGGTGAGAAAGTACTAAACGGTAGACTGGCAAAATACTTCGGTGCCTTCAATAGCCTGCTGCCATACCAGCTAAACATCTCGCCGTCGACCAGCAATACTTCAGCTTTAGGAAATAGTTGTCGAAACCTCTCCAGATGTTTATGTTTAAACGGATAAGGCTCAGAAGATAACAATACATAATCTGGTGAAAGCCCCGCAAGTTCAGCCTCTGTCAACTCAGGGTACCTTTTAAGATGTCCGGCGGCGTTTTCCATACCCAGCCAGGAAAGTGTATAGTCTATGAAATTTTCTGATGCCGCCACCATCAAGGGGTCTTGCCAAATAAAATAGAGTGCACGACTGCGAAAAATATTTTTCACCTGATCAAACTTGATTTTTATCCGATTAATCAAATCTATGGAGTCATTGAGTCTATCGGTCATTCGACCAATCGCATCAATAGTTTTCAACGCATCACCCAAATTGAATATATCGGACACATAGACTGGATAATCTTTATTGAGGCGCTCAATTCCCTCTTTGTAATTCTCTTCCTTATTGGCAATAATTAGATCAGGGTTTAAGCGCTCTATTTTCTCGAAATCAAATTTCTTTGTTCCTCCTATAATGGAGCACTTTTGACGGGCATTTTTAGGGTGTACACAAAATTTGGTAACACCAATGATCTCCTTTTCCAATCCCAGATCAAACAATAATTCTGTAAGTGACGGCACGAGTGAAATGATCCTGCGAGGTGGGCGGTCCAATCGGATGGTATTATTAATATCATCTGTGAAGATCATGCAATGCTAAGGTCTTGTGTTTCATACGCATAATTGATGCTTCTCTATCTACCAAGTTGTCCAACTCCGCCAAGGGTATCCAGGCCACTTCGAACGATTCGTTATTTTTTTTCAGTTGCTCTGGGTTGTTTGCAATAAACATGAATCTCACATCAAAATGCTCATGCTCCTGGATTCCTTTTCGCTCCGGGATGCTGTGAATATCCAAATCATAAAAGGATCGGCCTACGACTTTTATATCTGATACTCCTGTTTCTTCTCTGAGCTCTTTTTTAGCTACTTCTAACACATTTTCATTTCCATCCGCATGGCCTCCAGGCTGAAGCCAACGATCTAGTTTTTTATGATGTAGCATAGCCACATGGCTGTAATCAGATGTCAGAGTCCAGGCAGAGGCAGTTATATGTCCTGACAGTCGAGACCTATGATAGCAATCTTCAAAAAAAAGCAGGTCCAAAAACCTGCTTGTGTATTTTATCTCTTCCGTGTAGTGGCTGGCGTAAATTGCCAGTTCCGAACTAAGCCATTCCCTATTCACCCTACTCGATGATGGTGTTGACCTTATTGATTCTTCCTTCGACCAGAGAGTCTGTTTGTACCCCTGAACCAATATTGTTTTTGTCTTGAAAACTAGCAAGGATATAATACCGGACTGGATCTAATTTCTTGAATACTGCCACACCCTTTTTGTCTGTCACCTTTTGAGCCAATGGGTTTGTCTCCGCTCGATAGTCTTCTTCATTGTCAAATAAACTTACTTCAGCATCCTGTACAGGATTGCCCAATTCGTCCAATACAGAGACTTTAAGTGAGGTAGGAAGTATTTGACCAACATATTCGTAGGCGGAAGCCCCAAACATAAAGGCGGTTAGAATGATAATTATTACATGTTTTTTCATTTGACCAAATTAATTATTTGTGCAATTCAAAACAAATTTCATACCTGTATTGGATCTCAGATTATCGAATTAGTGCGACTCCACCTCGCTGCTCAATCTGTCCTAATTCGGGCATCAGGGTGCTTGTGAACCTCATTACATAAATATATGTATCAATTTTAAGCAATTTTCCTCGATACACTCCATCCCATCTAAAGTCAATACTATTGGATTGGTAGACTAACTCTCCCCATCTTGCAAAGATTTTGATTTCAAAATCATTGACATACGGGTTTGGATAGACAAAGAATTCATCGTTGATGCCTGGGGTAGTTTCTGGTGTAAAGGCATTCGGAGCATATACTCTTGGCAAGCAATCATCAATTACCTCTATGGCGTCTCTTATACAAGTAAATCCATTACTGAGCGTAACTTCATAAATACCGGCATCACTGGTGACATATACAGGATCAGTGGATAGGATGTTATCATCATTGATGATGGTCCATTCGTAAGTGCTAAACTGACCAGGGTCTAGCGAAACGGCATTGTTGGCAGGATCAGGGTCTTCACTACAAAAAGTCTCCCGCTCTCCAAGTAGCAGTTGATCTTCTGTAATTGGCAAAACCAATACATTTAAATCCGCATTCGCAGTACACGTACTTACTGTTGAGGCCACGTTGATATTATATAAACCGCTTTCACCAATTGATATCTCTGCGCTTTGATCATCTAGTACTGCTCCTGAAGGGGCTGTCCATTGAAAAATCACATCTTCTGTGATATTGGAATACGCAGTTAAAAATACTTCTTCATTTTCATCACAATTGGGAGTGGCTGCTGCAAAAACAGTCAGCTCGCTAAAAACATCCACTTGCCTGGAGGCTGTCCCGGTACAACCAGTACCCTGATCCAGAACCAACACGTCATAAGTTCCTGATGACACTATACCGCGGCGGGAGCCATTGGCTCCATTGTCCCACTGATATCCACCATTTCCAACCAAACCATTAGTCACATTTGCAAAAAGTATGAGACTACCCTCGCACTCCGCCCCTTCAGTCAAAATTTCTACCTCAGGTGCCGGACTTTGTACTACATTGACCGTTGTGGTCACCTCACAGAACCCTGCTCCAGAAGAAGTGACATTGTAGTTGCCTCCGGCTGATACAGTAATGGTTTCACCTAGTGATGAACCGACTATGCCAGTACCACTCCAGGTATAGCTAATACCGGGATCAACGGTAATCGGGAAAATACTAATTTCTCCTTCATCACCACAGATGTTTTGAGGGGTGGTAGTGTACTCAGCCAATGGACTGCCATCCAAAATAATATTGTCCAATGTTTGTATACAATTGTTACCACTTACCAATTCTTCAACTACGATAGAATATGTACCGGAGTCAAGATTGTTGACCGGGAAAGTCGGCGAAGGAGATGCTCCTGCTCCCACAACCAGTATTCCGAATTCATCATACAATTCATAAGTAACATTAGCCGGTGCTGGCCCAGCAAGTTCAAAGGTTAATAATCCATCACCAGGACAATCAGGGGTAGGTACATAGTTGTCAATCGTAAAACCTGCTCCTGCATCATCGACAGAAGCCACCTGACTAAGGGTACATCCTGTGAGCGTATTGGAAACAGCAATAGAATACCCTCCCGGTTGCAACACATTAGGCGTAGTGACCGTAGAAGGCCCAACTAGAGCCGTCAAGCCAATAGTAGAAGGCCCTGTGACCGAATAAGTAAAACTACCCGTATCTGTAACGTCTATATCTATGGTTCCATCGTCATTTCCACATCCAGTGGTAGTCCCTCCAACCGTCGTGAAAGTTGGTAAATTTTCTATGTTGAAAGCTACCTGATCAGTCGTTACACAATTCAGAATATCTTCAACTGTGACCTCATATACAAAAATGCCAGGGACAGACGTATCCACCGTCTGAGTACGTAGCACATTGCCGTTAGCAGATCCGTTGAGCAGCCAGGTATAAGTAGAGCCTGGATTAGCAGCATCCAGATCAGGGAAAGCTGTATCCTGACATATAATCTGATCTGTACCTAAATCTACTACCGGTCGGGTATCGTCTACAAAAGTTTCTCTAGGGTCTGATCTGCAACCTTCCGTATTGGTAATGAAAACTGTGATCAAACTTGGTGAGTTCACAGTAATTGATCTTGTGGTCTCTCCAGTAGACCATGTATAGCTAAATGCGGCAGTATCCACAGGCCAAGCTTCAAGTGTAATAGGCCCATTACACAAGGCTACAGCGTCAAGCACTGTTGGGTTGGCAGGAATCGGAAATATTTCTACAGGCTCTACAAACAGCGTATCCAAACCGCAACGATTGGTAACATTTAGGCTGACATTGTAGATACCAGAAAGGTTATAAATATGTGTGGTGTCTTCAACATTGGCCGAGGTACCATCATCAAATGACCAAAAGAATTCATCAATAACAGACGTGCCAGTACCGTCAAATGCTGTTGGTAGGCCAAGGCATGGGTTTGAGAATGCTATTCCGGGGCTCTGCGAACTCAAGGGCAGTTCCTGCACGAAGTTGGGCAAACCCAATCTACTTGTACGGCCAGATAAATCAAACCCACCATCATTGAATGAGGCTGCCGCGTCATCACTGTTGGGACTATTGATAGTGCCCATGGTAGTTTGTCCATCCACCGCCATATATATAATACCGTCTGAGCCTGTTTGCAGTGCTCCATATTGAAGAGTAGCGTCATTGCCAAGAACAAATTTTGTCGCTTCTATGTCATCCACCGCGGTAGGCGTGTAGAGGCTATCGAGGTCATATTGCAGTAGATTTGATCCGGATGGGCCGTTGGTACTGACATAGAGTCTTTGCAGACTGGAGGAAAACTCAACACCATAAATCACTGTAGGTGCAGACTCTTGAATGTCGACCTTGGCCAATCCTGTAATTTGGCCCGTGCTATCTGCGACTTGAAATATTTCAATGTAATTCTCATCAGTATCCTGAAATGCCAAAGCAAGTACGCCACCATCAGCGGCATATTTCATTTGGGCTTTGCCTGTCTTCTCTTCATCAAATCGCATCACGCTACCAGCAGCTGAGGTGACTGGTTGCCCAATACCAAACGGTGTAAGTGGGTATGATCTAAATTGATTATTTCCATACTCGTGTGTAACCAACCAAGTGATACCTTGCCCTAACCCAAAGGCGGTGATTCGCTCCGTGCTATTGGTAAACAAGGAGACATCTTTCACAATTACTTCTCCCTGTGCGGTATCCTTCCGCATATCAACTACGGCATATTTCATGTCGTAACTGAAATCTCCATACACAGGATCTGATGTAAACACGTAGTAGATGGAACTATCATTAGGTAGAGGCACGATCATTACACCCTGACTGGAATTAGGGTCGCCCCCAATGTTATCCCCATTATCCATTACCCTATGATTTTTATTCCAAATGGTCTCGCCGTTGGTATAGAATAGCACATCACCGTTTAAGTCGGACACCGAAGATGCTCCTTGAGCAGAACTCATCAAATTTGCATCGGTAATAGCAGAGGTGGCAGGCGGGTTAAAATCGATACCAGCATTTTCCCCAAAGTACCACTGATTCCTGAAAATATTTGTATCCTCATAAGTAGTCACCTGCACATAGTCATAATTGACACACCCTGTGGCAGCACTAACTACAGCGACCGAATATAGTCCTGTGGTGTCTACGTTAATACTTTGAGTAAACTCTCCGGTATTCCAGAAGTAGGAAGCTCCTCCTGCCCCAGCGTCATAAGTGAAGATTTCACCAACGCACCGTACGGTATCCATTCCCAGGTCAATCATCAGGTCATTGTCTACTACGGTCACGCCAGTGGTGTACGTTTCCATAATTCCGTTCAATTCGACCGTAAGCGAGACGTTATAAGTTCCAGCTGATTGATAAATATGTACAGGGTTAACCGCGTTGGTTGTGAAGCCATCACCAAGCTCCCAGAAATAGGACGACGGTGGCGGTTCTACATTGGAAAAAAACTTGGTGGTACGTAGTGCGCAAGTATCCAGATAACTAAACCCCACAGTATCGAATGCCTCGAAATGTGGCGCTGGAAAATGAGGAAACTGTGTGGCATTGATGGCTGAAGGTGAAAAAGCCAGGCTGTCATAATTCACATTGAAAAACAAGCTGTCCGCATTGTAAAGACTGTCGGCTTCGAGAATCACTCCTATTTCAATTGCATCAGTACTATTTTGTTGGTAGAGATGATATAGATTTTGATCGGGTCCACGCTGGATCCCATAACTTCTGAATACCGGTTGGAATAGAATCGAATTGACAGTATTCAACGGATCGTCAAGGTTATACTGATAGAGATTCGCTACTGTGCCGGTCCCACCATGGCGTGAGATATACAAATTTGCCCCATTGGAGGACCATTCTACATCATAAACTGCCTCAGTCGCAAAATCAGTATTCCCAGTGTTCAGGATCGCTGAATTGAGGGAAAGGGCACCGGTTGTGATATCAAAATTGTAAAGGGTAATGTTTCTGCTGGCGTCCCTTGGAGCTACAGCTAAGAGACTTGAGTCAGCATTGTAGGCAAATGAGGCGGCTTCAAAGTCTGGAGCTGAGACGTCATTCAGGTCAAAGACCTGTACAGCGCCTATTGTTCCATTGACAATTGACAGTACCTGATAGTCGTAAGTAGTTCGGTCGTTGGTGATGACCCAGTAATTGTCAATATCCTGCTGAATGACAATCATACCCTCTGCAGGGTTGGTTAGGCCAGTACTTAGGTTTTTTCTTGCAGCATCTACATCACCCAAAGGTGGCTCGCCTCCCACCGCGTTGCCCGTAGCATTCCTATCTACGACAGTATAGAGTATTTCAGCACCAGACCCACCTGGATTGGTGAAAATGTAATACTCACCATCATTGTATGGCATAGGCATCACGGACGCCGCTCGATTGATTGAAGCATCTCCAGCCAAACCGCCACCATTAGGGACCAGGTCGTGATTGGCATCGTAAACATTTTCCCCATCCGTGTAAAACAGTAAATTTCCTGTGACCGGGTCAGAGATCACCGCACCACCGCCTGTGCCAAAGGGCACAAATTGAATAGTATCCAGCTGGGCCCGGCCATCTGACTTGTTGAAAGTGATGGTAGTTGTAGAATTGCCAAAAAGCCAATTGTATTCTGAGTAGTTTTGTGCCTGAAGGGAATGGTTAAACGAAACTAAGAATAAGACAAATGCCAACAGGTGCACATATTTGCGCCTCAATGCATTCATCATATCGGTAAGGGTTCTCAAATCTTTAACTGTCCTTTTAAAAATTAATGCCGTATTTTAATTTTCGGCTAAAAATAACTCAATTACTATTATTAACGATGACAAAATATATTTCAATGCAATTGACCAACAAAAAATAATTCATTTCTCATTTGAGACAATATTTTATATTTTGCAACGATTCTATTTAAGGGCATAAGCTTTATTCAAACTAACAGATGCTAAGAATTTCTTTCATTTTTTTAATTATAGCAGCCCTGCTGACTACTAACAAGGTTCTAGCCCAAGACCCTCAGTTTTCGCAGTACTACTCAGCGCCTCTGTATCTCAATCCCGCACTAGCAGGAATTACCCAACAGGGTCGTGCAGGTATCAACTATAGGAATCAATGGCCATCAATCGCAGCCAATTTTGAGACCTTTTCTGTATATGTCGATAATAACTTCGATGAGAAAAATAGCAGTGTCGGACTACTATTTGTAAATGATAAAGAAGGCCTCGTTGGATTACAGTCTAATGAAATAGCACTTCAATACGCCTATCAGGTCAATGTAAATTATAAATGGGTCTTCAGACCGGCATTTCAGGTGTCATATACTTCCCGCAATGTGAACTTCAATAAATTGGTGTTCGGTGATCAACTGGATAGCAATGGTAATACTGGAAACCCTAGTGCAGAGCAATTTAATACTGACTGGAAAGTCAATTACTTCGATATCGGGCTTGGCGGCGTGGTCTATTCTGCCAGAGCATGGATAGGAGTATCTATGCATCACATTAGAGAACCAAATCAATCGTTCTTAGGTGAAAGTAGCCCATTGCCTCAAAAATTATCCATTCATGGCGGATATCTTATTCCCTTGAATACAGGCTACTCAAAAGGTGAGACGGCTTCTGGCGCCAGAAGAAATATTTCGCCAACTTTCAATTATAGAGCTCAGGGAGAGTTCAATCAATTAGACCTTGGCATGTACTTCACATGGGATCCTATCATCTTTGGCTTGTGGTACAGAGGTATTCCGATAAAATCTCCAGAGGGCGGTGGATCAAATAATGAATCCTTAATATTTATGTTTGGGGTGACACAGAAGAAATTTACAATTGGCTATAGTTTTGATTACACCTTGTCTAATCTTGGTATTCAGAGCGGAGGAGCTCATGAGGTATCGCTTATCTATAGTTTCAAATGGGGAGACCCACGCAAGCCATCACGGTCAGTCCGGGAGCTGAAATGCCCACTACCAATGATATTCTAAAATCATCTCCATTCTAAATTCTCATTCTTTCCATTATATTTAGTTTTGCCCAAAATTAAGTCTATGGATTATCAAAACATTCTTTACCTGCTCATTGGCATTCTTACTTTCGAGTTTTTGCTTAGTAAGCTATTAGGCATCCTTAATAATAGGAGCAGAAAGCAGCCGATTCCACCAGAGTTAGAAGGTATTTATGATGAAGAAAAATATGTAACTGCACAGGCTTATCAATCTGAAGTCTTCCAATTTTCGATACTTAGCTCGACCTTCAGTTTTGTGGTTATGATCACCTTCTTATGGGTCGGTGGATTTGGATGGTTGGATGAATACTTGAGAGGAATAGCTCCTATAGAACCTCTTACTTCTTTATATTTTTTTGGTGTAGTCTATTTAGCTTCTGACCTTTTAGGGATTCCATTCGATTTGTATGGCACTTTCGTAATAGAAGAGAAATATGGGTTCAATAAGATGACAGCCAAAACTTTTGTACTTGACAAGTTAAAGGGATATGTCTTGGCGATAATTTTAGGAGGAATCATTGCTTCACTTTTCATAGTGATGGTTATGTTTTTCGAGTCCAACTTTTGGATATTTTTCTGGATTGCAATTAGTGTGTTTATGATTTTCATCAACATGTTTTACACTTCACTAATTATTCCATTGTTTAATAAGCTGAGTCCATTAGAGGATGGCGAGCTAAAGTCTGCTATTACCGAATACAGTCAAAAGGTTGGCTTTAATCTGAAAAATATTTTTGTCATAGATGGATCAAAGAGGTCCTCTAAGGGCAATGCCTTTTTTTCTGGCCTTGGTAGCAAGAAGAAGGTGGTGTTGTATGATACATTGATTGATAATCATACCAATGATGAATTAGTCGGAGTACTGGCTCATGAAGTTGGCCACTATAAAAAGAAGCACATCATATGGTCGATGCTCCTAAGTATCCTTCAAACTGGCTTTATGTTATGGCTGCTATCGAAATTTATTGGAAGCAGTGATATTTCCTGGGCCATGGGAGGGAACGTTACTGCACTTCATTTAAACGTATTTGCCTTTGCTATTCTATTCTCACCTATATCCACAATCCTAGGCATTTTCATGAACATGTATAGTAGGAAAAACGAATATGAAGCAGACGCGTATGCCGTGAAGACTTTTCGCAAGGAACCCTTAATCTCTGCCTTAAAGAAATTAACTTCTGATAATCTTGGTAATCTTACCCCACACCCTTGGTACGAGTTTATGAATTATTCGCATCCAAGTTTACTAAAGAGGATACAAGCTATGCAGCGAATCAAATAAAGTCAATCTCTGATCGGAAAGGAAATTTCATGAAGTAGGTATAGGCCTCGGTTACGCTCATGTTGCCTTCAATGATATTGTGTAGCGTCTCTGTAATTGGCACTCGTATATTGTAGCTTTCCGCCAGGATATTTATGATTTTTATGGTGTTCACCCCTTCTGCAACTTCGTCCATTGAAGCTATGATTTCTTCAAGTTTCTCTCCTTTCGCAAGTCTATAACCTACAGAGAAGTTTCGGCTAAGTTTTGAGCTGCAGGTTGCTACTAAATCGCCTACGCCAGCTAACCCTAAAAAGGCCTTTGTATTACCTCCAAGAGCGTTTCCTATGTACACCATTTCCACCATACCACGACTGATCAGCATGGCTCTAGAATTTTCACCAAGTCCCATTCCACTTAGCATTCCAGTCCCTATGGCAATAATATTCTTAAGAACACCACAGAGTTCAATACCAATGAGATCATTGCTGCCATATACTAAAAATCGGTCATTTTTCAACAACTTTTGTCCTTGATCAATCACTTCTTCAAAGTGGCTTGCCACTACTGTAGCTGCAGGCTGTTTCTCTTCAAGCTCCTTGGCAAGGTTTGGTCCTGCAAGACATCCAACTCTCAATACTGAAGTTTCTTCGAGAATGACTTCGCTCATTGTTCTCACATGTCGGCGAGAAAGGGGATTTTCTTTAGACATTTGCTCACCCTCCGGCCAATTAAGGTCTAGTCCTTTGGTGCCATGAATGAGAATATGATAAGGTCGTAAATATGGTGCTAAATCTCGAATCATACTTCTGAAATTGGCAGAAGGAACGATAGGAAAAATAATTTCACACCGAGTCCCTATTTCTGAGAGCTGATTCGTGATTTCGATATTTTTGTCATACCGAGATTTGCCGGTCTTTATATCCTTCTCTATTTGTTCATATTTCTTACTATCCCGAATATAAAGAAGGACATTTGTTTTTTCGGCTAGCATATTTGCTATGGCAGATCCAAAACTACCTGCCCCTATTACACCGACAAGTTTGTCAGAGGTACTTTTCGAGTTCATAGCCTTCGAGCCTGTTGTGATAAAAGTAAAGCAAATTCATGTTTCGAATTTCTAGATCTCCATTCTTTGAAAACCCAAGTGGAGGCTGTGCATGATACATACCTAAATTTTTAACACCATGCTTAATTACCTCGTCTTTGCCACGATTGAGATGATTAGCTAGCCCAACTTCGCCTGCATCTTTCATCGCTTTTAAAGCATCCAGCAGATTTGAAAGACACTCCTTAAATTCCTCATATGGAATAATCAATTCCTCGTCAGACAGTCTTAACAATCCATATAAATCAAGTGTCGGATGTTTTCTTTCAAGCATTCTAAAGGCAGTAAAGGCTACCAAATGGCTAGAGAAGACACGATTATTCCTATGGAATTCTTCTACTATTTTTTTACCTAGGATTCGATTATATTCCTGTTCACGTTGAGGGTCTTCAGTAATTTCGCCATTCGATTTGAAATAGTCCTTTAGATCAATTTCATTGCCATGCTTATCAATACTTTTGCCGTTAATATCTACCTCATTTCCAAGCACATCCAGTGCTTTGCCAATTGTAGCTGAGATATCCGATCCTCTCGTGAAAAATTTCATTAGAAATTTCGATATTTTAAATGATGTTGTGAATTCATCATTCTCCTCATAATACCTTTCTTGTCCTTGACTTTTCAGATAGTCATTGATCAAACTAGGAGCTTCCAGAACAAAATGATAATTCAGGGTAACAGGGACAATAAAAACTTTTTTATCATCAGGGTTTTCTTCATATTGAAAAATCTGACGTTGTGCTTCTATTGTCGTACCCAGAAGGCCCAGCTTGAGTGCTTTCTCTATCTTTCCACTTCTAGACCGAGTGCCTCCAGGAAAAAACAAACTGTGACATCCCTCTCTTAAGGCAATCGTAGAATATGATTTTAGACATTCTAAATAGATTGAATTCTTTTTTCGCCTGTCCACCTTGTATGCTCCTACACTATTCATGAAATAGGCAAATACGCGAAGGTTAAACAAATTGAGGCCTGCTCCATATATAAACGGTGGTAGCCCCAAAAACTGAATTATCCAACCAATCAGGACAGAATCAATATTGCTAAAGTGGGTAGGAACCATCACAACGGTTCCCAATTTTGCTAATTTCCTTAATTGATCGACTTCGCCCTTAATGTGAATTTTGTCATCAAGGTCTAGCTGATTGCTAAACAAAGACCAAGGTCCCTTTACTCTTGCTGCGTTCAATAACCTTCCAAAGCCTATCGTGACTAACGTCCTTGCTACATGATAATGAGATGGATTAAAATTACCTGCTATCTCATTACCATATCGATTTAGAATTTCTTTTAGAATCTCCTTAAGGCGTGTGCTTTGATCCTTTTTATCAACGCCATCAAGTTTGATGATTCGCTGTTGAATTCCATCCCAAAATGAGTAATCATCTTTAGGATCAACTCTCCATGGGTGGTTTTTAGCTCGTTGTTTTTCCCTAAAGGCGGTCATCTCAATCTCTTCACGAAGCGTGCGGCCACGATTGAGCGACATCATGTTGTCAAAGCTCTCTTCTACTACCAGTTGAATAAACTCATCCCTTTTTTGGGCCATTTGTACTACCGGCCAATTTTTAGTACTCTTAAGAATGGGTTTATATCTTGCCTTTTTATTCCTTCTCCTTATCACCAATGGCTTCATAGAATTAAATTAAAAAGGATGAATGCATCATTCACCCCTTTGGACAGGCAAATTAACGAATTCTAGACGATTTATGACGTGAAAAGTAAGGATATACTGAAACATCTATAATTTCTCTGGGGATTGAATTTTCGCTCTTGTTGATTTTAAAATTAGATAATATTGATTTTGAATGAATTTCATAAAATTCAAGTTTGCGCTGATATGCGCATTCATTACAAAGTCAATAGGTAACTCATAAGGAGTCACTGTCACTGGCTAGATTATTTGTTGTTTTTGTTGTGTTGACGATTAAGTTGTCAAAGTGCTAGACTGCTGGGTATCGGTATTGGTGGTAGTACTGATGGAGCATAAAAAAAACCCTGACTAAATAAATAATCAGGGTTTGTTGATAAAATCTGGCGACGACCTACTCTCCCGCGTATTACCGTAGTACCATCGGCGCTGAGTGGCTTAACTGCTCTGTTCGGAATGGGAAGAGGTGGACACACTCG
>NZ_JBDVDW010000012.1:0-1179 GCF_039941815.1 Reichenbachiella sp.
AGCCGTAGCAGACTTGCAACAAAAGACAGAATTTGTGGCGCCAAGAGCCCCTTTCTTGTATCAGTCCATGGCCAAAGTTGTCATGACAGAAAAACAGGATGCGGTTGAGTATGTTTTTCCTGCCGATGTTAGACAAAGTAAAAAAATCATTGAAGATTTTATGTCTAGCTTTGACGTGTCAGAAGCTCCTCTAGCAACTGATACTGACTCCAGGATTGTAACAACACCGATTCCATTGGTAGAGCAAGGCCGTTGGCGTTCCTTATGGAGTAAAATAACCCGAGTTTACCCGAGTAAAACTGCTTTCTCATTTGTCTTGCTTCCTCAAGAAAATGCTTCCACTTTAGTTAAGATGCAGATGCGTGAAGTATCAGAAGAGGGTCAGGTTGGTGAGTGGGTAAGTCCAGCTACCGATTTGAATACTTATGGTATGGCGATCAAATTATGGGGAACCATTGGGCGCAAGCTTGATCAAAACTCAGCGTATTTGTCCGAAAGTAACAAGCAGGTTGACCCATCACCAATCTGGATTAATGGATCTGGCATGTTTGCCGCTTATCTAGGAAAAAAAGTGACTGCTAAGCAGGCCCAACAAAAAATTCTTGATGCCGGGTTATATTTAATAGGCGAAGGAAACCAATTGGCTGTTGTTCCTGAGGATGAAATCGCCAGAGTCGGTGATGTAGTCGCTTTAGAAGTGCCTGTTGGTAAAGGTAAAACGCAAAAACTTTTTAATGTATATCGCCGAAACTTAGATGATGTTACTTGGGAAGAGCGAATCTATCCCTACAAAATAGAGCGTCAAGCGGCGGGTGACTTTTTGGTGATCGATGTTTCTGTTGCAAAAAATCAGCAGTTAACATCCTATTTCTTCGCTAAAAAATTTTTAAAATAACGAACAATTTAACACAAGCAAACCGGAGACCTTCTAATGGAAAAGCGACAAGAGCTGTATGCAGGAAAAGCCAAATCTGTTTTTCGTACAGATGACCCTGATAAAATGGTTCTAGTATTTCGTGATGATACCTCTGCATTTGATGGCAAAAAAGTAGAGCAACTAGATCGTAAAGGCATGGTGAATAATAAGTTCAATGCGTTCATTATGTCCAAATTGCAAGCAGCAGGAATTCCAACGCATTTCGAAAAGCTCCTTTCAGATACCGAATGTCTTGTTAAGTG
>NZ_JBDVDW010000013.1:0-4558 GCF_039941815.1 Reichenbachiella sp.
AAAACTATTACTGATTTTCTTGTTCGTGTCTGGCTTGATAGCACAAGCTTCCGCACAGGACAGGACAGTTTCTGGTAAGGTGACGTCTGCAGAAGACGATTCGACACTACCAGGCGTGACAGTTGTACTTAAGGGTACGACTACAGGTACAACTACCGATTTGGATGGTAACTATAAGTTATCTGTTCCTTCTGACGGTGGTACTTTAGTTTATTCCTTTGTGGGCCTTTCCACGCAGGAAATTGAGATTGGTACGAGAAGTATAATCGACCTAATCATGCAGCCTGACGCTCAGCAATTGACTGAAGTGGTTGTTACCGCTATGGGTGTTTCTAGAGAAAAAGCTTCTTTGGGATACGCGCAGCAAACGTTAGGTACTGAAGATGTAAACAGAGTTAAGTCTGACAACATCATTGGTTCTCTATCTGGTAAAGCTGCTGGTGTACAAGTAAGACAAACAACTGCAATGGGTGGTTCTGCTGTTATTAACATTAGAGGTAACTCTTCTTTTACTAACAACAACCCACTATTTGTAATTGATGGTGTGCCTGTAAGTAACAGAACGTCTAACACAGCTGTTCAGGCTCAGGGACGTAGAGGTTATGATTATGGTAACCCTGCATCTGATATTAACCCAGAGGATGTTGAGTCTATGTCTATCCTTAAAGGTGCTGCAGCGACTGCACTTTATGGATCTAGGGGCCAAAACGGTGTAATCTTGATTACAACCAAAAAAGGTACTTCTAGAAAAGGCATTGGCGTTGAGCTAGCCACTGGTTTAACCATCGGTAAAATAGATAAGTCTACTTTCGCTAAGTACCAAAATGAGTTTGGTGCTGGATACGGACCATACTACGGTGGAGCTACTCCAAACGGTGCCATGTATGAAATCGACATCAACGGTGACGGTAACCTGGATTTAGTAGTTCCTACTACTGAAGATGCATCTTATGGTGATCCATTGGATGGATCTATCACTGGATACCAGTGGGATTCATTTGTGCCTGGTGAAGCTAACTTCGGACGTGCTTACGCATACGAAGCTGGAGCAACTACTCCTGTTGATTTCTTCGAAACTCAAGTAATCAAGAGAAACAGCATTGCCTTGACAGGTGGTGGAGAATCGGCTACTTTCAGATTTGGTTATACTAACCACGATCAGGATGATATCATGCCAAACAGTTCATTGAAGAAGCATACATTTAACTTCAACGCGACTACTAAATTGAGCGATAAATTGTCTGCTGATGTAATGATGCAGTACAACAAGCAAAACGCTGTCGGTAGATTCTCTACTGGATATAGCGATAACTTGATGTCTCAGTTCCGTCAGTGGTGGCAGGTAAATGTTGATGTGAAGCAACTAGAAAGAGTGTACAACAGAACAGGCTTGAACTATACCTGGAATGGCGCGAGCCACGACACTCCTCTTACGCCTATCTATTGGGATAACCCTTACTGGACTCGATACGAGAACTTCAACTCTGATACTAGAGATAGATTCTTGTCTAAGTTTGGATTCCAGTACAAGTTGACTGACTGGTTGTCAGTAAACGGTAGAATTTCTTTGGATAACTACACTGAAGTTAGAGAAGAAAGAAGAGCTGTTGGTAGTATTGCTGCTGAATTCGGTGTGAACTTGACTGATGAGCCTTCTGGCTACGCAAGAACTAACATCGAAAACAGTGAGTGGAACTACAACGCAATGTTGAACTTCAACAAGCAGTTGAACGATGATCTTAGCCTTGCTGGTTTGGTAGGTTTCAACCTACAGAAAGAGAGATATGAGAACGTATTTGCTTCTACAAGTGGTGGATTGGCTGTACCAGGACTGTATGCTTTGAGCAACTCAGTAAGTACAAACCCATTCCCGGTAGAAACACTATGGGAAAAAGAAATCTATAGCTACTTCGCTAATGTGAACTTGGGCTACAAAGATTTCTTGTATTTGGATGCTAACTACAGAACAGACATTAGCTCTGCTTTGCCAGTAGCAAACAATCAGTATGATTACTACGGTGTAGGTCTTGGTTTTGTATTCTCAGAACTGGTAGATGTAAGCTGGATGGACTTCGGTAAGGTAAGAGCAAGTATCGGCCAGGTAGGTTCTGATACACGTGCTTTGAGAGTAAACGATACGTATGCTCGTGTTGACAACTTTGGTAGCACTATTATGACTACTGTAAGAAGCAACAAAAACAACTCTGAGTTGAAGCCAGAAATCACTACTGAGACTGAATTCGGATTCGAAGGATCATTCCTCGACAGAAGAGTTAATGTTGATTTCGCATGGTACAACAGAGAGACAACTGATCAATTGATGCCAGTTGAGATCTCAAGAGCTACCGGTTACTCAAGTACATTTATCAACGTTGGTACTATTCAAAACAGAGGTATCGAGATGGTATTGAGTGGAGATGTAATTAGAACTGATGCGTTGAAGTACAACCTTGCGGTTAACTTCACTAGAAACAGAAATGAAGTTCTTGATTTGAACGATTCTGAAGGAAACCAAGCGACTGAGAACTATACAATCCAAAGTTACCAAGGTAACATTTCTTCAAACGCAACTGTAGGTGAGCCTTTAGGTGTATTGAAAGGAACTGGATTCCAGTATTTAGATGGCAGAAGAGTGGTTGACGCAAATGGATTCTACGTATCTGAAGCGGATCAAATCATTGCTGATCCAAACCCTGATTACTTGTTAGGATTCAACAACACTGTATCTTTCAAAGGTGTGACTTTAGGATTCTTGATTGATGTATCACAAGGTGGAGAAGTTTATTCTTTGGATATGCACTACCAAGGTACTGGTGTGCTAGAGCATACTGCTGGACTTAATGAATTGGGTAACCCAGTCAGAGATGCTGTAACTACAGGATCTGACAGTGGTGGAATCTTGAACGAAGGTGTTCAGGCTGACGGTTCTGAGAATACGATCAGAGCTGCAGCAGACTCTTACTTTGGAGCATTCTACTGGGGTAACGCTTCGAAAAATCCAGGTGCTATGACTGTATATGATGCATCATTCGTGAAATTGAGAGAAATGAGATTGACTTACAGCTTGCCTTCAAGCTTGGTCGGATCATGGTCTCAAGGTGTTGATGTCTCTGTAGTTGGTAGAAACTTGTGGATCATCAGCAAGCACGTACCATATGCTGATCCTGAATCAGGTCTAGGTGGACAGTTCTCTCAAGGCTACTTGTCTGGATCTTATCCAACAGTTAGACAAATCGGAGCAGAACTTAAAGTGAGATTTTAATAATTGATCAGAACAGATATGAAAAACTTATTATATATAGTCCTTCTTGCAGCAGTATTTGCAGGATGTGATGACAGATTAGAAGACTTTAATACTGACAAGCGAAACCCTGCGGAAGTAGCTCCTGAGTCCTTGTTCGCAAGAGCTACAAGAGAAGCTGTAGATAACATCGTCAGTATGAGTGTAAACGACAATCCTTTCAGGATGTATTCTCAGATGTGGGCTCAAACTACCTACCCTGACGAAAGCCAATACACAATTACTGCTCGTGAGATTTCTTTGGGAATCTGGACGAACCAGTACAGAGATGTATTGATCGATTTGAAGGATGCAAGAGAAATCATCGCTACTCAAATGGCGGAAGGTACTTCCAGCGATAGCGATGAGACACTTGAGAACAAAATGGCTATCATCGATATATTGATGGGCTATACCTACATCACAATGGTTGATATTTTTGGAGATATTCCTTATTCTGAGGCATTGGATCCAGCTAATTTTGAGCCAGTGTATGATGATGCAGAATCTATCTATACTTCTGTAGAAGGTACCTTGAGTGCTGCAAGCACTACTTTGACTACTCCGGCTAATGCTGCTGCTAGTGGTTTTGGAGGTTCGGATTTGGTATATGGTGGTGATGTAGCTGCCTGGGCTAGATTTGCTAACTCTGTAAAGTTGAGAATGGCAATGAAGATGGCAGATGTAAATGCTGCTACTTCAGTGACTTGGGCCAACGAAGCTATGACAGCTGGTGTGATCTCAAGCAATGCTGAGAACTTCGCTATGACTTATCAGAGCACTTCTCCAAACTCAAGTCCTCTTCACGAAGACTTGGTATTGAGTGGAAGAGCAGATTTTATCGTAGCTAACACTATTGTGGATGTCATGAATGGCGTAAATGACCCAAGAAGATCTGTGTATTTCAGAGAAAACTTGGGAGCTGGCGTATTTGATGGTGGTATCTATGGTGATGCAAATGCATATGCTAACTTCACTCAAGTAGGTGATATCCTACATCAGCCAACAACTGCTGGTGTATTGTTCAACTATGCAGAGATTAGATTCTTGATGGCTGAGATGGTAGAAAGAACTGGTTATACAATTCCTACCCAAATGGACGGAGCAACAACTGCTGCTGAACACTACAACGCTGGTATCACAGCTTCATTTGATCAGTGGGGTGCTACAATTGGCACTTACTTGTCAGAGACTGAAGTAGATTATGCTACAGCTACTGGTACATGGAGACAGAAGATCGGAACTCAGCTTTGGTTGGCATTGTACAACCAAGGGCTA
>NZ_JBDVDW010000014.1:0-409576 GCF_039941815.1 Reichenbachiella sp.
ATCACTCCTTCGACTACAGGGGCGGCCACTGATGACAACAGATTGGATGACATGCCTGCAGGTGACTATCAGGTGACCATCGAAAACGATGGAACTGAGTGTAGCTCTTCAACAATCGCATTTACGATCGAAGATCAGTATGAAAATCCAGTAGTACTAGTAGATTCTTCAAACCCTGATACAAATTGTGATGTAGCAACCAATATAGGAAATGGAGATCTTACAGTAGAAATTCAAGGGAACGTGGTAGGAGATTATACCTTCGAATGGTACCGAGGGTCAACTATTGCGGATGCTATAGCAAATAATCAAATTACAGCAGTGGCAAGTACAAATCCTAATCAAGGAACTGCGGTGATCACTGGAGCGGATGACGAAACCATATCGGATCTCTCCCCTGATACATATTTGGTAATTGTAACTGATAATTCTGCACCGGGTAATACATGTCAGTCTACTGCAACCTTTACAATTAGTAATGTCCCTGAATCTCATACCATCAATGAGACCAACGTAGATGCAGCTATTGTACACGTAACAGATTGCAGTGCCTCTAATGGGTCTATTACGGTCTCAGATGCTGATATTACCTCTGGAGATGTAAATGATTACGATTGGGTATGGTACTCGGATGGACCACTGACGGATTTAGGCGTTGCTACTACTACAACAACTTTAAACAGTTTAACTCCAGGACTATATTACGTGGAGGCTACTCATCAGACCACAGGATGTAGCACAGGCCAAATTGCATTTGAAGTAGAAGATCAGGCTGAAAGCCCGACACTAGTATTAACCGAGAATGTAACTGATTCGAGTTGTGATCCGGATACGAATGAAGGGAATGGAGCAATCGATTGGACTATTGGAAATACACTAGGAGCAGTTGTTCCAGCAGGTGATTACGATTTCCAGTGGTATGCAGGAGGAATTGCCATGCCAGGTACAAATGAAGTAACAGGAACTGGTATAACTGGAATTTCAGGTACAATAAGCGCTGGATATACTGGTACTATAACTGGATTAGATGGTGGCGTCTATACACTAAGAATTACAGATGCTACTTCACCTAACAACACGTGTTTCATTGATGAAACAATTACACTTAGCGAAACAATTCCAACTTATGAAGTCACTGCTTCTACAAATACAGCAAATACAAATTGTACTGGAGGCGGGTTCAATGGAGAATTTGAAATCACTACAATTTCAGGTGGTGCCCTCGCTGATTTCACATACACTTATACCAATAAAGACGACGCTGGTTATGCCTTTAATGTCGTAGGTGATGGACATGTGGATCAATTGGATCCAGGAGACTACCAAGTATACTTCGTAAATACTGCTACCCAATGTGAAGGAAATATAGTTGACTTTATAATTGAAGATGATTCGACAAATCCTACTATAGAATTTACGCTTGATCAGGCAGATCAATACTGTACTGGAGGAAATGGTCAACTCACAGTCGCCGCTACTGATGCTACCAGTATAGCCAATGGGGTAACCTACCTGTGGGGTGGCGGTGAAGCGACTGCTACCATCAATGGTCTGGATGAGAACACCTATACAGTAACGGTTACTGACGCAGTCACTGGCTGTGAAAGCAGCGATAGTTTTGTGGTTCCTTTTGACCCAGTTGATATCACTATTGATGTAAACAATGATGTAAATATCACTGCTGCCACTAGTTGTGGAGCCAATGTGAATGGAGAAATTGAAATCACAGATATAACACCTGATAATGTGACAGATTACAATTATATCTTGCACTCAGGCACTTATGTAGACGGAGGAGGAACTCCTGCAGGTACAACAGGTCTATTCCAAAATCTGGCTCCTGATACTTACTATATTGAGGCACAGAGCACATTATCAGATTGTACATCTAAAGTTTTCGAAATCATAGTAGAAGATGAAAGTACACCTCCAGTTGTTGATTTGATTGATTTCAAACTTCAGGAAAATTGTATTCTTACAAATCCTGATGGATACTTAACGGTAGGTGTTTCTGATGGAGCAGGCGGGTATTTTGCTGATGCCAACTATAACTTTACATGGTCAGGTGGTACAGCAGCAAACAACACTTCTACTTACACAGATCTTGGTGAAGGTACTTACACAGTAATTGTAGAAGATGCCACTACCTTGTGTACTACTACAGAAGAATATGGAATGATAAACGAATCTAATAATCCATTGATACTGAGTATTACCACAATTGGAAATGAAAACTGTGTTGACCCGAATGGTGCTTTGGCGATCAACGTCTTGAATTCTACAAATGCTACAGCGGTATTCGAGTATTACCTGCTTGATGGTGAGGTTTCATCCCCAAGTAATCCGTTGCCTTCAGATGATCAATTGTCTGGAAACTTTGTAGAAAACATTGAGAATGGTTCTTACACAGTCATGGTTGAAGACACTGACGGTGGTTGTATTTCTGAGCCTAATTTCATTGAAATTGAAGATGATACAAATACTAACTTAATGGAAATGACCTTAATTCAGGATCATGCATTAACGAAGTGTGATTTTGTAGCAGTCAGAGCTGATGGTCAGGCTACGGTGATTCCTGGACCGGATGCACCATCTAAGTATACCATATACTGGCATGATGGAGCTAGTCTTTCAGACGCCATACTTGACTCAACGTTAACTGTACATGAGTTGATGGCTGAGACTTATGCAATAGAAATGACTGACCGATTAACAGGCTGTACAATCACAGATCAAATAACAATCACAAGCGATATCGAGATTGTACCGCAGCCAATTGTTGAGCTCATAAGCGATCTTACGAACTGTATCACGCCAAATGGAGAAGTGTCTGCCTCTGTAGACTCAACCATAGTCGGATATGCCTTCGAATGGCAAGATGGTAGTGGTACCGTTATCAGTTCATCCTTTGGAGCATCAGGACTGGACCTTGGAAGCTACAGCGTCAGAGCGACTGACCTCGTATCTGAATGTGTATCTGAGGCAGCAAGTATTGATATTGAAGATGCTCGAGTAGATCCAGAGTTTACCGTAAGTACGACTGAGTCTACCTGTTCTGAGTTGGAAATAGGTACGGACAATTATGCTGGCAACGGTGAAGCTGATCTAATTTTTACAGGGTCATTTGGAATCGAAAATCAATACTGGGCTGTTGACACTGGTACCCCAATAGATCCTGAAGATGCTTCGAACATAATCAGTACTAATGAGCAAATGAGTGGATTAAATCCTGGGGACTACAGAGTTCTAGTCATTGATGATCAGGATTGTTCTTATGAAGCGACTTTCGAAATTACCACTGATATAGAAATATTTAATGGCGTTTCTGATAATGGAGATGGCAAGAATGATTACTTTAGAATATCTTGTGCAGACAGATTTCCTGCCAACAGTATTAAAATATATACCCGATCAGGAACGTTAGTGTATCAAACTTCAGGTTATGAAGACGATCTAAATGGAAATGTCTTCACCGGAAAACGAAATACTGGCCTGGGCGGAGGAAGTGATGGTTTGCCATCTGGAACTTACTTCTATATATTTGATAAAGGTGAAGGCAACGATGGAGATGTCTATCAGGGATATTTGGAATTGGTCAGATAACGATAAATGAAACTAACAAAGGGTTTATTAATAGGTGTATTTATTTGTGTGTCACAGTTGTGTCTTGCTCAACAGAGACCGGTATTTTCAACGTACCCTTACAATGGTTTGGCACTCAATCCAGCTTATGCTGGTAGTTTGAATATGTTTTCTGCGATTTTGACTAATCGTAACCAGTGGGTTAATATTGATGGTGCACCTGTCTATCAATCCTTAACTGCTCACACAACACTTAGAGAAAAAAATGTTGGCGTTGGATTGAATGTGGTCAGAGATGTTGTCGGTGTGCATGAGCAATACAGCGTTTATGGAAGTTTTGCATACAAAATAAGGATGAACAAAGCCATTCTGGCTATGGGTATTCAAGGGGGATTTGATCAGCGTTCTTCAAATTTGGACGCCATCAACTGGTTTGAGCAGGATGACCCGCTCTCAGTTTTTACCAAGAGTTTTAATCCCAATTTTGGATTTGGTTTGTACTACGCCAATCGTGACTATTTTATTGGAGCATCTATTCCTTACTTTCTAACCCCAAATGTGATTGATGGTGGTGGGGATGTGACCATTCCTTCTTCAGGAAAAGCTTCGAGATATTATTATATCAATGCGGGTTTTGTAAAAGATCTTAGCCGGAATCTGAAAATCAGCCCGTCCGTTCTGGTGAGATTGCAAGACAATGCTCCAGCAGCATTTGATATTAATCTGAATTTCATATTAAGCGAAATTGTCTATGCAGGGGTGTCCTATAGATATCAAGATTCATTCTCGTTGATGACTCAGCTAGTACTCAATGAAAACTTTCGAATCGGATATGCCTATGATATTCCTACGGGTAAATTAGGAACCTTTACCGCTGGTTCTCACGAAATATTTATCAACTATAGAATTCCTTTAAAATTCAGCAAGAAAGATGGGCTTTGCCCAGTTTATTTCTAAATTGAAATTCCTCATTTAATTGAATTGCTTATCTGATTTTTAATTATTCAAGCTTCAATCGTATTGATAAATTTGTTTTTCATATTTTCACTAAATTGATCATAGAAAACAAATTTTAATCCATTGAATAGAAGAAAATTTATCGAGAACAGCGCACTTGCGGGTTCTGCTGTCGCACTTCTCGGATCAAGTGCATGTACTCAAAAACAAGCATCTGAACCCAGTCCCATAGGTCTCTCACCACTCACAGACGGAATTGAATTCATCGATACCGAGGACAGAAAACAACGCATGGAAAAAGCTGTTCTTTTAATGCAAAATCATGAAATCGATGCCGTATTTATTGAAGCAGGGACCTCGCTAGAGTATTTTGCAGGTATCAAATGGTGGCCTAGTGAAAGATTGACAGGACTACTGCTCTTCTCCGATGGTACATTAAATTATATCTGCCCGGCATTTGAACAGGAACGGTTAAATGAATTAATAACAATTGATGGTGATTTAGCCATTTGGCAAGAACACGAAAGTCCTTTTGCCCTTGTAGCTCAGATATTTAAAAGCCAGGCTTCGTCTTCAGGTGTTTTAGGTATAGAGGAGAATGTACGCTTTTTTCAAGCCGATGGCATCGCTTCCCATTTGCCAAAAGCCACCTTAACAAATGCGAAGGTTATTACCGCTGGGTGTAGGGCTATCAAGTCGTCTAAAGAATTGGCACTTATGAAGAAAGCCAATGAAATTACCCTAGAGGCCTATAAGTATGGCTTTTCTAAATTAAAAGAAGGCATGTCGCAGTATGAGCTTGGTGCTCTTGTTGCTGAAGCAAGTACGGCCCTCGGTGCATCCGAATCAGGGTGGGCCGGAGCCATGTTTGGTGAATACACGGCCTATCCGCATGGCAGTAAAACAGCTCAGCAACTCAAAGAAGGTGACCTTGTACTGATTGACGGTGGTTGCAAACTTGGCGGATATCAAGCTGACATAACCAGAACTACTGTTTTTGGTAAACCTTCTCAAAGGCAACTTGATGTATGGAATGTGGTCAAAGAAGCACAAAGTGCTGTGTATGAGCAAGCCAAAGCAGGAGTCCTATGTGAACATCTCGATCATACTGCAAGAAAAGTTATAGAAAAGAATGGCTTTGGAAAGGGGTATGAAAACTTTTTTCATCGTGTAGGCCATGGGATTGGAATGGATTTTCATGAATGGGAATACCTTGTGAAAGGCAATGCAACTCCTATGCAGCCCGGCATGTGCTTTTCTAATGAGCCCGGAATTTACATTTATGGAGAATTGGGTGTCAGACTAGAAGATTGCTTCTATGTCACAGAGGATGGTTACGAAGCGTTCACTCCGCAGAGTCCATCTATTGATACTCCAATTTAGACATAGACCATATATTGGCCTTCTTGGCAAACTGAATCATAATGGAACCAGACCAAATATTATCCAATTGGCTTTCAATTGAATTAAATAATCTTTTAATTGAATATGCAACTGATCAGCTCTAACATGAAAAATATCTTATTTATTGGAATACTCATGACCCTATTGTCTTGCGAGGAAATTTACGAGTACAATCCGGTACGTGATTTTTCTGATAAGCAAAAGTCCATCCTTACTTCTTTTATTCTCGCTAGAGATAGCAGTGTAATTGAACTTCCAGCTGGCCATTTCCTCTTCGACAAAAGTCTAATATTGGAGGGCAAGAAACATGTGACTATCAAAGGCCAGGGCAGCCATAAAACAGTATTATCATTCAAAGATCAAACACAAGGCGCAGAGGGTATCAGGATTGCCAACTGTCAAAATATTGTACTTAAAGATTTTGCCATAGAAGATGCTGCAGGAGATAATATAAAAGCTACTGACACAAATGGGATTACATTTGAAAACCTCAATGTAGGTTGGACTGGCGTAGCAGATTCCACCAACGGCGCATATGGATTGTATCCCGTACTCTGCTCCAACGTCACTGTCAGCGCTTGTACGGTCTTTGGTGCAAGTGATGCTGGCATCTATGTTGGTCAATCCGATACTGTACTCATCGAAAACAACACCACTTATTGGAATGTGGCAGGGATAGAAAGTGAAAATTCGAAAGAAGTCATCATTAGAAACAACAAGTCTTATCAAAATACAGGAGGCATTTTGGTCTTTGATCTACCAGGGTTAACCCAGTATGGCAGAAACATAGAAGTGTATAACAATGAGGTTTATGAAAATAACACACCCAATTTCGCACCGCCAGGAAATATGGTTGGGGTGACACCTCCCGGAACTGGCATTTTAGTTTTGGCCACCAAAGGCGTAAAAATTCATGACAACAACATTAGGAATAACCGGACAATAGCAGTAGGCATGGTGAGTTATGCACTACTAGAAGCCATGGGAGGAGACGAAAATACTGGCGGCGGTGGAAGTCGTGAAGAACTAGAGAGAAAAAATCAAAAAGATCAAAACTATGATCCTTATGTTGGTAATGTAAAAGTCTACAACAACCGTTACGAGAACACCTACCTCCTACCCAATTTGGACAATGACTTTGGTAAACTCTTCTTGTTCAAATTTGGTTTTAGCATCCCTCAAGTGGCCTGGGATGGTTTGAAATCACCAAATTATTTTCTAGCTGATGGTTCAATCAATCCAGAATATGCTATCTGCGTCAATGAAGGTTCAAAAATCATCTCTGTGAATTTGGATGCGGAAAATGATTTTGAAGGGCTAGAAGAAAACCCTCAAGTCTTCAACTGCCTATAGTATGAGGATCTATTGTTGGCTTCTTTTGGTGACCTTTAGCTGTCAAAATATCAACCGCCAGGATGAGTCTATTGCAATTCCAATTGAGATTGGTGTGGATCAAACGATTACAGAACAAATCCAATATGCCAGGATAGGATTAACCAAACTGTCAGATTATGGCTTCTACGTAGGTAAGTTATCTGATCTAACACCTTCATCGAAGGTCTTTCCCTATGACCTAAATACTCCCTTATTTACAGATTATGCAGAAAAGAAACGCTTTATTTTTTTACCAGAAGGTAAAAAGATTGAGTACGAAGAAGAGCTGGCATTAAAATTCCCGGTAGGCTCAATACTCATCAAAAATTTCCTCTATACAGCTGATCAGAATCAATCAGCTGAAAAAAAAATATTAGAGACCAGACTTCTCATACATCAAGAAAACGGTTGGATCGCCTTGCCATATATTTGGAATCAGGCTCAGACTGAGGCCTATTTGGAAATAACCGGAGGTAAAATTCCAATTCAATTAAAGAATAAAGGTCGAATTGGATACACCATACCTGATATGAATCAGTGCAAGAGCTGTCATGACAGAGCAGGCAAAATGGTCCCTATCGGACCCACTGTGCGCCAATTGAATCGAATAGCTTTAAACGGTACTGGAAATCAACTAGAGCTGCTTGAAAAGCGTGGATGGCTGGATCTTCCAGGACATGACCTACCAAAACTTGCAATCTGGAACGACGAGCGAACAGGAACTTTAAATGAACGAGCACGCGCCTATTTAGATATCAATTGTGCACATTGTCACAATGATTTTGGGCCAGCTAAAAATAGTGGTCTAAACCTCTCAATATTCGAAACTGATGATTATCGTCTAGGGGTGAATAAAAAACCTGTTGCCGCTGGTCGGGGCTCTGCGAATCTGAAATATAGCATTGTACCAACTCATCCAGACCAGTCTATTCTGGTGCATCGAATGCAAACCACCGAGCCGGGCACCATGATGCCAGAGTTGGGTAGAACGGTTCCCCATGAAGAAGGACTTGCACTGATCAGGGAATGGATTAAGAAAATGTAAGACTTAATGCTTGTTGGCAATCAGCAGTTGTAGACGTTTTATTTCCCTTAGGATTGCATTTTTGTCCATTTGATTCCAATTCCAAATTTTCATCATAGAAGTAGCCATCATACAAGCCATCAGTCCTACGCCCCATCGAATCAGATCGTTAGTTGCCTCCACTTCCATAAATTGCACTAAACAATAGAATCCGATTATTGTAAATACTAAAGTGAAAGTCACGTTGATCACTCCCAGCCATTTGAGTTTGCCACTAAACAGCCCTCCTACCATTTCAAACAAATTTTGCTCGTGTAGATTATCGTAAAAAGTTGCCTCTTCTTTGGATAAGACAGCCTTGATCATTTCATCGATTTCTTCATTTTGATTTTTCATAAGAGTTTTCATTTAAAATATTCTTCAATTTCTCTCTAGCCTTATACAATCTAGACTTCACTGTACCCTTAGGTATGGCTAATACCTGAGCGATGGTCTCGATAGAGTTCGATTCTGAGTAGTACAACATGAGCACCAGTTTAAAATCTGCATTCAGCTTATTTATTGCCTTCTCCAAGTCATTCAGTCTCTGCTCTTTAGTATCTACCTCATCCATAGGCTCCAAATCTCCTTGCGTGTTTATTGCAGACTCAAACCCATCATCCGTTGGAGTACGGCATTCTTTCGACCTTACACGTTCTTGTTTTCTCACCCAATCGATCGACCGTCGATCTACAATCGTTCTTATCCATGCCCCGAATTTATCAGACTCCTTGAGATTTCTTAGATTAGAGATTAGCCATTGCCAGACATCCTGAACGATGTCTTCTGAAGACTTCCAATCTTTGGTGCGAATGTAGGATTGGTAAATTAGCTTCTTATGCCATTTGTGTACTAGCTGTTCGAATGCTTTCCGATTCCCTCGTTGCGCTTGTAAGACCAGCAGGCCATCTAGAATTTGAGACTTCTCATTCATTTACTATCATCTAGTCGCAATAATGTCAATTTGGTTCACTGTTAGATCGAAAAAAAATGCATACTTCAATTTACAAAATCTAACATCCTCACTGATCATATTCTCGTATAATGGGCTAAGTTTGCAATCCAAAAAAGGCCAAGGCCTTTTTGTTCTTTGATGTATGGGGTCGACCGGTTTTGACAGTAAGTGTGAATGTTGTACTTGCATGTCGGGTGTTGAGTAAGCACACGTGATCAATTTACTCATATTCTATTTGGCGAATCTAATTACGCCATGGCTGCTTAATTTTTGCTTATAGCAAGAATTATTAATCTTGGCTAAGAGTCAAGACAGACACATCCCTCCAGGCTTTTGTCTTATGAGCAGGATCAAGGGGTGTCACCCAGTAAGACTAGCTTGAGGTAAAGTTGCTAACCGATAGCGAAACTAAAGTAACTGGTAGGAAAAGTGGGTTGTTGAACGCCAGCTCTCCTACGAGATCCTAAGTTTCAACTATGCATGTAGACGGTCCAATATGGCCTTATCTGGACGAGGGTTCGATTCCCTCCGACTCCACAAAACAGATTATAACCCACTGAAAATCAGTGGGTTATTTATTTATAGTCTTGATCGGGTACTGAGTCTTCGAATTTCTCATCGTGACATTTGACCCCAATACCAATCAATGGTGTGCTTCAGGCCAGACTTAAAATCAAACTTAGGCGCATAACCGAGCAACTTCTGTGCTTTGTCAATACTAGCCAAGGAATGTGGGATGTCTCCAATTCTATCAGGTCCATAGATAATTTTGACATCGGCAATTGCCGGATCCTTTTGGCTCAACAATTCTTTTAGATTATCTATCAGGTCATTCAAAGTATTCCTTTCTCCAAAGGCCGTATTATACACTTGATTCAATGCTGCCTCATCGTCTGTACTCATGGCCAAGAGATTCATCTGGACTACATTTTCAATGTAGGTAAAGTCCCGTGAAAACGATCCATCACCATTGATAACGGGAGACTCATGTTGGATTAGCATTTTAATAAACTTAGGTATGACCGCAGCATATCCGCCATCAGGATCCTGGTTTCTCCCAAAGACATTAAAGTAGCGAAGACCTACTGTATTCAGCCCATAAGTTCTATGGAATATATCCGCATACAATTCATTTACATATTTGGTAATGGCATAGGGTGAGAGCGGCTTACCTATCTGATCCTCGACTTTAGGAAGCGACGTCGAATCGCCGTAGGTTGAAGAGCTGGCTGCATATATAAACTTTGTCACATTTGCCTCCTTGGCTGCCATCAGCATATTCAAAAAACCTGTGATATTCACCTCATTGGTGGTAATTGGGTCTTTGATAGATCTGGGCACAGATCCTAGTGCTGCCTCATGAAAAACATAATCCATGCCTTCGGTAGCTTCAGAACATGTACGAAGTGTTCTAATATCTCCCTCTATCAGAATGAATTTTGGATGTTCTAATAGCTCAGCAATATTTTCTCTTCTTCCCGTCGAAAAATTGTCCAGGCAATATACCCAGTGATCGAGTTTAAGTAATTTTTCGCACAAATTGGACCCAATAAATCCAGCACCACCAGTAACAAGTATTTTCTTCCCTTTCACAAATTCCATAAGGCAAATTAAATAGAAACTATAGAGATTTTTGTATACAGCGGTAAATACAAATGATATTAGTTCAAGTCGGTAAGATTCAGGAATATGCCCTGTTTCCTTTGTGATTTTAGCTCTAAGCCAAATTTTCATCTATAACTTTAATATTTGCCCATAGACATGAGGGTAACCAAAAAATATATTGTTTATAAAATATCCTGCTCGAGACATAATAATGGATTCCATTATCGAGTTTTTAAAGTGTGTTATGAAATTGGCCTCTCCCAAGAGGTTTTATAGATGTCGCCAACTGATTGAGTTGGTCTTTGAAATAAAAAAATGTTAAGCAGATGAAAAAAATATTAGCCATTGTCATGGTAATCGGTGCACTAGGTGCCACTGCAACCGCCCAGGAAATCAGTCCATATTCTCAGTACAAAATCAACGAAGGTGTATCCGTCGAAGTGAAAAAAATAAAACGGGTGGAGAAATATGGATGGGACAACTTTGAAGTCACCTACAGATTGAAGAACAATACAAACTACGACCTTTTCAAAGTAGATCTAACACTATATCTGGTCGATAAAAATGACCGTCAGGTGGGTATCGTTGAAGTTCACGATTTTAAGGTTCCTAAAAACTCTGATGCTGAGTATCATTTTGTAGACCTTCACTCCCCTTACGTAAATGAAAAATACGACAAGATTATTGTGGTGAAAAACAACTTAGAAATCATGCTGGAGTCGCCTGAAGCGATTGGCATAGCCAAAATCGACTGTGAGCCAACATTCAGCTCTAAGTAGTAAAAAAATTAAACAGGTAATAAAGAGGGCTACTCATCTGAGTTGTCCTCTTTTTGCGTTTGGGTGTGGCTATATCATGCACAATAGCGACATTTGCAGCAATGACTAATGCCTCATCAAAGACCCTTCTTCTGACGCCGCCGTTTACCCAGCTCAATACCCCCTATCCCGCTACTGCTTATTTATTAGGCTACTTAAAAATTATTGGGCAAGCAGCTGAGCAGGCGGATCTCGGGATAGAGGTCATTCTTTCTATATTTTCGCGAGCGGGATTGTCAAGTCTTTTCGATTCCATAGATGAGAAGGCCCTTCTGGGAAACGAAAAGAGAATATTTCGCCTCAAAAAATCCTATTTGAGCACTATCGATCCAGTAATGGCCTTCCTTCAAAATAAGAATCCAACACTGGCGTATTCCATAGCAGAAAGAGGATATCTTCCGGAAGCCTCGAGATTTGACCAACTCGACGATTTGGACTGGGCATTCGGTAATCAGGGGATACAGGACAAAGCACGACATCTGGCCACACTTTATCTGGAAGATTTATCAGATCTGATAAACCGTACAATTGATCCCTATTTTGGTTTCAGCCGATATGCAGAACGCTTAAGTCTCGCTGCACAGTCGTTTGACCCGCTATATCAAGCGCTAAAAAGTGAACCATCATTTACAGATGAGGTACTGTATGAGTGTCTAGAGCATAAGATAATTCAGAGTCAACCAAATCTGGTCTGCATATCAGTTCCGTTTCCCGGAAATATGTATGGGGCACTTAGATGCGGCCAATATCTGAAACAAAAGCATAAAGGTATTCAAATTGCACTCGGTGGAGGTTATCCCAATACTGAATTGCGATCGCTTCAAGACGAGCGGGTTTTTGAATTCATCGACTACATCACCTTTGATGATGGAGAAAGGCCTTTGGAATCTCTTCTTGAATACCTTGTCGGAAATATTAACAAAACAGCGCTAAAGAGGACCATGATGCTAGATGGAGGAAAAATCTCCTACATGGATGGTTCAAAAAAAGGTGATGTTCCCTTCAATCAAACCGGCACACCAGATTATGAAGGGCTACCTCTTTCCAGTTATTTATCTGTGATAGAGATTACTAATCCTATGCATCGCCTTTGGAGCGATGGCCGTTGGAACAAACTAACCATGGCACATGGATGCTATTGGAAGAAATGTACCTTCTGTGATATCTCACTTGACTATATCAAAAACTATGAACCCATAAGTGCTTCTCTCATTTGTGATAGAATGGAGGACCAGATCAAACAAACAGGAGAAACCGGATTTCATTTCGTAGATGAAGCAGCTCCTCCTGCACTGATGAGAGAGCTGGCCATCGAGATTCTAAATAGAGGATTGAGTGTAAGCTGGTGGACTAATATTCGGTTTGAAAAAAGATTTACTCCTGATTTATGCCAGTTGCTCAAAGCCTCCGGGTGCATAGCAGTATCTGGTGGACTAGAGGTAGCATCGGATCGTCTATTGGCACTGATAGATAAGGGGGTAACTGTAGATCAGGTAGCACAAGTGTCACATAATTTCACTCAAAGTGGGATCATGGTGCATGCTTATCTCATGTACGGATTTCCGACCCAGACAGCACAAGAAACAATAGATTCACTGGAAATGGTAAGGCAATTATTTGAAACAGGTGTCTTGCAATCCGGATTCTGGCATCAATTTGCCATGACCGCTCATAGTCCTATAGGCATGAATCCAGCCTCTTTTGGAGTCAAATCTTTACTCAATCAAGCACCCGCATTTGCACACAATGACCTTCCTCATGAAGACCCCACTGGTGCTGATCATACTCTCTTTAGTCAAGGATTAAAAAAGTCATTATTTAACTACATGCATGGGGTCTGCTTTGATTATCCTCTGCAAGAATGGTTTGATTTCGAGGTACCAGAAACAATGGTCACTCCTTTCCAAATTGAAATGGCCATTCAAAACAATCCTGATACGATTATCTCAGACAACACAAAACTGGTTTGGATACATGGCCGACCAGAAGTCTCTTATTACAACAAGAAAACAAAAGGAAAAACTTCAGAAAAATGCAAGGTTCAGGTTCTAACGAAAGATTCTGAAGATACTATTGTATGTAGTAAACAGGAAGGAGAATGGTTGGAGCAAGTGTTTGATCAGTTGAGCAGCAATAAACCACTAACCTTTAAAAATCTGGAACAGATGTACGAAGCCAGCTCATTGATAAACTTCGATCGCTTTCTAAAAAGTCAAGGCTGGAGATCACTAAGAAAGGCAGGCCTGCTTCTCGTCTAACCTTCCAATAATAGATTAGGGATCTTGACCTTAAACGTGCTTCCAATTCCTTCCCTGGATTCAACGGTAATTTGACCTTCTAACTTATTGACGGCTTCTTTTACTATAAAAAGACCCAATCCAGTGCCTGTAGCATGATTTGTAGCTCTATAAAACATATTGAAAACCCTGCTTAGATAGTTTTTTTCAATTCCAATTCCATTATCCTGTATCAGAATAGATAAAAACTTTTCATCAACTTCCGCCTCTACTTTGATGGATCCCTCTACTCCTTTTTTGGAATACTTGATGGCATTGGAAAGCAAGTTGTTAAAAATTACCTGCAGATTGTGTTTGTCATTTACGAAATCAGAAGACGATTTCATTGAAACGCTCTTTTCTATATGGTTATAATTTTCCATAAACTGCATGCCTGCCAACACTTTATTGATCATGTCTTCGACATCAATGTGATTCTTTGACAAGCCTAACTTAGCGACCTTGCGATAGGTGATTATATCCATTATTATACTATCCAACTGATTGAGTTGGCCTTTCATGATTCCGAGCAACTCTCTCTGTTCATCATCCTTAATCCTTGTAGAAAGTAGACTCTCGAGACCTAGCAAAGAAGCAATTGGAGCTCTCAGATCATGAGAGGTCCGATAGACCAACTGGTCCATTTCAGAATTAGTTTTGATTAGATTTTGGCTCATTTCTTTGAGAATAGTAATATTGGTGATTACCCCGTCTATCACTTGTTCCTCATGATATTGGCTCAGTTTACAATCCAGCAGCCCCCAGAAAGTCGAACCATCGACACGCTTGAAATGCACCTCACGGTTTTCAACAAATCCATTCTTCAGGATTTCATTATATACTTTTAGATATTGATTCTTGAATACGTGATACTCCAGTAGGTCTACCTTCTGTTCTCCTGGGCCTTCTACACCGAATAACTCAAGCAAAGCACTGTTAGAATACAAGAAACCTCGCTTTAATGAATATCGGAATATTCCATCTTTAATGTTTTCGTTGATCGTTTGAATCAATCGCTCGCGATCTTCAAGCTTCATGGTAACCGTTTTCTCCTCTGTTACATCTCTGATAAATGCCGTGACTCCCATTATTTCGCCGTCAATCGAGTAAAGCGGGGAATAGAATTTCTCAAGAAACTTAAAAGTATGATCCTGTTTGTTTTCATATTTTTCCAATACGGCAAAATCCGAACCTTGAAAAGCCATATCAAAACTCATGATGTATTCCTCTTTCTCCGACTTATCTTCAATAAAGCTTAGTACGTTCATCCCAATCTGAATATCAATACCGAAATAACTTTTAATCATCCTGGCATGATTCTGATTGAAGGATTTATATCTAAACTCTTTATCAATCGAATAGGCCATCAAATCCTTTGGGCTTTCCAATATCTGGTTCAGATATTGTTCATTTTCTTTTACTTTCTTCAGGTTTCTGAGTTCGGAGATTTTGAGTGCAGCAATCCCTGCAATTGCCTCCAGGAAGTCCTGATGTTTAATATTGTAAAAACCATATTCTGTGGATTCACTATCTATCACTCCAATAACCTTATCCTGAAAAAGGATCGGTACACTGATCTCGCTCAAAGCTTTCGACGTATCTTCAAAGTAATGTTCGTTGGACGAAAGATCCTCGATGAGGATAGTCTTCTTTTGCTGTGCGCAAAGCCCTACTATACCCTTGCCTAGTTTCAACGAAACTGGTGAAAGCACCACACCAAAATCGCTCTTGGCTCCAAAGGCTGCTCGCTGCGAAAGTTCGTCACTAGCGTCATCGTACATATAAATTACACAGTCCTGAAGTGCCAATAGCTTACCACATTCTTCCGCCAGCTCCCATAGAATGGCTTGTTCACTATTTAATTTTGAAATAGAAAGAGTGAGTTGCTGTATATTTTGATAATGCTTTACGCCTCGAGCCAGCAAATTACTCTTGACATAGTTTTCATCAATAATGGTAATGAGAGCCATCACGCCAATTAGTTCGCCTGAATCATCCAGAATGGGTGACTTAGATGTTCTCGCCTGATTGATATTGTATTCGGGTTTAGATCTATAGTCATAGAAGTTCTCGATGCGCTGTTTCGATTCAATCACTTTTCGATCTTCATCTGATAGCAAATCAAAGTCCGACCCATTCGAATTGAAAGAGTCAAGTCTTTTATTTACAACATCTACTTCATTAAGATCAAAGAAGGTAAGAAATGCCAGATTTGCAAATATGAGATGCCCTTCACTATCGCAGAGATATGCGCAATCTGGTAGAGCATTTAATCCAGATTTGAGAGTATCACTTAGTCCTTCTGGCATGTTTTGTAGATAAGTTTTTAGGTAGGTAGAAGAGGTGCAAGCTCAGAAATAGTTAAAACTTCTCAAGAGTTTTTAATATCTCAAACATGTGTTTATCTACTTCATGTAGTTCTTTCATAGAGAGCTCATCTATCTCTTCATCGCTGATGTCTCTGATAAGCATCCGAAGTGAATCAACCTTATGACCAATGACTTCAATTTTTTCTTTCTTTTCCTTTAATTCAGACATATAAAAAATGATATAAGAAAACTTTCCCAATATTAGTATGTGGGATTGAAGACAGGAGGATGGGAATAAACCAAAACCCGGCTTCACCGGGTTTTGGGCTTAGTTAGCATTTTTAAGGGTGGATTATACGACCTCGCTTACTATACCGTGCCAACCGTTCAAGGACGGCTTCGGACATTTAAGATAATCAATCTTTGGGTCAAGAACAACCCTCGATAGAGTTTATATTTTGATGTCATTGAGGTGTTCTGCTGAGCCATGCTTAATCACCCGGTATCCATGGCCGGAGTATTCGAGCTGGTACAAGCATAAATTTGTATGCTCAAAAGCATCCATGTGCTGCATGGGATAGTTGAGCATCCAGCACATCAAAATACGCATCGCCCGACCATGGGTGGCCACCAAAACATGCGACTCATCGGTTTGATTCATGATATACTCAATCGCAGTCTTTTGACGATGCATGACTTCTAAAGGTGATTCACCGCCACCAACAGCTATATCCAGTCTGCCTCTTTCCCAATTTGCGACTGTATCCAAATAGATTTTATGCATCTCCGGATCGAACTCCTGCCCTTCATGTTTGCCCCAACTGATCTCATCTAGTCCGCTCAGCGATTCTCGTGGAATTCCCTTTTCAATAAATTTATGAACCGACTGGCTGGTACGCTTCAATTCCGAATGATATATCTTATCAAATGGTACATGCTGATATGCATCATAGAAATGACTCGCTTGAATTCTACCTGTAGGATTAATAGATGAATCTATACCTCGCCCCTGGACTTTCTGCTCAAGATTATAGTCGGTTTGTCCATGGCGTATGATGTATATATTTTTGGTTTTCAATCGAATTGTCTTTTTGTTTGTATCAGGCTAAGATAAACCAGTAATAGAAAGAAAATATGTTTCTCCCAATGTTTACCCTCGAAGGTATAAACGACTTCTCAAAAGAATCAATGGTTAACCATATTGGCATCGAGTTTACCGAAATTGGGAAAGATTACCTGAAAGGAACCATGCCTGTAGACCATCGAACGGTACAACCCTTAGGACTTTTACACGGTGGTGCATCAGTGACACTCGCAGAGACGCTCGGTAGTCTCGCGGCAACCATGACTGTAGACCCCAACAAGCAATACTGTGTAGGTCTGGATATAAACGCCAATCATATCAAAAGTTGTAAAAATGGATCGGTAGAAGGAATAGCTCGCCCCTTGCATATTGGAAAAAAGACCCAGGTTTGGGAAATTAAAATCACCAACTCCGAAAACCAACTTGTATGTGTAAGTAGAATAACCATGGCAGTGATTGATAAAAAATGATGGAATCAGACAAACAACTTTCTAACCCAAAATTGACGACTGCTTTCATGGAAAAACTTGAAAGCTTATTCAATACTGGAATCAAAATGGATCTGCCATTCGCTATTTGGAGAAATCCCCAAGAACGAGTAATACATTCAGCACTTCAATTGGACCAAGAAGGCACTCTGCCAGAGGATATAGAAAATGCACCTACCGGATTTCTAATCAGTCCATTTGAGAACTCAGAAGAGCACGGCTCTCAATTCATTAAATCAGACATCCTGCTAGATGGCGATCTAAATGAGATTCTCCTCAGCCCTGGATACAGAGATGATTCAGGTAAGTTTGAAAATTTCATAAAGCAGCTTACACTCATTAGCCGCAATGACAAATTCAATTATAGAGATTTTCTAGATTCCCCAAAACCCATCAATTCTACGAGGGAATCATTCGTGAACCTTGTACAAAAATGCAAGGATTCCATCACAGAAGGGTATTATCAAAAAATAGTACCCTCCAGAAGGGAGAAATTCCGAGTCGATAAGAGTTTTCATCCATTAAAAGAGTTACTTAAATTATGTGACTCGTATGAAAACGCATTTGTATCGCTGGTCTACCTTCCGAATCAAGGGCTATGGCTTGGCGCAACACCTGAACTTCTGATCTCACTGGACGACGCAAAAATTTTCACTACCATATCTTTAGCCGGCACACAGGAAATCAGACCAGGATTCGATCTTTCCCAAGCCAGTTGGACTCAAAAAGAAATTGAAGAACAAGCCTTGGTTAGCAGGTATATTATCAATTGCTTTAAAAAAATTCGCCTACGTGAATTTGATGAATATGGTCCCAAAACGGTCAAAGCGGGAAACCTTATTCACCTAAAAACAAAGTTTACGGTAGACATGGAGGATGTCAATTTCCCGCAGTTAGGAAGTGTAATGCTCGACTTACTCCATCCCACTTCGGCGGTTTGCGGCATGCCTATGCTTCCAGCAGCGCGTTTTTTAAAAGAAAATGAAGGCTACGACAGAGAATACTATAGTGGCTACCTTGGTCCTGTAAGTTACGAAGGTCAGACTGCACTATATGTCAACCTCAGATGCGCAAAAGTGTTTAAAAATGATATGATACTATTTGCAGGAGCCGGAGTCACTGAAGATAGTGACCCCGAAAGGGAATGGAACGAAACTGAAATAAAATTTCAAACCTTGCTTAATATCATCCAGCCGGAATCATGAATCTCCAACCTATTTATGATCTGGCTCAAATCTGTAGTTTACACGGCATCCGGTACGCTGTGATTTCGCCAGGCTCAAGAAATGCTGCACTCACTATCGCATTTGCACGACATCCGAAAATCGAATGTTACAGTGTCTCTGACGAGCGGTCTGCGGCTTTCATCGCTTTGGGACTAAGCTTAAAAACAGGTCTCCCGACCGCCTTGATATGTACGTCAGGTTCTGCCGGTCTAAATTATGCCCCAGCTGTAGCTGAAGCCTATTTCAATCAGGTTCCTCTTTTAGTTCTGACTGCTGACCGCCCTCCAGAGTGGATTGGTGAGAGAGACGGTCAGACGATCTATCAAGAAAATTTGTACGGCCGGCATGTGAAAAAGTCATTTGTATTTCCATCATTATCAATCGATAAAGATTCAGTTGCTACTGGGCATGATATGGTACATGAGGCAGTCCTTCTTACCCAATCGAACAACAAAGGCCCTGTCCATATCAATGTACCGTTCAGAGAGCCATTCTATCCAGAATCAGGTACGGTTTATGATTTTAATCAAAATCTAGTTAAAACGGATCCGCCGAATGGATTGAATCCTATTCCTGAGCTAGGTAAAATGATGACGGAACTTCCCAAGTATAAAAGAGTGCTTCTGATTGTAGGCCAGGGAGCAAAGCAGAAATCTTTGAATGACCTACTGGAAGGGCTTTCAACCCAGCATCAAATTCCAATAGTCGCCGATATCATTTCCAACGTGCATGAAGTAGCTGGGGTAATCACCGGTCAGGATTTATTTCTGAAGGCCAACGAAAACAAGGAGTTGCAGCCCGACTTGCTCATCACCATCGGAATGTCTGTCATTAGCAAGAACCTGAAAATATTTGTTAGGAACCATAAACCCAAGGCCCACTGGCATGTCAGAGATGAGGCCCATGCACCAGACACATACAAAGCGCTGACTCTTGCGATCCAATCGGATCCCGAATCATTTTTACTACACCTCAGCGCTAATCTCTCAGTAGATCAATCTCAACAGGAGTTTTTTCACGCTTGGCAAAAAACGGATCAGTCTGCTAAAGAAATAATTAGAAATTACGAATCTGAACAGTTTTCAGATTATCAAGGATACAAAAAAGTATTACAATCACTACCGAATAATATCGATCTGCATCTCGCCAACAGCATGGCCGTGCGATACGCCAATGTCATTGGGCTCAGGCAAGATCAAAAAGTCGAGGTCTACTGCAATCGAGGTACGAGTGGTATAGACGGTTCAAATAGTACTGCCGTAGGTGCAACTTTGGCTTCACCCAAACCTGTCGTACTACTGACAGGTGATGTAGCTTTCTTTTATGATATCAATGCCTTTTGGCACAATAGTTTATCTGATAATCTCAAAATTATAATTTTTAACAATCAGGGAGGTGGTATTTTTAGAATGATCGACGGCCCTTCACAACAACCTGAACTGGAAGAGTTTTTCGAAACCGTCCAAAAGAGAAATGCCAAATTGACGGCACAAGAATATCATTTTGAATACATGACCAGCCATGACACTAATGATCTAACCCAGACTTTGCCTCTCTTCTTTGAAGGAGGCGGTAGAAAAATCCTTGAGATATTTACAAATCCGCAAGAGAGTAAAGAAGTGTACAAAGATTTATTCCATAAACTATCCAAATAAGTAATTAGCCAATTAGTTTTGAGCTATAAAATTTAGAAATATGAGTGCAACATTCGACTGGAAAACTATCAAAGAATACTCCGATATCAAATTTGACTTCTTCGAGGGTATCGCAAAAATAACCATCAATAGACCCGAAGTATACAATGCTTTTCGGCCTGAGACCAACAATGAGATGCTTGACGCCATGGACATATGCCGTGAAAGAACTGACATCAACGTAGTCGTGCTCACTGGTATTGGCGACAAGGCCTTTTGTTCTGGTGGTGATCAAAATGTAAAAGGAAAAGGTGGCTACATAGGCGAAGATGGTGTACCTCGACTGAACGTACTAGACTTACATAAAAAAATCAGATCCTTGCCTAAGCCAGTCATAGCCATGGTCAATGGATATGCAATCGGTGGAGGGCACGTGCTCCATGTGGTTTGTGATCTTACAATCGCATCAGAAAACGCCAAATTTGGTCAAACGGGCCCAAAGGTCGGGAGTTTTGATGGTGGATTTGGCTCCTCCTACCTCGCGAGACACGTGGGACAGAAAAAAGCAAGAGAAATATGGTTCTTGTGCGAGCAGTATACTGCAGAAGAAGCTGAGAAGATGGGTATGGTAAACAAAGTAGTACCTCTGGACAAACTGGAAGAAACTACCGTACAATGGTGCCGTACCATTATGAAAAGAAGTCCGTTGGCAGTGAGAATGATCAAACGAAGCTTAAATGCAGAGCTTGACGGTCAACATGGGCTCATGGAAATGGCTGGAGATGCCACACTTATGTATTATCTTATGGAAGAAGCACAAGAGGGTAAAAATGCCTTCCTGGAAAAGAGAGATCCTGACTTCGATAAATTTCCTAAATTTCCTTAAATCATGAAACCGACTTTTAGCCTTCTCATCATTCTTTTACTCTGTCAAACCTGTGCATCACCTAAGGTGATTAAATTTTTGAATGATGAGTTGGACTATAGTCAATACAAAACCTACCGACTGATCAACTACAAAAGCGACGACAAGTCCTATGACGAGCAGGGGCTTCAATACTTCAACCAAATCGAGAAGGTAATCAATCAGAACATGACTGATAGAGGCTATCAATCTGCTGATAAACCTGATCTGATCACCAGGTACGAGCTGGTGTCCACTACTACCACAGCCAATAATAACAACCGGAATTATGATCCTTATGGATACAATTCATTCAATTCACCATCGGGGTGGAATTCTGAAAGAAGAACAGAAGGAGTGATTTTAATTGAACTACGTGATAAGAAACGCAAGAAATTAGTTTGGCAGGGCAGCTTGGATTTAAAGTACTCTAAGCGTGAAGATCCTGAGACTACTATCACAGAATTAATCAATCACATCTTTGAGACCTATCCTTATCAAGCTGGATCAAATGAAAAAATCATTTCGAATTGACTAAAGCGGTCAAGTCTGTAATATTGCCTGTCAGGTGACCTAGATACCTTTTGCTTCCCAGATATCGATTTTTGTTGTACTCATCGTAGTTCGGAGATGCTGGATCGATAGAGCTGATTCTTACTCTTTTGGAGGCGTGAATAAACTCACCCTCTCCTAGCCAGATACCCACATGAGTCGTACGCTGCCGCGTAGAGTCTGTGGCGGGTTTTCCGAAAAAAAGTAGATCACCTTTTTCTAGTCCTTCAAAAGTAAGATTGTCATCAACGGTGATGCCTTCGTTTATCTGCTGTGAAGCATCTCTGGGAATTACAAGTCCGTTCATTAGATAAACAGTTTTAGTAAATCCACTACAATCCATCCCTTTGGCTGAGGTGCCTCCCCAGAGATATGGCGTTCCCATCAATTGTCTGGCATAAAACTCGAGCAGTCCGCCAGACCTATTAAGTGTACTCAACCATTCCTGATAATCTATAATATCCATGGTTGTAATCTGACCTGATCTACCATCCGGAAACCTAACGATTGTATGCCCGCCTGATTCCTCAACTTTTTCTAAGACATTACCTAGTACAGCATCTGATACGACTACTTTTGAATTTCCAACTTCATACACCCAGGTTGTGGCATTGGTCACAATCACCTTTTCTGCCTCTTGCCACTTTCTTGATTCATCGTCAGACATCAAAACCACTCCCCCGTGATCAACCCATGAAATGTACCCATCTGGTGTCTGTACCAAGTACCATTCATCGGTAATCTTTAACACCTTAAGCACCATGCCCAGGGTGGCCTGCGTGGCTAGTTCAGCGGAGTGTCTTGCTTCACTACGAATATTTGCGACAGAATTGTTCACCACAGCAAATGGCGTTGAAAAAGTGGAAGAATCTGGCAATCTGACAATTTGATCAACCCATAGCGTTTCTTGAGTGTCCAAGTAGCCAAAAAGTTTTGCTATGGCTTCCGGCTGGTCTGACTCCCCGTCAACTACCAATTTGCCATCAGCATATTCAAAGTCAATATCAAATCGTGCGACTCTGCGATCCGGTGCATACATCATCTTAAGACTATCCCTTAGTCCTAAGATCTCATCAACCGTTCCAGTTGGCCTTGGATTAGAACATGATATTTGCGCTAAAATAATAGCAAAAATAAGAATCAATCGATGTGTATACATTTGTGCAATTAGTTTATCCAGGTGCTAAACTACGAAAATTATTAATTCAGTCATTTCGTTAAAGACCAATAAAATAAAGCAATCAAATTGCTTTGCAGAGGGTCGATTCTTAGCTTTGCTTGAAACAATAAAAAGCAAATGCAGAAGCCTTCGATTCCCAGGGGAACCCGCGACTTTGGTCCGATACAAATGGCCAAGAGGAACTACATATTTAACACGATACGATCTGTGTACGAAAAATATGGATTTGCTCAGCTCGAAACCCCAACCATGGAGAACCTATCCGTACTTACTGGCAAGTATGGAGACGAAGGTGATCAGCTGCTTTTCAAAGTATTGAATTCAGGAGACTTTTTGTCTAAAACTGAAGAGAATGATTATCAAGTGGGAAGCAAAGCACTGTTACCAAAAATTGCTGAAAAGGGACTCCGTTATGACTTGACTGTACCTTTTGCAAGATACGTAGTCATGCATCGCAATGAAATTTCATTCCCATTCAAACGATATCAAATTCAGCCCGTCTGGCGTGCAGACCGCCCGCAAAAAGGCAGATACCGTGAGTTTTATCAGTGCGATGCGGACGTAGTTGGTACGAATTCTTTGATTTGCGAAGCTGAAATTATCGCTATGATCAATGAAGTATTCAATAATCTTCAATTACCGGATTTTACAATAAAAATCAATAATAGAAAGGTTTTAGTAGGTATCACCGAAGTGATCGGCGCTACAGGCAAAGAAGCAGATTTTTGTGTAGCTATTGATAAACTAGACAAAATCGGAATAGAAAAAGTTAATGAAGAATTGATACAACGAGGTTTCACACAACAAAATATCAACAAGCTCAAGCCCGTATTTGAATTCGAAGGTTCCATTGTTGAAAAGCTACAATTCCTCACTACCTACTTCGCGCAAAGTGAAACGGGATTAGAAGGCGTAAAAGAGACACAAGAGATTCTCAAATACCTTGATTCCTATAAATTAGAAAATGACCATTTGGAACTAGACCTTACACTGGCCAGAGGTCTCTCCTACTATACGGGCACTATTTTCGAAGTGAAAGCAAACGGGGTACAGATCGGTAGCATTACCGGAGGTGGCCGATATGACAATCTAACTGGTGTATTTGGATTGAAAGACGTATCTGGTGTTGGTATTTCATTTGGTGTAGATCGCATATATGATGTGCTTGAAGAACTGGACCTATATCCGGCTGAGACTGGAGCTCAAGTACAAGTAATGATCGTGAATTTTGGTTCAGAAATGACAGCCTCTGGCTTAAGTTTATTGCAAAAATTGAGAACCCAGGGTATCCGGTCAGAAATGTATCCTGATGCAGTAAAAATGAAGAAACAGATGTCCTATGCTAATAATCTAAACATCCCTTTCGTTGTCCTGATAGGCGAAGATGAAATGAAGAGCGGTGACTATACGTTAAAAAACATGTTGGATGGCGAACAAGCGGCCTACAAAATCAACGATCTTATTTCTAAAATCAAGAATAGTCACTAGATTGATAACATCTTAAGCAAATACCAAAATAACAAATTTATAACCCTTGAATCTGCGTAAAATACATGGTAGAGTACTTTTATTGCTGATGCTGTTTTCAGTGACATTGAAGGCTCAGCAATCCAGTATCCAGGGGAGATTTACTGTTGATTTTATCAAAGGATGTACGGGCATGACAGTCAACGTAACTACCGGTGCGGGCTGGACTGACGCTCAATACTGGTACGAAGGATTCGATGCTTCAGTAGCGGGAGATGCCAGCGGAACATATACCTACACCACAGCTGGTGAGTTCTACATTTCTATGTTGGTTTCGAACAATGTCACAGAAAAACAGGATTCTATTTTGGTAGAGGTTTTGTCACCTGAAATTCCGCAATTCACCATTCATAATTGTGCTTCCCATACCGCTAGAGTTGAAATCGAAGATGACTATTACGATAGCTACTTTGTGGAGTTTACCGTTACTGACAACGAATTGGTAGACCCACTCACTTTTAGCTCAGCGCATAATTATGGCACGCAGGATAATTACCGAGTAGATGTGACCGGACGATTCACAAATGCGAATAATGCAACTTGTGGCACAGACAACAGGGCATTTAATAGTATCAACACAATTGTCAGCCCTATTTTGACCTCAGTGGAAACTACTGATGAAGCGATTGTCGGTGAGTTACAACTTGGTTTTACATTAGGCGACGATATCATATATAATCTCGAAAGATCCAGCAATGGGACTGATAACTTTGAGCAGAACAGTGTGATCACTGGTGCTACTTCTACACTTGACAATTTAAACACAGAAAGTGAGTTTCATTGCTTCAGAATCAATACCTATGACGCTTGCAATGATCTCAATCTCGAATCAGATATCATCTGTTCGGTTTATTTTGATGTGGAAGGCACTGATCAGGCCAACACAATCACCTGGCAAACAGATACCATTGAGGCCGTTTCATACAATATCATCAGAGATGGAGATTTATTGACTAACATAACCAACTCGTCGATAGTCTCTTATGATGATAGCGAGGTGATCTGCAACAAGGAGTATGTGTATAATGTGCAACCCATATTTAGCTCAGGATCCTCAGTGTCTGTAGATACGGCCGTAATCGCCAATAAATCTGAGAGCCTTCCAGCAGTGGACTACCCCTTCTCTACTGTAAACCTGGAAAACGATGTGGAACTCTCTTGGGGGCCGCCAGATACAGGAGAAATTCCTTTTAGAAGATACATAGTGGAGCGTAACATCCGAGATCGAGCATGGAAATTTTATGACACAACAGAAGATACGGTTTATGTCGATACTGAAGCCAACTTCATTGGTCAGCATGCCTACCGTATTCGATATGATGACGATTGTGGAAATCTCGCCGTCCCCTCACCTGCCACAATTCCGATGATTATAGAACAAGGTACTGTTAGAGGAAAGGAGGTCAACTACGATTGGAGTAAATATGAGACTTGGCTAAATGGTATACGTAACTATACTCTGGAGCGCGTGGATGAGAATGGCAATCTGCTGGAAGAATACTCCGTTTTTAGCGGCCGGGAGAAAGCGGTGGAGTTCTCTCCAAACGACTCAGAAGATAAGCTGATCCGAGTCAGAGCCGAATCACTCGATCCTACTCCTCAGTTCTCTTATTCCAATATCATACTCACGGAGCTCAACACCTCGATGTTTTTGCCTAACGTGTTTACTCCAGACGATGATGGACTCAACGATCGGTTTGTGGCGAAGGGGCCTAAAGTATTCAACTTTGAATTGGAGGTATATACCAGATGGGGTGTACTCATTTTTTCTACTACCGACAATTTCAACGGATGGGATGGTAAAATCAATGATCGGGAAGCTCCCGAAGGAACCTATATATATAAGATTTATTTTGAGGATGCTGAAGGTCGAAAATATGATCAATCAGGATCCATGTTACTCATGAGAAAAGGATAGCGATATGTTTGATATGATGAAAATGATGGGTAAGGTCAAAGAGGTTCAGGAAAAAATGAAAGAAGCTCAGGCCGTATTAGCTCAGATAGAGGTAGAAGGAGAATCCGGAGCAGGACTAGTCAAGGCCACTGTAAATGGAAAGAAGCAGGTGCTAAATATTCAAATCGATGACTCTCTTGTAAATACCGCCGACAAAGAAATAGTACAGGATCTGATTGTTGCTGCTATAAACAAAGCAATGGACGAAGCAGATGTGCTGGCCAAAGAGCACATGCAGAAGCAGACGGAGGGCATAATGCCGAATATCCCAGGTTTTGATCTAGGCAATATGTTTAATGGCTAGTGTAGCCGTCGTCATACTAAACTACAACGGTGTTGGGTATCTTGAGCAGTTTTTGCCATCTGTGGTGCAGCATAGCTCAGATGCTGAGATCATTATCGCCGACAATGCGTCAACCGACCACTCAATAGAATTTCTTGAGAAAAACTATCCCGGGTTACGCGTCATCCAACTTGAAAAAAATTTAGGATATGCCGGTGGCTATAATCTGGCTCTCAAAGATATAAATTATGACTATTCTATTTTACTCAACTCTGACATAGAAGTCACTCCCAATTGGATCCACCCAATAATAAATTACATGGAGGCCCATGCGGGTGTGGTCGCCTGCCAACCAAAAATTCTTGATTATCAGAATAAAGAAAAATTTGAGTATGCAGGAGCTGCAGGCGGATTCATAGATTATATGGGTTATCCATATTGCAGAGGGCGAATTTTGGACGAACTCGAAATCGACCATGGCCAGTATGATGAGATTTCAGATATCCATTGGGCTACAGGTGCATGTATGTTTGTGAGGACATCATCTTTCAAAGATGCCGGTGGTTTTGATGATGACTTTTTCGCCCATATGGAAGAGATCGATCTATGTTGGAGATTCAGGCTTATGGGGCATTCGCTTAAATGCATCCCCGAGAGCAAAATCTACCATGTTGGAGGCGGTACCTTAAACAAACTGAATCCAAGAAAAACATATCTCAATTTTAGAAACAACCTCTCACTTTTATTGAAAAATGAAACCGCTTCCAGACTGGTTTGGCAATTGCCCTTCAAAGTCCTATTGGACTGGGCTGCTGCCTGCAAGTTTGCTTTGGATAACTCTTGGTCACATAGTTGGGCTATTCTGAGAGCACAAATGGCTTTTGTGATACTCATATCTAAAAACCTTAAAAAAAGAGCTCTCATCTCGCGGAACAAAAAAATCAATTTACAAAACTCCAATTTTCTTTTACCGTTTCAATATTTCATCAAAGGCAAGAAAACATTTGATCAGATTCATCAACATCCATAGCAGTGTCTACTAGAGGTATCAGCCTATTGCTCTTCTCTGATACCCATATTGGGTTTGATCATCCTCTGACCAATCGTGAGGTGAAGCACAGAAAAAGGGGGCCGGACTTCTTTCAAAATTTTAAAAAAATCATAGATGAGGCGATCACTCGAAAGGTGGATTATGTGGTACACTGCGGCGATGTATTTGAGACTAAAAAGGTACCGGCCTTCTTAGTGGATCAGACCTACGCTGAGTTTCTTCGTCTTGCCAATGCCAACATTTCTTTGATCATTGTGCCTGGCAATCATGAACGCTCTGCCTTGCCTACCTCATTATTTCTCAATCACCCCAACATTTACATATTCAATTCTCCAACAAACTTTTTATTTCCAGACTTATCATTTTCTGGGTTTCCCTACTATAGAGGAGATATTCGCTCCCTTTTTTCTGAATACAGGCGAAAGATGGAATCAGGTCTGCATGACGATCATTTCAATATTTTATGTGTCCACCATGCGATAGACGGGGTAAAAGCTGGTCGTCAATTCTTCGAATTTAGAAACAGAAAAGACACTCTGGCCATCGATGATCTTCCTGGGAAATATGATCTTATTTTATCTGGTCATATTCACAAGTACCAAGTCATGTATGCCTCAAATGCAGAGAGAAAGATTCCAATCATTTATAGCGGATCAACGGAACGAACAATGTTCGATGAAATAGAGGAGACTAAAGGGTATCATATATTTGAAATCAAAGGAAAAAAATATTCGCATCAATTTCACCCAATTTATACACGTCCGATGTACCAAATAGATCTTAAGAGTGAACAAGTCGAGGTAGAGCAATTGAAGGATTACCTTTCAATAGAAATGATGAATATGGATAAAGATGCAATTGTACAAATAGCAGCAGATAACGAACAACTATTGTACAAACTATCCAAACTCAAAACTGAAGGTTTCTTCTTACCCACGATGAATATCACCTTATCTGGTTTTTCAAGCCTCCACCGTACTAGAGCGGATTAATTGTCGATTATTTCCAAGTGGTCCAAATCGTATTCATCTGGAAACGGACTGATTTTCTCTTTGACTGGCTTCACCCTTGGCGTCTTATCCGTATCTGCATCCTCCTGCTTTTTATTAGAGAATCTTCCAAATAGGAAATTGATACCAAACCTCATGTTAATGTTTTGCATCTTTCTAATGTCTGTAAAACCGATAACATTGTCGATAGAAGTATAGACTTGCATGAAACCAAGTCTGGCCCCAAATCCTCCACCTATGGCAAATCCTTGACTAGGCTTCTTTGATACTGTGGTAGATACAGTAAGCATACGGCCTACCTTATGGGTATATCCTACACCATAGGTAAAACTCTGTTTGCCTAAATCATTTCTAGTCATAATCGTTCCGGTGACGGTTCCATTTGGTAAAACCTGGTACGCTCCAGACGCAAATATTCGTGTATTGAGTTTCGATTTAAAGCTATTGGTTGTCTCCTCATAATCAAACAATTGTTCTAGTGTATCGGATAGTATGTCTCCTGCCTCATCCAGATCTCTCAGGTCCAATCCACCAAAAGTTGCTTCTGACTCTATGAGCTCATAATTTTTCACCCCCTCTTTCCAATTGATACTTCCAATATCATTGATCGAAAAAGCCACTTTGAGTTTCGGAGTTATTTCCATATCTGCCCCGATGTCGACTCCAAATCCTTTGTTGGCGTTGCTGATTAAATATCCATCTTCATCCATCGTATCAAATCCTGCTGTATGCAACACAGGCTGATTCGTGCTTATCCGTACATTAAAACTTTCTGCATCAGTCAGGAAACTAACGTATGCATCTTCATCGACCTGAGCTTGCAGAAATCCTTGCAAAAATTTGGCTCTAATGCCCACACGTAATTTTTTACTTCCTAAAACTGTCAGCTGACGTGAATAACCTACTCCATACTCTCTATAGTATGACAGCCCCCCTCTGAGGTTGTTTTCTACTACCTCCTGATCGATAAAGTCACCATTGCCATGGAGCAAGTATTCTAGCATGTGCTTTGGATAATAGAAACTGCTTTTCACTCTTTCATTCGCGAAAAGTTGAATGGCTCCTGCTTGTCCAAGATGAAACCCCACCTGAAGTAAGGATACCGATCCGTTAAAACTAAGTCTATCCCCACTTTTCATCGTGGAAAGTAGTCCTTCTGGATCAAATCGAACAGAGTCTGTACCTTCTACAGCACTGAAGATATCGTTATAATTAAAACTGTTGTTTAAGTTGGTGCTGATACCCGAGATCCCCGGCAAAGAGACGTAGAAGTCGGCATCTGGAAAAAACACTGGATTAAACAAGTTGTTTTGAGGAGTCAGTTCACCTAGGTGATAAAAAGACAAATCACTTTGTGCCTTTGCGGTTACAACTGAAATAACAAGCACTGCAACTACCGCTATTTTTTTAATATACATCTTCATCATAGCTCAATAGTTACCTCGCCTGCAAGTGACAATTCAATTTTTAAAATATAATCCGCATACAGTGTAACAAACCTGTCTTCTTCGGCCTCAAAGGTCGAAATATTAGCTACAGCAAGTATTTTCTGTGCCTCTAGCAAGGCGTCTATTCCTTCTGATGTAAGTTCAATTCCTGAGTTAGTAATCTTTGGTTCTGTGGTTTTCCCAGTCGTGCCTACGTCGGGAGATTCAATATCTGCGGCTCCGGGGATGCTATAAATTGTATTCCCTTGATCATCTACAAAATTTAAATCTATAGACCCATTAAAAGGAATCTCATTTGTGGAGATAAGGTTGAATACGATGGACTCTGCATCATCAATATCAAGACCATCCAGGTCAAATTCGAAATCAACCGTGAATCCATCCATTTGAAATTGCATGGGCACTATTATCAGGCTTTTTATTTTGATCTCGCTGTCTTCAATTAAAAAGTTATTATCTCTAGAGGAGGAGGCGGGATTTGGTACAGCCGAAATGGTAAAATCCATTGCAACCGGTGTAGAGTTCAAAAGGTCATCAATATTGGAGTTCGTTTTATCAAGTATAATAGAATCTACTTTGATCTCTCCTTCTACCAATGATGATGATACAAATCCATCAATTCCTGGAGGGTCTTTTTGCACGAGGAGCAGTTCACTGTCGTCTGAGCCTATAGCCTTGATTTCATCAAATGACAACTCTAAATCCAAACCAAATGAATTCTCTGTAATGAGTAGAACACTTGGGTCTTCGAGTTTTAGACCTTCTCCTGAAAACTCATCAAATGAGGCCATGTCTATCGTCTGACTTTGCAAAGCGATTGGGTCACTACCAAATATTCCATACATTTTATTAAATGTTGGATTATTAAAGGCTAAATCGAATTCCATCTTCTGAGATGGGAGTATTTCTGTGCCAGTTTCAAAACTTATTGTACCGGTGACCACCACCTGAAACTCATTTTCACCATCGGCATTCTCATAAAACTTTGATTTCAGTCCGTCTAATGGCCTGGAGTATGTATCTGTTACATTTCCACTGGTATACTCGAGTTGATTGCTCTGCGTAAGGTCTTCGTTTGTCACCACTTCTCTGGTGCCTTCTATCACCCACGTGTAGTCGATATCCCCCTTGAATGTGGAGACCATATCAAAATCCAACGTACCTGAGCTATAAAAAAGTGAATCTATCTGTTCTCCATTATTGGCGGGAAATGAAAAAGTAAATGTAGTATTGATGTCAATCTCATATCCTACTGCACTAGAAGGTACGTTTTCAGCTGGAGCAAATTCTTCCTGATTCTCTACTGAGCTGATCGATATGAGTTCTTCTGTATCATTGAAAACAGTGCTATCTTCAAAGTGGAGTGCCAATGTATTTTCGGGTCCGTCCACAAGAGACTCACTATCCAGATCCTCTAATAGTTCGCGTACAGTATATTCCGTGAAACCCAGATTTAGCGCAAGATTCGGGGAGATTGTAGCTGGCTTTATTTTATCTAAATCAGTGACATGACAAGAGGCCATAGCCAACAAACAGGACCAGGTAGTTGCCCTGATAATTCTTTTTCTCATAGTTAGTTGTAAAAAAGTGGAAAATTGTACCACACCTTTTCATTCGAATTACAAACTTATCGATTAATTGGTAAGGATTGAACTTTTTCGATGAATGTGCATATTTTTTCCACGTAGTTAGTTACCGAATAGGATTAAACTTATACTTGTTGGTAACATTTATAAATCTGATCTATAAGTGAGCGGCTATGGACTGGTTATTTCAATTTAATATTATTGACTTTGGCAGTCAAAATGAGTAGTTTAGTTAGATAAAATGTGTAAATCATTCTAACCAAAGATCTTAATCCATTTTTCAAATTCCAATCTACTTCCAAATCGGTGAAAATTAGCTTTGGAACATCAACTAAAGAAGTAGAAAAAGAAGCCACTTATGCAAAGTGGCTTTTTACTTGCACTTATCTTAGGGAACCAATACAATCTTACCTTTGACTTTTTTCTGTGTTAGCTCATACATGGCCTTAGCCACCTCTTCCAAGGGGTATTCTTTGTGAACTACAGATTTGACTTTTCCTGCCTCGAGCCACTCTACAATTTTTTTAAAATTCACAGCATTAGATTGAGGCTCATTTCGAAAAAAACCTCCCCAGAAAACCCCCACGATCGAGCAACCTTTAAGCAAGGCAAGGTTTAGAGGTATTTTAGGAATCTCACCCGCAGCAAACCCAACGACTAAATATCTACCTTTCCATGCTATAGCACGTAGCGCTGGTTCGGTATATCGATCTCCAACCGGATCATATATGACATCAACACCTTTGCCGCCGGTCAGGGCCTTGGCTTGGCTCTTCAAGTCCTCATTAGAATAATTGATGGTATAATCAGCACCAATCGATAAACAATAATCTAATTTATCGTCGCTACTAGCCGCAGCTATGACAGTAGCTCCGAGTGCCTTACCTATCTGTATCGCTGCGGTGCCTACACCGCCTGCTGCTCCTAAAACGAGAAGTGTCTCTCCAGACTGAATATCTGCTCGATTCACTAATGCATGATATGAAGTACCAAAAGTCATCATAGTACTCGCAGCCTGAACAAACGAAATGGATTTTGGAATTTGAAACACATTGCTCGCTTTGCCTCGTACTTCTTCTGCAAATCCTCCCCATCCGGTACCGGCCATCACCCTATCTCCCACTTTCAAATGATTCACTTTGGCACCAATAGACTTTACGATCCCAGCGACTTCTCCTCCTGGAGAAAAAGGCATTTCTGGCTGAAACTGATATTTACCTTCGATTATTAGAGTATCAGGGAAATTTAGTCCTGTAGCTTTCACAACGATGATGACTTCATCATCGAGTGGCACCAATGAATCAATTTCTTTGACCACCAGGCTTTCAGGTGGACCATAAGATTCGCAAAGTACTGCTTTCATATATGTAAAGTTTATACTGGTATTAATTCAGGTTTTGAAAGGTAAATCAAGTAGCCATCGACACGGTCATACCCCATTTCACTTAACAGGTTTTTATATTCCTTGACTTGCCCCAGATGCGTAGATGTGGGCAAACCAGTTTTATAATCTATCACAATGGCTTGGTTATCTTTTACAATTACCCGATCAGGTCTTTTCAATTTACCATTGGTCATAAGTATGGATGATTCATTTTTGACCTTCCAGGTATTATCAAACCAGCTAGATATTTGAGGCATTTCCCAAATCTCCCTTAGTTTAGTTTTAATGTCTGACATCTCCTTGTCTGATAGTCCAAATTTTATTTGTGCCTTTTGTAATGATACTTTAAAGTCATCTTTAGATTGTATTAAAGAAAAAATCCAGTGAATGATCTGACCATAATTAATTGATTCTATTACTTCCTCATCAAGTATATGAGATTTTCTCCTTAGTTTGATTCTATCTTGAGCGACTATTGTCGTGTCACTGGCAAGAGCAACAGGATTAAGGTCCTGTTTTTCATAACTGGAGTACTCCGGTAGTTTGCCTATTGTTACTGACGTCTCCTGTTCTCCTATTAGCAATTCGTTTTCGAAATAATTGAAAAGTAGTTGGCCAACATGTGTGATGGCCTTGTTCTTTTTACTGATTTGTGACATCAGGATCAGCGCTTCTTCAGCACGCGTGGTAGCCACATACAGGAGATTTAGATTATCCAGATAAACATCAGCTTTTTCAGCGTAGAACTCTTTTGCAAAAATTGTGCTGGCCAAATCATTTTTATACCTGACAGGTAGAAATGGCACCTTATTGAGTACGGAAGAACCGTCAGTTTTGCACCAAAGTAACTGCTCGTTAGAACCTGAGTGATCTAATCTCCACTGACCATAAGGCACGATGACGGCTTTGAACTGTAGGCCTTTTGACTTATGAATGGTCATGATACGCATTGCAGCCTGGTCCTCAGAGACCTGAATGGACCTTGTATCGTTATCCTGCCACCAGCTTAGAAAGTCCTTCAGACTATCCTTATCATATTTCAAATAGTCCAGTACCAGATCTTGAAAGGCCAATATATAAGCATGATCCTTTTGTTGAGCCAGGAGGCTAAAATGTGAAATTAGCATCTCTATTATTTGCATCAGCCCTAATCCGGAAAGGGCCTCATACGGTATATCCACACCAGATTTAGACTCTTTGGATTGGTCTATCAGTGATTCAGTATACTGCTGATAAGCGTGTCTGAGTTGAGCTTGTTCCAGAGATCTTCCGTGATTCTCTAAGCTTGACAAGCTTTGAATCAATAGGTGAACAGCTATATTGTTTTTGAGGTAAAGTGATTCGTTAGAAATTACATCATACTTATATCCATCATTGGCATTAGCCATTTGATATTGCATCAGGCTTTTGGCTACCTGGCTCCCCTGGGGATTGGTGCGAACCAAAATAGCAATATCGTTGAGTTGATAGTTGGCATCTTGCAAAAATTGAAGCTTTTTCACCAACAAGTCCATTACATAAGGATCTTCCTGATCTAAATCGTCCTCCTTCTCATAGAATTGCACATCTATGTATCCATCACCAGATTCGTCAAAAAGTTGCTGCTGACTATCGATATAGGCTGAAGACACATTCAGATTACCTTTGATGTGCTCTCCCAGTTGAGAACCTAATTGTGACTCTAGTAGTCCGGGTGCTTTGGTAAATAGATCATTGTTGAATTCAACAATATTCTGTTTACTTCTTCTATTGGTCAATAATCCCTGATCTTGGATGTAATCTTCTCCAATATCTTTTCTAATTTGATCCAAAAGAATCTTCCAATTGCCGCCCCGCCAGCGATAGATCGATTGCTTGATATCGCCTACTACCATTGAGAAATTGCCCGCACTTAGGGTATCAAGAATCAAGGGTTTGAAATTATTCCATTGGAGTCCACTGGTATCTTGAAACTCATCTATTAGGTAATGTTTGTATCTGGCGCCAACTTTTTCATAAATGTAGGGCGCATCACTGTCGTTTATGATCTGATTTAGGAATACGGGAAAATCGGATATTAAAAGCAGATCATTTGCTTCCCTGTAATCATTGATTTCATCAGAGATTTTGGAAAGCAGGCCAAAAGTGTAGATATACTTAATGACCTGTATCAAAGATTGATATTCCCTATTGTGAGACAAATAGTAATCAATAGCATCAGACAAGTGGTCAGCGAGGCCTTCTGACAGTGCTCCTTCTACAGCAATTTCTGATTCTGCTCCCTTAGCATACCATTTACCCTGTTCTAGGGCGTCATATACGCGCTTACCAGGTTCTGAAAATTGACCATCGATGATTTTTTCCAGGTAGCCTCCTACTCCGCTTGATTTGAAGGTAAAATCTTCTTTAGTAAGACCATTGTGTTGTAGAATAGCTCCAATTTTTTCACCAATTGTCGACATTCCCTGTTCCAATTCAGCGCGTTGTTTATCTATTTGGGAGATGAAATTATCGACAAAATTGGGTTGGTCAAATTGCTCAAAGACTCGCTCTTTGTTGAGCACCAAAAACTCATTGAACAGTTCATAAGACAGGTTCTTGATTTCTGCTCTGGTATCCCAGGATTTGCCTTGGTTGATTTGGTATATAGCAAAATCTGTGAGCCATCGTACGAGTAGTTTGTCTTCAGCCATATCTGCAAGCATGGCATCAATCACTTCAGCGATTACTTTAGGCTGATCCAGCTCAATTTTGAAACCAGTTTGAATACCCATTTCTCGCGCAAATGACCGGACTATTTTCTGAAAGAAAGCATCGATCGTGGTGACAGCAAAAAAGGAATAGTTATGTAGAATACTTCGCAGCAGTGCATCCGACCTAGTCTCCAGTTGTTCTTTTGTAAGGTTTAGCTCTTTGATCAAGTCGTCTGCCATTAGATGCTGTCCCTTGGCCAATTTTTCAAGTGTTTCAAGTATCCTCGTTTTCATTTCTTCAGTGGCCTTGTTGGTAAAGGTGACGGCCAAAATTGTCTTGAAATAGTCTGGATACTGAAGTGCGAGCCTGATGTAATTATAGGTCAGAATGTACGTTTTCCCTGATCCGGCAGAGGCTCGATATATGCTAAAGTTTTTAATAACTCAGGTGTCTTTATGATTTCTTAAGAAAGGTAATACCACACCATGAAACAAAAAAGTCATGAGTTATATTTCGGCTATTGCCAATCTGAAATTAGAAGCTTTGGTTCTAATGATTAGGCAGTAATTCAGCTGGATAAAAGTGGGCAGTAAGTATAGTTCTTGCAGAGAATGATCAAGACTAATACTTACAGTCTGTATAGACTAAACCTCTATAGGGTCCAAGTCCAAGATTTCCATTTCTAACTGGTCAATGATCTTGTGAGTGGCTTGTTTGACTTTCAAAAGATGAGTTGAAATGAACTCTTCTCGATGTTGTATTTGTACACCGGGCTTGAACGTATTTTTGCTTTCAGCCATTAAATCATTTAGCTCTATTATACAAAAGTTCTTAATATTGGCATACGCTTTATGCCTTGTTCGGCTTAGTCCTTCAAAGTCGTAGCTATTTAGATTGATAGTGTACTCTATCATGAAATCCTGGAATGCTTTAACGGATAATCTAAGAACCTTCTTAAGGAAATGTGCATCCCCATTTGAAAGGTTTTTGATGTAGTCAAAATTTAATTCATGCGTGTCAATGGTCTTGGCTACCGAGGTTTGCTTTCTAATTGATCGAACATTTTTTATTTTCTTGGGTGAGGATCGAAGGTATTTGGAAATCGTCTGGTACAATTCGGACGGATTGATGGGCTTTGGAACGATATCGTTCATCCCTGCTTCTAAAATCTCTGACGAAACTTCGCCAATTGAAGCGGCAGTCAAGGCAACTATTGGAATATTTTTGTATTTGTTTCTTGGCAACTTGCGAATCTCCGATGTGGCTCTAAATCCATCCATGACCGGCATCTGGAGGTCCATAAGTACAAGATCAAATTGCCCGGAAATTACACTATTAATCGCTTCTACACCGTTTTCGGCATAGTCGGTTTCTACTTCCCACTCCATTAGGAATTTTTCGACAATGAGTCTATTTACAGCGATGTCTTCCACGATCAGCACCTTCGCGCCTTTGAGGCTCATGTCCTGATAGTTTGATGTACTGCATTGGCTATTTACAATCATAGAGCGATCAGGCAGCTCAAACGGGATTTCAAATCCGAAATCCGAACCAACACCAAGATCACTTTCAACCCAGATCTTGCCGCCTTGTAGCTCCAGAAGCTGTTTTGTGATCGTAAGTCCGAGGCCTGTTCCACCAAACTTGCGATTGGTTTTAGAGTCTGCCTGACTAAAATGTTCGAAAATTTGTTCGATTTTGTCCTTCGAAATCCCTATCCCAGTATCGCAAACATTTACCATTAGCCGAATTGAGCCGTCATTGACCAAACGAGATCGAGCGTCCAATCTGACTGTTCCGTTCTTAGTGAATTTGATCGCATTACTGAGCAAATTGTTCAGGATTTGAACGAACCGTGTAGGATCACCCACCAAATATTCTGGAATCTGATCTTCTATGCTTTTAATAAGTTTACAATTCTGCTCATTGGCCTTCATTCTCATGGACTCGAGCACACCATTGATGGTATTCTTAATGTTAAAAGGAGTGGATTCAAAATTGACTTTACCAGCTTCTATTTTATTAAAATCCAAGACGTCATTGACAATTGCAAGTAAATTATCTCCTGACCATCGCAAGTTTTGAATGTAGTTAAGTTGATCGGCTCTTGGTGATTCATTCATCAAAATATGTCCAATACCTATAATGGCATTGAGCGGTGTCCTGATCTCATGACTGATCATTGATAGAAATTGAGCCTTAGCTTTTGTGGCTTTCTCAGCTTTTAACTTCTCGTTATTGAGTTCCTTAATGATCTTCTCGGATTCTATCTTCTTATATTTAATATCCTCACTGAGTTCCAGAAGCGCGATTAGCACTTCCTTATAACTGTCATCACTTTCTTCTTCTATTATTTCTTCTGTGACTCGTGATTCGCCGTTTGCGATATGCAAAAGCTCATCGAGTACCAAGTTTTGAAAATCATTTCTCATAATGCCGGAGTTTCATATTAAACTTTGCTAAGGTCTATTACTTCAAGTGCCTCATCTACACTGCGATGAAAAGTGATCAACTCGAAATAATTTCTCATCAAGAGCTTTGATGTGAGCCTTAAAAAGGTTTGGTCGTCCGTCACAATAAATGCATGCGACAATTTTTTTTGGTTACGTTCAAAGAATTTTCTACAGAGTTTTCTTTGGATTGGTGTGAGTCTTATTTCGTTAATTTCAGTGATATCAAAAATCACATCTACTCGATCACATCCTGATATCAATTTTTCAAATTTATTATTGAGGTCGGGAATCTTTTTTTCAAATGTCTCCTCTGTCTCCTTCCACAGCACAATATCCTCTTTGACTTTTGAAATGCGATTTTCGAACCTGTACAAACCGGAATTTTCATTACTGCAAATAACTCTTTCATTGCTTACCATAGTCTTATTTTTTTGGTTGATAAATAGATGAAATGAATTCAAAGTTGAGTTGGGTTTCTATGAGTGTATTTCTTAGCTATAGTATACCATCAAGAAAATTGACTCGATACAAATCGAAGACTGTTTCATCAAATAACTTTACCTGAGCATTAGTAAAAGCGGAGTTTATGGCCAGAAACCCTAGGTCTTGCAGTGAGTGCCCATGTTTTAAAATCCATTGCTCTCAAAACAAGACTTTGAATTTCCGGTAAAATGAATCATCTGATTTATTGTTTTAGTAAACCTGTAAACCAGGTAATGGGCCGTTTCAGAGTATATGAAATTTTCATCCTTCCGGTCACCCGATCTAGCCACTCTATCTTAAAGCCTTTTTTACCTTCCATGGCAGTGAAATAGCCACTTACGGGCTCTGGTATCACACAATCGTATAACTCGACGATACAGCGGTTTAGCACTCTGACATGATCTTCGTCAAAAACCGTCTTTTCATGAATGTTGACAATAGAGACCTTCCGATCACACTGTAGCAATTCTGGGTAACATCTGGAAACTATGATGAGCCAGCTAGATGCTGAAAAGGTATCGACACACCAATTTTTAATTTTCATCGCATTTGGCGTTCTATTAGTAGGTACATGATTATTGTTATTCATATCAGTTGGGCTTCAAATTCAATTTTGCCTTCCATAGCGATGAGCGTAATCAGTGATAAAAGTCGATACCAGGATATCGCTATTTCATTATTCCACGTCTGACGTACGGTAGATTTTAAGGCCATCAAAAATGCCTTTATCACCTTGTCCTTATCAGGTTTTTTGATCTGCTTATGATCGCTAAATACACTATTGAGCTTCTTCTTGATTCCTTCATTTGCCACAAGAAAGTTATCCAAAGACGCCACAATGAATCCTAGCGAATACAGCGCTTTATCAGCTTGTTTATTGATATCCAAATCACTATCGAATGTGGGCACTAGTGCTGGATCCATAGTGTGAAGATTGGAATAGAAAGTGACAGCAAACTCATGAATATTAGGAGCAAGTACTTTCCAGGTTTTTCTAATATTTTCCCTTTCCCGGTTGTTTAGATCCTTCATAGTATCAGAATTTTGATCTTAATCAGGGTGTGCTACTTCCAAAACTTCCATGTAAACCGCTTCTTTGCCGAACCTTCGATCATCAAAGCGGCTACTGCAGAGATCAGTTTATTCCACGCATCGTCATGATCCTTGGTCCATTGATCACCCATATAGTACTCGATAGAATCGATCAGTGCCTTTTGCACAGGTGGATAATATTCTGGCAATACATTAAACTTATTGTGCAGCGCTCCAAGCTTATATACTGCATCTTTTATAGTGTCCATTCGATCTACATTGGCCATCAAAAAACCAAGTGTCATCATCAGTTTTTCAGCTTGTTTGTCCATATCTCCTGTGAAAAGCCTTCTATACTCTGGCTTTGCCTCAAACAGATCATTGTAAAATTTTGTGGCCAATGGAATAGCATTCGGTGCTATAGATTCCCAGCAGGACTTTACTAGTCTTAATTCTTGTTCATTCATAGTTACTTCAGTTTATTCTTTGGAAGTAAATGTAAATGCAGAGGCAAGTGATTGCCCTAGAAAAGCAGTCTACAAATAGTATTCAAACAGTAGTTCACCGTGACAGCGGGGGTTTACAAATAGTCTACGGTTTCAGATAAAATCGTCCAAAAAAAGATATGAAGGTACATTTTTGGCACTCACCTATATGCCACCAATATGTAGATAAGTATTGCTATTCGATAAATTCCAGCCACACGATGTAGCGCTCATTTTTGGAAAAACACTAGAATATATGTTGGACAAGACTAAAGTTCCTGAACATATCTATTGAGGTCATTGTGCTCTTCTAAACCTATTTTTTTCTTGATTCTATACTTGATCATTATTGCGCTTCTGTTTTCTATATTCAAAATTGTTGCAATTTCTCTATTGCTCAAATTCAACTTAATCAGGGCACAAACTCTTTTCTCGTGATTGGAAAGTTTGTCATTTAGCGAAGAGAGTCGTTCATAAAATTCTGAGTGTGAATTAGAAAAATAGTTATTGAAATTCTCCCAATCTTTCTTTAGTGATTTATTCATCCGAATGGTATGAAGAATTTTTCTGAATTCATGATCATTATTCTTCGTCATGATTTCCTTTACTTGATTCTCCAGATTATCCATGCAATTGTTCATATGTATCATATTCAAGGTCTGCTTGTATAGATCAGCTTGTCCTTGTTCCAGGTTCTTCTGAAGATTGATTTGCTTGAGTTCCTCCTTTTTAAGCCTATTTTTATGTCTATAAATCAGAACTACTACCAGCAACCCGGCTACAGTAATAATGGCAAAAATGAGAACGATGAGTCTTTCTTTTTTCAATGCCTCCACTTCTTTATTCTTTTGAAGTAGCTTGATTTCCTTTTCCTTTTCCATGGTCTCCATTTTAGTATAGAGCTCGGTTACTTTTCTCTGATTGTCTTTATTAAAAAGAGAATCTTCATAGGCATGATGCGTCCTGAGATAATACAAGGAGGAATCCAGGACGCCGAGTTGTTCAAAAGTGTTAGACATCAGGTGGGTGATGATAGAAGAGAATTTTCGATGTGAATATTGCGAAGTAGAGGCCAAGGCTCTCCGGGCATAATACAAGGTGCTGTCGTATTGCTGTTCATCATAAAAAACTTCCGCCTTTATTATATCAAATTGTTCTTCTACGCTATTGATTCCTGCACTATCGGCCAGTTGCAAGGCCTCTTTCATCATTGTATTTGCCAACTCTATTTCTCGCTTGAGAACGTAGTACTGGGCTAGATTTCCCAAGGAAATAACGGCAGTACTGTAGTTACCAAATTTCTGTGCTGCTTCAAAAGCCTTCTTGTCATAATAGATGGCACTATCCAAATTGTCCAATTCTTTATAAATGGTTGCCAGACCGTTAAATTTGTTCATTTGGCTTCGCCAACCATTTTTAATATCCAATTTGAGTCCATCTCTGAAATATTGAGTGGCTTTTTCGATGTGTCCCAAGTGCTTATAGCATAGTGCTATATTTCCTAAAACCACTGATGCGTTTAATGATTCGACATTTTCCGTTCTATCATAAGCGGTCAAAAAATAATCCAATGCTTCAGCATAATTTCCCTTCATACCATTGATCCGACCAAGGCTATTGAGACAATGTATGTAGCGCTTGTTATCCCCTTCTTCAAGAAAAAGTTCCGCTCCGTTGGTAAGCAGTTTTTCCGCCTGGTCAAAATTTCTTTTATAGATATTCCAGGCTCCCTTGGTTAAGAACAGATAATGATATTTGGACTGAATGGTGTCACCAAATAGATCATTCTTTTGATAGATTTCTTCGGCTTTGGTAAAGAGGATTTCAGATGAATCCAACTGCGCTTTGTTTAAATAGTAGCTGGACTGTACTACGAGCGCTCGGGCTTGCCCAAAATCATAATCAAGTTCAGCACTTCGCTCGATGGCGTAATTGGTCAGGACAAGCACACTATCATTGTTATTGTCCTGGATAAGATTCGAGGCTGCAAGAACCAGAGAGTCTATTTGAGTTGTAGAAAGCTCTTGAGCATTTGCAGAAGGAAGAAGAAAATGGCAAGAAAATCCTAGATATAAAAAGCTTCTGAGAACCCTGAGAAGAATGTTTTTAAGCTGTAGTTGCATGCTTATTTCTTTGATCTTACTAAAAAAAATATCAATCCTTAGAACTGTAATATTTGAACACTTTCAAATCTACAAGTCAGAACATTATTCTGGTCGGTAATGATTTGGTCAACATGATTTTGTCATATTAATGATCATACCAGGTTGGAATTTGTAGGTATGGTTAGAGAGGTTTTCTAAAAGATAAAACATTTCTATTAGAAAAATCATTGACTGGGAGGTACAATGGCAAAAATTGGCCTCGGACTATGAGAGTAACAAAAACAATTATGGTCCGGACAGAGCTGTAGGTAAATAATCTGCTGCACATAAAAATTAACTTAGATCAATGACGCTATAATTGTGAATGCTCCCGATAAATCGGGAGCATCACTATGAATGGTAGAATCAACTATAGATTGCAATCTGCTACCGATAATAAAGTTATGTGATGTATGCGCTATTCAGCTAGAATATGAATGGAATATCGGTTCTGTAGACTACTTGTAGATTGTAATTTGCAATAAAACCTACTGTTCAATAAATAGATGACCGAGATGCATAAACTTATGGCACTTATTGTCAGCTAATTGTAGTTGAATTAGTATAGGATGAAGGCAGACCGAAAATTATTCCTCTTCTTCTTCGTCGTCTTTGTCCTTATTGTCCTCTTCTTCTTTAATAGCATCACCGTCTTCGAGTTTCTTAGATACTGCTATATAAGGACCTGTGACTACTTGCTCACCTTCAGCAACTCCTTCGGTAATTTCAATGTTATCGAAATCGCTAATACCAGTCTTTACCACTCGCAACTCAGCTATTCCATCACTGTAGACAAAAACAACTTCTTCGAGATCTTCTTCTCGTTTCCTCTTTGATGATTTATCATCGTTGTCATCCTCACTCTTCGGAACACGGGTGGTCACCGCACCCAGTGGTACAGATAGAACGCCTCTCTTAGTGTCCGTCACAATATCCACACTGGCTGTCATTCCCGGCCTAAACGGTACTCTATTATTAGTAGCAAGCTCTTTGTATGAGCTGTTCAAAATTCTGATTTTGACTTCAAATTCTGTTACTGCATCAGGCGACGCTTTTGCGTTGGCCGTATTGGCAATGGCGGTAACTCTTCCTATAAACTTTTTATCCAGGTAAGAATAAGCGTCCACATCAATTTCCACCTCGTTGCCAAGACCCACTCGCACTATGTCATTTTCGTTGACATCGACTCTAACTTCCATGTTGCCTAAGTCGGCTATGCGCATCATTTCAGTACCTGCCATTTGTGAGGTACCAACCACGCGCTCGCCCTTTTCGACATCTAACTTGGATACAATACCACTCATCGGGGCTGAAATCGTAGTAAACATCAGATTTTCATTGGCTTCTTTCACAGTGGCTAAGGCACTTTGCACCACATATTTGGCTGCCTCTACATTTTTCTCAGCTGAGGTTAGATCTTGCTCAGCTATTCTGAAGTTGGCTTCTGCCAACTCCATGTCTGCATTCGATATAGCTTGAGATTGGTGGAGTTTGCTCTGTCTATTGTATTCCAATTCAGAGCGTTTGAAAGATGCCTTGGCTGAAGCTAGTCGTGCCTCGGCATCAGCAAGATTTGCCCTTTGCTGGTTCAGCGAGGCCCTGGATCTATCCAATGCAGATTTCAAATTGTCTGGCTTTAGCCTAACTAGTACGTCACCCACCTTCACGGAATCACCCTCTTCCACATTGAGTTCGATGATTTCAGCAGAGACTTCCGGACTGATTTTAACCTCCACTATTGGTTGAATCATACCAGAGGCACTTACTTTTTCAGTAATATCGACTTTTAGAGCTCTCCCTAAGGTCACTTCGGTTTTGTCTCCTTCTCCTACCCATCCTTTCTTCTTACCGACGACCATTACGATAATTAATAATATTGCCACACCGATCAATCCGTAAATCAGTTTGTTGTTGTCTTTTTTCTTAGCCATGAGTTTAAAAAGTAATAGATTTTCCTAAATAGAAGTCCAGGATTTTTTGTTTGAAGATAAAGTCGAATTTAGATCTCACAAGATCAGATTTAGCCATATACAAGTTGTTGTTGGCCACTTGGTAATCTACATAATTGGCAGATCCAAGATTATATTGGTTTTCGATTACTCGAAAGGATTCTTCTAGCGCCTCCACTTGTTTTTGATTTGCAGTATATGTTTTAGATGCTGCTATCATATCATTGTAGGCAGACTCAATGCTCTGACGTAGCTGGTTCTTAACCTCTTGAGAATTGACCTCTGCTCTATATTTACTGAGCATAGAGCGCTGCACCTCTGCACGGGTCCTAAACCTATTAAATACCGGAATACTTAGATTGACCCCTACACTCTTGCTGATGTTTTCTCTGTACTGTTCACCGATTGGAAATCCCGAACGGGTATCAACCACATTAGGAACAATCGCGTCGGTAAGTACTTGATCCCCGGATGTGGACACATATCCTATTGGTTGTGTGATTGTCGTGGTGCCATCGAATATGTCTCTGTCCTGATCCGCAAAACTGGAATAGTTGGTGTTGAATCCGCCTGAGAGCGTTAGCGTTGGCATATACGCTCCCCTTGAAATCTTATAATTCAAATCAGCTTCTTCTATCCTCAACTGAGCACTTTTGATCTCTGGCATCACATGCTCAGCAGTCTCATAAATCTGCTCTGGAGTCATAAGCACGGTTTCATCCGCAGTTGGATTCAGCTCCGGTATTTCTATTTGAAATGGGTCTCCTGCCGGTATAAGCAAGGCCTGCTTCAAATTGAGAATGGCCAGATTGTAGCTGTTTTCTGCATTGATCACATTGACCTCGTTGCTTGCCCCCTGCGCCTGCAAGTCCAGCAGATTGGTCACTGGCAACGCTCCGGCGTCTACGAGTTTTTTAGTTCGATCTAGTTGTTGATTTGTGCTGTTCAATTGATATTGAGCATTGGAGAGTAGCTCTTGATTAAAAATGACGTTGAGATATAGCGTGGCTACATTTAGACCGACGTCATTTCTTGCTTTCTCAAGGTCTGCTTCAGAGGCTTCATAGTTGACATGCGCCTGCTTGATACTATTGGCGATTTGCAGTCCATTAAATACCGTCAGGTTAGTTTGACCGTTGATATTGGATGAGTTATTTTGCTGGGTGATGAAAGTGTTGGTGGTGGGGTCTATAGAGCGTCCCCAGTTAGCTCCATAGTTTGCTGTCATGTTGAAGTTAGGAAGCCTTTCCATCCTACTCTGATTTTTAGTGACTTCACTTACTTTCACATCTATCTTGCTCCGCTGGATAGTTAGGTTTTTCTCATAGGCGATCCTGATACATTCCTCCAGCGAGTAGCTGTAATCCTGTGCCCAGCCCGAATTCATCATAAGGACCGCAGCAATAATCAGAAATGTCTTTTTAAATTGGTTTTTATTCATTGTGTTTTACTTATCAATGTCCGGTATATAAATGACCCGACGGATCCAGTTCAAGCTCCTCAAATACTGCAAGGTAATGTCATTCAGTCCAGAATCCATCTCTAAAATCTGACAGGCCAAGTCATTTTTGCCCTTACGCGATACTGTCATGGTAGCAATATTGCAATCATCCTGAGCTATTACGCTGGTTATAAAAGTGATGCTTCCTCTGGCATCATTTGCCTCTATTATTATCGTATGGAGATTGGCTGAGAAACCTGCCGTGAAACCGTTGACTTCGACGATTTTCACGACTCCTCCTCCTCTACTCTCGCCTTCCATTTCTACTGATTGATTGCCTTTTTTGAGCTTCAATCGAATTGTATTCGGGTGTTTGGTAGAAGCATTGCCTACTGACTTGAAAGTGTATTTCAATCCGGATTTTTTCGCCTCGTCGAATGAAGTCTTTATCCTTTTGTCGTCGGTTTTAAAATCAAGTAGTCCTGCAATGATGGCCCGATCACTTCCGTGCCCTTCATAGGTTCGGGCAAACGAGTTGTAAAATATGACTTCTGCTTCGTCAGGGATGCCCCCAAGCAATCTGACCCCTACTCTGGCAATTCTCACCACACCTGCGGTGTGTGAGCTGGATGGACCTATCATAACTGGTCCTATCATATCAAATACACTACTTTTTTCCACTTAACTTATGTTTGCATCATTTGACTTCACCAATTGTCCAATTATTCAGTAGACTGAATAGATCTGATAATCGTTACATCGTGTGATTAGTTGTACGAATGAAATATTTATTACAGCAAGATAAAATTTAATCTTCTGAATACTTACATGAACATGTGGGATTGAAATCAGACCGCTACAGCGCCTTTGATATGCGGATGCGGGTCATAGTTTTCCAGTTTGAAATCCTCATAGGTAAAACCAAAAATATCTTTGACTTCTGGGTTGATTATCATTTTAGGTAATGGACGAAAACCTCTGCTCAACTGTAGCTCTGTTTGCTCCATATGATTGGAATATAGATGAGCATCACCGAATGTGTGGACAAAGTCTCCAGGCTCCAAATCACATACTTGCGCCACCATCATGGTCAGTAAGGCATAGGAGGCAATATTAAATGGAACACCTAAAAACACATCTGCACTTCGTTGATAAAGTTGACAGCTTAGTTTTCCCTCAGCGACATAAAACTGAAAAAAGGCATGGCATGGTGGCAAGGCCATACTAGACACTTCAGCCACATTCCAAGCACTTACAATCAACCTGCGTGAATTTGGATTGGTTTTGATGTCATGTATTAACTGAGTGATCTGGTCGATAGTCTCACCAGATTGTGTTGGCCAGCTTCGCCACTGCACCCCATATACAGGACCGAGTTCACCATTTTCATCTGCCCACTCATCCCAAATAGACACTCCATTATCTTTTAGATATTTAATGTTGCTATCACCTCTAAGAAACCACAGCAGCTCATGTATAATGGATCGAAGGTGCACCTTTTTGGTTGTTAATACAGGAAACCCTTCGGATAAATCAAAACGCATTTGATGCCCAAACACGCTTTTCGTACCTGTACCAGTGCGGTCTCCCTTCTGAACGCCTTCGTCCAGAATTCTCCGCATGAGTTGATGATATTGCTTCATGATTACCTAGAAATTATGGGTTTGTAATTGAGATCATAAAGGTAATTGAATCCATCGATTTGGCCAGCCTTCCAATCAGATATAGACAAAAAAAGGACTCATACATTGATATGAGTCCTTTACTTAGCATACAATTAATCTTTATGGTTGATTCTCTGGTGCCATTTGATAGAAGTGGCTTTTCACCCCTCGAACACCTGGTACCACGACAAATAAACTACCTGATAGTGGATTAGCTTTCAGTTCATCATCGGACATATCCACTCTCGCAGTAGTGATAATCAATGAATCCAGGCTATCACCGACAAACGCACATGACGTGATATTATGTGCGGGCACACTCACCTTACCTATAAGTTGTCCTGTGGACGGATCCCATCTGCCTACCATATTTCCGTTCCATAGGGCTATCCAAAGCATTCCTTCTGCATCGATGGCCATACCGTCTGGAAATCCCAGTTCTCCAATTTCAATCACTATTCTTTTATTAGAAATGTCGCCGGTCTTTTCATCGAAGTCAAAGGCTTTTACGTTGCCATCAGGCGTATCTGTATAGTACATCGTCTGGTTGTCTCCTGACCAAACAATTCCGTTGGATATGGTAATACTATCCAGTCGTTGTCTTGGCTCCCCGTACGCTATACTATACAATGAAGCTCGATATTTTTTTTGATTCAATCCCATCGAGCCTACCCATAGTCTGCCTTGGGAATCGCACTTACCATCATTGTATCGGATATTAGGTATTGTATCTTCCGGACTGCAAATGAGGTTCATTTCGTTCGACAAAAGCGAATAGCTGTAAATACCGTCTTGAAGTGCCACTACTGCACGATTCGAATCACTGGGTACGATCGTGCCTATCCTTTGTCCCACTTCGAATTGTCTTTGTTTCTTATCATCAACTCGGGTGGTATAAAACGACTTTCCTTCAATGTCTATATGCCAAAATTCTCTGGTCACATAGTTATAAATAGCCCCTTCGCCTAGTTTGTTTTGCATCTCCACATAAAGTGATGCTTCCCAATGATCAATGCCATCAATATCCTGACTGGTAGTTTCTGCCTTTTGCTGACAGCTGGTCACCTGGCATACTGCTACCAAGAAGGCTATCATGTTGAACAACTTCATATTAATAGTTATAATTTGGTGGTGTAAAGTTGATATACTGTATTGAATTCAATGGTGGGGATATGTAACAATAACGGAGGTCAAAGTTTACTTTTCCCAGATACTAAAATCCTTCCCTGTTCCTCGGCCTATCAGCTCGGACATGTAGTACAACTCTAAAGTGTTTAAATCTTTAAGTAAAAACTCATTATCGGATTGAATTTCCACAACGGCAAATTCAAATTGCTCCCCATAATTAGTGAGTACATATTTCTTGTTGGTACGGATATTATCTAGTGCGATACTCATAATTTATTTTCTAGAGCAATATTACAATATTGTTAAATCCCAGAATTTGATTTGAAGAATTATTAGTTTGCAATAAATGAAAAAATTCAAACTTTTCTGCCTGGCTATTTTCTCATTTAGTTACGCTCTATATGCACAAAATGGAAATTATGGTATGGGTGCCCGATCTGCAGCCCTAGGTGGGGCCTCATTAACGCTTGGCGACGAATGGTCCTTATACAACAACATTGGAGGCCTTGCAGCAGCACGAGACAAAGCCATCTTTACCTCTATCAAAAACAAATACGGCTTGACAGAATTCACCAGTCTCGCTTTCGGTGGTATATACCCTATTTGGGGTGGTACAGCAGGCTTAGGTGTATTTAGGTTTGGAGATGAATTATTCAATGAGCAACGGCTCAATCTAGGGTTTAGCAATCAATTTGGAATTGTAAGTCTAGGACTTAACATTGGATATTATCAGCTAAATGTGGAGGGTGCGGGCAGTAGAAAAACCTTACTCATAGATTTTGGAGGAAGGGCCAAACTTACTGAACAGCTTTATTTTGGTGCGCATGTTTCTAATCTGAATCAAGCTCGATTATCTAAAACAACTGATGAAAGAATTCCAACAATAATGAAAACAGGCCTAAGTTATAGGCCGGGAAATGACCTCATGATCAATCTAGAGGTGGAGAAAGATATTGATCAGGATGCGGTCTTCAAAATTGGATTGGAGTATTATGTAATAGACCAAGTAGTCTTAAGAACGGGATTTCATACTCAACCATTTGAAAGCAGTTTTGGAATAGGCTTTACTCCGGGAAAAATAAATATTGACTATGCCTACAACAATAACCCAGACCTTGGCGGCATACATGAACTGTCTTTGGTGTATCGATTCAAGGATTGAAGAAAACCATTACCATAGCGATATTAGTTTTAAGTTTTGATCTTTCTCTCAATGCACAACAATTCGATAGGAACAGCATAGATATTCAAGAGTTCATTGAAAATCTTTTTCAAATACCCGACGAAGACATCAACTATGAGGATCAGTACGAAACACTGTATCAACTTTATGCCAATCCGATAAATCTCAACTCCACTTCCAAAAATGAACTCAATACTCTCTATCATCTAAATATCTACCAAATTAATAATCTGATTGATTATCTGGATAAAAATGGTCCAATGCTGTCCATATATGAGCTCCAGGTGATAGAAGGCTTTGACAGAATCACCATCAACAATCTATTGCCATTTGTAGAAGTAAGGTCTCCCGGTGATTATTCCACTAGAGGAAATCTAATTCAACGAATCACAAAAGAAAAAAACAACTATTTGATTCTTCGCACTGAAAGCGTAATTGAAGATCAAGAAGGGTACATAAGAGAGGATTCTTCGAGATATCTAGGCTCGAAGAACAAAGTATATGGTCGGTTTAGATCGAGCCATACAAAGGATTTCAGTATTGGACTGACTTTCGAGAAGGATGCTGGTGAACAGATTTCTTTCGATTCTGAAAACAAAAAATATGGGTTTGACTACTATTCCTATCATCTATTTTTATCGAACAAAGGAAATTTTAAAAGCGTTGCTCTAGGAGATTATCAAATGCAATTCGGACAAGGTCTTGTCCTTGGTGCAGGATTCAACCCTGGCAAAGGCGGTGAGACCATCACTACGGTAAAAAGAGGCAATGCAGGACTCAGGCCCTATACTTCAGCCTTGGAGACTAGTTTTATGCGAGGAGCAGCTCTCACCTACACCATAGATAAAATTGAAATCACTCCATTCTACTCTAAACTAAAACAAGATGGAGTTATTCGCTCTCAAGATTTTTCGGGCGTCTATGAAGAGTACATCACTGGAATTCAAAACATTGGTATGCATCGTACTTATTCTGAATTAGAGTCGAGAAAAGGTATAACCGAACAATCATTTGGCATGAATATCACCTACAATGATTTAAAGGGTAGCAATTTGCAAATAGGCGCTACTTTCTTACACAATCACTTCTCTGTACCTATTCTGAAGACACCAAATAACTATAATCAATTCGAGTTTAAGGGCGATGAAAACTACAATATGAGCCTTTTTGCAAATTACAACTGGGAAAACTTCCTGCTTTTCTCTGAATTGGCAAGATCAAGATCGGGAGGTACCGCAGCAGTCGGCGGATTTATCGGAAGCCTCTCTCCTATAGTCTCTATTAGTTTTCATTTTCGGAACTACAGCAAAGACTATCATTCCTTTTACGGAAATTCGTTTGGTGAGAGCTCTAGAAACATAAATGAAACTGGGTTGTATTGGGGGCTTAAAGTCACTCCGAATCGACGTATTCAGTTGGCAGCTTATTATGACAGCTTTAAGTTTCCATGGTTAAAATTTGGAGTTGATTCCCCTTCTCAAGGCTACGAATACCTATTCAGAATTGATTACAAACCCACTAAGAAAATCAAACTCTTTGCTCAATTTCGTGAGCAAGCCAAGGAAGTATCCATTGCTTCAGAAGGAGGCAATCTAAACCGACTTGAAAATGGAATAAAGCGGAATTATGTGACAAATCTAGATTTTTCGGCTAATGAAGTCCTGACGTTAAAATCTCGAGTCCAGTTTAGTACATATGATTTAGATCAAACCAGCACACATGGCATAGCCTTGATCCAAGACTTAAATATCAAGATTAAGAAATTCACAATCAGCACGCGAATAGCGATATTCGACACGGAAGATTATGAAAATCGCCAGTACGTATTTGAGAAAAACTTACTTTATGTCTTTTCTATCAACGCATATGCCAATCAGGGCATGCGCAACTATCTCATGGTACAATACAAGCCAACCAGAAAAATGACAATTTGGGCCAGATATAGCCGCTTTGACTATAGAAATCAATCAACGGTTGGGTCAGGACTAAACGAAATTCAAGGTTCGACGCGAAGCGATGTGAAGTTTCAGGTTAGATACAAATTCTAGGACCTCATGGGACTAAGCCCAGCACTACTCATTATTCCGAAATAGAATAATATGTTGACTGATGGAAGGAGATAATCTTGGTATTTTTGGGTAATTTAACTACCTAATTCGCAGCCTAACAGAAAATGAAAATTATTCATAGAATATTCAAATTCATTCAAAACAAATCCTTGGAATCGGACCAGCTAAATTCGAAAATCGGGCTGGATAAAGAGGATATTCGGTATGAAGCCACCAAAGACGGGTCGGTAAGCACTGATGTACTTGAACGAATATGTAAGTTATATCCTGAACTCAACCCGATATGGTTGGTCACTGGCAAGGGAGAAATGCTGATTGATGATTACCACGAGGTAGGTAAGGCAATCGAGAATGTAGAATCACATGACGGTATTTATAATGTGATTGCTGGAAAGGATATTGAAATACAATTGCTCAAAGAGCACATACAAGGACTAAATGAACTACTCAAAGTAAAGAACAAATTAATCGAAGAGTATAAAAAAGTGTAGTGAATAAGGTTCACCATTCGGTCAAAATGTGCGTAGATGTGACTACACAGAGCCGCATTTATTGTCGATTGACATTTGAAATTTTCCTTCGAGGATGATTCGGAATTTATTCCTACCTTCCGCAAACTATTCATATTCACGTCCCCATAGGTAAACTAATTCTGCACGAGTACTCAATTCATCAGCTACTTCTTTTGTCCCCTTTCTCTTGTCATTATCAGTAAATTTAACTCCTACGAGCTTAACTTACTGTTCAGTCAATGGTAGCAGACCCAGTCCAGTTTCTTCAATATCACAAACGCGTTACGCTGAAAAAGCTAAACACGTTCGGTGGTGGTTCATAAACAAACTTAACCAGACTAGATCTACTCCGAATCCTGAGGTTCTATTGTTCCGGCTTCTTCAAGATTAATTTTGTAGGTCACCTTATTTTTTTTTGCGGTAGATACAACTGCAGCCGATGCTATTCCAGCTCCTATCGCACCCCCCATAAACCCAGCCATCGAGGTACTGGAAAAATCCATCTCATCATATCCGACAAAATGAACACCGTCATCAGTTATTTCTATTTTAAAGTAATCCCCCTGATGGAAAATATGCCTAGAAATGCCATCCGAAAAACCCCATACATTTTTCATTTTCCTCTTCGAGCCAGGATATCTAAGAATAGAACTAAATGTACCTTCCCAACCTTTAGTTGTTCGCGGCTCTACTTCAAGATCGAAATCTGTCTCTAATGGTTGATTAGAGAGGAATTCCTCAAATGTTTTGTAAACTCCTTTTTTTGGTCTCTGTTGTAATCCAGAGTATTGGCTCAGGTCAAATTTTTGCTCGGCACTGACTGAATCATCTGCAAGTACAGCACTCAGCATGTCTAGATCCAGGCTGTCCAAATCGATTTTGTCCAGTTTTTCAAAGCACTTTTTTATGGCCAATGCAATATTTTCTGGATGCTGTTTTGTCACATCTAAGCCTTTGCTCTCAATAGAACTTTTACTATTTAATAACAGTAGATATGTGGTATCCTGCTTGATCAGGAAATCAATCCCAAGTTTGACAAAAGCCCTCTCTGAGCTGGCTCTTGTAAGTTCAGAAATTTTCAGATAATTCACTCTCACTACAATCGGCTTAATCTCTAAATTCAATGGCAAGCTTCTCTTCACGTAGCTATACACCTCTGTGTTCAGACCATTACTAAAAACAGCATTTACCTTTTTATTCGCCATTCCTTTTTGGACAAAACCAATAGTAGTTTTGTCTTTTCTTCCGTCAATAACATTTATTATGTTATAACTTTTGAATGTAATTGGCTGTCTGACTTCTGACATACTTATTTTGTAATCTTGGCTTTGGCCATTCAAGTATCCCATTAATAATATCATGCTTAATATTATTCTCATATATAAATATTTTTTGTTCTTTATTCTTTTAATAGTTTTAAAAAAAACACCGTTCACTTCTCAATGAATAGGGATTATTTTTTTCAGATTGCCGAACCGTAAGCTTCAAACTCATTCAACCCTTGTGATAAAGTATTGATGCACTATAGCTACCTCTCTTTCATGGCGTTTCTTCGGAGCGAAACGAACCAAATCCATTGACTAGTTTATTATCTTTCACTTAATGGTAGCCGGACCAGCTACGATCAGACTTCATTTCATTACTCAGACGAACGCGTTACAAACGCGCCCGATCAGACCGCAATGTGGTCAAAAAACTAATCGACGCTTTTATCACTAAAAAGCAAATCCAAAAACTAGCACAATAAAAAAATCCCAACCTCACTAATGATCGGGATTCCAGTTCCTTCAATACCACAAACGCGTTACGCTGAAAAAGCTAAACGCGATCGAGCAGAGCCTTTACAGACAGTGGGATTTCAAGTTCTTTCAGATCGTATAGACTCAAGCAAATGCTTGCGCCAGATGGTGGCGCTTCTTTATTTTCTTTTATTAGCTCTTAAAAAGTATTCTAATTCTTGTTCTAAAGGAATTTCTTTAACCTTATAAAAACAGTCCATAAAAAAATTATTATCCCCTAATCCCAAATAAGGCAAATTTTCAGTTTTACTTATTTTTCTTACATAATGTTGAACAATAGGCTCATAATACAAGCTGTCCAACCTCCTAAAATTCATTTCAGCACCTAGGTAAACCGAAAACCCATTCTTTAAAAACAACGAACTGTCATATTTCGTTTGAAAATATGGATTAATTCGTCGTCGTGTCTGATACTGCCCAAATACAGTGTTTTCAATTTCCTCGAGACGTTTTTCTTTCCATTCTTCAGATATCCACTTAATATAATCATAATTTCTTAATGTGAGATATTCATGACAATGACAAAGATTTAACAACTCAAACTCTTCCAATTCCGCCTGGGTAAAATGAGGCTCCGAGCTATTCTGGCATTTTAATGAAAATACATTAACAAAAACTATAAATAAAAAAATACCGATTCTTTCCATAGGACCACATCTGGGCGTCTAACAAATGTATTCAATCTCTGGGGGATACTCATTAAAAATCCCACGACAGACTCCTCATCCTCACTAAAGATCGGGATTCCAGTTCCTTCAATAACACGAACGCGTTACGCTAAAAAAGCTAAACGCGCTCGATCGGAGGTAATTCTACTTCTTCTTACTTTCATTTAAAAAGAATCTTAATTTTTCAGAATTATTCCATTTTATAAATGCCGAATCAAAAACCAAAAAATACCTCTCTTGGTAAGAACCGGTTCTCTTTTGATTCCAATTAATGCTATTATCAAACTCGACTAAGTAGGAATCGCTAATTGTTGTCAAACTTTTGCTTTCAAGTAAAACCACATTAAAATTTTTCTTTTTTAAGTTAATGCTATAACTGAAAGTTGTTTCACTTATTCCATCATTTTCTGAAGATTCACAAAAAACAAAAAAACCATTATCGATGACTTTAAAATTATGTTTGATAAGTAGAGATTCATGAACCTGCCGCTCTTGAGAGTTCGTAATTCCAATGACCATCACACATGCAAATGCTATAAATTTTGTTAACATAATCAATCAATGTAAATAGTAGCTAAATAAATCCGGTCTAACTCCAGCATTATATGCTGTCATGCTAGAATGTAAGAGAAACGGATGAATACCTATGTTTGGTATACCGTTTAGCCATAAGCTAAGCGATCCCATATTCACGCAATTCGTAGTGCATCCTTGATATGGAATAATTTTACTAAATCCTTTGAGTGCCTTAAATAATGGTTTATTCACTGTTGCACTTACAGATTTAGATAATTTAACTGGGACAGAATAATCAGGAGTTCCCTTTTTTATGGCAATTGCAAATTTTTTATAATTACAACTTTTCTTGGCACCTGCAATACTTCCTTTTATTCTATCCTTTAACAATGCAATTGAGCTTGGTGCAGGACCTTTTGACTTAGGATCAAATGACAATAACTTGTCGCCCGTTTTATCTTCTAAAATTCCAGTATGGGTTTACTCTTTAGATGACGATCGATTTATCAAGTCTTCCAAAAGCATCAATCTTTTACTATTTTCAACTTTCATAAAATCATCATCAATGGCTTCATAGATAAGGTCGGAATATTTTTTGTTTGATCTGAAATTTTCACTAGCGTAGCACCAAATTTTATCGTTCATTAAAAAAAAATCTTCGTCTTGATTCCTCTCATATACTCCTGTGTAGCTTTTTGAGCTCTTTTTTATTTTAACAGTTTTTTTACCCTTGCAACTTAGTTTAAAAACAGTCTGAGTCATATTTGACATACTATCGACAATCAAGAAACCGATTATTGCCTGTCCATAGATTTTAGTACTGTATTCATATATAAATACTTGTTCTTTTTGTTGATCAATTGAATCGTCCATGCCAAAAGCTATCGTTAATAGCGCTGCTAGTATCTTCATAATTATTTATGATTTTGTAAATGATAAGAAAATAAGTCTGCTCTAATTCCATTTGAATATGCCCATGTAGACGCATATAAAAAATATGGATGAATGCCAATATTTGGTATTCCATTGAGCCATAACGAAAGTGATGCCATATTTGTACAATTTACAGTGCAACCCTGATATGGAAGGACTTTACCTAATGACCTCACTAATCCTACCGTGTGTTTATTTACTGTTACATCAACTGGCAAGTCAGTATAGACATGAAAATCAGATTTACTTTTTCGAATAGCAAGGCCAAATTTCTTGTACCCTCCTGCTTCTCTCAATGCTGGTTTGGCAGCAGGAATCCGATCTTTAATGCTAGGAGGAGTACCTCCAATCTTATCGTCAGCTGGCCCATATGACATTAATGGGCTTCCAGTTTTATCGTCAACAATAGCACTATGCGAAATAGCATCATTTTTCTCTGTATATAGAGTTGCATCTGTACTATTAATGACCTTATTAATATCAGCAACATTCGCCAAAGCCCCCAATCCATATCCGATATTTTCTAGAGTTGAGTTTCCTTTTTCTCCCAAATACCCAAAGTCACCCTGAGACCAATTCATTGAAACACCGCCAAAACTTGTGTAGATATTGCCTTCTCCACCATTAACAATATAATTTCCAGCTGAATTGAATGTAGAAGCACTCGCTAAAGCAAGCGTATTGGCAAATACAATATTAGCCCCGGAAACTCCTGACCCAATAGAAGCAGATACTCCTCCGACCACAGCATAACTCAAAAATTCTCCTACATTATCAATCCTATCACGATTAGCTATGACATTAATCACCGCCCCAATCACGAAAGGAATCCATGCGAACTCCCCATCAGGATCAACACCCACTGTCGGTTGGTTACCCATCCCGACATAACCGGATGCAAATTGATTCTGCGGATCGCTGCTCAGGAATCGCCCAGTCGCCGGGTCATACTGTCTGGCATGAAAATCATAAAGATTCAGCGCCAAGGCCGTCTGCCACTCTTTACCTTGGTAAAGGAAGCGGTTGTTTTTATTTCCAGGCTCTTCGTATTTGTTGCCAGTGATCGGCAAACCGAACGGGTAGTAGTCGTCGGCTTGTAAGACCGAAGCACTCGAGGTATGTGTCACTTGGTAGTTGTCAAAGTAGACATCTACGTCGAGCGAGCTCTCGTTGCTCAAATAAGTGAACATATATCCATCTGCCGGGGCTGTTACGCTAAGTGTAAGGGTTTCAAAGTCCGATTCGGCCGCACTACTTACCTGAACGTGTCCAAATTGTGGGTTTTCATAATTTTCATCGTAAAAAATGTAGTTCATGAAAGCTGCCGGCACTTCGTTTTGAGTTTGCACAAACAATGATGCTGCACCAAACTGCCCTTGAAATGCTGTAAAGAGTTCGCCACTGCCACCAATGCCATAAGCCGCAGCCAGGGCATCGAAGAGCATCACACTGGTAGTTGCCTGCGTGGAATTAGCGGTAGATTGATATTTAGCAAACACCTTTAAATCTACTACATCTCCGGCATATAATTTCAATGCTTTGGCAGGTCCGATCATTTTGTCGTCATCGGCATTGAGTCGAGCACTTTCATCACCATACTTGGCGTTGGCAGCGTCCAGATTTCGATAGGCCGCCAAATTCAAAAACTGATTGTCTTCTACCCCTGCATTTTCGGATTCCATGGTGGCTTTATATACCCTGACCAGTGGAGCTACTGTGGATCGTGTATTACCCAAGTGATCCGTTAGGTGATACTGATAGTCATAGTTGTAGTCGTCGGCGACTTTTTCCACCACGATTCTTCCCTGAGGCATGGGAATAAGCGTAAGCTCGTCCTCTTCGTATATCAGTCTACTGCTGTAATCGGTCACGAAAGTATCGCTGCCTGTAGTCACTGACATCCTCAGTCTGGTTCCCGCAGCATCATAGAGGTAGTCGATATGATCGCCATTGCTAAACGTAATAATTTCGGGCTTATTTAGCATATTATAGGAGATACTTGTGATCAGTTTGTTGTCGTCGCGGATCATATTTCCATTTTCATCGAAATCGTACTCTTCAGCACCTTCCGCTCCATCTTTGAACCCTTCGTCTTCGTTGGTCACATCATCGATAGTCCAGAGTTTGTTGCCGTCATAGCTATATTCTAAGTCGTCCACCAGGGTATTGTTATGCTTTCTGCTTAGAGTCTTAATATTACCATTGCGATCGTACGTGATGTCGCTTACGTTGAAGTGATTCTTCTTAGTCCCCCAGACTCCACCATCTTTTTCGTTGTATTCTGCTCCTGTGAGGCGGTTAGCTCCATCGTAGCTATACCCATAGGCGCGTTGATCAGTCTCCATGTCAGGATGGCTCCAGGTTGTGCCCGCAAGATTAGAAGGATTGTCAGACTCAAAGGTCAATCCGCTTGGTGAGCTTTCATAATAGAGATTAATACCAAAGCGATCAGGGTTATCATCTGTATCTCCGGTATGCACACCACCATCTGCCTTGTTGATATTGATCAGCTGACCGCGAATATTGTAGCGATAGTCCACCGATTGCACATAAGTATCGTCGCTTTGCTTGTGGAGGTTTTTTTCTATGAGTTCGTCCATTTCGTTGTAACTCATACTTGCAATAAGGATTTCGGGTTCGTTGTCGGTACTATGATACTGCTCGAGTAGCCGTCCACCATCATCGTATACATATCGCTCATCGATGGTAAGCGTTTTAGAAGCATTCACTTTATGAGTGAATCGAGTTTTGACTACTTCTCCCAACCAGTTGTATTGCGTATATACTTTTTCAAGGTTTCCACGGTGATGATCAGAAATACCCTGAATCAGCTGCAAGTCTTCATCGTAGTACTTTACAGACTTGAGCCACTGAGTACTTGAGCTGCTCAGGACACGGATTTTGCCTCCGGTTTCCTGCCCGCGAGGCATCAGCAGGGAGGCCTCGTCATTGATACCATTGTTCGTATCATGGGCAAACCCTGTCCAGTTGCCATCGATAAATGCGTAATCGTCATAATAGCTAACTACTAGGTAGTCATCCGCATTTACACCTTTAGGCCATACATTATCCGTATAACCATGGATGACACTCCCACGAGATTCAAATCTCTTTCCTTCAACAATCTCTGTGTTTAAATAGAGCTGAAGTGTTGTTCTATTTCTTTCGTCAGTCACGACACCTGTGAGTATCGGTCGATCATGTTGATCATACTTGGTAAAGGTCCATTCTTCATTGGTTCTTTGTTTGCCATCCTGGCTTAAGATCAATCTTCCGCTGATATCATAGATATAATGAATCTCTTCAGCTCCAGGTACTTTTTTGATCACGAGTTGACCTTTATTGTCATATTTGTTTTTGAAAAGATACTGATCTATATCCGGTACAGGTTCATACCCAGTGACTACTCCATTTTCAGGGATCATACCTATATCAAAACCTTCCTCCAAAACAAGCCCTTCGTTTAGAGCTACGGACTTGTTTTTAGCCACGTAATAGACCGTATTAGTAGGACTTGTCGCTGGAAATGCTTGTGAGCTGGTAAAGATGTTTAGTTGATTAGGGTCATAATATTCCACGACCGGCAATTGACCTACACGCACCGCTTCTGGCGGAACCACGTAGATAAGTCTACCAAAGTCATCGTAAACATAATAAGTGTCGAATTGCTCGGTGTCATTGAAGTGCCGAATCAATATCTTTTGGCCCTTATAGTTGGTGAATGTGATGGTCTGATGGTTGTTATTACCTTCTTCATATTCGGGGCCTTTCACTGTAGACTTTATGAGTGATTCAGATGGAAAATAAACATTGGCCTCTAAGTGCAGGTCACCCTGGTCGTTGGTTGTCCATTCCAATACCTTATCAGTAGTTTCGTTAAGTTTAAAATCAGTGGAAGTGTAGTAGCTGTCAGCTAATTGATATCCTTTGCCCAAGCCGCCGCTTTTCAGTACCCTTTTAAACGGGGACCGTTCGATTTCTACTTCGCTCCAGGGAGCAGTATCGTGATCGATATGAGACGCAGACAAATAAAAGTTGGCCTGATCAGTTGACGCCGAAGGAATATAAGCGCCTTCGTTAGTGGCACTTGCCGAAACGTAGGGCAAATAATTCTTGGTTTCCAAACCTGAGGTTTCCTGGTATTGATGAAAGGAGACGATATCCTTGCCATTTGGAGAGGCTCCGATGACGATTTGCTGGTCTGGCCTTCCTAATCTGTCGGTATAGTTAACAACAACCCTTACCTCTGATTGATTTTCCTCGACCATATCTTCCACACTTTTAATACCTGCCACTTTTGCTGAGCGAGTGACTACATGGTTTTTTGAAGTGGTCAGATTTTGTGCCTTAGTGCCATGCTTGGATATAATTAAACCGCATACTATAAAAATCATCCTTGCTAATCGTATCAATTGAATAGGCTTCATGTGTATTTTATTCATTTGTTAAAGGGTAACTACTATAGTTTTTTTCTTTCCGTCAATCGTTGATACTTCCACCGCACCGTAATCATTCCCTCCTTCATCTATGCCGTTGTCAGAATAACTTATTCTAAAGCTGCCATCACCAGCCGTTCCAGTGATACTACTAAGCGACAGCATTCCTCCAGAAGGTTGACTACTTATCCTGGCCGACCATGAGGTATTGCTGTACACCTGAATGGTGCCACCTGCTGACCCCACACTTGTCGGTGATACAGAAAGGGAACTGGTGGCGTCAAACCCCTGCTGCAGGCTAACTAGAGCATCACTTACCCCGCTACCACTTGCTGAGATTTTTATCTCACTACTTCTGGTGGTTTTCGTGTTGTTGATTCCATAATATATGGTTACTGACTCATTGTCTTGTCCACTGGTGGGACTGACGCTCAACCAAGCAGTGGATTCGGTGATTTGCCAGGCTACATTGGAGTTTACATTAAGAGTGGCTGTGCCAGAAGAATAAGTCACATCAATAGAAGATGGGTTGACACTCAAAATAGGAGCTGGAGGGGGAGGGATGGTAGGTTGAACCACGACTGTCCTCACCTTTCCGCTAATCGTAGTTACTTCCACTGTGGCATAATCTGACTCCCTTTCTTCTATGTCGAAGTGTGTATAGTTTACTTTAAAACTGCCGTCACCGCTGGTTCCTGTAAAATTGCTAAGCGTTACTTCCCCACCTGATGGCTGGGTACTTATACTCGCAGACCATGATACCTCACTATCTACTCGTATGGTAGCGGGGGTACTTACAGTAGTGGACGATACACAAAATGAGTCATCATGATTCTGTCGTAGTGTCATACTTGCATCGTCTACATCACTCTGATCAGTAGCGGATACGATGAGGTTACCGGATCGTGCAATACATGCAATGTTAGCATCGTAGGAAATGGATATCTGCTGATCTCCATTTCCATTAGTAGGATTGACACTGAACCAATTTGCTGTTTCAGTGATTTCCCATGCTATATTGGATGTAATGTCAAAATTAGTCCTCCCCAAATGGTAACCTACTTCAATAAAGGATTCACTTAAGCTCAAAACAGAAGGAGGAGGTGGTGGGGTAGGATAAGCCCATATAATAATACTATGTTCATTGTCGTAAGTTTTTACTTCTATCCAAGACAATTCAGTGCCTGATTTAGTTATGCTAAAACTACCATCGCCTTTTCCAATCACCTGATTGACCCCACCATTGAGGTCAATATCTATACAGCACTCGGACTTCACAGTAGCTGTCCAGGGCACAGTGCTTTCTACCAATACCGTGGTAGTACCAGCGAATACTGATGTAGTAGATGAACTAAGCTCACTTTCCGGGAACAATTCCTGCTCCAACGGAACCACTGCACTGTTTACTCCTGCTACAGCAATAGTGATATTTCCTGTTCTGATTGCATCTGAAAAATTATCTGAATAGGCAACGGTTACTGCCTGGTTACGATCACCGGAAGATGGGCTCACGCTGATCCAGTCGACATCATCAGTGATGGTCCATGTCGCATTGGACACAATAAATAATTGACTTGATCCAGCATACGGAAAAGCAGTGATCTTTGACTCATCTACGTTCAGGAATGGAGCAATATGATAAGACTGGCTAGATAGTATATCTAGGTTTATGTCCCTGACTGCCACAACTCTCCCTGCCTCGTCGTGTTCATAAAAGATCATTTGATCGTTGACATCAGTTTCTGAGGTTTTACCCAATGCCGGATTAAAAGTGAGGGAAGTCATCAGCGCTTCTTTGGGGTATATTTTCAACTCATCGATTACCGCGGTTCCTGAAATAGTGATGGCTCCAGCTGTAGCATTCTTGGTAATTATTCTTTTTTCAAATGTCCAACCTTTCATCCTCTTGGTGGATACTAGGTCATTGGCAGAAAGATTTGACACAGACAACGTACCCTCTTTTTTCCAATAACTGAGCAGGTAAGTATCATTGGCTGGCAAATACTTACTGAGACTCCCTTTTTCTAATTGATAGGCATAATCACCAAATATACCTTTAGAGATATTCACCGGATCAATGGCACATCGGTCACATAATGCAAAACAATCATTGTCTGGTTCTGCACATTTGCTTTTACAGGCCTCAATACCTTCATTCGACACGCATCCAATTTGCTCTAGGGTAAAAACTGGGAGCAAACCAGCCCACCCATTGCTTGATACATCTTCAAAACTGCTATAGGCACATGCCTCCACTTCGGCATTGTTAATGCTAGCGACTACAACTGTGCCGTTTCGATCCCATATTTGCGATGAAGCTTTACCTGTTAGATTATCCAATATTTCCACCACCTTACCAGCACCATCATACTTATAGTTAATATCTCCAATCAAATATGGATTTCCTGACTCATAGACATACGATTTTTGATTTTTAAGCCTCAGCCTATCAGTATAATAGACATTTTCAATTTTTGATACTTCCTCGCCATTAATGTAGGTAAAGCGTTTATCTATGGCCTGAACGATGTGGTCTTCGTCGGCTTTTTTATGATCAGTATGATCTACTTCCATTATCACATAATCAGTTTTAGCTGACTGCGTTTGAGCCTCACCTCCCAATCGGTAGGTAGTTTGAGTGTCGAGTAGTGTATAATCCCCGGAGTGATATATGTAATCTGTTACGACAGTCAATGATTTAGATTCGTCGCTAGATTCATAGCTGGTAGAGTACTTTTTAATTAGTAATGCTTGACCCAATTTATTGTCATATACACCCGTGAGGTATTGACTTTGATTAGCAGACAATTCTCCTTCGTTAGTAATATTACGTACCTTCAAAAAATGGAAGCCCCAAGCATTCTTAGCATCAGGTATGTCATATTCATATTCGAATTGTTCTTTACTCAATAATGCTTCGTCATCTCTTCTGACTTCAATTACCTTAGGCAGCCCTACGGTGGATCCTGAAAATTTTCTACTACCAAAGGGGCCAGGAGATTCTGAATTATCATACCCTGAAACATAGGAGGTTCCATAGACCATGAATTCTATGTCTAAAACGCCAGTTTCAAATACACTTTTATCATCTTCAAATACATGAAATTGGGTTTGCGTATAGCCGAGATTAGCGTCGATGACTTTTACATATTTGTAGGCGATATGTCGTCCCATGGGATCGGTTAGTTGCTCCATGGATCGGTCTCGATGCACACTATATTGCTTGATATCCACAAAGGAATGCAGCGGTTCTTGGGTATTTAATTCTTCAGTACTATAAGAATATTGTGGAATTGCATACAAGTGCCCACTGGAAGTGGCGTTCTGATCATATTGGTATGATTTTACCTTATAGCGATCTCCGTTTTCTTCCCCTTTGAATACATGGGCTATTCTCAAACCGCCTGCTTGTTGGTTGTTCGACCCGTCATGGTATTGATTTAACTCATAGTCGAATTCTTGGTAACTCCCAAAGGCATCATATATTTTTTTGAGAGAATGGGATCTAGTATGTGGCAATGAAGGCTCCTTATTAGCCCCATCAACTGGAAAAGATGATAAAGCGGTATTATCATTATAAAATCCCCAATGGTCCTGCTTTATAGAATTGTAATCAGGAAGTAGAGTTTCTCCGTTTTGTTCTCCAAAATAGGTAAACTGATACATGACCACATCCAAAGTACTCTTGGTCACTCCAGCCAACATCATTCTGGGTATAAAAGAGCGCAGAGAATGCTTATACTCAAAGGTGTACTTTTGAACTTCCACTCCATGAGTTGAATATGTAATATGATCCAGACGTTGTAGCTTGCTCTGCTGTGTCCCACTAGAAGGTTGACTGGAATAATCAAAATTGATTTGAGTTTCATTCAACACAATTTGGCTGAGTAGCCATGGGGTCCAGCTGTTGTCAACCTCTTCATCTACAGGCTCCTCTTTCTCCTTGGAAATATCATTGTCTTCCAATGTTTTGCTTCTGAAAATATTGGTTTCGGTGTATTCTTCAAAACGCTCATATGCCAGATCCACTTGGTAACCCGTTTGATATTGGGTGATTTGAGTGAGGTGCCACTTTCTATCATACGATTTTGAATAGCCGCTTCTGATAGTAGTCACTTCTTCACGTTTATCGAATAGAAAGGTATTACCCTGCTCATCTACAATGGTAAATTCAAAATAGTCTGTTGAAGCATTAACAAACTTGGCAGTGATCCTGAAGTTATTGGGAGTCAACTTGATGACATTTCTCTCGTAATCCAAGGTAAACATGCCCCCGTGTCCCAAAAAGTTAAAAGAATACAGATCCGGCTCGCTGTCCCAAACTGTACTGAGTCCGTTATTATTCTGACCTTCGGCAATGATTGGTCCGAATTCGTCCACATATTGTCCACGCTGATTTAATCCACTATAGCCTTCTTCATAGTCATCAGGCTGGCCTCTTACTTGACGGGTAATCTCACCACCAGCAGTTAAATTCCAACCCAGACCAACTATACTTGCCCGTTGGCTGACTTTGATCCCTGAGGTCGTATAATTGAGTGAAATAGGGAGAATATGGCTTTCGATGGGCAAGTTGATATTGAGTACCCCTGAGCTTAAATTCTCTGAGGTTTGAAGCGCATTGACTCCAAAACCAGCAGGTATCTGATCAGAGGAAGGCTCATCCTGAGCCTGAATGTCCTTGCCATTCCAAAAACAGATATAGAGCACCAATAGCGAACAACAAACTTTACTTGTAGTCAATAATTTCATAATCTTAATTTGGCTTCTTTGAATTACCTTACACATCGCTGAATACCTATCTCAGGAGGCAAGTCAGCAGAAGATGGCTCCTCTTTACATTAGTCAAGAACCCATTTTTCCAGACTTAATATCCTTTGCTGCTGAGCTTTTATCATTCCATTTTGAGTTCCCAGTTTTTTATCCTGCTCGATCAAATACAAGGTAAGCTCTTCGATCTTCTGCAGTAGCTTGGCTTGCATTTCCACCAATTTCACTCCATCGGTTTTCACTTCTGCAGCACTAGGAATCTCAGGTAGGTGATGGTTAGTTTCAATGAAACGCTCTACTTCAGCCAGCTCGCTGAGTTCGTAGGACTCTTCGAAAACATAATCTGGCCAGGAGGGCGGGGACACGGCAGAATAGGAGTTTGCGTGGATGTTGCCGACTACCTGCAGCTTATTATTTGGAGTGGTAGTACCGATCCCTACATTGCCATTCGGCTTTACTCTCATTCTCTCCACCGAATTAGTTGCTATTGCAATATAATCTCCATCTCGCGTGCCTAAATGCAGATCACCTGTAGTGACAAGTGCATTTCCATCAAGATACATACTTGTACCTGAATCTTGAATTCTAAGCGTGGCTGAAGCCTCGGTGATTCCATTGGTCCACCCTCCCATTGTAGCATTTCTGTAGACATGCAAAGAAGCATCTTGAGGATCATTAGTATTGATCCCTACAGCACCATCTCGCTGGATTTTTAGTTTGGGTGTTCCCCAAGCCACATCCGTATCTGCCCCGGTAGAAATTTCTGAAATATAAAATCCCATTCCTCCCTTATTGCCATAGTAATGAATCATGGCCGCACCACTTTGATAGCTACCCGCATTTCCATGAAATTTTGTATTGCCAGATGCCACCAGATTGCCAGACTGCTGTGCAGCACTTTTGTATGCACTAAACAGCATGGCATGTGACCCGGAGTGACCCTTGGTAGCCAGCTGAAAACAGGTTCTTGAATCTGCGCTGCCCTGAACAAAGAGTCCTTCTTGAAACGCATCGCTAGATCTTTCTCTACCAATATCCAGGAATTTTGTCACTCGAGCGGTACCTTTCACATTGAGTTTGTACCCGTCTGGTGAGACTGTACCAAGGCCCAAATCTCCGTTCACATCAAGGGTCATACGTTCGTTGCCATTGGCAAAAAATCTTATATAATTCGATTCTATTGCAATACGCATTTTGGTAGCCTGTTGAAATTCGAGTGCTGATCGTGGTGAATATAGACTGGCCTGAAGATGAGTCGAAAACAACAAGCTATATAGTGCTGCTAAAATTGGTAATGCAAGGATCTTTTTCATGATTTCTGTTTTATTAATACAATAAGTATTGATATAGAGCAGGATCTTTGAAAAACCGATCTTATAATAATAGTGTTAGGCACCACTATTATTTTGCAATTGTTTAGGAAGAATAATTCCTAAAATTGACGATGGCTAATTTCAATAATGACTTATATCAATAGGTAGTCGTGGACTGCTGTCCATTTTTGAAATACTACTTTCTCAATGTATATAAGGACAAGTCAGAATAGAATGACATCAATATCTAGCAATAATTATTGAAAAGTATTGCTAGCACTCTGATAGTCATGGAAATTAGTCCGGTTGCATTGGGCAAACAGGCAGCATCAAATGGAATTTAAGCTGAGAGAGAATTGTTATTAAAAAAGTAAATCAGCCTGATTGAAGCCAAGCCAATCCAGTGTGGATTGATACATAATATTGTCTTTATGACTCTGAGCCAGATCGCTTTCCTCGATAAATTTTCCTATTTCCAAGTCTCCCAGTGGAAAGGGGTAATCAGTACCCAGTGTAATTTTCTCAGAACCTATCATTTCTATGATATACTTGAGATATGGAAGGTCATGGGTGATACAGTCTACCCAAAATTTGCCGAGATATGCTCTAGGGTTTATGGGGTTGTCTACTGCAACGAGATCGGGGCGACAGTTGAATCCATGTTCTACACGGCCGATTGTAGCCAAAAGTGATCCTCCGGCATGAGAAAAATTGAATCTAATTTCAGGGTATTTTTCAAGCACCCCACCAAAGATTAGAGAGCAGGCTGCGCGAGAGGTCTCTGCAGGCATACCTACTAACCAGGGCAGCCAATACTTTGACATATGCTCTCGGCCCATCATCTCCCAAGGATGGATCATGACAGCCAGATCAAGAGCTTCACAGGCTTCCCATATAGGATGAAACTCGGGTTCGCTTAGATTTTTGTTATTGATATTCGAGCCAATCTGAATTCCAGGAATTCCCAAGGACTTCAGTCGCTCCAGTTCCTTTACCGCATGCTTGGGTGATTGCATAGGTACCGTACCCAGGCCGATATAGTGCTTAGGATAATCATTGACCAGTTGGGCAATGTCGTCATTGAGAAATTTTGAAAGCTCCAGGCAGTCATCTGCCTTGGCCCAGTAGCTAAACATCACCGGGATCGTACAAACTACCTGATAGGTAGTGTTGAATTTGGCGTATTCGTCAATTCTAAGTTGAGCATCCCAGCAGTTTTCATTGATTTCTCTGAAAAACTCACCACCCTTCATCATATCCGCATAATGAGGTCTTCTATGAACGAGATGAATGAAATCTCCATACCCGAATTTTTTAGCGAAGTCAGGTAATTTTTTGGGCAAGATATGCGTGTGCATATCTATTTTCAAAGCATTGCTCATGGGTTTGGGTTTAATGAATATATCAATAGCCGAAATTAATAATTATACTGATACTTGTATCACAGAATTCAATGACAACAGTAAATCTTATGTGTCTTTTTTAAAGTATGTCGTCTGGAACGGCTCCTTTGAATACAATACAATGGGTTCTATTTCCTTCACTTTGGCTTGCATTGCATTAATTAATAGGTATTTGAGCAAAAGAATTTAGATTTGTGACTTTGTAATAATAACTAGATACTATGAATGCAGAAATCCACACCTCAAAGGGTGTAATGAAGTTGGAGTTTTTCGAAAAAGATGCTCCTAATACAGTTAAGAACTTTACTGATTTGGCCAAAAAAGGCTTTTATGACGGTTTGTCCTTCCATAGGGTTATTCCTGATTTTGTGATACAAGGGGGCTGTCCGGATGGTACCGGCGCCGGTGGACCTGGGTATAGCATCGACTGCGAACTGGATGGCGACAATCAATTCCATGATCGAGGTGTACTCTCAATGGCACATGCAGGTAGAAACACTGGTGGCTCTCAATTCTTCGTCTGTCACAGCAGAACCAACACTGCTCATTTAGATAGAAACCATACCGTATTTGGTAAAGTAGTAGAAGGTCTGGAAGTCATTGACCAAATCGAACAAGGAGATAAAATGGACAAAGTGGTGGTCAACGACTAAGTCCACTCTCAAACAAATCGTGGAACGGCAATTTCAAAATTTCTGATGAACATTTTGAAATTGCCGTTTTTTTATGCGGTCGTTTTATTAAATTCGTTTCAAACATTATACTTTATTCCATGATAAAATCTAATCTACTATTCGTTTGTCTGCTGATCCTGGGTTTAGCCTGTCAACCAGCTCAGCAAAAAGAACAGGAATCTACTTCCTCTCCCTCCATATCCGCTCCTCAGCTAGTAAAAGTCTGGGAAACAGATACTTTGATGACTACATCAGAGTCTGTTATTTATGATGAATTTCGAGACGTTTTGTATGTCTCCAATATTGGCTCAGTACCGCCTACAGCTAAAGACAACGACGGTTTCATTTCTATCATTTCAACAAGCGGTGAGGTGATCGATCTCGACTGGGTAACAGAGATTTCTGCACCCAAAGGCATGGGAATCATAGATAGCAGCTTGTTTGTGACCAACATAGACGAGGTAGTAGAAATCGATATCCCTAGTGGGGTAATCGTCAAAAGATATCTGGTAGGTAATGCCCAATTCCTAAATGACATCACAATCACTGATACAGAAGATATCTTAATATCAGATTCTAACCTGAACAATATTCATAAACTCACTGATGGCTCCATGAAATTTTGGATGAACGACAGTGCATTTCACGGTTCCAACGGGTTGCTGGCGCAAGGCGACCAGCTTATGGTGGCCTCATATGGCGGAGGTGAGTTTTATCGTGTAGACCGAAATACCAAAACCAAAACACTTGTAGCTAGTGGAATTGAGGGTGGAGACGGTATTGTTGCCATAGGTGAAAACTACCTGGTTTCTAACTGGAATGGCGAAGTTCATTTTGTAGACAATCAGGGAAATACATCTCTTCTGCTCGATACAAAATCTAAAGGAAAAAATGCTGCAGATATCTGTTTTATCCAAAGCGAAAATCTACTACTGGTGCCTACTTTTTTTGGTAATACGGTAGCTGCCTACGAGGTGAAATAAGGTTTGTGAAGAATATTCGTAATTTGACAGACTTTATGGAAAGTCAGATTAGTAGTTTAGCTCACGGCTTTCTACATTTCTGAACATACCCTCAGACCTGTAGAATTGTCCGCGTTCGATCATCCCGAGATACTCAGTTTCTTCTTCTCTCCTTTCATATACATAGTGGCGGCCAAGATAATCCAAAGAGTATACATCAAACCCCATTGAAATATCCGAATCTCGGACAACAAGAGAGTCAAAAAGCATTCCTGTGTGGGTCTTATAGTTGTGATCAAAATAGAAGTAAAGGATATGTCCCTTCTCACTTACAGGATCTAAGACATATTCTGATTCCATATTAGTGACATGGTTCTTCATTTTCATTTTGCGCCATATAAAAAATGGTGAGCCTTTGCTGGTGAATAGTTTCCACTTGTACCAATAGGTAATTTCAATATCCCCTACGCGAAAATTGACCTTTCGATAGTAGAAAAGGTTGAGTGAATCAATATATGCAGCAATTATTCCAAGAAGAAAAAGAGAAAAGAAAGCAAAACCCGCCCAAATGATGCGTTCGTCTAGTGTAATGGTGTCGTTAAGTAATAAGGCAAGTATCAAAGATGGAGTTATTTATTATTAGACTAAACGCTCATAAGCTCAATAAATTGACTAAAGGCATCTTTTAAATTAAATAATTATCAAAAATAGTAAAAATGAAGAGACCAACCTTTTCATTTCGTTTACCTTGTTGATAATTTTGCTAAAGCAAAGAAAAAATGGAAGAAGGAGTACACACTACCAAAGAAAAGGCACTTTCACTAAACCTAAATGAGTCAATTTATGGCACCTTAGCCGAAATTGGAGCTGGTCAGGAAGTGGCCTCCAATTTCTTCAAAGCAGGTGGCGCTTCGGGTACCATCGCCAAAACCATGTCTGCCTATGACATGAACTTCTCCGATGCCATATACGGGGAGACCAAAAGATATGTCTGCGAGGATAAATTGCTCAAAATGCTCAACAAAGAGTATGCGTTGCTGTCTAAAAGGTTGACACACCGATCAGGTAAAACCAAATTCTTCGCTTTTGCAAATACTGTTGAGACCATCAATTATCAAAAATCCAATCAAGGCCATGGATGGATTGGTTTGAGATTCGAGCTTTCACCACTCTCTCCTCCTAATGACTGTATCATACATGTCATATTAAAGGATCCTGATATGATCTGGCAGCAAGAGATTCTGGGCAAAATAGGTGTGAATCTGATCTATGGTTGCTTCAATCATCATGAAGACCCTGAGTTACTGATGACCTCCATTGTTGATAATTTCAGCAAGGACAGAATTGAAATCGATATGTTTAGACTAGAAGGTCCAGCTTTTGAAGGGATAGACAATCGACTGATGAGCTTGAAATTGGTAAAGAATGGACTAACAAAAGCTGCCATTTTTGATCAGAACGGAGAAGTAAAACAGCCCTCCTCCTTCCTTTATAAAAAAAATGTGTGCGTACTCAGAGGCAGGTTCAGACCAATTACTAATGTCAATGTAGACATGATGATTGCGGGAGTGCGTCAATTTAAGAAACAACTGGGCGAACCGCTTGAGGTCATGGCAGAGCTGACATTAAAAGATTTGACACTTGAAGGGGATATCGATGAGAAAGATTTTCTGGATCGTGTCGATTTGCTGAATTCTCTGAGTCAGACTGTTTTGATTTCAAACTACTATGAGCACTACAAAATCGCCAACTATCTCGGGAGGATAACGAGAAAAGGAAAAATTGCATTTATACTCGGAATCAATAATTTGGCGAGGCTATTTGAAGAAGAATATTACCAAGACCTGGCGGGCGGAATTATGGAGGCGTTCGGTAAATTGTTTGCTGCCAATCAGCAGGTGCTTGTCTATCCTAGCCAGACTGATGAGAATAAGGAGCTACAAACTATTGAAAACTTTCAACCGGCAGAGCATCTAAAGTTCCTCTTTCAGCACCTCATCAGCAATCAATACATTCAAGACATTGATCAGGCCAAAACTGAAAACCTACACATCATCTCTGATCATGTACTAGATATGATTGAGAAAGGCGAACCTGGATGGGAAGAATTTGTTCCTTATAAGGTCACTCACCTGATCAAAGAAAAGAAAATGTTTAAATATGTCGGCCAGACGGCTAAAGTATAGGTCGTAAATCACCCCATTTTGCCTTTGTTAAAAAAAATGATGGTTATTCCATTTCCTCATTTATATTCGTGGTTTGATGTAACACCAAAACTACTTTCTTACCTTATGCATCTATCCAATATGGGCAGGATTAAGGTGGATGATTAAACAATAGAAAATGGCAGGAAGAGGAAATTTCAGCAATCGATTAGGGTTCATTTTGGCAGCAGCTGGCTCAGCTGTTGGGTTAGGCAATATATGGAAGTTTCCTTTCGAGGTAGAAGCTGGTGGAGGTGCGGCCTTCGTTGTACTTTATCTGATCTTTTGTTTTTTGCTCTGCTTCCCTGTGATGGTCACTGAAATCGCAATTGGAAGAAAGACCAACAAAAATGCAGTTGGGGCATTCAATGCGCTTGGTTATAATAAGTGGAATATTATCGGCAAGATGGGAATCATAGCTGGTGTTGTGATTCTATCTTTTTATAATGTAGTTGCCGGTTGGGCCCTCGGGTATTTCTTTGAGATGGCACAAGGCAATTTCAGCGTCGGTCGTGAATTTGGTTCATATGTGTCGAATGTGAGTACTACAGGTATCTATGCCGTGATATTTATGTGTTTCACAGCCTATGTAGTTTCCAGAGGAGTCTCAGCAGGTATTGAAAAAGGAGCAAAGATTCTTATGCCTTCCCTGATTATAATGATCCTGGGCTTGCTTGCCTACTCTCTCACCCTACCCAATGCCATGACAGGTGTGCAATTTTATTTGATTCCAGAATTTTCAGAAATAAACCTTAAAACCATTGGAGGTGCACTAAGACAATCGTTCTTTTCATTGTCACTTGGTATGGGTACCATCATTACATACGGTAGTTATCTTTCGAAAAAGGAGAATATCATTTCTGCTTCAGTTTCAGTGACCTTCTTCGATGTAGGCATAGCTTTTCTTGCAGGACTGATGCTCTTTCCACTCGTAGCTTATAGTACAGGTGGGGACATGTCCAACATCCAAGGTGGAGCTGGTTTGATTTTCGCGACTCTGCCAAGCGTGTTTGAATCTTTGGGTAGTGGTCTCGGTACCGTTTTAGGCGCTTTTTTCTTCCTTTTATTGTCATTCGCCGCTTTGACCTCCACTGTCTCCCTACTAGAAGTACCAGTTTCGTATGTAGTGGATGAGTATAAAATGAGCCGTCCTAAAGCCACCATCATTACAGCTGGAGTAGTCTTTTTAGTAGGATTACCCTCCTTATTGGGCAACGGCTATAGTGATATGTTCACCTCTTTCACCACCTATATAGGTTCAGAGAATGCTGTTACCTTCATGGACTTTTTGGGTCATTTGGCAGATTGCATGTTGCTATTGGGAGGCTTCCTGATCGTAACATTCGCTGGACATGTCTGGAAGAAAGAAAATCTGAATGACGAGCTGGCCATCGGGTATGAAGGATATCACGACTCCAGAGTAAAAGTATTTATTGGTCTGGCAGTAAGATACATCTGCCCGGCACTCTTGGGATTACTATTCATCATGGTGGTGCTAAGCAATTTCTTTGGAGTGAATATTATCAACTAAGTTTCGGGAGTCAGCACTTATTGGCTAATCATTCCAAAGATCATGTCTTTATGATATCAGGATTGAATTATTGGCACCACAACTCGGCTTGTATTAATTGCTTTTTAAGAAAGTGAATGGCAACTTGTCCTGTACAAGTAAGAAATAGCTACTTCTTTACAAAAGTATCTTCTTCGCCTTCGATGACAATTGAATAATCACCAGGCTCCAACCTTCGAAGCGGAATTTCTTTGGCTTTACCTTTGAGGATACTCTCATCTCCTCTGAATATTTCATAGGACGCCTCTCTCGAAAATATCATCTTATCTGTAACTACCCGTGGCGAAAAGGTTACCCCCTCAGGGTAGTGATAATGCTCCATTTCTAACGAATACAAATATCTCCCTTCTGGTAACTCATATTTTATTCTATACTTATTACCACCTTCTGTGTGCTCTGGAAAGAACACGTATTGCGCGCCGTCGAATCTACCTTTGGATCTGAGCGTTTTTACAATGTCCCAATACTCCCCTTTGAGCTTTTCAATAATGTATTTCCCATCACGACGATCTCCCTTGGTGTACCAATGCATAATGGAGTCGTTGAGTACCAGGCTGTCAAATTTGAAATTGCTGTGATATAAAATGGCTTCGGGATTAACAATCCTGGGCTTGCAACTGTCGCCGTGAATAATCTTCACAGATACTGGCGTATATAAATCGATATCCCTAAAAGCCAGACGTACAGCTGTAAGCGAGAGGTTTGTTTTGGTTTTCTTACCATTCAAATGAATCGCCTGTACACAAAACTCACCGGAATCCGCATCATAAGGGTTTTGAATATACAACCCCTGTCCTTTGTACACGCCTGACAAAAGCAACTCCTGCCCAAAACAGGTCTGGGAGACAAGCATTATAAGAAAAATTAAATTTCGCTTCATTATACACTATGGGAATCGAGTAAATTTCGGAAGATTTTTACTCCTAACGAAACTACATCCCAAAATAATACAATTTTTATTCGAAACGGAGAGAAACGATCGGATCAAGCTTGGAAGCTTTATATGCTGGGAGATATCCGGAGAGTAGCCCAACAACTACACCTACGAGAAATCCTACCAGCATCCATAACCAAGGTACGACAAAAGTGTCGGCCAGCGCATTTGAAATAAGATTGCCTACGATGAACCCAAGGACCACACCACCCAGTCCACCTATCTGAGTAATGACGATAGACTCGATAAGGAATTGCTGTCTGATTCGTTTAGGTGTGGCACCCATGGCCTTTCTAACTCCGATTTCTCTTGTTCGCTCTGTCACAGATACAAGCATAATATTCATCAAGCCAATAGAAGCACCAAGCAGGGTAATGAAGCCAATAGTAAAACCTCCAATCCGAAGGTAGCCTGTGATCTCGCCGAGTCTTTCTGCCAGTGATTTTTTCTCTTCTATATCAAATGAATTTTCACTACCAGGCACATCCTTTCTTATTGTTTTCATCAGCCCTGTAGCCTCTCCCATCAAGTAGTCCATTCTGGTAGGGTCCTTGACTGCCACTCCTATCTTGTAGTTGAGAGCGCGATTTTTTGCCAATCGCCTGGCTACATCCAGAGGAACTATGACTGCCCGATCAGCCCGACCACCTTCGGTTCCTTGTTTTGCCAACACACCAACAATCTTAAATTTCGAACCAAGAAATGAAATTGACTGATTTAGTACACGTTCATTTTCCTTGAATAGGGTATTGAATACTTCTTGTCCGATCAGAACCACATTAGATCCATTCTGCTGCTCATAGGGTGATATGCTCCGACCCTCTTCCAAATCATAGCCTTCTACATATAGAAAGTTATCATCACCACCGGTAATGCTGATATTTGGGTTGGTTACTTCCGATTTATATTTGACTTGCGCAAATCTGGTGACTTGAGTATACAAAGACGTGACCTCTCCGACTGTATAGTTTTTTACGAAAAGTGAGACTTGTTGAAAAGTCAGTGGTGGGTAAGTTTTCTGAGCGACTCCGCTCTTTTTTCCACGTTCTTCCTCGATGTCTCCAATCACAAAGGTGTTGGAACCCAGATTAGAAAAACTATCGTTAATCGAGTTTTGAATACCATCTATCGCAGTAAGAATTCCTACCAATGAAGTGATCCCTATGGCAATGATAGCGGCAGTCAGAATCGTTCTTAGCTTGTTGGCCAGAATAGATCCGATCGCTTCTCTTATATTTTCAACTATGTTCATAGATAACTGCTTATTACCTTAGACGTGTAGCCCTCGAATTTATTACAACTAAGCAACTAATATTTAAAACTTTCAGTTTAAAATAAAGGACTTAGTAAATTGGCATATAATTTAAGTAAACATGCGTATCAGACTTCTACTATTCTTTCTGTTGATTTCATTTGGACTGAAGGGTTCTCATATCCTACTGCCTATGGATCAAACACAGGCTAACCATCTAAAAGCTTACGGTATTGCATATTGGGTACTTCAAAACGAAATCGAAGTGGATTGGCTTCTCAACTATAAGGGAGGTGCCTTCATGTTTAAGTACTATCAGAATTTTGAAAATGAGCTGATCATCAGAGGCGTAAGCTATCTGGTGATCTCTGATGCACAGGCGAATACTATACTAAGCGATATCGCTAGTCCATCGTCCAACATGGATGCGATGACGCTAGAAAAATTTCCAAAAATAGCGGTCTATTCACCAAAGAGTAAGCAGCCCTGGGATGATGCAGTGACCTTGGTGCTGACCTATGCAGAGATTCCTTATGATGTAGTTTTTGACGACGAACTGATGTACGATGAGCTCCCTAAATATGACTGGCTTCACTTGCACCACGAAGACTTTACTGGACAATATGGTCGATTTTTCAGAGTCTATCAGCACTATCCATGGTATCAACAGCAGCAACGGGAATATGAAGAATCTGCGAGGAAGCATGGATTCACCAAAGTATCTCACCTCAAATTGGGAATTGTAAAAAAAATACAAGGTTTTGTCGCCGGAGGAGGTTTTTTGTTTGCCATGTGCTCGGCAACAGATACTTATGATATTGCTTTGGCTGCGGAAGGTGTCGATATCTGCGAAAGCATGTTCGATGGAGATCCGGCTGACCCACAAGCACAGTCCAAATTGGATTTTGATAAGACTTTTGCTTTCGAAAAATTCACACTGGAAAGAAACCCATATATCTATGAGTTTTCGAATATCGACACTCAACCTAATCAACGTGGACTCACAGAAAGTAATGATTACTTCACACTTTTTCAGTTTTCTGCCAAATGGGATCCCATTCCTACAATGCTCACACAAAATCATGAGCATATTCTCAAAGGATTTATGGGTCAAACTACGGCGTTTAAAAAACGACTGGTAAAATCTGATGTGGTGCTGCTAGGTGAGACCAAATCAATCAATGAAGCCAAATATATTCACGGAGTGTTTGGGAAGGGATTCTGGACTTTTTATGGTGGTCATGATCCAGAAGATTACCAGCATCTGGTCAATGAAGAGCCAACTGATCTCAACCTTCACCCTAACTCGCCAGGCTATAGGCTCATCTTAAATAATATCCTATTTCCTGCTGCCAAAAAGAAAAAACAAAAAACCTAACCAAAATCAATTCTAACACATTTTACCAATTGTTTATAGTACTTTTGATCTTCATTAAAATCAAATCTCATCAAGATGGATAATAGAAAATTTTTACCTTTTTTACTGATAATTGCCTTCGGCCTTTTCATAGTCGTTGGACTTTCATCCAGTCTTTTCTACAAAATATCGCCCGCTCAAAGAGCCGTTATTTTTTACACGGTAAGTGGTCAACTTGACAAGGATAATATCATCCTACCCGGATGGCACATGAAAGCTCCCTGGAATACTATCTATGTCTATGATGTATCTGAAAGCAAAGTAGAAGAAAGCATGGATGTACTAGACAAGAGTGGTTTATCACTAAGTGTAGATGTATCTGTAAGATTTACCCCAATGAAAAACAAAATCGGTGACATACAGGAAAATTTCAAGGGTGACTATATCAATGTATTGGTGATCCCGGAAGTACGCTCCTCGGTAAGGCAGGTTATGGGACGATATACTGCTGAAGAAATCTACTCTACCAAAAGATCCGAAGTGGAAGCAGCGATCAAAAACGAGACTGCAGAGGTTCTAAGCCATGAAAGCAACAATGTAGAGATGAAAGCCCTACTCATCAGAGCTATCAATCTACCTGCACAGATAAAGCAAGCCATCGAAAATAAACTTCAGCAAGAACAAGAGGCGTTGGCATATAAGTTTCGTCTAAACAAGGAACAAAGCGAGGCCGAGAGAAAAAGAATTGCGGCTGAAGGTGAGGCGACAGCTAACAAGATTATCAACAGTAGTTTGACCAGTGAGTTGCTGAAAATGAGAGGGATCGAAGCGACCACCGAACTTTCCAAATCGCCTAATGCAAAAATAGTAGTAATCGGTGGCGGAAAAGATGGGCTTCCATTGATATTAAACAATAATTAGACTTTACAATCAGTCAATAATTTATTATTTTCGCGTAAAATTTAATTAGTCCTTTCACTTAATCACATTAAATAAATGGCAGAAGATACGGCAGAAATAAAAGTAGGAGATAAAAGCATTGAACTTCCATTAGTAACAGGTACCGAAAACGAGACCGCCATCAACATTGGTGCGCTTAGAAGCCAGAGTGGACTAATTACTCTCGATCCAGGCTACAAAAATACTGGCGCTACTAAGAGTGCTATTACTTTCCTGGATGGTGAAAAAGGAATATTAAGATATCGTGGATATTCCATAGAAGAGTTGGCTGAGAAGTCTACTTTTCTTGAAGTCGCCTATTTATTGATCTATGGTGAACTGCCGAACACTGAGACTTTGGATGAATTCAAAACAGGAATTACGCATCATACGCTGGTTCATGAAGACATCAAGAAGATTTTAGAAGGATTTCCTTCTAACGCTCATCCGATGGGAGTACTTTCTTCATTAGTCACATCTTTGACTGCGTTTTATCCAGAGTCGCTTGATCCTAACCGATCAGCGGGTGCTGTTGATTTGAGCATCATTAGAATACTTGCTAAGATGCCAACTTTTGCAGCCTGGGCATACAAAAATGAAGTAGGGCAGCCCGTCGTCTATCCTGACAACAGTCTGGACTACTGCAGTAATTTTCTAAAAATGATGTTTGCCTTGCCAACTGAGCAGTATGAAATTGATCCTGTCGTAGCTAAAGCATTAGATACATTGCTCATCTTACATGCCGATCATGAGCAAAATTGCTCTACTTCTACGGTAAGGATTGTAGGTTCGTCTCAAGCAAGCCTATATGCCTCGCTTTCTGCTGGCATCAACGCTCTATGGGGGCCTCTGCATGGAGGAGCCAATCAGGCCGTTATTGAAATGCTGGAAAATATCAAAGCTGATGGTGGAGACACTCAGAAGTGGATGAATAAGGCCAAGGACAAAAATGATCCTTTTAGACTTATGGGATTTGGCCATAGAGTTTATAAGAATTTTGATCCAAGAGCAAGAATCATCAAAAAGGCTGCGGATGACGTACTAACCAAATTAGGAGTAGTAGATCCAGTCTTAGACATCGCCAAAGGACTAGAAGAAGTAGCGTTGAGCGATCCATACTTTGTAGAAAGAAAATTATACCCTAACGTTGATTTTTATTCAGGTATCATTTATCGTGCATTGGGCATCCCTACTGAGATGTTTACAGTGATGTTTGCCCTAGGTAGACTTCCAGGCTGGATTGCACAATGGAAAGAGATGAGAGAAAATAATGAGCCTATCGGTCGACCAAGACAAGTATATGTCGGAGAGAAAGAAAGAGCTTATTCTGAAATCAACAAGAGATAGCAGAATTCAACGAACTTTATAAAGAAACCCTGATGGAAACGTCGGGGTTTTTTGTTCCTGTATTACCTTAGCCGGATTACAAATCAAATTCAATACTATGTATACAATTTTATTATACGCTCACTCGTGGCTCAGATGGGTAATTCTGATTTTAGCACTGGTCAATATCTATAAATCTTTCGCTGGTTATAAAGGTACACTGTCATATGGTAAATCAGATAAAGGAATGGCTGCCGCATTTGTTGGCTGCCTGCATCTGACTTTCCTCTTAGGGTTGATCTTGTATTTCATCAGCCCACTGGCTTACCCTGCTTTTGGAGGATCCGAATCTGTGATGAAGAATGCCACCTTAAGATTTTGGGCGGTAGAGCACGTATTTGTAATGTTGCTAGCTATCGCAGCGGCTTCCATTGGAAAAGCAAAGGCTAAGAAAGCAGCCAATGACGTTGATAAATTCAAGGCTCAACTCATTTATTTTTCTATAGCGCTTGTACTAATGCTGTCTAGAATTCCTTGGGGAGAGGCAGACAGACTGTTTAGATTCTAATCGGGTACAATATCAAACTCTGTCTTCAGCGTCTGATAGACCTTATGAATTGGTAAACCCATGACATTGTAAAAAGAACCCTGAATGGATCGAACTCCAATCATTCCGATCCATTCTTGAATACCATAACTACCAGCTTTATCATAAGGCTGGTATTTTTTTATGTAATAATTAATTTCTTCTGCTGAAAGTACTTCAAACTCTACAGTCGTCTCGTCACTAAAACTAAGCTGATGATTGGGCCCAGAGATGCATACACCAGAAATCACCTGATGCACTCGTCCCGATAGTGAAGAGATCATATCATAGGCTTGCTCTTTGTCCACAGGCTTTCCCAGGATTTGACCCTGATGAACTACCACAGTATCGGATGTAAGAATCACTTCATTTTTGAATAGCTCCCTATATGCACGGTTCTTCTTCGTGGCCAGGTATTCTGCCACGTCTGCAGTTTCTACTGCATCGTCCACTGATTCATCCACATCAAGCACTTCTACAGTAAAATGGAAACCTGCCTCTCGCATCAGCTGCTGACGACGGGCCGAATTAGAAGCTAAGATCAATTTTTGCATTGTTGTCTTCAGGTTTTATAGATCCAAACAAATATCCACAGATCACTTTTGGGTAGAAATAAGTCGATTTTTGAGGAAGGGTGAATCCAGTATAGCAGACCTCTTTCACAGTTTGCATGGGTATCTCCTGCGTGATAATCGCAGCCTGAACTTTGCCGGAAAGTACTTTTTTGATACATGCCGACATACTTCTCTCGAAGCGAATCTTCTTGGAGCTCGGCTGTTTTTCTTTCTTGATACCCAGCACTTTTTCCATAACAAAATAATGCAACACAGTGATATCGAGTCGCTTGAGTACTTCCGGAATATCCCAGTCGATATCATAGTACTTTTCTTGCTTCAGCCGAATTTTGTAGACCTCATCCCCCATCATCAATCCAAATGCCCACTTTTTACCAGAGATCACTTCAGCTATGTCTTCTTCATTATCCATTGATCGGATGTGAAAGTATGCTGACAGATCTTCCAGAAATTGATCTGTTTTGAGTCCCTTAATCTTTCTAAGCAAACGATGAGTGGGAAAAATCCGCAGATCATCTGATTCTGTATTGGTCAGGTACATCGTATGAAAATTGTATGGCTCACTCCCGTCATGTTCAGCATTTTTCTCCTGCTGCTCTTTTTGATAGGCCAATGCGCCTTGATACCTGTGATGTCCATCTGCAAGAATGACTTGCCTATCCTGGAGAAGCTGCATAAATTCCCGGATGATCTTATAGTCATGAATTACTCCCAGGACATCGCGCACCCCTTGGTAATCTTCACAATCATAAATAGGGCTCAAAATGGCGTCATCGAGATAGTGGTCAAGCGACCGCTCTGTATCAGTGTATAAGCCGTGTGTAGGACTGACATGCAATTGAGTATGCTCCAGCAGTTGTTTTCTGTCACTCACGGAGTGAGGCATTGTGTCTTCATGTCTGAGAACTACCTCTTCATCCCAGTCATACAATCTGATATTACATATAAAGCCTTTTCTGCAATATTCTTTGCTGTCTCCTGCCAGTTTGAAATATTGATAATACACGTAAATCGCCGGGGTTCGATCCTGTACAATGATGCCCTTGTTTTTCCATTCTTCTATACGGCGATCCAGCAATTCTCCATCTGGCCCTTCAAGAGGGACAGAAATATGAATACTATTGTATTCATTCTTGTAGAGAATATCCCTGTATTTTTCGGAGACTACATCAAATAGAGGTGAAGTCAGTTCATCAATGTTTGCACCGAGCGATTCATTGTACCGCCATGCCCTAAAGGGTCTAATTTCTGCCATCGGAGGATATGATCGAGATTAACGATAGCTAGTTCTAGCTTTCCAATTTTTTGAACTCTTGTTGGCACTCATCTTGGGAGATTTTGTTTCATCGAGAGCCATGGCAGCGATGACGGCGGCCACCTTTTCCTCCTCTTCTGTACCGGCATCAAGCATTTCCGGTTTAAAATAATTCTGCACAAATTTTGTATCAAAATTGCCGCTAACAAAGGCTTCATGATTGATTGCAAACTTGCAAAATGACAAGGTGGTTTCAATTCCATTAATTTGAAACTCATCTATCGCACGAGTCATCCTATCTATGGCTTCTTTTCGGGTGGCTCCTTTCGTGATCAATTTCCCGATCATAGGGTCATAATAAATAGGAATATCCATTCCTTCTTCGTACCCATCATCTATTCTAACTCCCGGGCCATGAGGCCTTTTGTACGAAATTAATTTTCCGATATCCGGTAAAAAATTATTCTTTGGATTCTCAGCGTAGATCCGAACTTCCAGTGCATGACCGTGGATACTTAAATCTTCTTGAGCAAAGCTGAGTTTTTCGCCTCTGGCTACTTTTATTTGTTCTTTTACCAGATCTATTCCCGTGATCTCCTCGGTCACACAGTGCTCTACCTGTAGACGAGTATTCATTTCAAGGAAGAAAAAGTCATGATTTTCATCAACAATAAATTCCACTGTACCTGCCCCTACATAGTCGCATGCTCTGGCAACATTGACGGCTGTTTCGCCAATCGCCTTTCTCTTTTCTTCGCTAAAAATAGATGACGGTGCTTCTTCTATGACTTTTTGATGACGGCGCTGGATACTGCATTCACGCTCGAACAAGTGCAGAATATTACCATGTTCATCGCCCAACACCTGAACTTCTATATGTCTGGGTGATCCGATAAACTTTTCTATAAAGACCGCACCATTTCCAAACGCAGATTTAGCCTCGCTGATGGCTCTGGTCATTCCCTCCTCCAACTCATCAGGAGATTCTACCACACGCATTCCTTTACCCCCACCGCCAGCACTGGCTTTGATCAATACGGGGTACCCAATTTCATCAGCTACTTTTTTTGCAATAGTCAGGTCTTCAACAGCTTCATTGATTCCTGGCACCATAGGGATATCGTAGGTGGCCACAGCTGTCTTAGCAGCCAGCTTATCTCCCATGATCTCCATAGACTCTGCAGAAGGTCCTATCAAGATAATCCCAGCTTCCTTTAGTTTTCGAGCGAATGTGGCATTTTCAGATAAAAACCCATATCCAGGGTGAATGGCATCGACATTCAGTTTTTTACTTGCTTCTATGATATTGTCAATTACCAGATAGGATTCGGAAGAAGGCGCTGGCCCGATGCAAATGGCTTCATCAGCAAGTTTCACATGTGGTGCCAGCCGGTCCGCCTCACTATAGACTGCCACGGTAGAGATTCCCATTTCTTTAGCCGAGCGAATTACTCGGATTGCAATTTCTCCACGATTGGCTATTAAGACCTTATTAATATTTTTCATTTGGAATCAATAATTGTACGAAACTTAAACCTAATAGCGAATATAGATCAAAAATTGGCAAAGAATTTACCCAATGGAATATCAAATAATATTGCGTATATGTTAGCAGAAATGTTAACTTTGCAGTCGTTTTAAAAAGAGCATTGTTGCATTAAATCAAAGCAAATTAATGGATTTATTTGAAAAATTTAATGAGGATAGAGGCCCTCTAGGTCAGCATTCCGACATGGATAATACAAACTTCTACATGTTTCCAAAATTAGAAGGACAAATCGCTCCTCGAATGAAGTTCAGAGGAAAAGAGGTTCTTACCTGGAGTTTGAATAATTATCTTGGCCTTGGCAATATGCCAGAGGTAAGGGATGCCGACACCAAAGCCACAGCAGATTGGGGATTAGCTTATCCAATGGGTGCAAGAATGATGACTGGTAATACAGAATATCATGAGAAGTTGGAGAAGGAGCTTGGAGATTTCGTTGAGAAAGAATCTTGCATGCTATTAAACTACGGCTATCAGGGCATCATGTCCATCATCGACGCGGTAGTTGGAAGAAAAGACGTAGTAGTTTATGATGCTGAATCTCACGCTTCTATCATTGATGGGCTTAGATTACATGTAGGCAAGCGCTTTGTATTCCAGCATAATGACATGGAAAGCTTTGAAAAGCAGCTGGTACGTGCAGACAAATTAGCTAAAGAAAATGGAGGTGGTGTACTGGTGATTACTGAAGGAGTATTCGGTATGTCAGGCAGTATGGGCGACCTCAAGGGCATTGTTGCTCTTAAGGATAAATATGAGTTTAGAGTACTCGTGGATGATGCACATGGTTTTGGAACTATGGGCAAGACTGGTGCCGGTACTGGTGAAGCACAAGGCGTACAGGATGAAATAGATCTATACTTCTCCACTTTTGCCAAATCAATGGCAAGCATCGGGGCATTTGTAGCCGGAGACAAAAACGTCATCGAGTATCTGAAGTATAATGTGAGATCTCAAATTTTTGCCAAGTCGCTTCCAATGCCTTTGGTAATCGGTGCCTTAAAAAGACTTGAACTCTTAAAAACACGTCCGGAGTTGAAAGACAACCTTTGGACGATAGTAAATGCCATACAGGAAGGCCTTAAAGAAAAAGGATTCAATATTGGTAAAACACAATCACCTGTAACTCCTGTGCTACTTAATGGAGGCTGGAAAGAAGCCGCCAACTTAATCACTGACCTCAGAAACAACTACAATATTTTCTGTTCAATGATTGTATATCCAGTGGTACCGAAGGACGTTATTATGCTGAGGATTATACCTACTGCTGCCCATTCTTTGGAAGATGTAAAAGAAACAATCACTGTGTTCGAAGCCATCAAACAAAAGTTGGATGCGGGAGTTTATAGAGACGCAGAAATTACACAATTGGCTTAAGACAAAAAATATTTAAAAAACATGCTCTACTGCATTGATTTATCGTTTTTTAGTATAAATTGCCAACTCTTGTTTAATATTCAATAACCTTAAATAGTAAAACAATATGAAAAGATTTAATGAAGTAAGAGACCTTATCGCTTCTTTGGAGGGAGATTTCGAAAAATTCTACGACAAAAAAAACCAGGCTGCTGGTACTAGAGTAAGAAAAGGAATGCAAGACCTTAAGAACCTTGCTCAGGAAATCAGAATCGAAGTTCAAGAAATCAAGAACGAAGGTTAATCCACCGCGATTATAAGAAATAAAAAGGGGTGGTCAAACCACGCCTTTTTTTGTGTCTAAATTTTCGTATTCTTTTCTTATTTGTTCTACCAGATCGGTACTGGCCTCCACCAGAGGCAATCTGAGTTTACCATTGCCTATCCCAATAAGTTGAAGTAGTGCCTTGACGCCAGTCGGGTTCCCTTCAGAAAAAATCAACCCCAGCATATCTTCCATATCATTCGCCATGCGTTTAGCCTCAGCATAATTCTCTTTGAGTGCAGCATTTACTAAATCAGACATTTGACTCGGGAGGGCATTGGCTATTACTGAAATGACACCATGACCACCAATCCTGATAAATGGAAGAACTAAGTCGTCATCTCCAGAAGTAAGAAGAAAATCATCAGGCATTTTCCTGGCAATCTCTTCAGCTTGAATCACCGTATCTCCAGAAGCTTCCTTAATTCCAATAATATTTGGATGCTGAGCCAAAGCCACTACAGTCTTAGCGTTCATATTGCATGAAGTCCGCTTAGGTACATTATACAATATGATAGGCTTGGGTGCGGCATCAGCTATAGCCTCATAATGAAGCTGTAATCCACGCTGCGAAGGCTTATTGTAGTAAGGGCAGACTACCAAAAACGCATCGACATCTTCTTCAAATTTTAAATACTTCTTCACCATAGCCTGGGTATCATTGCCCCCAAAACCGTAGACGATAGGTAAATTTTTCTTATTGACTGACTTTACAAACCGTAAAACCTCCAGCTTCTCCTTACCAGTCAGCGTTGGCGACTCAGCTGTAGTTCCCATTACTACGAGGTAGTCTACTCCCCCATCACTTACATGATTGACCAACTGCTCCAGGGACTTATAGTCTACGCTGAGATCATCGTTAAACGGTGTGACTAGTGCCACTCCTGTCCCTCTAAATTTATCCATTTCTTACATTTGTTAAGTAGTGATAGACTTCTTCCATAAACGATTGGTATTTATCGTCTTTTGAACTGATCATCAATTCAAAAAATTTGTTCTTACCTTCCTCAAAGCGCCCTACGCGACATTTAGCTTTAGATCCTGCTAATATATTTTGGGTGTACTTGTTTTGGTTCCAGTCTAGGCTGACCAAAAAATCGAATGGTTCATTCCTAAATTGCTCAACCGTAGATTTTGACCAATTACCCTTGGCGTTGAGGTCCTTTTCATTGAAATAGGCATATCCCGGATCGTCAAGTTTGGCAGACACAGGAACGAATGTCATGGTGGTCACTTTCTTTTGATCCGATTCAAACTTTGCAATCAGTTCATCCAATAAGTCGTTCGCTCGGTTTTCATCGAGTGTAAATAAAAGACCTATTTTTTTTGCCTCTTTATATGCATCAGACACTCGGATGGTATCATTGCGTTTAAGCGCGAGTGCTGTTTTTAATTTAACTAGAAACTTTCCTATCATTTTCTGATTAGTTAATCATCTCTTCTAATTGTACTTCCGAAATGATTTTAATGTTTAGTTTTTCTGCTTTTTCAAGTTTAGATGGCCCCATCTTATCACCAGCTACCAGATAGTCGAGCTTTGAGGAGATAGAGCTCACCACTTTACCTCCATGGTCTTTAATAAGACTCTTGAGCTCCTCGCGTCCATATTTCTCAAACACGCCCGAAATGACAAAAGTCTGACCAGCTAGCACATCACTACTGGTTTGATATTTACTCTCGTCTACTTCGAAGTTTAATCCAGCGGCTTTCAGTTTTTCAACCAATACCTGATTTTTTTCTTCAGAAAAGTATTGAATTAAGCTTTGAGCAATCCGATCTCCTATTTCTGGTACAGTGATCAATGTCTCAAAATCAGCATTTGCCAATTCATCAATATTCTTAAAATGAATGGCAAGTTTTTCCGCCACTGTTTTACCAACAAATCGAATACCCATTCCGAACAGCACCTGCTCAAATGGCGCCTGCTTAGACTCTTCTATTCCTTTCAGCAGGTTTCTTACACTGAGATCCTGAAACCCCTCCAATCCGATAATATCTTCGTATTTCAAAGCAAATAAATCTGCGATGTTGTGTAGCAATCCTTTTTCGAACAGCACTTTAATGGTTTGCTCGCCCATAGAATCAATATCCATAGCCTTGCGATGAATGAAATGCTCGATCCTTCCTTTGATCTGAGGCGGACAGCCTTCTATATTTGGACAATAGTGGTTTGCCTCTCCTTCATATCTCTCCAAAAGAGTATTACATTCAGGGCAAGTACTAATATATTCTAGCTCCTGTGAGTCTTGTGTTCGCGAGTCCAAATCCACTCCAGTAATCTTAGGAATAATCTCACCTCCTTTTTCGACATAGACCATATCTCCGACACGTACGCCAAGCCTTTCTATTTCATTGGCATTGTGAAGTGAAGCTCTTTTGACTGTAGTACCTGCAAGTAATACAGGTTCTAGCTCAGCCACGGGAGTTACGGCGCCAGTCCTTCCCACCTGATAGGTAACTCCATTGAGCCTGGTTGTGGCACTCTCCGCTTTGTATTTATAAGCAATGGCCCATCTCGGACTCTTAGCTGTAAACCCAAGGTCTTTTTGCTGCTTGAGGCTGTCTACTTTGATTACTATGCCGTCGGTCTCAACGGGTAGCTCCCTGCGCTTTTCTTCCCAAGTAGCTATGTACCGCAACACTTCTTCGATATCATTACATTTCTGATATGTTGGGGATACGTTGAATCCCCATTTTTGCAATAGTTCTATAGACGCCGAGTGTGTTGGAGCTACTTCCTGGTCTGTCATAAGGCTGTATAGATAACAATCAAGTTTTCTTGAAGCTACAATGCTTGAGTCCTGCATTTTGAGGGTGCCGGATGCAGTATTTCTAGGGTTGGCCAAAGGCTCCTCTCCATCTTCAATTTTCTGTTTGTTCAGAGCTTCGAAAACCGAATTAGGCATATACACCTCTCCTCTTACCTCAAACACATCTGGGTACTCACCTTCTCCCAGACTTAGTGGAATAGACCTAATGGTTTTTGCATTGGCAGTAATATCATCTCCTTTAGTTCCGTCTCCCCTGGTGACCGCTCTCACCAGTTGCCCTTGTTCATAAGTGAGACTGATCGCTACTCCGTCAAATTTGAGTTCGCATAGATATTGGTATTCCATATCTTCAAGCCCCTTACTCACTCTGCCATCAAAATCCCTTAGGTCCTCTGGTGAATAGGTATTCGCCAATGATAACATAGGATACTTATGTGCTACAGTCTCAAAGTTTTTGGTAATAGTACCTCCTACGCGCTGTGATGGTGAATCAAGTTGCTTTAGCGCTGGAAATTGCTCCTCCAACTGTATTAATTTCAATAACAGCTGATCAAATTCATAATCAGAAATCTCAGATTCGCTATCCTGATAATATTTTTTGTTATGATAATTTATCTGTTCGCTTAAAGCGACAATCTCTCTTTTTGCCTCTTCTTCTGACATATATTTTCCGTACTGTCCGAAGACAAATCTATAAATACTTTAGCTTATCAATTCGAGTAATTATGAATTATAAATATTGATTTTAAAATATTAACCGATTACTTCAGATTTGTTATAAAGAGAAACTGGAAATAATGATGTCGCAAGCTCTAATTCTTAAATCTTGAATCTTAAAACCTACTTCTTGTAGCTTATTATGTCTAAATTTGCGCTTCAGAAAAATCATTAAGCCTTGTCGAATATATTAGCAATAACCGGTCGCCCAAATGTGGGTAAATCTACTCTTTTCAATCGCTTGGTCGAAAGGAAAAAAGCCATTATGGATAACGAGAGCGGGGTCACCCGTGACCGCCACTACGGCTTCGGACAGTGGAATGGTAAATATTTCACAGTCATAGATACCGGAGGATATGTAATGGGTTCGGATGACATATTTGAAGAAGCCATTAGAGATCAAGTCAAATTGGCATTGGATGAAGCAAGCGTCATCTTGTTTATGGTAGATTGTCATGACGGGTTGACTGACATGGACAAGGATTTTGCTAATATCCTTCGTGAGTTGAAAAAACCAGTATTCGTGGTGGCAAACAAGGCAGACAATCCCGAACTTACTTTGATGTCTGCCGAGTTTTATGGCTTGGGTTTGGATAGCGAAATCCATGTGATCGCATCCACAAGTGGCTCTGGTACAGGAGATTTGTTGGATGCAGTAGTAGAGCATTTTGAAGATACCGATTTGGAAAATCCTGAGGAAGGTGTTCCAAGAATATCAATCTTAGGTAGACCGAATGCTGGCAAATCTTCATTTCTGAACGCCCTTTTGGGAAAAGATCGATCTATTGTAACTGACATAGCTGGTACTACCAGAGATGCCATCAACACTCGGTACAAACTATTTGGCAAGGATTTCATACTTACAGATACAGCCGGGATCAGGAAAAAGTCCAAAGTGCATGAGGACATCGAATTCTACTCAGTTTTACGAGCCATCCAGTCCTTGCAGGATAGTGATGTTTGTATGGTTATGCTAGATGCAGAACGTGGCTTTGAGGCTCAGGATATGAATATCATAACACTGGCAGATAGATACAAGAAAGGAATCATGATCATGGTCAATAAGTGGGACTTGATTCCGGACAAAGACAGTAAAACGGCAGATAAATTCAGAAAAGAAATTGAAGAGAAATTGGGCAATCCACTTTCCTATATTCCAATCATATTCACATCGGTCACCGAAAAACAAAGAATCTTCCAAGCCATTGAATTGGCTATAGAAATCCATGAAAACAGAACAAGGCGAATTACAACCTCTGAGCTGAACGATGCCATGTTGGCCGAGATCGAACACTACCCTCCACCAGCCTTGAAGGGTAAGCATATCAAGATCAAATATGTGACCCAGCTACCAACACGGACTCCATCATTTGCTTTTTTCTGTAACCTTCCTCAGTATATAAAGGAGCCATACGAGCGATTTTTGACTAATAAACTGCGCTCGCACTTTGATTTTCGTGGGGTACCAATCAAAATCTACTTTAGACAGAAGTAACCTTGTCAGAAGCCAGTAATCGTCGATTGTTTGAACGTCATCTTCCCGCTGGAGCTGTGGAGTATTGCTTCTCACTTTGGAAGGAGCTGGGTTTCAATTTCAAAGTCACAAGAAAGCGACAATCCAAGTATGGGGATTACCGATATGACCCAAGCAGTCGCACGCATGCGATATCAGTCAATCATGATCTTAACCCGTATGCTTTTTTGATCACTTACATTCATGAGGTAGCCCACCTTTTCAATTTTGAAAAAAATCAGCGAAAGGTATCGCCACATGGAAAAGAATGGAAGTTAGAATTTAAAAGACTCATGCTACCATTACTCAGAGAAGAAATAATCCCCATGGATGTGCTGAGCCCTCTGGCCAAGCACATGAAAAACCCTAAGGCTACAAGTACGGCTGATAAAAACCTATTTGTCGCCTTACGAAATCATGATCAAAATAAAAGTGGTTTGCTCCTCAAGGAGGTAGATACTGGTACCAAATTTCTCTTTAATAAAAAGGTATATAGAAAACTGGAAGTACGAAGAACCAGAAGCTTATGTGAACTGACCAGTAATCAAAAAAAATATCTGATCTCTGAAACTGCCCCGGTGCAGGTTTTCAAGAACTAGAGTAAGCCACACAAAGCATACAGTATTCTAGCGCCTACATTGGCATTCCATTCTTTGTCATGATCCTGAGGTGCCACCTCGCAGAGATCAAAGCCTATGATCTGGCGACCGGATGACCTCACCTGACGGATAAGAAATAGTGCTTCATCATAGTCCAACCCTCCAGGCACTGGTGTACCCGTCCCAGGGCAGAAGGATGGGCGCAATCCATCTATGTCGAAACTAACATACACTTTGTCTGGAAGGCCACTTATTATATCACTACAAATGCTCTTCCATGATTCTCCGGAATAAATACGATCCTTTAGTCTTAGATCATAGAATGTTGAAATTCGATCATCAGATTGAGTCACGTCCACTTCTTCCTCACAATAGTCCCTAATACCTACCTGTATCAGTTGCGTCACCTCAGACAGTTGAAGTGCATTGTACATAATGGATGCGTGCGAATGTGTAAACCCTTCATAGGTATTACGAAGGTCCATATGAGCATCGATTTGAAGAATGCCAAAACTACCATAAGTCTCGGCCAACGCCTCAATATAGCCGAGCGGGCAGCTATGATCCCCACCGACAAGCCCGGTTTTCTTGCCGGCACTAAGATGCGATAGTGTAGTGGCTTTTACTTCCTCTTTTAGTGATTCGGTAGCTTCATTTATACTCACAAGCACCTGTGATAGATCAGGATTACTATATCTTGATTCAAGCTCTTGAATATACGAATTGACCTTTGCCCTCAACGTCCGGCTCTTTTCTCTTATATTTTGGTCAATAGGCGCCATCCAGATTCCCTGCTTCCAGGGTGCCTCACTGTCAGGTATTTCAAGATCTAATTGTGGCGAGGCATTCAGAATTGCATCTGGACCATCAGCGGTACCTTCATTGTAGGATACGGTTACATCCCATGGTACTGGGATTATGATAATGTCAGCTTCTTCTTCTTTGAATGGTAAGCCGAATATCGAACCCTGAATCCCAACTGCACTTGGATTGTATTCTGAATCAGGCTCCATTTCTACTGACCTTGTTCGGTTCGAACTGGTCTATGGTACTTCACCAACTCCATGTTTCCCTTTGATATTTCAGCCCAGGTGGCACCATCAAATTTCAAATGTACCAGGCCTGCCGGAGAGACATTTCCAATCACATCTCCGCTAACATACTCCGCTAAGTAAGTTATCGCAGGGTTGTGGGCGACAATTACAACTTTATTATTTTTATCATCAAGCTCATTTATCACTCTCAATAGGATCCGTGTAGAGGATTCATATAGGTCCTCAAGAAAATCAATATTGACAGGATCATAACCCAGTTGTTCAGCAACCATGGCCGTAGTCGTCCTGGTCCTGAGTGCTGTGCTTGAAAGAATCAGATCAGGCGTTCCAAACAAATCAGACATTGTTTTCCCTAACTTTGATGCGTCTATTTCGCCATCTGAAGTAAGCGGTCTATCGATATCTTTGATATCAAAATTTGTTGAATTTGCTTCCGCATGTCTTACTAGAAAAAGTTCTCTGCTCATGTGATGTAATTGCTCTTACAATTTGGCAATTTATTTAGAAATCTAAATTTCGTATTTGCTAAAATCAATTTTTTTTAATCATCTTTGGCGTTTTCACGAAATAATTTCGAATCTATGTCTAAGAATCTGGTAATAGTGGAGTCGCCCGCCAAGGCGAAAACGATAGAGGGGTATTTAGGAAAGGACTATAAGGTAGCCTCCAGCTATGGACATGTCCGGGACCTACAAAAAGGAAACAACGCCATAGACATAGAAAACGGTTTCTTACCTACTTATGAAGTTTCAAACGATAAGAAGGATGTCATTCGAGAATTAAAAAAACTAGCCAAGGGTGCAGAGACTATCTATCTAGCGAGTGATGATGACCGTGAAGGAGAAGCCATATCCTGGCATTTACAGGAGGCGTTGAAATTAGACGAATCAAAAACCAAGCGAATTGTTTTTCGGGAGATTACAAAAAATGCCATCAAACATGCCATCGACAATCCCAGATTGCTGAACATAGATTTGGTAAACGCTCAGCAAGCACGCAGAGTACTCGATCGTCTGGTAGGATTTGAACTCTCTCCTATTCTTTGGAAAAAGATTAAAACCGGCCTTTCTGCAGGGCGTGTACAATCTGTCGCTGTACGATTGGTCGTAGATAGAGAAAGAGAAATTGATGCTCACCAGTCGATATCTTCTTTCAAAATCACCGCTGAGTTTATTCTGGACAAAGGAATTATACTTTCGGCTGAGCTCCCAAGTAAATTTAGTTCCAAAGAAGAAGCTGAATCTTTTGTAAAAGATTGTGTGGGTGCCAATTATGATATCAAGAACTTAGAAAAAAAGCCTGGCAAAAAGTCTCCTGCACCTCCGTTCACCACCTCGACTCTTCAGCAGGAAGCCAGTAGAAAAATTGGATTTTCTGTATCTAGGACAATGAGCGTAGCTCAGAAATTGTATGAGGCGGGAAAGATATCCTACATGAGAACTGATTCGTTGAATCTATCTAATGAAGCTATTGCTGGAGCGAAAAACGAAATTACTAGGAGCTACGGAGAGAATTTTGTAAAAACCAGAAAGTTCAAAACCAAAAATGCCTCTGCTCAGGAGGCTCACGAAGCCATCCGGCCCACCAATTTTGCTGACCATACTGCCGGCAACGATGACAGTGAAATAAGATTATATGAATTGATCTGGAAGAGAGCCATAGCCTCTCAAATGGCCGATGCAGAAATCGAAAAAACTGTAGCTACAATTGGCATTTCTACAAGAAAAGAAAACCTAACCGCTTCAGGTGAAGTAGTCAAATTTGAAGGATTTCTAAAGGTCTATACTGAATCGACAGATGAAGATAGCGCTGAGCCAGAAAACAAAGGCATGCTGCCACCACTCGAAATTGGGCAAGCATTGTCACTCCGGGAGCTAAAGGCAAGAGAAGGATTTAGTAGGCATGCGGCTAGGTATACAGAGGCCAGCTTGGTGAAAAAACTGGAGGAAATGGGCATCGGGAGGCCCTCTACCTATGCACCCACCATCTCCACTATTCAGAAAAGAGAATATGTTGTAAAAGAGGCACGTGACGGGCACGAAAGAAAATACACTGAGATTGTTCTAAATGATAGTGAGGTTAAGACATACGAAAAAACTGAAATAACCGGTGCAGAGAAAAATAAGCTCTTCCCTACCAACATCGCAATGATCGTGAATGACTTCCTGGTAGACTACTTCCCTGATGTAATAGACTATTCATTCACGGCAAATGTGGAAAAAGAGTTTGACGAAATAGCTCATGGCCAAAAAAATTGGAATGCCATGATCGAGTCATTTTATGGAGGCTTTCATAAAACTGTAGAAACTACCGAGCAGATAGAAAGATCTGAAATTGGCAAAGTACGTGAACTGGGGAACGACCCTGCCACTGGGAAACCAATCATTGCCCGAATGGGTAAGTTTGGAGCGATGGTACAAATGGGTGAAATCAGTGAGGATGAAGAGGCCGAAAAACCAAAATACGCAAGTCTTAGAAAAGGTCAATTTTTGGACAACATCACTTTAGAAGATGCCCTTGAGCTATTCAAATTGCCACGTGATGTTGGCGAATATGAAGATAAGGTTGTGAGTATAGCGATCGGGAGGTTTGGTCCTTATATCAAGCACGATGATAAATTTATCTCCATAGGAAAAGATGAAGATCCTATGACGATTAGTTTGGAGCGTACTATTGAATTGATAAAAGCGAAGCAAGAAGCAGATGCTCCAGTTGCTTATTATAACGACCTACCGGTTCAAAAAGGTGTTGGACGTTTTGGACCATTTATTAAATGGAACAACATGTTCATTAATGTGAACAAAAGATATGACTTTGAGCACCTTACCGAAGAGGACATAGTTGAACTCATAAAAGAGAAAATTCAAAAAGAAATTGACAAGGTCATTCACAACTGGGAAGAGGAAGGTATTGTAGTAGAAAAGGCACGATGGGGAAGATCCGTAATCAAAAAGGGGAGAATAAAAATCGAACTTCCTAAAACAGTCGATGCTGCCGAATTAAGCTTGGATGAGGTACAAGCAATAATTGAGAAGAACGCGCCGGCTAAGAAGAAAAAAACACCTGCTAAGAAAACCGCAAAGGCTAAAAAGAAATAAGAACTTGCTAAACCAGCAAGTCCACATCCCTAATTAGGATTCTCCGTCTATCGAAGTTAATTATGTTCTTCTCTTTGAGTTGATTGAGTGTGGTCGTCACAGTTTGTCTGGACGTGCCTGTCAGATTTGCAATATCTTTATGAGTGAAGTTATTTTGAATCAAAGTTTCGAAACCTACCTTCTGACCACTCTCTGAAGCCAGCTCTCTTAAGAATTCGATGATTCGTGTTCTGGAATCCTTGGACGTAATAGATTCTATTCGCTTGTCCAATTTTTCAATTCTTCTTCCCATCAAACTCAGCACTCTGGAAAACAAGGAATGATTTGTTTTGGCCGCATCCAGCAATTCCCTCACTACCAACACTCTCACAATTGTATCGTTGGAAAGGACTCTGGCATACTCGGTTCTCTTCTGCTCTTCTATAAGCGCCATCTCACCAAAAATACTTCCGTCGCTCAAAATCGATTTGACGACCTCATCACCAGATGCATCCTCTTTGGCCAACTTCACACTTCCCTTCTCTATGAAATAAATGAGATCCGAGGGTTCATTTATTTTAAAAACATAGTCATCTTTCTGATATGTAATCTGACTTGATGAAAGGATTTTTTCCCCGTATTCTAAAAGTATATCTGATCCGTTATTTTTCATATTCTAGAGCATTATTTATGACCAACTAATAATCTTAACACCCAAGTATTGGATTACCACTATTGTATAATGGGGTAGAAATTTTCTTTAATCAGAAAGAAGCATTGAGATTATGTCGGGTGCATTTATATTTGCCTCATACAAAGAGCCATGACTTATCTCTATCTAAAATCACTCCACATTATTTTTGTAGTAACCTGGTTTGCTGGGCTATTTTATATGGTGAGGCTTTTCATATACACCACGGAAGCCCATCAGAAGACAGAACCCGACCGTAGTATTTTATTACAGCAGCTACTCATGATGCAAACCCGACTTTGGATGATTATCTCATGGCCATCTGCACTCCTCACTCTTGTTTTCGGAACCTGGCTAGCCATCGAAAGCAGCTTTTGGATCCAGCCATGGTTTCACCTCAAATTACTCTTTGTCGGTGGACTATTTCTGTATCACCTGATTTGCCACAAGCTCTACCGGCAGATGAAAAAGGATGTCTACAAATTCAGCTCAACTCAGTTGCGACTGTGGAATGAGGTAGCCACACTTTTTCTTTTTGCTATAGTATTCATTGTGGTACTCAAGAGTACACTCAATTGGCTGTGGGGTATAGGCGGATTAGTACTCATTGGCATCCTACTGATGCTTGGAATTAAGATTTACAAAAAGTTTAGAAATGTTTCAAAATAATTTCAACAAGCTGACAATTGTCGGTCTGGTCTTTATCACCCTGGCTTGTAATCAACCCTATGGTAAAAATGAATTGCCCATCATGGGAAGAAAAAAGATCGTGGAAAAAGAAGTTGAGGGTAAAATGGTCATTGACACTCTGGATCACATGATTGCCGATTTTGCCTTTTACAATCAAGACAGCTTACTGGTTACCAATGATACCTTTAGCGATAAAATATATGTATCGGATTTCTTTTTCACCTCATGCCCTACCATCTGCCCTAAGATGAAAAAACAGATGCTGAGGGTCTATGAAAAATACTATGACGAGCCGCAGCTAGCGATTCTATCACATACTATTGACCCTACTTACGACAATGTGGAAGTGCTTAGTGCCTATGCCGAAGCGCTTGGTGTGGAAAGCACAAAGTGGCATTTTGTAACTGGTGATGAAGAGGTGATTTATGAACTTGGAGAGAAAAGCTATATGGTTACAGCTGGTGAAGATTCGAATGCTCCAGGAGGATATATTCATAGCGGAGCTTTTCTACTGGTTGATAATCAAAGAAGAATCAGAGGTGTATATGATGGCACGATGGAAGAACAGGTTGATATTCTCCTCTCAGACATCCAAATACTGCTGAATGAATTGGAATCCAAAAAATGAGGTTTCCTTTTGTCTTCTCAATGATAATAGCGACTGGTTTATTGGTCAGTTGCAACTCTAACCAACATAAATATGAAGGTCAGAAGGCAATCAAATTTGACCAATATATGTTTCAAGGCCTTCAGTTGTATCAGACTCACTGTTTGAATTGCCATCAGAAAGATGGCACAGGTCTTGGTAAACTTATACCTCCACTAAACACGAATTTTGTAACACAGCAAAAGGACTTGATAATCTGCGGAATCAAGAATGGACTAGAGGGTGAGATTTTGGTAAATGGAATAGCTTACGATGGCATCATGCCTGGCAATCCACGATTGACACCATTAGAAATAGCTGAGATCATGACTTACATAAGCAACTCATGGGGCAACCAAGTCGGAATAATCAGCATCACAGAAGTAGAAGAAGGTCTGGCCAAATGCAGAAACTAATCCTTTGGTAAAAGATATTTTTCTGCCTCCTCCTTCGAATTGAGCATATCATCTCTTACCTTCTGAATTTGTTTTCGCTGCTCTGATAAATATTGTATAACCTCACCATGCGGGGTACCCTCATCTTGCTGCTCAAATTGACGCATCCATTCCATCATGCCTTCATTGGCGTCTTTAAGGTTTTTCGACAACTGTCTTAGCTCATCGATTTTTGCAGTGCGATCAGCGATTGAATCCAAGGCCAATGAATCGGCTTGAGAAGAAAGCTTCTTCGCCAAAGATCTGAGTTGATCCATTTTTGGCATTACTTCATCATGAACCGCTATTACTTCGTTGAATAACTTTTGTTGCTCCTCTTTCTCTGATGTACACCCAGTACTAATGAAGATTAGGAGTGCAATCACTGTATAAAAAAATGGTTTTCTGGTCAGCATTATGAAAAAAGATTTAGTCTTTATTTATAGTAAACTATGGAAAGGACAAAGCTATTAAAATTATAAGGTCAATGAAAAGAGAATGCTATTGGAAGTTCAACATTTTGAATCCGTCTAAATAATCTTTATCTTAAAGGATAAATACAAATAAAAATTACTAGCTATGGTTTCTATTCTGTTATTATTTTCCATCAGTATTCTGGGCGTTTGTTACTATAGATATAAGACTATATTGAAGAAAGAGCACAACCATTAACTCTTCAAGTCTACTTCTTGCCCCTATTCGCAACCACCTGTAATATTCGGTTTACCTGCCGGAGATGATGCTTGTAATGTTCTTCCAAAAATAGAACTGTTTGATACATAGAAAATCTTCCTGCAAATGGATGCCGAAATATTAGTTTGTCCAGAGCTTCCTCAGGGAATGTCTCAATTAGTGACTTCAGCGACGCCCTATTTTTGTCGAACTGTTGCCTGAGCTCTTCATAACTTGTTTCGTTTGAAGGTTCGGGCAGCTGCTTTGGCATCTTATACCTCAATGACGAGTCCAGCAACCATTTCAAAAAAATGGCTCTTATTCCCGACCATGCGTTGCTTGGCTTGAGAGAGTCTATGCCTTGCATTTTCTTCTGGATATATCGAAGTGTACCGAATTCCGCGTTAGAGAGGTGAACCAGGACTTGATTTACCGACCATTTACCTGGCCCTTCTGGAACAGCAAGTAAATCGGTTTCGATTTCATCCAGCTGATTTTCCAACAAACTCCTTTTTTGTTCCAAAGACTCAAAGGCCGTCAATATTTTACTTCTTAAATCCATATTGTTAGTTTAGAATGAGGGTATTGCAATACCACCTAAGATAGCGTCAATATGCGAGGCAAAAAAGACAAATACTGAGGATTTAGCCCTTATGGTTGATTGCATTTTTCAAATACAACAGGCAACTCAATGCTCTATATTTAATAAGGAATATTGAATTTTTTATATTTTTTTAATTAATATAGCGGTGAAATTACATTACCATTTGTATTGATATTGTATTGAAAAATAAAGACCACCACTTTAAATCAGGACATTTTAATACAGCAACATGCAAATTTTAGATATTTTAGCCCTATTCATATGCTTAGCGGGCATCTTTATCTACGTCAATACCTACTATCTTAAACTCCCATCTTCAGTAGGCTTGATGATTTTGGCTCTGGGACTTTCACTTGCCCTCTTAATAATTGAACAAATCATTCCTGAATTTAAATTAGGGACAGAAAGAATTTTGGTTGATTATGACTACCATGAAGTCCTCTATCAGCTCGTTCTCAGCTTTATGCTCTTTGCCGGAGCACTACAGATAGATTTCAAAAAACTTGCTGAAGAACGTACGCCAGTTCTTATTCTGGCGCTATTGGGTGTGTTAATATCAACTGCAATAGTTGGTGGTTCTGTTTATTACCTGCTGGGATGGATCGGCATAGAGCTTGAGTTCATGTATTGCCTGGTATTTGGGGCCTTGATCTCCCCTACCGATCCTATCGCGGTTACATCCACTATTAGAAAATATAGCCTATCAAAGAATCTTGAAACTCGAATTGCTGGAGAATCCCTTTTTAATGATGGTATTGCAGTGGTTCTTGCCATTACCCTTCTAGACCTTGCCCATGGCGGTGAAGATCATTTCTTAGGTCCGGTTGATATTGTATATGTTTTTGGAACTGACATCATTGGCGGAATAGTTATCGGCCTGTTTTTGGGCTATTTGGGCTATAGAATTCTAAAATACATAGACAACGATGAAGTAGAAGTGGAAGTGCTGATGACCTTGGCTCTTGTGATGGCCGGTACTCAACTGGCAGAGTTTGCACACGTATCTGCCAAACAAGCTGTAGTAGTTATGGGATTGGTAATCGGCAACGAAGGCAAAAGTGGTCATGTGACTAGCGCAGCAGGTGACTATGTATTCAAATTTTGGCACCTTATTGAAGAGACCTTAAATGCGATGCTGTTTGTATTGATCGGTCTGGAGATGCTTATCATTCCATGGAGACTCGATTATTTTGCTGCCGGGTTTTTCGCTTTTAACATTGTACTGTTCGCAAGATATGTAAGTGTAAGTCTCCCAATTGCTGCCATGAGCACCTTCCGCAGCTTTGAGAAAAACACGATTCATGTATTGGCTTGGGGAGGACTTAGAGGTGGTATTCCGATTGCTCTGTCCTTGTCACTTCCAGAGTTCGAAGGAAAGGAAGTGATTATCACCATGACCTATACCGTAGTAGTATGCTCTGTTCTATATCAAGGACTTACTATTCCAAGGTTGATGAGAATCACATTCCCAAGAAAATAACTCTATCCGAGTCTTTCTAAACTTATCTAATAGCCTTTGTCCAAATTGGACGATGAGCATGGTTCACTACACTTTTGGATACATGGCTAGCCAGCAGATGCAAAAGACCATGTCGATCATGCGTACCAATTGCAATCATTCCAGCATCAATATCAGCCGCATATTCCATGATAGTACCTGCAAGATCCGGAGACATTTTGACAGCTACCGTACAATCTGTCAGACCAAAATAGTCTACAAACTCATCAGCCCTCTTCTTCACCTCTGGCACAGTTGTCCAAATGGAATCAAACACCTTCAGTAAATGTAGTTTGGCTCCGAAGTGGCTTTGCAACTCTTTTAGATCTTCTATAATCTGACCATGATCGTCATTCAAATCAGTAGCATATACAATATCCTTGATGTTGTTTATTTCGCACTTCTCTTTCACTACAATCACGGGACAGGTTGCATGTCTTACAATCTTATCGGCAACAGACCCCACCAATATCTCTGCGAGTCCTGATGCGCCATTACTACCCATAAAAATAAGGCTGGCTTCATGGCTAGCAATATTTTCTGCAATTGACGAAAATGGATTCCCAATTTCAATTTTATAGCTAATTGTTAAATCGCTCATTTTGGGGTCATTTACTAAGGCCTCCATTCGCTCTTTAGTTTTATCAAGCAACAGCTTGACGTACAGGTTGTCCATCGGATCATAATGCGCCTCGCCTGAGATCTTCATGGTTTGGATATTAGGGTCTTCTACTACATGAAGCAATAGAATATCTGAATCAGTATCCACAGCTAGTGAATGAGCCGCATTCAAAGCATTTAAGGATTCATCAGAAAAGTCAATGGGAACTAATATTCGTTTCATATATATGGTTGTTTTAGGAAGTGATATTCACTACGTTCAACATAAATTTAGCAAATCCGAATCGGAAGTTTTGTTATTAATTCATTTTTCATTTTTGTAAGCAAGACATTCATCATAATATTGCCATCGTTAATAGTATCAATTATGAATCAGGTCAAATCCTTCCTAATATTCGGCATTCTTTCGAACTTATTGTTGTTCTCCTGCGACTCGAAGCAATCTGGTGGTAACACCAAGAGCCCAAGAGTTAAGAGTGTATGTAAAGTAACCTCACCAAAAAATGGCTCGATTTTTACCATAGGAGACACCATAAATTTTGAAATTTCAAAGAATGCTACCGACATAGAGATTGATTCGATACTAGTATCTCCCAATGTAGGAAAATACACTGATACATCCTTTGAATGGCAAACAGCCGCTGAAAATCCTGGAAAGAAAAACCTACTGGTTTCGATATTTCTAAGTAATGGCAACGTCGAAAAAAAACGCCATCAGATTACTCTCCTATCCGCTTTGGAGCCTACCCAGTACACCTACAGAACTGTTAATACTTTTGTACATGATCCGGATGCATTCACAGAAGGACTTATCTATAAGAGCGGTCAGCTCTATGAAAGTACTGGTGAAAAAGGATTTTCTACATTGCGTCGAGTAGATTTAAGATCAGGTAAGGTTCAAAAATCAATAGATCTAACCTCCCAATATTTTGGAGAAGGCATAGCCATTGTAGACGACAAGATATTCATGCTTTCATGGAAGGAAAGAACAGGGTTTATATTTGACAAACAGACCTTGGAAGCCAAGGGACAATTTTCATACGCTACCGAAGGCTGGGGACTTACCGCTCACGGAGACACCCTGATAATGAGCAACGGCACACATGTACTTCAATTCCTGGATGCGTCTGGATTCAATGTTATCCGACAATTAGAAGTATATGACAAAAATGGTCCTGTAGACGCTTTGAATGAATTGGAGTTCATCAATGGGGATATATTTGCCGTACGATGGCAGACAGAGAACATCTACATTATCGACGCCAGCACAGGCAAGGTGAAAGGCATAGTTGACTTGAGTGGTATCTTTGATTACTCTCTTTACAACAGAAGGATTGATGTACTCAATGGTATCGCATACAATTCAAAAACTGAGACATATTACGTCACTGGAAAATGGTGGCCCAAACTATTCGAAATCGAATTAATCAGAAAAAACAACATTTAAATTATGACACTAGAAGAAACTACCGATAAAGTAAAGGAACTCGCCAGCAAAAAAAGTGGTGCTATTGGTTCCAAAATAAAATTTCAATTCGATGAAGGCATCATCTACCTTGATGATACGATATCACCTACCTCGGTGTCCAACGAAGATGAATACGCTGATTGTACAGTCCGTGTGAGCTTATCGAATTTCAACAAGCTGATGTCTGGAGACATGAATGCCATGGGCGCATTTATGATGGGGAAAATTAAGGTCGATGGAGATATGTCCGTAGCCATGAAGCTTTCAAACTTGTTTTAGAAGGTTGAAGCAAACTAATCTGATCTATTAGTTCTTCTCAAAGTGAAAAGAAGAATTTCAGTACAATCTTAGCTTCCTTTATAGCTAAAAAAAAGATGAGTGCAGACGATCTAGAAAAGCTTAAATATCCAATCGGTCATTTTCAATTCCCCTCATCCTACTCGATTAGTGATATTGAAGAGGATATTCATACCATCTGTCATTTACCTCAAGTATTGAGAGAGTCTGTACAGTACCTGTCAGACGAGCAGCTCAACACCCACTATAGACCCGATGGTTGGACAGTCCGTCAGGTGGTACATCATATGGCCGATAGTCATATGAATAGCTATATCCGCTTCAAATGGACGCTGACTGAAACCCAACCGACGATTAAGACTTATGATGAGAAGAAGTGGGCTGAGTTGCCAGATGCTAAAAATGATGCCATCGAACCTTCTTTATTGCTGCTCACCGCTTTACACCTAAAGTGGACCAACGTACTCAGAAATCTAACTGAGGAAGAAATGCATCTCACCTTCATACACCCTGAGAGCGGGAGGCAAACAAAAATATATGAAAACATTGCCCTGTACGCCTGGCACTGCAATCATCACCTAGCGCACATCATGAATCTGGCCGAAAGAATGAATTGGTAAATTAACCTGGATTATGCATTAGGAATCGTGATGAAAGCATAAAGCGCAAAGAAAGAGGCACTTATATTGAAGAGGCATAGCACCGCTATGGTGATTCAATAAATATATGTTTAGTGTCTATTTCAAAGTGCTTTATGATTGGAATAGATTTTCTAATGCATATTTCAGGTTTAATGTCACTGTCAGACATTCTTCTTAACTTATAAGTTTAATTTGTTTTCTATATTAACTAACATTTGTTAGTTTTGAATAGAGATGATAAAAACTGAGACTAAGAAGACAAAAAAGCAAATAATTATAGAAGAGGCCGCTACCCTATTCAGGGAGAAAGGATATTCCGCTACTACTATGCGAGACATAGCTGCCAAAGTCGGTGTGGAAGCTGCCAGTTTGTACAATCACATCAAATCCAAAGAGCAAATACTATCTAAAATATGTTTCTCACTGGCTGACACTTATACTTCTAAAATGAATCTCATCGTAGCTACGGATGACACGCCCATCGCTAAGATTACCGAGCTGCTTTTTGTCCATATCGAAATCAATGCCATGAGTTCTCCCCTTGCGAGCGTCATGAACGATGAATGGCGACACTTGACAGAACCCGAACGCAGCGAATTTCTTGATCAAAGAAGAACTTATGAAAACCAGTTCATTTCGATAATAAAGGCCGGAATAGCTGATGAATCTCTGATAGACATGGATCCAAAAATTGCCTTGTACACCATGCTGTCATCTATTCGCTGGCTCCAACACTGGTATCACGCCAATCGAGAGATGGAAGTAGATTCGTTGAAAAATACCATTATCAGTCTATTACTAAAAGGGATACAAAACAAATGAGCAAAAAAGTGACCATAGTAGGCGCCGGACTGGTAGGCTCACTTCTTGCCGCATTGCTAGGTAAGAAAGGATTTGACGTGCAGGTTTTCGAGCGTCGTCCAGATATCAGAAAAGCAAACATCTCCGCCGGTAAATCAATAAATATGGCTTGCTCGGCACGTGGTTGGAAAGCCCTGGACTTGGTCGGTGCAGGAGACACAGTCAGAGCGGCAGCCATTGCTATGAACGGTCGCATGATGCATGGTGTAGACGAATCATTAACCTTTCAGCCTTACGGCAAAGAAGGTGAAGCTATCTATTCTATATCACGAGCAGGATTAAACCAAATCCTAATCGACCATGCAGACCAATTTGAGAATGTAAACTTCAATTTTGAGCACAGGTGCCTCGATATTGATCTCGACACTCCGGAGGCTAGTTTTGAGACTAAAGACGGAATTCAAATCAGTCATTCTTCTGATCTCATATTTGGTACGGATGGGGCTTTTTCAGCCGTAAGAGCTGTAATGCAAAGGCTCAAACATTTCAATTACTCACAAGAGTATATCAGTCACGATTATAAAGAACTCAGCATAGAAGGGAAAGGTGGAGAATTCCAAATGGAAAAGCATGCCTTGCATATCTGGCCGCGAGGGAGTCATATGCTGATTGCCTTGCCTAATCCAGATGGGAGTTTCACGTGCACATTATTCTTACCCTATGAAGGAGACAATTCCTTTGAAAAAATCAGATCCGAACAAGAAATCAAGGCCTTTTTTGAGTCCAAATTTCCTGATGCAATCAAACTAATACCGAATCTCGTAGACCTATTCAACGAGAACCCTACCTCCCCATTGGTCATCATAAGGTGTTTTCCCTGGACTTATGATGATAAAGTAGCCATCATTGGAGACGCCTCTCATGCCATCGTCCCTTTTTATGGACAAGGAATGAATGCCGGCTTCGAAGACGTCAGCATATTGGATGAGTTGATGACCAAATATGGAGATGACTGGAAGGTATTGTTTGAAGAATTTCAAACCAAAAGAAAGCCAGATGCTGATGCTATAGCGGATCTGGCGCTCAAAAATTTCATCGAAATGCGTGATTTGGTGGGGCAAGACTGGTTCCTGAAAAGAAAAAAAATAGAAAGGGCGTTATATGAAACATTCCCCGAGCGGTTTGTGCCTCAGTACTCGATGGTATCATTCACAGACACCCCATATAGTGAAGCAGTTCGCATCGGAAATCATCAGGATCTGATTCTAGATCAGTTGGCAGGATACGAACAAATATTGGAGATCATAGACAAAGGTGAGCTCAGATCATTTATTGAATCAAACAACATTATCGAACAATAAACATGCATCATTTTTACCCACTAAAAATATCCAAACTAATAAAAGAGACCGACGATTGTGTCTCACTGGAGTTTGATATCCCAGAAGAGAACAAGGCATTGTTTAGTTACAAGCAAGGTCAGCATGTAACCCTAAAAAAGATCATCAATGGCGAAGATGTAAGACGCTCATATTCGATCTGTACCAGTCCCAAAGAAGGAAGGCTCAAGGTGGCGGTAAAAAAAGTCGATGGTGGTGCATTTTCGACTTATGCCAATGAAAAACTTGCCGCTGGAGATGAATTGGAGGTAATGCCACCTTCCGGTAGTTTCAACTCAGAATTGAATCCAGCCAACAGCAAAAACTATATTGGATTCGCCGGAGGAAGCGGTATCACTCCCATTATTTCGATCTTGAAATCTGTCATGGATACAGAGCCAGAGAGCACTTTCTCATTGATCTATGCCAACAGAGGTGTCGATTCTATAGTTTTCAAAGAAGAGATAGAAGGGCTGAAGAACACTTATCTGGAGAGACTCAACATTTTCCATGTCTTTAGTGAAGAGCATACAGAATTTCCGCTGTTTGAGGGGTTTATCGATAAGGAAAAAGTTACCGCCTTTTCCAAGTCCATTTTCGATCTGGAATCAACGGATGAAATATTCATCTGCGGTCCTGAGCCAATGATGCTAGCCATACAGGCTGCTTTGCTGGAATTGGGAGTTGATAAATCGAAAGTACATGTTGAGCTCTTTACCAGTCCCGTTGGCAAGCTAGGTACAGATTCAGCCAAAAAGAAAGAAAGTTTCAAACAAGTAAAATGCAAGGTTTCCATACAAATCGACGGCGTACAAACTGATTTTGATTACAATGGCAATGATTCCATACTAGATGCTGCAGCCAAAAAAGGTGCCGATTTGCCTTACGCTTGCAAAGGAGGCGTCTGCTGTACCTGCAAAGCCAAGCTTGTAGAAGGCAAAGTAGAAATGGCTGTCAATTATGCGCTGGAGCAGGACGAGATCGACAGAGGTTATATTTTAAGCTGTCAGGCTCACCCCACTACAGACAAAGTAGTATTGAGTTTTGACGAAAATTAATGCATTGACTATAGGTAGGATATTGAGTAAATTTATAGAAAGGCCCAAATTATGAACACGATAGATTTAGCAAAAGAATTTCAGCGCAAGATTGACGCTGAGGAGAAAATCGAACCAAAAGATTGGATGCCAGACGACTATCGCAAAACGCTGGTCAGACAGATTTCACAACACGCGCACTCAGAAATTGTCGGTATGCTTCCAGAAGGCAACTGGCTGACTCGTGCACCTTCACTCAGAAGAAAAGTCGCTGCGCTGGCAAAAGTTCAGGATGAAGCCGGACACGGGCTTTATTTATATAGTGCCTGTGAGACACTTGGTGTAGAACGCGACGACCTGATCAACCAACTGCATACTGGCAAAGCCAAGTATTCTAGTATTTTCAACTACCCCACCCTTACTTGGGCAGACATGGGAGCAATAGGTTGGTTGGTCGATGGAGCAGCCATTATGAACCAGGTACCGCTTTGTAGATGCTCCTATGGACCCTATGCTCGGGCCATGGTAAGAGTATGTAAAGAAGAAAGTTTTCATCAACGACAAGGCTATGAAATCATGCTCAAATTGTGCAACGGCACTCCTGAGCAGAAAGAAATGGCCCAGGATGCGCTAAACCGTTGGTGGTGGCCTTCGATTATGATGTTTGGCCCAAATGACGCCGACTCACCGCATACCGCCCAAAGCATGAATTGGAAGATCAAGAGATTTACCAATGATGAGCTGCGCCAAAGATTTATTGACGCTACAGTACCGCAGGCTGAGATACTTGGTATTACCATTCCTGATCCTGATTTGAAATGGAACAAAGAAAAAGGTAATTACGATTTTGGCGAGATCAACTGGGACGAATTCTGGTCTGTAGTCAAAGGCAATGGTCCATGCAACAAGGAAAGACTCGCTACCCGTAAAAAAGCGTACGATGACGGTGCTTGGGTGAGGGAAGCCGCTTTGGCATACGCCGAAAAAAGAAAGAAGAAATCAGCAGCATAACCACTAATTGAAAAATCATGAGTAAAATGAACTGGCCCCTTTGGGAAATATTCATAAGAAGTAAATCAGGCATCAATCATAAGCACGTAGGAAGTCTGCATGCGGCGGATGCAGAAATGGCAATCGAAAATGCAAGAGACGTCTATACTCGACGTAATGAAGGTGTGAGTATCTGGGCAGTACCCTCGAGCGAAATAACCGCCTCTGACCCAGATCAAGGCGAAGAGCTGTTTGAGCCTGCACAAAACAAAGTTTATCGCCACCCTACCTTCTATAATTTGCCAGAAGAGTTAAAAAACATGTAATATGGCCGCACAGAAAGATATATATACCTACGTACTACGATTGGCTGACAACTGCCTGATCCTGGGACAGCGCCTTGCCGAATGGTGTGGCCACGGACCCGTGCTGGAGCAGGATATTGCGATGACCAACATCTCTCTTGATCTCATCGGTCAAGCTCGAAACTATTATCAATATGCAGCTGAACTAACCGATGGTAAAAAATCAGAAGATGATGTAGCATTTCTTCGAGCAGATAGAGAATACTGCAACCTGCTTCTGGTCGAGCAACCCAATCAGGATTTTGCCCATACCATCGTCAGACAGTATTTTTTCGATGTATTTCACCATCATTTACTCCTTGAGCTGGCCTCCAGCCAAGACGAGCAAATAGCGTCTATTGCACAAAAAAGCATCAAGGAAGTCAGCTATCACAAAAGATGGAGCGGACAGTGGGTATTGCGATTAGGCGATGGTACAGAAGAAAGTCATGACAAAATGCAGACTGCACTGGAGCATCTATGGTCTTATGCTTTTGAGTCCATCACTCCAGACGAACTAGATCTTGGTATGTCTCAAAATGGGATTGGTGCAGACCTGGAGTCACTTGGCGTCAAAGTAAAAAAGGAAATCACCACGCATTTAAAAGATGCAACTTTGACTTTGCCAGAAAATAGCTGGGACCGCACAGGCGGTAAGACCGGAATACACTCAGAACACTTAGGCTATCTGCTGGCCGAAATGCAATATCTACAAAGAGCCTTTCCAGGCGCAGAATGGTAAAATGACCAATCTCAAAACCATATCATCAGACCAAATAATGGATCTATTGCGTACGGTAATGGACCCGGAAATACCCGTACTATCAGTTGTGGATATGGGTGTGATTCGCGAAATAGAAATCGCGGACACCATCCAGGTGACCATCACCCCTACCTATTCCGGATGCCCGGCGATGAATACGATCGAGTCTGATATTAAAAAGTGTCTCAGTGATAATGGCTTTGAAAATGTAGTGATCAAGACGGTTTTGCAACCAGCATGGACTACCGACTGGCTTACAGAAAATGGTAGAGCTCAACTCAAGGCATATGGCATCGCTCCTCCTAGTGGCAGCACTTCCAAGCGAGCGCTTTTTCTGGAGGATGAAACAGTACCATGCCCTAAATGCAACTCAAAAAACACCGTTCTGATTAGCGAGTTTGGATCTACTGCCTGCAAAGCCCATTACAAATGCAAAGAATGCCTAGAACCATTCGATTATTTTAAATGTATTTAATCAAAAGATAAACCCCATAATGACCCAAACACTCCAACACGAACTCAAAAATGGAATTGCTATTATCAGGCTCAATCGTCCAGATGTATTTAATAGTTTCAATAGAGAAATGGCACTTGGCTTTCAGGAGCTACTGGATCTATACGGAAAAGATGAGGCGGTAAGAGCCATATTCCTTACCGGAAATGGAAAAGCATTTTGTGCCGGACAGGACTTAGCTGAAGTGACCGCTTCAGACGCACCATTTATTGAAAACATAGTAGCGGAGCATTACAATCCGATTATAAGACGCATACGCGAAATTGAAAAACCCGTGATCTGTGCAGTCAACGGTGTAGCTGCAGGTGCCGGTGCTAATCTTGCGCTAGCCTGTGACATCACAGTCGCTATAGAAACAGCCTCATTTATTCAAGCATTTAGCAAAATCGGCCTTATACCAGACAGTGGCGGTACATTTTTTCTTCCCAAACTTATTGGATTTCAAAAAGCAAGTGCCCTGATGATGATGGGAGATAAAGTATCAGCATCCGATGCAGAGAAATTAGGGATGCTGTACAAAGTATTTAACGTAGAAGAATTCGAAGGGGAATCAATGAAAATTGCATCAACAATTGCCCAGATGCCAACAAAAGGTCTGGTATATACCAAGCAACTGCTAAACGCAGGGTTGACCAATAATCTCAGCGACCAGCTTGATCAGGAAGAAAAATATCAGTCCATGGCGGGTAAAACAGAAGACTACAACGAGGGAGTACAGGCCTTTTTAGAAAAAAGAAAACCAGAGTTTAAGGGTAAATAACAAACCAAAAAAAAACAATATTCAAAAAACAAACGACAATTCATAGCGACCAAAAAGACAATTTAAACTAAAGCCAAAACCAACCAATGCCTATTACTAAAAAATACGATTTAGAAGATTGCACTTATGAATTTGCGAAAAAAGTCAGATTAGAAATGAGGAACTTCAAAGCTAATATTTACAATACAGATGACGTAAGGCAAGTCATTCGCTCCTCAGGATCGATCGGTGCCAATTATATCGAGGCCAACGAGGCATTGAGCCCAAAGGACTTTTTATATAGAGTTAGGGTAAGTAGAAAAGAAGCAAAAGAAACTGTCTTTTGGCTGAAATTGTTGTCCGAAACCAATGGGCTTAACGACAACAAGGAAATGCAGTATCTAAGTAATGAAGCTATAGAGCTAAAAAAAATTCTCTCATCAATCATAGAAAAATCGAAGTAATATGCACTCACCAATTTGTATTTTATTTTTTGAACTTTGGAATTTTCGTACATCATGAAGACCATCGGAATCATTGGTGCCGGATCCATGGGAAGTGGTATTGCACAGGTAGCCGCTACCGCAGGACATGAAGTTATTTTACTCGATAGTAGTAAACCCATGCTGCAGAAAGCAGAGCAAAATCTGAGAAAGATTTTGGATCGATTGGCCGACAAGGGTAAAATGACAAAGGCCGAGGCTGGTGGAGTACTCGACAGAATTCAATTTACAGATCAACTGCCAAAATTCTCACCTTGTGAGTTGATCATCGAAGCCATCATTGAGGATTTGAATATTAAAAAACAAATCTTTAGAGAACTAGAAAGTATTGTTAGTAATAACTGCATAATAGCCACCAACACTTCATCGCTATCTGTCTCCGCCATAGCAAGTGCCTGTGATCACGCAGAAAGAGTACTAGGCATACACTTCTTCAACCCAGCACCTCTCATGCCATTGGTAGAAATCATCCCGGCCGTACAGACACAAGATGAGGTATTAAAAGAGGCCAGAAGATTAGTTGATAGCTGGGGCAAAATTACTGTCCTGACCAAGGATACGCCTGGATTTATTGTAAACAGAGTAGCACGCCCCTTCTATGGAGAAGCGCTCAGAATACTGGAAGAAGGCATCGCCGATGTTGCCACCATCGACTGGGCCATGACCGAAATCGGTGGATTCAGAATGGGTCCATTCACCCTAATGGATTTTATCGGCAACGATATCAACTATACCGTAACCGAAACCGTGTTCAAATCTTTCTTTTACGATCCAAGATATAAGCCCTCCTTCACACAAAAACGATTGGCAGAAGCCGGTTACCTTGGAAGGAAAAGTGGCAGAGGTTACTATGACTATAGCGAGAACGCCGCAAAACCAGAACCTAACTTTGATCAGCAATTGGGACAAAAGATATTCAATCGAATTCTTACCCTTTTGATCAACGAGGCCGCAGATGCCTTATTTTGGAATATTGCAAGCAAAGAGGACATAGATCTGGCAATGACTAAAGGTGTGAACTATCCTGCTGGGCTGCTACGCTGGGCTGATGAAATTGGAATAGATAAGTGCGTGTTGCAAATGGATGAACTGTATGACGAATATCTGGAAGACAGATATCGATGTAGTCCGTTACTAAGAAGAATGGTGAGAGATGGTAAATCCTTCTATTAAATGACAGCACCTAAAACCATAGTGGATAAAATGTATGCCAAAGACACATTCAGTCAGTGGCTGGGTATCAGCATTGAAAAAATAGATGACGGGTATGCCAAAATCAACATGACCGTTCGTGAAAACATGCTAAACGGGTTTGGGATCGCCCATGGCGGAATAACCTACTCATTGGCAGATAGCGCCTTTGCATTTGCCTCCAATTCGCAAGGCAGACATGCTGTATCAATAGAGACCTCCATATCACATACCAAGACTGTGAAAAAAGGAGATCAGTTGACTGCCGAAGCCAAAGAAGATCACCTATCCAATCGACTTGGAATCTATAGTATAAAGGTCAGCAATCAAGAAAATGAAATAGTTGCTTTGTTTAAAGGAACAGTATTTAGAAAAGAAACCAACTGGGAAGAGTAGTAATATGAAAGAAGCATATATAATAGACGGGATCAGAACCCCTATAGGCAAATTTGGTGGTACGCTTGGTGCCGTGCGTACAGATGATTTGGCCGCCATAGCTATCAGAGAGCTGGTGAGCCGAAATGGATCTCTTGATCCTGCGCTCATTGATGATTGTATCTTTGGCTGTGCCAATCAAGCCGGTGAAGACAATAGAAATATTGCCCGGATGGCTACTTTGCTCGCCGGACTACCCTACTCAGTCCCTGGAGAAACTATCAACCGACTTTGCTCATCAGGGCTATCTTCGATTATACATGCCAATCGTGCGATCAAAGCAGGAGATGGCGAAATCTTCATTGCCGGTGGGGTAGAAAATATGACGCGTGGGCCATGGGTGATATCCAAATCCGCAAAACCTTTTGGTTCTGACGTCAAAATGTATGATACCAGCTTTGGATGGAGATTTATCAATCCAAGAATGGAAGAATTGTATGGCACTGATTCCATGGGTATGACTGCTGAAAACCTGGTTGAAAAACACAAGATCAATAGAGACGACCAAGACGCCTTCGCCTTTCATTCTCAGCAGAAAGCAGCTAAATCACAAGCTTCAGGTCGCTTAGCAAAAGAGATTGTATCCGTTTCGATTCCGCAGCGGAAAAAAGATCCGATTATCTTCTCCAATGACGAATTTATTAAAGCCGATACCACATTGGAAGCTTTAGCTGGCTTGAGACCCGCGTTCAAAAAGGACGGTTCTGTTACTGCAGGCAATGCATCAGGCCTCAACGATGGCGCAGCAGCCGTTCTGGTAGCCTCAGAGCAAGCTATCAAAGCCCAAAACCTAAAACCTTTGGCCAGAATCGTTTCCTCAGCTGTAGTTGGTGTCGAGCCAAGAATCATGGGTATAGGTCCAGTCAAAGCATCGCTAAAAGCACTTGAAAAAGCAGGACTAACCATGAACGACATGGATGTCATCGAACTCAATGAAGCATTTGCAGCTCAGAGTCTCGCCTGTATCAGAGAATGGGGACTTGAAGACAACGATCCTCGGATCAATCCAAATGGTGGTGCGATTGCCATCGGTCACCCACTTGGTATGACCGGAGCTCGAATCGCATACTCTGCCGCACTGGAATTGAATCTAACGAACAAAAAATACGCATTAGTGACCATGTGCATTGGTGTCGGTCAGGGATATGCAGCAATAATCGAAAGCGTCTAATTATGGCAAAACCAGTAATCCATCCTAAGGCAGAAGTCCATATCAATACTTATCTGAATTCGGTTTCAGTAGAGCAAAAACCTATGCTCGAGCTAATTAGGAATACGATTACTGACGTCGACGATCGGATACAGGAAGATTGGAAATGGAATGCTCCCTGCTTCAATTTTAAAGGTCTGATCTGCTGGTTTGTTGGATTTAAACATCACGTTGGTCTAAATTTCTTTAAAGGCGCCTTGATTAATGATTCATATCAGGCCTTCGTAGAGGACAAAAAAGATACTAAAGGCAACAGGATGATTCACTACAAAACCTTGTCAGACATAGACCCGAACATTATTCAGGACTATGTAAAACAAGCGATTTTACTCAATGAAAAGAATATTAAAATTCAAATTGAAAAACCTGAGCTGATTCTACCTGAGTATTTCAAAATAGCACTTGAAGAAAACGAGCAGGCAAATAAGGTCTTCGTAGGTTTTACTGAGGCCCAACAAAGAGACTATATCGAGTGGTTGGTAGACGCCAAACGCGAAGAAACAAGAAATAAGAGAATGGTCCAGGCTATAGAATGGATAGCTGAAGGCAAAACAAGAAATTGGAAATATATGAATTGTTGAACAGGACTGTGGCTTTCTATCTTCATACCATTCACAGAAAACCATAGACTATTGACTACCAAATGATATACGAATTTAAAGGACTAAAACCGGTAATTGACCCCAGTGCTTTCGTGCATCCGCAAGCTACTGTGACTGGCAATGTGTTTATAGGCAAAGATGTCTATATCGGGCCAGCAGCAGCAATCCGTGGAGACTGGGGGAAAATCATCATAGAAGATGGATGCAATGTTCAGGAAAATTGCACTATTCATATGTTTCCAGGCACAACCGTACGATTACATAAAGGTGCTCACATCGGACATGGAGCCATTATCCATGGTGCCGAAATCGGCGAAAATGCACTGATCGGTATGAATGCCGTGGTAATGGACAATGCCTCTGTAGGTAAGGAATGTATTGTAGGTGCACTGGCTTTCATAAAGGGAGAAATGCAAATTCCTCCAAGAAGTCTGGTAGCAGGCAATCCAGCAAAAATCATCAAGGAGGTATCCGATGAAATGATAGCCTGGAAATCTGAGGGGACTAAACTCTACCAAGAGTTACCAGAAGATTGTAAAGAATCGCTGATTCCTTGCGAACCTCTGACGGAAGCAGAAGCGAATAGACCTGAGCAGGTTGTGAATTTTAAAACCTGGAAGGAAAGTAAGATTTAAGTCATTAGTGAATTTAGTGAGTAAGTATGCTGCAATTAGAAGATTTAGAAGTTTGGAAGAAAAGCAGAGAATTTAGAAATAGTATTTCTGAATTCTGTAAAACCTTACCAAAGGACGAAAAATACAGGTTGACCGATCAAATGATCAGAGCCTCCAGATCGGTGACAGCCAATATCGCTGAAGGATATGGTAGATACCATTATCAAGAAAATATTCAATATTGTCGTCAAGCCAGAGGTTCTATAACAGAAATGTATGATCACCTAACTGTTGCTCTAGATGAAGGATTCGTTACCAATGGACAGTTTGACCAATATGTTGAATCTCAGAAACTACTCCTAAAAATTCTAAACGGTTACGTCTTACATTTAAAAAAGAGAAAAAACGGAGAGTAACCAATTAACTATTAACCTAATAACCCACTAACCAATAACATACTAACAAATAACCATTAACCAAAAAGTCAATGCCACAAAAGATACAACACTATACCGAAGGACAATGGACAGCAGGCGCTGGGGACGGACAAGTGATACATCATGCAATTACAGGTGAGCCCATATTCACTCATTCTATTGAGGGCCTCGACTTCCAGAGCATATTAGAATACGGAAGGTCGGTCGGCAATCCAGCCTTGAGAAAAATGACTTTTCAAGAACGCGGATTGATGCTCAAGGCACTCGCCATGCATTTACATGCTAAAAAAGAAATGTTCTACGAGCTAAGCAAGGCTACAGGTGCTACCAGAGTTGATTCTTGGATAGATATAGAAGGCGGCATTGGAAACCTATTTGCTTATGCCAGTCTCAGACGACAGTTCCCTAACGAAGCACACTATATTGATGGAGAAACTGCCCCGCTTTCCAAGGGAGGTAGCTTTATAGGACAGCATATCATGGTACCTAAGGAGGGAGTGGCTGTTCATATCAATGCCTTCAATTTCCCAATTTGGGGTATGCTTGAAAAAGTAGCCGTCAATTGGTTGGCCGGAATGCCTGCAGTAGTAAAACCTGCGGAGCAGACCTGCTTTTTGACCGAACTAATGGTCAAAGAAATCATAGATTCCAATATTCTACCAGCCGGAGCACTTCAGCTCGTAGCAGGATCAGGCAAAGGAATTCTTGATCATGTGGGTATGCAGGATGTTGTCACCTTTACCGGATCGGCCACCACCGGTAGGATGCTAAAGCAGCATCCAAATCTGGTCGAGCACTCTGTACCTTTCACCATGGAAGCGGATTCGCTAAACTCCTCAGTGTTGGGAGAAGATGCAGTGCCTGGTACGGCAGAATTTGACCTATTCATCAAAGAGGTAAGGAAAGAAATAACAGTCAAATGTGGTCAGAAATGTACCGCTATCAGAAGAATCATCGTACCGGAAAAACTGGTGGAAGATGTTCAGATCGCTTTAGGTAAAGCCCTCGAAAAAACTACCATTGGTGACCCAGACGTAGAAGGCGTACGCATGGGCGCACTGATCAGTCAGGTACAAGTCGAAACAGTCAAAAAGCAGATAGAGGCACTTAAGAAGACCTGTGAGGTGGTCTATGGTAAGGACGATTTTGAAGTAGTAGGTGCAGACAAAAACAAAGGCGCATTTATCTCTCCTACCCTTATGCTAAATAAAGATCCTATGAATAGCAACGAGGTGCATACCATAGAAGCATTTGGACCGGTCAGCACCATCTTACCCTACAAGGATCTGGAAGAAGCCATCGCAATATCGAAAAAAGGTCTGGGCTCATTATGTTCATCTATTGTGACTGCCGATGATCAAACAGCCAAGCAATATGTATTAGGAGCAGCTGCCTACCATGGAAGAATTCTTGCACTAAATAAAGACTCAGCCAAAGAAAGTACTGGTCATGGATCGCCAATGCCACTTCTTACACATGGCGGCCCCGGCCGTGCTGGCGGAGGCGAAGAAATGGGCGGTAAAAGAGGTGTCATGCACTACATGCAGCGATGTGCTGTACAAGGCCACCCCACCACCGTTACCGAAATAACGAACGTTTATCAATATGGAGGTGCCTACAAAGAATACGAATCTCATCCGTTCAGCAAGCATTGGGAAGAACTTGAGATTGGAGAAACTTATATCACTGCCAAAAGAACTGTGACCGAAGGCGATATTGTAAACTTCGCCAACGTAAGTTGGGATCACTTCTATGCTCACACAGATGTGACCTCACTAGACGGCACCATATTCGAACAACGAGTGGCTCATGGCTATTTCATACTATCAGCCGCAGCCGGATTATTTGTGCAAGCAAAAAAAGGCCCAGTACTACTCAATTATGGATTGGAAGAATGTCGATTTACCAAGCCGATATATGCAGGAACCACTATAGGTGTGAGGCTGACGGTAAAAGAAAAAATCGATCAGGAGAAAAAGGACGATATAGCCAAAGGCATTGTGAAATTTTTGGTAGACGTCTATGACGAGACTGGAGAGACAGTGGCAATAGCTACAATTTTGACTATGATCAGGAAAATTGATCAATCTTAATTAGAAAAAAAGACAAATAGTGTAATTATATAGTATTCAATACTGACTTAGAAATGAACGGAAGCGTAAACATAGAAATCAAAGCCGGAATAGGAACAATCACCTTTTTTCACCCACAAAGCAACTCCCTACCCGGGGAAATATTAAATCTCCTGGCAGACACAATTACCGCAGCAGGTCAAAATCAAGATATTAAAGTAATTGTACTCAAAAGTGAAGGAGAAAGAGCTTTTTGCGCAGGGGCAAGTTTCGATGAGCTAATATCAATAGAAGATTTTGAAACCGGTAAAACCTTTTTTTCAGGATTTGCCAAAGTAATCAACGCCTCCAGGAAATGCCCAAAACTTATCATTGGGCGAGTGCAAGGCAAAGCAGTCGGTGGTGGAGTTGGACTTGCCAGCGCCGTAGACTACTGTATGGCGACAAAATTTGCATCGGTCAAGCTGAGTGAACTTGCGATTGGCATTGGACCATTCGTAGTAGGCCCAGCGGTAGAAAGGAAAATCGGAGTTTCGGCTATGTCACAGTTAGCTATAGACGCGACAGAATGGCAAACAGCTGAGTGGGCTAAGCAGAAAGGATTGTATACCGAGCTATTCGATAGCGCTGAAACCATGGATGAGGCTATTGATAAACTGGCCGAAAAACTAGCAGCCTCCAATCCTGAAGCCATGCTCCTACTAAAGAAAATATTCTGGGAAGGTACCGAGCACTGGGATGAATTGCTAGACGAACGTGCCGGCATGAGTGGAAAACTAGTACTATCAGATTTCACCCGCCAGGCAATTAACAAGTTTAAAAACAAGTAAATCAAACCTTCCGTCCTATTATAGTACGGTTGAACTAAATATTAAATACCAAGAATGGCAACGACTAAAAAGGCGAAAAAAAAACTAACTAACATTAGTCAGGAAAAGCTGCTAAAAGCCTACAAATTGATGGCAACCGCTAAGACCCTGGCGGACAAGTACGAGGAGACCTTCAAGGTAGTATCCAAATATGTGCACGCCACATCGCGTGGTCATGAGGCGATTCAGATTGCCACAGGAATGCAACTCCTACCACAGGATTTCCTATCTGCGTACTATCGGGATGATGCTACGCTACTGGCTATAGGATGTACACCGTACGACCTTATGCTGCAGTTAATGGCCAAGAAAGACGATCCGTTTTCTGGAGGTCGTACCTACTATGCCCACCCCAGTCTAAAGGACGATGACAAACCAAAAATCCCTCACCAGTCCTCCGCCACCGGAATGCAAGCCATTCCGACGACGGGTATAGCCATGGGCATCCAATATAAAGAACTCAGAAAAATAGGCGACAAACATAAAGAGGCGCCCGTCGTCGTCTGCTCGTTAGGTGACGCCTGTATCACGGAAGGCGAAGTAGCCGAGGCTTTCCAAATGGCAGCACTCAAGCAATTGCCAATCATCTATCTTGTACAGGACAACGAGTGGGACATCTCTGCTCATGCCAGCGAAATCAGATCTGGTGACGCCTCCGACTATATCAAAGGATTTCCTGGCATAAAGGCCATGCAGGTCAACGGCACTAACTTTCTTAAATGTTATGAAACCATGGAGGAGGCCATCTCCTACGTCCGTAAAGAACGAAAGCCAGTGCTGGTTCATGCCAAAGTTCCCCTCTTGAACCATCACACCTCTGGTGTAAGAAAAGAATGGTACCGAGACGATCTCGAGGAACATATGAAATTTGATCCCTATCCTTTCTTTAGAAAACAATTGGAAGATCTCCGAGTCAAATCCTCAGTTCTGGACAATCACGAAGAGGATGCTCGTTTGTTGGTAGATGATCATTATGACATGGCGCTAAAGGCAGAAGATCCAAGTCCTCAGGATCTGTTTACACATGATTTTGCGCCTACTCCAATTACTGAAGAGCGTGGTGTCAGAGCACCTAAGGGAAAAGAAAAAGCTGTCATGGTTGACTGCGCATTATTTGCGGTACAAGAGCTGATGGAGCAACACGACGAATGTCTCCTCTATGGTCAGGATGTTGGACATAGACTTGGTGGTGTTTTTCGTGAAGCAGCCACCCTGGCACAAAAATTTGGTAGAGATCGAGTATTCAATACTCCGATACAGGAGGCTTTTATAGTGGGAAGTACGGTAGGCATGTCAGCCGTAGGTCTAAAACCCATTGTGGAGGTCCAATTCGCGGACTATATCTGGCCGGGATTGAATCAGCTTTTTACAGAGGTCAGTAGATCCTGCTATCTTACCAATGGTAAATTTCCTGTGAGTATGATACTTAGAGTTCCAATCGGAGCCTATGGCAGCGGTGGCCCTTATCATTCATCAAGTGTAGAATCTGTAGTAGCCAATATTCGTGGAATCAAAATCGCCTACCCCAGTACCGGAGCCGATATGAAAGGACTGATGAAATCAGCCTACTACGACCCAAACCCGGTTGTGATCTTCGAGCATAAGGGACTCTATTGGTCGAAGGTCAAAGGTACCGACGCGGCCAAAACTACCGAACCGGATGCAGACTATATCATACCATTCGGTAAAGCCAGGATTGCATTGGAGGCCTCAGGAGAAGCTTTAGAAATCGGTGAGACCATGACGATCATCACCTATGGCATGGGCGTACACTGGTCACTCAATGCAGCAAAAAAGTATAAGGGAATGGTGGAAATTGTGGATCTCAGAACGATTCACCCAATAGACACGACGACGGTATTCAACTCTGTACGAACACATGGCAAATGCCTGGTGGTAACTGAGGAGCCTGTCAACAATACTTTTGCACAAAGTTTGGCAGCTCGTATTCAAGAAAATTGCTTCGAGTATTTGGATGGACCTGTTAGAACTATTGGATCTGAAAACATGCCTGCGATTCCGCTAAATTCTACCTTGGAGGCAGCGATGATACCATCAGCTGAAAAGGTCGAATCTGTGATTGGTCAAATGCTATCTGAATAGTCAAGTCGATAGAGAAGCAAGAGATTTCCCGTCAGTTAGAAGCTCTATCTGGCGGGGAACCTATCTATGCGCTTTGTGGAAATTCAACTCCAAAGGTCGCTCCGACACCAAATTCACCTTCATACCAAACTCTCCCATTGAGTAGATCTGCGTACCTTTTCACCAAGGAGAGCCCCAGGCCGGATGAACTTTCTCCATCAGTTGGTCGCGCACTGAGCTTAGAAAACTTCTTAAATAAATCAATTTCTTCCTCTTTCCTGATTCCGGGACCCTGATCTGAAACTTTGACCTGAACCAAACCATCTTCATTTGTTAATTCCACTTTTATTTCTGTGTCCTTCTCCGAAAATTTAATCGCATTCGAAATGAAATTTTCAAATATCAGAGGCAGGTAGGTCTTATCTCCATTGATCAAAGAATGTGAGGCCTCATCTTTCAACAGTAGCTTGATACCCTTCTTCTCAGCAGCAATTCTCATCTGATCGATCATCTCATCGATGACTAATTTAAGGTCGAGTATTTCCCACTCAATCTTCAGGTTGCTTTGATCTGACAATTCCATTTCAAGCACTCGGTTGATCAGGTGCTGTGACTTAGTAGAGGACTGATTGATCATTTCTATATATTTCTCCCTCATTTCCGTCTTATCCTCTATAGCCAACAAGTGGATTAGACTTGTAATGTTGGATAATGGGTTTTTTAGATCATGAGCCAATATCCTAATAATATACTCCTTCTCCTCAATCAGCTTTTTGAGATCAATAGACTGTTTGTGTATGGTTTCCGATTGTGTTTTCAGAATCGTGTTTTTTTCTTCGACTGATGTCAATGCCTTACGCTGTATCGATTCGAACACATAAGCTATGAACAGCACGATCAATAGTAACCCTGGAAGTACGGATACAAACCACATAGTTTTCATTTCTGGGTTGTATTCTATCGGTAGTGATTCGCCATCGAGCGCCAGCAGTCCAAACCACTGCATGACCAAATAGGAAATACCACCCCAGGCTAATCCTGACAACCGATTCACGACCAGAATAGCCAAAACCGGTATTGCCACTATCCAGGGGTAGATAGCAGACCAGATGCCGCCAGAAAAATAAGTGAGTACAAAAATCGCTATGGCCCCAATGAAGATGTATAAATTGCCTAAGACAGCGATTTGTATTTTTGTTTTTGCCAGCATAGGCAAGATTAGAAATCCAACAGCATTGAAAATCATGAGTTGAACACCCTTGTCAAAGCCAAAGTAAGCACTCAGCCAGATATAGGAAGTAGAAAATATACTCGTCAAGAGACACGCCCGAACAAATAGTCGAACTCTCCTCAAAAGATTGGGAGAAGAATAGTAATCTTGATGAATGAAAAAGTCAATAAGTACTGAGACCTTCATGCATAGCTTTTTTGTGTTACAATCAACCTTTTCCTACCACTAATATATGCAGTAATGCTGATTGAACGAGGATAATTTCCTACTAATAAGAATCTTTCAACCGGCAATATTAAATGCCAAATAGGCACTTACATAAATCCAAACACCGCAAATACATCCTAATAGAAGCGTCTTTTTGAGCGTATGATTCTCAGCATGCTGGATCAACCATGGCAAGGACAAGGAAATCAATGCTTCGCACAAAATCACATAAACTGGTGCATTAAATACGAAAGGCGCATTAGGGTGATACCACCACCATCCTGCATTATTCGCCAGGTGCTCATAGAGCGGAATATACATGCCACCTGCGATGCCAAGCATAATGGAAGCTTTGGGAATATCAAATTTCCTGGTAAGCAGGACACCAATAAATCCAAGTTGTAGAAGTACATTGGACCAGGCAAATGGCATATACGCTGGCGAACTCCATATCATGAGCTCATTACCGGGATAGACCAAACTGCCGATTGTATCAACCAAATAGTGGTCAGTTGCTAACTCCAACAATCCTGCAATCGTGCCAATCACCAACAATCTGATAATCAAGGGATTTTTGAAGCGAACAGCGTATAACCAATAAAAGATGTAAAGCGAATAGGTAATAATGCTCGCCGTAATCGGTCCCAATTTGAGTACTGAACTCATCAATGACCATAGGACTAGCACTGCAGAGGATGCCAAAATTACGCGTGTAGTTCGCCGATCCATTCCGTTTATCAAAGTTCTTTCCATGTTTTAGCTGAATTTATTGGTCATCCTCCACACCCCAGTTTTTTCGAAGCGAAGGAGGAATGAAAAAATTTACTTTTTTACCATCATTATAGAATTTTATAATCCCATCTAACAATAGTTTATTGAATGGCTTGGCAATGTCGCTAACCAGATGACCCTTTTCAAAAAGACTTACCGTTCCGACGATGAATTTTGTCAGTCTGAGCAGTAAGTCGTCCGCCCGATCATGATCATGAGACAAACCGATGCATGAATCAAGATCAACCCCAGAAGATTTGGTGTAATCCTGAAGAAAAGTATGCATGAAAAAAGCCGGCAGTTCGTCAAACGTATCACCGGGAATAATATGATTGACAAAATCAATGCATGATTGTGTCAACGCCTGTCCTGCTTCTGAAGCCGCAGCCTGATGCTTCAAAATTGCTGTGGCAAGCTCAAATCCCTCTTCAAAGGTATCAGGTAATAATGCTTCTTCAATGCCCATCAGAAAACCAATCACTTTCCATGCATGCATGTATGCAGCTTTTTCATCCTCAGATAGCTCAACATTCAATTGACTCAGCCCTGATAAGATAACCGGACCAAACGACATCAATGTGCCTGCCAAATCTTCCTGATTGATAGGTTCTCCGAATTTCTCCAAATCCCAGGAATCATCTCCGGTTCGCTGTTTAAGATAATATCGAATGGATGCATGAATGAGTCGTACCTTCTGGATCGTTACAATCCCATGTCCACCAGTAGCCAACCCACCCGGAGACATCACATTAGTGATCATCTGAGCGGTCTCCATTAGCCTCCTGGCCAAAGGGTCTACATTTTCTTTGTGAGTGAGAAGTCTGCCTGTATCATATAATACCTGTGCCCCATTAGCACATGTGTAGCACAGCGGAAGGGAGCTCACATTGAGCAACAAGAATATTTCAGGTCCATATTTAGCAAAAATCTGCTCTCCCTGCAGTATCAATTCAGGATCTGCCCAAGCAGGTAAGCGATGTGTATCCTCAAAGTACTCGAAGAGGATACCACCCAACTCTTGTCCCAGAGGAGAAAAGGTTTCTTTATCGAATCTATCGTTTTGCACGATAGTCATAAATACCTGATTGATCTGTTTTTCGAAACCGGCACTGATCACTTTAGCAATCACCTCATCGGCTTGAGGGTCCGTTCGAAGCCGACACGCAGCTAGCATTTGCTCATTGATATGGTCAATATCAAAGGTATTGTTCATGGATTAGATCGGTTTATGTACATTATAAATGAGTGAATATAACTAACATCTCATGGAATAATAAACTAAAAAATGAGAAAATCTGTGGCTAATAAATCATGAAAATCAGGCAACGGCAGGAGCATCCAGATAGGGAATCCACTCCTTTTTCATGGACCCGAGATTATTGCGGAGAAACATAATATAAGAAGGCTTAAAAGGAGGAGTTTTTAGCACAAACCCAGATTGCTCAAGCGAGTCGTTTCCTTTTTTTGCATTACATGACTTGCAGGCAGTTACCAGATTATTCCAGGTGGACTTCCCTCCTTTCGATCGCGGCACAAGGTGATCCAGTGTTAGATCACGGTCAGTCCCACAATACTGGCATCGGCCATGATCTCGCTTGAAGATGTTCTGCCTGGTAAGTACCACGCCGCGGTAGGGTACATTTACATATTGTTTTATTTTGATCACCGCTGGCGAAGGATAACTGCGGGACACTGTTCGTAGTTTAGATTCCGAATCCGCCTCGAGCAGCTCAGCCTTATCCAGAAATACCAGCAAGAAGGCTCGTTGTACTGTACATACCGCCAGCGGGGAATAATCCTGATTCAATACGAGTACTTTTCCTGACATAATCAATGCATTTGTCAAACTACCATACAGTAGCTTATCCTACAATGAAAATAGCCAATAAAAAATGAAATGTAAAATGAAACTTTAATGAACAGCTTTAGAGTTGCTCGGGTGCCAGATTCTTAAATAGAATTCGGCGTGCAATTAAATCACCGGCATCGAGATTCTGTAAACTCAATTTGGCCACCTCGCCTCCATGTAATCCTGCGATGTCGTCTCCTCCAAGAAAGATATATCCAATTTCATTAGTAGATTTTGAAAAAACCAAATCACCTGGTATAATTGAATCCATTTCAGACACTTCCTGACCTGACAATTTTTGATCTGCAATTGTTCTTGGCAGTTTGTATCCGCTTACTTTGAAGACTTGTTGGATAAAACCTCCTGCATCTACACCAAATGGGGTTTTTCCACCAGCCAAATAAGGTGCGTGGAGGTATTTTTTCATCAGCTCACGCAAATATTCAAACTCTCTTTTTTGAGCCAGACTTTTCGATTCACCATTGAAAGCCACCTGCTCTTCCAATTTAAACAACTCATTGGTGGTAATAGGAAGTACACTTCCAAACAAAATGTGTACATGTTTTTTCTGAAAAAATATCGTACCACTCAAATCAATACACACTTTGTAATCAGAAAGGTTCACTTGTTGGAAGTACTCCTCACTAATCGGCGTATGCTGATCGGCACGAATCCACCCCTCCGAGTTATCAAAGTGAAGCTGAATGCGCAACATGTCCATCTTCTCTTCCAGTACTTGATAATGTTCCCCAAACAGTAGCTCTGATACCAGAACTGCCTCCTGCTTTGGTGTGGCTCTCATAGGAATCACGCTCAATCTACAGATTCCTTTAGGCGCTTCGTTCATACTAATATCGATTTCGTTCTAGCTCTCTTTTTACATCTTTCTCTTTGATGCTGTCTCTTTTATCATGGATCTTCTTTCCTTTAGCTAGCGCCAATTCTAATTTGGCATACCCCTTATCGTTAATAAAAAGTCTTGTTGGAATAATTGTAAGGCCTTTTTCTTGACTTTTGGAGTCAATCTTGTCCAGCTCATTTCTATTCAACAGCAACTTTCTTTCACGCAAAGGTTCGTGATTATTAAATGTACCTTGCTCATATACAGCAATGTGCATTCCTTTGATAAACATTTCTCCTTTAGAGATATAGCAGTAAGCCTCTTGCAAACTTGCCTTTCCTTCTTTCAAAGATTTTATCTCCGTTCCCTTCAGCACAAGGCCCGCTACATACTTGTCTATAAATTCGAATTCATAGCTCGCTTTTTTGTTGCGGATATTTACCTGATTTGAAAACCTTCCCTTGCTCATCTTTATCTCTTCAAATTAAATTTATTATCCTTAATAATTCTACACTCTACTCAAAAATGAGAAAAGGTTTTGTTAAAACTGCATTCTAGGCATAGGAACTGCCGACAAATCGACTAAATCCCCAGCCATCCACTGATAATATGCTGAAATCCCGATCATACCAGCGTTGTCAGTACAATACTGAAAGGCGGGAATGTAGACATCCCATTTTTTTTCAGCGGCAAGCTCCTCCAGCCTTAGCCTTAGGCCACTATTCGCAGATACTCCACCAGCAATGGCAATCTGATTAATTTTTTCACGGCGAGCAGCCAATTCCAACTTCTCGATCAGCATGTCTATCAAATGTCTTTGAATACTAGCACAGAGGTCGTTTTTGTTTTCCTCTACAAAATTGGCGTTCTTCATTTTCTCTTTATTGAGAAAATTCATAAAGCCAGTCTTGATACCACTAAACGAATAATCTAACTCAGGCATGCTGGTTTCATTAAAATGATATTTGTTTTTATCTCCAGCACTGGCCAGTTTGTCGATCAGTGGTCCTCCAGGATAAGGCAGTCCCATCAGTTTTGCACATTTATCAAAGGCCTCTCCTACGGCGTCATCTGTGGTCTGACCTAGAACACTCATATCGAGATGGTCATTTACTTTCACGATTTGAGTGTGCCCACCAGAAACCGTTAGACACAAGAAGGGAAATTTCGGTTTCGGATCCTCAATAAAATGAGCAATAATGTGAGCTTTCATATGATGCACACCGATCAATGGTATGCCCAAAGCGAGAGCCATCGACTTAGCAAATGCCCCTCCTACCAGCAGAGCTCCGAGCAATCCTGGACCCTGAGTAAAGGCAATAGCACTGAGCTCGCTCATTTCCACCTCTGCAGATGCCATAGCTTCTTTTACTACAGCCGCTATAGCCTGCTGGTGTGCCCTTGAGGCTAGTTCAGGGACTACACCCCCATATTTGCTGTGTATTTCCTGGGTGGCTATTACGTTGTTCATCACCTTACCATCGATACAAATGGAAGCGGAAGTTTCGTCACATGATGACTCGATAGCCAGAATTACATTTTTCACTATAACAATTTTTTGAAGCTCTGATATTGTAGTACTTTTCAGCACAAAATTGGGCATATTTTTTGTACCATCATTCAAAGTTCCGTAATTACCTGTCATATTAAAAAATATGACCCTAACAGCTTTAGAGGAACTGAAGTTTCATGAAGGAAAAATCCCGCAATACATTAACACTGAGAAGAATCTTGTCGAGACTATTTCTATGGTTTCCGATCCTTTTCCTTGCTCTTGGTATCTTGCTCTTTTCCGTTTTCCAAATTCCAAAAGTTCAAACCAGAGTACTTAACGAAGTTTCGTTTTTAATTTCAGAAAACACCGGATTCGACGTAAAAATCGGTCATGCCAATCTTACTTGGTTTGATTACATGGTTGTAAAAAATGTAAGACTGTATGATCATCAAAATGACAGTACCCTAATACATATCAAGGAACTTCAGATTGATCTAAAGCTATATGATTTTATAGTTCATAGACGACTTAATGCTGATAAGCTTGAACTCAATCAACCCTACCTTCATATCATTAAAGAAACTGACTCTACTGAAGTAAATATTTCCAGGCTTCTGGCCGATCTAAAGGAACTATTCAGGAAAAACAGGAAAAACAAGGAGAGAAAAACGTCCATCAGTTTGGATCGCGTCGAAATCAATGATGGTATCTTTTCATACAACGATATGCGTTATGACTCCATCCAAACGGGCAAAGACTATCACCATTTCAAATATAAATCTATTCAGGCAGATCTACTGGACTTCAGCTTCATAGACGATAGTCTCGGAATGAAAATTGATTATTTCACTTCGATAGACTCCAGTGACGGCCTAAATATCAAAAGCCTAATCAGCAAGTTTTCATTTACTAAAAAACAAATGATCTTTTCTAACCTGGCTCTCGAAACCGAGGAGAGTTTCATTACTGATTCGATCACCTTCAGTTACAGTCACCCTTCAAATTTTAAATATTTTAACGATAGCATAACTTTTTTTGCAAATCTGGATCAATCAACTCTAAGCACAAATGAGCTCGCTCTATTCAATCATAACCTCAAAGCAGTTGATAAAAAGGTGTTGTTTTCGGGTAAACTCTATGGAGCTGTTAATAATCTAAAAATCAAAGAATTCACACTACAAACTGGAAACCGCACCATCATAACGGGGAATGCCCAACTCAACGGCTTGCCTAAAATCACCGAGACATTTATCGATCTTGACGTTAAAAAATCTATCATTGACCCAAGTGATCACAGTGAATTGCTTAGTGACAAAATTCAGAAAGAAGTATTAAACCTTGGTGCCGTCGAAGTGGAAGGACAATTTCTGGGATTTCTCTCGGATTTTGTTGCCGAAGCAAAAGTGACCTCATCCGTAGGCAAAATTGATACAGATATTAATTTTAAAATAGACGGAACAAAACGGGCCCGATACACGGGCAACTTACACCTGCAACATTTCGATTTGAGGAGTATTTTCCCTGACCAAAACCAATTAAAACACATAACTCTAAAAGGAAAAATTAAGGGTTCTGGTCTGCAAATAGCAAACGCTAATTTCAACCTAAATGCGGCGGTCGACTCAGTCTCGCTAAATGATTACACTTATACCAAACTCTATACGAATGGCTCTTTTAAGGTTGGTTTTTTTGCAGGGAAATTAACGGCTGCAGACCCTAATCTGGAATTTAGCAGTACACTTGAGTTAGATCTGAAAGAAGATAGAAACAAAATCAATATTCAAGCAGATCTTAAAAAGGCTAATTTGAAGCAAATCAACATTAGCAACCAAGACATAAGAGTGGCCTCTCATTTAGATTTAGATCTCAAGGGGTTAAAAACAGATGATCTCATAGGATATGTATCACTCTACAACAGCCAAATCATATATGAGGAGAAAGAATTATACATAGATTCGGTTAAGTTGCTCTCAACACTCATAGGAGAAAATAGAATTATTCACCTAGATACGGATGGCCTTACAGCCGAAATGAATGGTGAATTCAGAAACAGTGTGTTTATCAGGACTGTCTTGGAGTTTTATAATGAAATCAAACTCAATATTCGCAATGACGAGGAAGAATTAGAAATGTATTACATACAGAAAAAAGATGCTCCATTAGAAAAGTATCATATTCAGATGGAGTTTAGCTTCCGCGATCTCAACAGATTCATAGAACCTTTTTATCCTAATATCAGCTTTTCAAAAGAAGTGAATTTACGTGGATCATTTCTTCAAGACAGTGTTTCCAGACTAAACCTCTACAGTGTGGTGGATTCTCTTTTTGTATCGGAAACTGTTTGGGCTAAAAACTACATAGACATCAATGTATCCAAAGAGTATTTTGACAAGAGCACACTTGCATCAGCGTTTGTTTCTTCTGGCAGTCAGGTTTGGTCCGAAAAATTTCAAACAGAGAATATTTACACTGACCTCATATGGTTTGAAGATAGCATGACAGTTGCATTGAATATAGAACAACCCGATACTGACAACCAAGTAGAAATCGAAACATCTGTGCTTTTCTATCCAGATTCAACGCGGCTTCATTTTAATCGATCGGATATCAAATTGCTTGGCAAAACATGGAGTTGGGAGCAAGATAATGAGATTATTTATAAGGATGAAGAATGGGAGTTTACCAATGTCAAGGTATCTAATGGCCTCGAAAGACTCGAGCTATCAGGTAGTTATTCGGAAGCTCCTGGTAAATTGGCCTTCATTGATTTAAAGGAATTTAACTTGCAAAATGCGGATGCATTCATCAATTCAAAGTTAGAAGGTACTCTTGATGGAAGAATAAAAATAAAAAGACAGCCCGAAAATGACTTGATTGAAGGTAATGTGGTTGCCAGGGCAGTCAAAATAAAGGACTTTCTGGTGGGCAATATTTTCGGAGTCACCAGATGGGATAGCTACAATAGCAATCTAGCGGTCAATTTGGATCTCGTTCAGAATGACAAGAAAAAAATCGAAATTAAAGGTTTGTACTACCCTAAAAATGATTTCGATCAGTTCAATTTACAAGCAAAGTTTGACAGTGCTGATCTCAAAATTGCAGAACCGTTTCTCCAAAACAAGTTTAGTCAGTTGAATGGGTTTGCGTCGGGCCAATTCACCATTCATGGCAACTTCGGTTACCCCATACTTAAAGGCAAAGGTTCAATCACCGATGGTGAAGTTCTGGTCAATTATTTAAATACTAAGTATGAATTTAATGGGAACCTGATATTTGAGGAGAACGAAATCAGTACACAGCGACTGTTGCTTCGCGACAATGAGCAAAACATAGCTCATTTTAGTGGAGGTATTTTTCATGATGGTTTTAAAAATGCCGTTATTGACTTTCAGGGTGAATTCGAAAATTTTAAGCTTCTAAATACAACTGCAGCAGACAACAGCGGCTATTATGGTGTTGCCTTCGGCACAGGCACCATCAACCTACTTGGAGCTTTGAGTAACATCAAAATTAGTGCGGAAGCACAAACGGCCAAGGGCACCCGATTATCCATTCCAATCGATGAATCATCTGATTCAAGAATCGAACAAAAAGAATACATTGAATTCATCGATCTCAAGAATCATGCTACTATCGAGGGAGTATTCGAAGAGGTGCACCAACGGGAAAAGCTAAAAATCCGGGGTATCGAATTAGATTTTGATATTGAAATAACAAATGACGCTTATGTAGAACTCATATTCGATGTGCAATCAGGAGATATTATACGGGGACGTGGTAATGGCAACATTGAATTACAAATTAATACGGATGGAGATTTCACTATGTTTGGTGACTTTGTAATAGAACAAGGTGGATACAACTTCACCATGTATAACATCATAAACAAAGAATTTGAAATCAAAAATGGGAGCACTATTTCTTGGTACGGGGATCCATATGGTGCGAATCTAAATATTTCTGCATCCTATCGACAATTGGCATCTCTGGCTCCATTAATGGTTAGGTTTCTTGACCCGGACGACCTCAATTCTGCTGAAACAAGAAAAAAATACCCTTCAATTGTAGATCTGAAACTAAGCGGTAACCTACTCACTCCAGAAATAAAATTTGGGATCTCCATAGAGGATTATCCTCAAAACAATCGGCTACCTAACAGTGCCGTGACACTTGATGAAGTAGTTACGGCATTTAAAGCTAGTATTGGCAACAATGAACAGGAAATGAATCGTCAGGTTTTCAGTTTGATCGTATTAAGAAAGTTTTCTGAGGAAAACAGCTTTCAGATCAATGGACAAACCATTGGCAATAGTTTGAGTGAATTCGTTTCCAACCAGCTCAGCTATTGGGCTACTCAGGTGGATGACAACCTTGAGGTAGACGTAGACCTCGCCGGACTGTCAGAAGATGCCTTTAATACCTTCCAACTAAGACTCTCTTATACATTTTTGGACGGTAGACTACGAGTGACCAGAGGGAGTAGTCTGGCCAATCAGGAGACTCAACGGGATGTATCCAATATCATAGGAGATTGGACAGTGGAGTACCTCTTGACTGAAGACGGCAGATTCAGAGTGAAAATGTATAGCAGATCCGATCTTAATACCATAGATCAGCAACTTGGAGAGAGCAATTTTGAGACGGGATTCAGCCTACAATACATAAAAAGTTTTGATCAGTTGAGCCAAATTCTATCTGATAATAGGAAAAAGAACATCTCTCAAAAAAAGACATCAAAGGAAGATAAAGAAAAGAAAGAGCAGATCTAATAAATTAACCTTAACCAGATTTTATCTAACCCATTATTATGTGTATTTTTAAATACACTTACGAAAACTTACAACGATGGAATTGAATAATTTCATGAAGTCCTACGCCGAAGAAATCAAAGGCAACTTTTCACAATATGATGATCAGAGATTTGTGATAGTAGTACCTCTTGACTTGGATAGACAACAGGCAGTTGTAGGAGAAATTGATGCCGATAACAATCTCATTTCCATTTCCTCAAAAGTGTGTATGGCAGACGATACGATCCAGTTTCGTGAGTTGCTAAAAGAAAACCACAAGTCTACTTTTGGGAAGTTCACTATAGTTAATGATTTCCTAAAAGTAGAGTCCAGATCACCGGCCGACATTGTTTCTCCTGAAACATTAAAACGAGCCATTCAAGAAGTCGCCCAGCTTGCCGATAAGTGGGAGATGGAAATAACCGGAAGTGACATTTTTTAGTTGTCCCGCACAATCTTACTAAATCTATATTTGTTAGTTTTGTCCGATAGGCCGCCTTATCGTTCTGATCTCGATAATTATCGTGACAGAAAGGAAAGTCCGGGCAACACAGAGCATCGTACTTCTTAACGGGAAGTCTTCTGATTTATTCAGGGGGAGAAAGTGCAACAGAAAGTAAACCGCCTGCAGGCAACTGTAGGTAAGGGTGAAATGGTGAGGTAAGAGCTCACCGCTTTGATAGCGATATCAAAGGCATGGTAAACCTTGCGAGTTGAAAGATCAAATAGGTTCTGCAAGAAGTGGCTCGCTTCGCTGTGTTCATCTCGCTTTTGGCTGATGATCAGAATGTAGAATGGGTAGATTGATAGATTTTGGCAGTGATGTCAAGACCAGATAAATGATAAGGGCCCCCTCAGGGGTACAGAACCCGGCTTACAGGCCTATATTTTATTTTATTATAATATGACAACAATCTTAATCATTGATGACGAAAAAAGCATTCGTCATACCCTACGAGAAATTCTGGAATATGAAAAGTACGACGTAGAAGAGGCTGAAAATGGAAAGGTAGGACTCGAAAGACTCAAAGAAAAAGACTTCGACGTAGTCTTATGTGATGTAAAAATGCCGGAGATGGATGGAATCGAAGTCCTGGAGGCTTCCAGAACTCTCGATCACACTCCTCAATTTATTATGATATCAGCACATGCCACTATAGATACGGCTGTGGATGCAACAAAAAAAGGCGCCTATGATTTTATTCAAAAGCCACCGGATCTAAACCGACTTCTGCTGACCATAAAAAATGCGCTGGACAAATCAAATTTAATCCAGGAGACAAAAATTCTTAAGAAGAAGGTCTCTAAGTCTTTGGAAATTGTGGGCGAATCTAAGCCGATACTCGAAGTCAAAGAAACGATAGAGAAAGTAGCAGGTACAGAGGCCAGAGTATTGATTACCGGTGAAAACGGTACAGGAAAGGAGCTCGTAGCAAATGCCTTGCATAAATTGAGTCAGCGAAGCAAGAAGGCGCTTGTAGAGGTAAATTGTGCCGCTATTCCATCTGAGTTAATAGAAAGTGAGCTATTCGGTCACGAAAAAGGTTCTTTTACCTCTGCGGTAAAACAACGCATAGGGAAATTCGAGCAGGCAGATATGGGTACTTTATTTCTTGACGAAATAGGCGACATGAGCCTCCCTGCTCAAGCCAAGGTACTACGCGCGCTACAAGAAGGCCGAATCACTCGAGTAGGCGGTGAGAAGGAAATCAAAGTCAATGTAAGAGTACTTGCGGCTACAAACAAGGACCTTAAGGAAGAGATTAAGGAGAAGCGATTCAGAGAAGATTTATACCACAGATTGAGTGTTATTGTAATAAAAGTACCACCACTAAGTGCACGGAGTGAAGACATTCCTTTGCTGGTTGATAAATTTCTTCAAGACATTGCCAGTGACTATGGCACTAACAAAAAAGAAATAGCCAAAGATGCTGTTGAGCAACTCCAAAAAGGAAAATGGACCGGAAATATTAGGGAATTAAGGAATGTGGTTGAGCGACTGATAATCATGAGTGGTGATGAGATCACCGCTGCGGACGTAAAAAAATATGCGGATATACAATAATGTTATCCGCATACAATATTTTCAACCTTTTACTTGGATAATTCTGTCGAATTCGTATCAGCTTTTGCGTATGTAGGACAAGTTCTCTGAGTACATGCACTCATGGCAAAAACTACAAGGGCTACTATAAGTATTTTTACTTTCATCTTTCGTTATTATCAATTACCTGCTTCAATATTAGAACATAAATATATAAAAAATATTACACTTTAGGTGAAATATTGAATATCTATCCAATATTCCTTGGCTATTTTGATGAACGCTTATTCTATCATCAAATTGCATCCACGAATATCTGAATTATCTAAGCGTCCGAGTATAGTAAAAGTTCCATCAGACAAAATCTTTCCAAGGTCACTCGTTTCAATAAATGAGCATGAATGCACATTGGCTAAGTCTATGACATTGATTCCACCGGCCCGACCCGGGGTCAGGTAACTAAAAGGATCCTCAGAATCTCTGATCAATATTTTCATACAATCAGGTAAAACAAAAGACTTTTCATTCATCGAATAGGCTTGAGAAAGCAATTCGGTCATGCCATATTCTGAATGAATTTTAATGTCTCCAAGTTTTGCTTTGAGTTCTCCATAGAATTCTTCCTTTACCATATCCTTCCTTCTCCCCTTCATACCTCCAGTTTCAATAACTGTCAATCCATCGAGCTTAACATCAAGGGATGAAGCCAGTTCTGCCAAATCCAGAAGCGCATAGCCTACTCCAAATAAGATCACCTGTTTAGTATTGTTTTCAAGCTGTATTAGCAAATCGGCAATGAGTAGCTCTGTCTTATTAAGATAGAATCCACCATTGGTAAACGACCCACTCTTATCTATAAAAAATTCTACCATTTGGACCAATGAAGAATCTCCCTGCTCCTGATAGGATGGTAATAATGCAAAAAAAATCTTTTCTTCCAGTGGTCCATAAAAGTTTTCAAAGATCGATTGTGCATTATTTAAATAATATTCTACATCCTCTATATGATGTTTGCTACGAAATCCCGTTATCATGGTACCACTACTTTGAAAAACCTTGCGTGTTTTCCATGAGTCCGTTTTTATTTTGTGTGACTTGAAAAGATTTATTGGTAGGAATGGGATTTTCTCCAGGTGGTTAATTTTGTTTAGATCTAATCTTAAGTGTGATATATATTCAGCATAAACGTCACATGCCTTGGCTTGATACTGGAAAACTTCCAGCGCGAGTGTTTCAAAAGTTTCAGAATTAACTTTTATAGTCTTTTTTTTGAAACTATTTAAAAGCTCCATAAGTTATAAATAGTAAGGGATTGCGCTGGCTCAATTGTATTATTATCAGTAATTTTAGCAAATGTAATTTTAATTGAATGAAGGGGAAATCAAAATACTGGAATAAAATTTCGTTGTCTATCCAATTTGTGATATTTGCTTCCACTGTGGTGTCATTGCCCTCCTGCACAGAACCAGACCCTTTCCCAATAATACCTCAAATCCAATTCAATAACATGGAATATGTGGAGCTGCTGGAAAATGGTAGTCCCGATTCTCTTATACTCTATCTGAATTTTCAGGATGGTGATGGAGACCTTGGCATTGAAGGTGATGAGGACCTGGCTCCCTTTCACGATTTTGACATAGTCCTGGACAATGAAGGCAAGGTGGTGACGATCGGCCAACCAGAAGTGGAGCTACCTTTATTTCTATTTACACCTCGATTTGGTGTTGTGGGTAGATTCAGTGATGAAGACAATCGACCAGCATTCGACTGCGCAAATTATGACACGCTCTACATCAAAAATGACAGGTCTGATCTGTATCTACCTGGCACACCTTTGGATCAAATTGACTTAACGGAATTTTATAAGGACACTGTTTATATTCAAAGAAACCCATACGAAAACAACATTATCGTAAAATATTTCCGCAAAAGAGGTACCGACGAGTATGAAGAAATTAATTGGCGTTATCTGACCAGCGAATATGGCTGCGGTATTTCGTTTGATGGCAGATTCCCCATCTTGGACATAGAAAGCGCAATAGACGGCAGCTCCTTAGAAGGCGTCATAAAATACTCTATGGTCTCTACTGGTTTTAGAACTGTTCTTAGAAAAGACACCTTCAAGCTTCAGTTTCAAATAATAGATAGAGGGCTGCATGGGAGTAATGTAGCTGACACCGGGGACCTGACCTTAGATCAATTGCTCAGATAAATATTTTACCTACTCCTCTTGAAGGTAATTCCAGCCAATAGCTATTCACATTTTTGGATGGTCAGTAAATATCAGGATATTTGTTAGGCTCACTTTCGGCCATCATCTCATATACCTTATCGAATACTGTATCTGTACTAGGCTTAGAATAGTAGTCTCCATCAGACCCATAAGCCGGACGATGTTCGTTTGCCGTAATCGTCTGTGGTTGGCTATCCAAATGCTTATAGCATTCCTGTTGTACCACGAGCTTTTCAAGAATATAGGCGGAAGCACCTCCTGGCACATCTTCGTCCGCAACTATAAGTCTGTTGGTCTTCTGAATCGATGATATTATGCTTTGATGACGATCAAACGGCAGCAAGGTCTGAACATCAATTACTTCGACCTCAATACCATACCTGGCGAGTTCGTTAGCCGCATCCATAACAATTCTACACATAGAGCCGTAAGTCACAATAGTAACATCACTCCCTTCTCTGATCACCTCCGGAATACCAAGTGGCACCTTAAATTCGCCAATATTTTCAGGTAGTCTTTCCTTTAATCGATAGCCATTTAAGCATTCTATCAATAGAGCAGCATCATCGGACTCGAGTAACGTATTGTACATACCGGCGGCCTGAGTCATATTTCTAGGGACCAATACAAATACTCCACGCAGCGCATTAATGATCATACCCATCGGTGAACCCGAATGCCAAACTCCTTCTAGCCTGTGGCCTCTGGATCGTATAATCAAAGGTGCTTTCTGTCCTCCTTTTGTCCGATACTGAAGGGTCGCCAAATCATCAGACAAAGTCTGTACAGCATAGAGTAGATAATCCAGATACTGAATTTCTACAATAGGTCGTAATCCGCGCAGTGCAGCTCCCAACCCCTGACCAATAATGGTGGTCTCCCTAATACCGGTGTCTGTTACTCTATATTCCCCATATTTCTCTTGTAAACCAGCGAATCCCTGATTTACATCTCCAATTTTACCTACGTCTTCACCAATAGCAAAAACGAGTGGGTTTCTTTTCAAAATCTCATCAAAACACGCTTGCAGCACCTCTCTTCCATCTACCATTTTGGACTGATCAGAGTATGTAGCAGGCACTGTACCAATATTCAATGCCGAATATTGTGACTGGCTATATAAGTGCGAGGAGTACTCGTCATGCCTTTTCTGCGTATTGGTTTTGAGCCAATGGATTAGCATGTCTCTGCTACGAGAAGGCTCTTCCCTGGTCAAGCGCAGCGCTTTCTTAGCTCCCTTAGTAAGCTCGAGTTTATTGATATTAAGACCCTCCTTTATGCTTTTAGCAATGGACAGTAGTTTTGTTTTTTCTGCACTTCGTTCGGCGACTGATTCGATCATTCCAACCAGCGAAACAGTATCACCTGATATGGCTTGTGAGTAGGCCTTCCATGCCGCTACTCTAGCCGTCTTAGCTATTTTCTTTGATTCCTCTTCGATAGCATCTAACTCCTTGCCAGATGCAATTTTTTCATCGAGTATCCACTCACGCATTTTTTTGAGGCAATCATATTTAGCTTCCCATTCTAATCGCTCTTTAGACTTGTAGCGCTCGTGGGAACCTGAGGTAGAATGTCCTTGTGGTTGTGTCACTTCTTCTACATGAACCAATACAGGCACATGCTCATTTCTTGCAATCTGCTCTGCTTTTTTAAAGGTCTCACAAAGATCCATATAGTCCCAGCCTCTAGTGGTTAGAATTTCGAATCCATTCTCTTTGGCCGTTCTTTGCAGACCGGCTAGTGCCTTAGAGATGCTTCCTTTAGTGGTATGATATTCTTTAGGGACAGAAATTCCATATTCATCGTCCCATACTGCCATTACCATGGGTACCTGCAGCACACCTGCTGCATTCATAGCCTCAAAAAAGTGGCCTTCAGAAGTGGAGGCATTTCCAATAGTACCAAAAGCTACTTCGTTACCGTTGCTTGAAAACTGTTTGAATTTTCCGAGTTCAGGGTTGTTTCTATATAATTTTGAGGCATACGCCAACCCTAACAGTCTTGGCATTTGCCCGCCGGTGTTAGAAATGTCGGAACTTGAATTCTTCATTTTCATGAGATCTTTCCACTCTCCTTTCTCATCAATGAGTCTAGTCCCGAAATGGCCATTCATCATCCGGCCAGCTGAAGCAGGTTCATCATCTATCGATGTGTGGGCATAGAGTTGAGCGAAAAACTGCTGAGAGGTTAACTCTCCAATAGCCATCATAAAAGTTTGATCTCTATAATAACCAGATCTAAAGTCACCGTTTTTAAAAACTTTAGCCATGGCAATCTGAGGTAATTCTTTGCCATCACCAAAAATTCCAAACTTCGCCTTACCCATGAAAACTTCCTTTCGTCCGATATAGCTATCCTCCCTACTTTCTACGGCTAATTTATAATCATTCAAAATTTCCTTTTTAGAAGACATTATCTGGGGAGTTTTCTCTGAGACTTTCACCATTTCAAGATAAGATTTTTAGGATGATTATAAAAGAATCTGACTTCACAAATTTAACAAAGCCGCCACATCAATCAAATATTTTTATGAAGAATACAAAATAATATTATATTTGAGACTAAATAAAATATGTAAACAGAATATTATTTGGTTTATGTTAGTTTTTTAGATATAATCATAAACGATCCCCGTTTTTTGAAATTTATATTTCTAAACCCTGAACTGATAGGCCAATTATCTTTTGAAGATGATTCAGTTTATGTATATTATTCAGCGCAATTATTGTAAAATGTAGAACAGTATTTAAAAATTTTTACCATGATTATCGGGGTACCCAAAGAAATTAAAAACAATGAAAACCGTGTGGCCTTGACGCCTGCCGGAGTAAAGGAACTCAAAAAAGAGGGCCATCAAGTATACGTACAAGCCACAGCCGGGGAAGGAAGTGGATTTGCAGATGCTGAGTACGTTAGTGTAGGAGCAGAATTACTTCCTACTATTGAGGATGTGTATGCGAAAGCAGAAATGATCATCAAAGTAAAAGAGCCGATTGAAGCTGAATACAAATTGATCAAAGAAGATCAGCTTGTATTTACCTATTTTCATTTCGCATCTCACGAACCATTGACCAGAGCGATGATTGATAGTAAGTCGGTTTGTCTTGCTTATGAAACTGTAGAAAAAGCTGACCGTTCGCTTCCGCTATTAGTGCCTATGTCAGAGGTAGCAGGAAGAATGTCTATCCAGCAAGGCGCCAAATATTTGGAAAAACCTTTGAAAGGCCGAGGCATACTACTAGGTGGAGTACCTGGCGTGCGTCCTGCCAAAGTAATGATTCTAGGTGGTGGCGTAGTTGGAACTGAAGCTGCTAAAATGGCTGCCGGACTGGGTGCTGATGTCACTATTCTTGATCTGAGTCTACCAAGGCTTAGATATCTGGACGACGTAATGCCGGCTAATGTTAAAACTCTAATGTCAAGTGAATATAACATTAGAGAAATGATCAAAGATCACGATTTAATCATTGGAGCGGTTCTGATTCCTGGAGCAAAAGCACCAAAATTGATCACTAGAGACATGCTCAAGGATATGAGAGAGGGTACTGTTCTTGTAGATGTAGCTGTAGATCAAGGTGGATGTTTTGAAACTACTAAGCCGACTACTCATCAGGATCCTGTTTATATCATAGACGATGTGGTTCACTACAGTGTAGCTAATATGCCTGGTGCAGTACCTTACACTTCTACGCTGGCACTGACCAATGCTACGTTGCCTTATGCCATTCAGTTGGCTAATAAGGGCTGGGAAAAAGCATGTAAGGAGAATAATGAGTTGAAGCTTGGGCTGAACGTAATTAAGGGTGAAGTAGTCTACAAAGCTGTATCTGACGCCTTTGATCTACCTTATACTCCATTGGACAAATTCATATAATCTTTATAAGCCGGAATCTTTTCAAGAAACTGAAAGGTTCCGGTTTCTATACTCTGTTCACAGCAGAAATGCTGTAAACCATTAGTGATCACCACAAATTTTGCTTTTAAGACCTGATTATAAACAGTCGCCTGGCTGAATGTTTCATTTGAAATACTTACTTCTGGTGCCTTACACTCAACAACCAACAGCGGCTGCCCCTGATTGCTGTAGGCAACAATATCAGGTCGCTTACGCATTCTGTTATATTTAATTTCAAATTCTGATTTGAGTAGTGATTTAGGATACCCCAAATTCTCACTCAGAAACTTGAGAAAATGTTGACGAACCCACTCCTCAGGAGTCAGAGCAACATATTTTTTTCGAAATTCGTCCCAGATGTCTGTCCCATGATCAGACTCTTTCACTTTAAACTTAAATCTCGGAAGATTTAACTCTTTCATTATGGCTTCCTGTTTAGCTTCCAATATTAATACAATTCAGTTACTTTTAGGCCACAGTATTAAAACTGTCTCAGCTCTAGCATAACAGAGCCACCAATCGTTTTGTAAGAAGACAGCAAATTTCAAACGCCACACCAAATATGAAAACCAAAAAAGAAATTGTAGACAACTGGTTACCCAGATATACAGGAGTTGAATTAGAAGATTTTGCAGAATATATATTGCTCACAAATTTTGCCAATTACGTAGAAATCTTTGCCGAACAATTTGGCACAGAAGTACAAGGTAAGGACAAGCCTATGCAATCCGCAACGGCCAATAATATCACGATCATCAATTTTGGAATGGGAAGTGCCATGGCTGCTACCGTCATGGATTTATTATCAGCGCTCAATCCTAAAGCTGTACTGTTTCTTGGTAAGTGTGGAGGATTAAAGAAAAAAACGCAGCTGGGAGATTTAATTTTGCCTATAGCGGCCATTCGTGGTGAGGGTACATCTAACGACTATCTTCCAATTGAAATCCCAGCATTACCTTCATTCAGATTGCAACGAGCTGTGTCTTCTATGATCAAAAAACATGAACTAGACTATTGGACTGGAACGGTCTATACTACAAATCGCCGTGTGTGGGAGCATGATCGAAAGTTCAAAAAATACTTAAGAAAAATTCGCGCTATGGGTATCGACATGGAGACCGCTACAATATTCACAGTTGGCTTCATTAATGAAATCCCCAGGGGGGCACTTCTCTTGGTTTCAGACAATCCTATGACTCCTGCTGGCGTTAAAACGGATGCCTCTGACAAAAAGGTAACTGGGAATTTTGTTGACAAGCACATTCAGATAGGTATCGACGCCTTACTAGAACTCTATAATTCAGGCGATTCCGTTAAGCATATGAGGTTTGACTAGTCTTATGAATTCTGGATTTTAAAAGTAGTCCTACTCCGACGATGAAGAATAACATCAGTGCAATGGTGCTGTTTCTCATTGAGCCTGTAAGTTGCTCTATAAACCCAAATGAAAAAGTCCCGACCACAATCGAAAGCTTTTCTACCACATCATAAAAGCTAAAATAAGAGGTGTTGTCAATAGTATTGGCTGGAATCAGTTTTGTAAATGTAGATCGTGACATTGATTGAATGCCTCCCATTACTAAGCCTACTATTACGGCAAGTCCATAGAACTGAAACTCTGTTTTTAGAATATAGGCATATCCACAAATGCCAATCCAAATAAAAAGCATGGTCAGAATAGAGATTCCATTGTTGTACTTTTTTGAAAGTGTCGCAAAAAAATATGCTCCGGCAATGGCCACCAACTGAATAATAGTAACGGTAACAATCAATTTTGAAGCCTCCAGTCTAAGCTCCTTTTCACCAAAAATAGCCGCTAGATGCATCACTGTCTGAACACCTGCACTGTAGAAAAAGAAGGCCAATAGATAGGCTTTCATATTTGGTAAGTTTTCCAAGGAGTGATAGACGATCTTTAGTTCCTTCACTCCCTTCCAAAATAAGCTTTCATCAGGCTTTTGTCTATTGACGTTTTTCGGTAAGTAATAGAAGCTATATTGTGCAAAACCAAACCACCAAATACCTACCAATAGAAATGAAACGCGTACTGCTCCAGTCTCGACAGCGAAGCCCAAGCTTTGGTGAAATTGAATGATCACAAAGCTCACTAAAAGCAACAATACACTTCCAATATACCCGAACGCATATCCCCTGGCACTTAGTTTGTCGTACTTATCTTCTGTGGTGATTTCTGGAAGATATGAATTGTAAAACACCAAACTACCAGAATAGCCTACACCTGCCAGTACCGAACATATTATACCATACTCAACATTGGGACCTCGAAACCAGAACAAAGCAGCTGTGGCTGCTGAACCCAGATATGTGAACAGCCTCAGGAATAATTTTTTCTTCCCGCCATAATCAGCCATTCCTGATAACCAAGGAGAAATGAGAGCTACGATAAGAAAAGCTGCAGCCACAGCATAAGAGTACAAAACAGAGTTGACGATTTCAAAATCAAAGAATTGTACGGATTCTGATTTGAAAGCTGCTCTTGTTACGCCGTTAAAATATATTGGAAAGATCGTTGATGTAATCACCAACAGGTATGCGGAATTGGCCCAGTCATACATACACCAGGCGTTTAGAATCTTACGGTTTTGCTGCATATTCATAAAAAAAGGTCTCGATAAATCGAGACCTTTCTATATTATTAAAGATTAGTAATTAATCAACTCTTTTTGAAGAACTGTAAAGCACCTTTCTAGCGTTCGCTTCTTTGAACTCCTGCTGCACATCAGTTACAATACCCATTTTGGCATCTATGTCAACCTTTAACGACATAGTAATCTGATCTCTCTCTACTTCACTTAATTTATCCTTCTCTTGGTTTACAAACCTTACCACGTCTTTCACCTCAATGAATACATCATTGACTTGAATCTTTGGTTGAACACCATATACTGCTGTCCTTTTAGGTTTACCAATGTATACATAGCTCACCAACGATTTTCTTTCCAGTTTACTCAATTGAGTAGATTTTGGAAGTGTCTGCTCCACCATGATAGTTGTCTCTCTCAATACGGTTGTTACCATAAAGAAGAACAACAACATAAAGATAATATCTGGCAGTGCAGCCGTTGGAATTTCCTGAGTAGTCCCTGAACTTTTCTTAAACTTTGCCATATCAACCTCCTATTTTATTTGGTTCAGCAATAGATATCGCTCTAGGTATACCAGATCTTGCTTTTAAATACATTTCCTTCTGCTCTGGTTCTTTTTTATCCAGTTGCAAAAACTCCTCTGCTGAGATACCTACTCTCTCGCCATAGATCTCATTGTATGCTGCATTGACTTCGTCAAGCACCCTTACATAGAGCTCATAGCTCGTACCTCTATCCGCTTTGAAGGATACAATAGCTTTGCCGGGCTCATCGGAAGACGATGCTTTTCTACCCCTGCTATTGACATGACTCCTCAAAGTTGCCGGAAGTTGGTTGTATAGTAATCTACCGTCAGCTGAAGGTTTTCCGAAGTTCAAAACAAAATCCTTGATCATCGGCCTTAGCTTCGTCACATCTCTCATTGGCTCATCCTCGACCAGCAATTGATCATTGGAGTTAGCCAAAATCTTAAAGATGTTTCTATCATTAGTTTTCACCTCTGGTGGCGGCTCGTTGGGATCCGGCTTCGGAGGCAAAAGCATTGCAATTCCTTTGTCATTCGCAATCGTGGTAGTTACCAGAAAGAAAATCAACAAAAGAAAGGCAATATCCGCCATCGAACCCGAGTTCACCTCGGCCGCAGGTCTATTTTTACCTTTCGCCATAATCTTATTTTACTGCTTTAGAAACTTCTGTATAAACAATTCCGCAAAGTGCGCCAATGATCAAAATGTACATCATTGTCAAAAGACCTCCTACAAACTTAGAGAGTCCTTCGTCCACACCTTTTTCAAGTGCAGAAGCGGTCACTTCAGAACCGGATAATGCCCACGAAAGAACAAAAACTACAACTAATCCAGCAACACCTGCTCCTGCTTTAGTTAAAGATTTTGGATCACTCACGGAGTTTATTATTGGAAAGACAATCGCAGCTAATCCTGCTAGGATCGTCAATGTGTATGACACATATAATGCTATATCTATAGAATCCATATCTCTTTCTTTTTAAGTGAAAATCTTATTTAGCAGAATGCTTAACCAAGATATCTACTAAAGAAATAGAAGCATCCTCCATAGAGTTAACTAGTGAATCAATTTTAGAAACTAGGTAGTTGTAGAACAACTGAAGTATAACCGCAACGATCAAACCACCAACAGTAGTCAAAAGTGCAACTTTAATACCACCGGCAACCAAGGCAGGAGATACATCACCAGCTTCAGCGATAGCATCAAATGCATCGATCATACCAATTACAGTACCCATGAAACCAAGCATCGGAGCCAACGAGATGAATAGTGAAATCCAAACCATTCCTTTTTCCAATTTACCCATTTCCACAGAACCGTATGAGATAATTGATTTCTCAACCATTTCAACGCCTTCAGACATTCTCATCAATCCTTGAACGAAGATTGAAGCTACAGGACCTTGTGTGTTTCTGCATACATCTTTTGCTGCTTCAACTCCACCAGAATTCAATGCTCCTTCTACCTGCTCCAACAATTTCTTTGTGTTGGTAGTTGCAAGATTCAAAGTGATAATTCTCTCGATCGATACAGCCAATCCTAAAATTAGACACAACAAAACGATGCCCATGAATTGCCATCCACCCTGGATGAATTGATCTTTTACGATTTGATGAAAACTAGGCTCCTCTGCTACTGCTTCTTCATAGTCAGCTGCAGCGACTTCCTCTTCCACATACTCTTCTTCAGCATACTCCTCAGTGGCAAGACTGTCATCAGCTACCATCTCAGCAGAATCAGTTGCTACTTCTTCAGTAGCCGCATCTTCTTGTGCCATTGTCTGTAGGTGGGTCATTGTAAACACACCAGTCAACATCAATAAAATTACTAATCTTTTCATAGTCTAATTTTTAGTAAATCTTTAATAAAGGTTTAAAAGTTATTCTTTTTAGTCAAAAATACTAATTCAGTGCAGAGAGGAAGGGATTCGAACCCCCGGTACCCTTGTGGGGTACACTCGCTTTCCAAGCGAGCACCTTAAGCCACTCGGCCACCTCTCTATAACTTTTTTAGTTTTCTCCAAGCGACAAATAAATTATAAAAATACACTATTTGCAAATTGTTCTATATTAATTTGGAATAGGTTATTTAAATGGTCATTTCGCCACGTATGGGAATGCTAAGTTTCTTTTTCACTTGCTCTATGGACTTTTCATTGCCCAATAAATGCATCATTTTCGATACTGCCGCCTCTGTAGTAATATCTAGCCCACTGATCACACCAATTTCAGTCAATTTCTTACTCGTTTCATATCGCCCTTGAATCACGCTACCACCAATACACTGAGAAACATTGAGAATGACAATTCCACGGTTTACAGCGTCAGTCAATAAATCGTGAAACCAATCGAAATTCATTGTATTTCCTGATCCATAAGACTCTAGTATTACACCTCTCAGGCCTTCAATACTCAAAATACCATGGACTACTGCGGGTGAAATATTTGGGAAAATTTTTAGAATAACTACATTGGAATCCAGCTTGGGACTATACTTCAATGGTTCGTCTTTAAATTTTTTCAGAAACGATTCATTGTATACAATCTCAACACCTGACTCGGCAAGATATGGATAATTCTCTGATTCGAATGCTGCGAAATTGCTGCTTCGAATTTTTTGTGCCCTATTGCCTTTGAGTAGATAGTAATTGAAATATAGGCAAATTTCTGTGACCATGGCATGGTCTCCATTGCGCTCTGAAGCTATTTCTAATGCGGTAATTAAATTTTCCCTGGCATCAGATCGAGTTGCTCCTATTGGAATCTGCGCTCCTGTAAAAATAATGGGTTTATTGACTCCCTTTAACATAAAACTTAGCGCTGAGGCAGAATAGGCCATAGTATCAGTACCATGCAAAATAACAAAGCCATCAAACTGATGATAGTTTTCGGTCAGAATAGAAGCCATATCTCTCCATTGTTCCACACTGATATTTGATGAATCGACTGGATCCGGAAATGAAATCACTGTCAGTCTCAGATCTAACTTGTGAAGCTCGGGGATTTTTTCCAACACCAAGCTAAAGTTGAACGGCGCCAATGAACCTTCGTCGTCATAGACCATACCAAAGGTGCCTCCAGTATAAATCAATAATATCGATGATTTTGGATCCTCTGAGGTGGTAGCAATGTTAACGGTCTTGAATTTACTTGTTTGGGTCATTGATGTTGTTTAATTGAATATGCGATAAGCATTTGCAGATGTAGCTTCTGCAACCTCATTTATAGTCATGTTTTTTACCGTGGCTATTTTCTGAGCTACTAATTCTAGATAAGCTGGTTGATTTCTTTTTCCTCGATGAGGCGCAGGCGTAAGATAAGGACTATCTGTCTCCAATACCAAATGATCTAAGGGTATTGCTTCAAGCACAGGTTCCATACCTCCATTTTTAAATGTGGCTACTCCTCCTATTCCTAACAAAAACCCCATGTCAATGATTTGTTTTGCTTGGTCTGAAGTGCCAGTGAAACAGTGAAAAATTCCTCGAAATTTATCACTATTTAGCTGAGACACCAAGTCAATTGTTTCATCAATAGACTCTCTACAATGAATAACAATTGGTATATTTTTCTCAATCGCCCAGCGAGATTGAATTCTAAAAGCTTCTTTCTGCTCTTCGTAAAACGACTTATCCCAGAAAAGATCCGTTCCCATCTCTCCTATTGCAACAAAGTCTCTTCGGTTTATCCATTCTTCTACTACATAAAGTTCTTTTTCGAAGTCTTTATTGACCGAACAGGGATGCAGCCCCATCATAGGGATACAATATCCCGGATAACGGTATTCGAGCTCCAGCATAGCATCAATCGACCTACTATCTATATTGGGAAGGTAAATTTTCTCTACACCTTTTGCACGTGCCGACTCGATTACTTCATCGATATCTTCTTTGAATTGATCAAGATATATATGCGCATGGGTTTCTACTAGCTGCATGGAGCTCATTCATTTTTTGGGTTAATATCTTCTACCTTTCCAAACTGTTTTGATGGGCAAAAGATGAAACGCAAATGTGATTAAATAAAATACGAAATCATAGACTTCAAACAGGAGAAGATCAACTAATGAAGTGTTACTATTAACCATTTTTAGAGTCCGTTGAAGTGATAGTCGTCTCAATACTATTAACAACGGCAGTACTATAATCCAGAGAGGGTTGATACAGCCCAGGTAAATGATGGCTGGCCAAAGCATCAATTTGATGATAGCTCCCAGGATGAAGATACGATTAATTTTTTTTACTCCCGCAAGCCATCTTTTCCTTTGCTGTAGTAAATCGACCGGACTCTTTTCGGGGTGGGTTACCCCCACTGCTGCTGGGCTATCATTGATAACTAATTTGCCACCCTTTTCTATTACTTTATTCATGAGCTCTAAATCCTCAATTATACTGTTCTCCATTAGGCCACCAGTGTCAATTTTCTGGAAAAGTGCTTTTTTGACCATCATATTATTTCCCCATGCTGTCAGAGGAATCCCAAGATTGGCAAAATGCGAAACGACAGTTTCGTTGAACAGCCAATCCAGGTTTTGCATCCGATCTAATAATTTCAAACCACTCACTTTAGTGAACCCAACTATTATTTGATCTTCTGATGAGACCCTACTTAGCATCGCCTGTATCCAATCTGATCCAAATGACATGTCAGCATCTGTCAATAGCAAGAATTCGCCGCTAGCTTTTTTACTCAGGGAGGACAATACCTTTTGCTTTCCAAACAATCCTGTCTCGTGCTCTGCAAATAGAAATATCTTAGAATTCTTTGGTTGGTTGGCCTTGAGTATTTCAACAGTGCGATCTGTCGAAGCATCGTCGCCAAATAGTATTTCCAGCTTTTCTAGAGGATATGATAAAAGTTTTAGCTTTTCGCAAAGAGCGACCATATGGTTTTCTTCGTCTCGTATTGAAATTAAAATTGAGACCCTTGGCCATTCCTCGTTATGTCCAGAGGATTGAGTATGTGGTCGTCTGATAAGGAGATCTATCAGCAGAATCATCCAGCATACAACCACAATTATAGAGAGATACTCAATCATTAGGTAAGAGTCCAAATTTAAACCCACTTGCTAAACAGAAGTCAAGATATCTCGGTAATACCCATTTCATTTTGTGATGAGCAGCTGTATTATCATGAAATACGATGATATCACCCGGGCGAGTCTGATTTTTCAATACCTCCAAACATTTTTCTTTTGATAATTTCGAATCAAAATCACCACTCATCAGACTCCACATGACTCCACTGGATGGCACTCGAAAATGCCCATACGGCGGCCTAAACGCATATTTCTCTTCGCCAAAAAGCTCACACAAAACATCATGCCCTTTGCTCCTATTTTCATAAAATTGTTGCTTGGAATGCCTCCATCCACTAAAATGGTCAAAACCGTGATTGGCTATCCGGTGTCCATTGAAATGAGTTTTCTTAGCCAGATCAGGATATTTATGGAGTTGGCTACCCAAGCAGAAAAAAGTAGCCAAAACCTCTTTTTCTTGCAAGACCTGAAGCACGTCCTCCGTCACTTTTGGAGTCGGTCCGTCATCAAAGGTTAGATATATTTCTCGATTTGCATTCGGTATTGACCAGCGATAGCTTGGAAAAATACGACTGGCAATCGTCGGAATTCTATGAAGGTAAAAACCCAAGAATCAGGATTTAAATTTAGCGGAGAGAATGGTTACGTCATCTCGATACTCTTTTCCATCTCGAAACTGATTAACTGCCTGCATCATTGTCTCGTTGAGTTCATGAGGACAAGTATCTATTAAATCCTCAACGATTTTATCAATCTGCTCTTCTCCGAATTCCTCTTCTTCCTGATTTATAGCTTCATTGAGTCCGTCGGTGTAGCAAAACAGATCAAAATTTTTAATATCATTTAATATTCCAATTTCAATAAACGGCAATGGAGCAAACATGCCAAGCACGGTTGTTCCCAATTTCAATGTTCCAATCGAGCCTTTATTTCCTCGAAATAACGGAGGATTATGGCCGCAATTCACATATTTAAATTCTTTGGTTTCGGAATTATAAACAGCAGCAAAAAATGTAATGAAAATCTCACCGTTTCCACTGAACTTGATCTGGTAGTTCAATTCGGATACAATGGTTTCCAAGTCTACCGTTTGCCTGGCCAGTGTTCTTAGTGAAGCTTGAAAATTGGACATCATAAGGGCAGCTGGGACTCCCTTACCAGACACATCGGCTATACATAATAGGAATTTGTGTTCGTCGATTTGTATGTAGTCATAATAATCTCCACCAACATTATGATGTGGCTGGTAGTAGGCTGCCACTTCGAAACTGTCCGTTGCTGGCAGATCCTTCGGAAAGAGATAATTCTGCACTTGCTTGGCAATCTCAAGTTCTTTTTTGAATGCTTCTTGCTCTAGCTGCTGGCGTGCTAATTTCTTGTTTTCGATAGCTACCAATATTATATTGGTCAGGGCCTCAAGAAATGTGGTGGCCGAATTACCAGATATCCCATGATCAGTTTCAGCAATATCCCCCACAAAAACCAAAGCGAGTAGTTGCTTTTTGTGCATGACTGGAATGATATGATCAAAATCAATACATTCTGAATCTTCAAGCGTTTGAATCCTCTCATGCCCTTCAAAATCTCTTACGGGTATTTTTTCAATGACTTCACTATCGACTCCAAAAAAAACCTTACAGTTCCACTGATCTTCCAGCGCTACGAATAGAGCAAGTTTTTTCACCTTTAAATTAGCCAATAAAGTGAAATGATAAATCTTGTATAAGGACTCTTCCGGCAAATTATTATTGATGGCCTCAGTCACTTCGAGCAGGGAGTTGAGCTCCAGTTCTTTTAGATTGGATTCTATGGTTTTGGTTTGCTTCATTTAGCTATTGTGTGCTTTGAGTCCTTCTTTTGAAGCGAGATAGTAGTAGTTTCTATAGCCAATTTCAATGTCAATGCTTGCCGCATCCAGTTCGACGTCCGGTTCTGAATAACATCTCAGCCATTTCTTCCTTGCCATTTTAGACAATAGCGGCTTCAAGTCTTCGTCCGAAAGACCCAATGCTTTTTTCAAATCATCAAAATGAATCAAAAAATACAACTCATCCAATATGTCAAATTCGAGATCACTCATACCAGATTTTTTAAGGTTAGGTCAGATTTTGTAGGTTCTTTCTCTCCAGCTGTATTTACCAAAATTAGAAGCAACCCCAAAGAATACAACATAAAACGGATAAATAATTTGAAGCAAAAAGAAATTGACGATAGAAATCCCTGCGTTCTGACCAAGCCTGGCGATATTTAGAAATACAAAATCTGTCAGAAACTTCACTCCTAGCACCCACAATGGAGAGTAGTTGTTGGTGGCCATTGATTGCAAAACTAACAGGAGCCACAGAGCATAACAGGTAAATAAAATGGCTGGCATGGCAAGAGAAAAACCATCAGTATGAAATCTCCACTTTGAAGCCCAACGTTTGCGCTGATGATAAAACTCTGTCACTGCCAATGGCGATTGACTAAGCACTTGAGCACCGTCTTGTTTTATAAATCTGATCTTGCCAGGGTATTTCTTGAATACTTTTCTTAGTAAAAACTCATCGTCACCTGTTGGTAGGTTTTCATTGCCCAAGAATCCATCAACCTCCAAAAAAGCAGTCTTTGAAAAAGAATAGTTACATCCATTAATCATAGATGGTTTTCCTAATGATAAGGTAGCTGCTCCTATAGACACCAGCGCAGACAGCTCCAGGTTGAGCAATTCGGTAAATCGAGAATGATTTTCATCAAGAAATGCCACGGGACCAAATGAAAGTTCAGCACCTTGTTCAAATGAAGACATGTGGTAGTTCAGCCAGTCTTTTGGTACTATTCCATCTCCGTCAGTACAAACAATTAATTCGCCGTTTGCCTGTTGAACGGCATGGTTAATTGCAGCCTTCTTTCCATGCATTTGTTCAGGTAGATCGAGTACCAGAATATTTGAGTTTTTGTCCGCCAGTTGCTCAGCCAATTCTAATGTATCATCTTCGGAGTGATCGTTCACAATCAGTATTTCATACTGACTCGGCTCAGTAGACCCTTTGAGTACAGAATTAATGAGTCTTGTCAAATGAGAGGATTCATTTCTAACTGGCACAACGATAGTAGCAAAACTTCCACTAGCTGGTAACAGGTTCGTTGCGGGTGTTCTGATCCAGCCGATTATGAGGATAATTATAAATAGAACATAAGCGGCCGTAGCTATTAAAACCAATGTATAAATCAAAACCTTTTCTTTATATCTCCTATAAAAAAGATTCCTAATGCTGATGGCACCAAAATATTGATAATCCATAATGTGAAACTTGCCACAATCACTATACCCATATCGGCAGCAAAAAAACTAAAAAAGAGTATAGCTGACAACTCACGCTTGACCAAATCACCCAGAATAGATAGAGTGGGGAAAATGGTCTTCACAAAAAAGATCCATCCTATACCCAACCATAAAACTATGGCGGGCGATTCGCTTCCGAAACTCAAAAAAACAAAGTAAAACTGTAGTGCAAAGACAGTAAATCGAGCAAATGAAATCGAGGCAACGTAAAGGGCTATGTTCAGTGTAAGGCCTTTTAAAAGAACCAAATAGGCCATCAATTTACCTCTGTAGGAATTTACTAAGACTACAGTGCTTAGCATCAGCATTGCCCCAATACCCATTGGAATCAGAATGGTCTGAACTGACCAGTCATATCCGTTTCTCATCAAATAATACCCTGAGCATAGACCTAAAATCAGTGTAGGTAACATTTGAGAAACTCGATCTATCAGAACTCCTCCAATAATTGATTTTCTTCTTCTGACGGGCACTGCCATTATTCTTGCAAAGGCGTCACCGATACCAAAAGGACTGATGACGTTCAAGCTTTTGCCGGATAAAATCGTTTTAGTACAAATCCAAAGACTGCTATTCTCTATTGCACCTAGAATTACTTTCCATTTTTTGGCCTCCAGAAGGATGTTGAGAGGAAGAAGTACAATGCTCAACATCATCCAACTCCAATCAACCACTGCTGTTTCGATCAATAAGTTCAGCTTGTCAGGGCTGGCCATTACCTTATAACCAATGGCTGCAAGTATGATGATAGGTATGATCCAAACCCAAATCAGCCAAAGAGCCTTTGTCCAAAGGGCATTTGCATAAATTGATGGGACTCTAATCATGGAATCTTGACAGACGTATGGAACTTTTATTCATAAAACTTTGACCTATTGAGCTAAACTATTAATTCTGTCAATTCAATATTCACTATTAACATTAACAGGGCTGACAATTCAGGGCTTCTCACGGTTCTGATCATTCAGTTATACCTATATGAAAGGTAATATTTCTATCTTACAATGCTATTGATCTTTTGATAGAAATCAATGAAGAATTCGACCAAGTCAGAACGGCATTGAGACTTCGAGTTGAAATAAACAATCGGAATGGAGAGTTGCTACAGTCATACGCTAGATGAAGGTTAAAGAAAAAATAATTTTAGGGATAGACCCAGGTACCACAGTGATGGGCTATGGAGTTATTCTGGTGGAAGGCAAGAAGCTATCAGTACTGCAACTTGGAGTGATACATTTGAGCAAATACAAAACTCATGAGCTGAAACTAAAAAAAATATTTGAGCGTGTTTCACATGTCATCTCTGAATTTGAGCCTGATGAAGTGGCATTAGAGGCTCCTTTTTATGGAAAAAACGTACAGTCCATGCTAAAACTGGGGCGTGCACAGGGAGTGGCTATGGCAGCGGCTCTGATGCGAGAAATTCCTATTACAGAATATGCTCCCAAAAAGGTTAAACAATCAGTGACAGGCAATGGAAATTCTTCCAAGGAGCAAGTGGCCGCCATGCTACAATCTATTCTAAAGTTAAAAGAAATACCAAAATTGCTTGACGCTTCAGATGCATTGGCTGTTGCACTTTGTCATTACTACCAAGGCGGAAACACTCAAAAAACGACAAAAAGTTGGAAGGCTTTTTTGACAGACAACCCAAGTAGGGTCAAATAAAATCTACCAGGTGGTAGATTTTATTTTTTGTGCAGCACGCATAATATCTCTCCTACTGATCTGACCTTTCAGAATTCCATTTTCTGTCACAGGAAATCTTCGAAAGTATGTATTCAAAAATTCATTTGCACATGCTACTACGTCCATATCCATCTCTAAGGTTTTTACATTGCTGGACATATAGCTCTCTACAGTTCCTTTTCCACTAGGTAGATTATGATAGGATGACTGGACAAGAACTTTTAAGCAATCCTTTTCAGAAAGCATACCGACCAATTCACGCTTTTCATTCAGCACCGGACCTCCCGATATTCTCTTCTTAAGCATAATATCAATAGCCTCTGCTATTTCCTGGTCTGGAGTAAACGTAATTAGATCCTTAGCCATGTAGTCAGCTATAGTCTCATATTTAATCCCCTGCTCTTTCTCTACCTGAGCACCCTTAAAATTCATAACCATGGTTGATTTTGTTTGAAGTTGAAATTATGACGAACTCTTATATTACCATATTTTTAAGCGAATAGCAAGCAATATCCTTATAAAATCCAATTCTAATAGGATTTATGCTGATAGTTTAGTACTTTGACTTCAAGCCTTTTCAATCAGCAATAAAACTACTTAATGAACTTTATTAATAGGGGTGTGTTATTTATCTCAAATAGTTAACCTCTTATTAGAAATAAACCGTATAAAATATTAAATTTGCGGGTTCGTTAATTCCTGTAGAGAAAGAACCCTAATAAAAAGGAAAAATATATCATATGAGACAGCTTAAGATCACACAATCAATTACTAACAGACGTGAAAGTCATACCTTAGAAAAGTATTTTACTGAAGTTAGTAGTGTGCCAATGATTACTCCTGACGAGGAAGTAGAGTTAGCACAAAGAATCAAACAAGGGGATGATCTAGCACTTGAAAAATTAGTAAAAGCGAACCTTAGATTCGTGGTGTCTGTAGCTAAGCAGTACCAAAACAGAAGTTTGCCTTTGAATGATTTGATCAACGAAGGCAACTTGGGTCTGATCAAGGCAGCAAAGAAATTTGATGAAACCAAGGGATTTAAGTTTATCTCTTATGCCGTATGGTGGATTCGTCAGTCGATCATGCAGGCATTGGCCGAACAATCTAGAATTGTAAGATTGCCAATGAATAAGTCTGGTGCGATCAACCAGATCAGAAGGGCTTATGCAGAACTAGAGCAGAAGTACGAGAGGGAGCCTACCGAAGAGGAACTGGCTGAGATTCTAGACATGAAGCCTAGTGAAGTGAGAAATACACTTGGTGCAGAAGTAAAGCAGATGTCTATGGATGCTCCTTTCGGAGAAGATGAATCTGGTTCATTACTTGACGTCTTAGAAAATAAAACTACTGTTCCTACTGATGGCCAGATGGTATTCAATGATTCATTGAAAGTAGAAACCATCAGAGCACTCTCTACCTTGACTGCAAGAGAGAGAGAAGTAGTAAGAATGAGCTTCGGGATTGGATCTGATAACCCATTCACCCTTGAAGAAATCGGTGATATCATGGGATTGACAAGGGAAAGAGTAAGACAGATCAGAGAAAAAGCTCTACAGAAATTAAGAGAACCGTCTAAGAATCAGAGACTCAAAGAATTCTGCGCGAGTTAATAAACTCCAACAGATTTAAAATATCAAAAGCCTCAGCATACGTTGAGGTTTTTTTATGCCCAACTATAATAACGTCATTACCCGATGAAGTCGACGAAGGAGACGGCATTCGGGTAATCACTCGCGGTTGGCAGACTGCCTCCATAGCCTCAGCACTCAAACCAACAGATCGCCATGACACCTGCCTGTCGGCAGACAGGAGCTAAGGCGATGACGCTTTTCCCCAAGTTTCAGAGATGCCTCAAAGGATGCCGCAATAAATGCGCAAAGTGGCATAATAAAAGCGCGAACCACGTCATAGCGAGGAGCACTGACAATTTTACAAACTTTAAGCTAAGTAAGCATGAGACGTGGCCATCCCTTTCGGGATTCTTCTGCAGCCAGCACGTATCAACTTACGAAGTTTAAGATTGCCACGTTATACATTCGATTCGCATCGAATTGTAGCCTCGCAATGACGGAAAGTAAGTTTGATCATCTTGTGATTTTCTAACTAATCACATATCTTGTCATTCGATCTTATTAGCAACCAGACCGTGCCCGCCGATAGACTGACTTAACCGTAGCAATTCTTGAAGAAAAAATCTAAACTTAAAATCATACATAATTAAACCAATAAATAGGATTTAACATGTCAGTATACTGCATTTCTTATGACTTAAAGAGCGAAAATTATGAGAATTTGATTGATGCAATCCAAGCATATGGTATTTGGTGGCATCAGTCTGAATCCACTTGGCTTATTGAGTCAAGCCAGTCCGCTAAGCAAATTTTAGATAATCTCAACAACCATCTACAAAATGAGGATAAAATAATAGTAATTCAAGTTCACAAACATTGGTGGGCCACTGGACATACAGATGAAGAATATAAGTGGATGAAGGATAGAAATTATTAAACTATGGGAACACAAGAAATTTTAAATATAGTCACTATTTCTATTTCGACAATTCTGTCAATAGGAGCAATCTTACTCTCAATTTGGTTTTATCGAGAAAGCAATAAGCAGAATAAGGAAACTGCCTTAATGCAAGTTGATATTAAAAATGCAATTGAAAAATTAGATCAACTGTATAATCGTACATATACAGATACATTTGGAGCATTAAAAACACAGCTAGATGCTATGCAAAGACATATATTTAATTCTTCAGTTGGAGATACAAACACGAGTGAACCGAATAACTTAAGATTTTCAGTAATTGGGTGTATTACAGAGAAAACAATAATTACAATTGATGACCTTTGTAATCAAGTAAGCAATTACAATGAAACACAGATTAAAGAAACTGTTTATAAAATACATCAAGAAGGGTTAGTCTCATTTGATGGAAGTAAAATAGAATATATTAAGCCAAGCATTTCAAAAATTGCTGGTCAAGAATAATTTTCACAATGATTAAATATGGTATTGCCTTTCACCTATGCTTTTGACAACACTGATAAGTCATAATTATAATTGATTGTTATAATGCTTCTGCAACCCATTAATAATATTCCACTGCGCCAGGATGTAGGTACTCATGATCCAAATAGAGGCGTTTTCCATCGGGGCATAAAACTTATTGATGGCGATCAGAGAATCCGATAGAATGAATAATATCGCTCCAAAGACTACCTGATTAAAACTTTCCGTACTTGTTCTTCCGTTTCTATAAATAGCACCTAAGGCCATTGTTACAATAAGTGAGGCGTATACAGTGACAGGAAGTTTCAGCCCCCCTAAAGATGGCCAAAGAGTCCACAGCAAGCCAATTGCGAATACAGCGAAAGGAAACACATTCAACACGTGCTGAAAAGGAGTAAAATTATCATCCCCTCCACTTGTCTTTGCGTGCTTAAAAGAAAAGAAATACAGGGACTGAGCAACAGCAAAAGCCCCCAGTCCTAATAGAAAAAACCATTCTCTTTTATGAACGTACATCAAGGCCACGTCGCCAAACCAGGAAAATACAAGTGCAAAAACTGCAAAGATAAAGGACAGATTGACTGGTACTTTCATGCCCTTGCGTAGATATACCAAAAGCACTGGCATCAGTAAGGGTTTGGTAAACTCATTCAGAAATTTCCAACCAAAAGCATGGCTGGCCAATTCTACCACAGTAATGACCACAAATACATATTTAAGAATTTGGGCGGTTTTATTGTCATTCATTTTATTCCACTTTACTGGCTAACGCAAGTTTTTTTACTGGATTCGAATATAAATAGATGAGACCAAACAATACGGTAGAGGCTGAAATATAATAAACAAGAGAGAGGTTGCTCAGATCGTTTTGATAGATGAGACCAGATAGAAACGCACCCATTCCTATACCTATCTCAAGGGCAATATACATCGTGGCTATGCCTCTTCCTCTATGTGCCTCGTTGCTCAAGTCGATAGTCCAAGCAAATATGGTTGGTGAGCAAATACCCACACCAAACCCGAAGGCGGCTCCACTGATGATAAACATAATCTGACTTTCGGTATTTGCGAGGAGTAGCATGGCAGCCAGCAGAATCATACTACCAATTCTGAGCACCGGAATTCTACCATACTTATCTGAAGCCTTGCCTGCCACAATTCGTACTAGTAGGGAGGCAATCGTAAAGACCGTAAAAAAGAGACCACGATTGCTAAATCCCAGTTCATCGCTTAGGTCTGGAATCGTAGTAAGAATGGCACCAAAAGAAAACACCGATAGCATCATCATCAGCGAGGGAGCCACTACGCGGGGCTCAAATACTTCATCAGGTTTTACATAAAAATGACTAGCGGATAGCCGCTCTCGATTCTTCAGGGATTCCTTCATTCCCAACAGTATTATAACTGACAGGATAGCAAAACCAGAAGAGCTATAAAACATGACTTGCAGTGACAAGTTTGCGGCGATAAATGAGCCAATGGCTGGCCCGGACGCCATACCCAAACTACTAAAAAAGCCTAAAATACCCATGGCTTCTCCCCTTCTGGCCGCTGGTACTATATCAGCCACATAAGCTGATGTGCCCGTGGGTTTGAACCCAGTAGAGAATCCATGAAAAAATCTTAAGGCAAAAAAGCCAATGATCGAGGTGACAAACGGGTAGATCAAGGCAGCTATACCGCTAACTAGCGCACCAACCACCATAACCGGTATTCTACCTACTTTGTCTGCCAGCTTCCCACTGAATGGTCGAGAAAGACCTGCGGTCACAGTAAATAGGGCAATTATTAGTCCCTTGTATTCTCCTCCACCCATATTGTCAAGGTAGGCGGGAAGCTCGGGAATAATCATATTGAAACTGCCAAAAAAGAGAAATCCACTAAGGCAAAGTAAAGCGAATTGGAGCGTAAAAATAGGGTTGTTGTCGTTCATAGTAGGCGTGCAAATCTAAATCGAATACGGCACAAACCTGGAGAAGTTCATATCTCTTTTCTATAAGCAAATTGCAAAAAGTGATCAGACTAAAAACTGGTGTAGGTGGAGCGGCTTTTCTTGTCTAATTTCAAATCCTTAAGCAGTTGAGAGTTGACACGGATTTCAACAAAATAGGACTGTCGATTGCCGAATGGCACCCAGTTGAAATTGAGTGTCCAACAGTGCAGATCTCGACCTACGTTGAGACGGGTGACTGTAAATTCTTTGTTTTTTATATCATACCCAGAGTTGAAACCAATCCTGGTTTTATCAGTGATACTTAGGTTTCCGTTGAAGTTTAAAGTCTGTGTAATCACTGCATCATCAAACCCGTTTTTTGTATAGTTGAACGCATAGTTGATATTGAGGGCCCAGGGCACATCAAAGGGCACATACTGGTTGGGATCTCTGGAAATAAACTGGTTAACATTTCCTGCCACTTGATTTTCTTCCTGCCCTGGCAAGAATGGATTATCCGGATCCGAATTATTGATATGATTGGGGTTCATTCCAGTCCCTTGATCCCGTCCGCCTTCTTTTGACTGGCTGCCTTTGGGTTTCAAATTGAGTCCAATGGCTACATTGCCGCGCGTAAGTCTCCCAAGTCCTTGTCCGGCATTCCATGCCAATCGATTGATTCTACGCTGATATACTTCTTGATTACTAGACCCTATACTGTCCAGAATATATACATACGGGTCAATGGTCCCGCTCATGTTTAGACTCACCATTTGGTTAAACAAGCTGGTTCTTGCATTCCAGTTGATATTACTTACATTGAATGAATCAGCCAGGAAGTTGTACCCACTGGACATTGAGAGGTTATCAAATATCTTTACTTTTTTATACTCTTCGATCGAGTCATTTTTGGCCTTCACTTTCATTTCAATATTGTGATTCATTGAAAAAGAAAGGCTTGCGCTTTCTCCAAGAGTTGGCCCGCCGTAGGCAAATCCCTGGTACTTGGATAGTAGCTGGGTATTGCCATCCTCGTCTACAGTCACCTCACTATACGTCCCTCTGGAAGGGTCACCAAAATTAGGACTATAGCTAAACCCAATACTTGGAGTGATCACATGACGGATCGCCTTCACCTTGCCACCACCAAAATTATACATTCCATAAAAACGGGTGGACATTGATGCTCCTGTACTGTACCAACCAGCTCGAGAAAACTGACGAAGTGTATCTACCCTGACCCCGTTGAGATCCTTATCATAGGTATATTGAAGCTCCTTAGGGTACCAGACTTCTGTATAATTGAAGCTAGGACTCACCGTCAGATACTTTAGCAGATTAAATGATGTTGCAATGGGAATACTATGCCTGGCTCCTAGCTTAGCTCTATCAAATAACTGGGCAAGATTATCTGAACTAAAACCTATTAGGCTGTCATCGAGGGCACTTCTATTTACCACATCAAAACTTGGACTGCTCACGGCTGCATTGGACAGCTCATTTTTAGAAACCAGATTGTAAGAGAATCCCAACTTGCCGAGCACTCCATTTGACCCGGCTATGTTTTTGAAAGGATAGATCCTATTCATGTTGAAACTCAACTCTGGCAAGGTCAAATTCACTATTTCTGTACTGATGTTTTGGCTATGTCGTGCGTTCAGGCTAAGATTAAACGGTGTGCCTTGAAAAGTCTTCGAATACGAGATATTAGAATTGAACTGTGCGTTTACACTTTGTTGATAATCGTAGCCTACATTATTTGCATTAGCTGTATAGGTGGATGTACCGGCAGATACAGAGGCCGAAAACCTTGAGGAACCTACCGACTGAGGGCTATGAGCCCAGTTCAACCAAAAATCTTTCGAAAAAGAATCGTCTTCAAATTGAGTGCTATTCGTCTTGTTGTATCTGAGATTGAAATTTCCTGAGAACGCATATCTCTTTTTGTAGGTTGAGACACTTTGCATTCCATAACTGCCATTTGTAAAAATATCACCTGTCAATTTCAAATCAATGTAGTCGTTGATATCAAAATAATATCCTCCATTCCGCATGAAAAACCCTCTGGATTGGTCTTCTCCATAGGAGGGGAAAATTATACCGGAAGCCTTTTCTTTTGGTTGAGGAAACATCCCGAATGGAAAACCAATAGGTGTCGGTATTTCGCCAAAGTATAGATTGAATGGCCCAGATACTACCTTGTTGTTCGGGATCACCTTTAGCTTACTTGATTTGATATAGAAATGTGGATAAGCATGATTGCAAGTAGTGTATTTGGCGCCGCGAATAAACATCTCGTTCTTTTCATTTTTCTTCACTCTTTCGCCATGCATAAACGCACCATCCTGCTCAGTGATTACTCCATTGATTAGTGCTTTTTTTGACTTGAAATTATATTTGATATCATCGGTTTCGTATACATCCTGCTTTTCGCTGAATACAGGTTTCCCTATTTTATTTCCGGCTGTATCAAGCACATAATTTGCCTGAATAGAGTTCTCTACCCAATCTAGCGAGGTTCGCTCTGCAGAGAGGCTGATCTCACCATAGTCAATTCTGGAATCACCGTAGAGATACATCATTTGATTATTCAGATCAAAAAATATTGAATCTCTGGCTTTGTACTCAATCGTAGTTTCAATATCTCCTCTGGGGCGTTGAGGGGCGTTGGTCGGCACGGTTTCTGTAAGGCTGTCTGCTAAATCCGGTTTTTTACCGAGGATCTGCTGAGCAGAATCCACTATTATCGGGATCAATTCCGGGTGATTGACAAGCGAATCTCGAATTCCTAATGAGTCTATCAGTTGTGGCAATTGCTGCGATAGCAAGGCGGAATCTAGAGTAAGATCCTGACCAAAAGCTGAAAACCTAACGGAAATGAGAAAAATAAAAAGGACTACGTTCTTGATAATGCGCGTCAAGGTTTTCAGTTACGGGAAAATTTCACATTTTTGTACAAAAATATTGCCATTATAATTTAAACTAGCGTATCTGGATGAAAAATATTCTTGCAATATCATTTTTTTCGATTCTGTTTATCTTTAGCTCCTTTAATTATACAGGTCTCAAGGATTTTACGGTTAGGAAAATTGTGATCGATGCGGGTCACGGAGGTAAAGATCCGGGCACCAACGGTGCGTATTCTAAAGAAAAGGATATTGCGCTGAGCATCGCTCTGGAAACCGGAAAAATTATTGAAAAATATATGCCTGACGTAGAGATTATCTATACTCGTCAGGACGATAGTTTTCCCACCCTCTTCGAACGGTCTGATCTGGCCAACAAAAACGGCGCAGATTTATTTATTTCTATTCATTGCAATAACGCACCCTGGAGTGACCAGGTCCATGGCACAGAAACTTACGTCATGGGTTTGAAAAATTTTGATAAGAACTTTGAAGTGGCCAAACGGGAAAACTCAGTGATTCTTTTGGAAGATAACTATGAGGAAACGTATCAGGGATTCGACCCTAACTCGCCTGAGTCCTATATTCTATTTTCTCTTACTCAATCCGTTTATCAAGAGCAAAGTATCCTACTGGCCACGAATGTGGAAGACCAGTTTAAGAATAGAGTGGGTAGAAAGAGTCGCGGAGTTAAACAATCCAGCCTATATTTATTGTGGAGTTCGGCCATGCCCAGTATCTTAGTCGAAACTGGATTTTTGAGCAATCCTAAGGAGGAAAAAGAATTAAATGATAAATTGCAACAAACCTATATTGCTTCCGGAATCTATCGGGCATTCCGAGATTATAAAACCGAAATAGAATCTAAAAACTAAACCTCAAAGTGAGCAAAGAAATAAAAGTAGGCTTGTTCGCCATCATTTCAGGAGCTATCCTCTATCTCGGATTCAATTACCTAAAAGGAAAAGACTTCTTCTCTCCTACCAATAAATACTATGTGCTGTACAAAAACATTGATGGGTTAAATGTATCCAACCCGGTAATTGTCAATGGATTTGCAGTGGGCCGAGTAAGCTCGATTGGTATTCTTCAGGAGAAAAATAACCAAATCATCGTAGAGATGGATGTGGACGAAAATGTGGTTCTTGGCGATTCTACAGTAGCTGAGCTGGTCAATAGTGACTTTCTTGGCAGCAAAGCCATACTATTGAATATTGGAGACTTGTCCCGGCCAATCCAAAGTGGGGACACTCTAATTTCGGACATTGATAAAGGTCTGCAGGCTCTATTTGAAAGCGCTCAGCCAATCACAGCAAATCTAACGGTAACCATCAGAAGAATAAATGAAATTCTGCTGGGAATGGAGGGAGCTGGCGAAGATATCAAACGTACGATTCAAGCTCTCAATGTGACACTAAGGAGTGTTAATAAATTTATTGTGCAGAACAATGTAAAAGTAAAAGAGTCTCTTGATGGGGTAAATACTCTGCTTGCCAATGTGAACTCTAAGGTAGATTTGCTTGAACCAATTCTTTTAAATGCGGATTCTACATTGACAATGGTGAAGGGTCTTCCCTTAGATAGTGCAGTTGCCTCACTAAACGCTACGTTGAGCGAATTAAACATAGTAATAGAAGATATTAATGCTGGCAAGGGCTCGATGGGGAAATTGATGAAAGAAGACAGCTTGTATAATAATCTCAACCAAACAATACAGGATTTAGATCGCTTATTGATTCATTTCAATGAAAACCCTAAACATTTTTTAGCGCCTCTGGGAAAGTCTAAAAAGAAAATTGAAAGAGATAGAGCCAAGGCTGCTTCAGCCGAATAGTTAGTTGACTTTTTGCTAATAGACTCTATCTCAAGCATTTCATATTATTAACTACAGGATAAACCCGAAACTAATGGCCTGAAGTTCTGGTCCTCGATCTGTAGCGAATACGTCATTGAGATCATAGTTGAAAAACAAATCCATCCCTCTAAAGCCTACCTGCCCTCTGATTCCATATCTGAAATTGTTTAGGTAGTAATTGCCTTTCTCTTTATCCTTTTTATTATCTCCATTCACAGAATATTTGATTTTGGTCCAGCTATCAATCCGGTATCCAGCGTAGACACCTGCTCCAATCCTAAAGCCTTTTTGGCGGTACTTTGTCCAGTTGAAACCGTGATTTCGGCTTGACGTTCTACGTCGTGAGTTGAATTCCAGCATTGGTACCACCATGGCGTTGATATAGGTAGCAGCGAGTTTGCTCTTCTTTCCATCGATGGTTGGATCAGGCACGAAAGTCGTAGCTGCATCCGTTTTGGTGATTCGTACTGACGTGTCTTCCATTTTCCAATTGTACCAGGTCATATTACCGCCCCACTTCAATTTCAAAGGGCCAGCTATCGCCGTATGATAAACTCCACCAACTCCCAGATACCATGATCCCCATGGTTTTACCGCATAGGCCGCGTTGCCATTGTCTGGAAATGAGCCATTTTCCAACCAATTATTCATTCCAATCTCAAGCTCAAAGGTGCCGTAGGTCCCTCTACTTCTGGATCGATCTCTTGTGACAATCACATAATCATCGTCGTCATAGTCATCATGTCTGCTTCCATAGTCATATCTTTTATTTCTGCGTAGATAGCGGTCTCTATCTTCGTCACTATACCTATCGTCGCCATAGTAGCTCAGACTTCCCGTATTATCATCGGAATTGGTGTTTTCCTTCAAATATCTTGTCCCTTTTTTATCTTCAATACTTACCTCGTCACTACCCGCTGAAGCGGAATCGAGATTGGCATTAATCTCTCCTATCATAGCGTTTATATCATATGCGGAGAGGTCTTTTAGATCCTGTTCGGTTTCCGCATATATTACCATTTTGCTGCGTTCACCAAATTCTATTACCACAGTATCTTCTTTCACTGGATCATTGGCCAAAGAGGCCAGACTGATCGCGCACAAAGCGAAAATGATTAGTCCTAATTGTCTCATTGTATTATTTATTTAAGTTTTTGACGTTGTTCTTTTTTGAGTTCTCTTTTCTTTGAAAAAGGTTGTCTTTAGCCTCTCTAATATCAGCCCAGAAATCCCCAGGTTTGATTTCTCGAGTTTGTGCAAAGAATTCCTTTAGCTTTCCTCCATCAGTCGAGTCTGCCTTTTGCTCTGCAATCATTTTTTCTGATGAATTGATTTTATTATTCCCACGTTTATAAGTGATTCGTATGGGTTTATATTTCTTCTCTGAGATTGAAGTCTCTCCATCGGTCTCCTCAGTTGATGCTACCAACGACGTTTCTTGATCATTTGTATGGTCATCTGTATCATCAATTGATTGAGCTATCAACTGCTCAGTATGACTCATTTGATTGGTATCTTCAATTGCTTCACTGTGCACCTCCTTAGCTGGATTTTCAGGTCTGGCATGTGTATTTTCCGACTTGCTTCTCTCCTGCTTTGTTTTATTTTGATCTTTAGTGTGTTTGTTCGTCGGCACCTTATATTGAGAGCGTTCTTGTGTATCCATTATCTCGATTGCTTTTTTCTCTTCTACTCCAGTTTCCGGAATGATCGTATTGCTTGGTTGGATAGACTCAGAGGGTTTTTCTTTAATTTGTGCAATCTGAGATTTTGGCAGAGTCTGGTCTCTATTTCCATAGTAAATCACGGCAGCAGAAGCCAGCAAAATCAGCCCCATGGCTGCCACACGCCAGACACTAAACCACGGAGTTGCCTTTTTTTGATCCAGCTTTGATTCCAATGCAGCCCAACTATCTTCATTTGGAGTTGAACCCATTTGCTTCAACTTATCTCTAAATAATTTATCCGTCTCTCTAGCTTCCATTATCTCTTTTTTTAGATTCTGTAATCCGTTCATGCTCCGCAAGCTTTTTCTGTAGCAGTACCCTTGCTCTGCTCAATTGTGACTTAGATGTATTCACCGAAAGTCCCAATTGCTCTGCTATCTCCTTGTGACTATACCCCTCTATGGCGTATAGATTGAAGATGGTTTGATATCCCTGAGGCAGCTCTCTAATCATTTGCAACAAGTCTTCGGCTTCCAGGTTTTTATCCGCTGTTTGAAAATCAACTACTGGATTGATATCATCTAAGTCCACTTCTTTATACAACTGCCTATTTTTTCTAATCCATTCTAAGCAGGTCGTAACCATGATTCGTCTGATCCATCCTTGAAAACTTCCCTCAGCTTTAAACTGCTCGATTTTTTCAAAGACTTTGAGAAACCCATTAATCATCAGTTCCTCAGCCATATCCAAATCACTGATATACCTTCTACAGACAGTCAGCATAACAGGCGATTGCTGCTCATAGAGCATCTTTTGGGCCTGCCTCTCTTTCCGTTTGCACAGGCTGATCAGCTCAGATTCAGTAATTTTTTGACCTAGTTTTAGAACCATTGGTTATGAATTCATGGGGTAGATGCGAATCTTTGTTCGGAGGTTGCATCTACCGGATAAATTTATCAATTTTCCGCAGAGCTTTGTGAAAAACCAAAGCGTTGGATCTATTAACTATTCGATTTACACAATCATGCCACATATCTTATGAGCTTTGAAGCTACTATACCCCAAAAACTCCAAGCGTCAATTACGGATCTTAATCAAGAGTTTTCTGATATGGAAAGTGAAGTTAAGAACCTATCTGAGGAACAGGGTCGTCTATCCAACACGGCTTCGTCGCTTGATTCCAAATTGGGATGGAAGGAAAAGTATCTCTCTGGCCTACTTGGAGGTGATAGGAAATTAGTTCAAAAGGTGGACGAGACAGAGTCTCAAATTGAAGAAATTGGTCATCGAATAGATTTGCTCAAAAAGAAACTAAAGGAAAAGCCTGAGAGAGTAAAGAAGATAGCATCCACATATCTGGAAGAGAATGACGGAGCCTATGCAAACCTTGTAACAGAAAGAAAGTTGCATTATGAATTGTATAAAGCCAGCAAACACTATCATGACTTAGTAAAAAAAGCTAACCAGGGAGTAATAGATGCGCTGTTATTCCTTAGTTGGAGCAAACTCATCAATCATCCAGAGGCCTCTGAAAAATTGACGGAGTTCAAAAATGAAACTAGTAAATATCAGAAGGTAGTGGATAGATTTCATTCAAAATCTAAATATGAGTCTGGGAATTCAGTCAAATTTATAGAGTTGATCAAATTTGGCACCGAGCAGGAAGCCATGTCGAGTTTTGCCAAGATTACGAAGCAGTCCAATCTCCTCCTGAAGTATGCGGACAAATACTTAAAGAAATCCAAAAAGGAGATTCTTGATTATAGAGCACCATTGATAAAAAACCTCAGTCTTGCTTAATTAAAATTTCAGAACACACTTTGAAGTAGTAGACTACAGATCTAGATCATTCATTGAGGCCTTTGGCATCAATCCGAATATAAGAAATGGTCGAGTCCTGTAATCAACGAGCACTAAACAAATAACCCTGACCACACGTGGCCAGGGTTAGACTATAAACTTGAAATGTGAAATCTTAATAGAGCTAACTACCTGAGCGCTTTACAGTACTCAGTTCATCTTCATTTATGATGTTGATTTTTGCATCGCCTCGATATCTGATTGTACTTAGTCCAGAAGCATCCACCGATAGGCGGCTTTGGGCGTTTACGCGAGCGTTAGACGCACCGGAAGCGGATACTTCTGCCGTACTAGCTTCCATAGCATAAGCTTTAAGGGTAGATGCACCGGATAGATCCGCATCCAAATACTCTGCTTCTCCAGCCAAATCCATAGAGCTGGCACCATTGAGGTAAATTTGTAATTCTCTTGCTTCGACGTTGATCTCAGCTGATGAAGCTCCCGACAATTCTATTTCCAAATTGTCCACCCGGAAGTTTTCAACTTCAAAATAGCTCAACCCCTTGCTACTCAATTTCTGTAATTCAGGCAGGGTGATATGTACATCCAGTCTAAAATCATCATCCAGATCTTTAAACATATCCCATTTTTTTCCTGACATATCGATTTCCAGTACATCGCCGTACTTTTTGATAAGCACCTCTTTTTTGTACCTGTCTTTTCCTTTCACTTCTATTTTGTACACTTCACCTTGTGTGAGGTAAACATTGTAAATGCCTCTCACTTCGATTTCATTAAAATCTTTGATATCAAAGGCCATTGGCTCGTCATCATAAACTCCCATTCCTGAGCCCTTATATTTGATTTTATTTTTAGCCTTATCCTTTATTTTGGCTCGATCGGATCTATCCAATAGTCCGCCACCCCTCTTACTAAATCTCTTTGTACAGGTAATGCAATCCAGTCCGTCTTCTGTAAACATCCACTCATTAGTTTTGGTCACCTGCCAGCTCTTGTATCCATTTCGAGTGAGCGTCTGTTCTAGGATTTCAGTCATGTCCTCATCCATTATAAATACTTTATTGTATGGAAAATACAAAGTCATATTCAGCTGCTGTGCACGATATTTTGACCTGTCCTTAAAAGAAAAATTAGAGTCGAAAATCAATTCATTATTGCGTTGACGTACCTGATAATCAATCATTTGAGCGTTTCTCTCTGCATCTTGTCGTGTACGACCATGGGACTCATATCTCATATCCAACATTAGAACTGAGTCTTTATGCCCTCGCAGTTTTAAGCTGGTAGCTTCTATGCTGGCAAAATTGACGTAATCAAGAGATAGAATAATTGGCTCTTCTGCATTCATGGCGAAGGTTCTGGTTTCTCTGAAGGAACCATCATTTCTAAATTCACCAACTACACCAGGTATTGCCACTGACAGGCTAATCAGGCAGATAACCCAGATACCAAATACTGACCATCCAAGCGGTGCGCGAAGCACCATGCGCTTGGTAACAATCGAAATCCCCAAAAGGCATATGACTAAAAATGGAATAAAAAGGGTGAGAAATATTGCCAGAAACGTAAAGCCTGATACACTCTCAGCCATAATTCCGACTGGCAAGACTGATGCACTAATCATATCTCCAAAGCCAGTAAATAGCCCCATCAATACACCAGCGGTTACAAACAAGCTCATCATGCCTAGGACACCAACCATGGTAGTAATAATGCCAGCAAAAATTCTCACGATATCCACTAATACTCTGGAAAAGGGGCCCAGTAAGCCGGCTAACGCTCCAAATAATGCTGCAATCAATCGAAAAGGAAACAGTAATACTTTGGCTAATGAACTCTCCTCACCGTCTTTTTGATTGAGGCTGCGCTTTACATTCTGCTCTATATTAGATAAAGTGACTGGTTCACCCTGCATTTGCATTTTGTCTGTTAATGACTTAGCCACAGGCGTAATCATCCAAAGAATGATATAAATAATCAGACCGGTACCACCAAGAAAAATGGAAACTACGAATAGCAGTCTGATAAGTGTAACATCAGTACCAAAATAGGCTGCTATACCACTTGCGACACCCCCAAGGACCTGACTGTCCGGATCACGAAACATCTTTTTGACTTCCTCATCATCACCTAATGTTGAGGAACCAGGAATCACAATCCATAGCAAGATGTAGACAATGAAAACTGCCCCACTCAAAAAGCTAAAGAATATATTGAGTAATAACAACACTGCAATGAGCCGGATCCATAAGGGATCAATGCTGAAATAATAGGCTATACCAGCGGCTACTCCTCCAATAACCTTTCTTTTCTCATCGCGATGCAATTTTTGCTTCCCAATATCATTGGCAGCATCAGATTCAGCTTTTTCTTTTTTGGCCGACTTTTGCTGTTCTTTTTCCTGCTTCTCCTCTTCGATAGTTTTCGCTGGCTCATCATCTTCTAGTGCTTCAAAATCGGCTACGGTGCCCATCGTATCAATGAGCGCCTGCACATCATCTGCATTGATGATTTGCTTCCCATCGTCCAGCTTACTGAGAAATATCTCTGCCACCCTGCTCTCGATATCCGCAATGATTTCGGCACTGTCTTCATAGTTTGAAAAATAGTTATTGATCGTTTCTAAATACTCCTTTAGTTGAGCATATCCATCTTCTTCAATATGAAAAATAATACCGCTAATATTGATACTAATATTTTTCTTCATTGTCTTATATTTAATTCCTGATCCAGATAGGATGGCATCCTGCTGGAAATTCTATTGTTTGTTTTATCTGTAGCAATCATGATTTAACCGCCTTGGTTTTCACAGATTTTTTAGAACTGATCTTTTTAGTAGACGTGACTAGTTCCTTCCAGGTGTCGTCTAATTTACTTAAAAACTCGCTACCTAAATCTGTGATTGTATAATACTTCCTAGGTGGACCAGATTTGGACTCTACCCATTTGTAATCTACCAGGCCGGCCTTTCTCAACCTGGTGAGCAAGGGGTATAAGGTACCCTCCACTACCATAATTTTTGCCGACGTGAGTTCTTCGAGCATGTCTGAGGCATACACCTCTCCCCTTGAAATAATTTTCAAGATGCAAAATTCGAGAATGCCCTTTCTCATCTGTATTTGTGTGTTTTCTATCTTCATATCCAATCATCTTGGCCTCCGTTCAACCTATCAAACTCCCTATCCAATGGAAGACTAGAGCAAACAAAAGAAAAATTAAAATTATCATAGTCTTGAATTTAAGTGAGTTTAGATATGGGTGAATTTGTTGGATTCAATCCCATTTTTTGAAATTCGTTTTTGACCTTGATTACCCTATACGGAACAGTACCTTGCAAGACCAAGTACTAGGTGAAAAATATTCAGTTATACTAAATATTCTTTATTACTTACAATTTATTATTATAATAATTACATAATAGAACTATAAATATGAAAAAAATGTTGATTATCAAATCGAAAAACACTTTCCGACTGGACTATCATTCTTTCGTACCAACCGACATATTTGATGCACTGGTAGAATATAATTGAATAGCAGACCGAGAGTATTTAGATTTGTGGATATACATATGTTAATGCCTGCAAGAATTTTTATTATCAGCATCATCATTGGATGCTTCAGTACATTATACTCCTTTGCACAATCAAGTACACCAAAGTACAGCAATGAGTTTTTGGCGATAGGTGTGAACGCTCGTGCACTAGGAATGGCAAGTGCTTTTACGTCAGTAGCAGGCGATGTCACAGCAGGCTATTGGAATCCTGCAGGCCTTACACAATTGGAATATAAATACGATATATCCCTGATGCACGCACAGTATTTTGCAGGCATTGCGAATTATGACTATCTGGCTTTTGCTACAAAAATTGATTCAGTCAGTACTTTAGGGCTATCTGTGATCAGATTTGGCATCGACGACATCCCTGATACGCGATTTCTATATGATGCCAATGGTGCACTGAATTATGACAATATTCAATTCTTCTCAGCATCCGATTATGCCTTTCTATTTTCATATGCCAGAAAGATCAGTTGGCTCGGAGGCATGAATGTAGGCGGCAACGCCAAGATCATCTACCGTCATGCAGGCAATTTTGCAACGGCATGGGGCTATGGTTTAGACCTCAGCATTTCCAAAAAAATCAATCGACTACAATTGGCACTAATGCTAAAAGATGTCACAGGCACCTACAACTCATGGTCGCATAATACAGAATTGATAGCCGACATCTACACAAAAACGAATAACGTTATTCCTGAAAATTCAATTGAAATTACGCTGCCACGAGCGATTCTGGGAGCCAGCTACACATTTCTAATCAAAGAAAAATTTAGCTTCCTTGTTTCCATGGATTTGGAGACAACACTAGACGGAGAAAGAAATACGATCATCAAGTCTAGTACAGTATCTGTTGATCCCAGATTCGGTATAGAGGCTGGCTTTATTTCCAAATTCTTTCTAAGGTTTGGCGCTGGCCAATTTCAAGAAATTCAAAACTTTGATCGAACGACCTCCACAGTCTACCAGCCCAATTTTGGTGTAGGAGTTAAGATAAAATCGCTAAGTATCGACTACGCACTTACCGATATTGGTGATCAAGCCGAAACACCCTATTCTCATGTTATATCTCTTAACCTAGGATTCAATGACAAGAAATAGATATTATTTAGTTCTTCTGTGGCTTGTCGCTTTCTCATCTGCCTGGGCTCAGCCTTATGGCAATGAGTGGATAGATCAAAACCAAAGATATTTCAAATTTAGCATTGCCGAAGACGGTATCTATAGAATAACACGCACTGAGCTTTCCAATTATGGATTCCCGGTAGGGAGTGTAGATCCACGTAAAATTCAGCTTTTTCATCAAGGCGAAGAAGTGTCTATCAAACTGGAAGGTCAGCTGGATGGTATTTTTGATCCTTCCGACTATATTGAGTTTTATGGACAAAAGGCAGATGGCACTACTGATACACCATTGTTCAAAACTCCGTCAGCACAACCTCATACTTTTTATAATATTTTCTCGGATAGCTCGGCTTACTTTCTTACTTATAAGCTCAACCTAGAAACGGGTAAAAGAATAGATGATTTTACCGAAAACAATGTAGATGGATTGACTGCAGAGAATTATCACATTGATGAAAACAGAGTCTTGTTTACCGCTGGGTACTTTGAAGGTCAAAGTTATGGGTCAAGCAATAGCATATTGTTGACCACTTACGATATCGGTGAAGGTTGGACAGGTGCTTTGGCCTCATTAGGTCAAAGTATTGATCACACTCTTACCGGACTTACAAATCAGGTTCAAGACGACATCAACCCTCACCTGGAGATCATGCTTGCAGGCAGAAACAACAATAATCATAATGCCTCTATTCAGATCGGTCCTAGCGCAGGCTCACTTCGCGAAATCGATGTGGCCGAATTTGCGGGAGACGACTTCTATCTACTCTCCCAGGATATTGCATGGTCTGATATCTCGGCAGCTGGAGATCTATTCGTCAGAGTCAATGTCAATGGTGTATCAGGTGTGGCCGATCAAATCTCTATTTCCTACATTCAACTGAGATATAGCAAAGCTTACGACATGGCTTCTGCTTCAGAAGATAAATTTATTATGAAGACTAGCAGTGGAGGCAAGTCTTATATTGAAGTTCAAAATTCACCATCCAATGTAGTCCTATATGATATCACTGCCGCTAGTGATCCGATAGAAATAGGCTTCAACGACACGGGTGGAAGTTTTAACGCAATTATTAATAATACCAATACCCAGAGAACGCTACTTGCACAATCAGGTCAAAAAAGCATTTTCGAATTGAAAGAGATTGAATTCAATTCGTTCGATCCGACGGATTACAATTATCTGATGGTCAGCCATTCCGGTTTACGTGGTACCACGAGCAGCGGACAGGGAGATCAGGTGGCCGCTTACAAGGCGTACAGAGAATCTACTGCAGGAGGAGGGCATACTGTTCTGGACATTGATATCGATGTCATTTTCAATCAGTTTAATTATGGCAACCCATCTCCTATAGCCATCAAACGATTTTGTGAGTACGCTTATGACAATGGAAGTCCGGAATTTCTTTTTTTGATTGGAAAAGCTTCAAATGTTCAGGCCAATTATTACAGATTGGATCCAGCGACCTCCCCTTTCAGACATTATATTCCTACTTATGGTTATCCCGGTGCAGATGTTCCGTTCTCTGAAGGGTTTGATGGTGGCTCCGGCTATGGAGTATTGGCCACCGGCAGAATCAATGCCTCTGAACCAGATCATATTGAGGCGTATTTGAATAAGGTCATAGAGAAGGAATCCTTACCATTTAATTCCTTGAGGCAAAAGAATCTGGTCCATTTGAGCGGTGGCAACACAGAAATTGAGCTTAATGCGTTCAGAGCTTATATTGATGGATTTGCGGCCATAGCTGATGGGCAGCTTCTAGGTGGAGCATCCACACAGCTATCAAAAAACAACAATGACGCTGTAGAGTTGATCAACATCTCGGACGAAATCAATGACGGAGTGATGATGGTCACCTTCTTTGGCCATTCTAGTGGCAGTGTCACCGACATAGAAATTGGGACCGTTTCTGATCCAGCCTTTGGATATGACAACAAGGGGAAATATCCGGTATTTATGGTCAATGGCTGCCTGGCCGGGGACTTTTTTAGTGAGACCGAATCTTTTGGAGTCGATTGGGTACTGACTCCTGATCTTGGAGCCCTCGCTTTTATGGCACATAGTCATGTTGGGTTTTCATCCAATCTTCGCCGATATACCAATCTCTTTTATGAGTTGGCCTTTGCAGATCCTGATTTCATAAGCAAGACACTGGGCGAAATCAAAAAGGAGACTTCAATCAGATATATCAATTCTTTTGGAACTTCAGAATCATCTATCTCGCAAGTACAGTTGATCAATCTTCAAGGTGACCCTGCTATAAAGGTATTTGGACCTGACAAGCCAGATTATGATATCAATGAAGCCTATCTACAAGCAGGTACATTTGATGGCAATCAACTCTTGGCTGAGGCTGATTCATTTTATATTGAAATGAATATTCGTAATTTTGGTATATACTCAGACGAATTGTTCGATGTTTCAATTACACGCACTTTTCCTGATGGACGCACTCAGGTCTATGGCCCGGACCTCTTTGATCAGGTATTAAGAGAGGATACTATAAAATTCACGATTGACAATGATGTAAGAAATCCAGCCGGTCTCAACACCTTTTTTGTTACGCTGGATCCCTTTGGCAGCATTGATGAAATGGATGAAACTAATAATACGGCCTCATTGGATGTATTCCTATCTTCTGGCAGTACTGTCAACCTATTTCCGGCCAACTTATCCTTGCAACCTGAAACCAATATTGATTTCTATTTTCAGTCTTCTAATCTACTGGTTGGTAAGCGATCCTTCGATTTACAAATTGATACCACCTCCACTTTCACAAGTCCATACTTACTTAGCCAGACCATGACTTCTAATGTCATCAGCAAAGTCCCGATAGATCTGGCCGCAAATGGCAATCTAGCAGATGGGAAGGTGATATACTGGAGAACCAGATTCAGTGATCCACTACCTACCGAAGACGAAGATTGGGTCACCAGTTCATTTATATTAGAGAGTAACTCTGACGAAGGATGGAGCCAGACCAACACTGCGCAATTTGAAGAAGCAATTACTGAAGGTCTAACCTTGAATTCTGGTACCGGCGTCTGGGATTTCCTAACCTCACAATTACATCTTGAAGTTCAAAACTACGGCTCCAACCACCCAAGTTTCAACTACGCAGACACAGAGGTGCTACTAGACGATAGAAATTATTTTCAAACCAACTCGCATAAGGACGCAGGCTGTAGAGATAATAGCATCAATTTTATGGCGCTCAAAAGACAATCGACTGTCCCTTTTAAAGCCGTTGAAACGCCTGGATTTGACGAAAATCAAGATTTGGTTTGTGGGCTGATTCCACAAGTGATATACAACTACCTGGAAGGTAACATGTCTAGTATATATGGACCTGAGGTGCTGATTGACAATCTGGATAACGGTGATCATGTACTGATTTTTTCATTAGGAACGGTGAATTATTCTACCTGGACCAATGATTTTAAAGACGATCTGGAGACTTTGGGCTTTAACAGGACCATTGTTGACAATCTCAATGATGACGAGCCCGTAATTATGTTAGGGTCGAAAAATGCAGCAGCAAATTCTTCACTGATTATTCAAGGCTCTGCCCTGCCAGAAAATGAACAGCAACTTAACCTCGATGAGTCAGTAAATGGCAGTTTTGATTCTGGTAATATTTCTTCCGGACTGATTGGCCCAGCCCTATCCTGGTCACAAGTCTCCGCTGTAATCGAGGCTTCTAGCAATTCATCACAGGATGCCAAAGAATTTACAATTTATGGGGTGAGGCTTGATAAAACGGAACAAGTGCTTTTTCAAAGTGCCAGCTCGGATGAATTTGACATTTCCACAATAGATGCCGACGAATTCCCATATGTCAGAATGTATTTGGAGGTCACAGATGATGTTCAGCAAACCCCTCATCAATTAAAATCCTGGCGTGTAGATTATGAAACCACCCCAGAAGGAATTCTCCTTATCAGCAATCAGGAAGGTATTTCCAATCCGGTTGAACTTCAGGAAGGACAGTCGTACAACAACTCATACACGTTCTGGAATTACTCAAAGAAGGACTTTCAGGATTCCATCAAGGTGACCTATGATTTGCTCAATACCAGCACCTCAACTCGAATAAAGGACTCGTTGAATTTAAAAGCACTCAATAGTGGAGACTCTGCTCAATTCGACCTTCTATTTTCTACTATAGGAAATCAAGGCCTTAGCGATTTGCTGTTGGCCGCCAATGAAACTTTCAGCACAGAGATGTATACATTCAACAACACAGCAAGGTTTTCTGACTATCTACAAATCAATGCCGATGACACGAATCCTTTGGTGGATGTCTCTTTCGATGGAATTCAAATCATGAACGGAGATATAGTATCTCCTACCCCGTCCATAGAGGTACAGGTCAAAGACGAAAATTCATTCTTGCTTCTGGAGGACACCACGGGAATCAACATCTATCTCAAATTGCCTTGTGAGGAATGTGATTTCGAGCGCATAGCTTTTAGCAATCCTCTGGTACAGTGGACACCTGCTACTGTCGAAGAAAATTTCAAAGTCGTCTACACACCAGAGCGATTAGAGGATGGCAATTATGGTTTTCGTGTATTGGCGAATGACGCCTCAGGAAATGCCTCAGGATTGAAACCATATGAAATCACGTTCGAGGTAATCAATGCTTCTACTATTACCAATTTTTATCCCTATCCCAATCCATTTTCATCGAGTACGAGATTTGTATTCACACTTACGGGCTCGGAATTTCCTGAAGACATTAAGATTCAAATTCTGACTGTGACGGGACGTGTGGTTAGAGAGATTTTTATGGATGAGTTAGGGCCTTTGAATATCGGCAACAATAGAACAGATTTTGCGTGGGACGGTCGAGACAATTTCGGAGATCAATTGGCCAATGGCGTCTATCTATACCGGGTTCTAATCAAAAATCCGGGCGAAGATTTCAAGCATCGTGAAACCTCAGCTGACCGTGGCTTCAAAAACGGATTCGGTAAGATGTACCTGCTGAGATAGGTCAGGAATCTTAGTCTGAAAATTGCATAAATTCGAGTTTGAAACATCTTGAACTCTTGCCAAAGAGAACTTCAAGTATTTTAATCCAAATGAAATAGTATTCGTACAAAAAGATACAAACAAGAACTATCATTTACATATGGCTAAATTCCTAACGTCTATCGACGATAATACCCGAGCATTTATCGAAGCTCAACAAATGTTTTTTGTGGCGACTGCTGCTTCCAGCGGGAAAATTAACCTTAGCCCAAAAGGGCTCGACTCCTTCAGAATCATAAGCCCCAATCAAGTTGCCTGGCTAAACCTCACGGGAAGCGGGAACGAAACCGCGGCTCATATACTTGAAACCAACAGAATGACAATTATGATGTGCGCGTTTGATGGCAAACCAAATATCATGCGTATCTATGGCATAGCCAAAGCTATCTACGAGCAGGACAAAGAATGGAGTCAGTATGGACAGCTTTTTGAGAAAAATACCGGAGCGAGACAAATATTTTTAGTCGACATTGAGTCGATTCAGCATTCATGTGGGATGGCGGTTCCATTGTTAGATTTCGTAGAGCATAGAGACCTATTAAATATCGCTCATGATAAAAAAGGTCGTGATAAAGTGAAAGAATATTGGCAAGAAAAGAATATGGTATCATTGGACGGGTTACCGACAGGACAAAAAGTGTAAAATGCCTCACCACCATCACGGACACGATTCTTTACACCATGATGTAGACAACATCAAAACGGCCTTCTTTCTAAATCTGGGGTTTACCATCATAGAAATTATAGGAGGACTTTATGTCAATAGTGTGGCAATTATTTCCGACGCTATTCATGATCTGGGAGACAGCTTGAGTCTCGGTATGTCCTGGTATTTCCAAAAAATATCTCATCGTGGACGGACACTCACTTATTCTTATGGATATAAAAGGTTTTCTGTACTTAGCGCCATTATCAATTCCCTGGTTTTGCTCTTAGGTTCAGTTTTTATACTCTATGAAACGATTCCCCGACTTCTAGCTCCTGTACAACCTAATGCCAACGGCATGATTCTTCTCTCTATATTAGGAGTGATTGTAAACGGAGCTGCAGTCCTAAAAACCAGAAAGGGTAAGACGGCCAACGAAAAAGTTGTGTCCTTGCATTTGCTCGAAGATGTGATGGGTTGGGTGGCGGTGCTGATCGGAAGCCTTATCATGAGGGTGACCGATTTTCCCATCATTGACCCGATTTTATCAATGCTCATTGCCGGCTATATACTCTTCAACGTTTTTCGCAATTTGAAAGATAGTTTAAAGATTATACTACAGAGCATCCCACCTGAGGTCGATACTCAATCTTTAGAAAATAAACTACTCAAAATTGAATCGGTTACTAAAGTTCATGATATGCACACGTGGTCTATGGATGGCAACTATCATATCATGACTTTGCATCTTGTTCTCGACCGATCAGTGGATTTAGAACGAGGCTCAGAGATCAAAGCTCAAGCAAGAAATATTCTAAGAGCAGGGGAAATCAATCATGTCACGATCGAATTAGAAACGCCGGATGAGCATTGCGAGTTGGAGGATTGCTAAACTATAGATTTTGCAAAAAATCCATAGTATCGACCCCATCGGCATAGTCATGGAGATTGGGCAGTTGAGCCTCACCGAAAGTAATTTGCCTCTCACTTTTCCCTACAACACATTGAATCTTCGATTCGTTTGCCTCGAGCAAAGAAGCCAATTCAGCAGCGTCTTTGTATGTTTGATAATAGAGCACAGAAATGGGTGAGATCATCTCTTCACTTTCCTTGACAAGTAGAAATTCGGTATCCAGATGTAGCACTCTATTGACCAGGTAGATTGACTTATTATAGTCATAGTTATTGCGATACTTATGATGATGAATGACTGGCTCAAAGGATTTCAATCCATCGAGCAATGGCACAAAATCATAACCCTCAGGTACGTATACTTTGGATACGTTTCTGCATCCCAGTCCAAAATATTGAAATATATCTTTACCTAGTCGAATAAAGTCATTTTCGGTTTCGCTGCCAGTTAGTACAGCCACGGAAGATCGGTTTTTACGAATAATGTGCGCCTTATCCTTAAAATAGTACTCAAAATATCTGGCCGAATTATCGCTACCAGTAGCAATAAATGCATCCGCGTCGTTCAACCGTTCTGTGATGGTGATTCGAGACTCAAACGAGGGATCTATAGCAATCAATTGATTCAAAATGAATTTGGTCAAAGCTTGATCCTTTGAGCTGATTTTCAAGAGTAAGTGATGACCAGAGATCAATACACATAATATATCATGAAAGCCAACCAAAGGAATGTTACCTGCCGTAATCAGTCCCACCTTCTTTGAGGTAAGGTTTTCTATACTGTAATGACCAGACCATTCGGTCAAGGCTGAAGTATTTAGAAATTTGCCAATTCCATCTATGGCTAAATTGATATGTTCCTTGGTAAACCATGAATTTTCATTGCCCGCTTTGAGCAGAAGTTCTTCTCGATCGGGTGATGACCAATTCTCAAGTCGGGTGCCTAATGCCGCAAAGGATTTTATTCTGTCATTCAACAACATAAATCAATTAAATCAGTATAGATAAACTAATATGCCAATCATTTTGGCAGGCAAAATTAATCCTTATTTTTGCACACTTATTTTTAAGGACAAATAAATAAAGGGAAATGGCAATTATTATTACCGACGAATGCATCAACTGCGGAGCTTGTGAGCCAGAATGCCCCAACACTGCCATCTACGAAGGTGGGATTGAGTGGGATTGGGCAGGCGGTACGAGCCTTACCGAAGTTGAACTGGAAGACGGTACTCAGGTGGATGCCAATGCACCACAAGAGCCCGTCGATGATGACTTGTACTATATCGTTCCTGGAAAATGTACCGAATGTAACGGATTCCATGAAGAACCACAGTGCGCAGCTGTTTGTCCCGTGGATTGTTGTGTAGACGATCCAGATTATGTAGAAACAGAGGAAGAGCTTTTAGCTAAAAAAGCCTGGTTGCACAACGAATAGTAGCATCCAACAATAATCCAATATTATGATACAAACCACATGCTCACGATGTGGTTTTTTTGTGTCTTGATGGGATATAGTTGAATATATCCTTTTTGTAAACGACCTTTCAGCTATGAAGAAAGCAGCAATATCCCTCCTCACTTTACTTGTACTTCTAAATATCATCTATTGGCTAGGTCCTACCCCCGAATATGCCAGGGTGGATGCTTCTATCGCAGCGCTTGATGTTCCACTTTTTCAGCTCGATAGTGTCATTGCAGATGCTGAACGGAAGTTTTCCAATATCAAGCCTGAAAACGAATCTCGAATTATTTGGGCCGATTCGGTCCGGAAAACTCCCTATGCTATGGTTTATCTTCATGGATTTTCTGCCGGGGTCATGGAATCTGACCCAGTACATGTCCGGCTTGCGAAAAAATATGGATGCAATCTTTATCTCGCCAGATTGTCTCAGCATGGATTGAGCGGCACTGAATCTTTCAAAGATTTGACTCCGGCCTCACTGGTTAACACAGCAAAAGAAGCAGTAGCCATTGGGCAGTTGATAGGAGAAAAAGTCATCTTGGTGTCCTGCTCTACCGGCGGTACATTGTCGATATACCTCACAGCCAATAATCCTGATCTGGTGGCCGCTCAGATCTTATACTCTCCTAATACAGCAATAGACGACCCGACTGCCAAACTTCTGAATATGCCCTGGGGTGCGCAACTGACAAAATCTGTTGTGGGGCCATATAAAGAGGGAGCTGCCAAATGGTATGGAACAAAGGTAGAGACCTACTGGACTCTAAAATATCGATCGGAGGCCTTGATGGCGCTTCAGGATCTATTGGATCAAACCATGCAAGATGAGGTGTTTAGGAAGATATCTTCTCCATATTTCATTGGCTACTATTACAAAAATGAAGAGGAGTCTGATCATGTCATATCCATTCCTGCTCTACTTGACTTTGATTCTAAAACCAGCACACCGAAAGATCAAAAGAAAGTCATAGCATTTGCGGATGTTGGCAATCACGTAATGGCCTCTGACTTGCAGTCCAAAGACGTTGAAAGTGTTATAGACGAGACCAGCGTTTTTTTAGAAGAAGTATTGATGCTTCAACCGATAGTTGAAGATTCATTGTATGCTGAATAAAGTGATTGGGAAACCTGTCTAAACCGAATTACTGTAAGACATCCAGAATTAGTTATTCAGCCAGCTCTGCGCGTTGAGGCTTGAGTGCATCGCGAACAGTAATCATGTCCTTCTCCTCTACAGTCATGAAGGCCATGCTATGAAGGTCAGAAAAATCCTCGGTACCTACTCCAAACGTGCTAATATCGGCTCGCTCAGCATATTCTTGTAAATGAACTGCATGATGCTCAGCCGTTCCTTTGGCATGAGGCCCATGCATGTCCCATATGAGCTTGATTTTTCTATCCATAGAGTACAAAGTTAGCCCACGAAATACATAGTTTCAGGATTTGAGTTTCTTAATTCCGACGAGCTAAAATTTTCTCCAATCATAAACTGAGTCTTCTGGAGTCATTGACATCTACTTCGCCGTCATATTGGTATTCGGTTTGTGCATCTACTCAGGCAAAAAAGGATAGGCAGGCTACCAGTACCCCAAGAACCACAATCAAACTTCTTCTTATTGTCATTTCACCAAACGTCTTGTTTAGCTTATAGACTCTGCTATAAAGAAAACACTTAAGAGATTATTATATCTTTTGTGGGTAAACTCATTTGATCCAAATCCAGCATGGCATTGATCAGGCAAACCTTTTCATACCTTGCGATGTCACCGACTGTAATCAACCTTTCATTCAACTTGCCCTGGGAGATGAGGCTGGCTCGCATTACTCCTTTGAGCAAAGGTGAATTAGAGGTATACCACTCACCACCATCATAAAAAGCCAGATTGGCAAAATAGCTATCAGTGACCCTACCCTTCTTCACTATGATGATATCATCACTTTCCAATCTTCTCTCATAGAGTTTGCCCAACAAATGCCTGTCAATAGACTTGTAGGAATATGAAATTTCATCGCTTTCGACAACTTTCAAACTGGTGATCAAAGGGGTTTCGTATGGACTATATGCTATAGAATAGTCATTTTCACCATATTCAATCCGGCACTTATGCTTTTGATGATAACTTCCCGGTTCAATAATTTTTTTGAGGTTCAATGGTCTGCTGTGCGGGAAGTGCTTATGAAAAGTTTGATCTACTCTCTGCTGATGCAAGGGCAGTTGTCTGGCCAGGCCACTATCACATCTTATGCTTTCAATGAACCGGCACATATACTTTGTCTATCATTTCCTGATATTCGGATCCCCAATCACTCAGAAAGTGAATCCCTCCTCCGCTCTTATAAGTGAGCTGCTCATTCTTATTCTCAATATATCTAATCAGCACACCGCTATCAAAGTTTTCGCCATCGAAATAGCCCACTATGCCTGTATAGTATCCTCTATCGTATCCTTCTACAGATTCAATAATTTCTAACGTTTTTTGTTTGGGTGCCCCGCTTATGGACCCGGCCGGAAGTAACGAATATATCATTTCCCCCAGCCTCTGCTTGAAGTCAGCAGGTAAGTCCCCAATGATTTTCGAACTCGCCTGTAGCAAGTGTTTCTCATTGGTCTTGATTTCTTCAATATATCTAAACTTCTCAACTTTCACGTTGCTTGCATACTGGCTCATGTCATTTCGTATCAGATCGACAATAGTGGCATGCTCTGCCATTTCTTTTGCACTCGATAGAAGTTTTTCTTCAGCTCGATCCAAGTCTGCATCGATAGTTCCTTTCATCGGATATGAGGACATTTTTCTATTCTCAATCTTAATGAATATCTCAGGTGAGAACACGACAAACTGATTTTGAAAATAGAGCTTATACTTTGCCTTACTTTGATAAAATATTTCTTTCAGTGTCGAGCTGCTTTCTATATTGGTAGGTTGAGTGAGATTGAGCAGATATGTATTTCCTGCCGCGATTTCTTTATGTATTCGATTGAATTTTGATTGATATATTTCCGGGGCAATTACTTCTTTTTTTAACCGAATTGGTCGGCTACGTATTTTTGTATCATCAAAGTTTCTAACCCCGTTGATATCATAGAGGATGTTTTCGGGATCGATTTGATCCAAAGTTAATACATGGTTTTGGGTGCCCTTAAAATCAGTGATCAACAGGAATGGGATTCCGGCTTTTGCTAACTTATTTATTTCCTGAATGGATGCTTCCTTATTCACTCTTGATCCTGTGCTTTTGCCCCGTCATTCGAAACCATAGATTCTTTTCGAAAGTCCAAAAGAAGTCAAATTGTCCGAAAAGGAAGCCATAAACAAGTAGGATAATATTATATACTGGCCAAATTAAGATGTAATAGGAAATAGTGAACAGGGTTTGGTATTCTTCACTGACATCGAAAAACCTAAGTGCTGGTGCTTTAAGGAACATTACAGTGAATCCCGTGCATGCAAATACGATCAGCACCAGTACCACTCTCCAAATGCTGTGAAACTTCCACCGTTTTTTTAGTGTCTGCAAAAAACTCATTTATCAATAGAGTTTGTTCATGTATTTGTCCTTTTTTCCGATTTCTTTTGCTGATTTGTCCAGCACAAGAAACTGCTCCCAAAAGTCATTTACTGGCAGTCCGGCTATTATCTTGATTGGCTCTTTTTTTACCGGGTGTAGAAAATCCAGTGCTCTTGCGTGCAAATTGATGTTAGCATCTGGGTTTGGCTTGATAAATCCATATTTCACATCTCCACGAATGGGGCAACCGATGCTGGCTAGCTGAACTCGTATTTGATGAGGTCTTCCGGTTATGGGTTTTACCTCCAGCAGATAATGATCGTTGAGTTTACCCAGTACCTTGTAGCTCAATTCTGCCTTTTGAGCTCCGTTTTTTGGTACATCGTAGGCAGTAGTTTTATTTATCTTTTCGTCTTTGATCAGATAGTGCACAAGCTTGTCTTCTTTTTTAGGTGGTTTGGCCTTCACCACAGCCCAATAAGTCTTGTTGATCTTCCTGTCTTTAAAGAGCTTGTTCATTCGCTCAAGCGCCTTAGACGTCCTGGCAAATACCACAGCTCCACTCACAGGTCTATCCAATCTGTGCACGGTCCCTAAAAACACGTCGCCAGGTTTATTATACTTGTTTTTAATATAATCCTTGCAATAATCAAGCAGTGGTTTATCCCTGGTTTTGTCACCTTGCACCAGTATACCGGCCGCTTTATCAACAATCATTAGATGATTGTCTTCATACAATACGATAAAGGGCTTATTCATTACAAGTTGACTTTCATATTAAATTTAAAAAACAAATTGTCCGAGGTAGAAGACAATGCATAGGCACCATGTCTGAAAATGGTATCAAAACCGAAACCTATGTATCCTACATCAACGAAGTTTAATCTAATCAATTTTTTGATTCCAATACCGGATTCAAAATACCCATCTTCCATGCTTGAAAAAATTACTTCGGTGCCTTGGTGTCGCTCAGGATGAGACAAAGTGCCATATCCCGCGTTATGGTAAATCACAAATTCAGGTTTCATTACCCGATTGGAGATGAGGAAGTTGCCGAAATTATGATTAAAAAACAGTCCAATTTGCTTATCAGAGAGGAATTCATAAATCCCCATGGTTTGAAAGTATTCTGGTACACTGAGCTTGGAGGTAGAATTACCCAATCCAGTAATCATATGTCCATAGGGAACGTCACCAGATACAAAAGCGGCCCTTACCAGTACATTGGATTTACCTAGAAAATACTTTTTCTTGTATTCCAGGCTGGCATCGAACCGATCATAATCAAAATCGCCGTTGAGCCATCCAGTGTTTGCATGACTGTACTTGAAGTTAAACACCGGAAAATCGTAGTCAAATAGTACTTTTTTACCATATAAGTCTAGGTATTGCTCATTTCTCACATACCTAAAAGAGAACGACACCTCATTGATTTCGAAGAAATTGCTAGCATAATCGGTATTGTCATAGCTGTAGTTATAAGTAGACTGCTGCTGTGAGGTGGAGATACTGGTCTGTGCATATAGAAATGGTGCTACTCTACGGTTCAGACTCAGCTTGTACGTCTCATGCCTATCAAATAAGTTGCCTTGAAAAGAGCGGATCAGGTCATCAATACTAGAAATTTTTCCTTCAAAAAACCGTTGCGTGCCCACTTCTCGTAGATCTCTCTGATAGGTAAACAACACATAAGTATCTGTTCTTTTTTCGAACTCGTATTTCAAATTGCCGCCATATTTCCATTCTTCGTCTGAAATTCCATATCCGGCATACCCCCCCAAAGTCAATCTTTGGGAAAAATGATGATTGGTTTCCAGCCCGGCTCCTACCCTAAATTTCTCATAACTATTGACACCTAAAAAGTCATCCACGCGTAAGTCGACTTTCCCTAAATTTAGCCTGAGTGTCAGCACAGACTCTGCCACACCTTCCACCACTCGTAAGTTTTTATAAAGGGAATCGGCCGCAACAAAAGTCCTGAGTTCCATAGAGTCAAGTGGTACCGCCCGATTGGCATCCAGAATAGACTTCTGTTCTTTGTTGTTGATTCTATTTAGTGTAATACCTATATCACTAAAGTCCTTTTGGGTATAATTGGTCTGCAAATTGATATCAGAGAGATAGCGCCTATTTTCAAGAATTAGGTTTCTGCCATAGAATTTTAGCTCTTTAAATATGATGTCGGTATTAAGTTGGACGGGAAACCACTGTCCCAGAATCTTATCATAACGTTGCTGAATACTTACGTCAATTTTGGAATTAGCCACCAAAGATTTGGCCGTCACATTAGTCAATGCATAATCCTTTGAGTGCACCCACAGCAGGCCTTCCAGGCCATCGAATCTCTTGTTCTTTTTTGGGGTGTAACTAACTACAAATACAGTGTCAGTTTCGAAGAAGGTGGTGTCTTCTATATAGAAGTCATATTGAGATAAACCAGCAGAATTGATCGGATTGATATAGTCCTTGTCAAAGATATCGAGGATATCATTGTAGAAGCCGAAGGGTTGATACAATCCGCTAAATGCGGCAAAGAGGCCTCCTCTTAATCCTGATATTTGTGTCGCCAGAATGGTTTCATTCTTGAGTCCTGGTTCTATAAATTTGGTTTCAGATACAGACTCAGACACATACAAATGTCTGGTATCAAATGCGCTGTCGATTTTGATGAACTTCAAAGAAGTACTATCCTTTTTCGGTTTTTTCAGGAGCTTTTCTTCTTTGATCACACGAGCCAGCGAATCTGCCGTCTTGCTATCGGCGTCTAAGTGGTAGACATCTTTTGTATACGACTTGTAACTGTATTGTGGAAATCTGGCTGGATCATGATTCTTTCTGTTTTCAATCACTTTTCGCATGAGTATATTAGCAGGGTTTTCACCTGCCTCAAAAACCAACTCTTCCAGTTCTGTCACTTCCTTCTCAAGAAATATAGTTGGATTGGATCTGATTTCTGCGACGGTAAGCTCTCGTCTAATATATCCCACATGCTGAAAGGTAATTTTACCATCAAATCCGGCAGGGAGCTGCAAAATAAAACGACCGTCTATATCCGATATAGTACCTGTGCTGGTACCGCTGATAGCCACTGTTACAAATGTCAAAGCTTCTTTCTCGTCATCTTCTATAGAGAATATTCTACCTGAGATACTTTGAGCATGAGTCTGAAACGAACTTAAAAGGAGAAGAAAGCTGGCTGAAAATAGAAAAAGTAAAGTTCTTAAAAAAATGGTATTCATGAAAATGGGCAAAATTTTGATTGACCTTGATTGCTAAATCTTGTCGAGATAGAGACTACTATGCTTCTCTAATCACGTACGTCAAAGACAATCAAATTCCTAAAACGTAACTACTCTAATTTGGGTTAACCTTAACTCTGCTGCGCTTAATAAGACATACTTTAAACAAATTGCGTACGTCAATCTTTTAATTGATGTGAAATTACTCAAAACTCGCTCGTAAAATGGAATTCTATTTCAGGAAAATTATCCTGAACCATCTGCAACCATGCTTTTGACTCGGCCATGAAAACCAGTTTTCCGTCCTTGTCTTTTGCAATATGGCGATACTTGGAGTCAATAAATTCATCCAGTTTTTTCTTATCGTTACTGCTTATCCAGCAAGCTTTGTAAAGATTCATTTGCATAAACTTACAAGTCGCTCCATATTCATGCAGCAACCGATGCTGAATCACTTCAAATTGCAGTGCGCCTACCGTACCTACTGCTTTCCGAGCTCCCATTTCGTAGGTGAATAACTGAGCTACCCCTTCATCCATTAGTTGTTTTAGACCTTTTTCTAGCTGTTTGGTCTTCATGGCATCCATGTTAACCACCTCTCTGAAAATTTCGGGCGAGAAACTTGGAATCCCTTTGTACATGCCTTTTTCACCTTCGCTGAGTGTATCTCCGATTTTCAAGTTGCCGGTATCATAGAGCCCTACGATATCACCAGGATACGCCTCATCTATCACTTCTTTGCTTTGTGCCATAAATGCAGTAGCGTTCGAAAACCTTAGCTTCTTATCCAATCTTGAATGATAATAATTATTACCACGGGCAAATTGCCCAGCACATACTCTGACAAAGGCAATACGGTTTCTGTGTTTGGGATCCATATTGGCATGGATTTTAAACACGAATCCAGAGAACTTGTTCTCCTCAGGTAATATCTGCCGCTCTTCCGTGTATCTTGGTGCCGGACCTGGTGCGATATCAATAAAACAATCCAATAATTCTTGCACTCCAAAATTATTGACCGCACTACCAAAAAATACGGGAGCCACCTCACCATTACGATAGGCCTCTATGTCAAACTCCGGGTATCCGCCATCTACCAATTCCACATCTTCTCTGAGCGTCTTGGCATAATTCTCACCTATCATTTCATCCAGGACAGGATCGTTGATATCGGCAATACTGATATCGTTTTCTTTATCCAACTGCTGCTTACTTGCCGTAAACAGCTTTAATTTTTTCTCATACAGACTATATACACCTTTGAAAGTCTTACCCATACTGATCGGCCAACTCAGCGGTCTGACGTTGATATTGAGCTTAGCCTCTATCTCATCCAGCAAATCGTATGGATCTTGTCCCTCCCGATCCAGTTTATTGATAAATACCATCACCGGAGTATTTCTCATCCGACATACCTCCATCAGTTTTTCTGTCTGAATCTCCACTCCCTTTACACAATCTACCACAAGTACCACACTATCTACTGCGGTGAGCGTTCGATAGGTATCTTCTGCAAAATCCTGGTGACCAGGTGTATCCAGCAAGTTTATTCTCCGTCCCCTATAGTCGAAGCCCATAACCGATGTGGCAACAGAAATACCCCTTTGCTTCTCAATTTCCATGAAATCCGAAGTCGCATGACGATCTATTTTGTTGGATTTTACAGCCCCTGCCGTCTTGATGGCACCACCAAATAGCAGAAGCTTTTCAGTCAGTGTGGTCTTACCTGCATCTGGGTGACTGATAATTCCAAAGGTTTTTCGTTTTTCGATCTCTGCTGTCAAGCTCATGGGCTTATATATTATTATGTAATGATGACTGAATTAGCAATCGAAGGCCAAATTCAATAGTCAATTCGGGGCGCAAAGATAGTAGAGTTCTTAGCTTTCACTACTATCCAGTAAAGATTGACTATAATTTATCGAAGATCAAATTTCCTTTCCTAACTTAAATTCAGGGAAGACTTTTTTTGTGAAAGGCTTAGATGAAATTATCAAATTATTCATTATACGAGTGCAGACATGTGAGGAAAAGTAGATAGATTAATTTGCTAATACTCATGGGGCATGAAAATGAAATAAAAATTTAGTAATCCGAAGTGCATCTAGAAAAACTAAACTTTAACCTGAAATATGCATTAGATAATCTATTCCAATCATAAAGCACTTTGAAATAGACACTAAACATATATTTATTGAATCACCATAGCGGTGCTATGGTGATTCAATATAAGTGCCTCTTTCTTTGCGCTTTATAGCTTTCATCACGATTCCTAATGCATAATCCAGGTTTAAGTGCCTCCAAAAATTGAGTTGAATAAGGACGCTACGCCTAACATCAAAAGAAAGAGCATTCCAGCAATTATAGTAAACCCTGCAAAAAATCTACCCTTCCACCTTTTTTTGTTTTTCGCAATTCTATCGTAGCTCAATCCTGCCCCAATCACGGAAACCAAAACTAATATAGCAGCAAGACCTGTACTCAATCCTACTGCGCCTTCACCTAAAAGTAAAAGCACTGTCAGCAAAAACAAGCCAAATGAAGCGAGTCCAATAGGCTCCATTTTACGCCCCTCCTTAGCTGGCTTGTTATTTTTGATTTTACCGACCTTCGCGAAGTGCTCTCCAGTTGGATAATGGTGGTTGGTCGTTTCCTGTGGGTTTATGCGAGACTCCGATAATGGCGCAGAAGGTTTTTGGGATTCAGTAATGCTTTTGACTTCCTGATCAAGGCCTGTATAAGGATCAATACTAGCAGTCGGTTCGGGTTTTGAAGTATCCACTGGTGTCGAATGCTGAATTATGGAACCTTTATTAGCATAATTGAAATGTCTTCCATACTTGGTACCAGCACAGGAAGAAGCGCATAATACAATACAAACAAGGACTGAGCTTAGAAGGTTGGATGGTCGTTTCATAGCGAGGTTAGTCTATTTATCATATGAGACAAATTTACTAGCCCTATCCCCCATTGCTTATTACCTTAAAGATGAGTGCGAGAATTGAGCTCTACAGTATACTCGTTTTTGTAACCTTGATAGTATATTTGATAGTAATCACTAAAAACCAAGTCATGAAGAAGAATCAATCCATCGGAATCATACTCCTCGGTATTGGCGTATTTTTTATCTATTGGGCTCAGACCCACTCACCCAAAAATCTAGGCAAAGTAATAGGCAACGCCTTTAGCGGCTCTTATACTATGAGCGAATTTTCATACTATACATGTTTGGGCTTGGGTATTGCCATCGGCCTCTATGGTATATTGAAATTGATGAAAAAGGCCTAGTCAAGCTCTTTGGATAATTACCTTCCCAAGTAGATAGCCAGGAGATAGAGTCTGTCATATGGAAATATGATATGGTTCAAATTGTCACTTTTATCCGAAAAATCCTCCTTTTCCGTCAGTCATAGTCTCATCTCAAATGAAGATTCTGACAATCTGTCATCACAGGTGACCAAAAATTGCTTTGGCATAGCAGTTGATAACAACCCAATCAGAATAGAATAAGAATTTTAGAAAGCGATAAATAAAATTATATCATGGGAAAAATAATCGGAATCGATTTAGGTACTACCAACTCTTGTGTTGCTGTGATGGAGGGCAATGAGCCAGTCGTTATCCCAAATAGCGAAGGCAGAAGAACTACCCCTTCAATCGTGGCATTTCTGGATGGCGGTAAAGGAGAAAGAAAAGTGGGTGATCCAGCCAAGAGACAGGCAATCACCAACCCACAAAACACAATCAGCTCTGTGAAGAGATTCATGGGTAAGAAATTTGCGGAAGTTTCTGATGAAATGAAGAATGTTTCTTACGCTGTAGAAAGTGGAAACAATGACGTCGTAAGAGTAAAAATCGGCGATAGAAACTATACTCCTCAGGAGTTGTCAGCGGTGATTCTTCAAAAAATGAAGACTACAGCTGAAGACTATTTGGGAACTGAAGTCAAAGAAGCGGTCATTACCGTACCTGCATACTTCAACGATGCAGAAAGACAGGCTACTAAAGAGGCTGGTGCGATTGCCGGACTTGAAGTAAAAAGAATCATCAATGAGCCTACCGCTGCGGCACTAGCTTATGGATTGGATAAGAAAAATGCAGACATGAAAATCGCTGTGTATGACCTGGGTGGTGGTACATTCGATATTTCAATTTTGGAATTAGGTGATGGCGTTTTTGAAGTAAAATCTACTAATGGTGATGTACACCTTGGTGGAGATGATTTCGACTCTGTAATCATCCAATGGTTGGCTGATGAGTTCAAAAATGATGAAGGCATAGACTTGAGAAAAGATCCTATGGCTCTTCAAAGATTGAAAGAAGCTGCTGAAAAGGCTAAGATTGAATTGTCTAGCTCTACCAGCACAGAAATCAACCTTCCATATATCATGCCCGTAGATGGCATTCCAAAGCACTTGGTCAGAACACTGTCAAGAGCAAAATTTGAGCAATTAGCAGACTCACTGGTCAAAAGATCAATGAAGCCTGTAGCACAAGCCTTGAAAGATTCTGGATTGTCCAAATCAGATATCGATGAAGTGATTCTGGTTGGTGGATCCACTCGTATTCCAATCATTCAGGAGGAAGTTGAGAAGTTCTTCGGCAAGAAACCTTCTAAAGGAGTAAATCCTGATGAAGTAGTAGCTGTTGGAGCTGCTATCCAAGGCGGAGTATTGACGGGTGAAGTGAAAGATGTATTGCTTCTTGACGTTACTCCTCTTTCTTTGGGTATTGAAACCATGGGCGGTGTATTGACAAAGCTGATCGAAGCGAACACAACGATCCCTACCAAAAAGTCTGAAACCTTCTCTACTGCTGCTGACAATCAGCCTTCTGTAGAAATCCATGTGGTACAAGGTGAAAGACCAATGGCTAAGGACAACAGAAGCTTGGGTAGATTTCACTTGGATGGCATACCGCCAGCACCAAGAGGTATCCCTCAAATCGAAGTTACATTTGACATCGATGCCAACGGTATCATGCACGTAACGTCTAAAGATAAGGGCACTAACAAAGAGCAAAGTATCAGAATCGAAGCTTCCTCTGGATTGTCAGAAGAAGAAATCGAGAAAATGAGACAAGAAGCGGAAGCAAATGCTGATGCTGATAAAATAGAGAAAGAGAAAATAGAAAAGCTCAATGGAGCGGATTCTATGATCTTCCAGACAGAAAAGCAGTTGAGTGAGTTTGGTGATAAATTGTCTGATGACAATAAAGCTAAAATCACTGCTGGACTAGAGAAGCTAAAAGAAGCGCATAAGAGTGCTGACTTGGCAGCAATAGATGCAGCGATGGAAGAAATGAACAAAGCATGGGAAGGCGCATCACAAGAAATGTATGCTGCGACTCAAGGCGCCGAAGGTGGAGCTCCTGGAGCTGACGCCGGACAAGCTGGCGGCCCTGAAGCAGACGCTGCAGACTCAGATGTATCTGATGTGGAGTTCGAAGAGGTAGACGAGAAAAAGTAATTCGGTGAATTGCTGATGTAAAATCGACATCACTAGCCTAGTGCTAGTTTCTAAATAGATTCAAAGCCTTTCCGGGAAACCGGGAAGGCTTTTTTTATCTGAATTATAGTAATTTAGATTAATACGATAACCTGTTCTTTTTCGAAAGACAGCTTTTACAATATGCAGGAAAAAAGGCACATTAGTAATTTTGAAATTGCCACCATCTATTTCAAAACTCCACCTCACTTATTTAGTGAAATACTCCTTTCTATTGGTGTTTTTGGGATAATTATATTCTTAGGCTCCCGAAACATCGAAGCACTTGCCTTGCTGATCTCTCCCGCAATAGGTTATTTTTTAGTGAAGAAAAAAGTGAGAATTACCAAAAATTCAATTCTTGCTATTAGATATGGGGACAAAACCACTGCGACAATAAGCGAGATTCAAGATACTAATTTCGAACATAATGGAAGGACAGTCAAAAAATACATTTTTAAGTACACGGCAGATCACAAGCAATTATCGTTTTCGTTCCAATCTGCCTACAAAAGAAGCCTAAATGCAGGAGATGAGTTTTCAATTTTTTATTTGTCAGAAAATCCGGAAATCGCGTGTATTCCTACATTATACTCCATATACAAGTACTAGTGCTTTATGAAACCTGGTATTCTCCTTAAACCAAAAAAAGATCTTAACATCATGTTAAGATCTTTTTCAAACTTCATTTCTATTTATTGATTATTTAGCCTCCATACATATAGCTTGCTTGAAGCCCAAGTGGAATACCCAACACCCAAAAAATAACCAGGAAAATAGTCCACAAAATGATAAGAGCAATGGAATAAGGAATCATCACAGAGACCAGAGTCCCAATCCCGGTAGACTTCACATATTTTTGACAAAACACTACTACCAGTGGGAAATACGGCATCAATGGGGTGATAATGTTAGTTGAAGAATCACCAACACGATAAGCCGCTTGTGTGAGCTCTGGTGAATAGCCTAGCTGCATGAGCATCGGTACGAAGATAGGCGCTAACATAGCCCACTTGGCAGAAGCAGAACCCACGAATAGGTTGACAAATCCTGCGAGGAAAATAATTCCGGTAATCGTGACCGGACCGGATAAATTCAGACCTTTCAGAAAACTTGCGCCTTTGATGGCTAACAGAGCACCCAAGTTTGAAGTAGCAAATGCATAAATGAACAACGAACAAAAGAAAGCCATTACCACATAATAAGCCATTCCCTTCATGGATTCGGACATTACGTCGATTACATCTTTACTGGTTTTAAATTTCCCGGATACGAAACCATGAATCACACCTGGAAGTAAAAAAAACAAAAAGATGAGTGGAACGATAGACTGCATAACGGGAGCAGTAAACGAAGTAAGCGAACCTGTCGCATCTCTAAAGGGTGAATCTGTCGGAATAAGTGCTAGTACAAATAATACAAAGATGACCAGAGTCACAATTGTAGCAGTCCAAAATCCTTTTTTCTCTTCGACAGTGAAGCTACCCATGTCGGGTGCCTTTTCTACATCCGCATCTACTGGGTTGTTTTTATTCAGTCTCGGTTCGATGATCTTATCAGTGATATACCAACCAATCAGCGTAACCAAAATACTTGAAGCTGCTGTGAAGTAGTAGTTGCCCAAGGGATTGACCTGCACGGATTGATCAATGATCTGTGCCGCCGGCTGCGTAAAGCCCTGTAGCAACGGGTCAATAGCAGATGGTAACGGATTGGCACTAAAGCCTCCCGACACACCTGCAAAAGCTGCTGCGATCCCTGCCATAGGATGCCTCCCGGCAGCATAAAAAATGATCCCTCCCAACGGTATCACCAGGACATATCCTGCATCAATAGCAGAATGAGAAACAATGCCCACAAAAATGACTGCCGGAGTCAAAAGAAAACCAGGCGTCTTTTTCAGCATCATTTTGATCGCCGTATGAATATATCCGGAGCCATCTGCCACTCCTACCCCCAGCATGGCCACAAGCACCACTCCCAATGGCGCAAAACTTGTAAAAATTCCCACCATATTGGCCATAAAAGTGGTCATGGCTGTGCCAGTCAGTAAATTTTGAACGCGAATAGGCATTCCATCGCGCGGATTGATGTCAGTAAACTCTATTGAGAACATCAATGCTGAAAGTATCCAAACGATAAGCATTGATATTAAAAACAGGATGGCTGGATCAGGTAATTTGTTTCCTATACGTTCTACATGGCCAAGTAATTTGTTTACCAGCCCTTTGTCATCGGACGAATCAGTAGTCATTTTGTTTGATTTAAGTTGTATCATTCTCTCTTCATCATTGATGAAAAGCCATTTACTTTTCAGTAAATCCTACCAAAATAATTCAATTAAATCAATTTTCATAAAACAAGACTCCAATGCTAAAGAAAGCATGGAGTCTTACAAGAGCCCGTTATTCGATAACGAAAAGTGAAGAACCATCTGAAGTGGTTCCATAGATAGGTCGAGCACCATATGATCTACTCCACTTTGAGCGCTATTACTGGATTTGATTTAGCCGCAGCATAGGTTTTATAACTCACCGTGATCAAGGAAATAACGACTAAGATCAATCCTGGTATCAGATATAGTCCAATACCCAAATTCACTTTATATGCATAATCCTCAAGCCAGGATTGGCCCCAGACAAAAATGATAGGCGCTGCCAGTACGTTGGCGATCAGCAATAGGATCATGTACTCCTTAGAGAGCAGCAGCATCAAACTTTGTACTTCTGCACCCAATGCCTTTCTGATGCCAATTTCTTTGATTCTGGAATTGGTAGAAAATGCTACCAGCCCAAATAGTCCTAAGCACGAAATGAAAATGGCGAGTATAGAAAACGAAGTAAATAAGTTTCCAAATTGCAGGTCAGCTTGATACTGGTTGTTGAACTCGTCATCGAGGAAAAAGTAGTTGAATGGATTGTTTGGAAACACAGCGTCATACGTTTCTTCAATGTGAGCCAAAGTGCCGGGAATATCTTGCAAATCAATCTTAAATGAAATGTAACTATTACTGCCCTGATGCGCGAAAATATAAGGCGAATGCTCATCCTTGAGCGAATTCCAATGAAAATCCTTGATTACACCCATGACGCGAACCGTGTCCCAACCGCCCACAATCAGTTTTTGCTGAATAGCCTCTTCCGGTAAACCCAATCCAAATACTTGCAGTGCCTTTTCATTGATGATAAACCCATTTTCTTCAGAGGCCATTTCTGAGAAGGATCGTCCTGCCAGAAATTCGAAGTCATAGGTCTTGGTGAAATCATGATCTACAAAGACCACATTACCTGATTTGCTTTCGTCTTCTGAGATTCCAAATCGCCACATGCCAGTACGCCAATTATAACCTTTGCCTGGCACTGAACCAGAGCCGGTCACCATGGATATCGAGTGATGAGATCCAGTTACATTTTTGAATGTATTCATTTTCTCTTTTATAGTCTCTCTGTTCAGATTGACCTCAGGGCCATTGATTACCACAATTTTTTCCATGTTTATCCCCAATTCCTGATTTTTCATATAGGAGATTTGAGCATATACCAGATAGGTGCCTGATATAAGTAACGCCGAGATCCAAAATTGGAAAACTATCAAGCCCCTTCTTAGATTCACCCCTCCTTTGGACGCCTTCCTGGTAGAACCCAGCATGCTTGAAGGCTTGAATGCAGAGAGGATAAATGCAGGGTAAAGTCCGGAAAGAAGAGACCCGGAGAGAGTAATAGTTAAAAAAGATATCCAAAAACCTAATTCTTGTACTACAGTCATTTCCAGTTGCCGCCCAATGATCTCATTCAGAACTGGTAAAAGCATGTATGCAATGCCTAACGCCAGACATGCCGCCAAAATATTGACCAGGGCTGACTCTACTACAAACTGATAAATGAGTTGACCACGAAACGCTCCAATCGATTTGCGAACACCTACTTCTTTGGCTCTATACATAGCTCGCGCAGTAGACAGATTGATATAGTTTACCCAAGCTATGACCAATATAATAATCGCAATAATGGAGAATATTTGTACATCCCTCAAGCTGCCGTTGTTGGTCGCTGGATCACCAGAATAATCTGATTTCAAATGTATGTCAGCTACGGGCTGAAAAATAACGCTCACCGAAGTGGTAGATTTGGCCAAATCCTGATCGTAGGCCAGAATCAGTTGATCATATTTATCAGCCACTTGTTGCAAGTCTGCAGATTCACGTAGGTGAACATAGGTAACGAAGTTATTCCACCCCCAACCGCTGGATTCTTTGTATTGTCGGTGATCCTCTGTCAATAATTTGATGGGCATGAGAAAGTCGAATTGCAGGTGGCTATTCGCCGGGATTGGTTGCAATACGCCAGTCACAACAAAGCTGCCCGAAGCCCAACCACCATCCAACTGAAGAACCTGACCCATGGGGTCTTCTGTTCCAAAATATTTGACCGCCATACGCTCGGTGATCACAATACTTTGTTTTTCATTGAGCACCAAATCCTTGTTTCCTGCCTTCAGTGGAAAATTAAATATTTGCAAAAAAGCAGGGTCTACGAACAACATATCTTCCTCTTTGTATGGCTGCCCGTTTTCCGGATTAGTCAAAACGGCACCTCCATACTGCGGGTGGATTCTAACAAACTCTTTGAGCTCAGGAATCTCCTGTTTGCCCACTACTCCCAACCCAAAACTGGTATGGGCACCGGTACCCTGAGGTTCTCCGTTTTGAGAATAGTCCAGAAGTACGCGGTAGGTATTATCGACTCCTGGATGAAATTTATCAAAGCTGGATTCAAAATGGATGTATTGATAAATCATCAAACACACTCCCATACCGATAGCAAGGCCGAAAATATTGATCACAGAGTTGGTAGGATGCTTTTGCAGCACTCGCAGTGCCATTTTTAAGTAGTTCTTGATCATCGCTGTATTGCTTGTTTTTATAATTGAGTTTTGACTTTTCAAATCCAGGTTTCTGACGGACAGCACGGAATCCCATACATATCTGAAAGAAGCCATCAAATGACCTTGCCGCTTTTTTCGTTGTTCGAAAACCTCATTAAAATCACCTGAAATTTCTTCGTGCATTTCTTCTCCATAAATCTTCTTTAGAAGATAAGTGCCCAATGCAGGAGGCCCTTTAGGATGTTTTTTGTTCATTAGTTGATTACGGCAAAAGAAAGTTGAGGAATGGTCTTCCAAATACTGCTTCTTAAATCCTTAGACGCCTGTAGCGCAGAAAATCCTGCGGCAGTCACCTGAAATATCCTTTTGTTTTTTCCACCCCGGGTGCTGGTGGCTCCTCCCATGCGAGAGTTTAAAAACCCTTTCTTTTCCAGTCGGTACAGTGCCGAGTGAATTGCACTGATGTTCACCTTGCGATTGGCCTGATCCGACAGCGCGTCTTTCACCGATACTGCATATCCTTCATTTCCCAGCGATGCAATTATCAACAATACCAGTTCTTCAAATTCTCCTAAATATGCTCTACTCATGATTCGTTAAAATATTATCCTCACTTTTGTAAATATTATTATTACTAAAAAAGGATTATTGGTGTTGCTATAATCCTCACTTTTGCAAACATAAACATTTCTACGCAACTATCGAAAGAAAGGTTTGGGATCCAGGGCTGCAATAAAGCTTCCAAACCCTCTAAAAACAGAAAAGGGGCCTATATAGGCCCCTTTTCTTAATACATTCAATTTTGTTATTAGGCTACCGAAATCAATTCAATATCGAATACCAAGGCCGCAAAAGGAGGAATGTCCGCTCCTGCCCCTCTGTCGCCATACGCCAGATCATAAGGAATAAATAATTTCCATTTGTCTCCTGGCACCATCAATTGAAGCGCTTCTGTCCATCCTGGGATGACGCCATTTACTGGAAACGTAGCCGGCTCACCACGTTGTACTGAGCTATCAAACACTTTGCCGTCGATCAAGGCTCCAGTATAGTGGGTAGTCACCTGACTAGTCAGCGATGGTTTGTCGCCTGCAGCATCGCCCGATTCGATGATCTCGTACTGCAAGCCACTTGGCAAAGAAGTCACGCCTTCTTTTACAGCATTTACTGCTAAGAAAGCTTCGCCTTTTTCTTTGGCATCACCGTGGGCCGCAGCTTTCAGCTCACCAATTTTCTTCTGGATTACCTGATTTATTTCTTCAACTGTCAGTTCACTATGACCCGCAAAAGAATCTCCCAATCCACTCATGAAGGCATCGAGGTCAAAGATTTCATTAAAACCTTCGTTTGTAAAATTGGTACCTACACTTTGTCCTAGTCCGTAACTGAATTTCTGCTCTTCAGTATTTAATTCCGTCATTTTTTGTTTTTTTTATAAGCACGCAAAGGTAGGAGAAATATCTAGTGAAGCCAATCTCACTCAAGGAACTCTACCAGTCAATCGGAAAATAATCCTTCAGGAACTTCCCACACCAGTGCTCTCCTCTATTGATACCATCAAAAATAGGGTCCATCACTCTTGCAGCGCCATCTACAATATCTAAAGGCGGCTGAAAGTCGTGTACTTCCTCTTTGAACTTGGCAATCTGTGCCGGGTCTTCGTCTGTCACCCAGCCCGTATCTACGGCATTCATGTAAATGCCATGCTTGGCCAATTCTCCAGCCGATGTATGCGTCAACATGTTGAGTGCTGCCTTTGCCATATTGGTATGTGGGTGTCTTGGTTCTTTTTTGAATCGGTAGAACTTGCCCTCCATCGCCGTCACGTTCACAATATGCTTGATCCCTGTGTTTTCTCGTTTCATCATTGTAGACAATCGGTTGCAAAGCACAAACGGCGCAATAGAATTCACCAACTGCACTTCCAGCAATTCCGGCGTAGGCACCTCCCCTAGCTTGAGTCTCCAGGAATTGGTCGTACGCAGATCTACTTGCTGCAAATCCACGTCGAGTTTCCCTTCAGGAAATACTTCTTCGTTTTGCAACGCGCCATCATAGCTATATGGAATCTGAGACAACTGAGCAGAAGCACGAAGACCTAAGCCCGGTGCTTTTTCATTCCAGGATACTGCCAAGGTAGACGTGTCTTTTCCTGATGAGCTCACCGCTCCGATTCTGTTTAGACAATTGTGATGACTCGTGAGCAATTGCTGCACGTCTGCGGTATGCTCTTCGAATGGCAACTGCTCCATGTCCATCATGTGAGTATAAAATCCAGGCGGACGACGAACGGTCTGTGCGGCATTGTTGATCAGGATATCCAAACGATCATAGGTCTGCTCGATGTAGGTGCAAAACAGCTCCACACTAGGAGTATGCCTCAAATCCAGTCCGTGTATATGTAGCCTATTACTCCACTTGTAGTAGTCTTTTTCTTTGGCAAAGCGAATAGCCGAATCTGCCGGAAACCTTGTGGTGGCAATCACAGTAGCGCCAGCACGCAGCATCATCAGCGTAACATGGTAGCCGATCTTGAGGCGCGATCCAGTCATCAATGCCACTTGACCCGTCAAGTCAGCAGTTTGGAATCGCTTGGCATAGTTGAGATCTCCACAAGTCTCACACATCGTATCATAGAACGGATGTAGCTTGGTATACTCAGCTTTGCAGACATAGCAGTTTCTTGGAGAATTCAGCTCCTGCCCTTCCATATCCAATTTGGCTGCTGGAAGTAATATTTGATCTGGAGCCTCAAATATTTTGGCAGTTCGGGCCGACCGGATACCTGTAGCCTCTCTAGCCTGGCGATCTTGCTTTCGAATCTGAGTTTTTTCTTTGATCTTCTGATCTTTCCTTCGCTTTCGCAATTCGGTTCGATCTGGCCGAGAGACCTCTCCTGCCGCCTTCATCAAAGCCACACGCTGTTCCTCAGTCAGGTCCACCAATGGTTGACTATCGGCCGCCAATTCTTTTAATGTGGCCAAGCAAGCCTCCAAGTCCTCTTTGCTGATATTTTTCTTCTCTTTTGCCATTCGAGGCGCAAAGATATGTCGAAGTAGTCAAATTAAAACCTGACCTTCCAAATTCTGAATTATCATTATAGCCGTTCAGGGTTTAGCTAATAAGATTTCTTCGGTCATGCTTCCCTACGAAATGACTTTCATTTCGTAGACGTCATTCTGTAGCAGAGTGGAGGAATCTTATCATTTAGTTATTCCGAAAAATCAAGGCACGCTTCAATAATTAGACATTACTTCTGGTGGCGGCGGCCATTGCATGATGCTACCATTCAGAGCTCCCCAAGAAGGATTGAATTCACTAATGAGTGTTTCCTTTTTTGAACGGTTCCAATCTTTGATTTCCTTTTCCCTTTCAATAGCATGGCTTGATGAATGAAATCGCTCATAGCACACCAAATTATAGCAATAATACCTTCCAGCAAAAGTCTTGTTATTTCCTCTATTCCTAAAATGCTCAATAATTCTCCTTTCCAAATCATTGGTCATTCCAGTATACAAAACAGTCTTTGCCGGATTTGTGACAATGTAAACGAAATAGTTAGGCATACTTGAAAAGTATTAATTTGAAACGAGAAGTCAAAATAGCTTCCTGGAACAAAGCGCTTTACTATTTAACATGACAAGTTTTCTTCAACCATTCTTCCTTATGGACTGATTTTCATTTCCTCGATGTCATTCCGTAACGGAGTGGAGGAATCTCCTTAGCTATATGCTGTAATTCAGCTACTGCTTATTCCTAAGGAGATTTCTGCAGTCGTTCCTTCTTACGAAATGACTTACATTCAACCTTATGTGCAATCATCGCAACTAATAATTAAAGAGGTGGCTTGGAGTAACTTCTTTAATACGGTAAACCTTAACTTTGCCGAATGTCAGAAAACATCAAGGATCAGGAAGCTATTTTGAAAAAATTGGGCATTGAGCAGCTCAATCCAATGCAGGTAGCTGCTCATGAGGCTATTGCCAACAACAAGGAAGTGGTCTTACTCTCACCTACCGGAACAGGAAAAACGCTGGCATTTTTACTTCCTGTCCTTGCTGGCCTGGACCCAAACTCAGATCAGGTGCAGGTACTTATTCTGGTGCCGTCACGCGAACTAGCCATTCAGATCGAACAAGTAGTACGGGAAATGGGTAGTGGTTACAAAACCAACGCAGTCTATGGTGGACGTGCAGGATCCAAAGACAAAATCGATCTCAAACACGCACCCGCTATCCTGATCGGTACACCTGGGCGTATCGCTGACCACATGCGCAGAGAAACCATCCATACAGATAGCATCAAAACGCTCATATTAGATGAATTTGACAAGTCACTAGAAGTAGGCTTCGAGCCGGAAATGATGGACATCCTGGATGCCTTGAAGACTTTAGACAAAAAAATCTTGACTTCTGCTACCCAAAAAGTAGAGATACCAGACTTCATGGACATCAACAATCCAGAAAGACTGGATTTTCTTGGAGGCGCCAAAAATCAGTTGACACTAAAGACTGTGATGGCTTCTACGAAAGACAAACTAGAATCCCTGGAGCAATTGCTGGGGCATATCGGTGAAGGCAGCGGGATTATTTTTTGCAACTTCAAAGACACGATACAAATCGTGAGCGACTACTTAGAAGGCAGCCGCATCAGTCACTCTTGCTTTTATGGCGGCTTAGAACAGCAAGATCGCGAAAGAGCTTTGATCAAGTTTAGAAATGGAACCAGTCGACTTTTGCTCGCTACAGACCTGGCAGCCCGAGGGATAGATGTTCCTGAGTTGGATTTTATCATCCATTATCAATTGCCACCTAAAGCGGAAGAATTTACGCACAGAAATGGACGAACGGCTAGAATGAACAGCAGCGGAACGGCCTATTTATTGATCGGGAAAAACGAAAGGATTCCTGGTTTTGCCAGTGACATTGAGGAAGAAAAAATACAGCCGAGCTCTCGATTTTCTGACAGCTCCTGGACTACCCTATTTATCTCTGGCGGACGAAAGGACAAAATATCGAAAGGTGACATTGCAGGCCTTTTCATGAAGCAAGGCGGATTGAAAAAGGAGGAACTCGGAATCATTGAACTCAAACTGGATTGTGCCTTTGTGGCCGTTCCTCTGGCCAAGTCAGCTCAGCTCAGCCAGCAGTTGAACAATTCGAGATTGAAAAAGAAAAAGGTTAGAATTTCTGTACTGAAGTCATAGCTGGAATTCTCTATTATATTTGTCATACACCACTGTATTTATTCAGCATGAAACATCTATTAGCTATTGTACTATTGTTCGCCAGTTCAGCTTCCACTATGGCTCAGGTGAAGCCTACGCCAGAAGAAGAGCAGGCGGCCAAGCAACTCATTATCGACATTTTTCAAGATCTCCTTTCTGATTTTGATTCGACCAAAGTCGAGACTCACCTGACCTCGGACTTTCTATTGCTAGAGCACGGGGAAGTATGGAACAATGACACGATCAAAAACTACATCAGAAAAGCCCTGATCTATCCGGACAGTACTGTTAGAAATAACAGATTCGAATTCATCAAATTTGAGAAATCCGGTGACATGATTTGGTTGGCCTATGACAACTATGCTTATTGGACAAAAAATGGAAACGTGGTCGGGCGTATGCATTGGTTGGAGAGCGCTGTCGCTGTAAAAAAAGGCTCAGGATGGAAATTGAAAATGATGCACTCAACCCGAATTCAAAATGAGTGAACCGCAAAACGACCAAGTAAATAATCCGCTACACGGCGTAAAACTGGCAGATATGCTGGAACAGCTAGTGGAAATATGCGGATGGGAACATCTCGGCGAAGAGGTAGATATCAGATGTTTTACCCATGACCCGTCGATAAAATCCAGTTTGATGTTTCTGAGAAGAACCCCATGGGCCCGTGAAAAAGTGGAGCGATTTTATCTTCACGTTCTCAAACGTGGCTACAGCCGTAGAGTAAAACCAAAAAGAGACCCTGGCAAAGCCAGATATTACAAGAAGTAATTCCATTTATGCCGATTCAATCAACAACAAAGCGAAAGGCAAATTGGTGGTTGAGATCTAAAACCCGAGACCTGCAAATGCGTTGATCATGATTTGAATGACCTATAGATAACTAAATGAAAATCGCCCTAGTCACAGACCTCCATGCAGAAGAAGATTTCACCTCAAAAGCTGGCGCTAAGCCCTGGGAAAATTGGAAAACTATCCTGGCCGATATCCAATCCAGAGGTATCCAACAGCTTTTCTTTTTGGGGGATATAGGGTCCCAAGCAGCTCATCGTCAGTTTTTCGATACGCTTGATCAAAGTCAAATAGACTACAATATCATCTTGGGCAATCATGAAAATTTCGCTGAGGTAGTCCAAACCAGCAGACCAGCGTCTATAGCCGATCGAAACGAATGGTACTGGAGTGAGGAGAGCGAAGGGTACAAATCCATCTATCTGGACTCGTCTTCGGATGCCATCAGCACTACCCAACTGGCCTGGCTCCAGGCAGAACTGCAAACAGAAAAAGACCTCTTGCTATTCATCCATCATCCAGTCCTGCAAACCAACACCACCCCACAGCTCGAATTCCCGCTGGCTGGAGATGCGCAAATCTTTGACCTGCTAAAATCACATCCTAAATCGGCGCATATCTTTTGTGGCCACTTACATATGGATGATTGTATGACAGTAGAAAACATCCACCAAACCATCACCCCTTCCGCCAGTATCCAGATCAAAAGACACTCTGAAAAGGCAGAAATAGAAGACCACCTTAACTTTGCGTATCGCATCCTGGACATCAAAGCGCATGAATTGAACTCTGAGGTGATTTGGTTTGATTAAAATCATAATTAAATAATAACGTTTCGATCCAGTTGTGATCATCGCCTGATTTCCTTATTTTACAATTCGTCTGGTCAGCAGCCAGACAGCAGCCCTTCTGAGAAAGATAATTTACAGGTATCTAATATCTACCCTGAAAAGCAGAGTAGTTGAAACAAAATAGAAGAACAGTGTACGTTTATTTCAATTTTTGAAAGTAAGACATGCAAAGTTTTTGTAGCCAGACAGCTGGTGGTAATGAACCTAAGAATGGAAAACAAAATTGAAAACATAAAAATTAGACAGACTTGGCTTGATGAAATTATTGATGACATATCACCAGAGTTTCAAGATTCTGACAATGCTTTTCAAGCTTTGGCTACAAGTCTCATTTTAGATATAGATATAAATGGCATTGATCCTGCGGACATAATTGTTGATGGAAGCCAGGACAAACAAATAGACATCATTAGAATAAATGAAAATTCGGAAGAAGGGTATGCAGTTGTTGATATAATTCAAGCGAAAAATTCAACAGGTTTTAGCTCGAATGTAATAATCCAAATCAGAAATGGGTTAGACTGGATTTTTGAAAGACCGAAAGAAGAATACCGAAAAATTGACAATGAGGATTTCGTTACAAAAATCGATGAAATCAGAGAATTGAGAATGACCCACGGACCTTCAAATATTGAGGTTAATGCGTTTTTTACTACTAAAGGGGATTCCACAGTTTTATCGGAAGAATATCTTCAAGAAAGAAAAGTACTTATTGATAAATACAGCTCAGCGGGATTTTCAAATTTTTCATATAAAGAAATTGGAGCTTCTGAACTTGTTGGGTTTATTGAAGAAAGAGAAAGAGTTAAAAAACAAATTGATCTGAAAGTCCCTATTGTTTACGACAGAAATCGGGGATCTCTAATTCAATTTAACACTGGTGAAACAAAATCAGTTGTTTGTACAATAACAGGAATTACGCTTGCGGAAGTCGCTTCGACCGAACATAGAGATGCAATATTTGACTTAAATGTCCGACCCTATTATGGCTCAAAAGGTAGAGTTAATAATGAGATTCTTAACACTTGTTCAAGTGACGAAAGTAGTAGATTTTGGTTCTTAAATAATGGTGTGACGATGGTCTGTGATAAATTTGAACTTGTTGATGATCCAGACAATCATTTTCTTAACGTGAAGAATGCACAAATAGTAAATGGTTGTCAAACTACAGTTACTATTCGTGAGGCATTTGAAAGTGACTCATTAAATTCTGATGTGAAATTAGTATTAAAAGTTTATGCGACAGATAACGCAAATCTTGTAGATCGAATAACATTAACCACTAATAATCAAAACCGTATTACGGAAAGAGATTTGAGGGCCAATGAACCCGTTCAAAGAGATATTCAAAGAATAATGAATGAAATTCATGGTCACTTTTATGAAAGGAAAAATAAAGAATATAGAAATTTTCGAGGTAGCAAGAGAAAACTCATTGTACCGAATACAAAAGCAGCCCAAGCCTATTTAGCCATAGTTAGAAACAAGCCGTCCAAAGCTCGTGGATACTTGGGTGCAATTTGGTCTGAATTTTATCAGGAAATATTTTCGAACGCAACAGTCGATGATCTTTTAGTTTGCTACAAAATTTTTGACCTTTGTCAGAAAAAAGCAAGTGATTCAAAAAAGGATTCATCGCTTGAAAGAATAGATAGAGATGTTCGTGTGTATGGAATGTTTCATATTGCTAGAATACTTGGCTTCTTATTGATTAATGACAAATGGGGGACTGAAAACATTCTAAATCTGAGGACATTTCTAAACGATTTTGACATGGATTCAAATCAGACCCAAGAGAATTATGATAGAGCTGCGGAATACGCCGTTCAGATCAGAAAATTAGACGAGATAGAGTATCCAGTTCCAACCTTGTACTACAAAGCAAACATATCAAAAAACAGAATCATGGCTAAAATCCAAGAGTTAAAGGAAAGTGAATAGTTTATCAAAAGCGATATGTAAGGCGCTTGCTTTAACTGGATTTACAACATAAAATACGGAGAATTTTAGGCAAGCTTTGATTATTTATCCATGGAAAAAACTAATTTGACTTATTTATTGACACTTTTCAGTGTTACTCTAGGTTGGCTACTTAATGAACTCGGGCAATGGTTTAGAACTCGACGAGAAGATAGAAAAGTCAAAAAACAAATACTTTATAATCTTTTAGAAACCAATTCTATTTTCAACCGGTTTGATACCCCAACTGGCGCAAGTTTAGCAAAGCGTAACTTGTGACTGAAAATGAAAAACAGAGTTTTCAACTCGGTGAATGACAACCAATAAGCGTAAAATACAAGATAAGGGATCAAGAAAAATTAGCATGTACAAAGTAATCTAAGACTTACTTGTCATTAAAAGGCACAAGTTACAAACTTGCGCCAGAGGGTAGTTTTTGACTGAAAAATGAGACTTCTACTCATCAGAGCATGGAATTGTCATTTTTGTAGCTGTTATTCGCTTACATTACCCAACTGGCGCAAGTTTAGCAGTGCCTACGGCGGGTAGGCAAGCGTAACTTGTGACTAAAAATGAAAAACAGAGTTTTCAACTCGGTGAATTGACAACCAATGAGCGTAAAATACAAGATAAGGGATCAGGAAAAACCGCACTTTCTAAGCTTTGCTACTGTCGAGTGGGTCGATGTGTTTACACGAATTGAATACAAACAGGTAATTGTAGATAGTTTAAAATATTGCCAAGAAGAGAAAGGATTATTGCTTTATGCATGGTGTATCATGACCAATCACTTACACCTTATCATTTCGTCCAAAGAAGGAATAAAACAAGAAGATATCATTAGAGATTTCAAAAAACATACCTCAAAACAGTTATTGAAAATGATAGAATCCAATGCTAAAGAGAGCAGGAAAAATTGGATGTTATGGATATTCAAAAAAGCAGGTGAAAGAAACAACAATAACAAGAATTTTCAGTTCTGGCGTCAAGATAATCACCCCATTGAATTATCTACCAATCAAATGATGGAACAGCGATTGGATTACCTACACAATAATCCTGTAGAAGCAGGAATAGTAGATGAACCTGAGCACTACTTATACAGCAGTGCAAGAGATTATTCGGGAAAGAAAGGACTATTAAAAGTAGAATTTATAAGCTGAATGAACCAGTCTAAGAATTATTAATTATAAAAAGGCACAAGTTACAAACTTGCGCCAGAGGAGGTTGGCTATGCGGAATATATTAGAACCAATATAAGTGATGACTGCACACTGGATGATGAGGGTAACGCCACCTGTACGCTTGAAATATGCGATTAAACTCCAACTGACGCCACTGGCTCAGTTTAGCCATGCCTGCAGCAGACGAGATTAGCGTAGCTTATGACTGGAAACGAAGGAATTGTTTTTACCAAAGGGTTGAAAAATCTATTCTGCCAATTCCAGACGCTTTAGCCAGACTTATACCTACCTTTGCGCCTTAGAGAAATGCCAAAAGTGCATTTCAGCACTTTATATTATACAATGACATTCGATCAATTGCCACTCATAGCGCCCATATTGAAGGCGCTCAAAGATAAAAATTACAGTGAACCTACAGCCATTCAGGAAAAAGCCATACCTCTGGTATTGGATCGACAGGATGTAATGGGTAGTGCCCAGACCGGCACAGGAAAAACAGCAGCATTTGCCATACCGATCATCCAGCGGATCCACGAGATGGATCAAGGCGGCAAACCGCAATTGCTTTCGTTGATCGTGACGCCTACGCGCGAATTGGCCATTCAGATTGATGACAACATCAGACTGTATAGCAAATACACCAACTTGAAGCACACCGTGATTTTCGGTGGTGTAAAACAAGGCTCCCAAGTAGATAAACTCAGAAGAGGCGTACATGTATTGGTCGCCACACCCGGTCGATTGTTGGATTTAATCACGCAGGGTCATATTTCCCTGAGTCAGGTCAAGATTTTCGTATTGGATGAGGCCGACAGAATGCTCGACATGGGCTTTGTCAATGACGTCAAGAAGCTGTTGAAGTTATTGCCGACCAAAAGACAATCGCTTTTCTTCTCGGCCACCATGCCGACTAGCATTCTCAAGTTGGCCAATGAGATCCTCACCAACCCTAAGAAAATAGAAGTCAATCCGGTCTCCTCTACTGCGGAGACGATCCAGCAATTCTTGTTTTATACCAATCGTACAGACAAGAAGAAATTGTTGCTGCATATTTTGACTGATCAAAAGATCGATCAGGTATTGGTATTTAGCCGGACCAAACATGGAGCAGATCGCATCACCCGAGATTTGGCCAAAAACAAAATTCGCTCAGCAGCCATACATGGCGACAAAGCTCAGAACCAACGTCAGAAGGCACTCCAAGATTTTAAAGCTGGAAAGATTAGAGTACTGGTGGCCACGGATATTGCTGCCCGGGGTATTGATATAGATAAGCTCAAGTATGTCATCAATTACGATGTGCCGGAAGAAGCAGAGACCTATGTGCATAGAATCGGGAGGTCTGGCCGTGCGGGCGAATCCGGAAATGCGATCTCGCTCTGTGAACCAGAAGAAAACGTTCGCATCAAGGCGATTGAAAAATTGACCAGGCAGACGATCAGAGTGATCAAAGATCACCCATTCCCTCAAACCGAAAAGGCCATGAGCGAGGCTGAGAAAAAAGAGTGGAACAAGGAGAAGCAGCGTCGCAAGCAGGAGTTCTTCGCCAACCGAAAGAAAAGCGGTGGTGGCAGAAGAAGGTAGCTTGCTGAAAATACGTTAGATTTATATGAATCTAATGGTGCCTTCAGATGTCATTTTTAGCCTTTTATAATTCCATAGTTCATACTTCGATAGAGTCGATCAACGAACTCCCCTTTTCTGTAGGTACAGTCCATTTTAAGAAAGGTGAAGTGGTAACCGAATATGATCAGTTGGAAGATACTGTCTATTTCATCAATGAAGGCATGGTCGAAATGACAATCAAAAGCTACATGACGGAGAAGATTATTGACTTCTTTTTTAAGAACGAAATGGTTTGCGGCTTTACATCATTTCTGACCCAGCAACCTACAGATGTAAAGATCACAGCACTGATAGATACTCAAATGGAAGCCATCAAGCGTGATGACTTGATGGAGGCCTATAGTCATTCTTTGGAGGCCAATCAGTTTGGGAGAATACTAACGGAGCACGGATACATAAGAAAATCTAACCGCGAAAAAGACCTGCTGACCAAGACGGCCGAAGAAAAATACGCTGAAATGTTCGCCACCCATTCGCAGTACATTACGCAAATCCCGGTCAATAAAATTGCCAAATATCTGGGCATTCACCCCGAAAGTCTCAGTAGAATCAGGAAGAAGATAAATTCCTAACATAGGTCAAGTCCTTTTTCTGGCTTAAAAATCCTGCCCCCCGTTCCTTTGTCTTTCAAAATAAAAACAAAGGATCATGGAAAACATTTTTTCACAGTTACCCAGTCCGGTAGACATTCTGCTGGACCCACTTTCATTATACGTTCTCGGGGCCTATGGCTTGCTCATTGCATGGGAGGAGATATTTCCTGCAAGGAAATTACCAAAGGTCAAAAACTGGCGAATCAAGGGCTTGACCTTCTTCTTCACCTACTTTTTTGTAGCCTCCTATCTCCCACTATTTACAGACCCCTATCTAGCAGAGTATCAGCTTATGGACTTGAGTCAATGGGGAGTCATTCCAAGTGCAATTATCGGGTTCGTCATTTTAGAAACCGTGCAATACGCCTACCATAGGCTGATGCACAAATACGACTTCTTCTGGCGAAATTTTCATCAGGTACACCATAGTGCAGAGCGATTGGATTGCTATGGAGCACTCTTCCACAGCCCATTAGATATGATAGGCTTTACTATGGTGGGTAGCATCAGCTTTGCGCTAATCGTAGGACTGTCCCCGTATGCGATTACAATCAATATTTTTGTAATCAACTTCCTGGCCTTTTTTCAGCACGCTAACATCCATACGCCACGCTGGGTGGGATACCTGGTCCAGCGGCCAGAAAGCCATTCTGTACATCACGGAAGAAACATCCATCGATACAATTATGCCGATCTACCGCTGATTGATATGATTTTTGGCACTTTCCAAAATCCGGAGAGCTATACAAAGGCCACCGGTTTTTATGAAGGCGCGTCAAGCAAAATCTGGGCTATGTTCAGAGGAAAAGATGTTTCCAAACCCTCTAAGTCATGAGCAAAAACTCGTTTGAACTCAACGAGTTCAGAGGGCCATTAAATTCATGGATGTTTAAGACACTGGATGGTTATATGGACTATCTATTCGTTAGAACCAAACGGGATTTGTTCAAAAATCATCCAGATACTGTGGTAGAGATTGGGCCAGGTACGGGAGCCAATATGAGATACCTTCGAAAGGGTTCGACACTTATTGCCATAGAACCAAACATACACATGCATAAAAACTTAAGGCAAAGCGCGCTTGATCATGGGATCAATCTTGAGATCAAAAGTCTGATTGGCGAAGCCATTGACATGGCCAGTGACTCTTGTGAGTTTGTGATAGGTACGCTGGTCTTGTGCACGGTAGATGACCCACGCCTGTGTCTGGAGCAAATCAAACGGATCCTCAAGCAGGGAGGAGAGTTTGTATTTATTGAACATGTGAAAGCCAGGAGTGGAACGCTTCTGGCTTTCATCCAACGCCTCATTCACAGACCCTGGCACTGGTTCTTTGAAGGATGTCATACCAATAGAGATACAAGTGCGCTCATCCGGTCCATTGGTTTTAGTGAGGTGCATTTGGACGCCTACGCGCTTTATTCTCCATTTGTACCGATTATTCCACAAATCAAAGGAAGAGCTATCAAATGAGCAGTGCAAATCAATAGCTATCAGGCACTGGTTACAAAATTGAAAGTGGATTTATGACACCTAATCTCTGCAAGGATCGTTAAAGGAATTTGTAAGATTACTGGTCATTCTAAATACTCCGTTAATACTCAAAATTTTACCAAAAAAGTGAAACATAAAATGATCATTTCGAAGATTAAAAACTCAATCCATTTACTCGCAATAGTTCTTCTGATGGCTTGTAGCAATCAAAAGGAACCTCTGCAATTAGCTACCTACACCTACGCCACCAATGACAGAATCGCTCATCTGGAGCCACTTGCCGAAGAACTGAAAAAATCTTTGGACAGGCCGGTAGAAATCACAAGTTATCCGGATGTGGAAGCTTTTGTAGCTGGGATAAAAGCCAACAAAATAGATGTAGCACTGATCAATACGCTCGGTTATCTGATTTTATCTCTGGACAATGAGCACATGTTGCCCGTTGCCACCTTGAAAGTAAAAACAGACGCCTTGGACAACTACAAAACCGTACTGCTGAGCAACAAACAAATAAGCAGTACAGATTTTGTCAAAGCTAATTCTGACAGTCTTTCTTTCATGTTTGTAGCGCCGGGCTCTACTTCAGGCCACTTGATTCCCAGATTGTACCTCAGCGCACTAGGCCTGCATCAACCGGAAGACCAATTCAAATCTGTGACTTATGGTGGCAATCATACGTCTACACTTGAGCGGCTGCTCGCTGGCGAATCAGACCTATGCGCCATCGGTAGCAATGAATATTTCAAACAAATCAAAGCGGACTCTCTCCTGCTCACAAAGACAAACTTGCTTTGGATCTCAGACGAAATTCCATTGGGTCCTGTGCTGCTAAACAAGAGAATGTCTGACTCAGAAAAGGAAAAGATTACCACCCTCTTATTAGACTTGCATCAAGTGAATGCCGAAGCGCTCTCTTCCATCAAGGACGGATGGTCAGAAGCCAAACAGGCGGAAAAATTCTACGCGATCACAGACGATTATTACGATGATTTCAGAAGTCTCAATGGTCAGAACACTCGCCTTTCCGAAATTCTAAACCTGTTTACGATTAAGTAATGATGCTCCCTTTTTTATAGCGGTTGTCAAATTATTAGTTTAAAAAAGTGTTTTCATAAATCCCCTATTATCTTTGCCGCCAGAGAATTCTAGCACCCAATATGCAATTACATAACGATCTAATTCTAAGAGCCGCAAGAGGAGAAAAAACTGATAGAGTACCAGTATGGCTGATGCGTCAGGCTGGAAGAATACTTCCAGAATACCGAAAAGTGCGTGAGAGCGTGAGTGGGTTTATAGAATTGGCCACGACACCCGAGCTGGCCGCAGAGGTCACTCTCCAGCCAGTCGATATTCTGGGTGTGGATGCCGCCATTATTTTCTCGGACATTTTGGTCATCCCAGAGGCTATGGGACTGCCATATGAGATGATCGAAAAGAAAGGGCCGTGGTTTGAAAATACGATTAAGTCGTCGGCTGACCTCAAGAAAATACGCATAGCTAATCCTGAAGAGGACTTAAACTATGTCGCCGAAGCGATCAAGATCACGAAAAAAGAATTGAGCGGCCGAGTGCCTCTTATTGGCTTTGCGGGCGCACCATGGACTATATTTTCGTACATGGTCGAAGGGTCTGGAAGCAAAACCTTCTCCAAGGCGAAAAAAATGCTCTATACCGAACCTGAGCTTTCTCATCAGCTGCTGGACATGATCACTGAGAGTACAATTAAGTATCTCAAGATGCAAATTACCTGCGGTGCGGATCTGGTACAAATCTTCGATTCCTGGGCTGGGATTCTATCTCCGGCACAATATGAAGAATTTGGTCTTCGCTACATTTCCAAAATCTGTGATGCTATAGACATCGTGCCAGTCACCGTGTTTGCCAAAGGTGCATATTTTGCACGTAAGAAGATGAGTGAGCTCAATTGTGAAACCATCGGACTGGACTGGAACATGTCGGTGTCGGCGTCAAGAAGACTCATTGGAGAGTCTAAAACACTACAGGGAAATCTAGACCCCTGCGTGCTCTATGCTTCGGACAAGGAAGTCGAAAGACAAACGATCGAAATGCTGGAGAAATTCGGTGGACATAGACACATAGCCAATTTAGGTCATGGTGTTTATCCGGATATTAGTCCTGACAAGGTGAAGATATTTATCGAAACGGTGAAAAACTGGCGGGCGTAAATATTCATCTTACTCTATTTGAAATAGGGATCAAAGTGAATTAGGATTTCCATGGGTTGATGAACGCTGGAAGACGAATACATCAAGGGGAAGAACGGTTATTTCATCTCCTTCTCAGAAGCTTCCCTTTTTTCAATATGCACTCTGATTTTATTATATAGATCATCCGGATCAAATGGCTTGGTAATGAAGTCGTTCATCCCAGACTTAAACACCCGATCTCCTACATCCAACATGACCGATGCGGTGAGGGCAAGAATGGGCACGGTAAACCCTCTTTTTCTCAACTCTTCTGAGGCAGTGTATCCATCCATCTCTGGCATTTGAAGATCCATCAAAATCAAATCATAAACACCTTCTTCAGCACGGGTCAGCGCCACTTTTCCGTTTTCTGCTACCTCCACCGCTATATCCCATCTCGACAAAAATTTCTTTGCCACCATTACATTCACTGGGTTGTCTTCTACCAAGAGAATCTTCTTGCCTTCCAAATCATTGTGTACTTCAAGAATCTTCTCAGTCACCCTTTCCTGATCATCGCTGATCGCGAAGGTTTGGGTGAAATAGAATCTGGACCCCTGTCCTTCTACACTAAATACATTGATCTTAGTATTCTGCAGATCCAATATCCTTTTGGTAATAGACAATCCCAATCCAGTGCCGCCATACTCTCGCGTAGTGGAGGTAGAGGCTTGAGAAAAACTATCGAAAATCGTCTTGAGTTTGTCTTTTGGAATTCCTATACCCGAGTCCTCCACCGAGAATTTGATTGAGACTCTCTTTTTAGTCTGCATGATAGTATTCATACTCAGCGTTACTCCTCCCTCTTCGGTAAACTTTATTGCATTCCCAAGTAGATTGGTTAGAATTTGGCTAAGCCGCAACCCATCGCACATCACATATTTCGGGATATCATCGTCGTGCAAAAAACTGAGATAGATGTCTTTCTCCCTCGCCTTATTGTCAAATCCTTTGACAATATTTTTCGCCATTTCGATTACGTTTACATCAACCTCCTCGAATTCAATTTTCCCAGCATCCAGTTTACTATAGTCCAGTACATCGTTGATGAGGACGTGTAAGTGTTCGGCCGAGAACTTGAGCGTTTTTAGGTCGTCTACATGTTGTTTCTTTGGCTTGTCTTCTATCAAGTAGTTGGTCAGACCGATGACTGCGTTGAGCGGCGTTCGGATCTCATGAGAGATCATGGATAAGAAATCTGATTGTGATCTGGCGGCTGACTCGGCTTTTTCTTTGGCGATTTCCATTTTCCTATTGTAGCGATAAAAAAGAATAATAGATTGGAAAAAGAAAAATTGCTGATAGCCAACAAAATAGAACAACATCGAATTGCTCATAAAGCCAAAATGCTCCAGTATCACAGCACCCATCACTAAAAACAGTAGAAACGAACTGATCAAAGACATCAGAGATCCTTCACGTCTTTTGATCACGGCCATGATATACGTGTATATCATATACACAAATCCTATAAGGACCATCACTGAAAATGGCGCCACCAGCTGAGTAAATACCTTGACCGGGAAAACCAAAGTAATGAATACAAAGGATGAACACACCAGAGTCACCAGCAATAGAAATAGCCTGGAGGTTTCTCTTTTATACAGATAGAATGAGTAGTATGAAAAGAAAAGGCCTGCCATAAACATGGTAATGTATTCGGCCTTAAGCGTAAGCAGCCAGGGCAATTCCGGATACAAGGTATGCAGGGTATAACTACCCGAACCCACAGATCGATAGCTGTAAAACAAGCAAAATAGGGAGTAGTACAGAATCTGCTTTTCATGGCGTCCAAATGAGAATAGCACCATAAAAAAAAGTCCAATAAAGAATAGACTAGAGGACATGATCAGATCAAAAGCTCGCTCACGGCCCTCTATGGTCTGCATCTTTACTTTTTCCCCGAGCTTTAGATCATAAAAACTTCCGCCACGTGAGTGATGATAATTGGAAATCTGAAGAACAATCTCCAGCGTATCCGATGTGACTTTAAACTCGCGTGTCATGTATTGCCAATGAGGCACAGATGTCTTGGGGTTCATCCCAACCTGACCATTGGATCCAATGTACTCTCCATTCAAAAACAACAAATACGAAGAATAGAAGTGCGGAATGGTGATGGCTAATTCGGGGGTGACTGAATTGACCACTACTTTCAGGCGCTGTGTAGCATAGCCGTCAGAAGTAATAGTATCGCCGTCGACTACATCGCCCTTCCATAGCTTGGGGAATTCGCGATAGCTCGGGGTTGTTTTGAGGGAATCAAAATCAGTAGGATAAAGTATACTTTGCCAGTAAAACTCCCACTCACCAGCGAGTGGTATAGGTTGTGCTTTTTGAAATTGCCACTCCCTTAAATCAAGGACACCATTTTTGGCTTTAGGCAGGTCTTGGGCATTGGAACACCAAAAGCAGGCCAAAAAAATACCAAGAAATAGATTCTTGAGATAGTTTGTTGGGTACAAGTAACTGATAAAAATCCGAGCTGAATTCATTACGGGATAAAACTAACTAAATCAGCTCAAAGATGAATAGGAAAAAGAGGATTGATCTCTAACCAATCCTCTCTCTTGCAAGCGTGATAAGCTAGCTTAGTTTTGCTAATGTATCTTTTATTCTTTTGAGCGCTTCTCGTAAATTTTCTTCAGAAGCTGCATAGGACAGTCGAACACAATTTTCATCTCCAAATGCCTCTCCTGTTACCAAAGAGACGTGCGCATTTTCCAATAGATAAATACACAATTCGCTCGCATTATTGATTGTGGTCGTTCCATCAGATTTTCCAAAATAGCTACTCAAGTCCGGAAAGAAGTAAAAAGCTCCTTGAGGCATATTAGTTTTTACGCCAGGAATATCGTTCAGTAGTTGATGGACAAGTGCTCTTCTTCTGCCATACTCTTCGGTCATGGCCTTGGTCGGCCCCAAGTCTGATGTGAGAGCCGTCAACGTGGCTCGTTGAGCTATGCTGCAGTTGGCAGAAGTCACCTGCCCCTGAATTTTATTACAAGCTTTGGCAATCCAGGTCGGCGCCCCTATGAAACCAACTCTCCAACCCGTCATGGCAAAACCCTTGGCCATACCGTTGATAGTAATGGTCTTGTCCAACATACCGGGCATAGTGCCAATGCTGGCATGAGCACCAGAGAAGTTGATGTGCTCATAAATCTCATCAGAGATTACATACAATCCTTCTCTATCTCTTACTACTTCAGCGATAGCTGTTAGTTCTTCTTTGGTGAATACCGATCCTGTAGGGTTGCATGGAGAGGAGAAAATGATCACCCTGGTTTTGTCAGTAATAGCCGCCTTCACCTGCTCTGCAGTGGCTTTGAAATCATTTTCTAGTCCACCTTTGACCAACACAGGAATGCCCTCTGCCATTTCAATGGCAGCGGTATAACTAACCCAAAATGGAGAAAGCACAATCACCTCATCTCCAGGGTTTACCAATGAAAGCATCACATTCACGATGGACTGTTTGGCACCGTTGGACACTACGATCTGATTAGGCGTATAGTCCAATCCATTTTCTCTTTTGAACTTATCTGAAATAGCCTGACGGAGATCGGCATATCCATTGACTGGTGGGTAGGCGAAATACTTTTCTGAATCAATGGCTTCTTTGGCACCTTCCTGAATGTGCTTCGGGGTCTTAAAATCTGGTTCACCCAGACTCAAGCTGATCACATCAATACCTTTTTCCTTAAATTCTCTGGCTTTTGCAGCCATGGCAAGGGTGGCGGACTCCGCCATATTTTTGATTCTATTTGATAAGTGTTCCATCGATCTAATTTCTTAACTTAATATGCGGCAAAACTAGATAAGCTGGAGACTAAACGCATACCATTCCGATTAAAAATTTTAACATTCACGTTAAAAAATGTTCAAAAAAATACCAATTAATTGGAAGCCCCATCAGTGACATAGCTGATTTGGTATGAGATTCGAAAAATAATTATTGAAGTGGGGACATCACTTATGGGTGCGATTCTAGTTACTTTCAGAAGAGTAGCTGGTACGGGTGACGATACTTCTGGCAAGGGTGACTTCATCTGCATATTCCAATTCCCCGCCAATGGGTATCCCACGAGCGATGGTGGAGATTTTCACTCCTGTTTCTTCCAGTTTTCTGGAAAGATAAAAACAGGTAGTATCGCCCTCCATAGTGGCACTCAGTGCCAAAATGACTTCCTTTACTTCACCATTTGAATCTTTGATACGCTCCACAAGAGAGTCTATTTGCAGGTCTTCTGGCCCGATCCCTTCTATCGGAGAAATCACCCCTCCCAAGACATGAAACATGCCCTGGTATTGTCCTGTGCTCCGTATCGCTAGCAAATCCGGTGTATCTACGACCACACAAATGAGAGAAAGGTCTCGACTAATCGTCCGACAAGTACAATCTGTGGTATGTGATATGACGTGGCAGGTATCGCAGTATTTGGTCTCCTGCCTTAGTCTGACCAGTGATGCAGATAAGCTTTCCGTGGTGGCTTCATTCTCTTTAAGTAAATGAAGCGCCAGCCTCAATGCTGTTTTTTTACCTATTCCGGGTAGTTTGGAAATCTCCTTTACGGCCTCCTCAATCAGTTCACTTGGAAATTCCATTCAGTTTTTTTAGTTAATCACCGCACTAATGCCCGCATCAAGAATACCTTCTTTCATCGGTTTCAAAAAATCGTATGCACCTTCTTTCACTTTGCACTTTCCATTGTTGTGGATGATATGCGTACATTGCTCTGCCTGCTCCCTTTCATGTTTGCAAACTTTGATCAAAGTATCGATGACATGGTCGAAGGTATTGACTTCATCATTGAATACCACGAGGATCCGTCCTTCATCCTCCTTTTCTTTCTCCAATACCTCTGTGAGCTCTTCTTCTTCTAATTGCCAAGACATATTCTCTTCATTTATTGCGCAGCCTGGAACATTAGTCAGCTACAAAATTGCAACAAAAATAATTATTGTAAAATTCTTGTCCGTTTCTAGTCGTTAAAAAAATATCAGTAACTTAATTTGGCATTAATAATACAATCTCGTAGGATCCAATATGCAAAAAGCAGGACTTTCATTAATCATTCTTCTATTTCTAACCTGTGGCGGAGCTGTAGCTCAGAAAAAACAAAAGAAAAAACAGCAATCTATCACCAAAGTAGTACAGACAGCCTATAGCTATAAGGGTACACCTTATAAATATGGCGGTACTTCCAAATCAGGTATTGACTGCTCAGCTCTAATGCAAAACTCCTATGCAAGGGCTGGATACAAAATCCCGCGGACAGCAAAAGAACAATCAAAGTTTGGTAAAAAAATCGGCTGGTCTGGGTTAAGGAAAGGAGATATCGTTTTTTTCAAGTTTAAATCCAAACGTGAAAAATGGTACCACAGTGGTATGATCACTTCAGTGAGTAAAAAAGGCACTTATTTCATTCACGCCTCTACCTCCAAGGGGGTCGTAGTTTCCAATCTCAACTCTGACTATTACAAAAAAAATGTAAAGGCCTTTAGAAGGGTCATTAAATAAATAACACAGATACGGATCATACTTATTAAATTGTTATTTGCAAAAGGAGCCCGATATGAAAAAAACGATTGTTTGTCTTGTCCTACTGATTTGTGTATCATCATCAGCCATGTCGCAGTTGGTGTTTAGACATCATTACTTCCAAACCGATCTGTCCAACTACGACACCTATCGCCTCGCTTCTTTTATGATCAATGGAAAAAAAGCCAATCCAGCCGAGAGTAGTCAGCTGTCAGCTGTACAGAGCAAACTGCACGAGGCGTTGTCCAAGCGTGGGTTTGAGCAGTCTACCGAGCCAGATATACTTGTATTCCTAGCCTTGAAAGTGGATACGCTGGGCGTGGCCATACCCAATGCCTCTAAAAGAGACCTCATGACCAGCTTTTCTGTTGATATTAGAGAGGATGGAGAACTGGATAAAATATTTGTGGGTGAAGTCAATGGGTTACTGGTCAACGATGGTAAAACCGAGAAGCGACTAAAGAAAATATACCGAAAGTTTTTCTACAGTTTTGAAAAATAATTAATCGCACAATTTATCACGAATTATATCAATCAATTTCCTGCTCAATTCTCGCTATGATAGCTTCCATTTGATTAGGTTGAAACCAATGAAATTCGGGGTCTTTTCTAAACCAGGTAAGTTGCCGCTTGGCGTATCTTCTGGAATTTCTTTTTAGTAGTCTGACTGCCTCATCCTTGTCATATTGTCCCTCGATAAAGTCAAATATCTCCTTATAACCAACGGTTTGCAATGCATTTTGAGACCGCATCGGGTAAAGACTCTCGGCTTCTTCAAACAATCCCTCCTCTATCATTACGTCCATGCGCTGATCTATTCTATCATACAAAACTTCACGATCCAGACTTAGGCCTATTTTGAGTATCCTAAAATCATGTGACTTTTTTACATTATCCTTTCTGAATTGTGAATAGGGCTTTCCTGTAGCTCGCAATACTTCTACACCTCTGATCACGCGCTGCGGATTGTATTTGTCCACCACTTCATAATATTCAGGATCAGAGCGCTTCAATTCGGCCAACATTGGTTCTAACCCGGATGTCCTGAACTCTTCGTTGAGTTCGTTTCTTATTTCTTTTGGTACTTCAGGCATTTCATCCAATCCATCACAGAATGCTTTTATGTACAATCCTGAACCGCCAACCATAAATTGGACTTTGTTCTTTGTGAACAGCGAATCCAACAAGGGTTCTGCGTCTCTGGCAAATGAACCTGCATCATAATCTTCTTGAATAGAATGTGAATTGACAAAGTGATGTGCAATGGAGTTCAATTCTTCCTGAGCTGGTTTGGCAGTCCCAATTTCCATTTCCCGATAAAACTGCCTCGAGTCAGCGGAAATAATTTCGCCATGGAAATATTGAGCCAGCGATAAGCTTACACTGGTTTTTCCGACGGCTGTAGGCCCGGCTATCACCACCAAAAGGTTTTGTTGACTCATACATCAAAGATAGAACAAGGGAGGGTTTGAAAGTCGATTATCTTCTCCTAATTAATCATAATGCAAGTTGAGAGATGAATTATATCCTGTTAAACAATTTCAAAATTATATTCATATTTTGATGCTAAAAGGATATATTAGCCGACAAGTAGGATAGTATGTCATGTACTAGAATATAAACTGGCATTCAGCAGCTGAGAAAGTTATATTATGTACTGAAAGAAAAGGTTGAATCATTGACAAAAGTCAATCCTAAGTCTTTTCATTTATCCTAACCAAAAGAATTAAGCAACTTACGTAAGACGCAATTGAGAGAGTTTTGCGATCTGATACCCAAACCAGGGAAATGATGGAGGATTTATGGAAAAATTAATCATTAGGCCAACCAGGATTACACCCCTAATCTATTTCGATCCTAACCGAGGATTACTTGAGCTTAGAGGAAAATCCAGTCCAGAAAATTCAATTCAGTTCTATAGCCAATTGATAAGCGATTTGGAAGAATTTGCCCGCAATAGCAAACAAAATTTAATTGCAAACTTCAAGTTTGAATATTTCAACACCAGTTCTTCAAAATGTCTATTCGACATTTTCAGAAAAATGAACGCTGTCAAAGAGAATGGTTTCGAATTGTCTATCAACTGGTACTATGAGGAAGATGATGAAGATATGTTGGAGGCCGGAGAAGATTACGCCGACCTACTCGGAATCGAATTCAACTATGTTGAAACGCAATTCGACTAATTGCAATTAAACCTTTTGTAGTCAAGCCTGTCTAATGACCAAAAATTATTTAACTATATAATTACGGTCATGAAAATACTACTTATAATTATCGGAATTTTGTTTGCTAGTAGCACTTATGCACATCCTGCAAAGTGCCACCAACGTACTCACGCCAGGGTAGTCGTGGTAAAAAAAGCAAGACCCGCCCACAGAAAAGTCTGGATCGAAGGTCATTGGGTCAAAACCAGAAAAGGCAAAGTGTGGGTAGCTGGTCGCTGGAAAAGAATTTAGTAAAGATAAAAAAGGGCTGTCACAAATGTGACAGCCCTTTTTTTATTCTCTTTTCCCAACCATTAGATGGTTCTGGAAGGATCAAATTTTTCGAGATAGTCAGCGACTCTTCTTACAAACATCCCTCCTAGTGCTCCATCTACTACTCTATGATCATAAGAGTGTGACAAGAACATCTTGTGTCTAATTCCAATGAGGTCACCTTGTGGTGTTTCTATTACACTAGGCTTTTTGATAATGGCTCCTAAGGCCAAAATCCCAACTTGCGGCTGCATGATAATCGGCGTGCCCATTACATTTCCAAATGAACCTACATTAGAAATCGTATATGTACCACCACTCAAATCGTCAGGCTTCAACTGATTGTCTCTTCCGCGTCTTGCGAGGTCATTTACTTTCAGTGCAATACCTTTCAAGCTAAGTTGATCAGTATTATGAATCACAGGCACGATCAGGTTACCCGATGGAAGGGCTACGGCCATTCCTACATTGATAGATCCCTTTTTGATAATCTTGGTACCATCCACCTGCACATTGATCATTGGATAATCTTTGATGGCATTGACCACAGCTTCAATAAAAATCGGCGTGAACGTAAGTGCCTGCCCTTCTCTATCCATGAAAGACTTCTTGTGTTTTGCTCGCCACTTCACCACTTCGGTTACATCCGCTTCTACAAATGAGGTCACGTGAGGCGAAGTCTGCTTTGATGACACCATTCGTTCGGCGATCATCTTTCGCATGCGATCCATTTCTATAATCTCATCCTGACCTGAAAAGGAAACAGCGACTGGCTGTGATGCTGGTTTGGCCGGGGCACTGTGGCCATTGTCAGCTACTGGTGCTGAAACTGGAGCAGCAGGTGCTCCATTAGATTTTCTTGTTTTGACATAGGCCAATATATCTTTCTTAGTCACTCTACCCTCTTTGCCGGTACCTGGCAAAGCTTCCAATTCTGTCATCGGAATATTTTCTTCACGACTGATATTCAGTACCAGCGGAGAATAGAATCTACCTGAGGTAGGCTTTTCTAATACTGGTGCGGGAGCACTTGCTGAATTTGCCGCTACGGCCTCTGTCACCAGGGCTTCTGCCTTTTCTACTACTGTTGCCTCTGGCTTAGCCGGAGCCGGTACATCTGCACCATCGGTAGAAATAATAGCAATTGGCTTACCTACTTCTACTACGTCTCCTTCGTTGGCTAGTATTTCTTTTAAAACACCGGCATGAGCGGAAGGCACTTCGGTATCCACCTTGTCGGTAGCCACCTCTAAAACAGATTCATCTTGCTCGATAGAATCTCCTACGTTTTTGAGCCAGGAAAGAATGGTTCCTTCCATTATGCTTTCGCCCATTTTGGGCATTACCATTTCTACTAAGGCCATAATATTTACTTCTTTCAGTTTGGGGTATATTATGCCGCAAAGTTACTGGATTAAAGACTAAATATCACTGTTTTTCAAGGGTTTGACGTAGGAAATTGAGTGCATGCACGGCCGTGTATTCTATATTGAGAATGCGTGTTCCGGGTAGCTTTATTTTTCGTGTTTCTACATTTTTACCAAAGGATATTGCCAACCAAACGGTTCCGACAGGTTTTTCTTCTGTTCCACCATCTGGTCCGGCGATGCCAGTTGTGGAAATTCCTATGTCTGTTTTGAACTTTTTGCGAATGCCAATGGCCATTTCTGTGGCTGTCTCTTCACTCACAGCACCATACGTTTCAAGCGTCTTTTCATCCACTCCAAGTGCGGCTTTTTTGATGTCATTATGATATGAAACTATGGAGCCCCAATAGTACTCTGAGCTTCCTGGCACTGCGGTCAGACGATGCGCTAAAAACCCCCCGGTGCAACTCTCAGCTGTGGCAATGGTGAGCTCTTTTGACTTCAATATTTCACCTACTGCATCCTCGATTTGAATGTCACCAAATCCAAAAACATACTTCTTGATTAAAGGCAACACTTGATCTATTTCGTGATCCATTTCTTGCTCCAGCGCTTCTCTTTCACTACCTACTCCTGTCAATCTTAATCTGACTTGGCCTTTGCCTGGTAGATACGCTAGCCCTATATGCTCTGGTAGCTGATCTTCCCATGTACTGATTTCATCAGCCAACCAGGACTCACCGATTCCGATGGTCTTGATGATTTTGTGTATGATAATAGGCAGAGTGAAATGCTTTTTCAGTTTAGGTAAAATAGTCTTCGCCATCATGGCTTCCATTTCAAATGGTACACCAGGCATGGATACGACTACCTTTTTTCCTTTTTCAAACCACATTCCAGGAGCAGTTCCTCTTTCGTTTTTAATTTTTTTACTCCCTAAGGGCAAAAAGGCCTGCTGTCTATTGATCTCTGTGACTTCTTTGCCAAATCTGCTAAAAATATCCTCGACATCTTCTAGGGCACTTGGGTCCAGCTCCAGCTCCATGTCAAAATACTCTGCAAGCGTCTTCTTGGTGATATCATCTTTGGTAGGACCGAGCCCCCCTGTAATCAATACAATATCTGAGCGATTGAGTGACTCATCCAAGGCATCAAGAATCTCTTGTTTTTTATCACCGATGGCAGTCTTTCGCCGAACTTTGATCCCCATATCATCTAGCTCGCGGCTAATCCATTTGGTATTGGTATCCAAGATTTGACCATACAAAATTTCATCTCCGATGGTGATAACTTCTGCAAATATTTCCTTCATAATAGCACACGATTAACTGGCTCGAAGATAAAAGGAATTCAACTAAACAGAGAGGTATTGAGGGACGAGATTTATATTATTAATATAATAACCAGACCTTATTCTAGAATGAGGTCTTTTGAGTAATATTGAGGCCTAGATAGGATATCACCATGAAAAACACTTTCCATTTTTTACTTCTTATATTCTTGTTAAATATTTTGAATAGCCCCCTTACTTGTGCAAAAGGCTCGAACGATGGCGACTCAATATTGGAAAAGAAACCCAAGAATGAAGACAAAATTTCAAACTTGCTCATCATTGTGCTTGTCAAAACCAAAGCTAATCGTGTAACTCTGGAGAGTGAGCTAGCTTTTGCGTTGGAAAACTACGGAATAACTACCGTTCAGAGTCACAAGACCAGATTGATAGGATACACGGAGCTCAGCAAGAAAGAAGTTATAGCAGTGTGTCAAAAAAACAAAACTGACGGGGTACTTGTAGTGCGTCTACTAGACTCAGAGGCAGAAAATAGCTACTCATACAATCAAAGAGCTCAATATACAGGCAGTGGATTCAGTTCTGCAAATAGTAGCGGGGTGATGATCAAAGGAGGTAAAACGTATTCTTGGGGCGACTATGCTTTTGGAAATTATTTTGATTCGATCTCATCTAGTCGAGTAGAGGTGCAGTCGGACATCTATCATGTGAATGGTGCCAAACAGCTGATGACTGATGATATCATAATGCGAGTAGATCCCAGAGATGAAGAAGTGGCCATAGGCAAATTCGCAAAAAAACTTAGCAAGAAGATTTCCAAGCAAAAATTTATGGTTAGGAATTAGGCTTCGGCAGCCAATCTTGTGGCCTGATCTATAGCTCGTTTAGCGTCCAATTCTGCTGCTACATCTGCACCTCCTATTTTAGAGGCCTTCACTCCCAGACTTATCAGCTTTTCTACCAAAGAGTTTTCTGGCAACTGACCGGCACAAAGAATCACATGATCAACATCTAGAATCTGCTTTTCTTTGCCGTTGATGGTAATATGCAAACCTTCATCATCAATTTTATCATAAGTCACGTTCGTGATCATTTTGACATTCTTGTGCTTTAGCGTGGTTCGATGTATCCAACCTGTCGTTTTGCCAAGTCTGGCACCCATTTTACCTTCAGATCTTTGCAGCATGACAATCTCGCGTTTGCTTTTTGGCATTTCAGGCTTGACCAACCCTCCTCGCTCTTCATTCTTTACATCTACTCCCCATTCATGCATAAAGTCTTCAATATTTAGACTGGGGCTCTCACCTTCCTGGCTCAGGTACTCGGCCACATCAAATCCTATGCCTCCAGCACCAATGATTGCTACCTTATCGCCTACAGGTTTGTCGTGTCTTAATACGTCTAGGTAAGAGAGCACTTTGGCATGATCCTGTCCTTCTATTCCCGGATCGCGTGGAGTGACTCCTGTAGCTATGATCACCTCATCGTATCCAGCTTCCGCGAGTTGTTCTGCTGATGCTGTAGTATTTAGTTTCAGGTTTACACCTGTGAGTTCGATACGTCGATTAAAATATCTAAGCGTTTCATAAAATTCCTCTTTACCTGGAATTTTCTTAGCCATGTTGAATTGTCCACCGATTTCGGAGGCTCCATCGAATAGTGTGACCTCGTGCCCTCGCTCGGCAGCTATTGTAGAATAAGCCAATCCTGCAGGCCCTGCTCCTACCACAGCAATATTTCTTTTTTTCATAGTTGGTAGGTAGTTGAGCTCAGTCTCCTTACACGCGCGTGGATTAACAAGGCATGTAGAAAGTTTGTTTTTGAATACATGATCCAGGCAAGCTTGGTTACAACCTATACAGGTATTGATCTCATCCTCCCGACCCTGTTCAGATTTCAGAATCAGTTCGGCATCCGCCAAAAATGGTCTTGCCATTGAGACCATATCTGCATGGCCATCTGCAAGTATTTGTTCGGCCACATCTGGCTTATTGATTCTATTGGTTGTAATCAGAGGAATGCTGACCTCCCCTTTCATTTTCTTTGTCACCCAAGTAAAAGCTGCCCTTGGAACCATGGTTGCGATCGTAGGAATTCGAGCCTCATGCCAGCCTATGCCGGTATTGATTATAGTCGCGCCAGCTTGCTCGATTTCTTTGGCAAGTTGCACTACCTCTGACCATTGACTACCCTGAGGAATCAAGTCAAGCATGGATAATCGATAGATAATAATGAAATCAGGCCCTACAGCTTGCCTTACTGCCTTGACTACTTCTACAGGAAAGCGCATTCTATTCTCATAGCTTCCACCCCATTGATCCGTCCTCTTGTTGGTGTGCTCCGCGATAAATTGATTGATGAGATACCCTTCCGAACCCATTATTTCTACTCCATCATATCCTGCCTCTCTGGCTAAAGAAGCACAACGGGCAAAATCGCTAATGGTATTTCGAATACCTCGCTGGGATAGTGCAAAAGGTTTGAATGGAGTAATTGGAGACTTGATCGCTGACGGGCCTACGTTGAGCGGATGATATCCGTATCGGCCTGCATGTAGGATTTGCATGCAGATTTTGCCGTCATGCTCATGTACTCGATCAGCCACTATTTGATGCTTTCTGGCATGATGTGTCTTTGTCATTCTGGCTGAAAATGGCGCTACCCAGCCCTGACGATTGGGAGAGACTCCTCCGGTCACAATGAGCCCTACACCACCTTTAGCTCTTTCTCCGAAGTAGGCTGCCATACGCTCGAACCCATTTTTGGTTTCTTCTAATCCAGTATGCATAGAACCCATGAGTGCTCTATTCTTCAAAGTGGTAAATCCCAGGTTCAGAGGTTCAAATAGATGTGGATACTTTGCGTGCGCCATGATTTGTTGTGGTTTAATGCTGAACCTTAATTTTAACCTGAATTCTTCAATAATTGAAGATAATGGTGATATTTATTATGCACGCATACTATATAAAGGTCACGAATAGCAGACCGCCTTAATGGCTCTTGCTTGTTTGCAGTTAATACTTGTTGTGCTTCCTGGCTTTCTTCACCTGTTTCATCATCTTGCCAAATCCTTTGTCTTTCCTTTTTTTATCCTCTTGGCTGGATTCGAAGTGCATCTTTTCTTTGTACATCTTGAGATAGTTATCATAAGAATCCTGATCGAGGTCTCCCTCCTGTAATGCTTGAAGGATTGCACATTCGTCTTCATGTAGATGCGTACAATCTTTGTACTTGCAATCTTCAGATAAAGCGAGGATCTCATCGAATGTCATTTCCAGCCCATCCGTGTTGTCTGCGATGCCTATTTCGCGCATTCCCGGGTTATCTATGAGAATTCCTCCTCGATCCAACACCACTAGTTCTCTATGGGTAGTTACATGCTTGCCGCGATCGATACTTTCACTAATTTCTCCGGTTTTCATCTTTTCCGCACCAGAAAAGTGATTGAGCAAAGTCGATTTTCCTACTCCTGATGATCCAAGCAAACAATATGTCTTACCAGGCTCAATAAGATCGGCAACAGCGTCATATCCATCCTTCTGCTCGCTACTCACAGTCAGCACAGCAACATTCTTGATGCGTGCTTGAATATCCTCAAGCATAGAATGAAGTTGGGTTTCATCAACCAAATCTACCTTACTTAGTATAATGATGGGCTCTATTTTGGCCGTATGGCAAATGGTAAGATAGCGTTCGAGACGATTGATGCTAAAATCTCTATTGACCGCCTGGACTATTAAGCCGTAGTCGATGTTGGTAGCTATGATTTGCTGTTGGCCTGTTTTGCCTACTGCTTGTCTTCCCAGGACTGAATACCTTGGATAGATAGCATGAATAAGAGCCTTATTCTGATCATATTCTGATAGGGCCACCCAGTCGCCTACTGCTGGAAAATCCTCTCGGCTTTCTGCTGTAAATCGTAGATTACCAATTAACTCGGCATCATATTCTACGACGTCCGTTTTTACCACATACCTGTCCTTGTGTTCGAGGGTGACTCGTCCTACCATAAAATCGGTTAGTCCCTGATTGTTTCTATGGTCTTTCAATACAGAACTGTAGCCTAAGTCTTCTAAAGTCATTTTGCTTGTTTTATGCTTGAAGGTAACTATACGAGATTTATGCCCACCAAAGTTTTGATAAGTCTGAAAATCACTAATTCTAATCTGGCACTACTCGAATGTGCCAAACGAAGGAATAATACTTCTTATTTTCGGTAGTAGTTGCTTTGATAGACTTGACACCTTTTCCTCCAGAGAGGGAGTTGTCTACTGAAAAATTAATCACTGATTTACCTGCCGTCTTGTCGTTTCTTTTGGTCCACATACTTGTAAGTTTATTGAAATCAGAAGAGAGCATTTTCTTTGCAGCGGAAGCTGATTGTCCACTTGTATCTTGTTGACCTTTTTTCCACCGCCCAAAATCTGCCTGCAAATCGTTCAAAATGTCACTAGTTTCCCAAACCACATGACTTTCTTGATGACTGTTAGTTACATTTTTGCTCGCGAGTTGGATTAGTTTATTTAACTGACTACTCTCCGGACGGTTGTCTGTAGTATCCTTTTGAGAGTCACTGCTTGGTCTGTTTTGTAATGCTGTAGATACAGGAGTACTTTTCTCCTCTTTCTTAGCAACTGTAGATCTAAATTGCGTCATAGGTTAGATTCAATATTGGAATATTGCTCCATGTACTATCTACTTAAATCACGACTTTGATCAATTAGAATACTGATCAGTGTCTAAGTATATTGTTTAATGGGCATCTAAATATAGACACCGCTTCGAATGTTTCCAAGCTGGGAACTGACCTCCTGTGCAAAAAGTGTGTATATCGCGTGGGAAAGTTGAGGATAACTGAAGGGCTAATTTATTGCACAAAGATGTTTTAACTTCTACATTAGTATCACCAAATGAGAGAAAAAAGTCAGTCGCAAGACAATCTCAAAGAAGGGAAGATTTAAGGAGATACGTCAAATCAAATCGAAGTTCAGAGAGATGACAATGGAGGGTCTTGATGCAAATCGAGGCAAAAAGTTGAAGGGCTTTCTACCGTAGTTTGGCAGTATACAGTGACTTCGGTTGTTGTATATTGAGGAGGGTGCTGGATTCGTCAAGAATTCAGCACCCTTTTTGGATTATTTCAGAATGGTTTCAGATCACTCCGTATTCGGAAAATCACAGGACTTCTTTACAACTGTCTATGTAAATAGATGGTCGTTAATTGGTGCGAATTGCGTCATTCACCACACGAATTAGAGATTTGTTGATACTATGGATGAGTTCGTCGCATCCACGAATCATGTAACGTTGGTTGAGATGAATGGCATTTGTGAAAGCAATAAAGGTATCATCTTCTTCTTGCCAAACCAATATTTTGAATGGCATGTCAAGCATCGCTGTAGGTTCGCAAGAAGCTAGTTTACCCACGTCTTCTGTTTCAAAACTGATCACCTGTATTCTTCCTTTGAAGGTACCATCCACGCCTCTTGAGCTAGTCTTGTACTCTGTAGTATTCAGATAGGAAAATCCATTTTTGTCAATACTAAAATAAAGCTTGGAGATCGTGTTGTCCAGATTATGTGGACTATTGTATACTGTCACGTCTTGAGCTCTAAGACTCGCAACGCAAATGACACTAGTAAGTACTGTAATAATTATCCTTTTCATTATAGCAAACTCCCAAGGGGTTTTCTAACAATTCACCTCAATATTCGTCCTATAGCTTGCTGATAACTCTCAAAAGTATCCAAATTATTATGCTTACCCTGATTAATTGTAACTAATTTTTTATTAGAATGGCTAATTTGGTCGAATAACGACTTTCCTAATTCGTAAGGAACTATAGCATCATCGGTACCATGAAAGACTGTAATCGGACAGGTAATAGCCTCAATGCGTGAGGCCGAATCAAATTCATATTTCATCCAGGGCTTATAAATCAGTAGCCGATACAACAGCGGCACAACATCACGAATTCGCGTCATCGGCGTTTCTAGTATCAATTGATCAGGCGATTTATCCAATGCCAATTTTGTAGCAATTGCACTTCCGAGAGATCTACCAAATATGATTACATTGGGCTGTTGAGATGATTCAATGGCATAATCATAAATGAAATTTGCATCCCGATAAAGTGCCTCTTCTGATCTTTCTCCATGGCTTTTGCCATACCCGCGATAGTCCATAAGCAGGACATCATATCCGTACTGTCTGATTTGCTCAGCTACCAATCCCCACCGCGAGACATTTCCTCTATTGCCATGAAAATAAATAACGATCCCTTTAGAAGAATCGCTTTTTAGATGAATTCCATGCAGGGCTACCTGAGGTTCCGGACTCAGCACTACTTCTTCATATTGAAAATCAAAAGAGAACTTGTAATCTTCTGATAGCGGCTCGCCTTGAAAAAGAAAGCTCTCGTAGAACAATACAAAAAATAAGTTGTAAAGAAATACTACTCCAAGCAATACAGCTACGCCAATCCAAAAGGAAGATGCATTCATCAATTGATTTTTCTTAATTTATTTGACAAGTTCTGCGAGCAACCGAAGCCCTTCTTTCAAATATGGGTCTTCACGAAGTTTTTTCTGATCTTCTTCAGAGGCAGAATACTCTTGATAGATTTTGCCAGCGGACTCAGAAAGTTTCTTTTGCAAATCACTTTCTTTATCGTTTTCGTCCTGCTCTTGTTTACGCTCATTCAGGTTCAAAGAAAGCTTCTTCCTATCCTGATTCTGTCTCATTTTTGCAATGTCTTTCTGCATATTTATAAGATCTACATCCGTATTCAGATCCTCTTGATACAGGGCTCTAAGATTTTCGATAATCTCTTCTGAGATTGTATTAGTGGGTTGATAGTAGGAGGATATAATCTGATCCCACTTCAAAGCGTTTGGTCTTGAACTCTCACCGAATTCTGCAGCGTCAAAAGCCGAAGGAAATTCAACATCCGGAGTCACCCCTATATTTTGTGTACTGCTACCCGATACCCTATAGTATTTGGATAGTGTAAACTTTAGGTTACCCATTTTATCTGGGTAGTTGGGATAGTATCTATTGAACCCTGCCATTTGCTGTACTGTTCCTTTACCAAAAGTGGTCTCGCCTATGATGACTCCACGACCATAATCTTGAATAGCTGCGCTAAATATTTCCGAAGCAGAAGCCGAAAATCTATTGACTAACACAGCCAGTGGGCCATCATATACTACACCGGGATTGGTATTTTTTTGGACATCAATCTCGCCGTTGCTATGCTTCACCTGTACGACCGGTCCCTGATCTATAAATAGTCCTGTGAGATTGATAGCTTCCGGCAGCGCCCCTCCACCGTTGTAGCGCAAGTCGATCATAATACCGTCAACATTTTTAGCTTTTAGGTCTTCTACCAGCTTTTGTACATCCCTGGTGACACTTCTATAGTCAGGCACTCGATTTCTAGCGTCCTCAAAATTCATATAAAAAGAAGGGATCGTAATGACGCCTAAATTATATACCTTTTTCCCTTTGGAAATCGGTATCATTTCGGCCTTGGTTGATTCATCCTCTAGATTGATCTTCTCTCTTATAAGCGTCACTTCATTTATTCTACCTTCATCTCCTCCTTTTAGATATTGCAGCCTCACTGTACTTCCTTTAGGTCCTCTGATTAGTTGCACCACATCCTGAAGCCTCCAGCCTATTACATCCACATAGTCCTCCTGATCTTGAGCCACACCGATAATTTTGTCATCCTTATGCAGCTGCTTGCACTTATACGCAGGTCCTCCGGCGATCACCTCATTGATAACTGTGTAATCCATGCTTTGTGTCAGTCGTGCTCCAATGCCTTCCAGTGACAAGTTCATGTTGATATTAAAATTCTCAGACGAGATCGGAGAAAAATAATTGGTGTGTGGATCATAAGATGAGGCCACCGCATTCATAAAAAACTGAAACACATCATCAGAGTTGTACTGGTTGATCCCCTTCTGATAGCGTCGATATCGTTTAGTCAGAGTCTCTTTGATCCCTACGTCATCTTTGCCAGAAAGCTTAAGACTCAAAGCCTGGTTTTTGATCGATTTTCTCCATCTTTCATTGATTTCATCGTCTGTGCTGGCCCAGGGCAGTTCGTCATCTGATAGCTCCAACGATTCATCTTTAGTGAAATCAAAACCTTCGGATATCAATTGCTCAACCAGTGCAATTCGAGCATTGGCTCTTTCTCTGAATATCCGATAGATTTGAAACGCAACATCAACATTTCTTCTTTTCAAATCGTCATCGAGCTGATATTCATATTTTGTGAAGTAATCAACGTCTGCCTTGGTAAAGAAGGTTTTGCTATTGTCTAATGAGGTAAGGTAATTGTTGAAAATCACCGACGACAAGGAGTCATTCATGGCAATTTTCAAATAGTGATACCGACCAAGAATATCCATGGTCAGCCCTATTTCCATGACATGTTTTTCTGCAGGTTCTAAGACAGCAATGGAGTCTTTTTGGACTGCCGCCTGCGACGAAAATGATAAGAGACCTATAAAGCCTGCAACAACTATCTTCTTCAATTCCTTCAAAATCATATAAATCTCTTTTAATCTTCTTAATTACAATTAGTAAATATGGAATATATCAACGATATAAATTAAAACTAAGGTGTATTTTCTACCCATTTTATTTGGACGGTTAGATACTTTCAAACATTCTTAATGATATCTTTTAAAATCATCTAGCATCTCAGGGCATTCTATTATATCTTCGCGACAAAAATTCTCTTTGCCATGGATCAATATCCAGATATAGAAAAACTAAAATCAATAGCCAGCCAGGTCAGACGAGATATCGTCAGGATGGTCCATGGCGCCCAATCCGGACACCCGGGAGGTTCATTAGGATGCACGGACTATTTAGTGGCCTTGTATTTTCATATTATGAAACATGACAAGTTGTTCAACCTTGATGCCAAGGGCGAAGATTTGTTTTTCTTGTCCAACGGCCACATTTCCCCTGTGTGGTATAGCGTGCTGGCGAGAAGCGGATATTTCGATGTCAAAGAACTGGCAACATTTCGACAACTAAATACGCGACTGCAAGGACATCCTGCTACCGAAGAACATCTTCCTGGAGTACGTATTGCGTCAGGTTCGCTGGGACAAGGGCTGTCTGCCGCGATAGGCGCAGCGCTTACCAAAAAAATCGATGGTGATGATTCTACAGTCTTCGCTCTAATGGGAGATGGCGAATTGCAAGAAGGCCAGGTATGGGAAGCAGCCATGTTTGCAGCAAGCAGCAAGGTGGATAATGTGATTGCCACTGTAGATTTCAACGGTCAGCAGATCGACGGCCCTACTTCTGAGGTCAACGACCTGGGTGACCTAAAAGCCAAATGGGAAGCATTCGGATGGACGGTCATAGAGGCCAATGGAAACGAGATGGATGACATCGTGTCTAATTTGAAACTTGCTAAATCTCTATCTAAAAAAGAGAAGCCTATCCTGATTCTAATGAAAACTGAAATGGGTGCAGGCGTAGACTTCATGGAAGGTACGCACAAATGGCACGGCATAGCCCCTAATGATGAGGACTTGCAAAACGCCCTCGCACAACTGGATGAAACTTTGGGTGATTACTAAATCTTGATTGAGATGACTAAATATACATACACAGAAAAAAAAGACACGAGATCAGGATTTGGAGCTGGGCTGGTAGAGGCTGGTAGAAAAAATGCAGACGTGGTCGCATTATGCGCTGACCTTATCGGATCTCTCAAAATGGGAGATTTCATTAAAGAATTTCCAGAGCGATTTGTACAGGTTGGAATTGCAGAGGCGAATATGATGGGCATAGCGGCTGGTATGACGATTGGAGGCAAAATTCCATTTACAGGTACTTTCGCTAACTTCTCTACCAGTCGAGTATATGATCAGATCAGACAGTCTATTGCATACTCTGAAAAAAACGTGAAAATATGTGCTTCCCACGCGGGTTTAACCTTAGGAGAAGACGGCGCAACGCATCAGGTACTTGAAGATATAGGAATGATGAAAATGCTGCCAAACATGACCGTAATCAATCCATGTGATTACCATCAAACGAAAGCGGCGACTCTTGCTCTGGTAGATCATGTGGGTCCAGCTTACTTAAGATTTGGGCGCCCAGCCTGGCCAATGTTTACTGATCCTAATCAAAAATTCGAGATCGGAAAAGCCATCAATTTTGTAGAAGGTACTGATGTGTCCATTTTTGCCACCGGACACATGCTTTGGTTGGCTATAGAAGCAGAAGCGGTATTGGCCGAGCAAGGTATTTCCGCAGAAATCATCAATATCCACACCATCAAGCCTTTGGACGCTAATGCGGTGCTGAAGTCGGTAGAAAAAACAGGATGTGCGGTATCGGCGGAGGAACATCAGATTGCTGGCGGACTAGGTGAAAGCATTGCCTCTCTCCTAGCACGAAATTCTCCAAAACCACTAGAAATCGTTGGAGTAAACGATACGTTTGGCGAAAGCGGTAAACCTGTAGAGTTGCTTGCCAAGTATGGATTAAGTGTAGAAAGTATCGTAGAGGCGGCTAAGAAGTCTATTGCCAGAAAAAACGCTTAGACAAACATAAAAACGAAATACCTGAGCTGCTTGAATTGTATTAAATTTAAGCAGCTTTTTTATTTATGAATCACAGACAATTATTTCTCAATCATCTTGGTCAGACCTCCGAATTTCCTCTGCTTTTGGAAATTGAAAGAGCAGAAGGCCAATATATGTACGACAAAGAGGGTAAAGCTTATCTGGATTTAATTTCTGGTATCGGCGTAAGCACAATAGGCCATCGACACCCGGCAGTAATCAAAGCTATTAAGGATCAGGTCGACAAGCACTTACACCTAATGGTCTATGGAGAGTTTGTCACTTCTCCGCAAGTCAAGCTGGCACATGCCATCTCAAACTTACTTCCAGATACGCTAAACAATGTATTCCTGGTGAACTCTGGAAGTGAAGCTACGGAGGGAGCCATCAAGCTAGCTAAGCGTCATACCAATCGAAGCAAGATCATCTCATGTCATCATGGCTATCACGGCTCTACTACAGGTGCACTTTCGATTGCCGGTCATGAAGATCTCAAACATCCTTTCAGACCATTGCTACCGGATACTCATCTGTTCCGGTTTGGAAACCATGAGGATTTGGATCAGATTGATCAACATACCGCTGCTGTCATTATAGAAACAGTGCAGGGCGAAGCTGGGGTAAGGCTAGCAGATGTTGACTATTTCAAAGCATTAAGAGCACGCTGTAGTGCGATGGGCACGCTATTGGTATTTGACGAAATACAATGTGGCTTTGGACGTACTGGAAAGTTTTGGGCGTTTGAGCATTATGGGGTTGTTCCAGACGTACTACTTTGCGCCAAAGGAATGGGTGGAGGAATGCCAATAGGTGCATTTATCTCATCAAAGGATATAATGCATGATCTGACTCATGATCCAATCCTTGGGCATATCACTACTTTCGGCGGGCATCCGGTAAGCGCTGCAGCTGCATTAGCTACTGTCCAGGTATTGCAAAATGAAGGCTTGATGGATGGGGTGCAGATGAAAGAGCAGCTTTTTCATTCTCTACTCATTCATGATCGCATCTTAGGTGTACGAAGCAAAGGTCTGATGATGGCAGTTGAGTTTGAGTCTTTTGAGTTTCTGGACAAAGTCATTCACCAACTGCTTCAGGACGGTATTATATCGGACTGGTTTCTATTCTGCGACCATTCCATGCGTATAGCTCCTCCTCTGACTATCACAACCGATGAAATAAAAATGGCTTGCAATAAGATATTACAAGCCATTGATATCGTAAGTCCCTAGTTGACTAGAGCATAGATTTCAAAATCATTTGAGTCTTCTCTCCGCCGATTGTGATAGTAACGGTGGCTCCATCTTGTGAGAATATTTCTCTCAAGTTGGCTAGGCCAATTTCTGTCGCCATTTTCTCATTCACCATTTCTAGTTCTGAGTCTACCGCTATGCCGGCTTCTGATGCCGGGCTATTTTCAAATACTTTATGCACGAGGACTTTCGACTTGTCCTTGCTCAATTGTAGTTCCATACCTGAAGCGTTAACTGGAAAAGCATCTTTGTAAGTTTTGCCTGGCTCCCAGTACATTTTCTTTTCATTGTAGTTGTATACAATGTTGAACCTGCTCAGCACACCGCTGCCAATAATACCAGCAACTTTTTTGTGATTTTGAATCCCATGTTTAGCATGACTCAAACCTACAGGCATATCTGAAAATGAGAATCCTTCGAAATCAAATGACGTCACTTTACCTCTATGATGCTCATATTCTGTATCACCAAGTCCTGCTACCAGATAGATGTAGCTATCACCGATTTTAGAAGCTAATTTATTTGATTCTACGAATGGAGTATTGAAGTCCACGGTTGCTTTAGCTCCCGTATCAACAAAAAATTCGCCTTTGATCTTCTCACCATTGTTGAGTGTGACTTGTCCAGCGATATGTGGAATAAAGGACGTCAGATTAATACTCATCATTTTCCCATTCCCTTTATAACTATATCCGTTGGGGTCGTATAGTTCTATCGTCTTGGTATCGTAGTTCATGCTCACTACATAACTCTTAAGTATATCGTATCCGATTATTCCATCAATATTTCTACCAATGCTAATCTCCAAATGCGACAAGGATGTTTCATAAACTTTTACATTGTGGATTTCAGCACCACCAACCAACAGTTCGTTATGCTTTACAAGTTTACCACTGATAGTTCCTTCTGCACTTGTGGTAGTGGCGGATGCTCCGGAGGTCATACCAAGTTCCTTAGCTCTGTTGATATTCAAAACGGTTAGTCCGTCTCCTGTATCAAAAATAAAATCCAACTCTTCTGAATTGTTAATTTTAACCTTAATGAACGAATGTGCTCCATACTGTTCAAAAGGGAAACTTGCCACAGGTTGCTGTGCCAATAAAACTCCAGTATAAAATACTGCTGCTATTGCTATTCCGATTTTTCTTATCATTATTTAAAAATTTTTAGGGGTGATCAAATCAAAAATCCAATGTTGACCTATTTCATGTCTTCGGCATTGTACTCAGACTTCATTCCGATTTGTCATAAGCGCATGAAATTAAGCTCTATTACCCGAATATCAAAACACCGTCAGCATTTAATTAGGGTAATCGCATCTCCATTATCAGAGATTATGCCAAAAAATTAATAAATGGCCTCAAAGCGTGCAATATTACTTGCCTGATCCTTGACGGCTAGAGTAAAACGGCCGGATATTACTACTTTTTCATCGCTCCAAATCAAACCACTTTTAGCATCATAGTTCATAAGTATCCATTCATCATTCAAAGTAGCGAGTATGGATTGTACACCGGACATCTCATCTTCAATCTTGAATCTTACTTGCCCTTCAGAAGATTTTTTGGGGCTTATTTTTGGAGCTACCGAATCAGTTGCAATGGTGTACGGCACCAGGTCACGGGTTTTGAACACCAACTCATCACCTTCCCATTCACCACCCACAAATGACAGTTGACCTTTATGCCCTATCGAATAAACCCGCGATTTTAAGAGATCATAAATCCCGTTCGGTTTTACATTCAAGGTTACAAATTTACGCAATGGCGTAGTCGGATTGTTTAAACCAAATACCTCAAATCCTTGCTCATTTTCATACTTTCGGTACTGTAAATATGCGGAATCAAACAAAGCATTTTTGGTTACCGTCATTGCGATTCCCTCACCCTGCCATTGTGTTTTCAATCCGACAGGAAGTATCGTCGCAAAATCAAAAATGTAAGTTCGATCACACACTTTAGCTGAGTCTGGCAATCCCTCTCGCAAGTCCCAAAGAAAGTGATGACTGCTGGTCGTGTAATAGGCCATATCTACTGATCTTTTTTCTCCATTAAGGTAAAAATCTGCTGAACAATATCCTTCTTCGCTTTCTATCTCCAAAAAATCTCCGATGACGTCATAACCATTGGCATCCAATCCATAGGTGTGTTTAAGCTTTCTGTCTCGACTAAACTCCTTATCATTGATCTTGAGATTGACCATATTGACATTGCCATAGGCATCTTCCAATCTCACATCAAGTGTATGCTCCATAGGATCAAAAATGCTCAGCAGACCCGATTTTGAATTTGTATCATAAAACTTGAGCATGTTGCCATTATCAACATACAGTTTATTAAATCTTCTACCTCCTTCTCTAGCTCTTTTATAGTTGGTATGAACCAGAATGTTGCGCTGAGTGCTGAAATTGATCTGTTCGATTTTTTGTTCAAAAACAGGATGGCCGTCAAAATACATAGTTTGAAACCTCACTCCATTTCTATTTCTCGCTCCATCAAATTTGTCATAGGCATAGATCTCAACACCAATATTGCCAAAAAGTGAAATACCTTCGGCTATATATGCACCTCCCTGATCATCAAGTAATACATCAAATTCGACTCGCCCAAACATGCCGTTGACGCGGGAATGTTTATCCATCGTAACAAACGCCACCTGCCCGAGCACCGGAGCCTCCTTATCTACTATTTCATCAAACCCATAGTCCAATGGGTCGAGCACGCGATGCCTCAAGGTTCGCACTTCAAAATGAAGGTGAGGACCAGAGGATGACCCAGAATTGCCAGACAGCGCGATGACCTCTCCTTTCTTAAAAACATACTTATCTTTTTCCGGATACAAGTCCACGGCAAATGATTCGGCTTTGTACTGCTCGGATCTTACATATGCTGCGACATCTTCATGAAAAGACTTTAAATGAGCATAGACCGTCACAGTACCGTTGTGAGGATGTACAAGATAGAGTGCATTGCCGTATCCACTGAGGGCCACTCGCACACGTTGGACATACCCATCTGCAGCTGCATATACCGGCAACCCAGTAATACCACTTGTTTTAATATCTAACCCTGAGTGAAAATGAGAGGATCGTAATTCGCCCATGGTGCCAGCCAGATAGTTTTCCTGCCTGGGTCTGACCGGAAACATAAAATCGCCTTTGGCAGGCGCAATCTGACTGTAGCTCTCTAGCGTAAGACAAACTAGTAGAAAAAATAGCGGCCTATTTAACTTCAAAATCCATCATTTTTTTATCCTCAATAAATGCTTCAAGTCGATTTCCGATTTTCACAGGCCCTACTCCCTCCGGGGTTCCTGAAAAGATAATATCTCCTTTTTTTAACATAAAAAACCGAGAAACATATGAAACAAGATAATCAAAGTTGAATAGCATAAACGAGGTATTTCCCAACTGGACTTCCTGCCCGTCCTTTTTAAGGCTAAAGTTAAGGTTGGATAGATCGAAATCAGATTTTGGAATGAAATCTGAAATAGGAGCTGATCCGTTAAAACCCTTCGCCAGATCCCATGGCAATCCTTTGGCCTTAGCTTTGGACTGCAAATCTCTGGCTGTAAAATCGATTCCAATTCCAATTTCATCATAGTATTTATGGGCGAATTTTTGATCGATATTCTTACCTACTTTACAAATCTTTATCAGTATTTCTACTTCATGATGGATGTCATTCGAGAAGTCTGGGTAATAAAATGGCGCATTATTTTTCAAGATCGCGGTTTCGGGTTTACCGAAAACTACCGGCTCATCCGGACGCTCATTGTTCAGCTCTTCGATATGCTTCGCATAATTTCTACCTATGGCCAATATTTTCATTTTTTCAGATCCTTCAAATGATTAAAAACTGATTAGCTTTGTTTATTCAATCGTGAAGATAATTTATTGTAAAAGATAATCTGAAAGCCCTATGAAATATTTTAGTTTCTTATCACTTTTTGTAGCCGGTCTATTGTTGGTCCAATGTGCTACGGTTCCTGTCACTGGACGCAAACAGCTCAGTACTGTCAAGAATGATGAAATAATTCCTATGAGCTTTGCTCAATATGAGCAGGTCATAAAAGAGGCAAAACTGTCTGACAATAAAGGGCAATCTGCCATGATAAAGCGTGTAGGTAGCAGAATACAAAAGGCTGTAGAATTATATGCTGAAGAGCAAGGTTTTAGTGAGGCACTAGATGGATTCAATTGGGAATTTAATTTGATTGACAATGACAGCACGGTAAATGCCTGGTGTATGCCTGGAGGCAAAGTGGCCTTCTATACTGGGATCATGCCAATATGCAAAAATGAAACAGGTGTGGCTGTAGTGATGGGTCATGAGGTAGCTCATGCAGTAGCCAGTCACGGACGTGAGCGAATGAGCCAGGGTATGGTGGCTCAGCTTGGCTTGGGGTCACTGCAAGTAGCCATGGGTTCTAATCCTACCGGTACTCAAGAATTGCTTATGCAGTCCATAGGAGCGGGTACACAACTCGGGATGTTGAAGTTTTCAAGAACTCACGAATCTGAAGCGGATAAAATCGGTTTGATCTTTATGGCCATCGCCGGATACAATCCGAAAGCGGCACCCAAATTTTGGGAGCGGATGGCCGCTGGATCAGGAGGACAGGCACCACCAGAGTGGCAGTCTACTCACCCTTCTCACGATACCAGAATCTCAGATCTCAATGCTCAGTTGCCTAAAGCAATGGAGTATTACAAAAAATACAAAAAAGACTAACCCAATTCGTAAAGCATTCGGATCATCCTTCTGATGGACGTACAGTTTTGTCCAGAGAATCTTCTACAAGCTCATCCTTTGGTACTTCTTCCGTTGGTTCCGTTGTAATTAACACTGCAGTCATAACCAGTGCCGTAAGAATGATGATTTGAATAATCAGCGAATTATTGACATATGGAATCTGCTGATTTGCTGCTATACTGAGAAAAAGTAGAATTGTGATCAAACCCCTGGGAGCCACGAACATTAAGGGCTTTAGGGCAATTTTACTTAGCTTCATTTGAATCCAACGAACCGCAAAAAACAGGACGACAAAACCAATCGACCATGGTAAGGTTTGAAGGTTGATAATATCTGTAGTCTCTAATAAATAGCCGAATAAAATAAAAAAGAGTGCTCTCACTAAAAAGGCAAGTTCTATTGTCAACTCCTTGAATTTAATACTTTCATTTTCTAAGGCCTCCAGATGAAATCTATTGATCCACACAAACCATCTTAGTCGATCAACATTGCCGATAAAAAGTCCAAAAATCAGAATGAAAATCAGTGCAGGCAAGTGATACACTTTGAGTACGGTGTATATGAGAATCACAAGCAAAATGATTGGGATAAATTTGACATGATGATCGATCCTGCTGATCAGTAGGGATAGTCCGATGGTGGCAATAAATGAAAGTATCACAATCGCTACCAATTGAAGTCCAAAATATCCAAAAGAGGTGACTCCAATACTGTCATATAGCAGAATGAAGTTGAAAAAAAGCACGCCCAAGATATCTGAAAGGCTGCTTTCATAAATTACGAATTCGCGATCAAACTCGGATAAATTGACCACACTGGGTACAGCAATCGCACTGCTAATGATACATAAGGGTATTGCGTTGGTCATGCATTGCAGAAATGGATATCCACCTACCACATGAAAAATATAAGCCAAAATAAAAGTCAGTAAAATCATCGGTACTATCGCCCCAACGAAGGACTTCTTTATCAGCCCTAGCTTAGATTTATTCAGTCTCAACTCCAGAGACCCTTCCAGCACGATCAAGATCAATCCAGCTGTAGCAAGCACTGGTAAAATAACAGACAGATCGGGAATTTTAAAATCCATCATATTTACTCCCTGCTTAATCAGCCAACCGACAATCAGCAGCAGGATCACAGAGGGCACTCTTGTCTTCGCCGAGGTAAGGTTGAATAAATACGCAATCAATGTCAGCGAACAAAAAGTGATGATAATGGTTGTAGTCATATTATTTACTAGCTCTTCTGAGCTTAATTTTTTCAATATCAAAGTTAGTCATCCATATCTCTTCTTCTACAAATCCTTTCGATTGATAGAGTCTGATGGCCGGTAAATTTTTAGTGGCAGTCTCGACGACACAGGTAGATGGCTGATAGGTTTCAATGGCGAACTCCAGCAGCTGGCTGGCAATACCTTTTCTGAAATGATAAGGATCCACAACCAAACTGCAAATATCCAGCTCTTGGGATACAGAATTCAGTTCTATCACCCCTGCCAGGCCGCCATCAATAATAAAACCGTAAAACCTGGTGGAGCTAGACTGCATTTCTTGAATTGTACGTCTCAATGGTGGAAAATCATCTGTTTCGATCAGGTCAGCCTCCATTCGATAGGATTTTTGAAAAAGCTTCCAAGCCTTCTCGGCCTGCTCAGGATTATCCAGACTTAGTTTTTGAATATTGGGTTGCAAAGACAAATTGTTTTATCCGCAAAATAGTACTTTTTATTAAGTCAGATTCACGGACATTAATTAGTCATTCTATTATCGTACGAAACGTGAGATTGATCCTGGGCGCCTTGACCTTCCTGGATTTTGGCAGACTATGCAACCAATGGCTTTGTGTAGTTCCTTGCATCACCAGAAGGCTGCCTCGTTCTAAGATCAATGACAGTGTCTGGCTGGAAGATTTATGCTTGAATGAGAACTTACGATCAGCACCAAGGCTTAACGAGGCTATAGTCGTATGCTTTCCAAGCGCCTTCTCATCATCACTATGCCAGGCCATTCCCTCCTCTCCACTGTGATATAAATTCAGTAAACATGAATTGAATTTGCTACCCACTTGCTCCTCAATTAGTGATTTTAACGCAAGTAAGTCTTTGGTCCATGGCAAGGCGTGTTTGGTAGTATTCGAATAGGTGTAAGCATAGGCGCTATCTCCATACCACGCTGCTTTTCTTTTGGTGACGATATGTTTGCCAAAAATCACCGCCTCATCATTCTTCCATTCGACCTGCTGAAGCAGTTTCTCTAAATAGTATTGTGCTTTTTCGGTCCCTAGAATTTTACCATAATAACGTACATCACCGTCATAGGGTAAAATATTGGGTTGGGCAGTCGCGCTAAACAAGTCCATTTTTCCATTCGTTATATTTCTCTCTCATACAATGACCGCAGGGTCTGTAACCTTCACTTAAGGCCTCATCTTCACTCGTGAAAAAGACACGGTTTTGCTTTTTCATTCGCTTGCCAGAGCGACAATCCAGCGTGCCAAATATCATCAATCGCTTATTTCCTCCAAGCCTTATTTTTTGTGCTCTAATATGCTTATGCAGTTCTAGGTCGTCGAGAGTCGTGTGATCAATCATTCGGTTTATTTTAAAGCATCATGAAATATAATACCCAGCGTGTGCCGATTACCAGACCGGACTTCACTTACTCCATGACGCATGGTCGCTCGATAGTATCCCCTTGATCCTTTGATTGGTCGGAAATTGGAAGCGAAAATTACCACGGCTCCCCGGTCGGGTTTCAAAACCATAACCTTTGACTGGGCTCTGGGTACCTGCTCTGTCAAGACAAACTCACCTCCTTGATAATCTGTATTTGGATCATTTAGGAAGAATGCGGCTTGCAAAGGAAAATAAACTTCGCCATACATATCCTGATGTAGGGTATTGAATCCACCCTTTCCATATTTAAGAATCAATGGAGTAGCCTCAATCTGACCCTGGCTATGGCAATATTCGATCCATTGCTCATGTGTATCAGGAAACTGACTGCCTAGTTTTAAAACACCTTGCCATAAGTTAGCAACTGCTCTGATATGGCTATAAAGATCCTCTCTCAACTGCTGCACAATTGACAGCAGAGGATAATCAAAATACTTGTATTCTCCCAGCCCAAAACGGTGACGTTCCATTACAACAATCTTGCGGTAAAGATCTGGATTCTCGTAGGCGCCAATCAGTTCATTACACACCTCTTTGGAAAGCACATCAGAAATATAGGCGTACCCGTTTTGATTAAGATCGGCAGTAACTGACAACCAATCAATCTCGCTCAGTAATATTCTACTGCTCATCACACCGCCTGAGCCATCTCAAGTTGAGCAGATTCCCACCCTATGATTGCAGATTTTCTAGTCTCTCCCCATCGATAGCCTCCTAATGCACCGCTCGACTGTATGACTCGGTGACAAGGAATCAAGAAGGCCACAGGATTGCTTCCGATAGCTGTGCCTACCGCTCTCGATGCTTTGGGACTTTTTATTTGTTCAGCTATTTTACCATAGGTCGATAGTTGGCCTGAGGGCACTTTCAACAAGGCTTCCCATACTTTTAGTTGAAAGTTGGTGCCTTTTAGGTGTAGTTTAATCTGATCAATATGATCCCAATCCGAATTGTAAACTCTCAATGCATTTTCCTGAATCTCGTCTAGCTGCTCTGTGAATTTTGCATGTGGAAATTTATTTGTGAGCACCTCAAAAGTTTTGGCTTTATTTTCTACAAAACCCATATAGCAAATTCCCTTTGGTGTGGAAGCCATGAGTAAACCTCCAAAACGAGACCAGGTGTAGCTATAGTTGATAGAAAGGTTTTCACCACCATTTTTATACTCTCCCGGGGTCATACCCTCTATATTCACAAATAGATCATGTAATCTGCCTGTACCGGATAGCCCAGTATCATGGGCTGCACTAAACAAGGTAGATTCCGGCTGCTGCAATATTTGTTTTGCATGTCCGACACTCAGGTATTGCAAGAATTTTTTAGGACTCACTCCTGCCCACTCGGTAAAGAGTCTTTGAAAGTGAAAGGCACTAAGATGCACATGACTGGCTACTTCGTCCAGTCCAGGTTGGTGCTTAAAATTAGTCTGAATATAGGCGATGGCCTCCGCCACTCGTTGATAATTGATTTGATCTTGCTCGTTCATAATAGTATCTATTGATGAATCAAAAATAGAAGCCCTCCAGGCTAACTAAAACCCGATTCTTGCTGAGTTGATTTTAAGCGCCATGATCACAACTCTTCTGGTGTTGATCTTGTAGAATTAGGCTAAGATAAAACTATCCATTAATCAACGAGAAACCATTCAAGTAAGCTATCTTGTCTACTGTACATTATCATAAGAATATAAGTTTAGTTAAGTAATGAAAAAAAAAATCATTGGTAGAATCGACAAAATAGATTTACCTGAGTTTGGACTGGAAAATATTGATGCCAAAATTGACACAGGCGCCAATCGTTCTGCGATACATTGTTCGAAGATTGAACATGGTGATCATAACGGAAAGGATAGTATTTTCTTTTGTATCCCACTGGCTGGCAACGGTGAGGAAAACTTATATCACAGTGCCGATTTTATCAAGAAGAAAATCAGAAGCTCATCTGGACACGTGGAAGAACGATATATAATCAAGACCACTGTTGTCCTGTTTGGTAAAAAATTCAGAACCTCTTTTTCTTTAACTGATAGAACTGAGATGAAATACCCGATCTTACTAGGCAGAAAACTACTGGCCTCACATTTTATTGTAGACGTGGAGCTTACAAACCAATCTTTTGAACTAAAAAAAATTAAAGTATGAAAATCGCAATCCTATCAAGAAATCCAAACTTATACTCTACCAAAAGATTATTAGAAGCCATCCAAGCACGTGGGCATGAAGGAATCATCATTGATCACCTCAAGTGTGATATTATCATTGAAGAGAGTGGGCCATCAATCTATTTTCAGGGTGAGAAGCTGGATGAAATAGATGCCGTTATTCCTAGAATCGGTGCTTCTGTAACTTACTATGGCACAGCTGTGGTAAGACAGTTCGAAATGATGCGGGTGTTTTCTGCGGTAAGTTCATTGGCAATTACCAGATCAAGAGATAAACTAAGGAGTCTTCAAATTTTGTCCAGATCTGGCGTTGGAATGCCGAAAACGGCCTTTACCAATTTTTCTAAAGAAGAAAACAACACACTCAAACATGTCGGTAATGCACCCGTCGTAATTAAACTATTGGAAGGCACGCAAGGTCTCGGTGTTGTACTGGCTGAGTCCAACAAGGCTGCGAAATCTGTTATAGAAGCCTTTGAGGGATTAAAAGCAAGAGTGATTCTACAGGAATTTATAGAAGAATCAGGCGGAGCAGATATACGAGCATTTATCGTAAATGGTGAGGTAGTAGGTGCGATGAAACGCCAAGGCAAAGAAGGTGAATTCCGATCCAACCTTCATCGCGGAGGCAGTGCCAATATTATAACCCTGAAGCGAGCTGAAAAGACTGCAGCATTGAAAGCAGCAGAGGCCATGGGCTTGAAAATAGCTGGTGTGGACATGCTACAATCCAAAAGAGGTCCGCTTATCCTCGAAGTAAATTCTTCTCCCGGATTAGAAGGGATTGAAAAAGCCACCGGAGTGGATATCGCTGGCAAAATAGTAGAGTATATTGAGAATGGAATGTTGAAAAAAAGGAAAAAAGTAGATGCCTAAAATATGAGCGTTCAGGATTTTAAGATTGCGGGAGTCACCATTGCAGCGGGTGAGGAGAAACAGATAGATGCACAAATTGCCAAGTTGCCTACTCGTACGCCGATTGACATACCTGTCATAGTGAGTCGATCTGTTAATCCAGGTCCAACCTTGCTTATCACAGGCGGAATGCATGGAGACGAAATCAATGGAATTGAAATCGTGCGACGGATTGTAGCAAAAGGATACAACAAGCCACTAATCGGTACAACGATCTGCATTCCAATACTCAATATCTATGGGTTTATCCACTTCTCAAGACAAGTGACTGATGGTGGCAAGGACATCAACAGGTCGTTTCCAGGGACAAAAAACGGATCACTTGCAAGCCAGCTGGCTTATAGACTTTCACAAGACATACTTCCTTTAATCGATCATGGTATTGATTTTCATACGGGAGGCGCTAGAATCAACAACTACCCTCAGATCAGAGCCATGCTTGGGGATCCAATGAATTTAGAGTTGGCTCAGGCCTTTGCTCCACGCTTTATAATTAATTCACCTTTTCGTGAGAAGTCATTTAGAAAAGAAGCCGCCAATCAAGGAAAATCTATTCTGGTGTACGAAGGTGGAGAATCACTAAGGCTTAGAAAAAACGCCATCGACGAGGGAGTCAATGGATTGCTACGGGTAATGAAACACCTGAAAATGCGCAATGATGCTCCTGAAATCAATATACCAAGTTTGATGATAAAAAAATCCACCTGGTTAAGAGCTCGAGCCGGCGGCATATATCATTCCTTCTTTCGCCCAGGAGAAGAGGTGAAAAAAGGAAATGTGGTTGGATTAATTACCGGGCCTTTTGGCGAATTCGAACATCCGATGAAAAGTCAGACAAGCGGATATGTATTATCTATAAACAACAATCCTGTTGTAAACCGTGGTGATGCACTTATGAATATAGGCATTCCGGATTTGCCGCAATAAAGAAAGCCACACCTTTCGGTGTGGCTTATAACTCAACTTGAAATCAATGCTTATTCTTCTCTCAAGGATTGTGTCGGATTCATCCTTGCGGCCTTCCAGGACTGAAACCCCATGGTGAGCCAGGCGATCGCAAGCGCGACTACGCCTACCACTACAAATGTGAGCGGCTTGATATCCGTACGATAGGCAAAATCTTCTAACCAATAACCCATAGCATAATATGCTGCAGGCACGGCTAGTATAAATGATATGCCGACCAGCTTTAGGAAGTTTTTGGACAGCATCAGGACGATTCCCGAAATCGACGCTCCCATGGCCTTTCTAATCCCTATTTCTTTTGTTTTTTGCTCGGCGGTAAAGGATGCTAACCCAAACAACCCTAAACACGCTATCAATATGCCCAACCCTGCAAATACGCTAAAGATCTGACCTATTTTTTGCTCAGCCTCATACATACTGTCAAATTTTTGATCCATAAAACTGTATGAGAAAGGTTGCCCTGGGGCAATCTCAGACCAGGTATTCTCAATCGAAGCCACGGTACTTTGAATATTTTGAGTATTCACTTTGAACATCGCCGTTCCTGTAGAGTTGCCCAGCATAAATACAAGTGGAGTGATATTGTCTCTTAAAGACTTATAGTGAAAATCCTCAACTACTCCAATGATCCTCAGGTCCACCACTATGGGCTCCTCCTGACTGCCGCCGTAGGTATAAAGTTTGTCACCTACTGGGTGCTCATATCCGAAAATCTTTGCAGCAGCTGCGTTCAGCACTACTCCCGTACTGTCGGACAGGAATTCCCTTGAGAAAAATCTACCCTCAGCCATTTTAATATCCAGAGTCTCTGCGAAATCGTGATCTACGGTAGCTATATCCAACACCATACTCATATCCGCTTCTCCCGTTGGCGTTTTAAAAAACAAATCGCCACCAGTATTTCCACCTACCGGAGTAAAACCTGTCACTGTCGCTCCTTCTACATTAATATTTCTTTTTACTTCATTCTTGAAAGTCTCTACCTTATTATCTAGAATCCAGGCATCTTCTACCATCAAAATCTGATCTTTATTAAACCCTAGTTTTTTATTCTGAATAAATGAAAGCTGATCAAAAACCACAGCAGTACCTATCATTAATATAATAGAGATACTAAACTGAAATACGACGAGTAGACTTCTCAAAACTCCACTTTTCATTCCCATTCTGACCTTACCCTTGAGCACCTCTGCCGGTTGAAATCTGGATAAATAGAACGCTGGATAACTCCCGGCAAATAGCCCTACCACAAGCATGATCATCAGCATATAGAAGATATAGCTCGCTTCAAATAGCTGCAGTACGGCTAATTCCTTAGAGGCCAACTCGTTGAATGAGCCCATGAATAGCATGGTTAGCAAATAAGCAAGGACAATGGAGATAAAACTAATGACCAGCGCCTCAGCTATGAATTGATAAACAAGCTGATTTTTAAGAGCTCCCATCACTTTCCTCACTCCTACTTCTTTAGCCCGACTAGCCGAACGAGCCGTAGCCAAATTCATGAAATTGATACAGGCAAGGAGTAAAATAAATAAGGCTACCGCCGAAAAAATGTATACGTAGCTGACGTCACTGTTGGCACCAAGCTCTCCATCCTGGTCGGAATACAAATGAATATCCTCTAGGGGAAATAGAGAGAAGCCCACGTGGTTGCCAGCGTCGCTAAATTCAGCAAGACTTTGGCCGAAGAATTTTTGAATCAATGGACCAATGTACTTTTCGATTAAAGCCGGAAAATTGGCAACCAATTGCTCAGAAGAAATGCCCTTCTGAAATTTTAGATAAGTATTAAAACTAGTATTCACCCAATTGGAGCTGTTTGCTCTACGCGGGAAACTGGCAACAGACAGGATAATATTTTGACGGAAATGTGAATTCTTAGGCAGGTCTTCGTAGACTCCGGTAATTTCATAATCTGCGGTATTGTCCAGTACCAAAGTTTTGCCAATAGGATTTGCCGCTCCAAACATTTTTTCTGCAGTAGATTGATCCATAACCAGGGTATTGGGTCTTACCAGCGCTGTTTTGGGATTGCCATGAATCATAGGCACAGTGAAAAATGAGAAAAAATTGGAATCCGCCATCATGACATTTTCCTCTTTGAATGTTTTTTCAAATCCCTTCTCTTTTATGAACCAGTTACCGGTAGCCGACATTCGAATTGCATCCTCGACAATAGGATAGTCATTTAGTATGGCCTGTGCAGCCGGCGCTCCGACTCTGCAGGAAATGTGATCTGAGCCATTGAGTTTGGCTTGAAAATCTATTCGATAAATGTTTTCTGATCCTGAATGGAATCGATCAAAGGACAGTTCGTCCAAAACGAAGAGTGAGATCATCATAAAGCAGGTTAGACCAATTGATAATCCCAGAATATTTAGTATTGAGTAAAACTTGTGCTTCAGGAGGTTCCTGACTGCGACATTGATATAATTTTTAAGCATGACTTGAGTTTTTGAGTTTTATAATATCCGGTAGATGCAATTCATTCTCAAAAGGTTGCACCACTGATATTATTGAGTTAACTCTTCATAAGACAGCTATATATCCTGATCGGTTACACTTTATTTCATTTTATTTAGTCATTTAATCCACCTTCATACTTAGTGGATTAGTTTGAGAGATTGGTCTCCATCACTACCATTAATCAGCGTGAAATCCATTTGGTCAATTACCTCCTCGGTGATACCCAAATCGAGGGCAGCAAGATCAAAGGTGAGAGTTTCTGTGAGGTAAGCTTCGCAAGAATCATCATTTGCATCATGCATCAATATGACGGTATATCTCGGCGGCATAATCAGCATCATCGATTCTGGCCAAATCAGCTGGAAATCATGCGGCTTGCAACCTCCACTATATGAGACATTGACCATCAATTTTGTACCATCGAACATCAGACTATTCAATTGAAAAGGATCTGAATCAGATTCTTCTGATTGTAAATCAGCCCATGCGGTATCGAACTGTTCCTGGCTGATTACCACACGGTTAGTATCTGACTGGCTATTCAGTGCAGCTTCCTCACATGAGAAAAATGTCAACAGAATAATAAAAAGCATTGGAAAAATCTTCATTGTTTTTTTCTTTGATTCATTTCTAAGACACAACTATTAAATCACTGGTTGGAACAGGATTTGGTATATTCTAAATTAAGTTATGATCGATATCAAATAAGAATTACATTTTATTGCATTCATTGGCTATTACTATAATCTTGCCGCTCAATAAAAAATTGAAAAATCAGATGATGAGAAGTTTTCTATTGCTTATTACTATTTCTCTAAGTACTCAATCAATTTGGGCTCAGACGTCACGGAGGGTTGAAAATATTGCAATTTTCAAAAATAGAGTTGACCACCCAATAGAAATTGAAGTGACAGAGCGTGATGATAAGGTTTTCTTTTATGCCAAAAATCGCTCCCTGTACACATATAATGTTACTGTTTTATTCAAGAATGTAATAAACCTCAGACCAGCAGTGAGTGAAAAAGAATTTGTAGTTCCGCATGGATCAATTCGACTTATAGAGTTTTACAAGTACAATCGAGATAAAGGCTTTCAATATCAGTATAGTTATAAGTTTAAGATAGCGGAACCAAAAGAGCTGCCGGATAAAAAATTTCCATACTTAGTCCCGATAATGACAGAGACGCTCACACCATTCATATCTCAATCTAATGAAATATATGAAAATTCATTCGCCAGTTCAATTGGCGACACTGTCTATTGTATGCGAAAAGGGCTCGTCATGGCGGTGCCAAATATGTTTCATGGCTTAGATAGAATTTCCGATCAAAAATCTATTGAAGTCAGGCATGAAGACGGTACCATCATGGTATACAAAAACATTTCACAAGAACTGGGACAAGTGAAATATGGAAAGTATGTTTATCCTGGGCAGCCAATTGCAATTATTGATCAACCGGATTACATACAGACCGTTCTTTATCAATATACTGGAGAGGGAAAATTCAAATCATTGGGCATTAATTACAACATAGATGGAAACGAACCGCAACCATTTTCAAAAAAATTATTAGGTAAAAAACCAGCGTTTTCTGAAGCGATTATTGCAAAAGAATTGACAAAAGGAGAATTGAGGAAACTCAAAAAAGGCACCTTGATTCAAAACTAGGTTCTTACTTCTTTACAAACTTGAGCCTAAAGACTTGTTCATTTGCCAAGCCCTGAACGAAGTACACCCCGCTTGGCAAATGGTCAAGAAATAACAGAGCACCATCTTTTAGATAGTTGATCTTGATGTTGTCCTTTGTGCCATTCACATGGTAGACTTCCAGATTACGCAATGCTGTGCTAGAGTTCAGCTTGAGACGATCGGTGGTTGGGTTCGGAAATAGGATAAGGTTTTGTAGCGTGTGATCCGCATCCAATACTTGAAATACGCGATAATTCATGGTGGCTGTATCCAGGCACGCACCTGCATTTTTTGATATTGCAGTCAGTAGATACTGACCTGCCTGCTGATAAGTAAATGTCGGAGCTAAAACTAGCGCCTTCTGCCCGTCGTCCTGGATCCATTCGGTGGACAGAGCAGATGTATTGTCAATAGAAAATGAGGCATTCCTGTCCGAATCAATATAGAGACTATCAGGACTAGCTATTATTTTAGTTTGAAACTCATCCACATTTATCTCATATTCGATCAATTCACTTTCCAAATAATTAGAAATATTGGATATAAAGTATGAGGTATCCGTCCGGATAGGTCCAAAAGTAACCTTCTTCCCTTTCTCAATTATATTTGATTTCAGCACATCATCATAAAACACAAAATAATCACCATACTGGGGCTCTGCGGTCACATATTCCCATTCACAAATATCCTCAGCCGTAATACCACTTTTAGAAGATGAAGTCAGGGCTACAGTTTTGGTCAGACTACTCTCACACCCATTATCGCTTTGCACTTCTTGGGTAATCTCCACACTAGACATCCCAGAATAGTCATATACAAAAGAGTCGCCTCCAGTCTGAGTTGAATTATTAATTATCCACACGACTTTGGAGGCATCAGTGCTCTCATCTATGATTCTAATCAGTGAGGCGCTAGAGAAATCCAAGGTATCTGGTAGGTAACTAAATGATGCCAAGACAGGATCTACCGTAATATTTACTGGCACCTTGATGCTTTCATTCTCTGAGGCTACAGAGGACACGTAGTAGGTCACGCTTTCATTGATTGCTGAAATCGAATAATCAGACCCCTCATAAAAAGCATCGTCGCTGTGCTGGGTATAGAAAAAACGCAATGCAGAAGAATTAGAAGCCGAAATGCTAACCGCACTGCCTTCGCAGACGATTTGATCATCGATGATAGGAGCATCTCCCCTTTCCCTAACCTGGTAATCCCTGATCATGGACTCCGTACACCCTATATCAGTGGTGGAAGTGAAGCTTATTTCGTAATCACCTGCCTCAGAGAAAGAGGTTCTGGGGTTCTTGGCAGAAGAAAATGATCCGTTATCAAAATCCCAACTCCACTGGTTTGCTCCCAGGCTCAAATCCTGAAACTGCACTTCATTTGTTGCATTGTCGCCGAGGTAAAGTATCTCAGGAGTCGTGCTAAAATTTATTTGCGGATTAGCGATTGACACCTGCATTTCATAAATATCCGATTCATATCCTCCCGTGATTTCCTTATAATATAACGAGGTATTATCATTAAAGGGCCCCAGCACAAGCTGAGTCCCGCTAGCGATGAGGTCACTTCCAAGCACATCTGAGTAGACAGATATGGGATCATCATTCTCAAGGTATAGATCTTCATCCTCACACGTACCCACGACATAATTCAACGGTGGAGTATTCAGGAAATCTGCATATTTGGACTTGGCTTTGTTTGTATTGGCTATGAGCTCTGCAAGGTCTTCTCCAAATACAATTACGTAAGCTATCTTCTCAGATCCATAGGCACTAAAGGTCTCCAAATCGGCAGTCAGCAGCTGGGCAACATCATTTCCTGAGGCTCCTCCTGCACTGGTCTTTTCAGTATTCATCAAATCATACTTAAATTGATCGTCCAGGATCAAATCACTTGGCACATCTACAACTTTTTGATCTTGATCAAACAAGTCTATGGCATTGGCAATAGCGCTGTGGTCGGTAATTAATGCGACGCCCACTAAGAGATCGGTCTCCTCTTCGCTGCTGGTATATGCAAGTTTGTTGGCAGCGTCCCAGTCAACGAAGTTGGTCGTAGAATCCCCAAGATTGAAATCCATATATAGACCAAATTTCATATTGTCCTTATCGAAATCCTTTGTATTTGTCAATCGGTATTCTATAAGCAAGAAGTCGTTGTTGTCTTCGTCATCCCATCCTAAGTATTCCTGTTCGATCAGAAAACCGTGAATGCGATCGGCCCCATCATCGGATATCACGCCTAAGCTATAGTAGTCTGCGTCGTCACTTTCTACATATTTAATGTTTCTACTGCTGACCAAATCGTCTTCGCAGGTAAAGCTAGAAAAGCTGTTGATGATATTGTCAGAGATAGAATCTGGATCATTGCCAACCATGATTCCCATAAAGTTGGCTATCCGCTCGTCATTATATTTCAACCCAATACCATTAGCCAAAACATCATCTGCATACCCAAGTCTACCATTTGAGCCTACCGTAAGTTCAATGATGCCGTTGTCCATTTCTATATAATCCGGCGCAGAGGTAAACTCAAAATACTGAAAATCATCATAGCCGAGTTTATCAGAGTAGTCCATCCTAAAACCAAGCTTTTCTTCTGCTGGTAAATCGGATTTCATCCGAATGTTGATCTCGATATTTTTTAATGAATCAAAGGTTTGCAAGTCACCCAGAACGATTTCATTGTTGAGCACCTCTACATAACTGGATAGCGAGGTAATGTTAACTTTAGCATTTTCCAACGGTCTGAGCAGGTTGACGAAGCTGATATCCACCACCACGGTATCATCTTGAAATACCAATCCTCCAAAAGGTCCTGAATATGAATAATTGAATGATCGAATGGCTCCTACTTCATTCTCAGACACTGCTCGTCTCATATTTAGTCTCCCTTTTCCAAGTTTACCTTCATAATCGGAATTTGACCCTACATCGTAAATATCGTCAGAAGTCATTCGTACCTGCTCCATCACCTGAATCGCATTGAGGTCGGGAAATACATCTCTTACCAGTGCGGCGGTCGCTGCCACCTGAGGAGCAGCAAATGACGATCCCGACCTGGTCTGGTAAGTATCATTATTGGCCGTCGAAAAGATCGATCCTCCGGGCGCCATCAGATCAATTTTATAACTGTAGGTGGCACCTGCCTGCTTATTGTCGTTGATATCTGTCATTCCCACAGAAAGTACATAGTCATACGAGGCTGGATAAAAATCTAAATCTGCGTTTGTATTACCCGCAGCAGCAACTACTACCATATCCTTCTCCAGCACTGCATAACTAATCATATCCTGAAGAGCGGAAGATTTAAACCCTACTCCGCCCCACGATAAATTAATCACCTCACACCCTCGATCAGCGGCATATACTATCGATTCGTATGAATTGCTCGAACCACCGTTGGAGGACTTAAATACCTTGATAGGCAAATAGGAAGTATGGTACCCTACCCCAGCCATACCTTCATTATTATTAGTGCTGGCAGCTACTATACCTGCCACTAGTGTACCGTGAGAGGGATTGGAACTAGGAGTATCACCATACGGGTTGTTATCGCTATCTGCGACATCCCAGCCGAGGTAATCGTCGATATATCCGTTTTCATCGTCATCCAGGCCATTTACCGGATCAGAAGTATTAAAGGCCAATTTATCCTCAAGGTCTATATGGTCATAGTCCGTTCCATTGTCGCTTATGGCTACCACAATATTTGGATCACCTTGGGTGATATTCCATGCATCGTAAGCCTCTATTTTTTCTAAATATGTCTGATTGGATACATTTGGATCATTTGGAGTGAGTAGTATTTCCACCTCCTGCTCTGGCTCCGCGTAAATTACGTTCTTATATGCTCGTACAGTTTTTAGCCAAGTTTCCAGATCAATGGATTCGGATAGTCTAATCTTTTGAATCCCTGCGAGATATTTACTAACCGGGGCGATCACCCTACCATTTGCTCCTGATTTCGCACCGCCATAGGTAAGTGGGGCGATAGATACCACTCCCGGAAATGAAGCCATATCTGATGCGCTTAAATCTGCATGATCGTGCGTTCTAGCTCCTTCGAATCCTTGACTTGCCAGTTTCACATATATGATTCGAGTATTTTCCTGAGCGTAAGAATCACGAGTCAGACATAGGAATACTATCATTCCTATATATGCTGTCCATATGTAATTATTCCAATTCCTCATTACCCAAAATCAACCAACCTAACTAATTTCAAAAAACAACGATGGCGCTGTTAAAATCTTTGTTCTGGCATACAAAAGATTTTCTATTACAAGTTCAAATAAAAACTGACATTTTGTCGCATTTATCTATCTTTGCTAACTTAAAATACTTAATACAGGTGAAAGAGATAATCGGTGATATTGATATTATTGATCCAGCAGAGCAAAACTGCGACATCATTAATATTACAAAAGAGGAGAAAAACATTGGACAAAAAAAATTGTACATCGAAAGTTATGGCTGCCAGATGAATTTTTCGGATAGCGAGATCGTATCTTCTATCCTGAAAAAAGAGGGCTATAGCACCACTTCTTCGATCGAAGAGGCAGATGTAACCTTCCTAAATACGTGCTCAATCCGCGAAAAGGCAGAAACTACGGTACGCAACAGACTATCTGAAATAAATCATTATAAGAAGAAAAATCCTGATTTGGTCATCGGTGTATTGGGATGCATGGCTGAAAGACTAAAATCAAAATTGCTCGAAGAAGAGAAAATCGTGGATTTGGTGGTCGGCCCGGACGCTTATCGGGAGTTACCCAATATGCTTGAAGAAGTCAGTACCGGACAAAAAGCCGTAAACACGTTCTTGTCGCGTGAAGAGACTTATGCAGACATCAGCCCTGTTCGATTAAACTCCAACGGGGTCACGGCCTTCATATCTATCATGAGAGGATGCGACAACATGTGCTCCTTCTGCGTGGTGCCATTTACTCGAGGCAGAGAGCGAAGCCGAGATCCGCACTCTATTGTTGAGGAAGCAAAAGACCTACTGAGCAAAGGTTACCGAGAAGTCACACTTCTTGGACAAAATGTAGACTCCTATAAGTGGTCTGCAGAACAAAATAATAAAGCCAGACTTGAGAAATCTGATGCTTCGGAAGTAATCAACTTTGCCAATCTTCTTGAAATGGTCGCCGAAGTCAGTCCCCTGTTAAGGGTACGGTTTTCAACCTCTCACCCTAAGGACATTACTGACGACGTACTGTATACAATGAAAAAGTACGACAATCTTTGCAAGTACATTCATTTTCCAGCTCAAAGTGGCAACTCAGAAGTGCTTGATCGAATGAACCGTACTTATGACCGGGAATGGTACATTAGCAAAATTGATAGAATTCGAGAAATACTGGGTGAAGAGTGTGGGATTTCCAGTGATATGATTTCCGGGTTTTGTGGAGAGACCGAGGAAGCGCATAGAGATACACTATCACTGATGGAGTACGTCCGCTATGACTATTCGTACATGTTTTTTTATTCTGAGAGACCAGGAACCTTGGCTGAAAAAAAATATGCGGATGACATTTCAATGGATATTAAAAAACGCCGTTTGACGGAGGTAATCAAGTTGCAACGCAAGCTATCACTGGAAAGAAATCAAATGACCATTGGTAAAACTTATAAGGTGCTTGTAGAAGGCGTATCGAGAAAATCAAAAACACAATTACAAGGAAGAACCACTTGCAATAGAGTAGCGGTATTTGATGCAGGAAACCTCCAAAAAGGAGATTACGTCCATGTAGTTGTAAATGATGTGACCACAGGTACATTATTGGCATCAGTTGTAGAAAATTAAATCAGCAAATCCTTGAAAGAATCAGAAATACAATCTATCAAACAGCGGTTTGGTATCATTGGAAATTCTCAATTGCTCAATCAAGCCATCAATGTCGCAGCACAGGTGGCTCCCACTGATATGAGTGTGCTTATCACCGGTGAAAGCGGTAGCGGTAAAGAGTCTTTCTCAAAGATTATTCATTCACTTAGCAAAAGAAAGCACGGTCAGTTTATCGCGATCAACTGCGGTGCTATTCCTGAAGGCACGATTGATTCAGAGCTTTTTGGCCATGAGAAAGGCTCCTTTACAGGAGCACATGAAGCAAGAAAAGGATACTTCGAAGTCACCGATGGTGGAACAATATTTCTGGACGAAATTGGCGAAATGCCAATGAGTACTCAGGCAAGACTATTGAGGGTGCTTGAAAATGGAGAGTTTATAAAAGTAGGATCTTCCAAAACCCAGAAGTCTAATGTGCGAGTCCTCGCTGCTACGAATGTAAATCTTATCACTGCTGTAGAAAAAAAGAAGTTTAGAGAAGACCTATATTATAGACTTAATACGGTACCTATCTATGTCCCTGCTCTTAGAGAGAGAGGGGCTGATATAGAGCTGCTTTTTAGAAAATTTGCCTATGACTTCGGTGAACAGTATCATGTAGACCCAATCAAGCTCACCGAGAGCGCCAAGGAGGCTCTGATGCGATTTAGATTTCCAGGCAATATTCGCCAGTTGAAAAATCTCGCAGAACAGATTTCTGTACTGGAAATGAACAGGACGCTGGACGAAGAAACCTTAAAAAAGTATTTACCCCAGAATGTAAGCAACCTGCCCGCTTTACTTGATCGCCCTGCAGATTCGTCCGGTGAAAATTTCTCGGAAAGAGATCTCCTGTATAAAATCCTATTCGATATGAAAAAGGATATGAACGAATTAAAAAAGCTGGTGCTGCAAAATGCTGGTGACAGCTCAGATCGTGCAGAGATCATCAAAGAACATGGAAAGCTATTTAGTAATCTTGAAGTCAGCGATGAGCAGTTTTCAGAATTTTCTGACAATATGGATGACGATCCTGTGATACTCACAGAAGATGACTATCAAGACTTTGACCCTGACAAGGTGCAGGATATTGCTCATGAAACCGAACAAGATGATTCACTATCCATAGAAAAAAAGGAAAAGGAACTTATTATTCGTGCCCTTAGAAAAAACAGGAATAAACGAAAGTACGCCGCACAGGATCTGGGTATCTCTGAGCGAACTCTTTATAGAAAAATCAAACACTATGAACTGGAAGACTAGCCTATTTATTATACTGGCCTTTGGGTTAGCCAATAGCTCTTGCGGTGTGTATTCGTTTACAGGAGCCTCGATTTCTCCTAATGTCAAGACGATCTCCATTCAGACGTTTTACAATAACTCGCCTTTGGGGCCTTCTAATATGAGCCCCCTATTTACCGAAAGGATAAAGGACTACTACCTGAGAAATACCAGTCTGACATTAGTCGACGGTGAAGGTGATCTCCAATTGGAAGGTAGTATTGATAATTATACGCTCACTCCCGTAGCCGTGTCGGCCGCCGAAGATCCTGACGCACTGGATTTGACCAGCCTTACCAGAATCACTATATATGTATCAGCCACCTATGTTAATCTTGAGGATGATCAATTCGATTTTGAGAGGACTTTTTCCTTCTTTAAAGATTTTGATCAAAACAGAGAGGATTTATCTGCCAATGAGGAAGAATACGTAAATGAGATCTTCGACCAAATCATTCTGGATATTTTCAACTCTTCTGTTGCCAATTGGTAATTTTTGTTATCTTTAACGCTTACGCAAAACTGAGAGCTACACTTGAATAAGCTAACATTTCTTGAGTTGATGAAGGCCCCTGATAAGATGTCAGATGCCGATTTTGTAGAGCTGGAGGCTATTATACAAGCTAACCCTTATTTCCAGAATGGCAGATGTGTTTTAGCCTATGCTGGAAGAAAACTAAAAAAGAAAACCTCCGCTCAACTGATGAGCTCGGCGGCCATCTATTCTACAAATAGAAACATCCTTAAACATTATTTTCAAGGACAAATAAAATTTAATCCGACTGCGACTAAAACTACTGCAGTTGGCTCAAAGCCCACCCCGGCAAAACCTACTCAAGCTAAGTCTGCTGAGAAGCCTGCAGCACCAGTCACTCCTCGAAAAGCTCCGAAACACAATTCGGATGCTGAGCAAGATGCACTTGTAAAAGAAATTTATGAGAATCTGGAAAAATGGAAGGCCAGTCGAGAAGTCTATCTAGACTATGACAAAAAGCATCCTGAAGAAATTGTGATCGAAGATCCGTTCGCTTCACCTGCTGCTCAGACTATGTCCGAATCCGCGCTACAGGAAGCGCTATCCCCTACACCTACAGAGGAGCCGGAAGTAGAAAAAGAAGAACCTGTAGCAGAAACTCCTACACCGGAAATATCAGAGGAAATAGCACAGGCGGAAGCATCCAAAGAACCAACACCAGAACCAACAGTTGAACCAACACCAGAACCAACAGTTGAATCTAGCGCCGAAGAAGTAATTTCTGAATCAGAAATCTCCGAAGAGGCGCCTTTAGATGAGGTAGAAAAACTCAAGAGTCAGGTAGCCGAAGAAGTAGAAGCTGAAGAAGAGTCCATTTCTAAAGTCATCTCAAAAATATCTGAAAAGAGCAGAGATGAGGTAAAAGACTCAGCGCCCGAAATTCCGAACGAGGAGAGCACACCTGTGGCGGAAGAGAAAAAGCCAGATAAGGGCACTTTCAGTTTGTCCTCCGAAGAACTGACCGCCATCGTAGATGCAGAGTCATCTGGTGATATAGCAGGAACGGAGGAAAAATCAGAAACCGGCACCGAAGAAAAAGACGTTGTCGAAGAAATCGAACAGTCTGTCGTCAAACCTGAAGAAGAGGAAGTTGTTGATATTGAGACAGAAACTGACACAGAAATACACGACACAAAAGATGCTGATTCTGACTTAGAAACTCATGAAGAGGTGGCTGAGCCAGAAGCCAATGAAGAAGTTTCTCCTGCGGAAGAAACCGTAGACCAAAAGGTAGAAGATGCCAAGGAAGAGGAATTAGAAATACCAATTCAAATCAGCGTTAGTTCTGATAAATCCACAGAAGAAACCGAGGAAGAACTCAGTCAAATAGATAAGGAGATTCAGGAACTTAAACTCACTCCGGGCAGCTCGAGTACAGGTAAAAAATTCCGACTAGGCGTATTAAAGAGAGGTACAAAGTTCACTAAAGAAAAGGTGCGCAAAAAAGGATCAACGGCATTAACCAAAAGCAGTCCTAAATCAAAAACTACAGAGAAACCAAAAGAGGCTAAAGAGACCAAAGAAACTAAGGCATCTACAAAGACAACCGCCAAAACTACCACAACAACGAAGACACCAACGAAGGTAGCAGCTAAAAAAGTAGCTGAAGAACCTAAACCAAAAGCTGCTTCCACTAAGTCCACAACTAAAAAGACAACTACCAAAAAAGCTGCTCCAAAAGCCACTGAAGACAAGTCGGCTACTACCAAAAAATCTACAGCAGCTGCCAAAAAGACTGAAACCAAAACTCCTATAGCGGAAAAAAAGACTGCCGTAAGTAAAAAGAAAGTTGAACCTAAGACAACGGAGGCGAAAAAAACCACCGCCACTAAAGCTAAGGCAACCAAGAAAACTGCTACTAAAAAAGAAGATTCAAAGGCAAAAAAAGAACCCGCAAAGAAGCCTGCACCTAAATTTAGGATGTCGGCATCCATAGGCTCAAAGATGGGCAAAAAAGCCACCGCCAAGAAGACCCCCAAGAAAGACGAGGACGACTCGTCAGAAAAAAAAAAACCTAAAAAAGTAGTCAAGGAAGATCAAATCGGAATTATTGATTCCTTTATTGAGCAGAATCCGTCTATTCAGGTATCTAAAAATAAGGCAGAAGAGCAGCAACCGGTAGAGGACCTGGCTGCCAGGTACGAAGCGTTCCCCGATGATCTTATCACAGAAAATCTAGCCAACATTCTGCTCAACCAAGGCAAGGTAGAAAAGGCCATTTCAATCTACGAAAAATTAATTTTGAAAAATCCTCAAAAAAAGTCTTACTTTGCGTCTCAAATTGAAAAATTAAAGAAGAAATAAATGTTTACTACGATTATTGTATTGATAGTTTTTGTAGCAGTGGTACTGGTTTTAGTGGTATTGGCGCAGAACTCTAAAGGAGGAGGATTGACGAGCCAATTCGGTGGATCCGGAACATCACAACTAATGGGTGTCAAAAAAACCGGAGATCTACTCGAAAAACTTACCTGGGGGCTGGCAATAGCCTTGATCTCACTTACGCTTTCAACTAAATTCTTAATTACAGAGTCAAGAGCAGACGAGGTGGTAAGCCCTAACATCGAAAGTGCACTAGAAAAAACAGCAGCTCCCAATCTAGGGGTTGAGGCTGATGATGCCAGCACCGAAAGCCTGGACAATGCGCTTGAAGTAGAAGAACCAGAGGCAACTGAAGAATAATCAGAATTGACTAAATAATATATTATCCTGGACGCAGCCGTTCGGGATTTTTTTTGCCCTTTTTCTAACAAAACCCTGCCACCCTATCCCTGATTTTATGCTGCACTGTCATTAATTCAGCTAGATATACTGACTTTTTGACACAAGTAGTGATTGGCATAAGAAATGCTACATGGCTCTCAGAAATATCTTATTATAGAATCAAATAAAATTTATAAGAACATGTCAAAAGTAAGCTTTAAACCAAACGAAGATAGAATTTTGGTTGAACCTGCTGCTGCAGAAGAAAAGACAGCTTCCGGTATTATCATTCCTGATACTGCCAAGGAAAAACCACAAGAAGGAACTGTAATTGCCGTAGGTGATGGTACATCAGAGAAACCTGTGACAGTGAAAGTTGGAGACAAGGTACTTTATGGAAAATACTCAGGAACAGAACTTTCTCTCGACGGTGCAGAATACCTGATCATGCGCAATTCTGACCTATTTGGTACTCTATAATTTTCAATAAAATAAATTTCAATTTAGAAATCATAAAGATCATTCAAAATGGCTAAAGACATATTTTTTAATTCAGATGCTAGAAACGGCCTTAAGAAAGGCGTTGACCTATTAGCTGATGCAGTGAAAGTAACCTTAGGACCTAAAGGTAGAAATGTAATCCTTGACAAGAAATTTGGCGCTCCTACTGTAACGAAGGATGGCGTATCTGTCGCTAAGGAAATCGAACTAAGCGATCCACTAGAAAACATGGGCGCACAGCTAGTAAAAGAAGTGGCTTCTAAAACTGCTGATGATGCAGGTGATGGCACAACTACTGCTACTGTATTGACACAAGCTCTTTTTGGAAACGGTTTTAAAAATGTAGCTGCCGGCGCTAACCCAATGGATCTCAAAAGAGGTATCGACAAAGCGGTAACCGCAGTGGTAGCAGACCTCAAAAAGCAATCAAAAGAAATCAAGGACTCAAGCGAGATTTCTCAAGTAGCGACTGTATCGGCAAACAATGACGCTGAAATCGGCAAAATGATTGCTGATGCTATGGATAAAGTAGGAAAAGATGGAGTCATCACTGTAGAAGAAGCAAAAGGTACTGAAACAGAAGTAAAAACTGTAGAAGGTATGCAATTCGACAGAGGATATCTCTCTCCATATTTCGTGACCAACACGGAAAAAATGGAAGCTGAGATGGAAAATCCATATATCCTTATCTACGACAAAAAGATCTCTACCATGAAGGAATTGCTTCCTGTATTGGAAGCTACTGCTCAGACTGGCAAACCTTTGGTTATTATCTCTGAAGATGTAGATGGAGAAGCCCTTGCTACTTTGGTAGTAAACAAAATCAGAGGCTCTTTGAAAATCGCTGCTGTAAAAGCTCCTGGCTTTGGTGACAGAAGAAAAGCAATGCTTGAAGATATCGCTATTCTGACAGGTGCCACTGTAATCTCTGAAGAGAGAGGATACAAATTGGAAAATGCCACTTTGGAATACCTGGGTACAGCTGATAAAGTAAATATCGATAAGGATAATACGGTCATCGTAAACGGTGCTGGGAAATCTGAAGATATTGAGGCTAGAGTAAACCAAATCAAGCAGCAAGTAGAAAACACTACTTCTGACTATGACAAAGAAAAACTTCAGGAAAGACTGGCTAAGTTGTCAGGCGGTGTCGCTATTCTATACATTGGCGCTGCTACTGAAGTAGAAATGAAAGAGAAGAAAGACAGAGTAGATGATGCGTTGCACGCGACAAGAGCTGCTGTACAAGAAGGTATAGTTGCTGGTGGCGGTGTAGCCTTGATCAGAGCCATCTCTGCTTTGGAAGGACTATCTCTTGAGAACGAAGACCAAAACACTGGAGTAAATATTGTAAGAACTGCAATCGAAGCTCCTTTGAGAACAATCGTAGCAAATGCTGGCGGAGAAGGATCTGTAGTAGTCAATGCCGTAAAAGACGGCAAAGCTGACTTCGGATACAATGCTGCTAAAGACACCTATGAGTCTATGTTCAAAGCAGGGATCATCGATCCTACTAAAGTGACTCGTTTGGCACTTGAAAATGCTGCCTCAATTGCAGCATTGTTACTGACCAGTGATGCAGCAGTAGTAGATGAGCCAGAGCCAGAAGGTGCAGCTCCAGCTATGCCTCCAATGGGCGGCGGCATGGGCGGCATGATGTAATCATGACATCAGGTCAATAAAAACTATATCTATTCCTAATATATCAAATAGATTTTAGGACAAAGTAATGAATAGCACCGGGTTTTGCTCGGTGCTATTTTTTTGTAGTAGTAAGATTGAATTTTACCAATCATAAAGAAGCACGATTTTTTGAATTTGCCTTATGAATTTACATCTTTGCAAACCATTCAAATAGAAAAAGTACACCATGGAAATCAAAGCCAAATTGCTAGAGAAATATGAAACTGCGACCTTCGGTACAGGTGGTTTCAAAAAGAGAGAATTTGTAGTAGAATATTCTGAGAATCCTCAATATCCTGAATTCATTAAATTCGAATTGATTCAGGACAAATGTGAGCAATTGGATGGTTACAATGTGGGTCAAGAATTAAATATCGCATTCAACCTCAAAGGAAGAAAGTGGACCAACCCAAAAGGCGAAGTGGTATACTTCAACTCCTTACAAGCTTGGAGATTGAGCGCTGCAAATGACGTGAGTGCTGCTCCTAGCGAGGCTAAGACAGACGAAGCAGGCGCTAGCCTAACCGAACCAGAATGGTTGAATTCAGATAGCAGCGGAGAAGCTGACGACCTGCCATTCTAAAATCACTTAAGAAGAATTTTCTGAGGGTTGTCCTGAAGGCTGATAATGACCAGCAGGACAACCCTTTTTTATTTACTCTACCCTTAGCTGGATTACCGGATTCATTCTGGCCGTTTTCACCACCTTATATCCAATGGAGACCACTGCAGACAACAGAATGGTGATCACGGAAAACAGATAATTCCAACCGTCAATTTCAATATGATAGGCGTAGATGATATCCAGCAGCATATTAATAACATAGAATCCAGCTACCAAGCCCAGAATTAAAGACAACCCAATCATCCAGGTGATCTGATTAAGTAGCAATCTAAGCACATGCACAAAAGAGGCACCAAGCGTTTTTCGAATGCCTATTTCTTTGATTCTACGTTGAACAGTTAAAGAGATCAATGCATAAAGACCTAAAATAGAAATCAGTATTGATACCAGAGCGATAAACGAATTAATCCTAATCATAATTTGATTCGTGGTATTAACGTTTTCGAAGACCTTTTCTTGATAAAATCCGCCATACAATTCTTCCGGAAAGAGACCATACCACAGCTGCTCTATTCGCTCATTATCTGCCTTCAGCTTAGTATCATCACACCTAACCACGACATATTCGAAGGCACTGTCTGGCGCAAGGAAAAAAATGGTTGGCCTAATTTTATTTGAAAGCATGATAGTCTTGATATTAAAATCCGCAGTTATCCCCTTTATCCGATATTTAGTGTCAGATATTGTTATCCATTTGCCCAGCATGTCCCCTCCCATCTGCTGACTGAAAGTTTGATTGATCACTATCTGATTTGCGTCTGAAGAGCGACCATCCTCGAAATCATCTCCTTCCAAAAAATCTACTCCAAGGCCTTGTAAATATCCAGGGCCCACTTCCAATTTCGCAGTAGCATATTCTATTCCTTCATAGACAAAAGTTGCCTCTCGATTACAAAAACCAACCAGATCCTTTGTACCTTTTACCTGATCCAGTCCGGTGTTTTGGCTGATTTCGTTTCTAAGTGTTTCATATTGCTCAGCTCGTACGGGAATGTTTATAAAATTCTTCACATCATATCCCCTATCTAATTTATCCTGATAATAGGCATTCTCTACAAATACTCCCAGACCAAAGATATTGTAGGCGCAAACTGCAAATTGTATGGCCAAAAGAGCTTTGGTCACCAGTCCATTCCCTTTAAATTTGGTTTTGTTCTTCAGTATATCCAAAGATCTAAATTTACTAATATAGAAGGCTGGGTATGCTCCAGAAAGTATAATGGTAAGTAAGCAAATACCTATCGAAAAAAGTATGTAAGGTTTTATGTAGGCTGGTTGCATCTGAATCAATTCAAATCTGAACATGGCATTATATGGCCCTATCAGAAGATAAGAAATCAGAAGAGACAATAGAAACGCACCAAAAACCTGAAAGGCACTCTCCATCATAAACTGAATAATAATATCCTTGCGCTGACCGCCAATCACCTTCCGCATGCTGATTTCCTTCAATCGCTTCCCCGAAGTAGCTATAGTGGTGTTAAAAAAATTGAAGCAGGCTAATAGCAGGATGGCAAAAGCAGAACTCATAGTGCCTATGACTGAAGCAGGGTGCAATACCGCACCAAAACTTCTACCTTTCAAATCACGCTCGAAATGAGCCCAATCTGCAATATTGTCTAAACGGTAGGCCTCCAGCTCCAACTCTGGGTTAGCTTCATTTTGAACAGGAAGATATCTCTGCAAAGCAGCTTCAACTGCTGCTCTGCTATTTTCATTTACCTGCACGAAGGTTCCACTTATCCATTCGTTCCATCTATGATCGGTGAGCTGGTAGGAAGTCAAATAGTGCTCAAAAGACACCAAGATGGAAAACTTGAAACTGGTGTTTTGATTTGGCACTGAAATAATTTCCCTTACTGTGAGCAATTTGGATTCTCCATTAGGAAAAAAGACCTCAAGCGTGTTACCCTTAGCCTTGGCTCTTCCTCCATAGAGCCGTACAGCTGCTGCTTCGGTGAGAATTACATCATCTGGCCCAAGTAGCAGCCCGTCTTGAAAGTGAATAATATCCAAAAACGACGGATCGACTAAGCCAGAAGACTCTCCAAAAAATCGATCTCCTATTTTTACATTTAAATGTGTTGAGTGATACCGCCCAATTTTAAGATCAGAAAACTGTGCGGTCATGCCTTCTGCCAGAGCCAAGGGCGTGATTCCTACTTCTTTTGATGAGATGACAGATTTTGGCTTTGCATTAATTTTATAAATAGAATCATAGCCTTCGAAACTTTTGTTGTAGGTGTAGTTGAACATTAAATTGAAGAAGCCAATTGTGCAAAGGGCAAATGCCATAGCAAGGCTGAGCAGATTGACTGCAACATAAAATTTTTCCTTTCTTAAGGCCCGAATTGAAGTGAGTAGATAATTCCTTAACATATTTTTTGAGTTTTTACTCAAATATGTAAGTGATAAAGTGTGCGATCGTCCGAATCGATTAATTCGGACTCCTTTCGTTTATATTTTTCCGAAAGGCTGATGGGGTCGTCCCTTCATTTTTCTTGAAGAGGTGATTGAAAGTAGACTTCGAGTTGAAACCACAATCAAATGCCAATCCCAAAAGCGATAGCCGCTCAGCCTCGCCCGACAGCACACGTGCTTTGAATTCTTCTAGCCGATATTGATTTACAAACTCATAAAAATTGCCGTTTGTCTTTTGATTAATCAATTGAGACAACTGGTGTTTGGTGATACTCAAAATCCCAGCCACATCCGTAGCATTCAAGGCAGGATTTAGGTAGTGCTTGTTGTCTTTCATCTCTTGAGTCAAGCGCTCCATCAAAGCGTCCTCTTGAATCAAGTTTAAATTAGAAGATTTATACTTTTCATCTGCACTAGAGTCGATTGTATCTGAGCCAGATCCTACAAAAATATTAGACTGCTTTACTCCGAAAAAGCCAACGACAAATACATTCACGATGATCATACCGGCTATTACTTTGAATGAGGTCATCCGTTCTACCATATCAAAGTCACCCGCTATAATGATTAGAAAGGAAATCCAAAAAGCGACAAATTCTATAATTATCCAATAGCGCATCCAGTCAAGCGTTTTCTCCTGCAGATTGGAAAATTCGTTTTCAATAATAGATCGGTGCTTAAAGAGTTTGAACAAACATAAGAGTGGATATAGACAGGCCGAAAAAGCCATGATCAAAGACCAATATCGTACCTGAAAAGGCAAGTCTCCACCCACGTTGATAAAACCTTTGGCTACCCTTATGATATGTCGATCGTCTGGATTCCAGTAATACCACCACATGGAAAACAAGATGAATACGAATGGGAGAAAATGTAGTGATTGTCTCACCAAGCTAAATCTCGAACCTTGCACCAGTGACGAGACATAGATAAACAACAATGGTGATATCAAATATGGAATCAGACCCATCGCAATTAGTAGTGGTACAAAGCGATGAGTATGGCCTTCAAAATTGAGATAATAAAAAAATAGCATGGTAGCGTTCAACAACAACCAGGCAAGTAGAATGTAGTCGAACATGCGTTTCTCACTTTTCAACACAAGAAGAAAGGCAAGAAAAATGGCCAGGCCAATACCTATGAAATTGATAACGCTCATTTAACCAACGAATTTTTCAATCATTTTAATTCGTATGCTGACTTGAGGGCTTGAAACCGTTGAGGTTTTGATCTATAAAATTATCGGGGAAGCGCTCATCATCGGGAAACCCAATTTCAATATCACGGCCATCCATTGGTATATAATTAGTACCAAAAATGTAATCCCAAATGCTCAACGATATACCAAAGTTGACCCCATATCTTCGATCCTCCGGAAGATGCTTGGCATGATGCCAAATGTGCATGGCCGGATTGTTGAAAATGTACTTAAACGGGCCCAGATCCACATTGAAATTAGCATGATTCCAATGTCCTATAGCTATGGCAATCATGTGCACCATAAAAAAATCCGTTAAACTAAACCCTATAAGAGCAAGCGGAATATATTCTAAGGATTTATAAATGATATTTTCCATCCAGTGATATCGCAGGTGAGCTGCAAAACCCATTTGCTTTACACTATGATGTACCTTATGAAATTCCCAAAGTCGTGGTGACCAGTGCAACAAACGATGGACCAACCACTCTACAAAATCTTTTACGACGAAGAGTATGACCAGCTGTAGCCATCCAGGCAAATTGCCGACTTCGATAGCCACTAGATTGGTAATTCCAAACCATTCGAGTAGCTCACTGAGTAGCTCTACACCTACCTGTGATAAACCGGCAAATGCCACTAGAGAAAATAAAAAGAAATTGAAGAACATGTAGAAGGCATCCAACCAAAAATCTTTTCGGAACCGTGGCTGATCCGAACGCCACGGTTTGATGAGTTCCAAGCCAAAAAAAACTGCAGATATTATTAGGAGAAAGTAAAAGTAATTGCCCCATAGTCCGTCGCTCGTAGAGAAGGTGATCTGTCCGACAAACCAATTAAAATAACCCTGGGTCTCCTGCCAAAAAATACTGAGATAGTTATTCATTGTTCTTTATTAGAAAATTCTCAACACACAATTTTAGTTCATTGTACGAAAATAATCTCAATAGGCCGAATAAACCGGTGTCATTTTTTTAATATCATAAAAATTTACTCCATCACTGATATCTAATTGATAATCAAAATTATAGGCTGCTTTTTTTCAAGTCTATACTCAAAGAAGCGTCAACTCAGAGTTTATAAAAATAAAGTCTAACAACTCTTTTGTTAAAGCATAATGAGTATATTTCATAAAAGATATTGGTGCAGCGGCTGATGCATTCTGTATCTTTGCCACCAAATGCTATCGGATAATGGAGGAGAATTTTAAGAAACGAAACGAGGAGAAGGAACTTCTCAAAAAATACGAGTCGTTTCGTGAAAATAAGGAAGCCTTTTATTTCACATCGGATGAGTATGAATCTATCATCCAAACCTATCTGGAATCAAACAAACATAGAAAAGCACTCAAGGCGGTCAACCTTGCGATTGAGCAGTACCCATTCGCAGTCGAGTTTATGGTACTCAAAGCTCAAACTTACTCCAACCTGCAGGAGTATGGTATCGCTATTGATATATTAGAGAAGGCTGGAAACCTCCACCCTGGAGATGCTGATGTCTTCTTGATCAAAGGAAACATTCAAATCCTAAACGGCGACATAGATGACGCCCTTACCAGCTTCAATCGGGCCTTGGAGCAGTCGGAAGAAAAAGATGAAATATTTTATAGCATAGGCCTTGCCTATCAAAATAGAGGGGATTACAAGGATGCTATCACCTTCTTCAAGCAGTCGTTGGAAGAGAACCTAAACAATGAAAATGCACTTTATGAACTTGCATATTGCCTGGATGTAACGGGAGAGTTGGAAACCAGTATTTCCTATTACAAAGAGTTTATTGATAAGGATCCCTACTCGGAGTACGCTTGGTTCAATCTGGGCATAGTGTACAATAAGCTCGAGAAGTATGAGGAGTCAATCAATGCCTATGAGTATTGTATTGCCATAGATGAGAAATACAGTTCTGCTTTTTTCAACATGGGTAATTCTCTGATGATGCTCAAGAAGTATGAACAAGGTCTCAATGCCTTTAAAACCACCTTAGAACTCGAAGGCCCTACTCCTGAGATCTACTTCAGTATTGGCTCTGTCTATGAGCAAATGGAACAATATGATCTTGCCATACGGTATTATCGTAAATCCACAAAATTGGATCAGTTCTATGATGAAGCATGGTACTGTACTGGTGTATGCCTGGGCCATCAAAATAAATGGTATGAGGCCGTACATTTCTTCAACAAAGCCCTAAAACTCAGTGTAGAAAATGCTGATTATTGGATGGCACTGGCAGAAGCAGAATACAAAGTAGGCAACATCATCTCGAGTATCGATGCCTATGACGAAGTAAGTCAGCTTGATCCTGGCAACATTGAAGTTTGGAAAAACTGGTCACAGATATATCATGAGCAAGGTGACCACGAACAGGCCATGAACATTCTGCATGATGGTATGGAAGAATTGCCAGATGAAGCAGATTTATTCTACCAGGCTGTTATTTATTTGATTGAGAATGGTTCCTACAAATTAGCATTCACGTACTTAGAAAAAGGCTTATTCTTGAATTATGAAGGACATACTGTGCTGTATGATCACTTTCCTAATTTGGAAACACAAAAGGCCTTATATAAGATCATCCAGCAGTATAAATAAGACAATAATCACCTGCACCAAATCATTCGTTAAATCCTTTTGCAAATAGCTCTATAATCAATTTATTTGCAGGTTGAAAAAATCAACCAGCAAGAGATTAGCATTGAAATTATAGAATGAATTATATCCTCAATAATATTCCAGAAAGAACAGTCAAACCACGTGATAAAGGATTCACTATGGTGATGGACAAAGGTCTAAGCATTCGACAGGCTGAAGACCTCGTTGAAACCTGCGGAGATTCAATAGATATCATAAAATTGGGTTGGGCCACATCATATGTCTCCAACAATCTTCAGAAGAAATTGGACTTCTATAAATCAGCAGGCATTCCAGTCTATCTAGGCGGCACTCTATTCGAAGCGTTTATTATTCGAGATCAATTCGATGACTATAGAAAGGTGTTGGAAAAATACGACATCAATCATGCAGAAGTCTCTGATGGTTCTATCACACTGGCTCACGATAAAAAATGCGAGTACATCAGTACATTAGCAAAGGATGTAACTGTACTTTCGGAAGTAGGATCAAAAGATGCAGCCGAAATCATACCTCCTTATCAGTGGATTGAATTGATGCAAAAAGAACTTGATGCTGGCGCGTGGAAGGTGATCGGTGAAGCCAGAGAAGGTGGAAACGTAGGCCTATTCAGATCAGATGGAGAAGTGAGATCCGGACTGGTTCAAGAGATATTGACTAAGATTCCCATGGAGAAAGTGATTTGGGAAGCTCCTCAAAAATCGCAGCAGGTCTACTTCATTAAGCTACTGGGCTCTAATGTGAATCTGGGGAATATTGCTCCTTCGGAAGTAATTCCACTGGAAACACTGCGACTGGGACTCAGGGGCGACACCTTCGATTATTTTCTCGACGGAGAAGCCAAACTTTAAGCAAAACATCCACCTTATGCGGTCCTTTAAAGATTACTTCTTACTATTTCTAAAAGGAATAGGAATGGGAAGTGCAGATGTAGTGCCCGGTGTATCCGGTGGTACTATCGCCTTCATTACCGGTATTTATGAGGAATTGCTTAATTCTATCAACTCCTTTGATGCAGAAGCTTTTAGACTCTTATTTTCATTTAAACTAAGAGAATTCTGGGTCAAGATCAATGGCGGATTTCTACTTCCTCTGGTAGCAGGAATTCTTCTTAGTGCCATGACTCTGGCGAAAATTATCACCTTCTTTCTCGAAGAACATCCCATTCAGCTTTGGTCATTCTTCTTCGGTTTGATTATCATCTCCTCCATTTCCGTAGCGAAAGAGATCAGCCAGTGGAACGCCTATTCTGTCCTTTCTGGCCTTGCCGGGATAATTATTGCCTACGTGATCACAATGGTCACCCCATCTACCACTCCCAATGAACTGTGGTTTGTATTTATCAGTGGAGCTATAGCTATCTGCGCAATGATACTTCCCGGGATCTCAGGTAGCTTCATCCTACTCATATTAGGTAAATATGCCTATATCATGTCGGCACTAAAGAATTTGGACACAGTGGTAATTGCAGTTTTTGCATCAGGATGCGTAATAGGACTCTTCACCTTTTCAAGGTTGATTTCTTGGTTTTTGCAGAAGTTCCATAACTATGCCATTGCACTTCTTGCCGGATTTATGCTCGGCAGTCTCAATAAAATTTGGCCCTGGAAAAAAGCAGAACTGTTCAGGTTCAATTCCAGTGGAGAACAAGTACCAATCTTTGAACGAAACATGCTCCCTACAGACTATTATTCAGAGACTGGAAATTCACCAATGATCATTCAAGCCATACTCTTTATGGCATTAGGATTCATGATTGTTGTGATCATGGAAAAAATTGCTTTTGCTATAAAAAAAGCTAATGATAAAAGCCAATCATGAGACGTTTTGGACTCATCGGAAAAACGCTGAAACATTCCTTTTCTAAAAAGTATTTTACAGAAAAATTTACTAACGAAGGCATCACTAACTGTCAGTATGATCTCTTCGAATTGGAAAATATTTCAGAAATCGAAGATTTACTAAAGAGTCACGAAGACAGTTTGGTAGGACTCAACGTAACGATTCCATACAAAAAACTAGTGATCCCTTATCTGGATGAAATAGATGTACATGCCCAATCAATCGGCGCTGTAAACACAATCCAAATCCACCCAGATGGCAGGCTAATCGGACATAACACCGACTATTTCGGGTTCATTCAAGCACTGAAAAACGACTGGGTACTGGAAGGAAAATCGGCACTTGTCCTCGGTACTGGTGGCGCTTCTGAAGCGGTCAAGGCTGCCTTGACAAACCTAGGAATCCCCTATCTGGTAGTATCTCGTGAATCTGGTGAAAACAGGCTTAGCTATCAGGAGCTATCAGCCAGCGATACACTCGCCGGCCACCAACTAGTAATCAACACTACCCCACTAGGTACTTTCCCACAAGTGGACAAAAAACCTGATCTCCCATATGAGCAGCTTACAGCTGACCATTTGTTGTTCGACCTGGTTTATAATCCCGAAATTACGGCCTTTATGCAAGCCGGGTTAGACAAAAGAGCAAAGGTCAAAAATGGCTATCAAATGCTAGTGGGTCAGGCAGAAGCGGCCTGGGAGATTTGGAACACCAATTAATCAATTTAATTCTAATCATATCCACTATCTTCGTCGAAACTCATTTCAAATGAAGTCACTTCCTAAAAATGTATGGGTACTTGCACTTGGACTAGCATTGATGATGTCAGCCAGTTCACTTGTGGTTTTTGTGGGTGGTTTAGTTGGCTCCGAGCTGGCACCTTCAAAAAGACTAGCCACTTTGCCAGTGGCAGCCATTATAGTAGGTACGGCCATCGCCACAGTACCTGTCGCGTTGATGATGAAAAGATTCGGCCGTCGTACCACCTTCTTGGTCATCATAGCCTTTACTGTAGCTATTTCACTTTTAGCTGCCTACAGTATTCATATTCAATCCTTCTACCTCTTCTGCTTTAGTCTGGCGCTTATTGGCCTTTCTGTCGCGTCTCTAAACCAGTTTAGATTCGCCGCCATGGAGAGCGTATCTGTAGATCAGGTACCAAAAGCTGCTTCCACAGTACTACTTGGTGGGATAGCTGCCGCATTCGTAGGTCCTGAAATTGCAGTTGGAGGAAAGGAATTACTTTCTGAACCCTTTACAGGCTCATTTATACTTCTGGCTTTGTTGTTTGTATTTGGTTTTATCATCATAAGTTTCTATCAAAACGTATCGGTCGACTCAAAGGAAACCGACGCTCCGGGAAGACCTTTGTCCGAAATAATCAAACAGCCAGTATTCTGGACTGCCGTACTCTGCGCAATGATGGGTTATGCTGTGATGAGTTTCATCATGACCGCTACTCCTGTAAGCATGCATGTAATGGACGGGCACTCACTTGAAGATACCAAATGGGTCATTCAGAGCCATATTGTGGCGATGTTTCTTCCAAGTCTGTTTACTGCCTGGATTATCAGCAAAGTAGGTATCAAAAATATGATGTTGACAGGAATCGGCGCATTTGCAATATGCCTTATCATCGCTTACACCGGACATCATGTAGGCCACTATTGGGGCTCGTTGATTCTATTGGGTATTGGCTGGAATTTCTTGTTTATCGGAGGCACTACCTTGCTTCCGCGCGCTTATAATAACAACGAACGTTTCAAAGTGCAAGCGTTAAATGAATTCATGATATTTGGCACACAAGCCCTAGCTGCTTTATCAGCCGGACTGGTAGTAAGCGCAGTAGGTTGGGAAAATCTCATTCTGATCACTGTACCTTTACTTGCCATACCTCTGGGAGCCATTCTATTTACTAGAAAAGCGACAGCCTAATCTTTAGTTTTCTTTATTTGCAATACGCTTTGACGCTCTCTGTTTAGCACTAGTTGAGTAACATCAGGTCTGGAGTAATGACCCGTGGCATCAAAATTCTGGCGTTCTTCAAGTACCCGATTAAAATCAAGGGTTTCAACGATTAGCCCCTCCTTTCCTATCACTGGTTCGACCACCCACTCTCCATCCGGACCAGCAATACAGGAGGCCCCATCTGCAAGTACATCTGGTGCACGTTTTAGTATTTCCTCTAAATAGGGTGTGTCTTTTGGAAAATCTTCCTTACGCATCAGCCCCGAAGCAGAAATCACAAATGACCTACCTTCTTTGGCTATCATTTTTGTAATGTCGTAGGTGTTTTTAAGGTTGCCAGGCCAAACTGCGACATGCAGATCCTCTCCCTGACTATAAAGAGCAGTACGCGAAAGTGGCATCCAGTTTTCCCAGCAATTGAGACCTCCTACTGTAAAATCTTTTAATGAATGTACACGTAATCCGTGGCCATCTCCTGGCGCCCAGGTCAATCGCTCTTCATATGTTGGTTGCAATTTTCGGTGTACTGAGCGAATTTCACCTGTGGCATCTATGTATACGAGCGAACAATATAGGCTATGCCCACCTCGGTTTTCAGCACGCTCGATCGTCCCAAGATAAATCGCTATTTGATGTAATGCGGCTAACTTGCATATTTCATCCAAGTCGCCTTTTTCGATCTGAACAGCCTCCCTTGTGTAATGCGCGTGTATCTCCTTTTGCATTTTGGAATTGAAGTCGGCTCCGTGCGTCAGTGTAAGCCAAAAAGGATAACCCGGCAGCAAGGATTCTCCAAACACCACCAGCTCGCACTGCTGTTGTCCAGCCTCAATTATTGAGTTGCAAATTTTCTTTATGGTTTCATTTTTGTTCAACCAGACCGGAGCGATTTGCGCTATTGCGATTTTGAGTAGATGGTTTTCATTCATGTTTTTTGTATTATTATCAGCAACAATAATAGTAAAACATTGATTGTAATAGAAAGTTTACGGACAGGCCAAGGTAATTACAATTCCTTGTCACTTTTGATTTGTTCATCCGTATAGACTAGTCGATATTTACGCTCATGGATTTCAAACTAACTTCTGAATATGTACCCACAGGGGATCAGCCGCAGGCCATTGCACAATTAATAGAAGGTCTCAACAATGGTGAACCTTCTCAGGTACTTCTGGGAGTTACTGGATCTGGCAAGACTTTTACGATGGCGAACGTAATAGAACAAACCAATCGCCCGGCCTTGGTACTCTGTCATAACAAAACACTGGCTGCACAGCTATACGGTGAGTTAAAGCAGTTTTTTCCAGACAACGCAGTGGAATATTTCATTAGCTATTATGATTACTATCAGCCAGAAGCTTTTCTGCCCACCACAGGATTATATATAGAAAAAGATCTGAGCATCAATGAAGAAATCGAAAAGCTGCGACTGGCGGCTACTTCCTCACTTCTTACAGGGAGAAGAGATGTAATAGTAGTAGCATCAGTTTCCTGCATATACGGTATAGGCAATCCTGAAGAGTTTGGAAAAAACATTGTGACTCTCGAGGTTGGTCAGCAATTATCCAGAAATCAGCTACTTTTTAAATTTGTAGATATCCTCTATAGCCGTACCGAGGCAGAATTCAAGAGAGGCAATTTCCGCGTTAAGGGTGATACTGTAGATATTTTCATCGCCTATGGTGACTTTGCTTATCGAATCATCTTCTGGGGAGATGAGATCGAATCGATTCAAAGGATTGAGCCACATACGGGCAAAAAACTGTCTGAAGAGAAAATAGTGACCATCTTCCCGGCAAATCTCTTTGTGACAGGCAAAGATCTATTGCATCAGGCGATCAATCAAATACAGGACGACATGGTTCTTCAAGTCCAATACTTCGAAGAAGAACGTCGGTTTCTTGAAGCCAAAAGGCTAAAAGAACGAACCGAGTTTGATATAGAGATGATGCGAGAATTAGGCTACTGCTCAGGTGTCGAAAACTATTCCAGATATTTTGATCGCAGAGAGAAAGGTGCGCGACCCTTCTGCTTACTCGACTACTTTCCTGACGACTTTTTGATGATCATTGACGAAAGTCATGTGACACTACCGCAGGTGCGTGCCATGTGGGGAGGTGATCGCGCCAGGAAAGTAAACCTTGTTGATCATGGATTTAGACTACCGTCGGCGATGGACAATCGTCCGCTGACCTTCGACGAATTCGAGGGGATGGTTGGGCAAAGTGTCTATGTCAGTGCTACCCCAGGAGACTATGAATTGCGTAAGTCCGAAGGCGTAGTCGTTGAGCAAGTGATTCGACCCACCGGTTTGCTGGACCCAATAATAGAAGTCCGACCGAGCGTAAATCAGATCGACAACCTGATGAACGAAATAGATGACCGAGTCCGACTGGATGAACGCATACTCATAACTACCCTGACTAAAAGAATGGCAGAAGAACTGTCCAAATATCTCATTAATGCAGGGGTGAAAACAAGATATATTCATTCGGAAGTAGACACCCTCGATCGAGTAGAAATACTAAGAGAATTGAGATTAGGTGTTTTTGATGTACTCGTAGGCGTAAACTTACTCAGAGAAGGATTGGATTTGCCAGAGGTATCTCTTGTAGCTATTATAGATGCAGACAAGGAAGGATTTCTTAGAAATGAAAGATCGTTGGTGCAGACCATTGGCCGGGCAGCCAGAAATGAAAAAGGAATGGTTATTATGTATGCTGATAAAACAACCGGATCCATGCAATTAGCCATCGATGAAACCAATCGCAGACGAGCAATTCAAAAGGAGTACAATACAAGACATGGTATCACTCCTACCACAGTGATGAAGTCTAAGGAAGCCATAATGGGACAAACTTCTGTGGCCGATTCTAAGAAATCCACCAAACCAAAACCATATATTGAAAGTGAAGTAGTAGACATTGCCGCTGATCCAGTAGTGGCCTACATGGATAAGGAAGGAATCCTAAAAATGATCGAGAAAACCAAAAAATCAATGGAAAAAGCTGCCAAGGATCTCGATTTTATGGAGGCCGCCAGACTCAGGGATGAAATGTTGTCGCTCGAGAAGTTGAGAGACGAAAAGTAAACCTAACAAACCAAAGCGATGAAAAGACAGATTCTAACTGGCCTATTTCTTCTATATTTTACTCTTGTTCAAAAACCTGTATGGGGACAGTCTGAAGAAGATTTCGTCTGGCCCAATGGAGCCAAGGCCGCCTTGTGTCTCACCTACGATGACGGGCTGCCCAGCCATGTAAATACGGTGGTTCCTATGCTGAACAAATACAATTTTAAGGCTACCTTCTTCCCGACTCTCACCTCGCCTTCGTTGTATGATGAAGTAGAAAAATGGAAATCCCTTGCTAAAAATGGTCATGAGTTGGGCAATCACACCGTCTATCATCCATGTCAAAAATCGATGATGGGTATGGAATGGGTGAAAGATCATCAAGACCTCGATAAATATACAATAGAGCAAGTTTTTGATGAAATAAAGCTTGCTAACAGCTTTTTGCAAGCAATAGACGGAAAAAAAGATCATACCTTTGCCTATCCCTGTGCCCATCAATATGCAGGTGGAAAAAGCTACAAAGATTCACTTCATCTCTACGCGACAGCCGCCCGATGGAGTGCTATGGATCAGGAAGAATTGGCAAGCATCGAACAAATAGATTTATACCAGATCACCTCATGGGCACCAGACCAACATGGAGCTAACGATCTAATTGCATATATCGAAAAGGTGATAAAAGCTAATACTTTGAGTACCATTACTTTTCATGGTGTAAACGCAGAACATATGATTGTTACAAAAGATGCACATGAGAAAATGCTCCAATTTTTAGACGATCATCGAGATGAAATTTGGGTTACCACCTTTAAGGAAGCTACAGATTATCTAAGGTTAAAACGTGGGAAGTAGTCGATATACCTGCCTTCAACTCATACAAATTCGTCCTATCATCTACTCTTTGAGGCTGCTTGAAAAATAAGCTCCCGAATGGCTTCAACGAACGGAATGATCGGCTAGGCGACTATTAAAAGTAACTTCTAAGGCGATTGGCTTATTTATGCACGATGTTTTGAACATTCAATTATTTAAGATTGTGTAGATTTAACGATAGACAATATTTATAATCAAACTCATTACCTGCCTTAAAAATTTCAATTCAATGAAACTATTCGTAACTATAACTATAAGTCTAATAGTTAACATAAATTTTGCATACGCACAGGCAAAAATTAGCAAATGGGGAAAGCTCACAAAGTTTGAAATTGAATTGAAGAATATAAGCTTCGATAAGGAGGCTAATGCTGTAATACTAGGAGAAAAGGCTGATATCGCAATTTTTAGAGGAGAAGTGTATACCAAATACCATATAAAAATTAAGATACTGTCGAGAAAGGGACTTGATCAAGCCGATATCAGCATTCCTTATAACCCAAAAGCTGACTTGGAATCTATTGGCAAAATAAACGCGCAGACATTGAACGTCGTAAATGGTAAGGTGGAAGCTACCAAATTACTGGCTTCAGACATTTATACAGAAAACAGTAGTGAAACACACCATGAAAAGAAATTTACATTTAAAAATGTGAAGATTGGTTCTGTTATCGAATACAAGTATACCAAGACGTCAAAATCTGTTAGACACCTAGAGTATTGGTATTTCCAAAATGATATTCCCACCTTGTTGAGTGTCTGCACTGTGGACATTCCTGAAGACTTAGACTACCGCCCCATCTATAACGGTAGCAAACTGAAGAAAAAGTACCTTGAAGAATCAACTGATAAATGGTTTTTGACGAATTTACCTTCAATAAAAAAAGAGGATTTTGTATTTAATCATCTCAAATACGCAGAAGGCATTAGTTTTCAACTAGAAGGATATAAAGAACTAATGGATGTCAGTAGTAATGAAGTCAAATCAGTTCAGACTATGACCACCTGGAAACAACTAAGCCAAGAGATTGCAAATTCTGAAAGATTCAGTTCTTACTTATCAAAAAGAAAAATTTCTGAGAAAATTGTGAGTGGTCTTAATATCCAAAAAGACACTTTGGAAGAAGTGTTTAACTATGTCCAAAATAAATTTATACATTCCAATAATTACGGAATTTTCCCGAGAAGACCAGTTGGAAAACTATTAGGCGAGGTAAATGAACCTGCAGATGCTGATGAAATCAATCTGCTTCTTGTATCGCTGTTAAGAAACTCAGGAATAGCGGCTTATCCGATGCTCATCAGTATGAGGTCTTATGGGGAAATAATGAAATCCTATCCGCTACTTGATCAGTTCAACCACTTAATCGTTTATGTAAACTACAAAGGGGTGGTTTATTATCTGGATGCTTCTGACTCAGAAAGCTCCACCACCTTGCTACCAGTAGATTGTTTAAGTCAAGAAGGGTATATCATAGATCAAAATTTTTCCGAATGGAAACCAATTATTCAATCGGCTATTTCCAAACAAAAAGTTGATATTAAGATCTCGCAATTGCCTGACAAAACATGGAAGTACAATTATAAAATTTTATTAGAAGGATATGAGGCACAAAAGTTCATTAACAGTGAGTCAACCATATACTCAGAGCTATTTGAGGCATTCGAGACAAGCTCACCTTTAACTCGTACAGAATACGTATCGAAAGATGGAGGACCTGGTATTGCTATATCATCCAATATAATTCTTGAACCAGAAAGCTCATCTGTTTTGTATCTTTCATCAGACCCCTTATCCCTTTATCCAAAAAATCCGTATAAAAATGATACAAGAGCGTATCCTATTGAATTAGATTATCCATTTATCTACGAAAAAAAAATAACTTTAATTGTTCCTGAAAATTTACAAATAGTGAGTCTTGCTGACAATGTAAATAAGTCATTGCCTAATGATTGTGGCAGTCTTCAAATATTTACGAAAGCAAATAGCAGTATTCTGAGTTCAAATGTAAAGTTAGACATGCCGCAAATGATCATCCCGCAATTTTTTCTTGATAGGCTTAAGCAGCTCTATCAACACATGGTCACGAGCAGTGAAGAGATGTTGGTATTAAAGGGGTTATAAACTTAATAGGTTAATCTAAAATTGTGCTTCAATACACTCTAAGTAGCTTTTCAGAAACCAGCCACATGGGTACAGCTGATGCTATGTAATCACACTATGCCTCAGCTCTCCTTCAAAACTGCAATTTGCTGATTTTCCTTTTTCAGTTTCGGTGGAACTGAGGTTCTCATCAATTTCATGTTGTAAATATGAGAAATTTCTACTGTAACAAGTATTCCAATCAAGTAGATGCTCATGAGAAAATGCTCCAATTTTTAGACGATCATCGAGATGAAATTTGGGTAACCACCTTTAAAGAAGCTACAGATTATCTAAGGTTAAAACGTGGGAGGTAGTCGATATACCTGCCTTCAACTCATACAAATTCGTCCTATCATCTACTCTTTGAGGCTGCTTGAAAAATAAGCTCCCCAATGGCTTCAATGAACGAATATAATCGACCAGGCGACTATTAATTCAAACTCGACATTGTACATGAAAACCAAAACATGAGCAATGAAATATGTAATTCTCGGAATACTGACGATTGTCGCAACGTCAATTTTCGCTCAGAAAAAAGAAGCCTTTAACCCTGATCAAAAATTTTCAGCTGACAGTGTTAGAAAGTGGACTGTGGAAATTATGGATGAATTAGCCGCTGCCCAGCCCGGATTTTATAGATATACCAGCAAGGCACGATTCGATCATCTAATTGACTCTACACTGCAAACCATATCTGATTCTTTGAACACCTTGGAGTTTTATAGAAAGCTCAAACCTCTATTCGCACAAATAGGATGTCTTCACACTGGCTTAAGATTATCCGAGGACTACGAAAAGCATATCAAAAATACATCAAGCCTGTTTCCATTAGAGATCTTTATCAACAGCCAAAATCAAGTGTTTGTAACTAAAAATCATTCTAATCAATCGGTCCCCATAAAAAGTGAAATTCTAACGATCAATGACAGGCCAATTGATGAAATTTTGAATATCCTATATAATGCAATTCCTACAGACGGCTATAATCGCACCCTCAAAGTCTTACTTTTGAATTATAGATTTTCGATTTGGTATCAATCTATGATTGACCTCCGTAACACCTTTCGCCTAACCGTGAAAACGATAGAGGGTATACGTACTTATACTTTAGCCGGAGTAGAGTCTAAGGTTTTTCCCTCAATTGACTCACTGGAATCGGCACATAAAAAGCAACTTGTATTTGAAATCAAAAATGGCATTGGATATCTCACAATTCATTCCTTTGCCAAGACGGTAATCAACAAAAACAATCAAAATTTTAAGAAATTCATAAGAAAGTCATTTGATGCCTTACGACAAGAACAAGTAAAATATTTGATCGTGGATGTCAGACATAACACCGGCGGCACAGATGGAAATGCTGCCTTTTTGACCTCACACTTTTTTAATGAGACATTCAGATATTGGGAGAAGATAGAATTGACTGAATATATGGCCAAACAGATAAAAGGTATTTATAGAATATTCTATTCAAAACCTGAATTGAAAGATTCTACCTATCATTGGAAAGGGTCACTTTTTACCAAAGAGTTTAATTACTATAATGTAGCGCCAGCCAAGAATCACTTCGAAGGCAAGGTCTTTCTAATCACCAATGGGTCCTGCATGTCTTCCTGTAGCGATTTTGCCGCAATTCTGTCACATCATAAAAAGGCGGTAGTGGTGGGTCAGGAATGTGGTGGTGGATATCAAGGAAATACGAGCGGCCTGATGCCTAACGAAGATGTGCATCCAAATATGATCATGACCGTTCCATTGCTAAAGTATACAACTGCGGTAGATCACACCAAAAATATTGGTAGAGGCACACCACCAGATTATGTCACTGATCACACGGTGGATGATTGGATTGCAAAGAAAGACGTCGAAATGGAACTGATCGAAAATTTGATCAAAAAAGAGGAGTGATAACCATTTTCAAGCCTAGAAATAATAGTACCAAACCAATCCCGATTTTAAGATAGCCTTTCAACTTACCGGTTAGAAATCGCTTGAGTTTCTGAGCATAATGGGCCTTTAGAAGGTCTGTCATCCAAATCGTATTCAATACACCAACAAAGAAAAGCAGCTCATTAGTCGAATCATTGAATTCAGTGATGGCATAGTTCGAAATCGCAGCCCAAAACCCCCAAACAATTGGATTGATCGCATTGAGCATGATGGCTTGTGTAAATAGGCCTAGTTTTTTCAACTTTCCTGAAGAAGTAGCCTGATCTAATTCTTTGCTTTTTTCCTTCTTGAAAATGAAAACCAATCCAAAAACCATAAGCAATACCCCACCACCAAGGGCTAATTCAATAGGTGCTTCGCTGCCTTCAGAAATCTGACTTAAACCAAACCAGGTCAACAAAATAACAGCAGTGTCCGTCAGCGCTACTCCTATTATAAAGTAGACGGTCTTTTTGAATCCATGATCAATGGAATTCTGAACAAGCGTAAGAAAAACAGGACCTGTAGAAAGAGCAGGCACAAAACCTGCCAATAGTCCGATGAGATATGCGATCAAATGAAATCGAGTTAAATAGAATTATTGCTTAAAAATGATTGTAAACATAACTACATTCAGAACATAAATTGCAATTCAAAGTTGCCATAAACGCTGATCAAATAGCAAAGGTCGTACATCATTAATCTTGATATGATGAAAATTATCATGAAGCGGATTTAACAAGTAATTGAATTCAGAAGATACAATGGTGCTGGGTACTCGTAGGCATAACCCACCGGTCTTCAAAAACCGTCCACCAATCTCCATCGTTGCAATAGTGTGCGGAAAACTATTCCAGCCTTGCGGCAAGTTTTTCAGTGTTTCAATTGGAAGGTCATCAGGAAACTCTAGCTCTGTGCAGTAGAACCCCTTAGACATCCGGGCCGAAGATACATTGGCCATAACCTCTAGCATACTTAGAGACAAGCTCTCTGAGGTATACAACATGCGTTGCCCTTGCGAATTCCAACGACCACCATGTTGCATGGCACCAGTCCCAGATAAATCATGAATATATGGCTTAGTTGTAATACGATATAGTATCATGAATAAACACCATGCTCAATACGCCCTAGCAGGTCTTTTATCATGGTCAGTCCTGAACTGTTATCCATAAAGTCACGTGGTTTTTTGTGGGCGAGCGCAAGCAAATCCGTCTCAAGCCAAGCTTGAAATGCTTCTCTCTCTCCGAAGACTTCTTTGCCGTATTCGTAAAGGGCTGCAATCTCAAGAATGCGGTCGCTCACCGGTGCACTTATTAACTCTTCATCTTTTATTTTCTCCAAGGTGCGCTTGCTGACCGGTAGTAGCTTTGAAAATGCGGTAAGATTCATACCGGTAGTAGCAACAATAGCAAGAAAATCAGACTTGCTTATGCCTTCGTAAGCCTTTCTGTATCTGACAGCCGGCTCCTTGATTATGTTAATAATATGCTTTTGTTTTTCGTACACACTCAAATGTACGCTTTTTTCTCTAGATTAAGCGAAATATTTCGCATTTTTATAACAAATCCAAAAGCTCTTCTTCTGAGACTTTAAATAAACATAAACGTTGAAATTTGCCTGCTACCTGGGTAGTACCTAGAACGGCGAGTCCATTGTCAACAGTAATTTCTAATGCGCCTAATTGATATGGGTTGGAAAAACCAAGGTAATGAACTGCCACGTATTCGCCAGTTGTGGAATCAAAAAGATGCAGGACGATTTGTTGATTTTTGGTGGTAGTAGCCATGATCACATAATCTGAATCACCAAGCGCAATGCTCTCCATTTTTACGACGGCACCCACCTCCCACTCCAGCATTGGGTTGCTTTCAATATCACTGGCGGCTATTGTGCCACTGGTACTCAGAGTGGTCATAGCATTAGAATAGTTATCACCAAAATTGAAGCGAGAGATCGCAAATTGGCCTCCATCCATAGAAAGCAAACTACTTACTCCTCCTTCGTCTTGCTGACCTTGCACTACTCCAGTAGGGTTATTATCACTTAAATCACTAAACAGTAAGGAAAGTGTGTAATTGTAAAATCCATTTAGATAATACAAGCCATTGCTGGCACGTCCGGCAAAAAATGGAAGACTTCTTCCTGTTCGGGTGAAATGATCTATGATAGGTTCTTCGACTGCCTGTCCAGCTCCTATTCCAAATTCACTTTGGCCACCGACTGATCCATCTGCACTCATTGTAGAAAGTACGGTTGTTTTGTTGGTAGAATTATAGCTAAGAAGTATGAACTGATCTGACCCGTCATTTTCGGCATACAAGGGATAAGTGACCCCCAGAGATATCGTACTGACCACTCTTGCGGAGTCATCAACCTGGTTTAGATAGGCCTGCAGACCAATAGCATCCATACTCACAAAATAATGCGAACCACCCAAAGTAAGGATTTGACCAACGGGGTGCACATTGTCATCTCGCATGTAAGTGTTCCTTATAAATTCTCCTTGATCGTCGATACTCGCAATGTAGGTTCCGAGAAAATTGGTATCATCGCGACGATAGTTTCCAAGTAGTAGAAAGCCCTCTCCTTCGGTCTGAAGAATATCTACTGCGCTGATAGCATGATCAAACTGATGGCTATCATAGATTTTCAGAAAAGAGGTAGCCGGATTCACATCCTTGTTGTCTGAAATATCACAAGCTGATACCATCAGAATCAATATCAGAAAGCCTATCTTATTGTGTAAATTAATATTCATAACCTTCTAAAAATCTGAATTGAAACTTTTGCTAATAAATCGCATTGGGAAAAACACGCCAACATTCATGGTCAGATTGTCAAGAGTCAGATCATCTAGAGCATCTCCTGAAGAGGCCAGCCTATTGTCGCGATACCTGTTCTCTGCGCTGGCAATATTATTTAACCCATATCGGTAGTTAATGTCCATCGACAGTCGAATATTTCCTGGATCATAGTGCACTCCTACTCCCGCCATCAGGCCTAACGAGGACCCAATAAAGATATCTTTTGCTCCCACGATAATTGCAGGCGGCTGATATGGCTGTACAGCGCCGGAGGCCATGTCATTATTTTCGATGGTCACTTCTTTGCTGGCATTGAGCAGTCGGCTATAGTAGGCTCCGATCTGAACAAATGGTCTTAGTTTCTCTTGAAGGATATCGTACTTAAACATCAGCGGTAGATCTATATACTCCAGATGATTTTTCTGATCATAATTGAGGATCACCTGATCGGCTGAATTGCTCAATGATTCATATGTATAAGAGTTGTGATAGGTGAAATTGAATCTAGCGTAGTTTGGAAAGAAGGCCACAGAAAAACCTCGATGATAAAATACGAATTCTAATCCCACCTGCGATCCTAAAGTCTTGAAATTATCATAATCCTTCTCTAGTTCTGCATCTGCAAAATCTAAACCCGAAAATGTAGAATAGAAGGCCGTCGGGTTGGCTTTCGTTAAGTTGGGTCCTCCTTTAAGTCCAATCCAAAACTGGGTTTGAAGAAATTTTTGATTCGGATTGAGAGGTCTTTTAGGCTTCTCCTTTTTTTGAGCTATTCCCTGATAACTCAGAAAAAAAGAGAGAATGAATAAAAATCGTATCAAGTTGCGCATAAGTTTAGTTCTTTACGATAAGTTTTTTGGATGATTTCAGTAAGCCTGCTTTGATTCGATAGACGTAGGTGCCTGGTGCCAATTCAGAAACATCTAAAGTCATCTCATGTTCGCCGATGGCCTTTCTTTCCTGCAGTATTTGCTTGACCAATTTACCCGTGTGGTCATACAAATCAAGTTCTACCCTAGCTGAGGCATTCAGATAAAATCCGATTTTAGTCTCCTTCACCGCTGGATTTGGATAGCACTCCTTGAGATGAAAGCGGTGAGTAATAAAGTCCTCTACTCCAGTGATCACAGATTTGGAAACCTCCACTTTTTCAACCGCATTTCCATCATCATCTGTACCGTCGATGTAGTTATTGAAAAATATATCGTTGGTGATGGTGCTCTTGTCCACCTGCATCCAATCCTCCAAAATACTGGCATATATTTGTCTATAATCATACTGCATCCCTACATTACTATCAGACATGTCCGGATTGGTACCGTATACTCCTGGATTGGCACCTTTTCCGAATATCAACATAGGGCCACCTGTACCATGATCTGTGCCATAGCTACCATTGGATCCGATCCTTCGGCCAAATTCAGACATAGTCACAGAAAGCACTCTGTCCTCAATTCCTCTGGCTCGCAAATCATCTTGGAAAGCTTTCATAGCCGAAGAAATATGATACAACAGCGCCGCGTGATTTCCCATGGTCGGATCATAGCTTTCTACCTGATCTGCATGAGTATCGAATCCGCCGATTTTCACTAGAAAGACTTTCGTTTTCGCACCTTGCCCAGGTCCACCTCCATCTAGCAATCTGGCTACTAACTGCAATTGCGGCGTGAGTCGATTTCTTTTACTACCGTCTGGTGCGTTAAATGGGTAAACCTCCGGATATGTGACAGATGTCTCTGAGGCAGCATTGTAGATTTCAAGGAGTCTTGCAGCATAATCTTCCGATTTATCCTCCAACCCAAGGATCCAATTCATCTCATTCCAATATGGTGAATTGAGAAGATACTCTGGCGGGCGACCTCGGGGGTCAGTTCCCTGGTCTTCAAAACCGTCGAGGTTTTCGATAAGGTTGGCGAAAGCTGCAGGGTTTCCACCAAGCGAAATCGAAGATGGAATATTTCCATTTTGATGAAAAACTAGTGATACGTCACTTCCAAGCTCTATGGCCAGTGGATCTGGCATCTCGGTATTAGGAAAATCATCGGGATATACCTGGGGCGAATAATTGCTCTGCAGATATCTGCCTACCCATCCGGAAGAATAGAAATCATCCACTCCACCTCCCATATTCCAAATATCACGACCTCTGAAGTGGGAACCATTATTATTCTTGTATGACACTCCTTGTACTATTGCCATTCGACCGCGATCATAAAGCTCCTTTACTCCAAGCATATCCGGGTGCAACCCTACCTGATCAGCGGATGCAAGTGTGCTATCCAATGGAATAAACCTTCTTGGACCGTTGTTAGAAGGTATCGCAATATTTGCCCGACGGCTATAATATTCATCATATTGCCCAGCAGGAATAATAGTGTTGACTCCATCATTACCACCCAAAAGCTGTAAGATTACAATAACCCGATCATTGGTGCTGCTGGCTGCCATTTGACGAAAATAATTATTTCGTGCGATCAGATTTATTGGAACCCCACTGATGGCAAATGGTGCACTCGCTGCCAATGGTATCTTCTTTAAAAAACTTCTTCTTTTCATTGTGCTGGGTTTAGGAAAGTTGATGCTCCGGTGATTGCAAAAGTGCATTCATGAGGTTCTTGAGTTGCTGCTCGACTACCTCCTCGTCCACCATATTGTTCCACCTAAATGTCCATGATCCTTCCGGGTCAGCATCTATTTGCGGCGAGTATAAAAAGGCCATAAGAAAATAATTCAACCTTTCAGCTGTAATTTCAGCAGAATCATCGGCGCTCGCATCGAAAGTCAGATTATCATTAACAGGTAGAAAATATCTGCACAATTCGATGATGAGATCGTTGGCATCTGCTGCAACGGTAGAGAACCGGTCCTGAATGAATTGAACCAAATCCAATCCTATTCCGCCTGGCTCGTCCATATTTTGATTGTCCACCAGCTGCTGAGCAAACTGATATCGTTCGGCCAAATAATTTGTAGATATCCAGCTTCTGTTAAATATTGGAAACTGGTGATAAGCCGGATAACCTGCCACTTCTGCAGGTTCATAATAGACCATGCCTTGACTGTTCATATATGCCTGGACATTGTCCATGAATGCATAATAGTTCTCAAGGTCAGTTTCATAATCTGGTATGGTTACCTCCAGATTTTTAATCGTTCCTAGTACAAGATCTAGTGGAGATTTTATAATTCCGCCAAAACTATCGTTTTCCGTACCTGTACCATTTTCATAGAAATGTTCGCTCTGAAATAGGTCCAATAGTACGGGTTGAATTTTATAGCCACCATTAACGAACGTCGCGGTCATATTTGCTATTATATCCTCATCGATTGAGGTATCTATGTTGTAGTACACATAAAACCTGTATATTTTTCTACAAATATTTTTGGCAGCTTCATCCGAAACGCCATAAATCAATTCCACCAGCTGATCGATCTCGTCCAGCGCACTTTCTTCTGTAGGAGAGCCACCTTGTAAAAGATCTGGATCAGGTGCAATCGTAGCATCATTGAATCTGTAACTAAATTGCTTAGTCGTATTGTCATGGGATGAGGCTATAGTCCCTCCTCTCACCACGCCTCTGGGCAGCTCAGTATCCGGATCTATATTGGTGAAGGTGGTATCAATATTAAACCCTGAGAATACCAATGCTGCGGCCTGCACATCCTGCTCGGTATAATTGAAATAATCTCCTGGCGAAGGTAACGGTGACAAGGAGCCTTCCAGACCTCTGCCTATCGAAAACAATTCTAAAAATTCTCGACCAAAGTTTTCATTGGGACTTCCCAAAACATTGGTATCACCGTCCAAGTATCTAAGCATGGCATTTTCTACGCAGACTTTTTTTGATAATGACTTGAAGTTGATTTCTGTGTCTTCGACATCATCAAAGCTGTACTGTCTGAAAAGTGCATTTTGATAATATATGGATTTACTATTATTGACTTTCGATTCGATTGTCGTGAATATCGTGTGTAGAAGAAAAGTGATTTTTTCCCTAGTCGCATATGAAATAGCTTGATCGTCTGCTACTCCAAGACTTAAGAGTTGTCCAAAGTGCCAAGATTTCAGATACCTTCTCAGTGTATCTTCTCCAGAATTGGCATCTGTAGTTGGCAAAGTGATCCACTCTTCTCCTGTTTGTGTATCTATAGGCAGACCAGGTTCGGCGAGGTCTTCCATGATAAATAGAACCTCCATGGCTTCTGCGGCGGTCATTGCAGCAATCTGATCAATCTGTGCTTTTGTAGCTCCGAATGTAGCTCGTCTCAACAAGTGAGCCGCGCGCTTTCTTCCCAAAGTTCCGGCTAAAGCGGTTAATGGCATAAGTGGGGGATTATTAGTTAGATTAATAGAAGACTATCTATTACAATAATATTACAAATATTATATGAAACGAACTATATCAAGAAATAATATAATTATTTAGAGATAAACTTCGCTTTTATCAATCATTAACCCTTCGTTTTGAGTTTAGGAAATCTGTCCAGTGTTTCTGCCTTTCTCCACTTAGCACTCTTGGAAATTTGTGCTGTCCCCCGGCTTTACCCAAACTACTCATCCAAGAGTAGAACATTTCTGATGGCAACAGTTCAATGAATATCTCTTTCAATGCTGCAGACCTTTCTACTCGATAGTCGTCATTTAGCTGCATGAGATATTTATCGAGCAGCTTTCGAAACCTTCCTTTGTTCACAGGGTCATCTGTACCGATATACCATCGATGGGCGAAAAGAGACTCATAAGATTCTCCACAAACTGTAAATTCTTTAACAGTGATATTAAGATCATTAGCCGCCAGCTCTAAAGCTTCGTTCATATTATCAAGCGAAAGATGCTCTCCACAAAGACTAAGAAAGTGTTTGGTTCGGCCTTTAATGATAATTTCAACATCCTTCTTGTTGGTAAATTCGATAACATCTCCTATCAAATAGCGCCACGCTCCAGCATTAGTGCTTAGCAGTAAGGCATACTCAATCCCTTCCTTCACCTCATCTATTTTGAAGGTTTCTGGGTTTTTATTGAGCTCTCCATTCATATCGAAGTTGCGATTGGTAAATGGAATGAACTCATAGAATATCCCGTTGTTTAGCACCAGTCTCATTGACGAATGTTCTGGTTTGTCCTGAAAGGCAATAAAGCCCTCTGATGCAAGATAGGTCTCCATATAGAACATGGGCTCGGCTAACAATTTCTCAAAGCCTCTTTTGTATGGTTTGAAAGAGACTCCACCATGTACGAATATTTTGAGATTGGGCCAGATATCATGAATCGTACTTACTCCATATTGTGCTATGATCTTCTCCATGAGCAGCTGGATCCATGCGGGTACACCTACAATAACTCCCACATTCCACTCCTTGGCTCTATGTACGATTTCATCCAACTTTGAATTCCAATCTGGGGCCTTAGCTATTTTTTTGCCCGGCTTATAGAACCGCTGAAGCCAGATTGGTATCTGACTGGTGGTAATACCACTGAGATCTCCTTCGAAGTAGGTCCCATTGAACTTGAGGTCTGTGCTACCTCCCACCATAAGAATGTCTGTCTCATAGTACTTGGAATCAATCTCAAGCTTCGAGAGTGCAAGCAACTGTCGTACGCCAGTCTTTTGCATGGAACGGAGAATGTCTTTTGTGACAGGTATATGCTTAGATGGAGCGCCAGACGTGCCAGAACTCAGCGCATAGTACTTCACTTTTCCCGGCCAGGTTACATCTTTGATCCCTTCTCTTGATTTGGACCACCACTCGTTATTGATGGAATCATAGTCATGGATGGGTACGTTGCTTTTATAATACTTATAGAAGAGATCCTGATCTTGATCTTTGAAACCATTGAGTATGGTTTTAAAATAGTAATATCGTCCAAAATAAGTATCCTTGGCTGTGATGAGCAACTTGCGCAGCTCGGTTTTCTGAAGGTCGAAGGGTGAGGCGTAGTCCTGCTCCAGACTTTCGCGCAAGCGAATGCCACGTTTCAGTAGATTTCCTAATATAGCCATGTTAGTTCAACAACTGATTGATAAAATAGTTGCATCAAATTAGTAGAAATAATGAATTGAACTACTCTAAGTTAATTGTTATTTTGTTAATTCACGATTAAGAAATAAGCAACAAATATGTCTATAACCGAGTCTCTCCATACGATCAACAAGACCCTTGAGAAAAGTGGCACTACCCTCGTGGCCGTGAGTAAAACCAAGCCTAACGAGCTAATAATGGAAGCCTATGAGGCTGGACAGCGAATATTCGGGGAAAACAAGGTGCAGGAGCTTGTCGATAAGCAGGCCAGTCTGCCCAAAGATATCGAGTGGCACATGATAGGTCATCTCCAGCGCAACAAGGTGAAGTATCTGGCTCCATTTGTCAGTCTTATCCATGGGGTGGACACGCTAAAACTTCTTCGCGAGATCAATAAAGAAGGGCGGAAAAACGATCGGGTAATTCCTTGCCTACTTCAGGTGCATATTGCCAAAGAGGATACCAAATTTGGATTTAGTACCGAGGAACTGCACGAAATATTGAGCTCATCTGTTCTCGACGAACTTGAATATGTTTCTATTAAAGGACTAATGGGTATGGCTACTAATACTCCTGATGAGGCACAAGTAAAATCTGAATTTGAAGGCCTAAAGTCGCTCTTTGATGAAATAAACCAAAAGTATAAGCATACCCAATTGGATCTAAAAGAGATTTCTATGGGTATGAGTGGTGATTATTTATTGGCTATAGAGGTAGGCAGCACTATGGTACGGATTGGAAGCACCATCTTCGGTGCTCGAAACTATCCCCAATAGTTGTCTTTCCCTATTTAGATTTACTATAGAAGTTGATAATCGGTATGTCTACTGCGATAAAAAACTTGCCACTAAATGTCACTCCATCCCCCGTAGTAATTGTGGTAGATTCTATCGTTCTCAATTGTGGACCTAGCTGCCCACCAATCCCCCAGGATACGGGTAGCTTAGCCACACCACGTACGTAATATAGTCCGGGGGCAAAGATATTACTGAGCGAGACTTCAGGCAGTTCGGATGTTTCGCTGTCATTGAATCGTAGCACTGAGAAGGCGGTGACATCTATGACGGATAGAAAGAGTGAATTAGAAACATGTTTGGCCTTTACACCCTCTTCGTTCTCGTTTTTATTCTTTCCCCAATTGAAGGCTATTCCTACCGGAGTATGAACACCAAAAATCACAGCCCACTCCTCGGTATCTCCGCTGTACTCATACCCAGGCGACAAACCCACGTATGCATTGAGTCCAACACTAAAATCTGTCTTCTTCTTGATGGATGCACTTCCTGCTGGCAGTGCAATAGTCTCTATTATTTTTTCTACCTCATCAGAGTTCTCAGCCTTTGCAATACTTGACGCCAGATTGCCATACTTCATTATTTTCTTTAGCAGTACGGTGTATCGCTCAAGTATCTTTCTATCCAGCTGCCCTGATCGATTGGCAATTCGACCTTTGATGGTCTCCATAATTTTTTTGACTGCCTCCCTATTGTTTCCATTGACAGTAGCGCTCAATATGGTAAGAGCGTTGAGCAATTCGTCGATTTCTGCACTTTGGTCTTGCTCTTCGGCAAACCTTCTAATATTGTCAATTACTACAGTCAGATCATTATCTTCATAAATATTCACCAGATTGGTCCATCTCTGTATCTCAACTACAGCTTCATCAAGCTTTTCTTTTTGTTTCGGGATCGTTTTATCCAGAATAACACTTAAGCTCATCACCGCACCGAAATAATTCTTCTCTTGTACATCCAAATAGAGATTTCCCATCTGTCGAGCAATCTCAATGAATTGATCAAATTTGGCCAAGTCAAAATAGGCCTCCTTAGCTATTGCCTGGACTTGACTGATAGAAACAGTAAGACCTACCATATCAATGACGGAGGTATAAAAGGCGTAATGATCCGCATATCCTGATTTTTGTCCAACCATCTCATTTAGCCTATTTATGGTTTTTAGATTGCGATCGACTATTTCTGTTTGCTGATTTATTTTTTTGATATAAGCACTAAGAGCAGGAATATATTCATTGTAATTTTCACTCAATGCCATTAAATAGGTTCCAAGTTTATAACTCTGATCTCTTTTGTTTTCGAAAGTTATATTCTTGCCTAGTTGATAAATGAGGCCAAGGTAAACTTTCATGGTAGTCTCATTTCGAAATAGCAGCTGCAATGAATCTGAGGAAATCCAATACTGATCAGCCTGCTTGGATGTCAAAGATTGAGATATAAGATTCATCACTTGCAGACTCGGACTCAAATTTCTTACTGTAGAATAGTTGAGGTTTTCATTTGAAATATTGGTCAACATGTCGCCCGGGTGGACTCCATTTTGCAAATCATCTGCGATCAGTAGCGCATTTCCGAGAATAAAATCTACCGTCGGATTAGTTTTTAGATAAGCCGCCATATTCTCCTCGTTTATGAGCTGCTTCAAATGTGGAATCAGATTTTGCAAATCAAACTGAAAGGCCTCCCTCAGCATATTTAGATACCCAGAGAAATTGTATATCTCCTCACCTATTACTTCAAGAAGGTCAAACGTTTGAGGAAATAAAATTTTGAGCTCTGCATAGTTCTCCAGGTCTTCTTTGAACTTTTCAAAAAATGCCATGGTCAATTCCTGTTTGGCTCTTTTCACTAAAAACTTGGCTAACCCATCGGCGACTGTGGAGACGTTGAACCCGGATACAGAAGCTCCAATAGACTTGGCTTTCTCAGAAACACCAGATATCGAACGATCGGAAAAATTACTCTGCCCATAGCTTTTAAAGGAAATGAGAGGATTTTCTTCCTTGTTGAGCAAGTCTGACATCGCGTTGTATAATTCTTCGTCGCTGGAATAATCACCCGTTAATCCGTATCTTCTAAAGACCTCTTCCAATGAACGGATATTCTCAGCATTAACTCTAATCCTTATTTCACCACTGCGGTCGGTTGTACTTTGAGATTGGAGATAAAAAGCATCGTAGTAGGCATTCTGGCTAAGTGCGACCGTACTGGATAAGAAAAGTGCACAAGCGATTAGTTTGCTTATTGGATTCATGATTTATAGTTTTTGAGTGGTTCGGGTTGATTGCTCAATGGAACATTGAGAGATTCTATATATTTTTTTACTGCTGCGAATCGATTTTTATCTTTTGCGATCTTATTTTTTTCGATATATCGTGCGACTATCGAAGTGACAACTGCTGCATAAGCGCTGTCATCCTTGATTCGACCATCAAGATCTGTACTAAGTGACGCAAATGAGGCAAGTTCCGCATTTACAAAACAAGTATCATACAAGTCCAAAAATGAGTAGTTAGTTACGTTTTTAAGCCAGTCTACGTCGAAAACTCCAATCTTGAGTACATTTTTCAACCCACTAATATTATTTACCCTAAGCCCTTCCCCAGCTGCCACCACTGTCACTATTCCATCCGCATTGAGCTGGTCTATTAGCGGCTGAGCTTTAGCAACCGTTTTACGCGAAATATCAATACTCATATTCACCACGTCTATATTGGAACGAAGATTTTTTGACGGATCTGCAAGCTCTTCCAAAGCAAGAATCACAGCATAATCGTCAATAGCATTTTCCTGATCTGATACCCGAAGGCTATACAAATCAGAAGTGTTTCTGCCGAGTACCGCTTTATTACAGCTTATCAATCCAGCCACTCTTTGACCATGAGAATGCAGGTCGCTCAGTGATTTTCCTTCCAGGTAGCTTATATTATCCTTAAGCAAACCGGCTAACGTCGGCTGAGCTGAATTGACCCCGCTATCGAGCATTGCGACTCCTACACCTTGCCCTGTGCCGGGAAACAAAGTGATATAGTCCTGAAATCTAGCTAGCTCGGTTAATTCGATTTCATTTTCGTTCTCTTGTGGAATAGACAATCCTCCACTCCAATAGTAGTTATTGGCTTCATCTCTCAACCAAACATCTATTCCCTCATAGGGGTCTCCAGTATACTTTTGGCCATCGACCTGAAGTTCGCTTCCTGGTGCGAGGTATTGGTAGGTCGGGGCATTTACACTGGGGCTTCCTACTCTTACATTCAAGTATTTTGTGACTGTGACTTTCATTAACCTACGGTTTTTGGTTTTTGGTTTTGAGGGCTTGCAGCGGCTACTGTTCCGGTAGGCTCTTTGACTGTTCCCCTGAGTTTCATAAGCTTATTTAGCATATCAAACCAAAACGGAGCACCGAGCGAGATAGCCAACGCAGTGATAAAATAACCGAGGATTCGAGGCCAGCCGAGTAGTAAACTGAATAAGTATTGCCACTTCCAGCAGGTACGTACTTCTATACCTTTGGCGGATCTATCATAGGGACCTATGAGGTTAGAGGCAATAGCTGCATTGACGTATTCCGGATATATTATTTTTCCTTTCTTGTTTATTTTTAAAGAATCTGGAAGCCAGGATCCAAGCCCCAAAGTAGAATTTGCAGCTTCCATGTCTTTTCTGAGCTCATCATTTACTTTTTGCAGTTCCTCCAGTCGGGTATTGTAGTCAACCAGTGCAGCCTTAGTTGCTGAGTCTAACTTCAACGTATCCGTTCCAACTTTGACTCCAGTTGGTAAAATATCCCCATACTTTTGATGCGAATTGTTTTCTATGTAGGCACTAGCCATCTGTACCATTTTGTCTCTGGCATCTTGATCTACAGATAATTTTTTGACAATCGAAAATGTATCAACATTAAAAAACCACGCAATAAAGAAACCGATGATCAGTAAGATTTTTTGCATTCGCTGTTTGTACCACTCTGTGGTCTGCTCCATGGTTCGATCAAACCAATTTTCGAGTTGACCTCGAAATTTTTCTAAGTCATTTTGACAATCGTCCAAGAGGCTCTCGACATACTCGGCTGTACTCGATCCAAGTATTACATGTTCTAAGTCCTTCGGTTTGATATCTGTTGTCTTGATCAGTTTATTCAGACCTGATCTGATTTGTTCAACCTCCGTCTTTCCACTCCCCAGTTTTTTAATTTTATCCAGAAGCACCTTAGAAAAATTGGATGCCTTGATGGCTGATGGGCTCAACTGGGATTTCCTACCCAAGTATTTAACTTCCTGATGATTGTAGAAATTATTGATCAGATTGTTAACATATTCTTTTGGAGCTACATCCATAAGTGCAGCCAGCCGTGGATATTTCACGTCACCGTCTGCATCTTCATCATTAATCATACGATTGAGTGCCTCGCGTAAATTTTTTGCTCTAAGGGTAAGGATGTTAGATATGATTTCGGCGATCATAGAAGCAAACAAGCTATAGAGTAGGTAAATGAATACCAGTCCGATCACAACATCAAGGGCTACACTTCCAGTCATAGTAGTTCAGGTTTAGGGCTGAATATTTAAGATTGTAGTAAAGATTCTAATTTTTTTCTAGAGTCATTGTTATAAACTCCATGGACCGTTATCTGCACATTGGCTTGAAGCAATCTAATGGCATGATCAGTTTTAGGGCCGAATATCCCATCAGCATCACCGCAATCATACTGAAGATGGTTTAGTACTTGTTGCAAGGCAATTACATCCGCACCACGGTCACCTAATTTCAGATCTACTTCCGGCAATGAGAGCTGTACTTCAGTACCTACTTTTCTGAATCCTAGCACCTTAGCTGCATCATAGACTCCTACCGATACGGTGTTGCCCTGATTGCCTCCTATACAATATATTTTCTTGTTGTCAGGCGAATGGCCTAGATATAGGGCAACATGTCCCTTCCAGGAATGAAGGCTTTCTCGCCAGAATACCACAATATCTCCAGGGACTGGGTCTTTTGTGGCCAATCCTATTTGCATCCAGCTTCTGGCATTGGCCAATCCGCTTTTCTCAAAACCTACTTGATCACAGCAGAAATTGATAAATATGCTGCACCACGGAGTTTCATCATCTTGTATTCCTGGTATGTTTGATTCTTTCGCATAGGCAAGTATTCGAGGATTGTGTTGGTCTCCTCGGATCTCGGTTGTACCCAGTTCTTTGAATGCGACTTGTAAAAGCTTACTCATGAAGGTTAGTTTGGGTTTGTAAGTACAAGATAAACTAAAACTCCCTGAGTATCAATCCCAGATTACAGGTAATTAAAAGGATGTTATTTTCTATTCAATTACTGGGATTACTCTGTTGCCCAGGCATTGAGTAGTAGTTGTGCTCCGGCAGGATTAGTTGCAAACGGGATATTGTGCACATCGCATAGTCTCATAAGCATTTGTATATCAGGCTCATGCGGGTGCTTGCCTTGTGGGTCTCGAAAGAAAAATATTAGGTCCAATCTGCCTTCTGCCACCATAGTGGCTATCTGTGCATCTCCACCCATCGGACCGGAGAGAAACTTATGTACTTTTAGTCCAGCATTTTCTGCATGCGAGCCTGTAGTCCCTGTAGCCACAATATCAGCATTTATGATCCTTTTTTTGTTTTCCAAAAGGAAAGCGACCATTTCTGCCTTCTTTCCATCATGTGCGATTATTGCAAGTCTCATATCAATTAATTATGGTGACCATAAAGTTATTAACTAAAGTGAATTATGACAGCATTTGATATGTTACCTCCACTCCTTCCACTGATTTATCAGATTATTTGTCGATTGATCGTGTGAGTCAACCTGTTTCTCGTCCTTCAACTCGGGAAGGATTTTGCCTGCAAGCTGCTTGCCGAGTTCTACGCCCCATTGATCAAAACTGAAAATATTCCAGATTACACCTTGAACGAAAATCTTGTGCTCGTACATAGCGATCAATGCCCCCAAATTATAAGGGGTCAGTTTCTTGATCAACATAGAATTGGTCGGTTGGTTGCCTTCAAAAATTTTGAATGGGAGCAATGCTTCGATTTCTTCTTCCTCTTTACCTTCTCTCAGGAGCTCATTGATCACCTGATCTTCGAGTTTGCCTTTCATCAGAGCCTCAGTCTGAGCAAAAAAATTGGCCAGAAGCTTTTCATGATGATCGGACATTGGGTTTTGACTCTGTGCCATTGCTATAAAGTCAGACGGAATCAGTTTGGTTCCCTGATGAATGAGCTGAAAGAATGCATGCTGTCCATTGGTACCGGGCTCACCCCAGATAATGGGGCCAGTCTGGATTGCGATAGGCTCTCCCGTTCTATCAATGAATTTACCGTTGCTTTCCATATCTCCCTGCTGCAAATAGCTGGCAAAACGGTGCAAATACTGATCATAGGGTAAAATTGCGTGCGACTCCGCCCCAAAAAAGTTGTTGTACCAAACACCTAGCATAGCAAGAATTACTGGCATGTTATTTTCAAAATCTGTGTTTCGAAAGTGAATATCCATGGCCTCAGCTCCTTCTAGCAAAGATTTAAAATTTTCAAACCCAACAGCACAAGCTATCGACATACCTATGGAAGACCACAGCGAAAATCTGCCTCCCACCCAATCCCAAAATTCAAACATATTCTCTGAATGAATTCCAAAAGCCTCTACTGCTGCTTTGTTGGTGGAGAGCGCAATAAAATGTTTAGCAACAGCGTCTTCATTCTTAGCACTTTTCAGCAGCCAGTCCTTAGCGGAATGTGCATTGGTCATCGTCTCTTGTGTGGTGAAAGTCTTGGAGGCTACGATAAAAAGTGTCTCCGATGCATCCAGTCCTTTTAGCACCTGATGCAGGTGTGAGCCGTCCACATTGGAAACAAAATATGACTCAATATTTTCTTTTTGATAGGGCTTGAGTGCTTCGGTCACCATGTATGGACCCAGGTCTGAGCCACCGATTCCGATATTGACGATATTTTTGATCACTTTGCCGTCATAGCCTTTCAGTTCTCCGGCATGCAGGCGCTGAGTAAAGGCCTCCATTTTTTTCAATTCCGTTTGTACAAGCGGTCGCACATCCTGACCATCCACCACCAGTGGATCTGTACTACTGCTGCGCAATGCGGTATGCAAAACTGCGCGATCCTCAGTTTCGTTTATTTTTTCACCTTCAAACATGGCCTCAATAGCCTCCTTCAGTTGGCATTCCTTAGCCAGTTGCATCAGCAACGTCTGAGTCTTGTCTGAGTAAATGTTCTTAGAATAGTCTAGCAGAAAATCATTCCACTTGATGGAAAATTTATCGAACCGATTAGGGTCCTTCTCAAACATTTCAATGATTGGGTCTTTCGAAATGTGCTCATAATGATTTTCTAGAGCATCCCAGGTTTTGGTTTCTACCGGATTAACTTTCGGAAACATAGCTTCTTATTCTTATTATAGTGCGTCAATTGTTAAATTTTCTAACAATTTCAGGTCAATGTTGTTGTGGGATTCGAGGGTCAAATCTGCTTTACTGAGATCTTGATTACCAGAATTTGGGTTCTTGTATCCTATACATTTCATACCGGCAGATATGGCTGCCTGCACTCCATGTTTGGCATCTTCAATAACCACACAATGCGCTGGATCAACATCCAATTTTTTGGCGGCCAATAAAAAGATATCTGGATTGGGTTTAGTCCTTTCTACGTCTTGGCTACTCACATAGCCTTCGAAGAAGTTACCAATGGCGAATTTATCTAAAACCAATTTAATATTCTCTCTGGAGGCAGAAGAAGCTACAATCATTTTCACACCGGCTTGATATAATCGCTCAATAAGATCAACCACACCAGCTATAGGATCAAACGAGCCGGTTCGCAATCTATCAATATAAGCCTCATCTCCCTTAAGTGTTAATTCCTGAATAGAGCTGGACAAACCATACTTTTGAATATGTCCCTCCCAGAGGTCACGGGTTCTCATACCCACATATTTTGAATGCTCTTCGACGGGGTATTCGTGTACTCCAAAATCTTTGAGAATCTCGAATTCTGTATCATAGTGAATGGGCTCGCTGTCCATGATCACGCCATCCATATCGAAAATAACTGCTTGCAACATTGTATTGGTATTAGGCGGCAAATCTATTCAACTATTCCCGATATAAAAGCGGATTTTGAATTATGTATTGGAATGAAATCGTCCAAACTTATTCCAATTCCAGCAACAGCTGATTGGCAGTATCAAAATATTGTCCGCCAGGTTTTTTAATAAGCTTTCTAAGTTCAATTTTGCTTGTTTCCAATTCCCCCATCCAAAGCTGCGACATGAGCGCATTCCAATAGATAGTAGAGTCCGTGGGGTTACTAATAAATCCGATTTTATAATAATAAACCGCGCTGTCGTGTTGATCCAATTCGAAGAATAAGCCAGCCTTGATTGCTGCATAATCCATCTTGTTTTCTTGTTCCATTTGGTCTAGTATAAAAATAGCATCTGCTGTCTTGCCCTGATCAAAGTACACCTTCACTTCTTTGAATAAAGAATCTTGAGCCAGCTTGCTAGCCAGATTTTTGCGGATATAGTTGGATTTTGCCAGCTGCCTTACTTCAGGACTCTCGGGAGTAATGACTCTTTTTTGTCCCTGTAACAATAGATATAGCGGAAGCATAATGGCTATCAAAAAGATGGCCGCTACTGATTGATACTTGAAGAATGCTTTCTTGAAATGTGATATTACTCCTGTGCTGGTTTTTTTCTCATCATCTTTCAGTCTCTTGGCTGCTTTTAGCGCTACTGTGAGGCGGGAATAGTCCTGTACTTCTTTGACAAAAGCAGGGTCACTATCCCAGTATGCACGAAATTCTACCAGCTCCTCTTGGCTGAGCTCTTCTTTGAGAAACTTCTCAATTAGTATATTCTTTTTTTCTCGCTCAGACATCAGGATAAATCTTTAAGTATTTTCTTCCAATATTTCAAACATCTGCTCAATGTCGTCTTTGCACTATTTACGGAGCCCAAATGTCCCAGATCATCAGCAATATCTTGATGGGATTTGCCTTCTACGTATTTCAAATTGATTATTTCCTGGCATTTAGACTTTAGTAGACTAAAAGCCCGGAGCGCCTTTTTCGACTCGAGTAAAAAATCTTCCTCCTCGTCCTCAAAAATAGCGATGTCGTACTTATTTGCGACAGCATCTTCCAGCAATGTACGCTCTTCCTTACAATACTTTTCATAGCTCAACTTACGCCGATGTGCCTTTCGCCAGGTGTTGGCTCCCAGGTTTTTGCAGGTTTTGAAAAGGTATCCTTTGGCGATGGACTCGATTCGACCTTTTTTGAGCTGATCCAGTACCAGTATACAAGCATCGTGGTATAGCGTCTGGGCTTCTTCTTTTTCCCAATACAAAAAGTGCTGGATATAGGATATGGCCTCGCTTTCCCAGCTTCGAATAAACAAATCGGCTTCAGACAGCGTGTAGGCCTCGTAGTTTTTGTTAGGTACTTCCATTTATACTCGTAGGACAATAATTCTTGATATTTCCTCTAAGGTCTAGGTGAAAATAATTTTTTCTCAAAAAACTGTTTACGCTTTGCCCCTTCTGTACACTACCTGATTAAATGATTCGAATCGTCGTTCGAACCGGCCGGATTGACCTATGTACAAGGTCAGGATCAACTATAAGTGCTGAAGTGTGCCATCAGCAGGGTGGCTCCTTCATCACTTGTATTGATTAATTAAAATCAAAAATATTCTTTCAACACTACTCCGATGCTCTTAGGAGCCTGGAACCCTAATGTCTTTTCACAAATGAAAACATCAACTGAAACACTGAATTACCCTGAGATTTCGTCTAGTCAAAAATTATTAGACATCGCATACTCAAAAATATTGGGTCAGAAGAAGGATTACTTTCTTCCATATAAATATGAAATGATCAAACAGTACTATGGTCAAAAGTGTCTGGACATAGGTGCAGGCAATGGTAGCTATTCTGAATACCTCAGAAGTCGGCAGCATGACGTCACCTCGCTGGATGTGGTAGACAAATCCAATCATGATCTTGCACGAGACATTCAACTGTTCAACGGTAAGGATATCCCATTTCTCGATAAGACATTTGACACTTCCTTACTCATGTTTGTCTTGCATCATACGAATGTGCAAAACCAGCTCATCCAAGATTGCATTAGGGTGACTCGTAAGTACATTATCATCGCAGAGGACATCATCAGAAACCAGTTTGATTTAGTCTTAGGTGCTATACATCTGCACTCTTCTCCATGGGACAGAGGCAATGACTCTTTCAAAACTCATGCGCAGTGGAAAGATTTTTTTGACAAACACAAACTGGAATTGGTGGAGACAGTCAACATTTCCCGTTGGACCTACCCGATCTATCCTGTCACGCGGAAAATATATGTTTTGAAGGTCAATAAATAGCTCAATTTGTGGCTCAATCAAAACTGGGTACTCATCAGGAGAGGACGATTCTCCTATGGCCATGGTCGATTCCTGGTCATAAAAAAGCGTCCCTTAAGGGTGTACTATGGTCCAGAAAATACTCATCATTTTATCTCATGATAAGCTGGACGTTAGTCGCCCTTTTTGGATTTGCTTCTAATAGAGATTGTGATACGAGCTGGCAGCTCAGTCTCCTGTGTGATCAGGCCATTTGGTTGATCAAACTCAAGACGGAGCCGCTTACATTTATGCAAAGCCTGATCACCTCAGCATGGATACACAACGGCCTCGAACACCTTCTGTTTGTCACTTTTTTTGGCGTGATACTTATTGTTCAATCCTTCGAAGCACACTACGGAACCAGACGTACAGTATTGATATTTTTTGCGAGTCACACGCTTATAGGTATTACTTATGCTTTGATTTTCAACATTGGACTCACGTGGTGGCCAGATAGTACTTTTATAGGTTATGGTTTTGAACGCAACTGGATGGGTGGATCGGTTGGCTTTTTCGCGTTGATTGGCGCTTTCTCGGTTCTCCATCAGAAAGGCTGGATCTTATTCATCACAGCTGCTGCATTCGAATTAATTAACCACTTCGTACTAGGTACAAGCATCCACATATCCATGATTCATTTACTTTGTCTTCTTTATGGAATTCTATTTAGCCGATGGAATCCCTTACCTCCAAAAAACATTGATTAGTCCCATTATATAATTAAAAAAGACACAAACATTTCAATTAAGAGAGCCGCGATCAAAACATAAGAATAAATAAATCCGGTGAGCCAAAACTTGATCAATGTCTTGAGCCATGACTGCTTGTATACTTTTTTGAAAGAAAGGTAGGCATGTGTTGAAACCAATACAACAGAAATTATGGATACCCAGCTCGCAATCTCTTCATTATCTACCAGCCAGTAGAGCAATGCCATACTCAGCCCATAGACTAAAAATGCAAAGGTGTGAATGTGAATCGTATGGATAAGATGATTAATGTAGAGGATTTTCCTGCGCACATATAAGAGTTTCAACAGGAGTGCGAATACTGGTATCATTACGAACATCATGAGCGACATATTATGAACGATCTTGGAAGTGAGATGCTCTTTGTCTTTTTTATAAACTCTAATAATTTGTTTGACCGTATATTGAGTAAATGCGTGACGATCATCTAACTTGAGCGAATCGAAGAATTGTTGTTCGTTTAGGCCCTCCTTATCCTTTAGCTCAAAAAAGGTATGCCATTGTGCATTGCTCATGGGCCACAGGTTACTACTATCATTCCCGGCGATAAATTGAGGGCCAATATTGACTTCTAATTCGGCAGAATCCAACTCGGTTAATATGGCTGACTGTACCTCATCGGCTTCCGGAGTGGACATGGCTGATTTGAAGTCTCGTGTGGCATCACCTACCATAGAATTCAATACAAAAAAGTAGAATACGCTAACGATGATATACAACCGGATTGGATTTGCATAGGTAAATCGTCTGCCTGCATTGTATTCGTTGGTGAGATGACCAGGCTTAAAAAAGAAAGGGAAGATGGTTTGTGCCAGTCTAGAGTCGAAGGAGAAGAAATTCTCCACTAAATCCCGTGAAATCTCCTTAAATGACACATTTTTATCGTCATTTTGCTGACCACACATCGGGCAATAGTCATAGACTTCAGCCAATGGGGTACCACAATTCAAACACTTCTTGGTTTTGCGCAGTGTTCTCATTTATTCAGATGTGTCACTATTTTTAACGAACCTGTTTAAAAAAAAGGCCCCTCCCCACATGGCTAATGCCGTAAGCGAATATTCGAGTTGATAGATTTGTGTACGCAGGCTGAAGTATAAAAATATCACAGCCCCGGCGAATAAGGTCCAGTATAATATTTTGAAAAATTTGTTTTTTGTCATCTGATTATGAAATGGCTTTGACCTTGAGAGAAGTACCTTCTTCTGATATCACTTCTACCTCAACACCTTCTTCAATGTACCCTCCCCGAGTATAGGCATCATAAATTTCTTCGTTGATGATGATTTTGCCACTCGGACGTAGCACTGTATAGGCTTTACCTTTTTGTCCAATGAGGCTCTCCTTTCTAAAATTGGATGTATATCCTGCAGCCTTATCCAGCGTGGTCTCTAGCGCCACTCTTTTGAATAGATGGGAGTCCACAAGGCGAACACCACCTATAAACATGACAATGAACGCACCGATCAATCCCACAAATGTAACCAGTAAGGCAGTGGTCAGGTTTTCTTCGGGAACAAAAGAGAAGTCGAACCAATCATTATTGAGCATGCCCAGAATGAGCGAAGTCATCATCAGTGCGATCCCGGATATCCCGGCCAGGCCAAATCCAGGGATTACAAATATTTCTAAAGCCAGAAGAACAACACCTAAAAAGAATAAGATGATCTCCCAGTTTTCTGCCAATCCATTTAAATAATAGGGGGTGAAATAAAGGACGAGTGCGATTAATGCAGCCAAGATCGGGAAGCCTACTCCTGGGGTCTGCAGCTCAAAGTATATTCCGCCAAGGATAATTAAAATCAGGATGCCGCTCACGAACGGATTGATAAATATGTCAATAATTTTGTCTGACGCCGTCAGTTCATATTCAAATACTTCATACTCCTCTACGCCGGATCGAGCCATGATTTCACCCAAATCCTCGACTTGTGCTTCGCAAAAGCCAAATCTGATGGCTTCAGAGGTAGAAAATGTAATCACCTTGCCCTCCGTAGATATACTGTCCACTTCTACATCCTGATCTACCATGGCTTCTGCTATCTTCGGATCACGACCGTTAGCTTCGGCTGTAGATCGCATGATAGATCTCATATAGGACTGATATTTGTCAGGCGCAGCGGCTCCATCTTGAGTTACCACTGTAGCAGCTCCAATACTGGCCCCTCGAGCCATATAAATGCTATCACACGCTATAGAAATCAAAGCACCCGCAGAGGCCGCATCTTTATTGATAAAAACGTAAATCGGCTTTTCAAATTCCAATACACGAGTTCGAATATCGTCAGCGTCGTTGAGTGCGCCACCATAGGTGTCCATCTCTATCACGACATAGTCTGCCTCCCTTTCTATGGCATCTTGCAGTGCCAATTCTGTGTATCTGTTGGTACGTGGGTCTATGTCAGCATCTAGTTTCATCAGAAAAACCAAAGGCTTGGTCTGAGTCTCCTCCTGAGCGGCTAATCGATCACTCAGACAGATAAATATCAATAATAACAGAAGTAGACGATTGTACATCAAAGATTACTTTTAGATTTGCCTGAAAGTTATTTATAATTTGTCATATCCATTAAACGAATAGTAGTTTTTGACGGTTCTAAAATCAAACCACCATAACGAGGTAAGTTTTGACGCCCCAATCAAATCAATAATCCCTGGTACTGACAAAGACCTGCTACTCATCGAAACTGCCGATCTCGCGACTAAAGTACAAACCTTCTTTCTGGTATCATTGGTCAAAATGGAAATCATCCAAGCCATTTCTTTAGGTGAGGATTACAATGGCATGGTGGTGAAATCATACACCAACAATCGACTTTTACTTATCCAATATTCTAGTGAAAACAATCCTGATCTAACCAACATTTATCTTTTTAGCTGGAATGGTGGGGCGCCGATTTTCCAACTCAACGATTCCAGAATTGTCAAGCTAGGGCCTGACTGGGTTCAGGTTCCACATCCACATTTTGTTGGCAAGCATGCTTACTTTGACTTACAATCGGGAGAAGTACTTAAATATGAGCCCACAGCTGACTACACCGACCCGAAAGAACTCTGCACCTTTGCGGTGGGCTACCCAGAGTCCTCTGAATATTTCGATTGGTTCAAACAATATTTCAGACCACATGACATTTACCCTTGTAGGAAAGTAGAATATCTCAAAACGAAAGAGAAAATATTTATTTCCTATTACCATGAAAAAGATTCATCCCTGATGCATTCACTGGCCATACTCGACTTAGAAGGACAATTACTGGAATGTATTTTGCTGGATGAAAAACTTCCCGGAATTGGCAAAGACAACTTCTTTGTCATGGGAAATAAAGCCATATTTGTTACCCATAAAGGAACATTGAATATTTATGATCTCTAGACTGCTCTTATTTTTGATAATCGTCGGATTGGCCTCGTTAGCCGCCACTGCATCTCCGATGGATAGCCTGAGATTGGAAAAAAACAAAGGCAAGCGGTATATCATTCATCGCGTCGAACCCAAAGAAACCTTATACTCGATCTCCAGACGATATGGCGTTACCGTAGACGATATAAAGGCGGCCAATGCTTCGCTCCCAGATGGTCTGAAAATGTTTGATGAGATACAAATTCCTTTGATTAAGAAAAGAAAGAAGGCAGATGCAGAAGTAGTGCTACCGCAATTAGATGAGCAAAATATCCACATCGTAAAAAAGGGAGAAACACTATTCTCTATTTCCCAAAGTTATGGCCTTAAGTTGGATTCAATTGTAGCAATCAATAAGCTCGAAAATGCAAATCTCAGTATTGGTGATACGTTACTATTAAGTTTCCAACCAATAATACGGCAGGATCAGAGCGATCCTCTGGTCATTGATAGTGCCAGATATCATATCGTACAAGCGTCTGAAACTCTATTCGGCATCTCGCGTCAGTATCAGGTCGAAATTGAAGAATTGCAGCAATGGAATGGCTTACCGGATTACACAATCTCAATAGGTCAACAACTTGTGATATCTGCTGGTACTCAAAAAATACAACTGGACAGCATTTCGGCAATTTCTTCTGAAAAGACAATCAAAGACACCTTGCAAAATAAGCCAGCTACCCCCCTATTGGATACACTATACGTGCGTACGGACAATAGCCAATTCAAAACTAAAACCAGCAAATCAGAGGGTAAAAAAGAAACCACCGAAGAGGGATTCATGATGAAAATCGAAGACACCGATTATACACAAAAATACCTAGCGCTTCATCGAACAGCACCATTAGGATCGATGATAAAGATTACCAACCAAATGACCAATCTGGAAATCGAGGCAAGAGTGGTGGGCAAACTACCAGAAAGTGCTCTAAACAATAAGCTGCTCATGAGGCTTTCATCAGCGGCATACAAGGCATTAGGAGCACGTGATTTGAAAACTCCTGTCATTGTGAGCTATACCATAGATGAACACTGAGATCAAGGAGTTTCTAGACCTCCAGGTAGAAAAGTACAATCGACCAGAATTCATTTCGGAGGATCCAATTTCTATTCCGCACCTTTTTCAACAAAAGCAAGACATCGAAATCGCTGGATTGTTTGCCGCCACACTAGCCTGGGGGCAGCGAAAAACCATAATAAACAAATGTCATACACTAATTGGTCTGATGGACGGTGCTCCGTATGACTTTATTCTCAATCATCAGGATGAGGATCTCAAAAGGTTTCTGGATTTCAAACACCGCACTTTTAATGCTACGGATACGCTTTTTTTTATCCAGTTTCTCAATCAGCACTACAAGGATCATGATTCGCTCGAATTCGCGTTCACACAAGGTCAAAAAGGCGAGTTAAAAACTTATCTGAGCAATTTCCATAATTACTTGTTTGATCGGCCCGATGCTCCTGATCGCACTAGAAAGCATGTGGCGACACCATTGAGAAAATCTGCGTGCAAAAGACTGAATATGTTTTTGAGATGGATGGTCCGAAAAGACAACTGCGGAGTAGATTTCGGTATTTGGGATAATATTAAAAGTAGTCAACTGATCTGCCCTTTGGATGTACATGTAGACCGGGTTGCAAGGCGACTTGACCTTTTGCACCGCAGACAAACGGACTGGCAAGCGGCAAATGAGCTCACAGAAAATTTGCGTGAACTAGACCCAAACGACCCGGTGAAATATGATTTTGCGCTATTCGCTCTGGGTGTAATGGAGAAGCATAATTAGTCGAAAGTTGAAACCACAAACTGCGGCCAAAAACAATGACTCGCTTTCAGTACACTGTCCAAAACTATTCTACGCCTAACCTCTCCAGTTTTCAGGCTCCATTCGCCATGAATTGAGCGATTCGAGCTCACTGCTATTGATCAATTCGCTAGATACTGCAATATCCAACAAGGAGTGATAGTCAGAAAGTGTGAAATGAGAAACATTGGCCTGCATCAGATTTCTATCTGCATGTGGAAAACCATAAGTAAATATAGCTCCCAACCCAACAACCGTCATTCCGGCTTCCCTGAGCGCCTCTATGGCTTTGATAGAACTACCTCCTGTTGAGATTAGATCTTCTACCACAAAAACATTTTTTCCCTCTTGCACCTGCCCTTCTATTCTATTGGTTCGGCCATGTGATTTTGCCTTGTCTCGTACGTAGATGAAAGGCAGACCCATTTCCTCAGCTATCAAAGCACCCTGAGGTATTCCGGCCGTAGCTACTCCCGCGATCACTTGTGTATTGGGGTATCTGGACTTGATCTCCTTGACGAAAGCATTTTTGATCAGTGTACGGAGCTTTGGGTAGGACAATGTCATCCTGTTGTCACAATAAATTGGAGATTTCCAACCGGAAGCCCAGGTAAAAGGATCTTTTGGCTGCAGCTTAATTGCCTCGATTTCTAATAGCTCTGTGGCGATTTGCGCGCTTAGCGGAAGGTTCGACTCATCATTTATCATGAAGCGAAATTAGCAATATTTTAAATCAAGATTCCAGCAGTTTAATGAATAATAAAATTTGGAAAAAAAATAATCCCTGAAATTGTGAATCTCAGTGATTTTTGTTCATGTTCGCTATGTACTTTTTATTCCAATGAAGATTTATATAAACGACATTCCCGTCAGGATTAGCGACAAACAGCACAAGACAAGCAAAAAATTTGATGTAGTGTTGGACAATCAAGTGGAAGACATCCTAGCCATAAAGCTAAAAGGTAAAGTGCTGATCAAGGAAGGGTCGCATGAAGCTATCAATCGTCTTCTTCACATAATGACTGATAAAAAGTACAGCAAAATAAAGCAAATAGAAATCAGGGTAAAAAATAAAACTAAGGCTCAGCAATACCTGAAATCTAAATTCAACATCGTTGAAGCGGCTGGGGGTGTAGTCGAAAAAGATGGTAAAATTTTACTCATTCTAAGAAATGACCTCTGGGACATACCAAAAGGAAAACTGGAGAAAAAAGAAAAACGGCGAGAAGGGGCGGTTCGCGAGGTGGAAGAAGAAACTGGTGTCAAGGTCAAATCTGAAGAACTGATCTGCTCTACATGGCACACCTATATCCGAAATAAAAAATATGTTTTGAAGAAGACGTCCTGGTATAGAATGGTCTGCCTCGACGACATGAATATGAAACCTCAAAAGGAAGAGAACATTCAAAAGGTAGTATGGATGAATGAGAACGAGGTGGATGTGGCCGTGCTGCACTCCTACAAAACTATAGGAAGGGTGATTAAAAAGTATCGTGCGTTAGAAAAGGGTTTGAAGGAACTCGACAACTAAAGGTCGTACGGAATAAAGGGACTAATATCTCCATCATACTTATGAACTTCCCGGATGATAGTAGAGCTAATGTGCGCATATTCCGGTGTTGTAATCAGAAAAACAGTCTCCAGTTTGTCATTGAGATATCTATTTACCTGTGAGATACTATTTTCGTATTCAAAGTCGGTTGTATTTCTGAGTCCCCTGATCAAAAATGATGCGCCTGTCTTCTGAGCTAAATCTGCCGTGAGTTCATTGTACGTCACCACAGATACACTATCCTCAGGGCCAAAAGCCGAACTGATTCTTTCCATCATATAATTGACTTCGAAGTATCTCTTTTTGGCGCTGTTGTAGCCTACTGCGATAATGACCTCATCAAAAAGTTTGAGTGATCGTCGAACAATATCTTCATGCCCTTTTGTAAAAGGGTCAAATGAACCCGGGAATAGAGCAATTTTTTTGTCCGACATGAAATTGGTTTTTTAGTCACATAGATAAACACTCATCAAATCAAAATATTGATGGTCTGCGAGTTCATCGAAGTGATAGTTGAATTTGAGGTTAGAAGGACGTTTTCCGAAAGTAATGTTTCCAATGTATTTGGAGAACATTTTATAATGCTCAGAATTTTGAGTCAAATTCCCCCAAAGAACAACCTTTTGAGTACGTTGGCTCAGATTAAACTCTTTGAATACCAACATGACATACTTGATATAATCCTTAGCCTCTTTGATTGAGAACTGATTATAGTAATGCAACTTGTGATTTTCTGAAACAAAAACATGCATGATTCCACGATCCAGAATACAAAACACAATTTTCGATTCGCTCTGAGTATTGTACTTTAAAATGCCTTCAATCAAAGCACTGCCTTGATGAATGACTTCAATTTCTTTATTTGGATAGAGTGAGTTTAGCCAGCTCACAAGGCGTTTATCTCCAGCGAAAGCATTAACTACATTGGACGCACTATGCTTATACGTGTACTCACCCTCTACCGCCTCATTGATCGTACAGTTGAGCAGCAGGTAGTCTCTTACCGATTCTTCTACAAAATGAGTAGCTGGCACCAGAGAAAACTTATGGCTTTTGAGTGATAATTTGATAGAATGCCAAAACCCGGCCATCAGTAAATGATGATTTTCGAAAAGCTTTGCCAATACCTGTAATCTGGCATTGATAGTTTTTACATCCTGGAGGATATAGTCTTCTAGTAGTAGACAGGTCTGATTTCGGGTATCAGTGATACAAAGTTGAAAGTCACGAATGCCTATTTGCATCGAAAGACAGTAATGATGTAGTTGATCTACATCAAAATTACTGTCTTTGATTCTTTTTACCAGTTTGTATGTTGCGCTTTGTACAGCTTCCAAATCTTATGTTATTCCCAGTTTCCGGCAGTAGTAATACTTGTTCTAGAACCAAACCTCAAAGGCTTCTTGGTTCTGGCTTCGTTCTCTTCTTTTCTTTTAGGGTCGACTGGTGCGGTATTCCATACCTCGACTACATCCACCCTGACATTACTCTTTTCGATTTTGTCAGCCCACATATCAAATGACTTGTCCTTAGTACCAGGAACGATATGCAGAGTAGCCAAATCAAAATCTGGATACTTAGCTGGAGAATATAAAGAGTCTCTCACGGCAACTGTTCCCAAAGTATCGATTGTAACTACCACACTGTCTGCGCCATATGACAACGGAATAATAGTCTCAATTCTAGAAGTCAGGAAGAATTGTCCCGAATCAATAAAGTTTTTCAATTTGTCCCAATCGCTGGTATACTGACCATTCACCGCCTGATAAGCAATCTGAGCTTCTCTTATCATGATTAACTTGTTAATGATCCTTGCTTCCATCCTTTCAATTCTGTCAGCTTCATTGATAGAAGTGTAGATACTTCTGCCTAAAAACACCGCTAATAATAGCGATAGGACGAAAAAACCAATTGATATTATTTTTGTCTTCTCCATGCTTGAATTTCGATTTTTTGCAAGTATAATTATTTTTTAGAGTAATTCTGCTTTAAGCAAATGCTATTTTAAGGATTATTTCCAATATTAAAAAATCCCTGTTTCTCAAATAGATCATCAATGGATTCAATGCCTTTAAACATTCCATGAAGTCGGTTTTCACCTAATTGTTTTATCATGGAAATATCCATCCAGCGAGCTTCCTTCAAAATAGATTTATTACCCATTTCAGGGTCGATCCCTAACTGTAATTTACCACCGATTTGCTTCACCGCAAAGAATAATTCTACAGCATGCAATCCACCCCTTATAAATTCACCTACTCTCAAAAAGTCACAAACTTTTATAGAAATATTTATTTCTTCTTCAAATTCTCGAATCAAGGCCTCTACTGCTGATTCTCCGAACGCAATCCCCCCTCCCGGCGGCAGCCAAAGCTCATTCTCATCATTGAGACCTGTGTGATTAAGCAATAATAATTTCTGCTCTTGTACCATCAGACCCATGACCCGTACCCTCACCCGATTCCCAAAAATACTTTTGATTTCTTCTGATCCCATTCTTTAGCATGGCTATACTTGCGCTGGAATAAACTTATACAATTGCCACTACCCTCAGAAATATTACGGAACAAATTTGAGCATGAACCGACGGCAAGTCAGAGCAAAGCTTTCCTGGCAATAGACCAATTTGTCGCGACCAAGACTGGCAAGCCTACTATGATTCTCAAAGGATACGCAGGAACAGGCAAAACTTCTATAGTGGCCACGCTCGTAAAAGTATTGCCACTGTTCAACTATAAGTTTGTCCTCCTTGCACCCACAGGCCGTGCAGCTAAGGTTATTAGCCAATATGCAAAGAGAACTGCCTTTACGATTCACAAAAGAATATATAAAGCCAAGTCAGGTCAAGAATCAAGTGGGCCGGTTTTTAGCCAAACAAAAAACTATCAGTCCAATACCATATTTATTGTAGATGAAGCCTCAATGATTAACTCCGAAGCAGACTACAAAAATAAAAGCTTACTCAATGATTTGATTCAATATGTATTTGAAAAAGAGGGAAACAAGCTCTTACTCGTAGGAGATACCGCTCAGCTGCCTCCTGTACATCAAGACAGAAGTATGGCCCTGGATCGTGCTCACCTCTCAGAGGTGTACCGGCTCGATGCTACGGAAAGTACCTTGACGGAAATCACACGTCAAGCAGAGAACAGTGGTATCTTACTCAACGCTACCAGTCTCAGAAATTCGCTCACGCAGAAGGAAAAAGTCATTAGGTTTAATACCAAATCGCATCCCGATATTTATCGAATGACAGGAGAGCGCCTTGAGGATGGCTTGCGCTACTCTTATGACAAATATGGTCTGGAGAACACGCTGATTATTTGTCGCTCCAACAAGAACGCGGTGATGTACAATCACTATATCAGGAATACACTCTTTTTCAAAGAAGAAGAATTAGATGCAGGAGACTTGCTAATGATTGCGCGCAACAACTACAATTTTGCCACCGACCAGGTGCCTTCCGGATTTCTGGCAAATGGAGATTTTATTGAAGTGCTGAAAATCAAAAAATTTGAAGAGCTACATGGATTACGCTTTGCAGACGTGGAAATAAGGCTCACTGACTATCCTGACGCTGAACCGTTTGAGGCCAAAATTATCCTCGACGGATTGCATACTCATACCCCGGCGATGTCACAAGAGCAAAATCAGGCCCTATATAAGAGCGTGCTGATCGACTATGCCGACTTACCAAGAAAAAAACAAAAAGAAGCCATGAAAGAGGACAAGTACTTAAATGCGCTTCAGGTAAAGTATGCTTATGCGCTTACCTGCCATAAAAGCCAAGGCGGACAGTGGGATGCGGTATTTGTAGATCAAGGGTATTTGGGTGAGGCTGAAATCGATGACGATTTTATCCGCTGGGTCTACACAGCGATAACCAGAGCAAAAAATGAACTTTTTCTGGTTAATTTTGACACCAAATTCTTCGGAAATTACGTTAAGCAAGAAAATTAATTAAACTAGCAATGAAAAATATAATAGCAATTATCACGCTTTCCTTCTTCTCAATAGCCGCATCAGCACAGGATGCAGAGCTTCCTGAACCAACTCCTCCGGGACCATTCATCGAGTTTGCAGAAAGCTCGTATGACTTTGGTGATATTGAGCAGGGTGATAAAGTGGAGTACACATTTGAATTTACCAATACGGGAGATGCTCCGATCGTGATTTCAAATGTACTGACCACATGTGGCTGTACCGCTTCAAGCTGGCCAAGAGAGCCAATTCTCCCAGGGGCATCAAGCAAAATAGAAGTCACATTCAATAGCGCTGGTAAAATTGGCCATCAAAACAAGGTGGTGACCATTATGAGCAATGCAACCAACAATCCTGAAAGAGTTAAGATTGTAACAAACATTCTTCCTAAGTCAGATTCTTAAGAATAATTAAAAAGTAAAAAAGCCTTCTTATTAATCATAAGAAGGCTTTTTTTGATCAAACATGCTGGTCAATAAAGATTTTATTGCCATCGGGGTCCTCCACCATGAGGCTAGCAGGCCCGGCTGATGATTCATCTGTCTCCTGGAGGGGGCTCAAATCTTGGGCCTTCATGTGTTTCTGAATAGCTCGGATATCATCAAATGAGTCTAAAGTATTCGCCTCCTGATCCCAGCCAGGATTGAACGTCATCATGTTTCCATCAAACATGCCCTGGAATAACCCGATCAGTGTTCCCTGGTTTTTCATGATCAAGTAGTTTCTTTTAATATCTCCGGCAAAAACTTTAAATCCGAGATTTTCATAAAATGTCTTTGAGGCATGGATATCTTTCACATTGAGACTTACTGAAAATGCACCTAATTTCATATTATTATTTATGAGTTGAGTTTACTTAGATTTTAATGCCATGGATGATATTAGAGTCATCACCAATCCTATAGGAAAGACAGTCCCAAACATCATTGCACCACCGATCGCCGGGCTCAGCCAGATATCCTTGTTGTCGTTGATATAATCCAGCTGCTGAGAACGTTGAGAATCGGATAATGAGCTATCCTCCATCACCTTATTAATAGACATATCCATGTAGCTCTGGAGAAAATCTGGCATCAACCAGGCATATAATGCATAGGAAAAAACTGCAAAAACCACAGCGGCTACAAAATTGACTAGCGTACCAAACATAAATCCTTCCTTAAAGGTAAGCGTGCCGCCAGATTCTTCTTTTTGGCGTCTGATACCAAAATAAATCGCGCTAAGCGCCAGAATCATTGAAGCATATCCGAGGATTTCACCGTACGGATTTTCAGCCGGAGCGTCCCATATCAGTAGTGGGATAACTACAGTCACACACATAATCAGTGCTGACCATGCGCCATATTTTAATGCAAGATTTTTCATTGCTATTTTTTTGATTCAATCCAAATGTAGAGAATTAGATCAAAATGCACTTCACCCGAAAGTATGATATTAGTCTATTCTAGTATTCTGAGGGTCTTAGCTTTGGCTATTGCCTGAGTTCTTCTCTTTACATTAAGTTTGATGTAGAGATTGCTAATATGCGTCTTCACAGTATTCAGAGAGACAAATAGTTTATCGGCAATCTCCTGATTGGATAAGCCGTGGTGCATTTCCAACAGCACATCAAGTTCACGGTCACTCAAATTGTACCTTTTGCCATTTTCAATGGAAACCGCCATATCAGAAAGATTCACATCGGTCTTATTGGTGAGCTTGATCCCTGCCCAAATGCCTAGAATCATAAATACCAGCCCTATGGCTGCACCATAGAGTTCGAATGAAAACATTCGTACCAAATGAAAGTAGTCAAGCAAATTGAGAAATGTCATCAATAAGCCTATTCCCAATCCAATCCATATGGCAGACTTCTTCACAACTTATTTAAAAATCCGTTCGACTATAGGCTACACTAACGCCCTCATCTTCAATTGAAAATAGATTGCTGCTAGGGAAAGTTAGGCGATAGTTTTGAGCGTTGGCTTCAAGGTTGAGCGTTGTATCAAAACTAAAATTGAGTTCAAAATGACTACTTCCAGCTACATTTACCATCCAGTAGATAAAATGATGATTAGATTCATCGTAACTGATCACGCTTTTCTTATACAGTTTACCATTCCTTGAGAATTTCAGCTCAAGTGAATGAGGAAACAGCTCCTCAATCACACAAATACTTTTGTCTGATCCTTCATATGTACCAGGAATCAGATCAAATAGATAATTCGTATTTACCAATGAGTCTTGAGTAGGATATACTTTAGCGGACAGCCGTAGGATGGTTTCAAAATGCTCTTTGCATTCTTCGGCTTTGGCTATCAGGCTGTCATTGCTTTCTGGAAATGAAATTTGAAGAAAAAACTCTTTGAAGGAAGGTTTTTGATTGTATAGTTTTTGTATCCTTTTCTGCTTTCCTATTGCGTCAATATGAAGCACCTTACCTTTGACTATTCTTCCCTTATCGGTCCTCATATTTTCAACGCGGAGTGAGGCTATATCCAATTCGTTGAGTTTAACTATTCTATCGAAGTAGACGTTTTTATCAGTCGCATTTGGCACGTCAGAACTGGCATTTTTAATGTTGATTTGCTGTTCGCTTGGGCTATAAAAGAAATTATTATTCCACCACACACCTGTAGACTTATTCTCATATACATAGGCCAAATTTGATTCAAGCCACTTTATTGACGAATCAAACTGAGCTTTGTCCTCTTCTGGCATCTGGGCCTTAACCATGCTCGGAAGTACAGCCAGGGCAATTACACCTAATAAAAACAATCTGCAACTAATTCGTTTCATAGCCATAGAATTATTAAAATTCTTCCTTTAATTAATACCAAATCAAATATAGCCAGGCCAAAGTAAATCATGTCGCCGATTGACAATTATTATATTGCAGTATCTCTAATTATAGTTAGTGGAAGCTTTCCTAAGACTTGTTATAGCATCAAATACAACCTAAAATGCGATACTTTCTGTCTTTAATATTCTTGTATTGCTGCATACTCAGTTATGCGCAAGTAGTACCCGTTCAAGGGGTGGCATTAAATCCCATCGACCAATCCATTTTCAGCCAATGGGCGTCAGAAGTTGATGACGAGGTTGGTAATCAGGCAATAGTCGGTAGTCCGTACTTGCTAGACGATTGGAGCAAAGGTGAGATCACAACTATCAAAGGTGAAAAGCATGTCGAGGTAGACCTTAAATTAAACCTGTTTTCAGATCAGCTGATTTATAGAAATCCTTTTACAAAGGATTCTACCCTTATACTCATCCAATACTTGCAATCATTTACCCTAAGAAATAAAGACACTACTTACAATTTTCATTATGTGACACCCAAAGGTGACTCTGACGCCAAGATTAGGCCGCAGGATTTCTACTTAATTTTATCGGAAGGCAAGCTGTCCTTACTAGCTCGACCGGAGGTGAAAATTAAAAGAGCCACTAAAAACAGTATGGTCAATAGTGATGGCCAGATTAAAGATCGTTTTAGTCGATCCGCTGAGTTTTTTTTAAGGAATGAAAATGGGAGAATTACTCAGATTAAAGGTTCGAAAAAGGCTTTGGTTAAATCAATGCCGGCATTTACTGAGAAAGTGGCTGAATTCGTAAAATTGAATAAAATCGATCCAACGGAGGCAAAAGACTTGATGGCTGTATTCAAATATTATAATTCACTGGAATAAAAAAAACCGAAGCGAGTGACTTCGGTTTAGAATCTTTTTAATGAGATGATGGTTTATTTTCCATCGCTAACAACGGCACCATCTTCCAGTCTTATAATGCGTGATCCATATTCAGCACATTTCTCAGAGTGTGTTACCTGAATAATAGTCATACCTTCATCATTCAATTTTTTGAACAGTTGCATTATTTCTTCACCCTGCTCTGAATGTAGGTTGCCTGTTGGCTCATCCGCGAGAAGTAGATTAGGGCCACCGATGAGCGCTCTTGCTACACCAACCAGCTGCTGCTGCCCCCCGGACAGTTGCTCAGGAAACAAGTCCTTTTTAGCCACCATTTGGAATCGATCAAGCATTTCAGCTACCATACTTGCTCTTTCCTTTCCTTTTACCCCACGATAGAGCAGTGGTGTTTCGATGTTCTCATATACGTTGAGCTCATCGATCAGGTGATAGGCCTGAAAAACAAACCCAATGTATTCTTTATGAAGTTTAGAGGTCTTACGCTCGCTAAATTTATGGACTGGCTCATCTAGGAAGTAGTACTCCCCAGCCGACGGTTTGTCCAACATGCCGATGATATTGAGCAAAGTGGATTTACCTGAACCAGAAGGTCCCATTATACTCACAAATTCGCCTTGTTTCACTTCCAGGTCAATACCCTTGAGTATGAACAATCGTTGAAATTTCGAATCAACGAACTTGTCTATGTCTTGTAATTTGATCATTAGATTTATTTTGAGGTTGTTTTTGACTCTTTCTCAAATATAGAAATTATACTGACAAACGAAAGTCTATCACATGGGTTTTGAATGCCGTCGATATGACTATATTCCATGAGTATTGATTGTGACCTGATCTGGCTGTGGGTATCTTAGCAACTTGCTAAAATTTTCTTTCCAGAAATCAAGGTCCAACAATTCTCCTTTGCTATTTTGAGTGAGCGTGATAAGCACGCGTATACCATCAGTATCTATGTATTCTACTTGGATTACGTCTCCAGCATAATCACCAGAACTACCCAATGTAAAGTTGATACTACCCATAACACCACCCTCATATTCATCAACCTTCTCAGGTAATTCGAATTGATCTGGATCTTTTTTTGCAAGCACAAGAAGATGCTTCGTCAGCTCAACTTCTGCCTCTTTTATGGCTCTGATTTGCTTCATTCAATTTGTAATATAACCAGTAACTCCTGAATAGTACTTCCAGTATGATTCTTATAGCTCCACTCCAATCCTGCTTCACCTAATCCAACATTTATAGATTCTCCTCCAACAGCCACATGATACCCCTTGCGTACAAGGGCCTTTTCTACCCAGGTCATCGCAGTTTGATCTCCGGACAATGTAAAGCTTCCTTTCGATGATTGTCTAATCTTGATGCGTCCTGTACGACTATCTAAAATGAAGTCGTCATGATAAAATACCTTTTCTAGTTCGCCAGATAATCCCAGATCCTCAGGCGTACCTGTTACCATTGATTGATTAAAGTTCATCAGCCAGAGGGAATCGGCAAATTGCATGGACAAATCCAGCTCATGCGTAGAGATTAAAATTGATTTCCCGGTTTCCTCCTTTATTGTTTGGAGCAGCTGAAACATTTCAACACGATTAACCACATCCAGATGCGCGGTGGGCTCATCCATGAGAATGACTTCTGTGTCTTGAGCTAAAACCCGAGCCACCATGGCCTTTTGAAACTGCCCGTCACTTATCGCCGACAATCTGGCCTCGGCTATATAGTTGATTTTACAACGCGAGATAGCCTCCTCAATTTTCTCCGAATCCTGTACTGACTCCTGGCCAATCCAGTTGGTATATGGATACCGCCCGAGTGCAACCAGCTCCCTTACCGTCATGTTTGACGTGCCTATTTTTTCGGTAGTAATGATGCCAAGTTGCGTAGCAAGGTCTCTTCTATCCAACTCGTTAATGTTATTATCCTTGAGCCTGATTTCACCAGACAATGGTTCCTGAAGATTGGAAAGGGTGCGCAGTAAGGTTGACTTTCCCACACCATTTTGACCTAATAGACATACCAACTGTCCAGATGCCAGTGACAAATTAATATCTGCTGCTATTGTTTTGGATCCGTATCCTATATCGAGTGCCAGAGTGCTTAACATAGTTGTCAAAAGCTATTGGAAATATTACCACGTTTTACAATGAGCCAGACAACCAAAGGACCTCCCAAAATGGACGTAATAGCGTTCAATGGAAGAGAATGTGAAAAGCCGGGCATTCTTGAGATCACATCGCAGCACATCAATATTATGGCTCCCAGGAGACCAACAAATGGAATCAGCAAACGATGGTCTGAGGTGTTGAGTATCATTCTAGCTATATGCGGTGTGGCTAGTCCAATAAAGGCAATTGGTCCACAATAGGCTGTGATCGAACCGGAGAGCAAAGCGGTAATGCTAATCACACCGTACTTAGCCAGGGTCATATTCAATCCGGCATTTTTTGCATACTGATTGCCCAGGAGAAATATATTAAGCGGTTTGATAAGCAAAATTGAGCCAATCCATCCTATAGCCACCAACGGAAATAATACTTCCAGTTCGGCTAGAGTAACACTGCCCAAATCGCCAAAAGTCCATACTAGATAGGATTGTACATCTTCTGGATTGCTAAAAAACTGCAAGATACTTACCACAGCGCTGGTTGCACTGCTAAACATCAAGCCTATGATGAGTAGAGAGGTATTGTCTTTGACTTTGGTAGAGAAAAAAAGCACAACTGCAAATACTAGAAATGAGCCCAATATTGCACCAAAAGCCATTGAAAAACCTGAGGTCAGATTTAAGCCTAAAATCATCCATAAGGACTCACCGAAAACAACTAGGGCTACACCCAAACTGGCACCTGCACTGATACCCAAAACGTACGGGCCAGCCAATGGATTTCTAAAAAAGGTCTGCATATAAAGGCCACTAAGTCCAAGGCTGCTCCCAGCCAAAATTCCTGCAATGGCTCTAGGCAGTCTGTAGTTGAGTACTATTCTTTCCCACGCCGGGTGATCTACTGGCTCGCCGATTACGATGTTCCATAGTGCCTCCACCGGAATGAGTACAGAGCCAAAAGTCACATCTAAAAGAAATGCAACGATGAAAACTATGACGAGTATAAGAACTGATTTATTCAAGCTAAGCGCTTTGTTTGGTACGAAATTAAGGCAAAAGCCCAGCCTATTGCAACTTCATATAATAATAGAGTTCATAATCAGGTAAAAGCTCAGGATGCAAAATCTTAATATGATCCGCCAAAAGTTTTTCGGGGTTGACCGCTCCAGATTCGAAGTAGTCATTTGCACCACTTTCATTGACACGTGCCATATAGGAATAGACATTGCCATTCTTAAACGCCTCAAATTCAGCGTATCGTTCGTCCGCTTCCATGAGTTGATCCAGAGAAGTGTAGCTAGCCGCTCCGATCCAATAATCAGCATCATATCCTTTCTCAAAAACAGACTCAAAATCCATGCTTAACCAACCAGATGTCTCATTCTTACTCCAGAGATAATTTCCACCTGCAGTATGAATAAGGTTGGCTCCATAGTTATCTCCTGCAGGCATAAACCATGTACCTCCATAGAGAGTGCCCGTTATCACGCTGGGTGAATCTTTGCCTACGACCAGTTGTGTAAGCGAATCGTAAATAATAGTTTTTTGATCAAAGATCTCGGATGCTTCTTCGTACTTCCCAGTCAATCGACCCAAAAACTTGATCCATTCGAATCGCCCAAGTATGGAAGTTTCCATGTATCCAGCGTTCATGACTACTGTAAGTCCCAACTCTTGCAGTTTTTGCAATTGGCGATTCTCACCGCTTGCATTAAAGGCCAAAACAATATCAGGATTCAGATCCAATATGCTTTCAATATCAAGACTGCCATCTGGGCCAACTTCACGAATTCGGCCAGCTTCCACATCCTTAGCCAAATCCGGTGAATAGATATATTGTGTCTGCGCAAACCCAATGAGCCGATTCTGAACACCTAATTCTTCCATGAAAGCCAATTGAGTGGTCAGATTGCATACTACTCGCTGCACAGGTATTTTCACTTTTACGTAGGATGGGTCTGATTTCAGGACAGCCGGAAGTGAATCCTCATATAAAAGATACTTAATCGGAGCTGAGCTGCCTTGCCAGGGTTTGTCAATAGAAATGACAGAATATCCCTCCTTCTCAATAATCTGAAACCTTTGAGCATGCTTGATTAATGGTTCCACAACTATATCCACTTGTGAAACACTTTCATTATTGATAGAACAGGAGCTACCTACGAAAAGGCACAAAAAAAAGGATAAGCATTTATTCATCGCGCAAATAAACACTTATCCTTCGAAAATTCCGTCAGGGAATTCTTACAATCTGATCAGAGAAGCTCCTGCTTCCATCGTTGCATATTTCTTAATTGACTCATATTCCTCATTTGGCATATGATCTATCGCCTTTCCGGTGTTCGGGATCTTATGACCGTTTTCTGCATTCCACCATTCGGCGGCAAGCTCTTGTGTTTTACCATGATCTACGTCAAAATGTTTGATGCAGGTATCACAAGTCAGCCAGGTTTGATCCTTTTCCGCAGTTTTTTCAAAGATAATTCCTCTCATCTTAGTGGCATTTTCATCCTTGTCTTTAAAGTGCTGTGTAGTATATGACATAGTCTCTGGCTCCACCATTTTGTGATCCCAGTATGTCTTACTGTTAATAATCTGAGTGGTAGTCAGAGCAAATCCTTCATTTCTTTCCATGTGTGTCTTACACACGCTGCACTGTGCAGCTTTCTTTTTTGGCTTCTCTTTCTTAAACAGCCCTGATAATAATCCCATGATAGTCGAGTTTTGATCTTTGGTTTTTTATTCTATCTCAATTAAGACGTGAAACAAACTTTACGGTTTCACATCTATAAGATGATTGTCTTTTCACTTTAGTTGCACAAAAGTCAAAATTATTACTAATTTATTTATCCTATGCATTTATATCAACCCTTTAAATCCATTCATATTGTAGTCAATTGGACCAACAGGCTTGCACTTCACTATGCCATAGACTCACTTGGACGTAAACAGATATAGATTGAATTAAATTAAACGTACCGCTTATTATTTCTTTCCTCCGTACTGAATCGAATACCTTTTGCTACCTCCTAAATACCCGTAAGGGTGAACATATGAATAGAAGTGAGTCACTCATTTTCAAACAATCGCTTCCAATCCTCATATTATTCTCTAGATTTGCGGCAATTATTGGTTTCTATCAGCCATAGGCTGATAGAATTAAAAGGGAATTCGGTACTGTACACAGTACAAAGTCCGAAGCTGTTCCCGCAACTGTATTTCGAAGACGTCATAGGATGTCATTTTTGATCCCGAATAGCCACTGTCACCAGGTGATGGGAAGGCTGATCAAAATTGTCGAAGAGCCAGGAGACCTGCCGGTAATTGCTATTATCTGAGCTTTCGGGAGAAAAGTGAAGTGAAATGCGGCATGAACAATTCTGCTATTCCCTTTTTCTAACAAGGCTCATAGTTTTTTTAACCATTTAAAAATTTACTATGAGAATCTTAAAATTTAATCTCAACCTTTTATGTACCCTCAGTTTTTTTCTGACGGTAGGATTTTGCGCTAAAGCGCAAGATGAAGAAGTAACGACTGACTCACTAGACAATGTGGTGATCACGGGTACTAAATTTGAACTGCCTGTAGAGAAATCAGGCAAAAGCATCTATAAGATAGATGCGCAATCCATCGAGAAAAATGCAGGTAAAACCATATCTGACTTGCTCAATGAGGTGCCCGGGATACAAATGGAAGGTAACTTCGGTGCACCAGGTACTAATATCAATTACTATGTCCGTGGTGGTAGAAACAAAAACACGCTGATATTAATTGATGGTGTTCCGATCAACGATCCATCGGGCATTGATGCCACGTTTGATCTTCGATTTTTACCACTAAGCCAGGTAGAATCGATCGAGGTACTCAAAGGTGGATTGAGTACACTTTATGGTACTGGCGCTTCTGCAGCAGTAATAAGTATAAAAATGAAGGAGGCTGCAACAGAAGGCACACATGGTCAAATAGATTACAACTTCGGCTCATACAACACACATCAGATTTCCGCTAATGTAAATGGTACGGAAGACAAGTTGACCTACTCGGTCAGCGGTAATCTTCTGGATTCAGAAGGCTTTTCTGCCGCGCTGGACGAAAGTGGCGCGGGTGACTTTCAAAAGGATGGCATGAATCAAAAAAATGGCTCACTCAAATTAGGATTACAAGTGACCGATCAGTTCAATCTAGGATTCAGTTCTGCCTATGATAAGTTTGAGGCGGATTATGATGCCAGTGCTTTTACGGATGGAGACAATCAGAACAATGCCGAACAATTTAGAATTGGATTTGCACCAAGCTATAAATATGAAGGAGGTAACGTCAGATTAAATGTTTTGTTAAACACAGGTCGGAGAGAGTTTGTCAGTGATTTTCCATCAACTTTCAAATCGAAAAACTTGCAAACTGAGCTGATTGGTGAAAACCAAATCACAGAGCAAATCAAGACACTGGTAGGCATCAACTATCAAAAACAATCAGCCAAACAAGTCGTCTCACCGGATGAAGGATATGATGATTTTACACTCTTAGATCCGTTTGCTTCCATTTTTTGGGATCATCCTTCCGGATTAAATATTCATGCAGGAATAAGACTCAACACTCACAGTGAATATGGATCACAGTTCGTATACAACATCAACCCTTCTTTTTTGCTTTATCAAGCAAATGATGTGAATATCAAATTCCTTGGGTCTATTTCTACCAGCTACGTAACGCCAAGTTTATACCAGCTCTATTCGTTTTATGGAAATGCTGCCTTGCAGCCCGAACAATCAACAAATTACGAAGGCGGAGTCTCTTTTTATCTGGGAAATTCAATAGAATTCAACACAGTTTATTTCCGTAGAGACGAAAAAGAACCCATACAGTTTGTAAATCAATTCGATGATGGAGGCAATTGGATTGGTGGCAACTATGACAATACCATTTCTGAACGAGTAGTCAAAGGTTTCGAAGCTGACGTTCGCTGGTCAATCAATGAAAAAGCAACTTTCAATGCAAACTATGCCTATGTCACTACAGATGATCAAACTACCTTCTATCGCATCCCAAATGCCAAATTCGGAGCTGGGCTTACCTACTCAGCGACTACAAACCTGGATCTGTCGGTAAAGTATAATTACACCAGCGAGAGAACTATTTTCGACTTTGGGACTTTCTCAGAGGTCGACCTGGATGCTTATGGATTAGTCGATCTTTTTGCAAGTTATAAACTGATGGATAAAAAATTCTCTTTGTATGGCGGTGTGAATAACATCCTCGACGAACAATTTGTCAGCGTATATGGGTTTACCAATCGTGGAAGAAATGCCACTTTGGGTCTCAGTTTTACATTTTAGCCATCTTACTGGACTGTCAGGTTCCAAAAGCCTGACGGTTTTTCATTTTAAAAAGGCAGAAGTATGAATATAGGATGCTCATGGAGTGGCGGAAAAGACAGCTGTTTTGCCTTGATGAAAAGAATCGCAGGCGGAGATAAGCTTCATGTCCTATTGAATGTTATGGATGAAAATCTGGAGTATTCTAAATCACATGGACTGACGAGTGAGGTGTTGGATGCTCAGTCCAAGGCTCTCGGTGTTCCAATTCAGCTAGCTTCTACCACATGGTCTACTTATGAGAAAAATTTCATCTCGAATCTGAAGCAGATGAAGGAAGACTACGACCTGGAAGGAATCGTCTACGGAGATATTGATATTGAAGCTCACAAGACTTGGGAGGAGAAAGTCTCAGCGGCGGCTGACCTAAAGGCACTTCTTCCACTCTGGCAGGGCCATCGCCGTCGACTAGTAGAAGACATGATTCAATCAGGCATAAAAGCTATCATTGTTTCATGCATACCCGATTTAGGCTTTGATTTTCTAGGTAAGGAAATCAACTATGAGCTGCTCGACAAGCTGGAAGCCAAAGGTGTAGACGTCTGTGGAGAAAATGGAGAATATCATTCGCTAGTGGTAAATTGCCCACTATTTGACCATGAGATAAAAGTAGTGCAAGGTGAAAAAATGAAAGTTGGAAACTATTGTTTTATCGAAACCAATCTATCAACATGATGACCTATATATCTGGTGGTGAGAGATCCGGGAAATCGGGCTACGCACAAAAGTTAGCATTAGAATTATCAAATCAACCCGTGTATTTGGCCACAGCCAAAGTGTACGATGGTAATTTTGAGGAGCGTGTCAAAAGACATCAAGCCGAGAGAGATCATCGCTGGACAAGTATCGAAGAACCGATGTATTTGAGCCAGGTTTTGCCTTCTGACAAGGTAGTGGTGATTGACTGTGTGACACTTTGGCTCGCCAACTTTTTCTCGATGACCAAATCCAATCGTGATGAAGCGCTCAGATTGGCAAAAACTGAATTCGATAAGCTCAAGGAGTATAAAGGTCAGCTTATTATCATTTCAAATGAAATTGGAATGGGCTTGCACGGCGACACTCAAATCGGGCGTGACTTTGTAGAGCTCCAAGGGTGGATGAATCAATATATAGCCAAGTCGGCCGATGAAGCCATTTTTATGGTATCTGGGCTTCCAATAAAAATCAAATAATGAAGGAAATTAACATCTCTACTCCCAATAAAAAGCTGCTTGATGAAATCAATCAGAAAATTGACTTCAAAACTAAACCTTTAGGTGCGCTTGGTCAGCTGGAGGCTATTGCCAGACAAATTTGCCTGGCGCAGCAGCGTCTTACTCCCGAGCTGATAAAACCCACCATCGTTGTATTTGCCGCCGATCACGGTTTGGCAAAAGAAGGTGTCAGCGCATATCCTCAGGAAGTAACACATCAGATGGTGCTCAATTTCCTAAGCAAAGGTGCAGCAATCAATGTCCTTTGTGATCAGCATCAAATAGACCTCAAAATTGTCGACGCTGGGGTCAATTATGAATTTGAAAAACACAAAGATCTCCTTTTCGCAAAAATTGGAATGGGTACAAAGAATGCCCTGAACGAAACAGCTATGACTGCCCATCAATTGGAGGAAGCTCTTGAAAATGGAGCAGAAATTGTAAAAGACTTAAGCTCAAATGGCACCAATATTATTGGCTTTGGAGAAATGGGTATTGGCAATACCTCCGCGGCCAGTTTAATTATGAGTCTTATTTGCAAGCTCCCAATAGAAAAATGTGTGGGTCGTGGTACCGGCCTCGATGATGATGGATGGCAAAGAAAGCTAAGCATTCTTAGTCGTGTGCAAGAACGTCACAACGGAATTTCAAACATCAATGATTTGCTACAAGCAATGGGTGGATTCGAAATCGCCATGATGACTGGTGCCATGCTACAAGCCGCCAGCAAGGGTATGATTATTATGGTGGACGGTTTCATAGCTACAGCCGCTTATTTATGTGCCTGGTCACTGGATAAAAATATCGAGCATTATGCTATTTTCTGTCATCAGTCTGACGAAAGTGGCCATCAACTCATGCTGGACTTCCTAAAAGTTGACCCTATTTTGAATATGAATCTACGGCTTGGAGAAGGTACAGGCTGTGCTCTTGCTTATCCATTGATTCAATCCAGTGTCGATTTTATCAATAAAATGGCGAGTTTTGAAAGTGCCGGCATATCAACCAACGACTAGTCCATGAAGAAAGAATGGTCCATATTTCTCACTGCAGTAATGTTCTATACCAGGATTCCATGTCCTCGCTGGGTGGATCATTCAGCCAGCATGCTAAACAAGTCTACAAGATACTTCCCGTTGATAGGTTGGATCGTGGGCGGAGTGAGTGGACTGGTTTTTCTTGGTGCCGCTCAAATACTACCCCCTAGTACAGCGATCGTGCTGTCCATGATATCCGGAGTTTTATTGACAGGTGCTTTTCACGAAGACGGCTTCGCTGATGTCTGTGATGGATTTGGTGGTGGTTGGACCAAAGAAAAGATTCTCGCCATCATGAAGGACTCAGCCATAGGTGCTTATGGTGCCATTGGTATGATATTCATCCTACTCTTAAAATTTGTCTTGTTGTGGGAATTGAATAGTTGGCTAAATCCCATAGAGCTCGTTTTTGTACTGATCTCTGGACATAGCATCAGTCGATCCAACGCAGTTCTCATGATTTATACTGACAATTATGCTAGAGAAGATGCATCATCAAAAGCCAAGCCGGTAGCCAAACAGATGAAGGTTGAAAGTTTTGTCGTCGCCCTAATATTGGGCGCTATTCCCCTGCTCTATTTTCAAAATCCTTATTTGACAGCTGTCTTTCCTGTGCTTTATTTAGTTAAATTGTATTTATCCCATTATTTCAAAAAATGGATCGGCGGTTACACAGGAGACTGCCTGGGAGCCGTTCAGCAGGTTTCGGAGATTTCGTTCTATCTAATGATATTATTGCTATGGAATTATATTTAATAAGACATACAACGCCAAAAATTGCTAAGGGAATCTGCTATGGGCAAACTGACTTAGACTTAGTTTCTGGATATGAAAAGGAGATTGAACAAATTCATCAAAATATGGACAAGTCCCTGGAGCATATATTTAGTAGCCCTTCCAAACGTTGCTCTTTATTGGCCAACTCGTTTCAGTCTACCGTACAGGAAGAATCAAGACTTCTGGAACTGAATTTTGGTGATTGGGAAATGAAAATGTGGAAAGACATTCCACAACCTGCACTCAATATTTGGATGGATAAGTATATCTCACAAGGTCCACCGCAAGGTGAATCGTACGAGCAACTAAAAAATCGTGTAGTGGAAATATTTAAAGGAATCATTTCTCAAAACAGAGCAACAACAGGGATTATTACGCATGCAGGTCCTATACGGGCTATATTGTCTTATCTACTCAACATACCGCTAAAGGATAGTTTCACACTTAAAATTGATTATGGCAGTATCACCAAAATCAGTCTGCACGACGCCGCCTTCTCTGTAGATTATATTAATAAGAAATGAAAAAAATTCCTTTGGCCATTAGCTGGAGTGGTGGCAAAGACTCGGCTATGATGCTCTATCACTTTATGCAGGAGCGCAAATATGAAATTGTAGAATTACACACCGCTGTATCTACAGCAACCAACCGTGTCTCTATGCATGGCATCTCAAAAGATCTAATCCAAGCTCAAGCCGATTCAATAGGTCTCCCACTAAACTTTATTGAAATAGCTCCTGACTCAACGAATAGTAAGTATGAAAAAGCGCTAAACACCTATTACTCAGACTTGAAAGCGCAAGGCATCGTTCATATAGGATTTGGCGATATTTTTCTTGAAGATCTAAAAGCTTATCGAGATAGTTTACTCTCCAACAATGGACTCACTGGAATCTATCCTTTATGGAAAAGGGAAACTTCAAATCTGGTTCATGATTTTATTGAGCAAAAGTTCAAAACGGTAATTTGTTGTGCCAAGCAATCTCTATTTCCAGAAAGTATATGCGGAAAGGTACTTACGCCCGAGCTCCTTGGAGGATTCAGCGATCAAGTAGATCCATGCGGAGAAAATGGTGAATTTCATTCATTCGCATTTGACGGCCCTATTTTCACTCGTCCAATCGGATATGAATTAAATGACATCAAAATTCATACTTATGAGCACAAACTATCTTCTGGTGAATCGGTAGAGACAGCTTTTGAATTCGCAGATCTGAATTTGGTCAGGACAAAAGCTGTCTGACCATATCCAGTACCTCTGTAGTAGCCATAGACACAGAGAGTTCGCCAGATTTCACTTTGCCTCTGGTCTTTTCTATCACCTCAGACAGGCGGTCATCACTAGTGAGTTGCATCATCAGGCCAAAATTTACTCTGTTTTCGAACCATGACAAGTTCTGGTCTATGCGATTTTGAAGAAATAGTCCATTTTCAAACATTTGCTGTCTAAATTCTGATATCATTTCCCAGACCTCGGCAAATCCCATCTTTTCTAACGCCGAACACAGTTCCACTCTGGTATTCCATCCTGTATCGCTGGCTGCAAAAAGGTGCAGAGCGTTGAGCAAATCAGATTTGGAACGCTTGGCCAGTTTGGCCTGATCTCCATCTGCTTTATTGATGACTATTCCATGCGCCATCTCCATGATCCCTTTTTTTATTCCCTGCAAATCATCACCAGAGCCTGGCTGGATCATCAGCAGGAAGAAGTCAACCATGCTATTGACAAGAGTCTCAGACTGCCCCACCCCGACTGTTTCGACAATCACAACATCGAATCCTGCAGCTTCACATAATAATATTGCCTCATGGGTTCTATTGTTGACTCCGCCGAGTGTGGATCCAGAGGATGATGGGCGGATGTAAGCCTGTGGGTTTTTGCTTAAAGTCTCCATTCTGGTCTTATCCCCAAGAATGCTGCCTCCTGTCCTTTGGCTTGTGGGATCTATGGCTAATACTGCTACTCTTTTGTGTTGTTGGATCAGAAATGAACCAAACCCTTCTATAAAACTACTCTTCCCTACACCTGGTGTACCCGTAATGCCTATTCTAATAGATTGGGCATTATTGTTTATAATCTCATTGAGCAGTTGATCAGCTAAATACTGATCTGTACTTCGGCTACTTTCTACCAGCGTGATGGCCCGTGCCAGTACCACTGTATCCTTCGAGCGCAGTCCATCCAAATAATAATCAAGGGTAAATCTCTTCATTCCAATTTTGAGTCAGAAAAAATTAAATATAGTAATAGAAAACAGCCGTACTGGCTAAATATCAAAAAATTCGTAATCCGAATAGTTCTTATAGCTGGATTTCCTATGTTTATAGATAATTTGGGCACTTTGGTCGATTAATAATTGAATTTATCCAAGATTCAATTAGCTTTATTTTTGAAAAAGAGAAAGGTTACCATTTGTTCCGAATTAATATATAATAAAGAACACATTAATCTTAAATAACTGACAATGTTCAAAAGATTCTGGCTAGAAACTATCTATGCTTTATTCTTCATAATCTGCCTGGCTTTTCTTATTTCTCAAGTCACAGCTTTCAAAGTATTCGATATATTTGACCCTATCGGTGATGTATTCGCTGATATGGAAAGTACTGATATAGTATTTTCTCAGCTTAGAGAGGACCCTATAGCGGAAGAAGACCTGATCATAGTTAATATTGGCGAGCTTCCCAGAGCCGGCATAGCGGATATGATCAACATTATTAATGCCGCTGAGCCAAAAGTGATCGGCATGGATATGATCTTTAGATATCCAAAAGAAGATACATTAGGCGATCTCAGCCTGGCAGACGCTTTTTCAAGAGTTGAAAATCTTGTCATGTACAGCAAATTGATCAACATAGACGATGATGACGACTTTGATACCCTTGAGGTATCCTACCCTCCTCTATTCAACTATGGTGAAACAGCGTTTGTGAATTTCATTACTGGCGCTGCAGATCAGGATGATTTAAAGATGTGTCGACAATTTGCCACCAGAGAATATGTGAACGGCAAAGAACAACTGGCATTTGCGGTGAAAATCGCTCAATATATGGCTCCTGAGAATGTTGAAAAATTCTTAGCTCGAGGCAAAAATGTAGAAACTATCAACTACAGAGGTAGCATTTTTGATTATGGTGCTACGACCTCACCCATTGCATATTTTGCACTGGACTGGTATCAGGTATTAAATATGGAATTTGAGCCGGATTTAATTAAAGATAAGGCCGTTATATTCTGCTATCTCGGAAGTGAGCTTGGAGACCGAAAAACCAACGATGATGTGTATTTCACTCCGCTGAATAAGAATTATGTGGGTAAGACTCATGCGGATATGTTTGGAGGCGTCGTGCATGCCAATATTTTCTCCATGATCATGTCGGAAGAATATATCAACGAAATGGATGAAAACATTGGGTACCTACTTGCGGTTATTATTCTATATCTAAATATCGTTCTTTTTACAGTAATCTATAAAGTCATGCCAAAGTGGTATGATGGTTTGACCAAACTTATACAATTAATAGAGGCTGCTGCGTTATTTACTATAGGCCTAGTTGTATTTAACTATTTCAACTATAAAGTGGATACTACGTTGTCAATTGTTGCGGTACTTATTGCAGGTGACGCACTTGAAGTATTCTTCGGCGTATTTGTCAATATTTTCACAAAAGAGGGTCGAAAAGAACTGCGTGAACTAAAGAAATTGTAAATTTGTAATCTATAAATCTATATATATCATGAGAACTAAATTTTTTATAACATCTACTCTTCTGATATTCTTTCTTATCAATACCAGCTACGGACAAAGTTTTGTTTTTAGAGTATTGGCAAGTAAAGGAGCCAATCAGGTAAAAAAAGCACAAAATGGTGAAACCGTGCCTTTGAAAACAGGAGCAACTTTAATGTCTGGAGATGAGCTTATTGCTGCTTCAGGAGCATACATTGGATTGATGCACAAAACAGGAAGAACTATTGAGGTAAGGAATCCTGGTGTCACAAAGATCACTGATCTGGAGACTAAACTAGCAAGTAGCAAGTCAAGTGTAGCCAACAAATACGCGAAATTCGTAATGAATAAAATGAATGACGACGATGGCGATCTTGCTTCCAACTATAGAAGAAACATGAAAGCTACCGGAGCGGTAGAAAGAGCTACTTCCAGCGCATCGCTGAAGGTATTGCTTCCGAGCTCTGTAGATGTCTTGAATCCTGAAGCCATCGTTAGATGGGAAGGTTCAGAAGAATTGCCTAATGCTTCGTATATCGTAAGTATCAAGAACATTTTTGATGAAGAGATTTTCTCTGCAGAAACCAGTAACACTAGCATCAACATCAACTTCGATGATGATAATTTATCAAATGAAAGATTGGTGATCTTAAATGTAAAAGTAAAAGACAACGATGAAATCAAGTCAAGTGACTACGGTATCAAAAGAATGTCTAGCGATGATGCAGCTTCAATCAATGAGAACCTTGATGCTTTGAGAGCTGATATCTCTGAAGACAGTCCATTGAACAATTTGATTTTCGCGTCTTTCTACGAGGAGAACAATTTGATACTGGATGCTATGACTCAATACGAAAAAGCAGTATTAGCATCTCCGGATGTAGAGGATTTCAAAACTCTTTATGATGATTTCCTTATCAACAACGGATTGAAATAAGAAATAGATTTTTATAAACAAAAAAGGTCATGTCGTCAGGATATGACCTTTTTAGTTCATAACTATCAAGTTGAAGTGGGCGTCTTAGTCCACTTAACACAATTAATACTTAATTAAATACCCCATGAGAATAATAATTGCAGGTCTATTGATAGCATTAGGACATATGTCTATTGCACAGAATAGTAGCTCTTTTGTTTTTAGAGTATTAGCAAGCAAGGGAGTCAATCATGTTAAAAAAGCCAGTGATGGTAATAAAGTGATTTTACGTCCAGGTATCACTTTGATGCAAAATGATGAGATCATTGCCTCTAACGGGGCATATATCGGACTTATGCATCGTTCTGGCAGAACCATCGAGCTGAGAGCCTCAGGTGTAACCAAAATCACAGATTTGGAAACGCAATTGGCCAATTCGAGAAGCTCTGTAGCCAGTAAGTACGCCAACTACGTCTTAGCTAAGATGAGCAGTGACAAAGGAAATGACAACTATCGAGCTAACATGAAGGCGACAGGTGCTGTCGAGAGATCAGTAGGTTCAAGTATTTCGGCTATGCTTCCTGCGTCTGTTAGTGTTCTAAATTCACAAAATGTTGTCCGCTGGAATTCAGTCGGAGATGATGCCTACTACATTGTAAGTGTTAGGAATATTTTTGATGAGGAACTGTTATCAGCCGAAACGACCAAACCTTATATTCAGCTCAATTTGGATGATGAAAATCTTGCGGACGAAAGGTTAATAATCCTTAACATAAAAGTGAAAGACAATCCAGATCTCTTCTCGGCGGATTATGGCATCGAAAGATTGGGTGATGAAGAAAAAAGTGAAATGGAAGCTCAGTTGACAGAATTGAAAGCTGATGTCTCAGGAGACACCCCGCTAGGCAAATTAGTATTGGCATCCTACTTTGAAGACAATGGTCTTATACTGGATGCACTAACTCAATATGAAAACATACTAGAACAGGCTCCTGATGTTGAAGACTTCAAAATGCTCTATGGAGAGTTTCTCCTAAGAAACGGATTGAGTTCCGTTGATGAGTAAAGATTTAGATTACTATAGATTGAAAAGCTCTGATGAATGTCAGAGCTTTTTTTTATCTACTGGCGCCTGCCAGTAAGTATAATACGGCCATTCGGACCGCTACACCGTTTTCTACCTGATTGAGGATGATAGAATGTTGTGAATCTGCAACATCACTAGTGATTTCGACTCCCCTGTTTATAGGGCCTGGATGCATGATTATTATTTCTTTGTCCAATTGATCCAGCAGCTGCTTGTTTACACCAAAGTGCAAGGAATACTCTCGCAGTGAAGGAAAATACTTGATATGCTGTCTTTCCAACTGAATTCTAAGAATGTTTGCTACATCGCACCATTTGAGTGCTTCGTGGATATCTGTTACTACTTTGACTCCTAATGAAGTGATATATTTTGGCACCAGTGTAGCCGGGCCACAAATCATTACCTCAGCTCCTAATTTCTGCAGGGCAAATACATTGGACAAGGCCACCCTTGAATGAATAATATCTCCGATTATGGCAATTTTCTTGCCTGCCAAATCACCCAATTTCTCTCTCATCGAGAATGTATCCAATAGCGCCTGTGTGGGGTGCTCATGTGTACCGTCGCCGGCATTTACGATGTTTGCATCGATATGACGAGACAAAAAGTGTGGTGCACCAGGAGACGAATGCCTCATAACTATCATATCTACCTTCATCGCCAGGATGTTGTTGACTGTATCCAGGAGGGTCTCCCCTTTCTTCACTGAGCTACCTGAGGAAGAAAAGTTAATGACGTCAGCAGAAAGTCTCTTTTCTGCAAGTTCAAACGAGAGTTTGGTTCTAGTAGAATTTTCGAAGAAGACATTAGCAATTGTAATATCTCGCAGCGAGGGCACTTTTTTGATCGGTCGGTTGATAACATCTTTGAAATTGTCGGCTGTTTCAAAAATCAACTGGATATCCTCTGTAGTGAGATCTTTGATACCCAATAAATGTTTGCTGCTCAACTCACTCATTTCTTATTGTTATCTATCAACCAAATTTTATCTTCTTTCTTTCCTTGTTCTGTTAGCTCTACCAATACTTTTTGCGAAAGCACCGTATTGACCTGCTTGCCTATATAGTTGGCCTCCACAGGTATGTCTCGGCTATACGACCGATCTATGAGTGCCAAAAATTCGACTTTAGCCGGTCTGCCAAATGCTCCCATAGCATCCATGGCGGACTTTACTGATCTCCCGGTGTACAGTACATCGTCGATCAATACTACATTTTTGTCTTCTATGATAAATGGAACCTTGGTCTCATTAGGGGCCAATGGCTCATCTCTGCGTCGAAAGTCGTCTCTATAGAAGGTAATATCCAGATACCCAAGTGGAATGGTCTTTTTCACTACTTCTTCCAGCTTAGCCTTGATGCGCTCTGCCAGATAGATACCCTTAGGCTGAAGCCCGAGTAGAACGGTATTTTCAAACTTATTGTGGTTTTCTATTAATTGATAGCAAAGACGAGAGATGGTAATACTGAGATGGTGGCTATTAAGAAGGAGTCTCTTTTGCATGTGTCTTTGATTATGCAAATATAGAAACTAGCCTTTCATAATTAAAAGTAATCTGCCAGAAGATTTCAGATTATTGATACTGAACCTTATTGATATAAAAGACTCTTCGGTTGAGTTTGACATCTTTATCCTTAAGGTTTTTGATATTTTGGATACCAAATGTGTAGAAATTGCCATTAAACCACTTTTCAAGTCCCTCCATTTCTTTGTTGTTGTCACGCACTTCATCAGATTTGAAATGCAACTCTATCGGATCAAAGCTTTTTCCTTCGATGATCTCATCGTTTTGGATAATTTTCGATCTAATGACGTTTTCATAGACATACAACAATACGATCCTATCTTTCTCTACACTTATCTGCACATTTTCTTTCAGCGAATAGCTTAGTAGATCATTAATTTCAAAACTGTTGTCCCACAATAGTTCTCCTGACTTACTAAACCCCACCACGACCGCATGAGTATACTTGTAACCAATAAAATTTGGGTTGGAAAACCCATCATTACCACCAAAAGAATTGGAGGCATAAAAATTACTACTTCCATAGTTGGAATATTTTGGATAGTAGGCCTCTCCGATCAATATGTATTCGTCATCACTCTCTATAATGTCATTCACTAAAAGTCTATAATTGAATTTGGCCTTTTGTCCTTTTACCTTTTTTCGTTCTATTTTCTCTTTTATCCTCTCTTCTCTCTTGGCCTTCATATAGGAGAAAAAATTATCCAAATCCGAATATTCATGGAATTTGACAAATTCTTGTTTCCCTAAATTCAACTTAGCTAGATACAAACCTCTGGAAAATTCGGACTTACGCTTAGAGTAGGTCCCGGCGATATATTGGGTTCCATTGTCGAAACTTGTAGAAACACCATCGAGCAAGCTTTTTTCATAGTCGGTGGTAATACCTTCTGTATGTACCAGCTCTCCTTTCTCCGTAAAAGTCTTTAGTGAGACCGTCACTTGTTTGTTTTGTCCCCGCTCACTCATCACTACAGTGAAATTATTTGTCCGCTTATCGGTACGCACGTCAATAATACTGCTATTGTTATTGTAGATACCCGGCATCACCTTTGGTTTAGGGTCGTCAAGATCGATGACACTGATGACTGGACGCATATTGGAGTATCCACCGAAGATCAATGTATTGGAGACCACTTCAAAATGGCTCAGTTCTAATGGTAGTGCAAGTGATACAGCGTGTGAATAGATTTCATCCCCTTGAAGGTTCATCTGATAAACTATCATATCATCAAGTTTGTATTGGGATTTGCCATAGAGTAGAAAAAAACCTTCATCACTATAATCATAGCCCATAAAAATCGCTCCGTAGTTGACTGAAATTGCTTTTTCCCAGACCACATTAAGCAGACTATCTACGAGATACAATTCCCAGACAAATCCGCTTTCGGTTCTATTGCGAGTCTCCTTCACCACCAGGAGTCCATTCTCTTTGGCTGAGATGATTATAAAGTCCTCGTCTCGATTTCCTACTTCAAACTCAATTCGCTTAGGCTGTACTATAAATGATTCTTGCTCTGTGGTATCAACCTCCGCATTCTTTTTTTTCTTCTGGCCATACGTCAGAGACTGTAATCCCACAATAAGTAATACGGCGATGTAAGCTATTCTTGTCATATTAATTGTCTTACTTAAAAAAAGCCTGAAGTCAACAAAACCCTTACTTGTATTCCGCTCATTTTTGTCCAAGCGATAAAACAATATCAAACTCTTCCTTTTTAACGGGTTGTACTGAAAGCCTGGTATTGTTTACCAAAACCATTTCAGTCAAACGGTGGTCATTTTTAATTTGTTCCAGAGTTACCTCTTTATCAAGCTTAAATTCCGGAACCAGATCTACTACCACCCACCTATCGTCATCTGTGGTAGGATCAGGATAGTGCTCTTTGACCACTTTTGCTACTCCGACGACACATTTATCATTTACGCTATGATAGAATAGAGCCAAATCTCCGACCTTCATATTCATCATGTGCATTCTAGCGGCATAATTTCTTACTCCATCCCAATGGTCTTTTCCCAGTTTCACGAAGTCATCCCATGAATAGGTATTAGGTTCTGATTTGATTAGCCAGTAGTTCATCTTTATACTTTCAATTTACACAATTGAAATATAATTATTAAAAACGCTTTTACAAACGGTCTAGTTGGAGACTGTTGGTAAATATTTTAATATAGACATGTCATCAAAGTTCAGATGCTCGTTGGCCATTTGCCTTAGCTGTGATCTAGAAACTTTGTCTACTTTTTCAAACACGACATCGAGACCTTCAATCATTCCATGATCCAGGATGCTTTTTGCCATCATGAGCATAAAATTCTGGTTATTTTCTTCTGACATAGCCAACTGTCCCATGATTTGATTTTTTGCAGTTTGGAGCTGTTTGGATCCAAGCTCCATTTCTGCTAGTTTTTTGATTTCCTTTCTCACCAGATTTAGAGATTTATCCAAATTTGTCTGCTCAGTAGCATAAAAAATAGAAAATAATCCTGTGTCAGTGAAGGCTTGAAAACTTGAATCTATATTATAAACCATACCATGGTTTTCTCGCAAAGTCAGATTTAGCCTGGAGTTCATGGCATTTCCCCCTAAGATATTGTTGAGCACAAAAAATGGGACTTTTTGATCTGAATATATATTGAATGCTCTACATCCAATAGCCACATGGGCCTGGCTGATGTCTCGATTGGCATGATCAAATTGAGGTGTATATCCGTTGACTTGCAGTCTCTTTCTTGTAGACCTGATAGATGCCAACTCTCCAAGGTTTTTCTCAACGATCTTTTTTAGTTTTTTTAGAGAATAGTTTCCTACTGAGGAGAGTACCATACGATTAGTATCTAAATTCTCACTTACGAAGTCAAGGAAATCTCTTTGGGTGAATGATTTGACACTATCGGCTGTACCTAGAATATTGTTTCCTAACTGATGGTCTTTAAAAACCAAACCATCGAAATGATCCTGAATGGCGTCTTCCGGGCTATCTGCGTACATCGACATTTCTTCCAGAATCACCTGACGCTCTTTATTGATCTGCGTATCAGGAAACACCGAATTGAAAGTAATATCAGTCAACAATTCCACTGCCTTGTCTAGATGATTGTCTAGAACCGTGGCATAAAAACAAATTTTTTCTTTGGTGGTGTATGCATTCAACTCTCCACCCAGCGACTCGAGGCGGTTGATGATATGAAAGGCTTTACGACGATGCGTCCCTTTGAACGCCATATGCTCCCAAAAGTGCGCAATACCTTGTTGATGTGGCCCTTCGTCTCTGCTGCCGATATCCAGCATCAAAGCGCAATGGGCAATTTTAGTATTTGTAACCTGTCTGTGTACTACCCTAATACCGTTGGGCAATTCCCACAATTCATAATCCATCATATAGTGTGATTCGAGGTCACAAAGTTATACAATTTGACTACTGTAAACTGTGCTCTCGATGAAACTAATCTTATTTTTAAGCTGGATTATGCATTAGGAATCGTGATGAAAGCTATAAAGCGCAAAGAAAGAGGCACTTATATTGAAGAGGCATAGCACCGCTATGGTGATTCAATAAATATATGTTAAGTGTCTATTTCAAAGTGCTTTATGATTGGAATAGATTATCTATTGCATATTTCAGGTTAAATCTATACTAGGACTTCTTTTTTGCTATTCAAATTAATTGCTTTTACTTTTATATAGCTAATTAAAACCTAACCTATCATGAGCACATTTTCATTTAATGGCGCATCGACCACAATAATTGCAGGTACTGGCGGAATAAGCCAGGGGTGGGATGGCCGCAATCATAGTTTTAGCGCCGATGCCGCACTTGGTGTAGGCGTATCACTTAATGGCTTTAGTTTTGAAGTCAACTGCCCTAACTGCGAAAGTTTTGTGGATGGCGATTCAATTACTGTCCGAACGGTCACCATATTTTTTGTTACCAAGACCCATGTAACCTGGAACTTATGTGGAGGACGGTGCAGGGGTAAAAATTCCTACTGGACGGGAGGAGTGGGACTTGGTATTTCTGGAACACTGCGCTTTTCCTTCAATCCATAGGATATTGGCCTGACATCAGAGTTTATATCGAATAAGATCGGCCCAAATTAGAAGGAAACGGGCACGAAAAGCTGAAACTGGGTAGTTAGGATATTATCGTTTCCATTTTTATTGCCCCATATGCCGAGATTGTCGAGATGATCCGTGATAGGATTGATCAGGCCAAACTGGATACCAAACGCAAAATCATTGGATAGATAGTATTTAGCTCCTATTTGAGTAGGGAGTTGTAGCGTGAGATTGCGATAGCTTTCGCCCAGTGGCCTTGTACTTGGCTGGTCTATCAGACCCTTGCCAGATTCGTCCTTCGGGGTAAACCTAAAGAGACCAATTCCTTGAGAAATATAGACTTTGACACGTTTTTTGTCCACGATATTGTAGTGAGCCTCATAGTTAATAGCAAAAAAAGAGCTCTCAAAAAAGGTATTTGGGGTTGCGGTTACACCTGAATTGTCTGTAGTAGTGTAATCCAACTCCTGACCAGTCACAGTGCCCAATGAAAATCTTACATTACCGTGGAATTTTTTATCCTTATTGAATTTTAGTCCTGCACTAAAGAGGAGAGAACTGCTACTGTAGCTACCACCTAAATCACCGCTGTATGAGGCTGGGCCTATTCCTAAGTGCAATTCTTTTCTTTTCTGACTCAGCGAATCCTGAGCAACAATTTCTTGACTCTCTAAAAAGCAGAAAAGAAGGACCGCAATGAATACTATGTTTTTCATTTCAAAAAAATAACCACGCCATTAGAATAGCGTGGTTACTAAAATAAATATTGTATATCGAATTAAATAATTACAAGTCAGTCAAGTCGAACGTTTCCATAAATGATGTTGTGAATTGTCCAGATTTAAAAACCTCGTCATCCATCAATTTGATATGGAATGGAATGGTCGTTTTGATGCCCTCGATTACAAATTCGCTCAAAGCACGTTTCATTCTGACCAACGCTTCTTCTCTGGTCTGCGCAGATACGATCAGTTTGGCAATCATCGAATCATAGTTCGGAGGAATCGTATAGCCTGCATATACGTGACTATCCACTCGTACACCGTGGCCACCCGGCATGTGCAGATGTGTTATCTTCCCTGGCGACGGACGAAAATCCTTCTCAGGGTCTTCGGCATTGATTCTACATTCGATCGCGTGTAATTGTGGAAAGTAGTTTTGACCGGAAATCTTAATGCCTGCAGCTACCTTGATTTGTTCTTTGATCAAGTCGAAGTCTGTTACTTCTTCTGTGATTGGATGCTCCACCTGAATACGAGTATTCATTTCCATGAAGTAGAAATCACCATGCTTGTCCAATAGGAACTCTACGGTACCGGCGCCTTCATACTTGATGGCTTCAGCTCCTTTGATGGCGGCTTCTCCCATTCTATTCCGAAGATCATCGTTCATGACCTTAGCAGGGCAAGGTGTCTCTTCGGCCAACTTTTGGTGTCTTCTTTGAATAGAGCAATCTCTTTCTGAAAGGTGGCATGCCTTACCGTTGCTATCACCTACAATCTGGATTTCTACGTGACGCGGGTCTTCGATAAATTTTTCCAAATACATGGCGTCATTTCCGAAAGCAGCTTTAGATTCAGTTCTGGCATCGTCCCAGGCTTTTTGGAATCCGCTTTCTTCTTTCACAATTCTCATACCTCTACCTCCACCTCCAGCTGTAGCCTTTAGGATGACTGGGTATTTGATTTGCTTCGCAATTTTCTTGCCTTCAGCCACCGATTCTACAAGCCCGTCAGATCCCGGAATGGTCGGGACACCGGCCTTTTTCATGGTATCTTTTGCACTGGCCTTGTCACCCATTTGGTTGATCATATCAGCACTGGCACCAATAAATTTGATGTTGTATTCTTCGCAAATCTTTGAAAATTCGGCGTTTTCTGAGAGAAACCCGAATCCAGGATGGATAGCATCAGCATTCGTGATCTCAGCTGCTGAGATTATTGCCTTCATGTTGAGATAAGAGTCCTTGCTTGGTGCAGGGCCTATGCAAACTGCCTCATCGGCAAATTTGACATGCAAACTTTCTTTATCCGCTGTGGAATAGATGGCCACCGTACTGATACCCATCTCGCGACAGGTACGTATGACTCTAAGTGCGATTTCACCTCTGTTGGCGATTAGTATTTTCTTAAACACGTGGTCAGTCTTTAATTTCTAAAAATCAATTAAGAAGGGTCAACCAAAAATAATGGCTGATCGTATTCTACTGGCTGAGAATCGTCCACCAAAACTTTCACAATTGTTCCTGAAATTTCAGATTCAATTTCGTTGAATAGTTTCATGGCTTCCACGATACATACTGTAGAACCTGCTGATACTTTGTCACCTACATTTACAAAAGTGGGAGACTCTGGGTTTGCAGATCTGTAGAATGTCCCAATCATTGGTGATTTGATCTCAACATAATTGCCAGCAGGGGCACTATCTGCAGCTGGCGTAGCAGCAGGTGCTGGAGTCGGGGCAGCAGCAGGTGCGGCAGGAGCTGCGGGTGCAGCCGCTACCATTCTTTCTACTACTTGTGCCTCGTTGCTTCTTTTGATCTTAATCTTAAATTCGTCTGTTTCTATGTTTACTTCTTCGAGTCCTGAGCTTGATAAGAAGTCAATCAAATCTCTTATTTCTTTTACCTTCATCTGCTAAGTGTTTATTCGTTGTTAAGCTAGTCTGAAAAATTCTGACATTCAACAGACTTCATTTATTAGTTAGTGGTGTTTAGGATATCAATTTCCCAATATTATTTAAAAATCAAAATTAAGGAGAATCACTTGATTTAAAAATTGAAAACTCTCCATAAAAAAAAGAGTAAGAATTACTTCTTTACTCTTTCTACATAATTTCCTGTTTTGCTTTCTACTTTCACGACATCACCTTCATTCACAAACAGCGGCACCTGGATAGTGGCTCCTGTCTCAGTGGTGGCCGGTTTGGAAGCGTTGGTTGCGGTATCACCTTTCAAGCCGGGCTCTGTGTAGGTGATTTCCATGATTACGTGATTAGGCAATTCACAACCAAGAATTAATTCTTCTTCAGCATGGAAGATAATTTGAACCTCCTGACCGTCTTTAAGAAATTGTGGAGCGTCGATCTGATCCTCCTCAACACTTATTTGCTCATAAGTATTGCTATCCATAAAGTGATAGCCCATGTCATCTTTGTAGAGAAACTGATAATCTCTTCGCTCGATACGCGCGGTGGTTACTTTATGTCCAGAAGTAAAAGTGTTGTCAATTACTTTTCCAGTTTTAACGTTTTTGAGCTTGGTTCTGACAAAGGCTGGGCCCTTACCTGGTTTTACATGCTGAAAATCTATGATGAAATACAACCCATGGTTGTATTCGATACACATGCCATTTTTAAAGTCAGCTGTTGAAGCCATTTTCTTACTTTTTAATGTTGTATTATTTAGAATCGTATGCCCATTTCAAATAAATGGAACCCCAGGTGAACCCACCACCAAATGCAGCGAGGATTACATTATCACCTTTTTTTAATTGTTTTTCATAGTCCCAAAGACATAGCGGAAGTGTACCACTGGTAGTATTGCCATATTTTTCAATATTAAGCATCACTTTATCTTCGTCTACCTCCATTCTTCTGGCTGTTGCGTCAATAATTCTTTTGTTTGCCTGATGTGGTACTAGCCACGAAATGTCATCACCTGTCAGGTTGTTTTTCGTCATGATCTCAGCGGCTACATCTGCCATGTTGGTCACGGCGAACTTAAATACTGCTGATCCTTCCTGCATAGCGTAGTGCTTGTCTGCCTGAACACTTTCTACGGTAGCCGGCATACGGCTTCCGCCACCTGGCATCTGGAGATACTGAGCTCCTGATCCATCAGATCTTAGTATTGAGTCCATCACACCGACTTCTTCTGTGGTGGGTTCTAATAGTACAGCGCCACCTCCGTCACCGAAAATGATGCAAGTGGTTCGATCTTTATAGTTGATGATGGAAGACATTTTGTCTGCGCCGATCACCAATACTTTTTTGTATTTCCCGGTTTCAATAAACTGAGATCCAGTCGTAAGTGCATATAGAAATCCAGAACATGCAGCAGAGATATCGTAGCTGAAGGAATTGATTGCGCCGATCTGATCCGCAATGATATTGGCAGTGGCCGGAAACGGCATATCAGGAGTTACTGTCGCACATATTATAAGATCTATGTCTTTAGGGTCTGTGTTTGTTTTCTCCAGTAATGCTTTAGATGACTTGATTCCTATTACAGATGTGCCTTGTCCATCACCTTTTAAAATTCTTCTTTCTTTGATGCCGGTACGTGAAACTATCCACTCATCACTGGTATCTACCATGGTTTCCAATTCCTTATTAGATAGTACGTAATCAGGAACGTACCCTTGGACACCAGTTATTGCTGCTCTTATTTTTGTCATTTAGAAGTGTTTAATCTATGTACTGGTCAAGCCTAATGGCGCAGGCCAAAAAGCGTTGGCAATTTAATGAATTAATTGACTTTGTAGGCCTCTGGGAGGCATCAATATAGTATGCGTGCATAACTCGTATAAAACACAGAAAGTCTGCTTGAAAAGCAGACTCCGTATATCTTATAAATTTCAAGAGAATTATTAAGCTAATACCTCTTTTTCTATCACAACTTTACCTTTGTAATACAATTTGCCTTCATGCCAGTAAGCTCTATGTGGCAAGTGTGATTCACCAGTGGTAGCGCAAACTACATAGTTTTTAGCTTCTGCTTTGTAATGCGTTCTTCTCTTGTCTCTTCTTTGCTTCGAGGTTTTACGCTTAGGATGTGCCATCTTTCTTTATTTTATTTCTTTAAATCCTTAATATTCTTAAGTGCAGCCCATCTTGGATCTATCACTTCACTGTCTTTTTCGTCTTCTATCTCCTCATCTTCAGAGGTGTAAACAAACGCAATTTCATTTTCGTCTTCGTCATCATCCAAAAAATCAGGATGGACTTTTTTCATTGGTACAGCCAGTGTTAGATATTCGTAGATAAAAGATTCTACGTTTATGCTTTCCTGTGTATCAGTGATAATCAATAGATCATCTCTGCTATCATCGAACTCCTCACCGTATTTTACGATAAGATTTTCTTCAATCTGTACAGAGTAATCAAACGATTCGAGACTTCGGTCACAAATCAATTCAATTACGCCTTCTATTTTAAAGTCTATTGAGATTAGTGTTTCTTTTTTATCAAGCCTGACGGTACATTGACCATGGCCGGACTCGATCACACTGTCCTCAATATTTTCAAAGAGCTTTTTATCAAATTCAAAATCGAAATCGTGTACTCCTAATTTGAGTCCATAAATATCGATTCTGTATTGTCTGTTTTCTTTCATTTTTCCTTAAATAGGAAATGAGTGCGCAAATTTAGATATATATTATTAATAATTAAAATGTTCCTGAGAAATTTGAGAGGTTTTAATGTATGATCAAGAGGGTTGAATATTGCAACTCAATTATTCGGTCGATTATCAGCGAAAGTAGAATCCAAAATAATTGCTGAAATAAAGTAAAGAGGGCAATTCAGAAGGTATAAATCAATGAGATAAAGATTCTTTGAGTGTAACAATTGTTACTTTGCAATCAAAGTTTAAACTTTACTATTGAGCTACTAAATCTCAAATAATAAATGGAGAATCTATTTCCCTTCATCTCATCTATGAAGTCCTATGATCGAGCCAAGTTGACCAAAGACCTGGCTGCAGGACTTGTAGTTGGCGTGATGCTTATTCCTCAAGGCATGGCCTACGCCATGATAGCTGGTCTACCTCCTGTATTTGGATTATATGCGGCCATTTTTCCTTCTTTGATCTATACATTTCTAGGATCATCAAGACACGTATCAGTTGGCCCCGTAGCTATGGATTCGCTGATTCTTTTTGCTGGTATCAGCGCTGTAGCCGCTGTAGGCTCTGACCAGTATATAGCTATGGCTGTAGCTATTACCACAATTGTAGGGCTTATCCAGCTGACTATGGGCCTGCTACGCATGGGCTTTCTTGCCAATTTCCTTTCTAAGCCTGTTATCCTTGGATTTACGTTTGCGGCAGCCGTGCTCATATCCATTAAGCAGATCAAATACCTAATTAAGGTCGAAGCGGACGCTTCTAACATATTTCGTGAGTTAGCATTTTATTTTACTCACTTTCACGAGATTCACCTGTCCACATTCCTGTTGTCTGTTGTGTCCATTGTGGTTTTATTCTTTGGGAAGAAAATATTTCCCAGAATTCCGATGAGTTTGCTTGTGGTTTTGTTAGGCACATTGAGCTCATTCTTATTTGATTTTGAACAATTGGGAATTGAGCTAGTCGGTGGTATGCCGAGTGGCTTTCCGGTTTTTGATATTCCTGATTGGGAAGTTTTGCCTGTTCGACAATTATTACCCTTGATATTTACGCTAGCTCTGATGGGATTTGTGGAAGTTTATTCTATTGGGCAGAGGCTACAGTCAAAGCACAAAGGTGAGTATGAAATTGATCCCAACCGCGAGCTCATAGGTATCGGGGCTGGAAATATAGTGGGTTCCTTTTTCAAAAGTTTCCCGACAACGGCAGGGTTCAGTAGATCGGCCGTAAATGAGGCCTCAGGAGCTCAAACAGGTTTGGCCGCGCTTGTATCGGTATTGGTTGTAATTATGACTTTACTCTTTCTAATGCCTGCCTTTTATTATTTGCCTCAAGCGTTGCTTGGAGCAATCATATTTGTGGCCATACTTGGACTCATAGATTATCGGCTGACTAAGAAGCTGTGGAAAAACGATAAGTATGATTTTGCAATGTTGTTGTCGTCATTTGCGGGTACGCTTATTTTAGGTATCGAATGGGGTATCGGAGTAGGAATACTGTTGTCTCTTGTGGTACTTATATATAAGACATCGACGCCTCATATGGCCGTACTTGGTCGTATTGAGGGGACTTCATACTTTAGAAACCTCAACAGATATGATACTGCTATTGATGATCCCAAGGTAAGTATTCTGAGATTCGATGCCCGATTGTTTTTTGCGAATATCGGATCATTGAAATCTAAGATGGATGAGCTAGTCAGCATCAAACCTCAACTGGAAAAAATAATACTTGACGCACAGAGTATTAGTGATATTGACTCGAGCGGCATGGAAGGATTGGAGGATTTGATTAGCATCCTAAAGGATAACCAAATTACATTTCATATGGCCAATATTATTGGCCCGGTGAGAGATAAATTGTTCATTTCTGGATTGGCCGACAAAATTGGATTGGAAAATATCCATGACAGCATCGCTGATGCGCTCATGGATCACACGACTAATACCAAACTTGCCTATCAGACCAATATAAAATAATCTGGCTATCGATTAATCTCGTTGATGGCATGTCGGATTTGTTCACGAAGCGGATGTAAGCACTCAGGTAAATAAGTCAGACTCATGTCCAACAACCAATAGCGACCGTTGGGCAGCTCCAAATATATCCCCCCACCGTCAGCGGCATCGGGTGCGCCTATTATAATTTCTGCTTCGTTGAGGAGCTTACTTGGAATTTCAAAATTTATATTCTCAACTCTCTTGAAAACAGACTCATCTAATTGTACAAATGAGAAATCATGGTCGCTGTTAGTATTGGGATAAACGTCGTTGGTGTCTTCGTAGAGGGCGTCGTTTGTCAGCTTGAATATCTCAATACACTCTTCTCCACTACAGAAGCCATAGAAGTGGCCAAAAATGAGAAATTCAGCGGATGCAGCTTTTTCAGTTTCTATATTCATGGGTGTGTTATCCATGCATGACATCATAAGGATGGATAGGAAAAAAGTAAAAAGGCTCTTCATAGAATCAATTTTATAGTTAGGAATAGGACACATCACAAGAAATTTTGGTTGGAACCATCAGATAAAAAGCGGTTGCAGGACTGTTGAGAGGGTAACTATTCATATCTCTATAGAGAATTGTATTATTCTAATGAGCACGCTAAACCTGTCGAAAAATCCAACTCATTCATCGATTGGATTATCTAATAACCATATAAATGTGCTGTTTTGAATCAGGTAATCAGCTAAGTATTTAATCTTTGATTGAACACGACACCGAAATAATAAAATGATGAAACGCTTAATATCTTTACTTTCCCTGATATTGATTTTGGCTTCAAGTGCAAATGCTCAATTTTACTCGGGCAAATTCAAAAGCGTACCGTCGTTGGAAGATTTTGATCATTTTATCGTGATTCAACATCCGCATCATCACAAATATGGTGGGACACTTAGTGTAAAGGCCTTTGTGAAATCAGGGCAATTGTGGCACAGCAAGGCCAATCCGGTAGATGAAGAGACCGCAGAAAGGTTTATTGAAAAATTCGGTCAGGAGCTGGAGATTCTGTCAGTGTATGAACTGGTCATAGAATTGGATGGTGAAGTATGGGAATTTTTTATGCTTGGTTATGAGAACGAAGACAAGAAAGCGAGCTTCGTAGTTGTAGAAGAAATTTTTAATAATATATATGACAGTGAACCAATCGAAGTGAATACTTTCACCTGGGATTTGGTTACTGCAAAGAGATAGCTGATTTTGGAATTTAGTGGATTAGTGCTTCGTGTTTAACTTCAAAATTACATGAATTAGCAATGAAGCACATCTTATTGGCCTTGTGGTGTAACTGCAAGGCCAATTCCTTTTTAGAGCTGTCTTTGATTTTTACTTTTGGTTTTAATACCACTTCTGTAAACCTACCACTCCCACTTATCTCCTCTAGCATGGTGCCTACCGCATCGTCCTGATAATCAATCACCACTATATCATGAGTTGAGCACAAGTGCAAGTACCACAGCATATGGCACGAACTCAGTGAAAATAAAAAGAGTTCTTCAGGGTTATATTTATCAGGGTCTCCTTTGAAGGCTGGGTCAGAACTGCCTTCTATAGGCGGTTTATTGGCTGCCGATACCCGATAACTGCGTTCGTATGATTGGTAATCTCTGGTGCCTTGGCCCAGATTACCCGTCCAGATCAATTGGCTTTGATAAGCATGTATTTTACTCATATCTCTTGAGCTAGGGTGAATAAAAAAGCCCCATGGTATTCACGAGGCTTTAGATTTTTATTATTCTGGTGTTTTCTCGTCCGGGTGTTCCTTTTTGAAACTAACCCAAAATTCTTCGAGCGTATTTTTCATATCTTTTCTTAGGTATAATATCCCGTACAGGTTGGGCAGGGTCATGACCGCAATCGTAATCGCTGATAGAGTCCAGATAATAGTCGTGTCAGTGAATGCAGCAAAGAAGAAGGCTACCACGTAGACGATTCTATAATATTTAACCGAACCGCTTCCCAGTAAGAATGTCATGGCACGATCACCATAATAAGACCAGGAAATGGCTGTACTAAATGCAAATAACAAAAGTCCAATAGAGACAATGTATTGACCCCAGTCACCAAAAAAGCCTTTTGTAAATGCGATAGTCGTTAGCGGTGCACTATGCACCAGAGATTTGCCTGTAAATATTACATCTAGGTCAACGGGCTTGCCATCCAAAATATTGACCTTTCCGCTATATAGTGATCCATTTTGGGTGATAGTTATATCTTCTGCTAATGATCTGGCGTGAATTATGGCTACCTCATTTTGAATAGATCCATCAGCCACATCCAAATCACCGCTAAATACTGGTAGTGGGGTTTCTCCAGAAATATGACCATATAACTTGGTAATGCCCTCGTCGGACTGATCAGTATAATCAGTACCTAAGACAATACTCATGTCTGAAACTTGAAAATCATTCACATGCTTTTCATTCCATACGCCAGAGGATAAAAGGACCAACCCTGTAACTGTGCAGATAACTATCGTATCAATAAATGGCTCTAGAATAGCCACCATACCTTCGGATACAGGCTCATGACCTTTGGCTGAAGCGTGAGCTATAGGTGCGCTACCCTGTCCAGCCTCATTAGAAAAGAGGCCACGGTTGACTCCTCGATTGAAAGCAAAGGCTATAGAGGCACCAATAAATCCTCCGGATGCAGCTGATCCTGTAAACAAATCAGCAAAAATGGAAACGATTGAAGGGCCGATATTACTCAGATTGTAAAAAATTACTGCGAAGGCTCCTATAAAATAGATCAGTGCCATGCCAGGTACGAGTTTTTCTGTCACAGCAGCGATTCTTTTGATTCCGCCGATAATCACAAAAGCGAGTAATATGGCCAGGACTGCTCCGGTGGCCATATGATCAATACCGAATGTAGCATTCAGCGAATTGGAAATACTGTTTACCTGTGGCAAACTCCCTGTTCCAAACGAAGATAACACGGTGGCTATAGCGAATGCGACGGCCAGCCATTTCATGTTCATTTTATTTTTCATGAAGTACATGGGGCCACCAGCCATGGTGCCATCGGCAGTTTTTTCTCGGTATTTGTGTGACAGAGTTACTTCAACAAATTTTGTACACATTCCTAGTGCAGCAGTCACAAACATCCAAAACAGGGCGGCTGGTCCACCAATATGGATAGCTAGCGCCACTCCAGCTATGTTTCCAGTGCCGACAGTTCCTGATAGCGCTGTTGCCAGGGCTTGAAAGTGCGAGGTGTCACCTTCGTCATCCGCCTTGTCAAATTTGCCTTTCACAATTTTCAAGGCAAATCCGAAATAACGAATCTGTGGAAATTTCAGATAGATCGTAAAAAAGAGCCCGGTACCAAGCAAGGCATAAGGAAACCAAATGGCGCTTCCAATAAAACTGTCAATAAAAAGTAAAAAATCGTTGAGCTGCTGCATATACCAGGGTCGTTTTGTGTTTGGTTGTAGCCAACAAAAATATAAAAACTGTCAAGGAATAAAACCTGAAGTCCTTTTATTATATGGATGGCAAAAAAATACCTCCTAACCGAGCCGTTAGGAGGTTCTCACTAGCTCCACCTGTAATGTACGAGCTACCAAAATCAATTAAACTTCACCAATATCAGTGTATTGTTATACACACCATGTAATGGTGAGGATATACAGTAGGATTGAAAATACCAGCTTCATGATTTTCATACCATATTGAATTTTGATTAAGTAATATTAGCGATTAAGAATATCTACTGGAATACCTAGTAGTAGGTATATTGACCATTATTTATTGCCAGAATACTCAAAGTCCTCGAGCATACCCTCTCTGATGGCATACTTGATCAGGCCTATCAGTGATTTGGTTTTCAATTTTTTGGCAATATTTTTTCTATGGGTATCTACTGTACGAATACTTATTTGAAGTGTGGCAGCTATATCCTGAGAGGAGAGTTCCGTGACGATCAATTTTAGTACTTCTTTTTCTCTTTGGGATAAATCCATATGCTGGTATTGTGAAGAATAAGTCAAATAAACGTGGATAATTGTCCAGATTCAATCCGTATTGATAGGGATTTTTCAAAGAAATGCAGAATGAAATGGGAGTCCTGGCATTTCGTTTTAGCTTTACTCATATGGATGCATTTGACCATCTCAGAAATAAAGTAAATGAGCTTTCTTTGATGTCGGAAGGAGAATGGGATGATTTTTCTTCCCGTTGGACACAAAAAACATTGAAAAAAGGAGAATTCATTATCAAGCCTGGCAAGATCGAAAGGTACTTTTACTTCGTACACAGCGGGGTGATGCGTGCCTTTGTACTTATCAACGGAGTGGAGGTAAGCGTAGGTTTTTCATATGATGGTGATTTTTCTGGAGCTTATGATTCTTTTTTAGATCAGAAGCCATCCGATTGGAATATTCAGACGATCTCGGAGGTGGAAATACTAAGGATTGGGTTCAAGGACCTGATGGATATGTTTGATCGATATAAATCTCTCGAACGATGGGGCAGGATTTTCAATGCTCAGGCTCTCATCGGAATGGGAAGAAGGCAGGTGGAGGTAAGGAGCTTTTCCGCAGAGGAGCGTTTTGACCGATTGTTTAATCAAAGCCCGCATATCTTCCAGCTTGTTCCGCAAAAATATCTTGCATCTTATTTAGGAATGACTCCAGAGACCTTTAGCAGAATGAGGAAGCAAAGAATGGGAAAAGACTGATTCGGGTTCTTTCTTGATCTAGATCAACTTTTAGTATTGCTCCAGGTCCTACTTTTACAAAAAAAGGAACTCATGATGAATAAATTAGAATTAATAGACTCCCTGATTGCTGATACCGAGCAAGTTAAATCTGAAGCTGAAAGCTTCGTAATGCTCACTCAAGAGGAGCTGAAATATAAGCCTGATCCTGATGGGTGGTGCGTACTAGAGTGCATTGAGCACCTCAACATTGCCGATGCTCACTATATAAGTCAGTTCGAAAAGAAGTTTTCAACAGCACCACATAGCGACAATCCAAATTTCAAACCGGGCTGGATCGGCAGCTATTTTGTGAGAATGATCAAACCAAAGGAAGATGGGACGATTCCTTCTCCTATGAAGACATTGAAGAAGTTTGTTCCAGAAGTCAACGTTCAGTATGATACTTTGGCCAAGTTTATTGAGGATCAGGACCTTATCATAGAGATGCTGAATATAAGCAAGAAATTGGATCTCAATAAGGTCAAAATTACTTCGGCTATAGGTCCGATAGTGACTTTCAAGCTTGGGGATGCTTTTAGATTTCTAATTGGTCACAACCAACGTCATATTATCCAGGCTCAGCGTGTACTGCAAAAGGTGGAAGTATTGTCTTAGACGGCTGTCACCAGCTCATTTTTAAAGGCAAACTTTATCAGGCCTACAATGGTCTTAGAACTTGTCTTTTTTAGAATATGCTTCCTGTGCGTATCGACCGTTCGTCGACTGATAAACAGCTGGTTGGCGATTTCTTCACTAGAGAACTCCTGCACCACGAGTTGTAGGATTTCTAATTCTCTTTCCGTCAGGTGTTGGATTTCGACACTGATTTTTTTCTCCTTTTGCACTTTTTCAAGCATTATCGACATGACTTCTTTGCTATAGAATGTGCTGCCTTCTGTGATTCGATCGAGGGCTTTGAGCAGCTCTTTCTTACCGGTATTTTTTAGGATATAACCCTCGGCCTCTGACATTAGAATTTCACTGACCGTTTCGCGATTGTTATGCATCGAGAGGACGAGTACTTTGATGTCTGGGTATTGATCTTTTACTTTTTTTACCAGCTCTGATCCGGTCATTTTTGGCATGCTCAGATCTGAAATCAGAATGTCTATTTCTGGAGCATGCTCGGTCAGTATGTTCAGCGCTTCGAGTCCATTGTTAGCCTCCTTTGTGATCATGTACTTTTCCTGCCCGATCAGAAGAGATTGGATGCCGTCGATGAACATCTGGTGGTCATCTGCAATCAATATATTATACCTTTCTTTTTCTTCCATTATACTGCCAGTCTAAGCGTGATTTTTGACCCTTTTCCTATTTCTGTGTCTACAGAAAACTCTCCATTCAGGATATCCATTCTCGATTTAATATTTCTCCACCCGATTCCACCTGATTTGTCCACTATATTTTTGTCAAATCCCTTGCCATCATCTTTGATATTCACTTCCAGGTGGTCGGATATTGTGATGGTCAGCCAAATGTTTTTGGCTTCTGCATATTTCAAGGCGTTGTTGAGTATTTCCTGAATGACACGATACAGCGCTATGGATTTGCTCTCTGGAAGGTCAATTTTTTCTACTGGTAGCTCTGCATGAATTTTCACCTGTCCGGCATCATTTATTATGTGTATTTGTTCTTTTAGGGCAGCTTCAAACCCTATGGATACCAGTGCGTTTGGCATCATGTTGTGAGAAATGTGTCTGACCTCTGTCACCGCTTCATCTATCAACTTGATAGAATTTTTCCATTGCTTTTCAACGATTCGTTCCACCCGATCTTCCATAGCTGAGATATTGAGTCGTGCGGTTGATAGCAATTGTCCGAGCCCGTCATGGAGTTCCTGAGCGATTCTTTTTCGCTCCTTCTCTTCACCTTCTATTAGAGATTTGAATCCTAACTTCTGACTTTCGACCTCTTGCTCAGCCATCAGCACACGTTGCTTGTTTTGGTATCTATTGAATAGTAGAAATACTGTCAGAACAATCAATGCTATTCCGCCCAGGGAGGCATAAAACCTATTGTTGGCGTTCTCAACTTCTACCTCGCTGAGTTGATTTTTGATAGAGAGCAGTTTTATTTCTTCTTCTTTTTTAACCGTTTCATATTGGATGGTCAGGCTTTCTACATTCTTTATGTTTTGCTCGTTGGACAGGCTGTCTTTGATAGCTGCATAGCTAATATGCGCTTCTAGTGCCTGCTTATAGTCGCCTAGTGATTTGTATACGGCGGTTAGTTTTTCATAACAATATTGTGCGGCATAGGGTTGCTTGATGATCTTTTCTTTTCCCAGAGCTTTGTTAAAATAATGAATCGATTTTTGATATTCTCCTTTGTGATGATATAGCTCGGCCAAGTTGATATAATTTCCCAGCAGGCCTTGTTGATCATTTAACTTTATTCGCAGGTTCAAGGCTTTTTTGAGACTTGTTTCGGCCTTTTGATACTCTTTATTAAGTATACGAATAAGGGCAATATTTTCAAGACTATATGGGATACCTACAGAGTCTCCTATGCTCATTTTTATATCAAGACTTGCTTGATAAAAGTACAAGGCACTGTCAGCGTTATCACTCATTTCATGCAACACACCGAAGTTGTTGTAGGCGTCTTTCAATCCTATTGAGTCTTCGACTTTTTCCAGGATATCAATACCACTTCTCATGTATTCAAATCCTTTGTCCAGATTGATTCGCTTATAGATGTACCCCAGACTGGCGTAGGCTCTCCCTGCTGGGGCCATATCGTGCATTTGCTCGTATTGCTTGATGGCTGCGATTTGATAGTAAAAACTGGAATCGAACGCCCCCTGATAGTAGAACATGGAGGATAGCTTTTCATTGATCTTCGGCAATAGCTCGGCGTGCTGAAGATCATTGGCTTTTTTAAGTACCATCCGCAAAATGGATTCACCTAGCTGTACTTCATTGATTAATACTTGTATTTCTATATTGTTGAGCGTATCCAGACATGTTTTAGTTTGGCAAGAATCCAAATATATTGATAGTGTTTCGAGGTTTTGACCGTGTCCTGTGCGGGTCAAAATGGATAGAGAAACTAGTAGACAAATAAGTAGGTGGAGTTTCCTGTAGCCAGGCGTCTCCGTGCTAAATGGCCCGAGCATAGCTTAATTTCCTTTTCAAGTTTGTCAAAAGCGAAATTTCTCATAGAAATTTCTTTAGGATAAATTAAACTAATCGTTCCAAATATTGGTAATCGATGAGGTATTCTTTTTTTAATGCATCTATCTTTTCTTTGGCTTCTTGCTGATTCGGTTTTTCTGATTTGGAGCCTACCAGCATGATATTTTTTCGGGTATGTTCATTGGATACGAATTCGAAAACCTTCGACTCATAGCCATGCTGCTCCAGGATCAGTGCTCGTAGAGTATCGGTAACCATCTCAAAATGTCGCTCTTGAAAAATGCCGTACTTCAGCAGTGGATTAGTTTGTTTTTTCCCTTTCACCTGTTGCCTCACCTGTTTATGACAGCAGGGAGCGCAGACAATCAGCTGTGCCTTGGCCATGATAGCCTTAGCGAGTGCATCATCGGTAGCCGTATCACAAGCATGCAGCGCAATCAGTATGTCAATATCCTGATCTTGATACTCTTCTATCCGCTGATTGACAAATTGCAAGCCTTCAAATCCACATTGTTGAGCTTTTTGATTGCAAAAATCCACGAGCTCTTGACGAAGTTCGATCCCTGTTATTTTTACAGATAACCCCTTCAGACGCCAGAGAAAATCGTAAAGGGCAAATGTCAGATATCCCTTGCCCGACCCCATATCTACCAGGCTCAATATTTCCTTTTTCCCTTGTGAGAAGATGAGGTGATCCATGATTTCCAAATACTTATTTATCTGTCTGTATTTGTCCGCCATTTTTGGAATTAGCACACCGCTGGCATCGGTAATGCCTAGCTCGTGCAAGTATGGAGCATCCAGTGGGGCTCGTTTGTTTTTTTCCTTGTCATGGCTACTCTGTACCTCTGATGTACTATTACTGGATTCAGAGATGGTTACTTTTCCTTTTTTGCTTTGCATCAGCTGGTAGGTCTTGTCAGAAGTGATTAACGTGGCATTCTTAAACTTCTCACGGAGCAGGGATTCTATTTCGACCAAGCCCGCATTTACCTCATTATTTTTAGTAATATCCTTTGTCTTATATCTGTAATTGAAACTTAGTTTTAGAGCTCCTTTGAGCACGACAGGACGTACGAAAATATTCTGCAGCCCGTTTGATTTGTAAATAGGTTTGCTGAAGGTGATTTTCACCAGATCTTCTGAATCGGTGACTTCACTTATTTTTTCTATGTACTCTTCGAGGCTATTCATCAGGCAAAAGTAACAGGTTCTCGATTTTTTGACTTTTTTTGAGTACTCAATTCTCATCTATGACCAAAGTATCTGTAATCATCTCTACTTACAATCGACCAAAGCTGCTGAAAAACGCTGTGCAGTCTGCGTTGGATCAGAATTTGGAGGATATGGAGATAATTATTGTCAATGATTTTTCAGATCCGAAGTATCGAAGCCAACTTCAGGAGGTAGTCGGGCTAAGTTCGAAAATACAACTCATAGATAATCATGAGAACTTCGGAGTATCGTGCAGTAGAAATAAAGGGCTGGACTTGGCAAAGGGGGAGTTTGTTTTGTTTTTGGATGATGACGATGTGCTGCTACCCAATATTCTTGAAGAGACTTTGGCCGTAATCAAAGATGGAAACTTCGATGTCGTGTCCTGGCAATGTGAGATTGAGGGAGATGGAATATCTGATCAAAAGAAGCGGAGATACAACAAACGGCCAAAAAAAGACACGCTTCTATATCATCTGGAAGACCAGCCTATCGAACATCTTTCACTTTATCATCCGCAAATACATTCCTTTTTGGTCAGACGCAATGCTATCTCAGATTTACGCTTTATGAGGTATAGAAATTATGGAGAAGACCTATTGTTTTGGCTGCAATTGGCGAGAAAGGGATTGACTTTTACCAAAATTGACACTGTAGGTAGTAGGTATTATATACACGCTTCAAGTGCTTCGGTATCGACCTCAAACCATGAAAAAATCAGATTCTATCTTTTTCTGTTAAATACGATGTCGGTAAGCAGAGCAGTAAAAAATTTGTGCTGGATAAAACTTGCCGTACTAGGAGTCAAAGCGCTAGATTTACGATTTATTTTATGGTTGATTAATGCTTTCTTGAATCCTGTTGATTCTTTTCGACACATCAGATATTACTTCGGACTGATTCGTTAAAAATTTTCTGGTCTTTCAAATTTTAATAGAACCGGTTCCTTGGATTTGAGCTGATAGACTTTCCGGGCATGATTTGAGACTTCCAAACCATTGTTGTCCAGTCCCACCCAAATTTCCTGCTCAGTCAGTAGTAGGGCCTCCGCCATACCATATTTTTCTGGCTCATATAGTTTGCCATCGGGATGACTAGCGATATGCCGATAGTGGTATTTTGTAATCACTTCTTTTGTCGTCGGATTGATTTTAGTGATATAGTTGCCATTGCGCTCCAGAAGGTAGAGATATCCATTTTCAAATTTTGCGTCTGCGAAGTCATTACTTTCAGTTTGAGGTATGTTAAACTGATCTTGAATCTTCCAACTTTTCATGTCTACCGCGATAATTATGCGTGGCTGACGTTCTTTAGTCAGATACATTATTTCATTTTGGCTATCGATAGCCAATCCTTCCCATCCAGCATTTTTCCAAGACCCGGGATTGAGATTGTGTTCCTCAAAATTAATATCAAGCTCCTGCAAGTTTATCTCTCCTGGATTCAGCATGTATACAGAGCCTGTATACTCATTGGCGAGGAAGAATTTGCCCTCGCAAAAGTCTATCGCCTCGAGGTCGAATCTTTGCTGGCTTATAATTTGTCTTTTATGATTCACATACCAGCCTTGATCGTCGAACTCGATGGAGTAGATAAAGGTGTTCCAGGGCTTGTCCGCAACAACATATATTGAGTCATCTTTCTGGACAATACCACTGAAATCGAAGTTGAGTGAATCAGTTGAAATAAACTGATGGACGGATTGAAGGTTAAGTGCCTGATAGGTCTTACCGCCTTTTTCGGAATTACCCGATTTACAGCTCAGTATAAATACCAGGCTCAGGATTATTAGTCTCATTTTGTGCTACTGAAGATTTAATATTCTTTAAACCCTTTCTATCATAGCTCCAATAGCGTTCAGCCTTTGGTCAATGTTTTGGTACCCTCTGTCGATTTGCTCAACATTATGTATCAAACTCTCACCTTCGGCTGACATGGCTGCAATTAGCAGTGATACTCCAGCCCTAATATCGGGAGAAGTCATTTGAATCCCTCGCAATGGGGCGGATTTATTTAGTCCTATTACCGTCGCTCTATGCGGATCACAAAGAATAATTTGCGCACCCATGTCAATGAGTTTGTCCACAAAGAATAATCGGCTTTCGAACATTTTCTGGTGAACCAAAACAGTGCCTTTTGCCTGCGTGGCTGTGACTAGCACGATACTCAACAAATCCGGAGTAAATCCGGGCCAGATAGCATCGGCCACAGTCATGATCGATCCGTCGATAAATGTTTCTATTTCGTAATGGTCCTGTGCAGGGATATGAATGTCGTCACCCTGAAATTCCATTTTGATCCCGAGTCTCTTGAAGATATCTGGAATGATACCTAAGTGTTGGATTCCTGCGTTTTTTATTGTCAGGTTGGATTGAGTCATGGCAGCCAATCCGATAAAACTACCAATCTCGATCATATCAGGAAGCATGGTGTGTTCTGTTCCGCCCAGCTCTTCTACCCCTTCTATATTTAGTAAGTTAGATCCTATTCCGCTGATTTTGGCGCCCATCCTATTGAGCATCTTGCATAGTTGCTGGATATAGGGCTCACACGCTGCGTTATAAATGGTGGTTGTACCTTTTGCAAGCGAAGCAGCCATGAGGATATTGGCGGTACCTGTGACAGAAGCTTCGTCGAGCAGCATATAAGTGCCTTTCAGATGTGAAGCATCAATATTGTAATAGTTGGTTTTTTTCTCGTATTTGAATTTTGCGCCTAGCTTTTGAAATCCATCAAAATGAGTGTCTAGCCTGCGTCTGCCAATTTTATCTCCTCCAGGTTGCGGAATTTTTCCTTTTTTGAAACGAGCCAGCATAGGGCCAAGGATCATGATCGAACCTCTCAGCGAACTTGCCATTTCTTTGTACCTCTCAGTCTCTAAAAAATGGGTATCCACATCATCCGCCCGAAAAGAATAAGATTCCTCTGACAGCTTTTTGACCTTAACGCCCATTTCTTCGAGCAATTCTATCAGTTTATTTACATCCCGGATGTTTGGAATCTTGTGGATGATGACTTCTTCTTTAGTAAGAAGTACAGCAGATAGAATTTGGAGTGATTCGTTTTTAGCACCCTGAGGAGTGATTTCGCCATTTAGCGCATGTCCCCCAGCGACCCGGAATGAAGCCATTTATCTTCTTCTTTTGTGGTTGGGATTTCGTTTATTTCTATTGTTTCTATTACGATCGTTGCGATGATCTCCACCTCCGCTGGTATTGTCACGATCATTACGTCTTTCTTTTCTAATCGGCTCAAAAAGATTTCCGGCTTTTACTTTTTCCATGTCGATATCCAGCTTGTCTTTGGACAGTCTGCGGATATTTTTGTAGACCACGTCATCTTCTATATTATCCCTGTTGTAAGAATAGATAAACGTTTTCATCAATTTACCGATATGAATGATGGCTGCTTCTTGCTCCTCCGGGTCAGTCAACGTGATGGCTTTGTCCACTAACAGTTCGATATTTCGTCCAAAATGTCTGAACGTAATTTCGTTGGTGAGATAGGCCATCTTTTCCGGTTTCTTTTCTAATATTTCTCTACTTGGTGTAGGGAATGGGCCATCAATATCGACAGTAAAGTTAGATATGATATGTAGATCGTCCCAAAGCTTCTGCTCCACTTCTGGAGTATTTTGCATGGCAGGGTTGATTTGTTTCATCAATTCTACCAGGGTCGCAGCTTTCTTCGACCTCTCTTCTTTGTCTTCTATTGCGGCTAGATGGGCGACTAAATCTTGTACGTTTCTTCCGTATTCTTTTAGAGTGACATGCTCTCTAATTGTATTGTATTCTATCATGAGATGTGAATTGCTCTTTATGCAAAGGTCAAAATTAACCCATAAATTAATATAAAACAGCCATTGGATTTATTTTTACATCGATACTTGGCCCGAATGGTCAATTTAAATACATATTGAAAATCTTTCGCAACTCATCCTCTTCAATTGGAGTACTTATCCTATCTATACTCTAAATCAACAACTAATGATAAAAAAGATTCTTTGGGTGGTCGGTGCAGCCGTCATTCTCTTTGCCGTAGTAGTCATCTATCAAATAGCGACCACCAAGAAGCACAGTCCTGCAGCCACTGCCGAACTGAAAACCGACAGGTATAATATAAAAATAAACTACTGTAGACCGTACAAAAAGGGTCGGGAAATTTTTGGTGAAATGCTCCCATACGATACCTATTGGCGTACTGGGGCAAATGAACCAACGATCATCACCTTTTCTTCAGATTTTAGTTTTGGGTCTACCATCGTCCCGGCAGGCAGCTATAGACTTTATACTGTCCCGAGGGAGACAGAATGGGATGTTATTCTAAATGCTGAGACTGAGAAATGGGGATTATGGGAGCCTGATTATAATCTTGATATTGCAAAAGTTACGGTGCCGGTACAGGTAGCCGATACGCTGACCGAACAGTTTCTAATCGAGATTTCATCTTATAATGAAGGGGCCAAACTGGCTATGGTTTGGGATCTGACCAAAGTAGTGGTCAACATAAAAATCTAAGAAAAAGTCAGATCGGTGCAACTTTTTACCAAGGGAGTACATCTAATAAGTGTACTCATAATAAACTGGGTCAGAGGAGACGCTTCTGAACCCCAATGGTCAAAAACAGTTAAAAATAAAGCAGGCTTCACTACGGTGAGGCCTGTTTTGTTTAAGTATGGATGCTACTGCAGTGAATAATTATATAGCTTGTGGCCTCAAACTAAATCAGGTGGTCTATACGGCCAAAAAAATACATATGGTCAGAACAATTTTTGCATTACTTATGATTGTCCCTTCTTTGACTTCCTTCAAATCTTCGGATGAACCGACTGGGTATGAAATAGCCAAACAGATGTTTGAAAAAACTGCAGAAATCAATTCTTTGACTTATACCATTACTAAACAAGAGCGAATAGAAGGGGAGGTGCTCAAGCAGGTGTCTTTTACCAAAATGCAAAAGAGCCCATATGCGGTCTATCTCAGACAGGCTTTTCCTAACGATGGTATGGAAGTCCTCTATGTCCAGGGATCAAACAACGACAAGGCGCTAATCAATCCCAATGGTTTTCCGTGGCTCAATCTACGATTGAATCCTCACGATGGTATCATGCGAAACAATCAGCATCACACCATATTCCAATCTGGGTTTGATCATGTGGTGGCGATTTTGAAATACTTATGTAGTAAGTATGAAGATGAGTTGGACGAAATGGTCTTGTATAATGGTGAAGTCATGCAAGACGGACGCAAAGGTTTGTCCATTACCTTCGTCAATCCATACTTCGAGTACATAGAGTATGAGATCTCAGCCGACGAAACCATAGAAGATGTGGCTGATCGATATCGGTTGAGCGCTTATATGATTCTGGAAATAAACCCTAAAATAAAAGATTACGAGGATGTAAAACCCGGACAGGTCATTATGATCCCTAATGACTATTCTCCAAAGTTGAATTTAGTCATCGACTCCGAGCAGTATATTCCCTTGAAAATGGAAGTAATTGACACACTTGGTCTGTACGAACAGTATGAGTATTCGGATGTTGTGATCAACCCAGACCTGAAAATGCAAGACTTTTCTGAGGAGAATGAGGCGTATGGTTTTTGAGAAATAAAAAAGGGTTAACAAACAAAGTTTGATAACCCTTCCTGACAATTTCTACATTTATTTTATTTGAAAGCTGGGATTCCAGTGATTTCCTGCCCCAGGATCAACAGGTGTATGTCATGTGTGCCCTCATAAGTCACCACAGACTCTAGATTCATCATATGTCTCATCATTGGATATTCGCCTGTGATGCCCATTCCGCCATGAATCTGACGCGCTTCTCTTGCTATATCAAGGGCTGTAGCTACCGCATTTCGTTTGGCCATGGAGATCATAGGAGTGGTAGCTTTCCCATCTTCAAACATTTTACCAAGTTTCCAATTGAGCAACTGAGCCTTTGTAATCTCAGTAAGCATTTCGGAAAGCTTCTTTTGAATCAGCTGAAAAGAGCCGATCGGTTTATCAAACTGAATACGTTCCAGGGAGTATCTTCTGGCAGAATCATAACAATCCATGGCGGCGCCTATGGCTCCCCAAGCGATTCCATATCTGGCAGAATCAAGACACATCATCGGAGCACCTAAGCCACTTTTGTTGGGGAGTAAATTTTCTTTAGGAATCTTCACATTGTCGAAGACAAGCTCTCCGGTGCAGCTCGCACGAAGCGACCACTTGCCGTGCGTCTCAGGAGTTGAGAATCCTTCCATGCCTCGTTCTACGATCAGCCCATGAATTCTTCCTTCTTCGTTCTTAGCCCAAACCACGGCCACATCTGCTTTCGGTGCATTGGATATCCACATTTTAGCTCCGTTGAGCAGATAGTGATCGCCCATATCTTTGAAGTTGGTCACCATGCCACTTGGATTAGAACCGTGATCAGGTTCTGTCAGGCCGAAACAACCGAGCCAATCTCCTGACGCTAACTTCGGGAGATATTTCATTCTTTGCTCCTCCGAACCGAATTTGTAGATAGGATACATCACAAGCGAACCCTGCACAGAGGCAGTAGACCGCATACCCGAATCTCCTCTTTCTATTTCCTGCATAATTAGACCATATGAAATATAGTCCATACCTCCGCCACCATATTGAGTAGGGATCGTAGGGCCAAATGCTCCGATATCACCAAATTTTTTGACCATCGAATATTCGAAGTGGTTTCTTTCAGCCCAGTCTTCAATATTTGGAGTAATTTCTTTTTTTACAAAATCCCGAACAGAGCCACGGATCATCCGATGCTCTTCTGTGAGTAGGTCGTCTAATTGATAAAAATCCGGAGATTCGAATTCGTCAGTGAAATTTGATTTCATAAGAAGGGCTATTGTTTAATATGTTCTAAAATCAATAATAAGGGCTCAAAATATTACTCATTCGTGTAATAATGAAATTTTGCCTTTGTAATCTGTGATTCCCTGATAAACATGTCAAAATCGTATCATCGACCGAGCTCAATCCCTGGCAGTGGCTGGAATAGCCGCTATCCGATTAAGTTTTTTATGATAATCATCAGGATTCCGCATACTTTGTCCGATAATTACTTTTGTTGTTTATGGGTTATTCAAATTTAGGCGCAAATTTACATTATTAAACAACAACAATACCTACATGGCAAATTCGAATTTTGACGATAAGATAATTAACCAACTTAGGCAGTTGGAAGAAAAATATGAAGCGATGGGGCAGGACTTGTCCTCCTACCTGGATGGCTTACTGCACGCCGACTATCTTACCTATTGGGACTATATCCATCTGGATACACTACTCAGTCTCCAAACCCCAAAAACTCAGTTTCCTGACGAAAAGATATTTATTATCTATCATCAGATCACGGAGCTCTATTTCAAGCTGATACTCAATGAAATCGAGCAATTGGCATTTGATGATGGATCGGATGCTGATAAGTACCTGCTACGAGTCAATCGCATCAATCGATATCTTCTCCACCTGGTGGACTCTTTTGATGTAATGATCGATGGCATGGATCAAAAACAGTTTCTTGATTTTCGTATGTCGCTCTTACCAGCTAGTGGTTTTCAATCGGCTCAGATCAGAATGTTTGAGATCTCTTGTACAGATCTGATCAATCTGGTAGACGAGGGACAGAGGGCATCAATGGATTCCAACAATCTGGAGCAGATGTATGACCATCTCTATTGGAAAAGAGGAGCAACCGAGCTTGCTACAGGTAAGAAAACGTTGACCTTAAAGCAGTTTGAAGCAAAATATTCGGAACAATTTCTAAAGCTGGCAAATAAGTATAAGCTGGATAATATTTGGAAAAAATTTGATACCAGCTATAAATCTGCTCCAAACAAGGATGAGATTATTTCGGCACTCAGAAAACTGGACCAGCTATCCAATGTACAATGGCGTCTGGCTCATTATAAATCAGCTGTAAGATACCTGCAACGCGATCCGGAGGTCATTGCAGCCACTGGCGGTACCAATTGGCAAAAATACTTACCACCAAGATTTCAAAGAGTAATTTTTTTCCCGGCACTGTGGAGCGAAGAAGAGAAAGGAAATTGGGGGAAGAATTGGGTGGAAGAAACAATTTTTAAGAAGTAGATCACAATTTGAAAGTATACTTATTCATAGGGTTATTTTTTTCGGCCAGTACGATATTCGCTCAGGGAGTTGTGTTGCGGACCTACTATGATCAAGAGAAAACAGTCGTAAAAGAAGTATTCACTGTACGTGATACCATTTCAAATCAACTCAATGGGCCATATACTTCCTATTATCTTTCAGGTATCAAAAAGGCTGAAGGTTTTTATGCCGGGAATAAGGCCTCTGGGAATTGGGTATATTATTTTGAAAATGGAAAAATAAGACAGACCGGATCATTTCTTCATGGTAGGACTGTAGGTATATGGTCTGATTATTTCGAAAACGGAAACCTTAGATCCGAAGGTATTCTTTCCAATGGAAAAAAGGTAGGGCAGTGGTCATACTACTATGAAGCAGGCAGCCTGAAAAGTGAAGGTCAGTATGACCAGGAGGTAAGAGTCGGTACCTGGAATTACTACTACGAAGGTGGGGGGATGAAGGCGCAAACACTCTTCAACCAAGGCAGCGGCATATATAAAGAATTCTACTCTTCGGGCAAGTTGAAAATGCAAGGATTGAACAAGTCAGGTAAGAGCGATAGTCTTTGGGTATACTATTATGAAAGTGGAGAAAAAATGGCCGAAGGCTACTACAAGCAAGGACTCAAAACCGGCCCGTGGAAGTATTTTTACAAGAATGGTAAGGTGTCGGCCGAAGGTGGATATGAAAAGGGACAGACCCTGGGCAACTGGATCTACTACTATACCGATGGATCCAAAAGCGCTGAAGGCTTGCAAAAAAACGGGTCGAAAGACGGCTATTGGAAGATGTTTTACGAGTCTGGCGAAACTAAAGGGGTAGGCGAATTCGATGAAGGAACTGGCGACTACAAAGAATATTATATCAGTGGAAACCTCAAAGTATCTGGCAGTTTCAAAGGAGATGTCAATAATGGTAAGTGGACTTACTATGACGAGGAAGGAAATATAGAAGGAGTTGCAATCTTTGATGAGAGCGGAATTGGAGACTACGAAGGCTACTATATCAATGGCCATGTGAAAATGAAAGGGCAGCTTTCAGAAGGTAGACGTATTGGCGAATGGACTTTATTCAAAAAGAATGGAGAGGTGGCAGGCACATATTTACCAGTATACGGAGAAAATAATCCTGTTTTCATGAAAAGCGAAGCGTTTGCCAAGCAAGCAAGAGATGAGGAATACGACAAGCCCGAATACAAATTTAAAAATAGAAAATCTCGATATTTCACTTCCAGAGTCAACGAATACAAGGGGGTCATCTTTGGTTCCAATCCATTGTATTCCGTTCTCGGGTATATGCCGTTGGCGGTAGAGTATTATTTGCAAGAGCGTCAAGGGTATGAGCTGATTTATACCTATCACCGAAAACCGTTTTTTGAAGGCCATCAAAAACAGGCAACAGGAGACCTGTTCACTACAGGATCTAGTTTGGTGATAAGACAAAAGTTTTATAGCAAAGATCAGACCTTCGGGATGTTTTATTTTGGGCATCTGGTCGGTGCAGATTTTCTCAAACATGGCACGAATGTGAGCGAAGGCGGCACCTTAGCCACTCATGAGGTAAATGCTAACGAAAATCGATACTACTATGGAGTCTTCATCGGGGACCGCTGGCTCAAAGACCCGGCCAATGCCGGATTGACTATAGATGTCTATCTAGGAGTAGGGATCGGGCGGAGATCCTTCTCTCCGCAATATACAGGGACTGTCTATGACCCCTATTTCACAGAAGTCAATCAAACTGGCCAGTACATACCCATCTTCTTTGGAATAAATATTGGCTATCTGGGATTCAAAAAGACCAAGAATCCGATACCTTCGCCCCGATAATAGCACGGCATGAACAAAATCCTAAAATACAGGCTGAAACCAGAGATTGCGCTGGATGAAAATAACCTGAAAGCCTTTATCTCTCCCAAAATCAAGGATGGAGCGAATTGGAAACTTTTGAAAAGATCTATCGATGCTCGTAGTCGTAAGGTTTCGGTAGATGTCGAAATAGGACTGTATGCCGACGAAAAAGACCCTTGGGCAATCGACTATCAAAAGCCTGACAACGAAGTCAAGAATGCCAGACAGATTATCATAATCGGTACAGGTCCAGCGGGACTTTTCGCCGCCCTCAGATGTTTGGAATTAGGTGTGAAACCAATACTTTTCGAACGAGGCAAGGATGTCAGAGATAGACGACGTGATCTGGCCCGAATCAATAAAGAGCATATCGTAGACCCCGATTCCAACTACTGCTTTGGCGAAGGAGGCGCCGGTACCTACTCAGATGGCAAACTCTACACCCGCTCCAAGAAACGCGGTGATGTGCGAAGGATCCTTGAGATCCTGGTAGTGCATGGCGCAAGTGAGGCTATCCTTCAAGACACCCACCCACACATCGGTACCAATAAGCTACCTAAGGTGATCTCCGACATGCGTGAAACGATAGAATCGAGAGGGGGAGAAATTCATTTCAACAGCCGTGTAGTAGATTTTATTTTGAAAAATGGAGAAATAAAAGGAATCGAATTGGCTGACGGGCGCAAGCAAGAAGGAGAAGGGGTGATACTCGCTACAGGTCATTCTGCCAGGGATATTTTTGAACTCCTTGAAAAACATAAGATTACCATAGAATCTAAGCCTTTTGCCCTGGGGGTAAGAGTAGAACACCCCCAGCAGCTGATTGATAGGATTCAGTATCACTGCGATACACGTGGTGAATTTTTGCCCGCGGCGCCCTATGCACTGACCACTCAGACAGACATCAATAAAGTCAGACGAGGCGTATTCTCCTTTTGCATGTGTCCAGGAGGGTTTATTGTGCCATCTGCCACGGCACCAGGCGAAGTAGTGGTCAACGGAATGAGTCCATCAAAGCGAGACTCGAAATATGCCAACTCCGGAATAGTTGTGGCTGTCGAAAAAGAGGATTTGAAAGAATATCAGCAGCATGGCAATTTCAGCGCACTTGCCTTCCAGTCCGAGATCGAGAAAAGAGCATGTGAGGTTGCTGGTGGACAGCAAAAAGCACCTGCACAGCGACTGACTGACTATATTGGCAATCGCAGATCACAAAACTTGCCAGAGAGTTCTTACCAGCCCGGCCTTGAGTCCTGTCTGCTTTCGGATGTGCTACCGGCATCAATAGATCAGCGGCTAAGGATTGGGTTTAAGGATTTTGGCAAAAAATCAAAAGGGTTTGTTACCAACGAAGCAGTGGTCGTTGGTGTGGAAAGCAGGACCTCGTCGCCTGTACATATTCCAAGAAATAGTGATACATGGGAACATATTCAACTAAAAAGGTTGTTTCCGTGTGGAGAAGGCGCTGGATATGCTGGAGGTATTATGTCTGCAGCTATAGATGGAGAAAAATGCGCTGAAAAATTAATTGAAAAATATATAAATGCCGGAAAATAACAATCTCACGCTAGTCATGGGTGCCTCTGCCAACCCATCCAAATATGCCTACCTGGCAGCCTATCGACTCCATGAACGTGATAAACCGTTTATACTGCTGAGTATCAAACCTGGTGAATTGTTGGGTCAAAAATTCCTGAATTTAGCCGACAAACCTGCGATAGAGCACGTGCATACTGTGACACTATATATCGGAGCGATCCGACTGGCCGAATGGCAGGATTATATTCTGAGCCTCAAGCCAAAGAGAATAATATTTAATCCAGGAACCGAAAATATGGCGTTGGCTGACGCTGCCAATGCGCTAGGTGTAGAGACAGTATTCGGCTGTACGCTGGTCATGCTCGGTACAGGTCAATATTAACTTAGCTAGGAAAAACCTCATAGAGGTATTATTTTTAGGGGAGTATCCTTTATGACATAGCCAAAAAAACTTGCAGAGACTTCAATTCGTATTTTACTTTTTTCTATTACCTCTCTTTTGCCTGGCGCAGAAAAACGAATACGGTAGGTTTGAGACTCGTCCGATCGACGATCAATACATAATCGATTACTCGGACCTGCTCTCAGTGAAGATTTATGGAATATTAAAATCTAACACTATCGCGCACGTCAATTATCAAACTGAGGCGAGGGTAGACTATAAACCAAACGAAAACTTCAATATTGGATTTGGGATAGGCTACAAGTGGTTTGGTGCAGATCTGGCCTTCAACTTTTCAGGAGTAAATAGTGACGATGATACTTTTGGAAAGACTAAACGATTTGATTTACAATCAAACATCTACACTAGAAAATTCGCAATAGACGTGAATTGGCTCAAGTATAAGGGTTATTATGGATCCAATCCTGAGGATTACCGAACCAGTTTTGATCCGGATAACCCCTATCCAATCCGGCCGGATATAAAGACTGTCAACATTCGAATCAGCGCCTTGTATATTTTCAAACATGATAAATTTTCCTACAGAAGTGCCTTCACCAATAACGAGCGGCAGATTAAGTGGGCGGGGTCCTTTCTCGCTGGCCCATTCTTTAATTATTATAAGATGAATGCAGACTCCAGCTTGTTGCCCCTGGAGGCCAGACCCAATTTTGACACGAGTGTTGATTTTCGAGGTACCCAGTATATCAATTATGGTATCGCTGGAGGATATGGACATAATTTTGTAGTAGCCAAAAGAATCTATTTGTCGATGACTGCTGTGATAGGACTTGGCCCGGAGATCAAAAAGACACCAGCCAGAAATGGGCAGCGAGCAGAGACCGAAGCCAAACTCACCGGGCAGCTGGCCACTCGGTTTTCTATCGGGTACAACTCCGAAAAAACCTTCCTGGGCCTGGCAGCCGTAGGCGTGTTTTCTGGTTCGAGAGAAGAAGAAGACTATTTGGAGAGGAGCGTGAGCAATTTGAAGATATTTATAGGCCGGAGATTTAACCCACCCAAATTCTTGAGGAGGTAATCAGGCAATTGGCGCAAACGCAGCGGAGAGAATTATCAAAATTTAATTCTGTTGCATTTTATTTTAATACTTCAGTTTCCTCTAGCTGGTTCATAGAGTCATAAATCAATACTCTCTTCCAAAGGTGCTTGCAATCATTCAGAAACTGCTTATGTGCGGGCTCCACTTGATATTTATCCTGTGCCTCCTTAGAACCAAAAGTAACAATAAGACAGAAGGTGTATGAATTGTCAACCACCTCGCGGTCGGTAAGCGCAGGCACCCCCAAATGTGCAGATCTAATGTACTCAGAGTTCTCTATCAATCGTTTGAGGCCTAGCTCAAGCCGAGTCTTGTCCGATTCACTATCTGGATTATGAAGCCAAATCAGAACGGTATGGGCAAATTGGCCGCTGATTATATCTTTATTTTTCACTGGTTCGCATGCCAGTAGACCAGTGGTGATAAAAAAGAGGAGGATAAGATTTTTCATAGTTCAGTCAGTATTGTGTAGATATATAATGTGCTATGGTACGCAGCCTTTTGAGATTAAGTATGGATATAATCGTACCCAGTAATATAGTGATTGGAAAATAAATGAAGCCTGCAATATTGCCCTCCACCTCTCCTGCCCACATGAGAAATGTCAACAACCCGATGGTTTGAAAAGCTTTGCGTTGAGCAAACACTTCCAGACTGAACCAGAAATTCATTTTTATTTTTGACGCCAGTTTCCAGCGGTGATAGGCAAAGCGCAGAACAAAAATCAGTAGTAAGCTCACCACATATATGGGCATGTTGATCAATGTCACGTTGGTACTAGTATCGATATACCATCCCTGTCCCGTACAGATTAGATAGGCTAGCACATTGTAAAAAGGGTGCCCGAATATCGCTCCAATGAGCCAGAACCATGTGATTGGTTTTACCTCAGATATGGCTTTTTCATAGCTAGTTCGATGCATAGGAGGTTATTTTGAAAATTGCTGAACAATTGACACCACGTCGTCGTATTTTGCCCAATGAGTGGGTCGTTCGAAATCCTGTCCCGAAGCCAGGACAACTACATCCGGGTATTTTTCTTTCACATCCGTCCACTTCAAATCTTCCCAGTACTGTTCGTCCATTTCTTGGAGGCGGACCCCTTCTAGCGGTCCTGATACAGCTTTTCCGGTCAGTGGCCACCACAGGCTTTCAGTCTCTCGATCCCATAGGACAAATCCATCCAATCCCTCCCATACTTCGGGATCAAAATAGGTATAGCCGCTGAGGCCGAAGGTGAGTAGTCTATCACCATAGTTGCGATTATAGATGGCACCCAAATCAGCTAAAATACAATAAGCAGCCATGATTGGCAGGCCTCCCAGACTGTCATTGACCACCTCATGCCTAGTCAGATCAGGTACAGAGTAGGCCTTGGTCTCACCATTGTAGGACCCAACCAGAAACCGGGTGGTATCAGACCAAATAGAATCAGCCGCCGCTAAGGTGATGAATTCGGGAGCGAGTAGTGCAGGAAATGCTTCTCGACCTATACCGTAGTGAAACTGAGCTTCTTTGAGGGTTAGATTCGAAATGTCGAAATGTGTTGTGCTATCCTCTCCACCATATAGCATTCGGGTATTGTTTTGATCAAAAAACTTTCCGTCATCGGCAGAAACGGGACGTCCAGTGGCTACTGACTCCTCTACAATAGCCTTCTCCTCTATGGCCTTTTTTTCTCCGCATGAAACACAGAATGCAGTCAGAATAAGTAAATAAGCTAGTTTCATTTTTTTTAACCCAAGATAATGTAAAATGCAGAAAAAAAGTGATCGATTTTGTGAACCTTTTTCAACCATAATCGACTAAATACTTAGACAAAATGTAGTAAATTAATCTTATGATCAAATTGACTCAGCTGCTACTGATTGGGCTACTTTGTAACCTCTCTCTACTCGCACAAGACCCCTCCGAAATTATCCAGAAATCACTTGACAAAGTCAATGGCAAAAGCAGCCAGGGCGAAATGGAAATGACCATTGTCAGACCACGATATACACGAACCATGACCATGAAGTCCTGGAGTCTGGGCAACGGTTACTTTCTGATCTATATCACTGCGCCAGCGAGAGACAAGGGACAGGTGTTTTTGAAGCGCCAAACAGACATGTGGAATTGGATTCCCAACATTAGCAGAATGATCAAATTGCCTCCTTCCATGATGGGACAAAATTGGATGGGCTCAGACTTTACCAATGATGACTTAGTGAAAATGAATAGCCTCGCCGAAGATTATACACACAAGTTGCTGGGAGAGGAGCAAGTGGACGGATTGGAGTGCTACAAAATAGAATTAGTTCCTAAACCCAACTCTTCTGTGGTCTGGGGCAAGATCAACCTTTGGATTGCGAAGGAGGAGTATTATCAAATGAAAGGAGAGTATTTTGACGAAGACTTCGAATTGATCAACACTATGGAGGCTTCAGAAATCACCCAATTCGATGATCGAAAGCTACCAGCCAGACTGGTCATGACCCCATTGAACAAGCCTGGTAATCAAACCATCATGGTCAATAAGAACCTGAAATTCAGTACTGACCTTCAAGAAGACTTCTTTTCTCAGCAAAATATGAAACGCGTCAGATGAAAAAGAAGATAGTCCTGGCCTGGAGGAACCTCTGGCGAAATAAGAAAAGAACCTATATCACACTGGCGTCGGTCACGTTTGCCGTAGTAATTGCGACGATGATGAGAGGCTTGCAGCTTGGGACCTATGACAAAATGCTCAACGATGCCATCAAATCCACTACAGGTCATGTGGCGCTTATGGACAAGCTTTTCTGGGAGGATAAGACCTTACTCAATAGCATGGAATTTTCATCTGATTTGGAAAATGCGTTAAAAACAGATGAGAATCTTGACTATTACGTGCCTCAGCTGATTAGTGGGGCACTGGTATCTTCCGGTCCGCATACTCGTGGGGTCATGGTACAGGGCATTGATCCTAAGATTCAAAGCCGCCAACTTAATCTCGCAGATAAAATAATCGCTGGAGAATACCTTTCTAAAGAAGATGAGCAGGTGCTGATAGGCAAGGAGCTGGCACAATTCTTAAGAGTAGAAGTGGGAGACACGGTTGTGCTTCTAGGTCAGGGATACATGGGAGTGACTGCCGCAGGCAAGTATCCTATCAAAGGTATTTATGATCACCCGATGGCAGAATTCAATAAAAGACTTGTCTTCCTGCCGCTCTCTACTGCGCAGTACCTCTTTTTTATGGATGGGCGCTTGACCAATATCAATTTGGTGCTCAAAGACAATGAAACCGTAGAGGCAACGCAGAACTACTACCGCTCGAAAATGGATACCACCTGGCTCGAAGCCAGAGGGTGGCGGTTGATGAACAAAGAGATTCTCTCTGGGATAGAGTCAGACAATTTTTTTGGTAAAATCATGATAGGTATTTTGTATATGGTGATTGGGTTCGGACTCTTTGGAACTATTCTCATGATGACGATGGAACGAAAAAAAGAATTTTCAATCATGATTGCCATTGGCATGAAACGAACCCGTCTGCTCATTCAGGTGATTTTAGAATCAATAATGATAGCTGGTATTGGTGCGTTGGCCGGCCTTATTATCAGTTTTCCTGTGGTGTATTTCTATTACCTCAACCCAATCCCGGTACCTGAAGAAAGCGCCGAAATGTATAGACAGTTGAACATGGAACCCTTTCTGCAAATATCAATCAAGCCCGGATATATGGTATTGCAGTTTGCCATAGTACTCGGTGTGAGTATTCTGGCTTCGGTGATCCCATTGTACAACATCATGAAATTTAATATTGTGGATATAATACGAGGAAGACAATGATCACATCACTCGCTTGGCGCAACGTATGGAGAAATAAAACTCGGAGCTTCGCAGTTATCCTGGCCTTGACCATGGGGCTTTTTGGAGCACTTTTTATTGCCAGTATGTCCAATGGCATGGTTGATAAGTGGATCAAAAATGCAATCGAAAATGAAATCTCTGATATTCAGATTCATGACAAACAATACCTGATCATGGAAGAGCTCGGACTCACTATGGATGAATCAGCTATGGCTGCGACCCTTAGTAAGAATGAGAACATCCGCACATTCACCTCCAGAATAAAAACTGATGCCATGGCCATGACGGCCAATAACAGCACGCAAGTAAGCTTGATTGGGATCGACCCAGAGCGAGAAAAGGAAGTGACGACGGTACATACTTATCTCATTGATGGGGAGTACCTGGAGTCGACCTCTACATTCAAACCCATCATCATTTCTGAACGACTCGCAGAAAAATTGAAAGTAAGACTGAAGTCCAAAATCATTTTTACTCTGGCCGATCAAACTGGAAATATGGCTTATGAGAATTTTAAAGTCAATGGCATCTTCGATACCAATAGCACCATGTTCGACGATCGAAATGTTTTCGTAAGGAAATCTGATTTACGCAAAATCCTGAAGTTGCCAGAAGGCCAGGCGCATGAAGTGGCGCTGAGAGTGAAGGATCCTGAGGCACTTTCAAGCACCGTGTCTTTGTTGCAGCAGACTTTTTCGGATTACAAAACTCAAGATTGGAAGGAGATCAATCCCACGCTGAGTATGAGCGGATCTATGATGAGCCTCTTCAATTATATCCTGGTAGGCATTGTGCTGATCGCTTTGATATTCGGAATTATCAATACCATGCTTATGGCGATTCTAGAGCGGACTAAAGAAATCGGGATGCTGAGATCATTGGGAATGAGCAAGAAAAAAATCGCCAAAATGATCACGCTTGAAACGATTTTTCTTTGTCTAGTTGGCGGTATCGTAGGCAACCTGCTTGCGTTGGTTTCCATCGAATATTATGGTCAGGTTGGCATGCACTTCGAAAGCTTCAAAGAAGGCATGGAGCAGTTTGGTATGTCCGCCTACATCTATCCCAAACTAGACTATAGCTTTTACCTGATCATTACATGCATGGTGATATTTACCGCTGTGCTGTCTTCTATATTCCCAATCATTAGAGCCTTTAAGTTAAACCCCGCATTAGCCATAAGAGATTAATTATGAGTGTCATCAGAACAGCAAACGTTAGCAAAATATATAACCCTGAAACCGTCCCGGTACATGCGGTTAACGATATCTCTCTTTCTTTCGAAAAAGGAGAGTTTTCGGCCATAGTAGGACCTTCAGGATGTGGTAAGACCACTTATCTCAACTTGTTGGGCGGGCTTGAGACTCCGACATCTGGTGCCGTCTTTGTAGAAGGCGAGGACATTTCTCAGATGAGTAGCACTGAGTTGACGGAATTTCGATTGCACAATATCGGTTTTGTTTTTCAGGCCTACAACCTGATACCGGTGATGAGCGCCTACGAAAACGTTGCCTTCATTATGGAATTACAGCATTTCCCTCAGATAAGCGTCGAGGAGCGCGTTATGGAGTTGCTCGAGGCCATGGAGATAGCAGACAAAGCACATCAGCGCCCAAATCAGTTGTCTGGCGGACAGCAGCAGCGTGTGGCTGTGGCAAGAGCGCTGGCCTCCAGACCCAAATTTATTCTGGCAGATGAGCCTACAGCCAATTTGGATAGCAAGGCTACAAATAACCTTCTGGATCTCATGCTCAAAATGAATGAAAAGGAGGATACTACATTTATCTTTTCTACACACGACGATCGAGTAATGAGTCGGGCCAAGAGACTCGTCAAACTGGATGATGGCAAAGTGATAGCCGATGAAACTAAGTAGCAGGTTACTCTTTATTGTATTATTGCTGATTTCTCACCTGGCCTTTGGGCAAAGTTGGAAAGAAGATATGTCCCTGAATGGATATATAAAATATATGCATACCGCAATTGTACCAGCTGGTGATAGTACGCTGATTACTGATAATTTTCTTCACAATAGATTTAATTACGACTGGTATCTAAGCGATCAAATCACATTTAAGACCTCGATGCGCAACCGGTTCTTTTGGGGTGAGCTGGTAACTACGGCGCCCACGCTCTATAGCAGTCTGGGTGAGGATCAAGGCTATTTTGACTTGAGTATACTTTGGTCCAATGGATCCAATACTGCTCTACATACCATCTTTGACAGAATGAATTTGACCTATCAAAAAGACCAACTGGAGATCATCATAGGGAGACAGCGGGTGAATTGGGGAACGGCGCTGATCTGGAACCCAAACGATATATTCAATACTTATTCATTCTTCGATTTTGATTATGAAGAGCGCCCGGGTGCAGACGCCGTTCAGATCAATTATTATACCGGAGCGGCATCTTCCTTGAGTCTGGTGTATGCACTGGCCGATCATATAGAAGAGAGCACACTGGCTGTCAAGTACAAATTCAATACCCATACTTATGATATCCAGATTTTAGCCGGCTATCAGGACGAATTTTTGATCGCAGGCGCAGGCTGGGCGGGTGATATTAGCGGTGCGGGATTCAAGGGTGAAGGATCCTATTTTATTCCTAAGGATGACGATCATGGAGAAACGCAATTTGTAGGCACTGTAGAATTGGATTATACGTTTACCAATGGGATCTATTTGCAGACTGCCTACCTGTTTAATTCCAGCGGTATAAATGAAAAATCAGCTAATTACTCTGCCTTCTATCTCGACCGTAGCCTGAGCGCTCAGACTTTGAGCCCGGCTAGGCACAATTTGTTTTTTCAAGTCTCTGGTTCCTTATCGCCGATTTTGAGTACGGCTTTTGCAACCATGCTCAACCCAAAAGACGGCTCACTATTTCTAGGGCCAAATTTCACTTGGTCCGTGGTGGAAAACTTTGATTTTTTGGTGGCTGCCCAACTCTTTCGTGGCGATAGTATGACACTATACGGTGACGGCGGGTCACTGATCTTCGGAAGGTTCAAGTATAGCTTTTAATAACCTTTGTTTTTAAATATTATAGTCAGAAGTGAATGCTCGCAGTGAGCTAATTTCAGAATATAAGATTCTAAAAGCCACATCCCATATCCATTCCGATGGGTGACCCCATGGGAATTTCTGCAGGTTTAGGTACTTTGAATTGGCCGGGTTCTCGCTTATACAATTCGATCAGCCTTAATGCATACTGTCTATTAGCTTTTGTATTTGCATTATCAGTATTCACACTTTTAAGTAATCGATTCTCAAGTTTTAGAATGGTTTGATACGCAATGGCATTGACCTGAGGGTTGGCGTTTTCGTCTACAGAAAGTCGCATGATATGACTGAGTAGATTAAGGTTGACCACATGCTGAATTTCTCCCAGATAACCTGATTTCGGCTTTTGATACCATGTGGCGGCCAGAGATTGATCGATCATAGAGGTCAAGCTCGGTTGACCAGCATTTCGGCTGTGGTACTCGATCATCCTAGAGGCCCGCTGTGCATTATACATCAGTGAAAACGTCAGATCTGCTGCTGATTCTGCAGCAGAAAGGGGATCAAAGTTGGGTGCAGTTCTTAGTGTAATTAGTTCGCTAGACCTCGACTCATGTAGCACTCGCGGAGGTATTAGTTTGAGCAAGCTTTCTGTAAAGACCAGATTCTTTGGGTCCACCGTGCTGAGCAGAGATTGAATCGCCTTTAATTGTACTTCGCCAGAGACTTCAGCCGTGGTAAATTGCCCATCTCCTTTTACTGCATATCGATAATCTCTACCGCCAATGATTTTTGCGGTTGCCTCGACCTGATATCGATGGAGAAAATAGATTGGAACAAGGACTTCTTCCAGTTTGGAATAAGTAGCACCAGTTCTTATTGAGTTTTCACCGAGATTCTTCATTGCTATGCCTCGGATTTTCATGAGTCTGTCGAGTTCATCAGAGGGGCTCTTGCCATTGTCCCAAAGGTGGGCATAGGGATGGGAGCTTCCTTGTGGTCGCGCGTCCTGATCAGATAGGAATGAAAGTCCATTTTGCAAGGCATTAGTAATAATTTCATTGAGGGCATTTTTCTCATCTATCCCTTTTGCCAGTTGAGAATACCCATAAGAGATAGCCGTTTTATCCCAGGCTCCGATTTTATTATCATATGCGTTTTCGAGAGAGATATTTCCATCGATCAGGTCGATTTTTGGATGGGGGTAGTCCATGACAGAGGCCATTTCCTCGGTACTGGAGGCATAGCTGTGGGACAGGCCCAAAGTGTGTCCTACTTCATGGGCTGCCAATTGACGCAGACGAGCCAGTGCCATTTGTTCCATAAGAGGAGGGACGTTACCCTCAGCATTATAGGGTGATAAGAGGCCTTCCGCTATGAGATAGTCTTGTCTTACACGGAGAGAGCCTAGGGTAACGTGGCCTTTTATGATTTCGCCAGTGCGTGGATCTACGACACTGGTCCCATACGACCAGCCGCGAGTAGAGCGATGTACCCACTGGATGATATTGTATCTGGCATCCATAGGATCAACTCCCTCCGGGAGCAGTTTTACCTGAAAGGCATCCTTATAGCCGGCCGCTTCAAATGCCTGATTCCACCAGGAGGCTCCTTCAAGCAAGGCACTGCGAATAGGCTCGGGTGCCCCTCGATCCAGATAGTATACAATAGGCTCAATGGCCGCTGATAGCTCGGCCGAAGGATCTTCTTTCTCTAGTCTGTGTCTGCAGATAAATTTCTTTTGCAGGGGTTCATCTATGGGTGTGGCATAGTCCTGATATGCTATTCCGTAGAACCCTGCTCTAGGATCGAAAACCCGTGGTTGGTAGTCGGAATCAGGCAACTGAATGAACGAATGATGAACCGTGACCGTGACGGCGGACGCGGTAGGGGCTACCGAATAGATCCAATCCCCTTTTGGATTGCCGGTAAAGGTGAGAATTGCATCGAATTCTGTGTTATTAGGGAAATTCTTGATGCGCTCATGGTTGAGTGCAGATCTGGAAAGGTCTAGCCGATAACCACCCTGCTCGGTTTGTGCTAGCTGCTCAGACACACCAGCTACATCACGGACAATGAAGTCGGTGGCATCTATCATATAGGTGCCATTATCTGATTGTAGAATTTCAAATCCCCAAATCACTGACTGTGCAAATGCCTCTTTGACAGCACGCGATTCATCAGGGTTGTCACTAATGGCTCTATAGCTATAGTTAGGTTGTATCAGCAGTAGCTTGTTTCCAGCTTTTTTGAACTTTACCAATTTTTCCCCACTGAGCTGACCTCGATCCAAACCGATATCGTTGGAGCCTACCCCGGACGACAGTGAGCCGAGATACAAAAATTCCTCATTCAACCGTGAGACATATAGAAATATGCGATCCAACTCTTCGTCAATTGAATAATCTATGAAGCCATTGACGATATTAGATGGATTCTCTAAAGGTGTATTTTCGGCTTTAGACTTTTTCTTTTTTTGACCATGGCCAGTATGGCTCATGGCTATGAGGAGTATTAATAAATAAAAGGGCTTCATTGAAATATTAGGTTAGCAGTTTATTTAATATTTGTTGAATTTATTAGTGACAAATGTGATCACCTTTCTCAGTGTGTCATAGTATAACGTCATGTAGAAAAATGCGGTCATCAACCAGATAACAATAATGTTAAAGTAGAAGGTTTCGATGTGAAAGCTTCCAAGAATTTTTACCGGCGCATAAAAATGTGCCTTTCCAAGGTTGGAGTCTGGGGTTTTGAAGATTGGGTCCTTAGTCTGGATCAGCTCGTCTTCTGCTTCATATATTTTCTCAATCTCATCCCTGTTGGTCAGTAGATTTTCGAGCGTCTTGTTGTGGCTACTATTTTTGAGGTCGAGCAATCCATCCTTACCTATGTCTTCTACCAGTTCGTAGTATTTTTCTTCTCGTTCCTTTACGGCATCATCTTTTATATTTTTGTATTTCTTTTTCAGAAGATTCAGTTGTGCTATCAGCTGATTGTGTGAGGTAGAGTCATACTTGTCAGCGGTAAGAAATCTGATGCGGTAGAATGGAGTGTTACTGTCTTTCGATTGCATTTTCAACAGCTCATTACGACAGATTGTGATTTCTCTTTCAAGAGCAGAGGACTTATTGCCGAGCTGAACATTGTGATAGACTACATTCAATTTATTTTGAATCCTTGGTATGAGGTAGGCCGAATTAAAACTGGCATCACTCATACGCTTGTCATACTCAAAAAAGTGTTTTTCGTAGTCGTTGTTGCTGAATAGCTCTACGGCTAGAGCCTCGTACGCCCATCTGGATACCATGGTATCTCCAATCAAGGGAACTTCCTTTTTATTACCGATTTTGTGGTGAAGCTCGTCAAACTTGATCATAGCTCCGCCTAGAAGGAGTTGAGGCACAAGAATCAAAGGAATCAGAATGTAGATCGTAACAATAGAATTTAGCCCCGAGGAGATGTTGAGACCGACCATGTTAGCAAAACAGGCAGTGGAGAATAGGATCAACCAAAAGCTAAAATTCAAATCTTTTATTTCCAAAAGGAAATTTCCAAACCAGACAAAAATCAGCATCTGCAGTGCGGATAGGCCAAATAAATATATGATTTTGGAATTGATATAGCTAAATCTACTTAGGCTCAGAAACGATTCGCGTTCGAGTACTTTTTGATCTTTGAAGATTTCCTCAGCACTGACTGACAATCCAAGAAAAAGGGACACGACTACGGTCATAAACAGATAGACCGGGATGTTTTTATTCTCACTGAAAATGTACTCACTTCCTACTGAGTACTTCGCCAGAATTCCCAGGATAAGTGCTAGTAGTGGCGGCTCGAAAAAATTTAGCAGTATATACTGCAGGTTAGTTTTTTTGGAAAGAAGAATCCGCTGCAAGAAAATATTGGACTGCTGCACCAGGTTTGGGATCAAGAAATTGGATGGAGGCAGAGCCGTCTGAAACTTAATCTTTTTTATTTTCGGAGCCAGATTTTCCTTGTACTTATCATACCATTTGCTTGGTGATATTTTTCTCCGTTTGGTTGCTTCTCCGTTTTCATTGATTTCCTTAGCCTCGATGATATGCAGGATTTGCTCTGGGATCACATTGCCACAGACTCTGCATTCACTTTCTGCGGCATTTACCTGAGTATTCATTGTTTTGAAATAGACCACAGCATCTACAGGATTACCATTGTAGATAGGATATCCACCTTTGTCGAGTAGCCAGAGCTTATCAAACAATTTGAATATATCAGATGAGGGCTGATGAATGATAGCGATCACAAGTTTGCCCTTCCTACTTTGTTCTTTGAGCAAATTCATCACCACCTCTGAATCCATCGAGGACAGTCCTGATGTAGGCTCGTCTACAAATAAGACAGAAGGCTCGCGTAGCAATTCAAGCGCGATATTGAGTCGTTTTCTTTGTCCACCACTGATAAATTTATTGAGTGGGCTCCCTACTTCCAGGTCTCTAATTTCGTCGATGTCCAAATCGTCCAGCACCTTGTTGATGGCTAGGTCGAGTCTCTCTTTCGAGAAATCACTGAAGGATAGCCGCGCATTGAAATAGAGATTTTGATAGACCGTGAGTTCTTCAAATAAAAGATCGTCTTGCGGCACGTAGCCGATGACCCCCGATTGAACACATCTCGGTATGCTGTGTCCATTGATCTTGATTTTACCTGACGACGGTTGCAGTTTACCATTGAGCAAGTTGATCAAAGTTGACTTGCCAGTGCCACTGCCACCCATGATACCGATCAGCTGACCGGATTCTTCATAGAAGCTAAATGGCCGGATGCCATTGAAGCTATTTTTGAATCTGAACTCCATCTCATCCCCATGTAGCACGAGGTTGATTTTCTTCAGGTCGAGAAGGAATTGCTTGCTGATTTCAGATTCATAGATCGGCTCGATGGTGCTGCCTTTGATGATCGCGCCTGATTTCAGGATGTAAGTCTTGTTTTTAGATATTTTGTTTCCTTCGAGGTAGAGATTCAGCGGCCCGTCGTATTGAATGACAAAGGTGCTAATGCTCTGCACATAGAGTACTTTGATCTGACCAAAGAGATTTTCTACATGGATGTGTCGAAACTCAGTAATACCGGGTTCCTTTTTCTTCTTCATCATCCAGGCTATTTCCTCTGGCCATTCAGTCACCTTATTGTCAATGAGCATGCCATTGGCTTTCGATAGATTCTTGATCTCAGGATCAAGAATAAACGAGGTAACATCGTTGATTTCTTGCTTGGGGAGATTGAAGTTGAGTGCCACCAATTGCATAAAATCATTCTCCTTGTCAGAAACTTTATTATCGGTATTGATTAGCTCTACGAGCTGTATAAATACAATTACTCGCTCATGCTGAAGTAGTTCCTTATTTAGCTGTTGGCAAATTTTAGTGACCTGAATGATGTTTTTGGTTTCATTTTCGAGCTCCTCTTCAGATGAAGAAGCCTCTCTTCTATAAAACTCAACATAGTCCTGATATAGGTTTAGGTACTGCTTGGCCAGGTCATGATTGAGCTGACGCTCGAGGTAGGGTTTTACAATTATTGCACCCGAATCGACCACTTCGTCTTTGACGCTTTCAATGATGGCAAACAAACGCATTAATGCGTTGATAATCGATTCACTCATACAGGTTTGTGCTTTATTAAGGGTTCAGAAAATAAATATATAAAAAAAGGCATCACGCTGCTGCGAGATGCCTTCTATTTAATTCCATTTTTATTTATTCTATCACCCGATTATTTCATTTCTTGTGATTTCTACATTGCTATTAATATCGTCCAACTGACCTTTAGTAATACCTGTAGCTGGATCAATTCCTTCATAAATAATTTTCATAAATTCTAGCAGAGGTCTTACAGACTCTACATCCGGATCGTTTGCGTACTTGGTGGCAAATTCGGCCAACTTATTAGCAGATTTCTTTTGTTCCGCTACGATGTTTAGCATTCTTGGATCATAGTCGCTGGAGATAGCCAACTGGCAGGTGATATAAATTCCTTCGATCCAGCTTCCTGCTACCACCAGAAAGGACATTTTGTCCTGACCTGATTTGTTTAGCTCAGTGTAAGTGTTGTAAAATGATTTGGTCACAATCAGAATCAATGAGTCTTTATTCCCGATGTTATTTTCCACCCTGGCCACCATTTCATCATCAAATACGCTAGGTATCTCTAAGCCATCAATTAGCGTCTTGGTAGCCTTCAGCATTTCCATGGTCTCCTCCTGGCTATTGTAGGTACAGGCATAGCTAAGATCAGCGCCATAGACTCCAAGGTTGAGCGCTTTGTCACGCTGCGTTTCGTATTTGTCTACATTGGACGAAGGGTTAGTGATATTCCATACAAACGCCGCTCCAGCATCTTGTAGCAGTTCAGTTACTTCAAATGAAGTAGGAATGGGATACTCAAACTCTTTTTCTACTTTTTCTTTAACGTTCTCCAAAGTAGCCACTTCGCCCTCTTCAGATTTTTTACCAGAACTACAGGCTACTATAGCAGTACCCAAGAATCCAATGTATAAAATGTTTAGAATATTTTTCATGGTATTGATTTAATGATCGTCTCTTTTGAATGATGGCAATTTAACCCGAATTATTCATTTCGAAAAATGAATAATTCATGAAAATAGTTTGCTGGCTGTTTTACTTAATTTTTAAACGAAGATTTAAAATGGCAGCTCATGGGATCGGAAATTACATTCTTACGAATCCTTAATCTCAGAACTAGGCCTGCTTTAGTAGGTAATGATGCTCATAGATTCGGAGATGATATCGCCCCGCTCAGTAGATTGGTTTTCAGTAAAGAGGTATGCGCCGAGACCATCCACTCTAGAAACAATCAACTACACCCTGATAGCATTCATTAACTTTAATTCCGGTATTTACATTTCTATACCTTCATTTATGAAAACAGGCTAGAAATATTAACCGCAAAAAGCGATTGACTCAGTGGAGGACTAGAGGCTCTGAATGCCAATGATTAGACTCTTTTTATTTACTCATCCCAAAGCTTGGCAATAGTATAGTCCGATCCAGGAAGTGTGAAAAAGGCTCCGTTGACGTATCTAAAATGTCGATCCAGTTGATTAATAGTAGTCATCTCTTCTGCAGAAAGCTTCATCTCCGCAGCCTCCAGGTTTTGACGCAACCGCCCCTCATTGGTGGATTTTGGAATCACTACTGTGTCCCTGTTTACCGCCCAGGCCAGCAAGACCTGCGCTACAGAGCAATCGTGTTTTTTAGCAATTTCAATGACTTCCGGGATTTCAAACATATCGGGTTCATTTTCAGCTTTCATTTCAGCTGCCCGATCACGCGATCCCAAGGGAGAGTAGGCAGTCACAATGATGTCCTCTTTTAGACAGTATTCTAGCAATTCGGATTGCTGCAATAATGGGTGCATTTCGACCTGGTTTACCTCTATTTTGTTTTGAGCTGATTGATTGACCCATTCTATTTTTGCTTTGCTGAAATTTGATACACCTATGTGTCTGGTCAGGTTAGCATTGAGAACACCTTCCATACCACGCCATGTTTCTTCCAGTGAGATTTCTGTCAGGCTGACGAGGTCAGCCCCATCTTGAGGAAAAATAGCATCCTTCCTCTGCGCCACAGGCCAATGCACGAGATAGAGGTCCAGATAGTCGAGCTGTAGCGATTCAAGCGTAATACGCAGACATTCTTCCACATCCGTTTCTTGGTGATGGGTATTCCACAGTTTGGAAGTGATCCATAGCTCCTCACGGTTCACTTCCCCTGTCATAATCGAATCATGAAAGGCAGCACCTATTTCTTTCTCATTTTGGTAGATGTAGGCACAGTCAAAGTGGCGATAGCCAACTTTTATGGCCGTTCGTACCGCCTTGTATACCTCCCCGGGTTCTGACTTCCAGGTCCCAAGACCTAGTGCAGGTATTTGATCCCCATTACGCAGTGTATATGATTTCATGACGCTGAATGTTTTTGTTTAAAAGTACAATTTTTTAGGGAATGACGTAATCTGGCAAATGCCTTTTTATCTTTTTTTCGTCCTTAATGTTTGTCGTGGACTGATTCGCCTTTCGTTTGGTGCCTTCGTAGGAAAAATTGACAAGTGCAGCTTTGTCAAATTCTTGCCTGATGCTCAAGATTTTGATTCACAAAACCCACCCAATCGAGCATTCTATGTAATTTCACACTCGTCCTTGCGAAAACTCGTCATGTCACGCCATACAATGTATTATTGGATTTGAGTTTGTGGCAATCTCGTTTGGGCCTCTTTGGCATCTTGATTTGACTAGGCCAAGATCCTTGAAATTGCGTCGATCTGCATTTGATTGTCATCAAATCGCAGACCTCGCAAGGACGGAGCTTTGATTGATTCTGAGTTATTGCTAGTCATTAGTCGCACTCGTCCTTGCGAAAACTCGTCATGTCACGCCATACAATGTAGCATTGGATTTGAGTTTGTGGCAATCTCGTTAGGCTCTCTTTAGCCTCTTGATTTGACTAAGCCATGGTCCTTGAGATGGCTTCGATCTGCATTTGATTGTCATCAAATCACAGACCTCGCAAGGACGTAAGCTTTAAATCCTTCCGATTAGTAGTGCACTTTGTCCGATAACTTGACACACAATGCATTCAATTTGCTTCTGGAATTTTTATGTAGTGCTTGACTGAATCATTCGGTCCATTCTACAGGGTTATTCACTTTACTAGCATTTTGAGAAGCAACCTTTAATCTCTAAGTCATGAAAACATAGTCAAAATACCCTCATTTTGAGTTTGGTTCTGGTATAGTCAGGCTCCACTCCATTTTTTCAATTTACAATCCATAATTCAATCACAAGACTGGAATCAGGTCACTCGGTGTATTCATTATCGAATACCCCTGCTCGCCGACCTTTCTAACATTCATAATATGAAAAATACAAAACCTTTGATTTTGTCATTAATCAATGCAAATCAACCTTCGAATAGCACACATGTTTCAAACAGGAAACCTTTTTTAAAATCCATTTATTCTACTTTCTCAAATAGTAGAGTACGCTTGGTCTTCCTTGGGTTTGTATTTCTCCTGACAAATCAAGATGTCAAGGCTCAAATAGGTTACAATTCAAACTACTCAAGATATAACACCTTTAAAGGGGAGTACGCTGGTTTTTCGAGTCCATCTGAAGCTCCAACTTCTGTTTCAGTTCCTTTTTCTCTTCCTGGTTATGAAAACGCTTTTTTTGGAGATAGAAGTGGATATAAGAACGTTGAGGGTTCTGGTAATACCTTTATTGGATCTCATAGCGGATATAAAAATATGAGTGGAAAGAATAATGTGTTCGTTGGGTATAAATCTGGCTACAACGAAACAGGCTCCAACAAACTCTATATTGACAATTCGGACACCTCCTCTCCGCTCATCTGGGGAGACTTCAGTGCCAACCAACTGAGATTCAACGGAGCGGTTGATGTTACCGGCGCTCTCGATGTCACCGGAGTTTTATCTATGCAATCCAATCTGAAGATGGGTGACAAAGACTTACACCAAGTAAGAGAGGTTGAGTTTATAGACCATGACGACAACACTGGCGGAACAGACAATAAGTATCGCCTATTGGCCCGAGATGGTGCTATCCAGGCATACAACGGTGGATTTGTGGTGGGCAACTACGCCAATGGTACCTGGTCTGATCTGTCCGATGGTACGCTGATTGTAGAAAGGAAGGTAGGTATTGGAACTACAGCACCAAGTTATGGAGCCTTGCACGTGTACAAAGACGCTACCATCGGTGGATGGACCAGTCCGATTGATCCAGGTGGAGCAGGCATTCGCATCCAGGATGCGGCCTCCAGCATGTATTTGGATGGAAATTCTATTTTCTCTAATGGCAATCTGCTGATCGGTACATATACGGATAGCTATTTGTCTTTTGGTACCAAAAACAATGAACATGTTAGAATAGATAAGGACGGTAAGGTCGGTTTGGGCACGCAGGCTCCAGGTCATATATTGCACGTCCGGGGCAACCCATCCGAAGATGGCGACCGAGACATTTTGGGCTATTTTGAAAGCTCCGCGAGCAGTAGTCAAGATGCCGGTATTGCGATAAAGGGTGCCAGAAGTGGCAGCACGGCACTCAACGCCTTCGTGGACTTCGATATCTATGATAACAATGAATCCACCACAACCTTTACCATGGGGACCATCGGTGCAGGTAAAGAAAATGGAGCAGGGATCAACGGACAGCTTCGGTTCTTCACCAACCACGACGGCTCACTAGAAGAGCAAATGCGGATAGACAAGACAGGAAGAGTGGGCATAGGCACGACCTCTCCAGATCATGCACTCTCTGTCATGGGCCGGATCAATGTCTCTACAGACCAAGCCCATGAAACCACCCAATCCATACAAATTTGGCATACTGCAAAGGATGGTAATATAGGCACAAGCGCTGGAGAGCTACGCATTAGAAAAGGTGAAAACAACTATCTGTCTTTCAAAAAGAGCACAAGCGGCTCTATCATCAATAGTCATGAGTCAAATCTGATTCTAAAAACAGATGGAGCGACCGGCCTGGAAATCGATCAGAATGGCGATGTGCTAGTAAAAAATAATCTGAAAATGACCGGCCATTTCCAGTTGGATACCACCTTTGTACAAGAAGACCCGCAAGAGCAACAAATCCTAAATATGTCATCCGATGGTTCCATTGGATTTAGAAAAGCCGAAACGCTTACTCCATGGGTAGTAAGAGAAGTACTCAATGCTGAGGGTCTGACAGAGCATGTCATAACATGCGATCCTAAGTTGGGAACCACATGCAGCTGCGAGTCCACTATTGTGGCAGAGCTTGGCCTCTATGACATGAACGGCAACATCAAAATAGGAGAAGGGGCATACATCGACAATGATATGATACCCGGCAACTACGATGTAGCTGACGACTGGATCAGAATCAACAACTCAGTAGAAGTGAGCTCTTCTAGTGCAGTGAAGGGCTTTGTCCTTAGGGATTTCGACGCACGGCAAGACCATTTCCTAAACTTCCATCAAAAAAATGGCATAAGCTATTTTTCCAACTCCAACACAAGTGCTATTCCAGAAGACGACCACTTCATGAAAGCAGACAAGAACAACAACGTTTCCTTTCCTGGCCAGGTGAGCATGCCCAATTTCAAAGCAGATATGCTCAGCAGCTCAGGTGATCTACTTATCGTGCTGGACAGTGACGAAAGTGCTGATGATGGCACGTTTAGAATCGGCACCGGAGATCCCAATGATGGCGTCAGCTGGAAGGAAAACTTCAATCTGACCGCTACAGGTAAAGCCACTTTCTCATTCAACCTTAGTGGTCCGGGTAACCGTAATCAAATTGTGATTGATGGTGCCACAGGAGGAGTATTCCTTACCGGAGATTTGACCTCAGGTGACAATCCTGACTCTCCAAAAGTAAATATTGAATCCGCTACAGGCAATGCAAGTTTTCAAGGAACTGTACAGTCCAAGGCCATCGAGACCAGAATAGTCGGTGGATCAGAAGCCAAAGCCATTACGGTATTCAATACCACAGACCATGCTGAAGTATTTAGGGTGTACAACAATGGGATCGTAGAAGCCAAAGAAGTGCTGGTATCACTGGATATATGGCACGATGAAGTTTTTGAGGACGGTTATGGCCTGATGCCTATCGGAGAACTCGAAGAGTATGTCAACCAAAACCATCATCTGCCTGAAGTACCTGCAGAATCGGAAGTCCTCGAAAAAGGAGTGAATGTTGGCCAAATGGAAGCCCTTCTATTAAAAAAGATTGAGGAACTGACTCTGTATGTCATCGATCAAAACCGCCAGCTAAAGCAGCAAGCACAAAAGACCAAACAACTAGAACACAAGCTGGACTAATCATCTCATTCCGAATAGGATACATCTCATGAATATGAAAAAGATAGTCAATAATCTAGTCTGCTATGGCCTGGTATGGTTCGGTCTGAGCTCTGGTATGCTCCAGGCACAATCAGCAAATTTTGCTTACTCCAGCGGACGTTTGTTTCAAGACCCGGAGACCTCAGTAGAAATCAATAGTCCATATTTGGCATTTTCAAGAAATGGAAAGCAAGAATGGATCGCCTTCGACCCCGGCGTCCAAGAGGGCCGTTTTGTTAGTGTGGCCTCGTCGTTCACCGGAGGTGTCGTCTGCGGATATGTCAATGGGCAATTTACCTTTCTGGGGAAAACCGTACGTCCGCCCAGCGGTAAGCGCACAGGCGTGGTGGTGAGTGTGAATTCCAATCAAGAGCTATTGTGGTTATACACCCATGAGTTCTCTCTACTGCAGAGCACCTTCACCTCGGTGGTAAAAAGGCCAGATGGTCATGCACTCGTGAGTGGCTACGAATTTGATCAGGAGCATCAAAACGCCGTGCTCCTATGTCTGGATCGTAAAGGAGTCAAGATTTGGGAAAGGCGCGTGCCAATGGCCGGCGGATATCACCTTCTGCTCACCGAAAAGGGAGATCTGAAATGGATGACCCTACAGCAAGACAAACGACGATTCACCTCCGTCATCTATAGTATCGATCCACAAACCGGAGAAACCCTGGGTATCAGCGAGGAGAACGGCGGAGTCAACCCAGTCGGGGTCAAAGGTTCTTTAGCGATTTGCCGAGCAGATTTTCAGTCCACGCTCACGGTCAGATGGTCAGACCTGCTGGCTATAGCCAAATATGATCAATTCGATCAATTGATTTGGCAGTCAGATTTCCCGATAGCTTCCTCCAATCCAGATGCGGTAGAGCTGACCGGAATCGTGATGAGACCCAATACCAACATTCAGATTTCTTTGAATCTCTATGCTGGGGTCGAAATATCAGAAACAGGACAATCTATCCTGCCAGGTGGCGAAGGCGGAGCACTGCTGGTCACCTTCGATAGTCAGGGAAAATATATAGGACATGAGTTCTATGATGGCTTATTAGCCAAAGTCAATGGGATCTTCAAATCCGATGATAAAATTGGGATCATAGGCTGTCACAAATCCAATCTATGGATTCAAGATTCGCTGCTGGTGAGTACCGGTGAAATAGAACAATCCTACCTGGTGTATTTGAAAGACTTCGAAGCAGCCAGCATACGAGTGAGTCACGGGCCAGATTCGCTCGTCATCGAGCATATGGGTGGATTGACGCTCTTCCCCAACCCCGTAGTAGAAGGTCAGCTGACCATATTGGACGAATCAGTTTCGCCGGAGACCCATTGCTCCATTGCTATCTACGACAGCGCCGGCAAGCTTCATCTCAGCATGAGCCTGACGCCTGAGTCTTCCACTATACAAGCCCAAGCAAACGTGTCAGCACTCTCCTCAGGGCTATACCATGTATTCCTATCTCAAAACGACCAGCCGCTAAGCTCGGGTCGATTCATCATCCAACGATAACCGCTTAGAACTACAAATTCATGAAAAGAATTAAGATAATATTATTCCTACTCCTTGTTCTAATGGTTCCAGCCCAGGCACAGGTCATTGGAGAAACAGACGCGATAAGCATACCAGACTACAGGTTTTCGCCTGATTTCAGTATAAACACTGCTGCCCGGTCACTTTCGGTTTTAAATAGTGAATATGACCAAGGATACAATGCCGGCTATGAAATGGGCTGGGAAGACGGACTATATGATGCCAATACTTGTAGCCAATGGCAATCTCCTTGGGGATTTGTTCAGGTCTATGACCCGAGTACAGGATTGCCAGTCTTGAGTATTGACTATGAAAGTGGTCATTATGATGGTTGGGGTGCTGCCTATCAGGCCGCTTATGCCCAGCGAATATCGGAGAAGGCGGCCTCTTGCCCTCTTGATTATACCTTCAATGATTATTTCTGTGAATGTGAATGTGAGCAACAGGACTATTACTATGATGGAGACGAGGATGGCTACTATGACGTGACCACATACAGGTACGAATGTACACCGCCCAATGCCCTTTGGAAACCAATGGCAATGTTGTATGGTACTGACTGCGACGATGACAATGGCAGCATTTGGAGCTACAACGACTGTGGGTATTGCTCTGCGGCAGATGGCCTGACCAAGTGGTACTATGACCAAGATGAAGATGGCTACTACGGGAGTACCAAAGAATCATGCAGTAAGCCCACCACCGGGATATCTACTAACTGGCAAACTGTGACCATGGGCTCTGACTGTGATGATGAAGACCCAGACGCAAATATCTACCGAACGTGGTACTACTTCAACGATGATGACAACTACTATGGAGAGACGATTGAGTCTTGCCTAAGGCCCACGGAGTATAAAGCTTCCAGATGGAAAACCACTAAAGGTATGGGTTGGGATTGTAATGACGAAGATTCAAATATCATTGGGCCGATCACCTGGTACTATGACGAAGATGGCGATGGATATCACTGGCAATCTGAAATTGCATGTGAAAAACCGACTACGGGACACATCAAAAAGTGGGTACAAAAAACCTCTGGTGAAGATTGTGATGACTATGACGCTGAAAAATATACTAAGGATGAATGCAACGAATGTGGAGGAAAAGGTTCAACTGATTATTTTTTGGATTTTGATGGTGACGGATATCATTCTGTTGTTGTAACCGATTTATGTGCCCCATCATTTTACGGGATCAGTGTATCAATTTCAAAAGAATATATGGAAATAAATAATTTTCCGCCAGAGGTATATTCTGAAGACGCCAAAATAGTTGCGTTTGAAAATCATAGTGTTTCGTTGTCACATCAGAAAGTATTGGATGTCATCGGAGGACAATCGGTAGAGACTGACTATAGCGACGGGCTCAAGGCTAATATATCGGCTTCGGTGAAACTCCCGTTTGAGCACAAAAAATATGAAAACCGAATCTTGTATGATAATGACAGAAAGCTGTATTACTTCCAATTATCTCAAGAACATTTAATACCAAAATCACTAGGTGAAGATTGCGATGACACAGATTTTAGTGCCAAAGCCAACGGAGACTGGTACTATGATGGTGACAGTGATGGCTTTTATAATCAAAACATCACTCCACGACTATCAACTTGCTCCCCGCCAAACGATCAATGGGTGCTGCTTGAAAACAGCCTTGGGCCCGACTGTGATGATACCGACAATACAGCCACGCTACTTCTCACCTGGTACTTTGATGAAGATGGTGACAACTTTTATGGATCGTTTCTAGAGACCTGTGAGAACCCAGGTCTGGGAACCAGTTTGGAAGACAAGTGGAGTACTAGCTCAGGTAGTGGTTTAGATTGTCATGACAAGGATGACGAAGCCACATTGAATCGGACCTGGTATTACGACCATGATCAGGATGGTTTTTACGGTTTGCAGACTTCTAGTTGCCAAAACCCAGCCCTTGGCACCAGCGATGAAGAAATATGGAAAACCGACCCTGGTAATGGTATAGACTGCGACGACAATAATCCTGAAAAACAACTAAACAATGCTTGCGGCGAATGTGGTGGTAGTGACGAGCCGATTGCTTTTTATGTAGATCTGGATGGTGATGGCTATCACTCAGTCTACAAAATGGAGGATTGTGGACTCCCCACTTTCGATGGACAAAGTATAGTTGACTCTAACTTCCCGGAAAGTTTGATTCCTGAATCTGTACTTGGCTCCAACGAAGGTGGTAGAGTATTGGGTACAGGCGATTGTTACTATACTGATATACCAAATACATCCGATAGATTTAGATATTGTGAGTACGCCGACGTATTCACCTTCCCCGAATCGGTTCTCAAGAAGACGTCACTCGGCCTTGACTGCGACGATCTTGATGCGACTATCCTTGCTGATGGCGAGTGGTACTTAGACGCTGATCGCGATGGCTATCATGAGCCTGGCGTAGTAGAAAACTCCTGCAGTCCACCTGATCCACTCAATTATATTTTGCTAGCCAATAGTGTCGGAGAAGACTGCGATGATACCAATCCAGCCGTCAATAAAGATTTTATCTGGTACTATGATGCTGATGGAGATGGATATTATGTAGATGTCCAGATCAGCTGTAGCCCACCAGGTTTTGGGTGGTCTACCACTTCCAGCATTGGCCCGGACATAGATGATGCAGACCCATTCAATCCTGTCTTGTCCAGGTCAGACGAAGACTTTGTCATTCCATCTCTGATGCGAGTGGTGAGCAGCGAATTGGGAGAGCCATTGATCAGCTATGCCGGGAATAGCTATGCCCCGGAGGATATCAGTATGGTTTATCGTGGAGTCAGTTTCGCTTTCGATCAGATTTTAATTGATCAAGTCAGTCCTACGATGCGACTAGCCCCGGACAAACTTGTCATAGGCGCTCGAACGGTACTGTTAGGAGCGGAGATCGCTATTGATGAAAACGCGATAAGCGTAGCCAGTGCCGCACGTGTACTATCAGGCGATGAACCTCCTGAGACCTGGTACATTAAATACTCCGATAAATGGTACGATGACGTCTTTGCAGAAAACCAAGGATACAACCATGCTTGGGGAGATGTCATATTGGACAATGCCAAGATCAAAGGCTACTATGCCGAACTATTCGATGCCGAGCAATTCCAGGTGTTCAAGGCACATTACGAAACGTATGCACCCGGCTTTGCTATACAATATGTGATCACGACTGAAGAAGAAGTGATGATAGATAATAGGGCACACAACGTGGTTACAGATGTAGTAAATGAGACCATCGGAGAAGGCATGCCAAAGCTGATTATAACAGCCACACGTACGTCGTCCGGTGTCGCCAAAGTGGTAATATCTACTCATGAAGATTTCTTTAAGGCCACGGATGAGGAATTGCAAAAGGTAGGCTGGAAGGATGAAAACAATCAATGGGTGCATCCACAAGGAGAATCATTGTATAGGACGCAACTCGCCAATCTGAAAACCATGCGGCAACTGATGGCCGGAGTTCTGGCAATGGATTATAAACCTGTGCCAGATTCGAATACCAAATCTGACGGTGCTACTCATCTGCCGGGAGAAGAATTCCCGGCTTATGGATACAATGAGCTCGGAGTACTCTCCAAATGGACGGATTTTTTCCTGATGGCCGATCACTTGGCACACAATTTCAAGCTACCTCAGGGTAGTTGGGATCCTTCTGCACCCAAGGATGGCTACAAGAGATGGAGATTCAAAGTTGCGGCCAGTATTGCCGGCGTATCCGACGGCTTGTCAGTAGAAATAGAAATAGAAGAAGCAGTAGATGCTATCCAAATGGTCTATAGTGCCTTTACAGGTGCATTATGGGGTCAATTATGGGAAATGTGGCTCAATTTTGACTTCGATCAGCAGATGGAGGGAATGGTCACTTCCTTTCAGGACGAACTTGCCGAGTTGAGCGGGGACTATGGCGTACACAAGCAATATCATAGTGTAGGCCGATTGACTGTCAGAACAATATTCACGGTATACGCCGCCTGGAAGGTTGGAAGCAAATTAGCCCAGAAACTTGCCAAAGGTGAAAGTATTAACCCTATTAAAAACTTCGGCAGGAGGTTGGGTCATTTTAAGGATACTTTCTCCTCGATTATCAACACCACCCAAGAGTTTGCCGCTCTGTCCAAAGACCTGAAACTGAAATTGATCGCTGACCTGGCCGAGACCGCAGAAGATGCACTAGGCAATGCCCTAGGTAATGTACTAGGCACTGCCATGGCTAAGAACCCAAAACTGATCAATAGTTGGAAGTATCTGGACGAGGCTGGGGTTGACAATTCAATAAGGAAAAATGTAGATTGCATTGGGGATGTAGATGCGGTAACCGATGCATTAGAAAGAATCCCTACTGGCACAAAACCGACTTGGGCGCAAATAAAAGTACTGTTTAAAAGAGGGAATAATTTTAATAAAAAAGGAAGGCTTAAATATACTGATGATTTTGTTGAAGTAGTTTTAAAAGGAGTGGATAGTAAAGCAGGAAAACGATTGGATACCTATCTGCCACCTGCAAACGGAAAAGCAGGACAAATTATTTCAAGAAAGGCTACTACGCTAAGTGAAATACAACCGAATACTTTTAAGAATTATTTGAATGAACTGATAACTAAATATCCTAATGGTGCTGAACTTAATTCCAGTAAATTTCCATCTGGGACAAGGCTTGATGGAAACTATAAATTGGAGATACCTGAGTCAAATAAGATCTTTGTTGAATCTAGTGCTAGGTTTCAAAAAGTTTTGAGTGATTTCAATACAGGTAAAGGGGTAGATATTGAAATTATATATTTGGTAGAGTAAGATATGGAAAAACTAATTTTAGAAATACTTCAGAAAATAGAACTGGATAAGGAATACGCAAAGCTTTGTCAGAATTACTGTGATTTTGATAACAGTGCCAATCTCAACAAAAAAGAAGTAGACCCTATTATTAAATCCTTCGATTCGGACTTTAAATACATCGCAAGAGACAGAACGTTTTTGAAAGAAACCATTTTTGAAGGATATACCGTACGTTTTTTTATTGGCTTTAAAAGTGGGATTACTGGTTTTGGATATTTAGTTTGGAAAGAAGGAGATAATAACAACTTTTACAAAGGGAATTTAGTAACACTATCAGAACAAATAGACCCAGAGTTTACAGAAAAAGTAAAGTATAACTCACCAATAGCAACTTCTTTAGAAGACTTCAAAGAGATATTATCTAAGTTTTTTGAATTGTTTAGTGCGTTTGAGCAACGCTTCAAGGAAGCAGTAAAAAGCTGATCTAGGAAAGCCTGATCTTATGGATCGGGCTTTTTAGTTTAGTTGACAGGCGCAGCAGTTACTAATTTAGCATTGCCTTTAGAATTTGCTTCACCTCAATATTTTAAAGTGATTTAATTGGGCAATCTCTAAAATCCTGATCGCCTAAAACATATTCACTGGTGGTCCGATCCTGATCACTAGTTGGAAGTATCTGGATGAGGCTGGGGTTGACAATTCAATAATGAAAAATGTAGAATTACATTGGGGATGTAGATGCGGTAACCGATGCATTAGAAAGAATCCCAACTGGCCCAAAACCAACTTGGGCGCAAATAAAAGTGCTCTTTAAAAGAGGGAATGATTTTAATGGTATTGCGAAAAATGTATATAGATATAACGAGATTACTTTAAAGGGTATTGGAGGAAAAGCAGGAAAACGATTAGATTCCTATATTCCTGGGAAGGAAATAATTTCAAGAAAAGCGACAACTTTAAGCTTTATAAAAACGAGTACTTTTGAAGGTTATTTGAACGAGTTAGTAACAAAATATCCGAAAGGATCTCCTATAAACGCTCCAAAATTTGGTAATGAGTTTGTTGGTGAAGTTCTTGACGGGGCGTATAAATTAGAGATACCTTTATCAAATAAAGTTTTTTTTGAAAGTAGTGATGTCTTCAAAAAAGCTTTGAGCGATTTTAACTTAAATAATGATGTAATTGTGAGTATTAAATATTTAGCAGAGTAGGTATGAAGTTAGTTTTTGAGAGAATAAATTTTGCAGATAGATATAGAGTTCTTTGTGATAGTTTTCAGGATTTTGAAAATAGACTAAATGGTTCACAAAAAGCATTGTGTGAAGATGTATTGAATGGGTTTGAGTATGAATATAAATATTACTCAAATGGAAGTTTTTATCAAATTAGCCAAGAAATCGATGGTCTTGTTTTCCAACTTAATTTGGTTTTAAAGGGTGGTTTAGTGGAGAGTTTACTCTATATGAATAAGGATGGTAATACAATCGAACCAAAAGGACGGATAGACTTTTTCCCAGAGGATCTTGATATACCATTTGATAGAAAAAAGTACAATTTACCTATTTACACTTCCCTAGAAGATCTTCAACAAATTCTGATAGCGCTTTTCAAGATATATGAGGATATCAAGAAGGAAGTTTTAGCAGGCTGATTAATTGTTAGATTTTGCGCTGACAAGCTCGGCATTGCCTTTAGAATTATGCTTCATTTCAATATTGTAGAGTGATTTAATTGGGCAATCTCTAAAATCCTGATCGCCTAAAACATATTCACTGGTGGTTCGATCCTGATCACTAGTTGGAAGTATCTGGACGAGGCTGGGGTTGACAATTCAATAAGGAAAAATGTAGAATTACATTGGGGATGTAGATGCAGTAACCGATGCATTAGAAAGAATCCTTACTGGCGCAAAACCCAGTTTTGTGTAGCCAAAAAGTACTGTTCTCCGAGAAAAGACAAGGGTTTCATGATGAAATTGCAAAAACATACGTGATAAAGAGAGACTAATGATTCTCTTCATTTGTGCAGGCCCCCTCAGCTGGGTGTGAGCTTACAACTTGTACTTCTTAAGACAATCTTAATGAAAGAAATAGCCATTGTTGCTTGTCCCGAGCATTATTCAACCCAGCAATAGTTTTGATTAAATTTTTAACAATTAATTTTTAGAACTATGATAGTATGGAGTGGAAGAGGGTATACGATACCTCTTGTTTTTATTTTGAGTGCATTTGTTGGTGTTGTTTTAATAGAAGACGTCAATCTACTGGCGCTGACCGTATCGGCCACGGTTGGTATCTTTAGTTGGGTCAAGGGAAGAAAGTGGAATAATGTAGCTCCGCGACTTTACAGAGACGAAGCTACTGGTGAGCAGGTCGTTGTAAAACCAAACCATTCTTTGTTTTGGATCAAAATGCAGTACTGGGGTATCTTTTTTGGTTTGTCGAGCATAAGGTGGATAGTTGCGATATTTATGGACCTGATGGAGCCCAACTCATTGTAACAGAGATCAATAATCGATCAGATAACATTCTTTCAAACTTTAACCTGGATTCAATGCCGTTTAGTTAAGGGTTTAATTGGCTAAGCACCGACAGACTGAGTATAGATTACAAAACCTTGTTCGGAGGTTACTCAGTATTAGGCACAAAAAAACCTCTTGAGTCTTCTCAAGAGGTTTTTAAAAAAATCTTTAGGTTATTTAGAATGCGAAAGAAAATTCCCATTCACCGTTTACAACTTTTACCCTTCCGCTGCCGTCGTCAACAGTAAACGTAGTCACCAACTCAGTAGATCCAACGCTAATAGCCACGTCCGTAGTACCGTCTCTGACGATGAACTTACCATCCGTTCCATCTTTGAATTCCCAGTCGCCCGCAGCAGGCCATACGTCTTCGTTCGGGCTTCCAGTAACGGTATAAGTCCCGCCATCTACTCCTCCTGTAAATTCAAGTATCATTCCATCCCATGTAAAGTCAGAAGCCCCATCAGGCTTAGATACTGAACTAAAAGTGGCTTCTCCAGCTGTAAGATTGGCTGCAATATCGATCAGTGGATCGGTATCATCGCCACCTCCATTGTCATCGCCTCCACAACTCGCCATGGTTACTATGAGTGATAGAAACAGCGAGTACTTTAAAATGTTTAATAAATCTTTCATTGTTGTTGTGTGTTTTAAAATATATAAAATCCTAATCTGTCAAAAATATACTTTTTTTAGCTATTAATCCTAATATCCATGTCATAATTCGACCAACACTAAACCTGGCGAATCTGACAATTTTGGTTTGTTGGATTAGCTATCTTTTTTGACAATAGTAGCGGTCATTTCGCCTTCACACACCATTTTACCACCTACTGTGGCGATACCTTTCATTTTAGCTATGCCTCTTCTGATAGGCGCTAGTAGCTCACATTTGATTTCCAAAGTATCTCCGGGCAGCACCATTTTTCTAAACTTAAATTTTTCCACGCCCAAAAAGTACGCCCAGTAATTTTCAGGATCAGGTACAGAGGTAAGCACGAGAATGCCGCCGATTTGAGCCATGGCTTCGATTTGCAGCACCCCAGGCATTACAGGATTGTCAGGGAAGTGTCCCTGAAAAAATGGCTCATTGAAAGTCACATTTTTTATACCAGCCACCGTTGTGTCATCCTTATAAAATATCTTATCGATAAGAAGGAAAGGATAACGATGAGGTAAAATTTTGGTAATCTGATTGATGTCAAAAGCTGCAGGCATATTTGGATCGTATGCCGGTACTACTGATTCAGTCTTTTCCATTCTGAATTTATTAACAATTGTTTGATTTGATTTGAAGTCGGCAATTTAGTGCAATTTTATTCAAGATCGGATCGAAGTTTGCAAAATTCCAAGCCACAATAGGAGATGAATGCTCATTTTATATAAGACGCGTTCTTGTATTCAGGAGATGATTAATCCACCTCTGGCCAACAGAAAAAATGCTTGGTCACGATCTTGCTCATGGCCTTGATATTGGGCAAGTCCGTTGCTTTTACAATATCCAGTACCAATCCTTTCTTCGTCATGATTTTGATTTTCTGACCGCTTGATATGTAAGCTGAATTGCTTATTTGGCCAGATCCGGTAAAAAACTCTAGTTCTTCGGCGCTGAGCTGATATTTGACCTGTATTTTGTTTTTCAATGTATCTACCCACTCTTTTAGTGGTTTTTCATTGGCCAGAATAATTTTGAATATCCGTCTTTCGAGGAGTTTGGAACTTAGACCGGAGAGTACCGTATCTTCATGTTCGCGCCAAAACTTCATCGAAGCCCATACATCAGTATCATCCAGCAAGGCAAACAGATCTAGAATCTCAGGGTCCTCATGAAAATGCCTGAGCTCAATATTTCTCTCCAACAGTAATTTTAGTGCTGGCGTAGCTTCTACCTTTACTCCATTCTGGGTCAGAAATTTGGCTCTTTTAATCAGTTTGATAAGCATTTCCTCCGCACTGACCGCGGTCTTGTGAAGGTAAACCTGCCAGTACATGAGCCGCCTTGCACTGAGGAAGTTTTCAATACTATAGATGCCTTTTTCTTCAACGACAATTTCATCATCATGAACGTTGAGCATGTTGATGATTCTTTCTGATCCGATTTTACCTTCTGACACGCCAGTAAAATAACTATCACGCTTTAAGTAATCGAGTCGATCTATATCAAGCTGGCTTGAGACAAGTTGAGAGAAGAATTTTCTTGGGTATTGGTTGGTAAAAATCTTGAGTGCCAAGTCTAGATGGCCATTAAACTCAGTATTTAACCTTTCAAAAAACAGAACCGACAGCTGTTCATGTTTGACCTGATTCAATAAGTTGAATTCCAGCGTATGCGAAAACGGGCCATGGCCTATGTCGTGTAATAGTATGGCAATAAGACAACCTTCAAATTCTTCATTAGAAATTTCTACGTTTTTAGAACGCAGGCTATACAACGTTTGCTGCATCAAATACATTGAACCTATAGCGTGATGAAATCGGGTATGCAGCGCGCCAGGATAGATCAGACTAGTCATCCCCAACTGCTTAATCTGACGTAACCGCTGAAAAAATGGATGCTCGATAATCTCAAAAATCAGATCATTTGGAATGGTAATGAACCCATAAACTGGGTCATTGATTATTTTGTTTTTATTGGTCGTCAATTTGAGATACGATTAGTAGGTAGTTGTATCGGGTTTCCTTTAATTTGAACATTCTTGCAATAGACGCTCAAATCACTCAAAGAAATATACAATATGCGAAATTACGAAATATTATGGGCTGATGATGAGATTGATTTGTTAAAACCCCACATCCTTTTCTTAAACAATAAAGGGTACAACGTCACACCGGTAAATAGCGGATCCGATGCGCTGGACATCATGAAACAGCAAGTCTTTGACGTGATCTTTCTAGATGAAAATATGCCGGGCTTGACAGGCTTGGAGACCTTGGCGGAAATCAAAACCAGCCATCCCAATGTGCCCGTAGTCATGATTACCAAGAGCGAGGAGGAGCATATCATGGAAGAGGCGATAGGGGCGAAGATTGCGGACTATCTGATCAAGCCACTAAATCCCAACCAAATATTGCTTTCGGTCAAAAAGATACTAGACAACAAAAGACTAGTTACCGAAAAAACCAATATGAGCTATCAGCAGGATTTTAGAAATATTAGTACCGCTGTAAATGAAAATTTGGATTTTCAGGAATGGATCGATTTATATAAAAAAATGGTCTATTGGGAGCTAGAAATAGACGCGACCGAAGAGCGAGCCATGGCAGAAGTGCTAAACATGCAGAAAGACGAGGCAAACTCTGAATTTTGTCGCTTTATCACAGATAACTATGTGGACTGGCTAAACAATGCCGATATTGAAAAACCTTTGCTTTCTCATAGGATCATGAAAGAAGAGGTATTCCCATTACTAGAAGAGAAAAAGCCTGTGTTTTTCTTCCTAATTGACAACCTGAGGTATGACCAATGGGAAATATTGGAGCCCATCATTTCAGAATATTATAATATAGAAAAAGAGGTCCCTTTTTATGCAACCATACCCACGACCACAGCCTACTCTAGAAACTCCATATTTAGTGGAATGATGCCTGCCGAAATGGCTAAGAAGCACAGTGACATCTGGATTTCAGAAGATGGTGAAGAAGGGAAAAACATGTATGAGGAAGAATTCCTAAGAAGAAACCTCAAACGAAACAATCATGATATCAGCTTCTCCTACCATAAAATATTGCAAAAGCAGCAAGGAAGACAGCTCGTGTCCAATGTCAACAACCTATTGAATAACGATCTCAATGCTATCGTCTACAACTTCATTGACGTACTCTCTCACGCCAGAACCGACATGAAAATGATTCGCGAACTGGCCCCTGACGAACCCGCCTATCGTTCTTTGACCTTGTCCTGGTTTAAGCATTCAACGCTGCTGGAACTGCTACAGATTTTGGCTCAAAAAGATGTAAAGGTGGTTCTTTCGACTGATCATGGTACAATTCGGGTCAAGAAGCCCTACAAGATTGTAGGAGACAAAAAAACCAATACCAATCTTCGATACAAAGTAGGAAAAAATCTGAATGTGGATGACACGGAAGGTGTAATGATTTGTCGCAACCCTGAAGAATTACATCTACCTAAGGAAAATGTGTCGAGCTCCTACATTTTTGGAATGAAGGATGACTTCTTTGTATATCCCAACAATTACAATCATTTTGTAAACTACTACAAGGATACTTTCCAACATGGTGGTATTTCTCTCGAGGAAATGATTGTACCACTTATTCATTTGACACCTAAGAGTTAATCATAAGTAGAACAAAAAAGGCTCAGTATTAAAGTGGAACTTAAATTATCAAATCTGAATGAAATTGACCAGATAGCAAAGCGGATAATTGACTATGCTGGTGATGAAACCATTTGGATCTTTGAAGGAGAAATGGGAGCAGGAAAAACCACCTTGATCAAGGCTATATGTAGAGCCATTGGTATAGTTGATGAAACCAGTTCTCCCACCTTTGCATTGGTAAACGTGTATGAAAATAGCTCAAAAGAGGAATTTTACCATTTTGATTTCTTCCGAATCAATGATGAATTAGAAGCACTTGATATCGGTTGTGATGAGTACTTCTATTCTGACCGCCCCTGTTTCATTGAATGGCCGGGAAAGATACCGAGACTGATACCGACCAAAAACCTAAAAATTAGTATTATCTTAGATGCTGAAAGCAATCGAATCGTCAGCCTAAGTAAGAATGAATAAGCAATTGATGGGAAGTGTATCTGCGCTGGTAGAAGAGTCAAAACTGTACCCGCAAGAGAAGTTGGCATCTGTACGTACGGCCAATCAATCTCTGAATATCGGAATCCCAAAAGAAAAATCCACCTATGAAAATAGAGTGCCACTCACTCCGAAAGCAGTTGCTGCACTGACTAGTAATGGGCACAAAGTGATGATACAGGCAGGGACCGGTAGTGCTGCCAACTTCTATGACAAAGAATACACAGAAGCAGGGGCCAACCTCACAAAAAGCACGGAAGAAATCTTTAAATCCGACCTAATCCTGAAAGTTGAATTCCCTACTAAGCAGGAAATTGAAATGATGAGTATGGGGAAGACAATTATCTCTACTATACACGCAGACAAGGATCTTGGCCAGCGCTTATCCTTGCTCAATCAAAAAAAGGCTACCGCGATTGGATATGAGTTTATTGAAGATCAGATTGGCGGACTGCCAATTGTTCGAGCCATGAGTGAGATTGTCGGTGCTGTGGTTATTCCCCTGGCCGCGGACTACCTCAGTACCAATCAAGGGGGAGCAGGAATTATTCTTGGAGGAATCACTGGCGTCCCGCCTACCAATGTAGTCATTCTGGGAGCTGGTACTGTGGCTGAGTATGCAGCTAGGACGGCGCTGGGATTGGGTGCTTCTGTCAAAGTTTTTGATAGACACCTGTATAAGCTGCATCGCTTGAAGCACATTCTTTCATCTCCGGTGTTTACCTCTACAATCGATCAGGTTGCATTAAAAAAAGCGCTTATTGAAGCTGATGTAGTGATAGGAGCGGTCAGAGCTGATAAAGGCGAGCTCAAGAAAATAGTCAGTGAGGAGACCGTAAAGGCGATGAAAAATAGTGCAGTGATTGTTGATGTAAGTATCGACGAAGGAGGGTGTTTTGAAACCTCATACCCTACTAATTTGAAAAATCCTGTCTTCGAAAAGTATGGAGTCAAGCACTATTGTGTACCGAATATTGCATCAAACGTACCAAGAACATCTACAAAGGTGCTAAGCAACATTTTTACACCTATTCTAAACGGCATCGCTCAACGTGGAGGAGTGGACCAGATGATCTTCGAAAACAAATGGTTTATGAAAGGTGTCTACACTTACAAAGGATATATGACGAATTATCACCTTTCGGAAAAATTCAAACTAAGATTTAAAGATCTAAATTTATTGATGGCAGCAAGGTTTTAAACCTTACTTAGATGCATTACATTCTGCAAGTGCTTTTTCTGCTTCATCCGCACGCCTTTTAGCAGTAGTCGCCTGTTCTTTGGAAAAATCTGATAATTTGGTTTGTTCTTTCAACTGCGCTTGTGCTTCAGCTAAATCCTTTTTTAATTGTGCATTCTCAGCTTCTAAATCACCCGAGCAGGAAGCGAACGTACAAATAAAGAAGATAGAGGCTAGTAGAGCGGTATGTTTTAGGTTCATTGTAATTTGGATTTATTTTCTCTTCAAAGTAGACATAAAATGGTATACTTCCAATCAATAATTACGGTTTCGGACTTTAATTATAGCTGCGCCTCTAATATTGCAATTTTAGCCTCCGCGTCTGCCTTTTTCTTTCTTTCCAGAGAAATCACTTGTTCGGGAGCATTGTTTACAAACCTATCGTTGTTCAATTTTTTATCAATACCTAAAATAAATCCTTTCAATCGCTCTATTTCCTTGATGGAATCTTCTTTTTGATCTTGCGCACTTGCATGATCGCCAAGCGGTACAAAAAACTCATTTCGATTGATGATAAACGTAGTAGAGTTCCCTATTTTATTTTCTGTAGCTTCAATTTCTTCTAGATTCGCAAGTTTTTTTATCGCCGTTTGGTAACTCTTGTACGTATCAAAATTGTCTGACTTAACAAATAAATTCAACACGGTCTTTGGAGAAATGCCAGCTGAATTTCGAATATTTCGAATATTTGAAATGACTTCAAAAACCTCCTGTACTATCAAGAGTTGAGACTTGTCGAATGGCTTTGGAGTTGGCCAATCTGAGACGATCAGATTCTCTCTATCCTCCCTTGGCTTAATGTTTTTCCAAATCTCCTCAGTAATGAAAGGCATAAACGGATGAAGAACTCGCATCAGTTGCTCAATAAAATCTATGGCCTGCGTGACTGATTGTTGGCTTATGGGTTGCTGATATCCAGGTTTAATAAGTTCAAGATACCATGAGCAGAAATCGTCCCAAACCAGTTTGTAGGTGGCCATCAGAGCTTCTGACAGTCGAAACTTAGAAAAGAGATCGTCGATTTCTGTGAGCGTTTCATTAAATCTGTTTTCAAACCAGTGGGCTGCCACGATAGCTGTCTGATCTTGTGGTGCATCCACAGTTTCCCAACTTTTGATTAATCGGAAGGCGTTCCAGATTTTGTTCGAAAAATTTCTTCCCTGCTCGCATAATTTCTCATCAAACAATAAATCGTTGCCAGCAGCTGAGCTTAGCAACATTCCAACTCTAACGCCATCGGCACCATATTTATCCAAAAGGCCAAGTGCATCTGGAGAATTCCCGAGAGATTTGGACATTTTTCTGCGTTGCAGATCACGTACCATACCTGTGAAGTATACTTTTTCGAATGGCTTGTCTTTGCCAAATTCATATCCAGAAATGATCATCCTGGCTACCCAAAAGAAAATGATGTCCCACCCAGTGACCAATACCTGTGTAGGGTAATAGTATTTGTATTCTTCATTATCAGGATTTCTGAACCCATCAAATACTGAAATAGGAAGCAAAGCACTGCTAAACCAGGTGTCTACCACATCTTCGTCACGTTTTAGATCTGCAAGAGTGAGTTTATCATTTCCCGAATCTCTTTTAGCCATTTCGAGAGCCTCCTCTGCCGTTCTGCCAACTGCGACGCCATTTTCTCCATAGTAGTATGCAGGGATTTGCTGCCCCCACCATAGTTGACGAGAGATTGGCCAGTCTTTTATATTTTCAAGCCAATGCTTGTATGTATTTTTAAATTTTTCTGGAAAAAACTGAATATTGTCATTCAGGACATTTTCTAGTGCTGGGGTTACCAACTTTTGCATGTCTACAAACCACTGCAGTGATAATTTGGGTTCGATGGCCGTATCTGGATTTCTTTCTGAGAACCCAACCTTATGTCTTAAGTTTTCAGTTTTAACCAGAGACCCTAGCTCTTTAAGCTCTTTTGAAATTAATTTTCTCGCATTCTCTCTACCCTCTCCAATATAGAATTGAGCCTGATCGTTGAGCGTACCATCATCATTTAATATATCTATAGTTTCAAGATTATGCTTCTGTCCCAAGTCATAATCATTGGTGTCATGAGCTGGGGTTACCTTTAGACATCCGGTTCCGAATTCAATATCAACATAGTCATCTTCAATAATTGGAATCGCCCTATTGACCAGAGGGACAATTGCTTTTTTCCCTTTGAGATGAGTGTATCTTTCATCTTTTGGGTTGATACAGATGGCCGTATCTCCAAGGATCGTCTCTGGGCGGGTCGTAGCTATGGTTACAGTCTCATCCGATCCTTCAATAGTATACTCTACATAGTAGAGAGCCGCATCAATATCTCTATAGATTACTTCTTCATTGGATATGGTGGTTTGAGCTGTGGGATCCCAGTTTACCATTTTGTAATCACGGTATACAAGGCCTTTCTTGAAGTAGCTGATAAAAACTCCTTCTACAGCATCTGAATTTTTTTCATCCATGGTGAAGAAGGTCCTTTCCCAATCGCATGAAGCACCCAATCGCTGCAATTGATTAAGGATTATTCCACCATATTTCTCTTTCCATTCCCAGGCATGTGACAAAAACTCTTCTCTTGTCAGGTCAGATTTTTTGATGCCTTGTTCTCTGAGCATGCCTACAACTTTAGCTTCTGTGGCAATAGATGCGTGGTCTGTACCAGGTATCCAGCACGCTTCCTTGCCCTGCATTCTAGCCTTTCTAATCAATACATCTTGAATGGTATTATTCAGCATGTGTCCCATGTGAAGCAAGCCAGTGACGTTAGGAGGTGGGATTAGAATGGTATATGGTTCTTTTTCTGGATTAGGTTCCGAATGAAAATAACCTTTATCTAGCCATTCCTGGTAGATTTTACCTTCAACTTCAACGGGATTGTACTTTGTAGAAATAGACATTGCAAGTCATTAAAAAAATTGAACGGCAAAATTATAAAAAAAAGGCGCTTAGCTAGGGTTTTTCATAGTAATGTGAGGACGATTCTCTTAAAACCCAAAATAAAAAGAGATACCATCTCTGATATCTCTTTTCATATAGCTTTTTTAGATATTTTAAGCTTCGGTTTTGACAGGTTCCTCCACATCCTCAACTCCGTTGATTTTATTCCGAATACCTTGTTCCATTTCATCCATTAGTTCGGGGTTGTCCAATAAAAGTGATTTTACCGAATCCCTTCCCTGACCGAGTTTATTACCCTTGTAAGAGAACCATGAGCCTGCTTTATTAATGATCCCAAGTTCCACGCCGAGGTCAATTATTTCACCAACCTTAGATATCCCTTCTCCATACATGATGTCAAACTCCACTACTTTGAAAGGTGGAGCTACTTTGTTCTTTACGACTTTCACTCTGGTTCTATTTCCAAGTACATTATCAGCACTTTCTTTGATCTGACCAATTCTTCTTATATCAAGTCTAACAGACGAATAAAACTTAAGTGCATTTCCCCCTGTGGTAGTTTCCGGATTTCCGAACATAACACCAATTTTCTCACGTAGCTGATTAATAAAAATACAGGTACATCCAGTCTTATGTATGGCACCAGTTAATTTTCTTAGCGCCTGACTCATCAATCTAGCCTGAAGCCCCATCTTACTGTCACCCATTTCTCCTTCAAGTTCTGCTTTTGGAACCAGGGCGGCTACTGAGTCAATCACGATGATATCAATTGCTCCTGAACGGATTAAGTGCTCGGCGATTTCAAGCGCTTGTTCCCCATTATCAGGTTGTGAAATCAGTAGATTTTCGGTGTCTATACCTAGCTTCTCTGCATATGTGCGATCAAAGGCATGTTCTGCATCAATAAATGCTGCCATTCCACCTTGTTTTTGTGCTTCTGCGATGCAGTGTAAGGTGAGAGTAGTCTTTCCCGATGATTCAGGTCCGTAGATTTCCACGACTCTTCCTCTTGGTACGCCTCCTATGCCTAAAGCTATGTCTAAACTGACGGATCCTGTAGGTATTGAAGGTATGTCAATGACACTCTCGTCAGATAATTTCATTACAGCACCCTTACCATAAGACTTTTCAAGTTTGTCTATGGTCAATTGGAGGGCTTTTAATTTTTCGGCGTTTTCGCTCATTGTGAGATTTTTTCTGGTTCTATATTAGGCATGCAAGTTATTTCAATTTTGCCAACTAACAACGGTGCTGACATGCCTAATTAATAAAAATATTAGCAAATATATAAATCATTATTTAAAATACTAAAAAAATTAGTAATTAATTAAATACTGCTCTTTTTAGGTGTAGTTAATTAGTCCCTTGTTTAATTATGCAATCATAAAAGTCATATGAAGAAGGTTATCACGGGTTTAGGTGTTTGTGTATTACTTCTAATTGCCATTGCTCAGTTAGAAGTAGTGGCCTATTTGTATATGCAGGCAAGTGGACAGTTAGAGGTATTATGGAATGCCAGACCTATTGATGAAATACTCAAAGATCAATCTGTTGATAGCGTATTGAAGGATAAAATCAGACTTGTTGACCGAGTCATGCTTTTTGCTGAGGCAGATTTGGGATTGAAAACTGATGGTTTATACAAAACCTTGTATGATCAGAAGGGAGAGGATATCTTGTGGAATTTGTCCGTCTGTGAACCGTATCAACTGAAATCTGTAGAGTGGTATTTCCCCATTGTAGGCGCGATTTCATATAAAGGGTATTTCAATCTTGATCTTGCAAAAGAAGAGGGTGAGAAATGGAAGGAAAAAGGATATGATATTCGGATTAGACCAGTCAATGCCTGGTCTACTCTTGGGTGGTTTTCTGACCCTATTCTGTCAAATAGTTTAGAACGAAGTGAAGGTGGAATATCAGAGTTATTTATTCATGAAATCACGCATAGTAATATTTTCATTTCAGATTCTTTAAGTTTCAATGAAAATTTGGCATCCTTCATTGGAGAAAAAGGAGCTAGACTTTTTCTTGCCAAAGAATATGGTGAGAATAGTGAGCAATACAAGTCTTATATCCGCGAGGAGGAAGATACACAAATGTTTATCAATTATTGCTTATACGGGTTAAATGAGTTGAATAATCTATATAGGAGCCTTGATAATAGCATGCCTGAATCGGATAAAAGAATAGCTAAGGAGATATTTATGACTAACTGGGTATCGAAGTTAGACTCAATGCCATTTAATGACACCACACGATTTGAAAATAGATTTATCAATCAATTACCAAACAATGCTTTTTTTATGTCATTTGAACGTTATGATTCTAAGAAAAAAGCATTCAATAAGATATTAGAGAATGACTTTGACCATGATTTAAAAAGATTCATTAATTTTTACAAGGAGCAAGACTAAGATCAAAAGAATATTTCCTTTGTATTAAATAATTGTTATGTCTTACTAATTGGAAAGGTTAAGTAATTAATATTCGGGAATTTGCATCATGAAATTATTAATCTAAATTTCACAATTGTAAGAAAATCACTATCTAAAAATATGTCAGGGAATAAGAAAATCCTAGTTGTAGATGATGAAACCGACATTCTTGACCTTTTAAAATATAATCTGGAAAAAGAGGGTTATCAGGTCCAGGTGGCGGATAACGGAATAAAGGGTGTTGAAATTGCACAAACCTTCGTTCCAGATTTGATTTTACTTGATATCATGATGCCCAATCAAGATGGTGTTGAGACCTGTCGGCAATTGAGAGAACTGAAAGTGTTGTCACATACATTTATATTATTTCTCACTGCACGAGTTGAAGAGTATTCAGAAATTGCAGCCTTTGACAGTGGAGCAGACGATTATCTGACGAAGCCGATTAAGCCAAGAGCACTGATGAGTAGGATAAATGCCATATTCAGAAGGTCTAAAAAGGACGTTGATGTAGAAGAAAAAATCGTTACTGGTGACCTGGTGATTGATAGACAAAGTTATGTAGTCACTCAAAATGGCAGAGATTTCACTTTGCCTAAAAAGGAATTTGAATTGTTATTCTTCCTGGCACAGCATCCCGGCAAAGTATTTAGTAGAGATGACCTATTGATCAATATATGGGGTACAGATGTTTTTGTTTTGGCCAGAACAGTGGATGTCCATATTAGAAAAGTCAGAGAAAAAATTGGAGACGGATATATATCTACTATTAAAGGAGTAGGATATAAATTTGAGCTAGACTAATTTTTTATAAATGTTATTAAATTCCAAAGGTCTCGCACTCATTCTTGCTGCGAGCATTGCTGTTATTGTAGCCGCTAGTCTATTATTAATCTCAGAACTGCCAGTTTATGTTTTTTGGTTAATTCCTGTTATTTGCTTTGGAGCGAGCTATATCCTCATTAATGTAGTAATGGAATTCCTTTTCTTTAAGGAATTAAGAAACATATATGAAATGTTTGAAAAGATTAGAAAAAATGATCTTTCATCATTGAAACCAAAGAGATCTTATGGACATAGTTCATTAAATCAAATTCAACAGGAAATCTACTCATATGCATACGTTAAGCAATCTGAAATTGAAGAGCTTAAGCAAATGGCCAAATTCAGGCGGCAGTTTTTGGCAGATGTATCTCATGAACTCAAAACACCAATTTTTGCAGCACAGGGATTTGTACATACCCTATTGGATGGCGCGATAGATGATAAATCTATTCGGATGAAGTTTTTGAAAAAGGCAGCTAAAAATCTGGACGGATTGGACGCACTGGTTCAGGACTTGCTGACTGTCTCGCACATGGAGGCTGGAGATATCACAATGCATTTTGAGCCAACCAATATCGGAGAAGTTGTTCATGAAATTTTTGATCAACTTGAAGATAGGGCTAATAAGAAAGGTATTGAGCTGAAATTAGAATCGGCCAAATCAAGTGATTTTCTGGTTCTTGCAGATAATCAAAGAATTCATCAGGTATTTGTGAATTTGATTTCTAATGCCATAAAGTACTCCGACGAAAACGGCCAAGTCGTGGTAAGCCTTGCCTCTAACAATGGAAAACTTGACATAAGCGTAAAGGATAATGGGATTGGAATTCCACCTGAACACCTCAATCGTGTATTCGAACGCTTTTATCGCGTGGACAAAAGCAGATCAAAGGCACAGGGAGGTACTGGCTTGGGCTTATCTATCGTCAAGCACATTGTAGAAGCGCATAGAAGTGAAATCAAAGTAGTAAGTAATGTTGGACAGGGGTCGTCCTTTAGTTTTGAACTGGAACTCTACAAACCAGAGTAGTTTTCATATCCTGAATTGTCTTTTTCTTAATTTCATACTTACCTTACCTTAATGATGAAAAAAGCCTGGAATGTGCAAGATTTGATCGTTTTTGATGACGATAATTACACAATTATCAACAAGCCACCCTTTCTTTCTACTCTTGAAGATAGAAATGACCCAAACAATGTTCTTGGACTTTTTAGAAAAGAGAATGCTAATTATCAAGTGTGCCATCGGCTTGACAAAGAAACTAGTGGGGTTTTGATCTTGTCTAAGCATGAACAAGCCTTCAAAGCTGCTGCCCTGCAATTTCAAGAGAGAACTATTGAGAAAATATACCATGCGCTGGTCAAAGGACAATTTATGAATGAGGTGATTCAGGTCGATGTCCCTTTGAGGACCTCTGGCTCAGGAAAGGCAATTGTTGATAGACGAAACGGAAAAGAAGCGTTGACCTTGTTTAGACCAAAACAATTTTTCAAGGGGTATACTTTAGTAGAGGCTAAGCCCATCACAGGACGCACCCATCAAATCAGAGCGCACCTGGCATATTTAAAATTTCCAATTTGCGGAGATGTACTATACGATGGTGAGCCGATTTATCTTTCTACGGTCAAAAAAAACTACAAACGGAAGGTTGATATGGATGAACGGCCGCTTTTTAGCCGTGTAGGGCTGCATGCGCACGCAATTAAACTAACAAATGTTAATAAAAATATTATTTCGATTTCCTGTGATTATCCAAAGGATATGGCTATAATTCTAAAAAAGCTTAATAAGTACAGTTAAAAAAGGTTGTATTTTAAAATTTTATACTTCATATCAACTGCTTTTAAATGTCGCCAAATACACACAGGCTTTAAATATTGTCAATAAAGTTTCATAAATGTTGTCAAAATAGTAATATTGCTGTTACTACAATTGGCCTGATTGTCATATTAGCAATATTTGATTAGGTCATTGAAACTTTTGAAATAAAGAATTAAACCAACTTCAGGCAGTAAAATGCTCGAAGATTTTTTATTTTATTTTTAACTAAACCATATTTTATTATGAGAAAACTATTACTGATTTTCTTGTTCGTGTCTGGCTTGATAGCACAAGCTTCCGCACAGGACAGGACAGTTTCTGGTAAGGTGACGTCTGCAGAAGACGATTCGACACTACCAGGCGTGACAGTTGTACTTAAGGGTACGAC
>NZ_JBDVDW010000015.1:0-1241 GCF_039941815.1 Reichenbachiella sp.
AGGCGTTCTGCGGCCGGGATACATAGCTCCAACTTTTTTGTGAGGCGCACTACCGCGCGTCAGAGCCACAACCAACAACAAAAAAATGGAACTGAACATTTCCCGTACTTACACAACGAAAACCATCGGAAACTCTTGAATAGGATTCCGACAATACTAAGGAAGTTCGACACTCCGATATTTCATGTATCGGAAATTTTCGATGCGTTCGTCCGATACGATATATCGTAGTTCGATGCTTCACTGCAACGAACATATCGATATATCGATACGATTTTTGAGGAAGTTCGATATTCCGATATTTCAATACACAGCGCCAGACGAAACGGCACATCTCACCAGATAGGTCTATCGGGCAGAAGAAGGAAATTGACATTTCTCGAACGAAGTCTGTGGGCCGCAAGCCCAGCTTCAGCTGCCGGCACATGAAGTCGATGTTGGTCTGCACAGAAACAAACATGAAGATGAAACGGAGTGCGTACGATGCTGAAACTGAACTTGGCCATGGAAATGAAAACGGAAATGAAAATGAAAATGGAAGCAAAGATGAGCAAAATTTGAAAATCAATATAAGAAGTAAAGACGAAAGCAAAAAAGACAATGCAACCGCAACAGCGCTGCTAGCGCAAAGGTAACCGCAATAAATCAGAGGCACAACACAACCGAAAGTCACAGCAGTGAAACAGAACGCGAAAACGAAAAATCAAAATTGGAATTGAAAATTGAAAGGCAATGATTAAATGACAACGATACATGAAGTTGAAAATAAGCTCGGGAATCAAAATCAAAATCAAAATCAAACTCAATATCAACATCAATATCAACCTGAAAATCAAACTCAAAATCAAAATCAAAATCAAAACCAACCCGAAAATAAATAATGGGCGCTCGAAAGCGAAGCCAAAATGTAAACAAGTACTCGTATACGTACCTGTACAAGGCAGTGATGAGATAGCCTCGGAAACGGCAGGCAGCACATCGACGAGTGTGTCGCAACCGAGCTACTAAGCAGCCATGGTTCCAGCAGAGATATAGATATATATATACACCAGGTGCCGAACAAGGGTATGCTATTTCGGTGGACCATAGTGGACAGGACCAAATATGTTTTTAGCAGAAATAGGTAAATATATACTGGTAGGTTTTAGTGAGGTCCTATTTAGTATGATCCTCTCGGTGGCAGCACAGTCTGCGGTAGTGCTGTAGTGTCCTTCGAACAATTTTACCGGTACCTATCAGCC
>NZ_JBDVDW010000016.1:0-1052 GCF_039941815.1 Reichenbachiella sp.
AGTAGTGGAAGATAAGGTGAACCCGGTAAATTTCAGATGGACGTGGGGAAGGTTGGATTGCCGATTGTAGACCAGTATACGTACCTTGGCGTAGAGATCTCAAAAGACTGCTCTTGGGATACACATATAGCAAAAGTAATAGGAAAGGGTAAAGCACAAGTAGGCAAGATGGATGCGATCCTAACAGACCCGAACCTTGACACTAGGATTAAGAGATGTATCTTGATGAATGTGATAGTACCAAAGCTAGAATATGCAGGAGAAGTATGGGAAGGGAACGCGAAACTCGTAAAACAGTTGGAAACAGTACAAATGACAGCAGCTAAAAAAATCCTAAGATGCTCAAGTACGACTAGTAATACAGTATTAAGAGCAGAACTGGGAATGCGCCCACTCAAGACAAATAGAGACATGAGAAAGTTGAACTGGCAATATAAAGTAAGAAACATGCCAAAAAAGAGGTTGCCAGCCATAGTTGATAGAGCTGTATGGGAGAAAGTAACAAAGAGGGCGAGCTGGAATAAGGTGGGATGGCGTAGTTGAGAAAGTATGGAAGGATATAGGGGGGAACCAAGAAGAGATGATGTCCGCCAGGAAGTTTGGGAGATTCAAGGCAAGAAGTAGAAGAAAGGATAGAAAGAAGGGAAAGGCTAGCGCGAAAACACAAGGTGAAATCGGAAAGACACTTAAGAGATATACGGGGGGATGAAGCGAAGAGATAGGAATGAAAACGTATTTGCACGACCCAGTGGACTTATCGAAAACGCTGAAAGTGCGCTTTCGTCTGGGGGACCTAAACCTGCCAGAAAGAAGAAAGAGGTATACCAGTAGGCGGGAGAAGAAGGAAGTAGATGCACAGGTGTGCCCGTGTGGCAAAGCAATAGAGAGTGGAACTCACATATGTGAAGGAATATACCTACTGAGCTACAGGGATAAAATATCAATCGACTATTACGGGTGTCCATAGTTAATAGGACCTATGATATACATAAAACCTATATATTTACCTATTTTTTCTGACAAAATTTGGTCCCATTAACTATGGACCCCCG
>NZ_JBDVDW010000017.1:0-1751 GCF_039941815.1 Reichenbachiella sp.
CTTCACCGTTTCTTACACAAATACATTTAGTTTGGTTGGCTTTGGGCTATGTCGCCAATTAATTGCAGTTATATGTACACGAAACGACGGAATACCCACTCCGAAGGAAAGCCTTGTATATTAATAGCAATGGCCATGAGAGTGATGACGCTTGTTGCCACGCACATACGAAAAAAAAAACTCCGGTGTTGGCCAGGCAGTTTGTGACCACCGAACTTGTATCTCTCTAGGATTGATTGAAGAATCGGCACGGACACTGGTTGTGCTGGATGTCGAGGGGTAGAAAGGACGATTTAATGTGAAGAATACAACAACATATACTACAATCAAGTTTTGTTTTTTGTTAATTCTCCGGTGGATTGGTAAGACTTCCACTTTCAGCTTTCGTGTCGTGTGTCAACTAAGGTTGGTTGTGGTCGAGGGCTGGAGTCATCGAACAGGTAATATTTTTGTGTGGTGCTTTTTTTATCATCTAATGAAATCAACCGCTGTCGAGAGCAAATAAGGCAGGAGACAGCACTTTGTCCCTTGACAGACAACAACTTTGCCTTGATATGCCTTGACATGCCTTGACTAGTAACACCAAACTACAACTAATATTATTAATACCTGTAGGTTTTAGTGTGGAACGCTCGGCCGTACACCCTTGACAGCCCACGTTTTGCCTTTCTTGACATAACCCGTGACCTCTTTGGTCGAGAGCTCTCACGCCTGCTGTTTGTAGCGTGGGTGTATAAAAAATCAGACCCTGGACAATAGACAATAGTTCCATAGTCTAATAATAGCTTTCTATTGCAATTATTGACTGTCTCTTGTGGTCCCTATTTCCAGTTAATTGAAAGGCGTCGAGCTCCATTATCCAGACAATTTCTATTAAGTGACCCCTACCTGGCCCTATTGTCCAGACAATTTTACTTTAGAGGCAGTCTCCGTAATCAATGGTCCGGCCAATTCCAATTGACAGACTGTCTCCTGAATCAGTGGTCCCGACAATTCCAATTGATACTGTAGTCGGCCCCCCAAAATAGTTGTCCGGACAAGGCCGACAATTCCAATTTATACAGTCTCCAAAATCAATTGTCTGGACAATTTAAATTAGCAGACTGCTTTCTAAATCAATTGTCCGGACAATTTCAATTAGCAGAGTGCTTTCGAAATCAATTACCGGGCAATTCCAATTAATAGACGGTATACAAAATCAACTATCCCGACAATTTCGACTAGTACGAAATCTCCAAACTACTTCAGACAATGCCATCATTGGCGGGCAGTCTCCTAAATCAACTGCCCGTACAAAATAACAGTGCATACGGATTACTTTGTTTCGTGAAAAAAACATTTAATGATTTACATCTGAGCACATGGGCTAAGCGGTATCAAAACTTCCTACCTGCGGATAAAAAATACAAAGCTAAAGTTGAGGTGTTCCGGGCTTTTCTGCTTGTGTCTTGGACAATAGACCTATCAATAGACTATTGCCCCTACAGCAGAGTCACGAAGTTGTCTATTGATTGGAATTGTCCGGGCAAGTGATGCCATACTGTCTAGCAATTGAAATTGTTTAGACAATTGATCTTGGATACTGTCTGTCAGTAGGATTTATTCGGATAATTGATATCGGGTACTGTTGAACAATTGGAATAGTCCGGACAAATAATTTTGGAGACTCTATCAATTGAAGTTGCCCTGACAATTGATTTCAGAGACTGTCCATTAATTGAAATTGTCTGAACAACAGATGTTTGGTGCTT
>NZ_JBDVDW010000018.1:0-2815 GCF_039941815.1 Reichenbachiella sp.
CGCACAGGTCACTGACAATGTCACCGGTTGTACCGAGACTTTGAACTTTACCATCACTGAAGATTTAACCGATAAACCGGTCATTGATATCACGGCCGATCCGGCAGATGTGGATGTCACAGAAGTATCGGCTTGTTCTGGAAGCGCAATATATCCAAATGGCGAAATTGATCTACTTAATGTAACCACAGGAATTGATACCGATGAGGTCAATGACTTTACTTATGTGTGGTACATCGGATCGGATAACACCGGAACGGTCATCACCGACGGTACTGATATTGCAACTCAAAAGGGCGAAACAGCTGAAACGGTAGTCGTTGCAGGTGCAACAACAAATCACATTACAGGACTTGATGCTGGATTCTATACCGTAGAGGCCACCAACATCGCCACAGGTTGTACCTCGCTCAATCCGACTACTATTGAGGTTACCGAAAGTATTGCAGCCATTGTAATAAACGCAAGCGTAGACAGAGATGACTATAGTTGTGATATTAGTACACCTACAGGGATCATCACTGCGGATGTGAATGGAGGCAATGTAGGATTCACCTTAGATTGGTATGCAGGTACAAGCACTGCAGGAACTTCCCTACAACAATCAGTAGATGCTACCAATTCGATATCTAATCTTGCTGCCGGTACATATACAGTAAAGGTGACGGATAACACGACTAATTGTATTGAAACCACGATGGTCACTATAATTAGATCTACACCCACTCTATCTTTTACTGATGGACAAACTCCGCAAACAAATTGTACTCCGAATGGTGAAGCTACTGTAACTCCAAATGCAATAGTTTATTCAAATGGAGCTCCAATTGATCACGGTTCAGTCGGTAACCCACTGAACTATACTTATGAGTGGTACGAAGGTCAAGTAGTTGTTCCCGGCTCAGAACTTGCTGAAACTACAGGTACATTAAGCGGACAGGTGTCAGGGTATTACACCGTGGTAGCGACTGAAAATACTTCAGGTTGTATAAGCAATCCAGTTACCATAGAAATCGTTGATGGTGTATCTGCAAATGAACCAACTGCCCTAATTTCAACAGGAACAAATGATGGTGCTGAAAGTGGAAGTATTCCAACCAGTTGTACCGGGCTTGGTGGAATTGTTGCTGATATTACAGTAAATCCAACAGGCAATAACATCTCATTCGAATGGTATGAAGGATCAGAAGATTATGCCAATAATCCAGGAACGCCTCTATCAAGTGGCACAGGGCAGCTAACCGCTCCAAATAATGGGGTGAATATTACTGTAAGCACCACGCCGGGCACTGCCCTCAACGGCTATGCTGCTTTAACAGATATTCCTTCTGGATTATATACACTAGTTATGATTGATGGTACAACCCAGTGTAGATCTCAAGAAGTATTTGACCTTTCGTTTTTGGGTCAACAAGCAACCACAACAATTGCCATTAAGCATGTTGAGGCATGTCCAGACGATGGTCAAGCCACAGTTGGACTTTCAGATAATATTTCGATTACTTATAGCTCTCTTGTCTCAACGTTTGAGGATGGAGAAGTAGTAATTGCCAATCCGAGTGGAGCTGTAGGTGTAATCTACAATGACAACGGTGCCAGTTCTATGGATATATCTACCACATCTGGCGTTTTTACAGCCGCTGATGATATAACGGGTCAGACTTCTTTGGCCACGGCTGACATCGATGCTGTGACTAACGGTTATCTTGACGGCGAAGTAGATGATATTTCTGAATACGATATTTACTTATATGCTGGCGACGGCGTTCCAGCTGATAAATTCACTACTTATTTCGTAGACGGAGATCCATATCCCGTAATTATCAGCGGTGCTGCAGAATTGCCGGGTGCTGAAGTTACATTTAATAATTTACCAGCCGGTACTTATACTGCGGTTGCAAGGGAAAAGTCAAATCCAGCATTTAATCCAACAAGCACATCAAGATGCTTTTCTGCTTCAGCCACTGATGAAATAGAACAGCGATCATTTGCTCCAATTATTGAAAGTAATTCTATTGTTGATAATACAATCTGTGATTTCGGTACGTTCGGCGGAGATGGATCAATTACTGTGATCGCAAGAAAAGATGCAGAGGATGTATTCTTTGACGAGCCAGAAGATTTTGAATTTAGATGGTTTGTTGAAGGAGCAGAGACTGACGGGTCAGATGAAATATTAATAGAGCAAGATGAAACTACATCTACTCTTCCTGCTCAAGATCCAGGTAATTATGTATTGAAAATATATCGTATAGTTGATAACTCACCATTCGTTTATAATGGTTGTTTAGTTGAGGAAACCTATACGATACAGCATGATCCTGAAATTCATGAATTATCAGTTGACAATGCAGACATTACTCACATTGTAGACTGTAATACCACGGGATCAGTATCTATTGTTGATGCTCGAATAACTGACAACGCTGCTGATTACACTTATACATGGTATAAAGATATTTATGATGCAGGCAACATTATAGGAGGCCAAACAAGTGCTACGCTATCAGGTCAGACTGCTGGTACTTATTTCGTCGAGGCCACTCACAATACTAAAGGCTGTTTAACACCTGAATTCGAATTTGAAATAGAAGACCAAACCACCCTACCGGTGATCGTGTTTACCATCGATCAGGAAGATACGTTCTGTGGAGATCCACTCACACTCGGTGGGAACGGTCAGATCACCGCTAACGTCCAAGGACAGGCGGCCGCTGATTATACCTTCGAATGGTTCTATGGATCAGGTACAGGTACCACCCTGGCCGCTTCGGGTATCGCTACTCAAGGTACTTCGGGAACCAATGGACAGACC
>NZ_JBDVDW010000019.1:0-1332 GCF_039941815.1 Reichenbachiella sp.
GTTGACGTTTGCGCTTCAAACGATTAATCATTGTTTTTGCTGTATACTTTCGGCTGTACTCGTTCGATTGTTTTAAGAGTATGTGCGTTCGGTTTCTGTTGAAGAGTGCATACGAGTAGTTATCGAGCCTATCGCACTTGAATTGTTTTACGAATTGAAGAAGTTAGCCGCTTAGTTAGACATTTTTTTCTCAACTACTTTATATTTCGTTTTCACGTTCCAAAGTTAAACAATTCAGTGCGGAGTCCGATAGCCTCTGAGCAGCTAGCCAGAATCCAGGTAGAGTATAGGCAGGAGAAATGACAAGAAACAAGAAATATGACCCAGGCTGGATTTCTTACTTGAGAAGGGGGGTCGTTATCCACGAATACCTGTTTTTTTGTCTCAGCCTTCCCTTCCTAGCGCTTGTTTTCTTAGTAGGTGCCCTGTACTGATGCAATTGTACCAGGTACATGTACCTGGTACTGAATACTTCAACTTGGGGTAATTTGGTGGTGTTTATACCCATGGCCTGATAATCTACTTGTATACCAATGGTACCACTATCATACTATTAATACTGCTGTTGTTGTTGCTGCTGCTGGTTGATGCCGTTTCCGTCCATGTCCCTGGGACGTGTTTGGCCTTTTATCGTTTTGCCGAATCGTTGTCGTTTATCGAACTAATGCCACGTTGTCAAAACTAATTACGTTATTTCTGTCAAGAGTAGTACTAATAGTCATTTTTACGTTGACCGTTCAACAGTTCGATATGTCACGATTCGCAACTACAGCAGGATTCGGCGTTTTTTCTGACGATTCCTCATTTAAATTTTTTCTATCTATATATTCTACTAGTAAGGCCAGATCTTATGCAATATTTGTTGAGGTGATTATACGGCTGTTTGCTTCTGGGTATCTGGTCCCGTTTCTGATCAGATTTTATCAAAATCACGTCTTATGGGGCCTGTTTGGTGGAAAAAGTGTTCCTCCATGATTTTATCACTCATGAAATTCCAGGAAGTAAGTTTTTTATACAGCCTTTTCTGATCAACTCCGAACTCTGAAAGTGATAAAATTTGCTTTTGCACAAGACCTCGGAGGCATTGTACAATTTTGTATAGGTTACAGACTGGGCTCATGATATGGGTCACGACGCTACATGCTTGGTTACTCTTGTACACAGCTGGGCTCCAGCACTTGTGCATCGGCCATTACGGAGAGAGAAGGCATCGATACCTTGGCCACCATCGCGTCCCTTGCGGCCGCCCAACTGCAGCTGCTCTAGGCAAAACAACTTTGGAGACGAATAGGACGAGACTACAGCAGTATCAAAACAATCTAACGTTTTTTT
>NZ_JBDVDW010000020.1:0-121086 GCF_039941815.1 Reichenbachiella sp.
CAATCATAAAGCACTTTGAAATAGACACTTAACATATATTTATTGAATCACCATAGCGGTGCTATGCCTCTTCAATATAAGTGCCTCTTTCTTTGCGCTTTATGCTTTCATCACGATTCCTAATGCATAATCCAGGTTTAAAATATCTGTATCGGATAAAGTGTTGAAATCATACTTTCGGGTGAGCCCAAAAAAGACCGCTATCAGTATATTTGATTGAATCAAAAACACAATTATGAAACGAGTAACTGGCATAGGCGGTATATTCTATAAATGTGCCGACCCCGAAAAAGCAAGAGCCTGGTATGGAAAACATCTTGGTCTCGTTACCAATCAATACGGCTCACTCTTTGAATTTCGTCAAGGAGACGATCCTGAGAAGATCGGCTACTTACAGTGGAGTCCGATGGCTGCGGATACCAAATACTATTCGCCGTCCAATAGCGAATTTATGATCAACTATCGCGTGGATGATCTGGTCAGACTCCTGGAGATTCTTAAAGAAGAAGGTGTAGAGATAGTAGGGCAGATGGAAGAATACGAGTACGGCAAGTTTGCCTGGATTATGGATCCCGATGGACATAAGATAGAATTGTGGGAGCCAATAGACACAGTATTCACCAAAGAATACGACGGTCAGACCACAAAATAATTATTTCATTGGCCAGCATTTTTTTGTTCTAAGCCAATTTAACTCAATTGATTATCTTCAACATAAACTATTTAATATGAATGCAATTTTGAAAAATATTCTAGCTGTGATCGCAGGAATCTTGGTTGGAAGCATTGTAAATATGGGCCTAATCATGCTAGGTCTTACCGTGATTTCACCGCCTGCTGGCGTGGACATGATGGATGCTGAGAGCCTCAAGTCCAATATTCATCTATTTGAGTTTAGACACTTTATCAGTCCATTTCTAGCACATGCGCTCGGTACATTAGCAGGAGCCTATGTGGCGGCCAGAATTGCTGTCACTCATCAAATGAAGTTCGCTCTTGGAATTGGTGTATGCTTCTTTTTAGGCGGTGTTATGATGGTTATGGATATGCCAAGCCCGATGTGGTTCAACGTGTTGGATCTTGTAGGCGCCTATGTCCCTATGGCCTGGATTGGCTGGAAATTATCATCAAATTAGACAGACCTATGCTAAGATAAAAGGTGACGCCAGGTGCCTTTGAGTCGATTGTACTTAAAGGTGCTAGGCAGCGCCTTCCAAAAATACTTGCTGGTTTCTACGGTAAAAGACGGTTGCATATAGCAATTGATTGTACATCCTTCACAGGCCGGCAATCGGCCTTCGGTCAGGATTTGGCGTTGCACTTCTTCACTTCGATATAGTTCTACCAAATTTCCCCCTATGGGGAACGAACGCTCACCCAGATGATAACAGGGCAGGATCAGCTCATTTTCCGGACTAATGACAAGAGTGGTACTTGCCGCCCGACAAACCGGGTCTTCGGTATGGTTGCCTCCATCGCGTCGCAGCTCCAAAAAGGCTTGATTCATGAAAATATTTTTCTTTTTTCCCCAGCACTCCAAAATCGAAAGTGTTTTTTCAGACAGCTGATCTCCTACTTGATTGTATTCGAAGGCAGGATTGAGAATCAAGACCAGATCATTAGGCAGACAAATTTGCTCATAGACCGCAGCGATATCAGCATGATTTTCTTCAAATACTGTAAATAGTATGTCGGGTCTTTCGCCAAGCGATTTGGCGATCTGGATAGATTCCATTACAAAATCAAAGCAGGCCACACCGCGCATAGTATCATGTTTTTCTTTGTCTGCAGTGTCCAAGCTAAAATGTAGCATGTCTACCTTGCCTTGTAGTCTTTGGGCAAATTTGGGATAAAGCAGCCCGTTGGTGGTAAGCGTGGTTATGAACTTCATTTTTTTGGCCAGAGCCAAAAACTCATCTATTTGCTGGTGCAGCAATGGTTCTCCACCAGTGAAATCTATCACATTGACCCCCAGCTTTTTTAGAGCCACAAGGTTTTCCTCCACCTGACTGAGCGTAACATACGGCGATGGTTTTTCCCAAATATCGCAAAACCCACATTTCGCATTACAGCGATAAGTAACGTAGTAATTGCACAGCACGGGATGATTTACTAGGCGCATCCCGATCTATTATTTTTTGTCTGAGTTATCAAATATCCCGGTTATGGTCAGGGATGAAGATCTGATTTTGTAGAAAAGAGTACACTGGCCGCAAGTGGTCTCGCGCATACCGGGGTAGTTTGATTCTATGCCTGCGAAATTGTAATTGGACAGAAATTTTACGTTGGATCTAATGAGAAAAGCGAGCTTTTTGCATTCTCGCTTATGACCATCTCTTTTGAAATATTTTTCTAAAATATTTTGCCTTTCCTGTTGAGCCGTATTTGTCCAAATTACTTGTTTAGCCATTCGTCTTCGTCCACCTGGATATGTTTTTCAGAGACAACCGTCTTACCTGCCATCTCCGCTTCACTTTGCTCTAGCAGTCGCACCTGCTCATTTGATAGTTTGATAGGCTTTTCCAACTCTCTGACGATGCCGGAAGCATCCACATTTTTCAACAGTTGTGCCAATTCAAAATCATCTCGATCTTTCTCACTTATAGCCTTCGCTTCAATTTCCAAAGATTGCATGAGCTCAAGCAAATACTTCAGCTCTTCTTGAGACTTGGGATTTATGAGTATAGAATCCATGATCAAAATTATGAATTTTATTTTAAACAATTAGGACAGAAGCTCAGCCATTCGGACAATTATGGTATTAAATCAAATCTGTAATCTTAACAAAAGATAAATTCTCATCTTTGACCTATTTTTGCGGCATGACGAAAGAGGCGCTGTTCAATCAAATACAACAAAAAAAATCTTTTCTCTGTGTTGGCCTTGATACCGACATCAAGAAAATTCCAAAGCACTTGCTTGAAATGGAAGATCCAATCTTCGAATTCAATAAGCAAATCATAGACGCTACTCAAGAATTTGCTGTAGCGTATAAGCCAAATATTGCATTTTATGAAGCCCTCGGAGCTTCTGGCTGGCGCTCATTAGAAAAGACCATGCAATACATCCCGAAGGACATCTTTACTATCGCTGATGCGAAACGCGGAGATATTGGCAACACTTCGTCTCTCTATGCACGTGCCTTTTTTGACAATATGAATTTCGACTCGGTCACCGTAGCTCCTTATATGGGCTCCGACTCTGTCAAACCGTTTTTGGAATTTGACAACAAGTGGGTCATCCTTCTGGGAGTAACATCTAATGAGGGCGGAAAAGATTTTCAGTTTCTCGAATCTGACGGGAAGCCTCTATATCAGCACGTCATGGAAAAATCCTCCTCTTGGGGATCAGATCAAAACATGATGTATGTGGTAGGAGCTACACGCCCAGAATACCTTCAAGACATCAGAAAAATAATTCCAGATCATTTTTTACTGGTACCCGGTGTAGGTGCACAAGGAGGAGATTTGGAGGCTGTTTGCAAACATGGGATGAATGACCACTGTGGCCTATTGATAAATTCTACCCGTGGTATTATATACGCCTCCGACACTACAGATTTTGCAGATGCCGCTCGCAGCGAAGCTAAAAAACTTCAGGAGCAGATGGCTCCAATGCTGGAAAATTTAAAATAGAATGCTGAGACGAAGAGCGTATAGATACCGACTGGATTAATCAAAACTCTCTAACTTTCCGCATAAAGAATATTACAAATTTTAACTCATGATAATGAAATCAATAGACTACATATTATCCAACAAGCAGCGCTATCTCGACGAGCTTTTCGAATTGCTTAGAATTCCATCCGTTAGTGCTGACAAAAAATTCTCAGGCGACATCAGAAAGGCAGCTGAGTTTATTCGTGACAAGTTTAATGAAGCAGGAGTGGATAGTGTTGAAATCCATGAAACGGATGGCAACCCTGTAGTCTATGCCGAAAAAATATTGGACAAAACGCTTCCCACAGTACTCGTATATGGACACTACGACGTGCAGCCAGCTGATCCATATGAGTTATGGGACTCCCCTCCTTTCGAGCCAGTAATAAAGGATGATAGAATCTATGCCAGAGGGGCTTGCGATGACAAGGGTCAGATGTACATGCATGTCAAAGCGTTTGAGGCTATGATAAAACATGATGAGCTTCCATGCAACGTAAAATTTATGATTGAGGGAGAGGAAGAAGTGGGATCAGAGCATCTTGGTGATTTCGTGAAGGCCAACAAAGAAAAGTTAGCGGCGGATGTGATACTAGTTTCTGACACGAGTATCCTCAGCAATGACTGCCCGTCGATCACAGTCGGACTTCGAGGCTTGAGCTACATAGAAGTAGAAGTCACCGGACCCAACAGAGACTTGCACTCAGGAATCTACGGAGGCGCAGTCGGCAATCCAATCAACACTTTGTGCGACATGGTCTCTCAACTGATAGATGATAAAGGACATATCACCGTCCCCGGCTTCTACGACAAGGTGCAAGACCTGTCTGAAGCAGACAGAGCAGCTATGGCCAAGGCTCCTTTCGATATCGAGATGTACAAAAAAGAATTGGACATAGATGATGTAAAAGGTGAAGAGGGTTTTTCTACGCTGGAGCGTGTTGGTATACGACCTACACTAGATGTGAACGGTATATGGGGTGGATATATTGGAGAAGGAGCAAAGACGGTACTCCCTTCTAAAGCGTATGCAAAAATATCCTGTAGACTAGTACCAAATCAAGATCATGAGGAGATTACCGAACTGGTAGCCAGACATTTGGAAAAAATAGCACCTAAGCATGTGAAGGTGAAGGTCACTCCGCTACACGGTGGTCAGGCTGCAGTGATTCCAACTGACTCGAAAGGTTATAGGGCGGCAAGCCAGGCTTTTGAAAAAGCATGGGGCAAAACACCAATTCCAATGCGCGATGGTGGGAGTATTCCTATTGTAGGTCTCTTCCAGGATGTGCTTGGATTGGATTCGATTCTACTGGGCTTTGGCTTGGATCAGGATGCAATCCACTCACCTAACGAAAGCTATGGCGTATTCAACTACATGAAGGGCATAGAGACCATTACTTGGTTTTATCAGTTTTTTGCCAAAAAATAATTTCAATTTATGATCTAAGATTTAGGGCGTAGGAATACGACCTGGCCCTGAATCCTAATCGTTAAACTCAAGGCCTGTGCGTCAATCCAAATTAGTTATCAACTGCCAACCCTCACTATCGCCATTCTTAAAAAAAGAAGTAGAGGGGCTTGGGTATAGAATCTTAAGAGCTGAAAAAAGTGGTGTGACCATAGAAGGGGGTTGGAAAGAGGTGATGCACCTCAATCTCAACTTGCGTACGGCCTCCAGGGTACTCTGGCTGATCAAGTCCTTTGAAGCTAACCATCCGGATAAAATGTACGAGGAGGCCAAAAAAATCCCCTGGCACAAGCTACTTCCGGAAGGCACCAAAATATCAGTGCAGTCTTTTGTGAAAAACGATTTTATCCGAGATGGCAGATTCGCAAATCTCAAACTCAAAGACGCTATTGTGGATCGAATGCAGGAGGAGACTGGTGTCAGGCCTGATTCGGGAAATGAAAAGGATCACACAGTAGTGTATCTCTATTGGTATCTGAATAAGGTGCATGTCTATTTTGACACTTCCGGCGAAACCATTACTAAACATGGATACCGAAAAATTCCGTTCAAGGCTCCCATGCTGGAATCGCTGGCTTCGGCTTGTCTGATCTCCGCAGGATGGAATGACAAGAAGGGCGCATTTATCAATCCTATGTGCGGTAGCGGTACATTGGCGATCGAAGCAGCCCTCATGGCTGCCGGAATTCCTCCAGGCTTGAATAGAGAAAATTTCGGCTTCATGCATATCAGCGGATATGACGAGTCTTTGTGGAAAGAGACACTGGATCGCGTAGAATACAAAGACCGAATCAAATCAACGATCATAGCAACTGATTGGAACGGTGATGCCATAGACGCTGCTCTGGCAAATGCACGTACTGCTGGTGTCGAAAAAATGATTGATTTTGACAAGGTTCCCTTTGAAAAAACCTTCTTGCCCTCGGGGCCAGGCATCGTAATGCTCAACCCTGAATACGGAGAAAGACTTGGAGAAGAAAACATGCTAAAATCTGTCTATAAAGACATAGGGGACTTTTTCAAACAGTCCTGCGGAGGCAAGACCGGCTATATTTTCACCGGTAATTCCAATTTGGCGAAAGCCATCGGACTGAGAACAAAATCCAGGACAGAATTCATGAACGCGAGAATAGAATGCCGCCTACTGGAATATGAGCTATACGAGGGTAGTCGAAGATAAATATCTTACATAGCCGGCTTGCTTTCTAGCGCTCCTCTCCATAATTTGCATCAAAAGTGCTAGCGTGAAAAGAATACTATTGATAGTCTTATTGGGACTCCTGCTGATCGGAGGTGCAGCGGGTGGATTCTATTGGTGGAAGCAGAGTAGAATCACGCTGTGGTCTTTTGTACCAGAAAATTCAATCATGGTCTTTGAGCCCAATGATTTTGCGTATCTCTGGAGACCAGATGATAATAGAAAAGTTCTAAAAAACCTCAAATCTCTTCCCCTCCTCGATTCGGTACAACGCACAATAGGAATATTGGATTCGGTCACCAATTTTAAGTTTTCTCAGGTTATCGATCAGGGCAATTTGCTCATCTCCTTTCATCAAAATACGAATGAATCGCTGGCTGCATTATATCTTCTCGAAGTCAAAGAACTCGAGCAGCACAGCTTACTTAGCGATTTGCAACTATTCATCAGAGACAACTTAGATTTCAAATTGTCTGAGCGGACTTATCAGGGATACTTGATTACGGAGCTCAAAAATGAGCATTCGACCCTCACTTATATCTTTCACAAAAACTATCTTATCGCAAGTTTTTCTCCTTTCATGGTGGAGGATGCCATCCGTATGATCGCCGATAGTAGAGTCAATACTTATCAGGAAACAGAACTCCACGTAGCAGAGGTAACGGATGGGTCGACTGGTGCCGGTCGATGTTATATCAATACCAACTTTCTGGACAAGCTTGCTGGTATTTTTGCCAACCCGGTAGAAATCAATACAACGCCTCTAAAATGGCTAACCCATCTAATGTATCTCGATCTTTCTTTCGAAGATGATAAGATCGACTTATCCGGATTTGCTGTGAACGACACTTCAAAAATCAACTACCTATCAGCATTTGACGGGATCAGAGGTGTCGGGTTTGATATGAAAAACATCGTGCCTGCCAGCACTTCGTACGTATTGCATGCCTCGGTAGAAGATGTGAGCCTTTGGCACAAAGGGTTGAAAAACTATTGGCGAAAACATGAGCCAAGCCAACTGACTGAGATCGGAGAGCTAGAAAATAGATATGATTTTGTAATCAAAGATTTCTATCAGTTTATGGCCAATGAAATTGGCTACTTCGTAATCGAGTCAGGCAAATCATCTCCTGCGGATTTAATTTTCGCAATTGAGCACAAAAGTGAGAATCTAGCGATTCAGTTCTTCGATTCGTTGGCACAAAAATCTAACACTGATACAGCAACCTATCGGGAAAACTATGCAGATCGAATCATTCGACACATAGAAATTGACGAGGTGCCCGCCCGACTTTTTGGACCCATGTACGATGGGTTTCCATCTTCTTATTATTTCATTGATGATAGTTACGTTTACTTTGGCAACAGCCAACAGGTGCTGGAATTGCTCATAGATGACATCGACAATGAAAATACCTGGCGACGGTCTATCAAAACGAATGACTTTCTTGCTTCCACGCACGAAGACGCCAACTTCAGCATGTACATCAAAACCAGTGGAGCTATAAATCAGGTGAGGAAAAAGCTAAACGACTATTGGGGAGGCTATCTTGAAGAAAACAAAACGATCCTGGCTCAGATAGAATACGGTGCAGTTCAATTTACCCATGTCGATGGTCAATATTATACCAGTATCTCTCTACAGCATCCCGGAGAGTTGGTCAAGCAAATCAATCCTCAGTCCTTTGAGACCATCCAGCAGCAGGGTTTTGCCAACAATCTCATATCCAAACCTTATGCGGTCAGAAATCATAACGACAAGTCTCTGGAAATGATGGTACAGGATGAAGCTTTCACCCTACATCTACTGGATGCTCAGCTAAAACCTACACTGAAGATCCCGTTGAAAGGAAAGCTAAAAAGTAAAATCTATCAGGTAGACTACTACAAAAATGGCAAGCTGCAATATCTCTTTGCTCTGGCAAACACGATTCATATGATCGATCGAACAGGGACTTATATTCCCGGGTATCCAGTGAAAATTAAGTCCAATCAATCGATTGCTGAACTTTCGCTGATTGACTATGACAAGACCCGTAACTATCGTATCATGGCGGCTGATCAAAAAGGAAATTATTATCTATATGATAAAACAGGCAAGCTATTGGCTGGTTGGAATCCTAAAAAAACCGGCAGTGGCCCTGCCACACAGGGTAGGCATATACGTGTGCAATCAAAGGATTTTATGCTTCTCGCTCAGAAAAACGGTATTTTTCAAGGACTGAATCGGAATGGGACTTCAAAAAAAGGATTTCCTATTGATCTCAAAGGTTCGCTCTCACAAGACTACTTTGTAAGCAAAGGCAGCAAACCTTCCAGTACCGAAATTTCGGCGCTAACCGATCTGGGAGAGCTGGTTTCCTTTTCGCTCGATGGAAAAATTTCTGACCGAAAGCAGCTGGTCAGAGCAAGTGATTCTGTGAGTTTTGCAATGGTAAATTCCGGTACAGGAAAAGAGTTCATTATTATTAAAAATGACGGGAAGAAACTGACTTTCTTCAATGAAGCGCTTGTACAGCAATTTGAAATTGACAACACTTCATCTTCGCTACTTTTTCAATATTACCATTTCAGCGTTGACAATCAGCTGATCATTGTTATAGATCAGACCCATCAAAAGGGGTATATATATAATCAGGAAGGCAGGTTGCTGCACAACGACCCGTTGAGCACAGGACATCTACTAGCTGTACTGTATCAGGAAAGCAAAGGTCAGTTTGACCTATATTGCAGTAGCGGCAACCAACTGAACATCGTCTCCCTGAAAAAATAATCATGAGTAATCTTCTCTCCAAAAAAGCCAATTTTGGCACCTTGCCGGTATTTTTGACCGCCATATCGACTATTCTTGGAGCGGTCATGTTCTTACGATTTGGCTATGCCGTTGGCAGCGTTGGGTTTATTGGCACCGTAGCCATAGTCATCCTGGGACATATGGTCACCATACCCACGGCCATGTCCATCGCAGAAATCGCCACTAATCAGAAAGTAGAAGGGGGTGGTGAATACTACATCATATCGAGGTCTTTTGGAATCAACATCGGTGCATCGATTGGGATCGCACTCTACCTGTCTCAAGCTATAAGTGTAGCCTTTTATGTCATTGCCTTTGCAGAGGCCTTTGATCCGGCCATCGCCTGGTTAGGCGAAAACTACGGGATTGTAATCAGCGACAAAAGGCTAATAAGTATCCCTGCGGTACTGTTGCTGAGCGTACTCATGCTGACCAAAGGAGCTGATCTGGGTATGAAGGCACTGTATATTGTAGTAGCGACACTGTTTGTCTCTTTGACTTTTTTCTTTCTTGGTCATACCGATTACCACGCAGGACTGGAAAAATTCGATGCCATGGCTCACGTCTCAGATAGCCAGGGCTTTTTCATTGTTTTTGCAATCATATTTCCAGCCTTCACAGGAATGACCGCCGGAGTAGGCCTGTCCGGTGATTTAAAAGACCCCAAAAAATCAATCCCATGGGGTACGCTTTCGGCCACGCTGATTGGGATGGTTATTTATGTATTCATTGCTTACAAATTGGCGGTTAATGGAAGCCCGGAAGAGCTGGTCGGAGATCCATTGTTTATGTCAAAAGTAGCCATATGGGGACCTATCATCCCGATAGGTTTGGCTGCAGCTACCATATCATCTGCCTTGGGATCTATCATGGTGGCGCCCCGAACTTTGCAAGCACTAGCAGCAGATCACATTTTCCCAACAAGTGGGATCAATTCTATTCTGTCGAAGGGGAGTTCAAAAAACAACGAGCCTGTAAACGCTACGGTAGTGACTGTTTTTTTAGCGCTATTTTTTGTAAGCCTAGGGAGTATAGACACAGTGGCAAAGGTGATCTCTATGTTTTTTATGGTGACGTATGGTGCGATTTGTACCATTTCATTTTTTCAACATTTTGCAGCTGACCCATCCTACCGACCTGCGTTTAGATCCAAATGGTATATTTCACTTCTGGGTGCTATCATGTGCCTATTTTTGATTTTCAAGATGGATGCAGCGTACGCCGTTGCCTCTATCGTGATCATGGTTCTGATCTACTTTGGACTCTCTAAATTCAATGATGAGAAAGCCGGAATGGCTAATATCTTTCAAGGGGTCATCTTCCAACTAATCCGTCAGATTCAGGTCTTTATCCAAAAGGCGGATAAGGATACCGATAATTGGCGCCCTTCTGTGATTTGTATTTCAGGCTCCTCTTTTGATCGGCCATCAGCTTTTGAAATGATGAGCTGGATCTCGCATCGTTATGGATTTGGCACTTACCTGCATTATATAAAAGGATATTATTCTAATGAAACCAATACCGCGTCTAAAGAAGAATTGGCTCGACTCATTCGCGTGGCAGATATATCAGAAAGCAATGTCTATGTAGATACGCTGGTGTCTCCCTCCTATACCACAGCTGTTGCTCAGGCCCTGCAGTTGCCTAGTGTATCTGGCAAGGATATCAACATGATGCTTTTTGAATTCTCTAAGGAGCATCCTGAAGAACTCAAGGAAATCATGGACAACTATGCGATGGTGAGAGCCTCGGGGTTTGATACGTGTATCCTGGCAAGCAGCAACCGTGGACTGGACTCGAAGGCTGAAATTCACATCTGGATCAAACCTTCAGATTTCAACAATGCTAATCTTATGATTTTGCTTGGGTTTGTGATATTGGGCCATCCGCAGTGGAAAAAGGCTGAGATAAAAATCTCGGCTATTGTACGAGAGGAAGAATTGGAACAGCAGAAAGAAGAGCTCCTGGATCTGATCAAAACTGGAAGACTTCCGATTTCGGCAAACAATGTTCATATTATTGAGCGATCCGAAGGTGCAGACAATCGAGAAATAATAAACAAACATTCTAAGGATGCTGATTTGACGATCCTGGGTTTCCGCTCTGAGGCGGTAAAGCAGCTGGGAGAGGAGATTTTTGAAGGTTATGATGCTATAGGCGATGTCCTCTTTGTGAACAGTACTAAGTCGAAAGAAATTAAGTAAATACCACGCCTTTAGACGCTCCGCTAAAGGTATGTACTACACATAGAATATTATTTCTGGTCGGTTTCAAAATTGCTTCGAGCTAAAACCAGAAAAATTGCCACTGAAATCCCTGCGGATCCAAAAGCCATACACATCACTACGATCTGATACCGTACGGCGATCAATGGGGAAACACCAGAGAGTATTTGGCCAGTCATCATACCGGGAAGTGATACCAATCCTACAGCAAAAAGTGAATTAGTAATGGGAATCAGCGCAGCTCGTAATGCGGTATTTCGTGCAGAGGTATAATCCTCTCCTCTACTCAACTCTGAAGTCAATCGTTCGCCGGCAAGGCTGACACTGTTCATCGAGTTAGCGAAAATCATTCCCGCCAAGGGGATCAAAAACTGAGGCAGATACCAGGGATCGAGCATCAATACACCTTGTGTGATTAAAATCAGCACACTCACTCCGCCCACGGCAACTGATGCCAGTGTTTTGAAAAACAATTCTGTTCTCCGGTCACTCAACGTTCTCAATGCAATCCAGCTGGATGAAAATAGCATGACAGCCAATACGCCAATCACAATCCAGGAATTGTCTGATTGAAAAATGAATGTCAGCACATAGCCGACCAGGATCAGCTGGATCACCATTCTGCCGACTGCCCAAAGCGAAGTTTTGATCCCTTGCTTCCAGCGAAACAAAATGAAAATCACCACGAGCACCGGGATCAGTGACACCAATAAATTTGGAATTGAAATGATATGTAGGGAGTCTTTCATTCGCTATAGGTAATGGCAATTTAGCTATCAAATAGCAATTGCTGCTTTCTTTTTGTCCAAAAGGATAGAATGCCGAGGCTAAATAAAAAAACCGAATTCACTGACATAGGGCTGTCAGTCATTCCTAATACATTGGTTTAATCAAAAAAATTAATACCTATGAAACACGAATGGAGAAAGGCAGAAAAAGATATCTACTTGCCTAAAAACAAACCACAGTTTATTGACATTCCTGAATACCAATTTATTACCATAGCCGGCAAAGGCAATCCAAATGACTCACCCTTCGCTGACCGTATTGGTGCGCTCTATGCGGTAGCCTATGCTATTAAAATGACACTTAAAAAAGAAGCCGTCGCTGATCGTCATAACGACTACACAGTATATCCACTAGAAGGAGTTTGGGATATCAGTGAGAAGGCCAAGAAAGAATTTAATGGGGCAATAGATAAAAATGAACTAGTCTACCAGCTCATGATCAGACAGCCTGACTTCGTGACTCCAGATTTTGTACAAAAAATGATAGCACTCAGCAGGCAGAAAAAGCCGAATGCACTAATCGACCAGGTAAAATTCGAGCGAATCTCTGAGGGGCCTTGTATTCAAATGCTTCATCTTGGTAGCTATGATGAGGAAGATAAAAGCTTTAGGGAAATGGAAGACTTTGCAGAGTCTTCAAACCTGGAGCGAGTATCCAAAATACATCGTGAAATATATCTATCTGATTTCCGAAAGGTAGCTCCTGACAAACTGAAGACAGTTCTTAGGTTCAAAGTAAGATCATCTAAGAGTGGTCATCAATCTGATCAAAGTACATGACACTGAGCTCCATAAGCAGTGCAGGCAAGACATTTTTTGACACGCCACTGACGTAGGTCAGATACTCCGCCGAGTTAGGATTAAATGCTTTCGAATACAAAATATTATAGGTCTTATTTTCACCATGAGCCTCATTGTTGAATTCGATGACTACTGATGTAAAGAGATAAATATCATCGTTAGGTTTGATGGTAAACGTGAGACCGGAGGTACTGATATCTTGCTTATCCAGTGCTCTGACTAGGAAATTTTTCAACTCTAACGCCTCCTCGCTCTGTACAGGTAAATGCCAATTGAGCTCTAAAGAGGAGTGCCGTAAATTGATCCCGTATCGACCCATCAGCTTTTCCCAACCGATCAAATATCGCTCTTCAATACTTTTTATGATCAGTGATTTCCAGGGTGTGAGCGTGATTTGAGGATGATTGGTGGCCAAACATCTTTTGCACACTTCTATCAGAAAATCGACGGAAAATTGATTGTTACGCCAATAGAGACCAAGCCAGTAGTTTCCGCTTGATTCCCGATTGAGACCTTCGTAGTATGGAAAAGAAGCCGCTGGCAATTTCAAATTTTCTTTGATTGCGATTGAATCAATCTTTGCTTCATCCAATTTGGAGAAAATATCGACTGCTTGCACATTGGGATCGTCCAACTGGTACTCATTTAGTATACGAGCCACTTTGGCTATTTCATGATCGGAGATCAATTCATCATAGCAGATTGGTCTATCCTCATGCTGCTTGAGTCTGAGGTACAAATACCAGTAATGAGGTTCGGGAGACGCAATAAAATTGATATTACCGGTGAATAACGGGACAAGGCTCTGCGTAGGATCTACCAGATTGATCCGATGTTTTGCTCTAAAATTAAAATCCCCTAAGATCTGTTGATAGATTATGGGAGTAAGCCATTCGATGCTGGGCATGACGTCCAACGATACGTACGAGCTTACAATGTTCTGATGCGTAAATTCATTGATTTCGTATTCTGTATGGATGGAATTGAATACAGGATCAAGCAGGGCTTCACTTCTGTCCGTGGCGGGAAAAAGAATGTCTTGCCGCGAGCCCAAATGGATATAATCTGTTCCCAACTCACGAGCGGTCGTCAAAATTTTCAACAGTTGATCGGGAGCAAGTATGCCTCCTTTTACAAATACCCTGACCAGGTTCTTCTTTTGCATTTCCAATAGTTTGGATCAAAGATAGATTAATACCGAAGTGAGCAGCGTACGATTTCGTGTCAATACAGATGCTAGGCGTCTTATATTCATGAATTGTGCGGTCAGTATCATATAATAATAGCGGGCTCCTTATCTATTTTTCTAATAAGTTCGGTGACATTTCCTACTCCTAATTTTTTCATGATATTGAACCTGTGTGTTTCCACGGTACGAACACTCTTTTGGAGTGTATCCGCTATCTCCTTGTTGCTGTGGCCTTCGTAGACTAGTTTCAAAATCTGCTTCTCTCGCTTGGTGATATGATATTCGATACTGGCGACAGTATCTCCAGGAGATGAATTTGACTTCCCTAAATATCCTTTGACCAGCGCCGCCGAAATATCCCCACTAAAGTATTGGTCCCCGTTCAGGATACTTCTTAGTGCTTTCATAAATTCTTCCCGGGTCGTGTCTTTCAGTAAGTAGCCCAGAGCACCTGCTTTTACGCTGCTGATGATATATTCGTCATCGTCGTGCATTGACAGGATCAGGGTTTTCGTCTCGGGTGCTATTTTTTTCAATTGCGCAGTAGCTTCCAATCCATTCATGATCGGCATTCTGATATCAGAGACCAAAATATCAGGCTTGAGTTGTTTTACCTTTTCAATGGCTTCGATCCCATTTGAGGCTTCAGCTATCACCTCAACATCACCTTCGCTTTCAAGCAAAATTTTTATTCCGTTTCTTACTATGACATGATCATCTGCGAGAATTACTTTTATCGTCTTCATAGCTCTAGGTTAGCGGTACTTTGATACTTATTTTTGTTCCAACTCCGGTTAAAGACTGGATTTCAAACAAACTATTAATGAATGCGGCTCTTTCTTTCATATTAAAAATACCATGTCCCGACGCCGCAAAGTGTCCTGACTGAGATAATTTTTCGATTTCAAAGCCTTTTCCATCGTCTTCTATCTTCACAGTCAGCTGTGTTTGGCTATGATCAAAACTAATCACAATTTTATCGGCTTCCGCATATTTGATGCCGTTGTTCACCGCCTCCTGGACGATCCTATACAGATTAGTTTCAATGTTTTTGTCCAGCCGATTAATGAAGTTGGAGCGATTCTCAAAAATTACAGTAGTCTTGGTCAATGCGGTGACTTCCTGACTTATTTTTTTCATGGCTGGAGCAAGGCCAAAATCATCGAGACTACTAGGAGTCAAATTAAAAGAAACACGCCTAATTTCTCTGAGAATGCTTTTCATAAGCATTTTTGTGTCTCGAAGCCGCTGCTTCATTGCTGGTGAATTGGCCAGCGTAATGCCTTCGAGATTTAGCTTCAGCCCCGTTAGCATTTGGCCAATTCCGTCATGGATTTCCTGTGAGATTCTCTTCCTTTCTTCCTCCTGCCCTTCCAGAATCAGTACCGATCTATACTGCTGTTCTTTAACCTGTTTTTCTATTAGTTCTCGATTTATTTCTCTGGAGCGCTGTTTTGCTTCTTTTATTTCAGTGATGTCACGACCTATGGCCAGGATATTTTCCTCCTGTGACAACCCTTGCTTTACCGGCTGTAAGGAAATGTCCCACCAAATCAAATCTCCATCGATATTGGTCACCTGCAATTCACCTGACCATGAGTCGCCCTTCGTGAGTATACTTTTGAGATTATCAACAAAGTCCTCACTCTGATGTGCCTCATTCAACCAATCGTACAGATTGGGATGAAACGGTTCGTTGCCCTGAGCCATCACCCTTCTGAAGTAGCTGGAAATATAGGTGATTTCGCCTTTTGCATTCATCCTCAGCAGCGTGCTGGGATCCTCCGGAACAAGGTTTACCGCTTCCAAATCCTGATAGGATTTACCCAAGGCATTGTATAGCTTGTTGAGCTCCTGTGTCATGGATTTAGCTGATCCTTCTGACTCTATCAGGGCGGAGTATAGGGACTTGAACTCAAGGTAAGCCGGCCTGACAAGGGTGACAAAGAGTACGGTGCCCAGAACAAATACTGAGACCAGAAAGACAAGAGTATAATTTTGGTTAAGCAATTGACCTGCGCCGAGCATATATAGATACCCCGCAAGTCCATATAAGGTAATGGCGGATAGTGCGAAGAGGCATTTTTTGACCAGTGTGCTCAGAGCATGTGTCTTTTTCAAATCTTAATTGTTTGACTCAAAAATTAACAATAAAATCGACTTAGACTACTTTTAAGAGACGAAAGGACTATAACATTAAATCGTGGTTGCCTCCAAATATTACTGGACCTAACTAAAGCAGGGAGCCAAGAAGATTTACAAAGTTCCAAACATCTACATAGGAATTGTACATCGGTACTGCGGCCACACGGATTACGTTTGGCTCGCGCCAGTCGGCCAGTACCCCATTGGCTGACAGTTTGTTGAATAGTTCTTTGCCTCCATGAGAGACGCACAAGGAAAGCTGTGCTCCTCTTTGATTGGGATCTTGCGGTGTTATGATTTGTATTTTCTCTTCGTCAGCGTTCAATTCGTTCAACAGAAACTCCATATATCCGGTGAGAAATACACTCTTCTTTCTCAGCGCCTGGATACCAGCCTCACCGAAAATCTCCAAAGAGGCCAAATGAGCTGCGCTCGGTAGCACATTGACATTGCTCAACTGCCAGGCATCTGCACCCTCCATCGGGATAAAACCCTTGCGCATCTGAAACCTTTGAGACTCATCATGCCCCCACCATCCGGCAAACCGTGGCAAATCAGGGTTCCTACTGTGGCGCTCATGAACAAAAACTCCCGACACACTGCCGGGTCCTGAGTTGAGATACTTATACGAACACCATACAGCGAAGTCTACTCCATCTTCGTGTAGCTGTAAGGGGACATTGCCAAAGGCATGCGCAAGGTCGAACCCTACAAGGGCTCCACAGTCATGCCCTTTTTTCGTAATGGCTGCGATGTCAAACAGCTGCCCGGTATAGTATTGAACACCTGCCATCATGACCAATGCCAACTCGTCCTGATGCTTCTCTATTGTGGCGAGAATATCTTCTGTTCGCAAAGTTTCTTCACCCGTGCGTGGTTGCAGTTCAATCAGTGCATCCTTCGGGTCAAATAGGCGTTCGCCACCACGATTGGCGTGAAAATTTATTTGTGTCTCCAAAGCATATTGATCGGATGGAAAAGCCCCGGCTTCGGTTATTATCTTGTATCGCTTGGCCGTCGGCTGATAAAAAGACACCATCATCAGGTGTAGATTAGTTGTCAGACTGTTCATAGAAACCACTTCGAGCTCCTTTGCTCCAGCCAAGTCAGCCAGATATGGTTTCAAAAACTTGTGATAGTGAAACCACGGTCTCGTTGCGCTTTGGTCAAAGTGTCCTTCTACCCCAAGATTTTGCCAATCTGTGAGCTCTTGCTCCACAAACGATCTGGTTGATTTTGGTTGAAGCCCCAGTGAATTACCTACAAGGTAGACACAGTCTTTACCGTTGTGCTGAGGTATGTAGAATCGATCTCTAAAAGATTTTAGTGAATCATTGGCATCACACTGCTGTGCAAATTCGAGTGAATTTTCGTATGGCATGAAGGATAATTATTCAAATAAAAAGTGGGTAAAATTGAGCTAAACGAACCTAGGGTCAGTTTCCATCACATGACCACAGCTATTGCAGGTTCGCAGCTCTTCTGACGCATAAAACTCCTTGAATCTTGGCTGAAAGTCTTTTTCTACATTGGTGAGATAGAAGTAGGTCTCGTGCAGTTTGTTGTTGCACTTGTCGCAAAACCACATCAACCCGTCGTCCAATTCACGATTGCGCTTTCTCTCAATCACAAGCCCTACGGTGTTTTCTCCTCTAATCGGAGAGTGTGGAATTTTGGCAGGGTGAAGATACATTTCACCTTCTTTGATGACTACGTCTACCGCCTTGCCGTCTTCCTGAATTCGGACAGTGATTTCACCTTGAAGCTGATAAAAAAGCTCTTCGGTCTCGTTGTAGTGATAATCTTTTCTAGCATTGGGGCCACCTACAATCATCACTATATAGTCGTCTGATTCTACATATAGGTTTTTGTTGCTCACTGGAGGCTTTAGCAGATCGCGATTGTCATCGATCCATTGTTGCAAGTTGAAAGGTCTGCGAATAGGCATAATGTTGTTGTTTAATTAAAAAAAATTGCCAACTTCGAATTTCATATTCGGCGGGGTAGTCCGTATATAGTGAAACAAGAATACAATTCTTTGATCATCAAAACTAATAAAAATTGCGCATAGGTCTAATCTCTGATACTCATGGTTTTCTGGACCCAAAAGTCTATGATTATTTTGCTGAAGTAGATCAAATTTGGCATGCAGGTGATGTAGGCACGGCAGGATTGATTGAGGAATTGGGGGCATTCAAACCGATTCTCGGTGTCTATGGCAATATCGACGGTCATGATGTCCGTCAACTTTTTCCCGAAGATCAAAAATTCGAATGCGAAGGTGTTCGGGTCTGGATGACGCATATTGGAGGTAAACCTCCCCGGTACAACCCTCGCGTGCGGCCTCTCATCAATAAATGGTTGCCACAATTATTCATCTGTGGTCATTCACATATACTAGCCGTCATGCATGATCCCAAAAGACCCGGTGTATTATATTTAAATCCGGGTGCTGCCGGTCGGCACGGATTTCACAAGGAGCGCACCTTGCTGCGGTTTACTTTGGAGGCTGGCAAGATCAAAGACCTGGAAGTAATTAAGCTTGGCAGTAGAGCCAAGCTGGAATAAAACAAAAAGATAAAAATTGTGAAGGTCAAACATCTACTTATCATCAGTGGACCCAGTGCTGTCGGAAAGACGACTTTGATCGATGACCTGATCAACAAACAAAGTAAAATTTCTCATCGGCTGCTCAAACACACTCCCGAACAGTTAGAAAATGCAACCATCTGCAACGCTATCAATGTAGAAAAACTTGAGCATCCCAATATCGATTTTCTGATCCTTCATTATGACATTTATAGCAACTTCAAAGAAGGTGAAGGGTTTTTATATCTGCCTGATTTATTTAGATCAACTGAAAGTATTCGGATCATTACACTAGTGACTCATCACCGAGTATTGGTGAAAAGAACCAAGCAAAGATTCGTGTATTACCTCTTTAGGGCGCTCATAAAACCCTCTCCCAGCAAGTTCAAGAAACTGCGACTTATCTACAGCAAAATCAAAACTTACCAGAGTCCTACTGTTGCCAATGCGATATACGAAAGATGGGAGAATTTTCTGTCAGAATGGGACGTAAGAGACCATCAAATCATAGACACTACCACGGATTCACTCGCCACGACTTATGATTCTACTACTGCAAGGTCCGTTTTAACTGGGGTAAATTGAAATACCGCAGTATAAATAGTAGAGATTGACTAGAGTCTGCTGGCCTCATTTTTCACATTCCTCAAGCAACTTAGCCAAATCAATAGCCTTCCGCTCAGCGATTCTTGCCATGGCAGCCGCTTCTACTGCTTTTTGCTCTTGAGCCTTAGCTTTTGCTTCGTTTTCTATTGCCAATTCGAGATTTAATTGCGCTTGCATTGCACTCTTCTCAGCCTCATTGGCTTTTATGTTTGCAAAAACAATAAAAAAAGCTGAAACCAGGATTAAGAATCCGATGAGAATATTTTTGATCATAATCTATTCGCTAAGTGATTTAATTAATAATGGAAAGACGCAAGATATATATATCCGAGTGATCCAGGCAATCATGCAAAGTGAAAATACAATTACTTATAGTCTTCTCTGACCGGATTAAAGACATCTATGACCTTGCAGTCTGTAAGCGCCACACCCGAATGTTCGGCATTGGAAGGGATAGTGGCAACTGACCCTGCAGTTAGGATTTTGGTCTCACCGCCAACAGTCATTTCAAACTCCCCTTCCAGTAGATTAGTGACTTGCTCATGCACGTGTGCGTGTGCGGGAAGTACGGCTCCCTTGGCAATGTTGAAATACCCGATCGTCAGTGTATCCGTATGAATCAAATGCCCTACAATACCTGGAAGTAATTCCTTTGTTTCAAGGTTTTCGAGTTGATGAAATATCATAGTCTGGTAGTCTTTTCACCTGCTGTAATTTCTATTGGGAGTACATTTGGTGCAGGAGGCAGCGGGCAGGTAGTAAATTTAGAATAAACGCACGGTGGATTATAGAGTCGGTTTAGATCCAAGATCGTTTTACCGCCTGATGTTGGAAGATCGACGTAGACGTATCTGCCTCCACCATAAGTAGTCTTGTCATTGGTTTGGTCTCCTACAATCACAAAACCATCTTCGCTCACCAGCAGCTCCAAGGCCATTTCACCAATCGTGAAATTTAGTACGCCTGAAAATTCTAACTGCTGTGCTGTACCCAGCTGAGTGTTGACAGCCTTGGTTTTTTTCTCTTTGTAGGGTTTGTAATCCGCTTCCAGCACGTATTTGCTTTGCAAGGGGTAAGCTTCAAAGCCTTTAAATTTACCTGCCTCTGAGCTATTGTGATCCTTTACTCTAAGGAAGTACTCGTCTGCCCTCTTGATCACCTGCCATTCCAGATGATTCCACTTGAGCAAAGGTGAATTTGGGAAATCGCTAAAATCAAAAGCCGCCCGGCTGACCAAAGAATCATTGGAGGAGAATCGGATCTGAAGACTGTCAGAGGCTACAAACCATATACTGTCACCAGAAAATTCAACGGCTCCAATGGTGGCGGGTAGATCAGCGCTGGTCAACTGGATGTTGTTGACTTCGGAAGCTCCGAACAAATTGGTGCCATTCACCAATGGATGCAAGCCTACCAATTTCAAATAGTGGTCTCTACCTTGTCCAAGTTCTTGCTGAAATTCTTTATGAAGATTGAAATATTCGTCGGTGAGTGGTTGTTCTTTTGGCTCACAGGCCAGCAGAGCAATAAAAAACAATGGAAGGCTAAGCTTCAAAAATTTGAATTGTATAAGATGCATAATGAATACTTCCTGGTCCTAATTTGATAATACCGGGTTTGTGAGTAAGCTCTTGATCCGAATCCTCAAAATCTGGCAGCCCATCCCAGGGTTCTATACATAGAAAATTGGCATTAGGTTTCGACCAAACACCAAGAAACGGAAAATCATCAAAATTAACACTGATTTTGCCTTTGGAGCTTTTTGACTTGATGCTCACTTCTGAGGAATTTAATTCTGTAAATATCAACGCATCGTTATCAAATAACCCATTCTCAAGTGAGAGCTTCTGAGTTTCCTTCATCAGGGGTTTTTCCTTCTTAGTCAGCAGGCCATTTTTTGAAAGAACGAATATTGAGTTGTTCTCTTTTCTTTCGAATTCCAGATAATAGTCGTCTTTATTTTCGCCTTCTTTCCAGGGATAGTTGAAGGCTGGATGTCCGCCGATAGAGAAATAAATCGGGTTGCTATCGGTATTGACCACCTCGTGAAAAACCTGAAGCCTGCTTTCGAATAAGAAAAAACTAATTTTCATGTCGAATTTAAATGGGAACATGGCCATGGTCTCTTCGTCATTGGAAATGGCAAAGGATAATCTGGAACTGGTTCTATTGATCAGACGAACTTTTTTGTTGTTTCTAACAAATCCGTGCTTTGGTAATTCGTAGGTTTTACCATCGTAAGTATACTTGCCACCTTTGAGGGCACCGATGATAGGGAATAGTACAGGTGCAGCTCCTTTCCATACTTTTGGATCAGCCTGCCAGATGTACTCATAATCTGTTTTTTTAGACAAAATACTACAAAGTTCAGCACCACATTCATCAATTTCTACTTTGAATTGGTCGTTTTCGATCGAGTATTTCACTTTAGTTTTTTTTGAGGTTCTTGCAAATTAATCAATATCTGGTGCCTTATGCTACATTCTAAGCGACATAGATAAATTGATTAAAAAAATTAGCGAATGAAACAGACGATTCCCAAGAATACCTCGAATTTCTTTTTAGGATAGCGAATAATTTTGAAGATTGGATTCCACATGGCCGAATCCATGTATGCTAAATAGCACAAAAGTGGACGAATATATTTTTAAGACAAGTGTCTTAGAAGAAACCTATCTAAATGTGCGAAGTGTAGTAGTTGCAAAAATGTAATACTTAGAGAGAGGAGCTTGAGAAGGGGTTTGAAATAAAATTGCTCCCGAACAAAAGTTCAGGAGCAATCTATTTTGCTTCAATTATGAGTTAGGTACTCTGACCATAGCACCAACTAAAACATTCACACCGGGCGAGGCCTGAAACATGATCTGAAATAGCCAGTAACTAATTTTATTGGTTAATGTTGATGGTTTGTCATCAAAAGGGTTGTTGTAGTAGTTATTTTTCCGTCCTTCTTTCATCTGTGTAGAATTTATGAGTGTAGGTCGCAATAATTCCAAAGAAATGTGACCTGAAGAATTCAAGTCTTTAGAATAACCCAGCCAAAACAGCTTGATGATTCGTTTTTCTTAGTTAAATGTTTGAAACCTGTTCGATAAGTCCTCTATGCTTTCTGCATTAGACGGGCTTACCCCTTATTCTATAATTAATTTCTCAAAGTAATCCAGCGTCTGGCTCTTACAATGAATAGTGAAATCTACAACTTGTGCTATCCAACTGCATATTTTATCGACCAACCAAAAGGAGTAATCGATTAAACCTTAATTCTTGAAGATCGATGTTTAACCTGAAATATGCATTAGAAAACCTATTCCAATCATAAAGCACTTTGAAATAGACACTTAACATATATTTATTGAATCACCATAGCGGTGCTATGCCTCTTCAATATAAGTGCCTCTTTCTTTGCGCTTTATAGCTTTCATCAAGATTCCTAATGCATAATCCAGGTTTAATTACAAGCCTTTGACTTTGAAGTGCTATACTGCCAAGCCTCACGCTAGATTCAGGTTTTCGTCGACATCAATAAAACGGCACTGCGTTGTAAAATGAACCTGTTTTACCTTATAATCGCCATATGAATCGGTCTCTTACCTTGTTGTTTTTGGTGCTGACTATGCTTTTTTGGGCGGTCAACTTTCATGTCACTAAGATTGCCTTGCAGTCCTATTCTTCTATGCCTGTCGCATTTTGGAGATTTCTATTTGGCGCAGTTACACTACTGGTGATTATTGTGGTTAAATATGGGAGCTCACTGACCAAAATCAGAATGACACTCAGGACGCTCTGGTATATCGGGCTGGTATCTTTTTTTGGAATCTTTCTCACGATCTATTTTTTCAATAAGGGGCTTCAAACTACGAGTGCAGTCAATGGCTCATTGATTTTGGCGACTAGCCCAATCATCACAGCGATTCTTGCTTACTTTTTCCTCAATCGCAAATTCAATAATCAACAATTGTTGGCTATAGGCCTGAGCCTTGTGGGAGTTATCATATTATTGGTAAAGGGCGATCTTGGTCAGTTGTTGACCTTGAACCTTGAAAGTGGCGATCTTTTCATTTTAGGAATGGCATTCGTGTTTTCACTATCGCAAATTATAGTGGATAAGTACCTCTCAGCTGTCAATTCCATTTTGATGACCTCCATCAGTACCTTTATCGGGCTCCTAATGTTTGCGGCGATCTCCACACCCGAACTTTTGGCTACCCCTGTCCCGGTAGATTTGCCTTTTTGGTCCAGTATATTGTTTATGGGAGTACTAGGCACAGGCGTCGGCTACGTAGCTTTCTATTATGCCGTCGTAAAACTCGGAGCTACGACCACTGCTTTGTATGGCAATCTGATCCCGCTTTTTACAGTATTGCTCGCCTTTCCATTTGGTGAAGAAATATATGCCGCACAGCTCGTCGGTGGATTTGTCGTAATCGCTGGTCTTCTGATATTTGGCCAGTCAAAAAAAGGATGACATACTCAGAAGATATCCCTTGAAGGTCTACCAGCCCAGCAGCTCCTTAAGTTTGGCAAAGCCAGTAGCACTTACAACTACTTCATCACCGTTTTTGAGTATTGCCAGGTGAGTCTCTTTCCCGTATTTATCGATTTTATCAATCTGAGCAACCTGTACAATAGACGACCGATGCACACGAACGAATTTTTTTGGATCCAGCACCTGTTCTAAATGTTTCATGGTCTGTTTTTTCAGATGTTTGCCCTTGGCTGTGATTATTTCTGAATAATCATCTTGTGCCGCTATTCGGATTATGTCCTCTGCGGGGATGATGTCTATTTTTGCACCATCTTTGACCACCACCCGGTGCGATGGCTCTTGTAGATATTCTTGGACTAACGATTCTGTTGGGAGAGGGGCAGGCCTGGTCCCAATCAGCTTACGTGCTTTTTCCAATCCATCTTCGAATCGCTCCTTATTGAAAGGCTTGAGCAGATAGTCTGCCGCATGCAGCTCAAACGCTTTTAGTGCATACTGATCATAGGCCGTAGAAAATATAATCACGGGCGGCTGATCGATCAGTTCGAGCAATTCGAAGCCAGTAAGTTTAGGCATTTGAATATCTAGAAATATCAAATCCGGCTGCTCGTTTTGAATCAGCTTCAAACCGTCAAAGCCATTTTCGGCTTCACCTACAAATTCGAAATCAGTATGGTGTTTCAGAAAGTGTTTGATTACCTCTCGGGCAGGAGGCTCGTCGTCGATGATGATTACTCTATATGCACACATACTTTACTGGGGGTTGTCTTGCGGTATTGTTAGATGTACTCTAAATTGGTTTTCTTCTTTGGTTGTTTCAAGCAGATCTACACTTTCGTAAATCAGTTGTAACCTCTCTTTTACGTTCTTTAGACCTATACCTTTGCCTTTTTTCGCAACTCCATCCGCTTCAAAACTGTTGACAATTCTAATCTCCAGACGCTGGTCTGCATAGGAGAGATTTACAGCTATTGTGCTGGTGGTTGTGCTTTCATAGACTCCATGTTTGATAGCGTTTTCTATCAAAGGTTGCAGTATCAGGTTAGGGACTTTCACATGAGCTGGTATTTGGTCAATACCTTCAAATTTGACTTCAAGTTTTTGACCGAATCTAAGTTTTTCGATTTCTAAATATAACTGGATAGATTCCAACTCCTTATCCAGCAGCACTAGTTCTGTCTCCGCATGGCCGATCGTATAGCGCAAAAATGAGGAGAGTTTTACGATCATTTCATGAGCATCTTCGGGTCTGGTAAGTGTCAGGGAGCTGATCGAATTGAGACTGTTGAATATGAAGTGTGGGTTGATCTGTGCCTTGAGCATACTGAGCTCTGTCTCTTTCAGTGTAGACTGCATCTCAATCTCTCGGATCTGCTTTTCCTTATAGTTTTGATAGAAAATCAATAGGTAATAAACCAAGGAGATTAGCAGATAATAGACGATTCCCAGCACTATCCGCCACCAAAGATCTTGAATCGGAATTTGACGTATTGAAGACGCCTTGTCAAGCAGTAAAGCGGTGAGGTAATAACTTCCAGCGAGCCACAAAAAGATCAATAGGGCAGCTGCCGCCAGATGACTGCTCAGAGCATTCCACAGATTTCCCGTTTCTAATCCTGTAAACCGTACAATGAACCAGATGCCAAGCCCAACGATAGAGAAGCCAAAACAGTAGATAATAGATTCTGTCAAAGCATGAGACCAAAAGATATCTTGCGTCGAGCGCAAAAGTAGGGTTTGAATGAGCGTAAGCATGACCCAGAATAGAAAGTAGGCCAGCAGATGGTCTCTATTTTTCAGGATGGGGTTGACCATTTTCTCGGATTAGTAGTTTTTAATCTCACCTCCACCAAAGAGTACAAAACCCTTGATTCGTAGCTGTTTTTTAGTAGCATCAGCTTCCGCTGGTTTTAGATGCTTGCGCTTGTCGCTAATTGCCCCAAATAGGGCTGTCACCTCTACTTGCACCTCCCAGTCAGAGGGAATAATAAAAGTAAATCCGCCGAAGATCGCAAACACATCAAGTACGTGAATGCCTTCTGCTAATTTGGATCCACTCATGTCATAGCTAGCGCCTCCGAAGATCGCGGTCGTACTTCCACCTTTAAAATTTTGGGATTGCACCTTTACTTCACCTCCACCCATTAAGTTGGAATCGTTGAGATAATCAAAAGATTGGCCTGTAGTTTTTCTTTTAAAATCAATAGTCTTCTTTTTGAGTAGGATATATCCTGTAGTGATCATCATCAACGGCCAAAAGATTCTACTCATCCCTATGTTGACATGATACTCCTGCCAGACAAAGGTGGCAAGGATGAAATATGAGGCAATACCTATCATAATGATTCCGGGCATCTTATTGGGCTTGGTCGCAAATAAAATGATGCCTATTACCAATAATACTCCTTTCCAGTTGGCTACCAAATTATGAATGGTATATGGTAGGAGATCGAAATTGATCAATAAGAATAGCCCTCCTAAAATGACCATGAGTAGGCCTATGGCGTTGGATCTATCTTCTACTTTGAAATGTCTCATGATTATTTTGGATTCTGGTTTACAAGATACATCTAGTTCTTATGATTTTGAAATGATCCACAATTACCTTGGTGGGTGATTGTGTGATGTGCTACCAGTTGCGAGCTCACCCTGATCGAAAAGCATATGCCTTCGGACAGGGTGAGTGAGTAGCCTCTTATTCTGAGTTTGTTTTTTATACGTAGTTTTTCACTTCACCACCTCCAAAGAGGACCGTACCCTTGATCAGTAGCTCCTTGGTATTATCAGTCTGAGTGCCGGCGAGTACTTTTCTACTGTCACTAAAACCGCCAAATATGGAGGTGACTTCTATACGCACATTCCAATCTGGGGGTACAATAAATGTAGCTCCACCGAATAGCACCATGAGGTCTATTTTCTGAGTGCCTTCTGCTAATTGCGCTGCGCTTAGGTCATAAGTGCCGCCGCCCATGACAGTAGTAACCTTGCCGCCCTTGAAGTTTTGTGAGGTTACTGTCCGATCGTCTCCACAGAGCGCGGCCGTTACGTTGATGTGGTCTCCGTCACTTGGTACGTCTTTGTTGTCTTCGTCTACTTCTATGACATGCACACCTATCAGTGGCGATTTACTTCTTCTATTAAGTATGATTAGTCCGATTACGATAAGTAGTATTGGCCAAAACATTTTTCTGGTATCATACCAGTGCCAGTTAAATTCATATGAAAGCACCTCTGACATAATGAAAAATCCGCCTACAGCCATGAGTATTATGCCGGGACTCTTATTGTCTTTGGTAGAAAGTAGGATGGCACCTACAACTATCATTATTCCTTTCCAGTTGAATAAGTAATATGAAATTTCGTAAGGAATAATATCCAAATTATCCAGCAAAAACAAGCCGCCGAGTGCAATGAGCACGATTCCTAGTGCGCTTGATCTGGATTGACTTGATGGGTTTGATTTTTTTTCTGATCGTCTTGACATGGTCGTATGAGTTATTGATTTATGATACAATTCTACGCGGTGTATTCCAATTAGTATAGTACAAATCGGTAAAGCCGGAGATATTGTCGGTAAACCCGGAAAATGAAATTGCAGATTGAGCCTTTTAAAATTGAGCGAACAGATCTCGAATACCAGAAAAGCTAAGGGAAATTCGACAGTTGTGTGTTTCTATCTCACACCACTCGATTAATTATGAAATTTTTTGACCGCCTTATAGCATCCATTCTACTTATCACTGTCTGTCTACCCCTTGCAACTGAAGCGCAACCCACAGGTCCTCCGGGGTTCGAAAAAATCTATAGTCAAAGATTAGATGAATCTCACAATGCATTTGACTTTTGGCTTGGAAACTGGGAAGTCACCTGGCAAAGATGGATTGGAAAGGATAGTTATCAAGCCACCAATATCAGCCAGCATAGAGTTTTCGCTGCCTTGGATGGTAAGGCACTGATCGAGCTGGCCTACGAAGACTCGATAGTGTTGGACAGCAAGACTGCCGGATTTAGTATTAGATACTTTGATGATAAACTGCAAAAATGGGTCATGTTTCAATGCTGGCCAGGCAAAAACAGGGTGAGTTTCTCTTCACTGCAGGGCACACATCATCACAAAAGAATTCAACTTTATCGCCAGGGGAAACTGAGACGTCCATTATTTGGGGTTCCGGCTGGTACTACCTACGACAATCGTTATACCTTTTCTGATGCTCACCCAGATTCATTTCGATGGGAAAGTAGTGTTTCGCTCGATATGATGCGTACTTGGGCCACTCTGAATATAGCCGAAGGAAACCGACTGACTGATTTTGATGCTTTGGTAGATGATCAAAAACAATGGTTTACTCAAGGTGATAGTTATGATTGTGGTGATAGCTTACTTGCTCCTTTGGCACCATACTTGGGTACTTGGACAGGTGAGCTCACGTACATTGAGGGTAAAAAGAAAACCAAATATAAAACCGAACGAGTCCTCAAACCATTTTTAAGTGGTTGTGCTGCTTTGGGCTATCAAATCAATTACATCGGTGGCGAGATTCGCAAGGAGATCATATTTGTTAGTCCATTGACTGATTCAGACCAGTGGGTATTTTACACCCTCAACAATCAAATGGGAGAAAGCCATAAGACTTTTTTCGCAGATAACATGGGAAAGGAAACCCTATTCACAAAAAAGGATACTTTGGGAGTGACCAGCTCCGGGTCATTGAATTCCTTCAGTTGGAAGGCATCCAAGCCCAATAAACAAATTATTAAAGGAGATATTCCTGAAAAGGATTGGGCTTTTCAATTGCAGTTAGTCAGGCAGGAAGAGGACTAAGCACCTATCGCAAGGCTTCAAAAATTTTGAATGATTTATAGAGTTTCGGCAAGAGACGCTAGCCTTTTACTCGGAATCATGCCTTTGATCTTGATAGATTCTTCATTCATAATATATCTCAACTTTCCTTCCGAAACATACACGACGGCATTGGCACCTTTCTGAATATGATTTCTATCTTCACTGACCAGCAGGATACTTTTTTGATATAGACTGGCAAATAGTGGTTTGATCAATCCGCCTTGAGCCTCCGACAAGTAGACCAAATGGCACTTGCTTGCGTCGTCTGTATTTTCCAATTTGATTACTTCCAAATTATCCTTTCTACCAGCAAACCTCACGAGCTCATTATAAATGGTGGAGTTGCCCAGCACACCTACAGTAATTTTTGCAGGGCTGTCAGGCCAAACGATATATTCTGTAAACTTATAGATAAGCAGCGCTTTGAATTTGTCCATGTCGTTTGCCTGTGCACTCACAGTCAAAGTCATACATAAGGTGGCAACTATTATTGATTTCATATCAGAAGGATTGATTTTGATCACAAGGCTTAATTAGAAACTTGAGAATGCAAAGATCAATAGCCTGAGAGCAGCAATCAATAGTGTATTCACTGATTTGACTAGGGTTAATGCGTAAATTTCATGTTGCGCATAAACCATAATGTGATGCCCTCACTTTTATAATCCCAGGTGTGATATACTTCAAAACCATACCGCTCATAGACTCGCTTATTTTTGGCAATCGAGGTTTCGAGATATATCGGTAATTGCTGCGATTCTGCCATACCAAAAACGTGTTTTTGTAGTTCGTACGCCGCTCCTTTTCCTTTCCCTTCCTGGCTTACGCCAAAAAACCAAAAGTAGAGGTAGCGGCCATCGGCGGGTCTTTTCTTTTTTACATAAATATCCCTTCTCAATACCTTACCAATTCTTTCAATGCCTATTGCGCTAAATGCCAGAACGGCCTGATTCCAGTAATCAATTAACGTGTCTTTGTGATTATTCAGTTGGTAACAGACGGCCACACCCTGGCGATCTGAAGATAGAAAAATACCATTTTTCCTAAGCGAGGTTCGGAATACAAATCGAGCTAAGGCACGCATGCGCTGTGGCTCTTTGTGATCATTTTTGATTACAGATAATACGCTTGGATTGGTAGGGAATGAATCAGCGATTATATCTATGACGACTCCCTCGTCAGCTTTCGTGGCTCTTTGCATGTTGGTGTTGGTCTAGCAGAGCCAAAATAAGCGATGTGTAGCGAAGCTTGCAAATCTTTCATCAATCGATACTCGATTATTGCCATTTCCACATGGGATAATACCTTAGGAAACTAACTCTTCCTGTCTCTCCTGCCTGGCTAGTGTAAATTTGCTCATTCGCTCCTTTAGCTCTGTGGCTACATGGGTAAGCTGCTGAGACTTTTGATTGTAATTGTCCATTCCAGAGGACAATTCAGTAGCAGAACTGGCGACTTCTTCTGTGCCTGCTGCTGTTTGCTCAGCAATCACCACTACAGATTCTGTAATACTTACTATCTGGCCAATATCTGCTTGTTGAGACTGTGTTGCGTTTACTATTTCCTCCGAGTAGGAGAGTGTACGGCTGGTAGAATCTGCTATTTCCTTGAATACCTCAGAAGCTTCGTAAGACGCCTGCCCGCCTGACTTCACGCTAGTATTCATGGTTTCGATTACTTCGGCAGCTTTTTCAGTATCCTTCTGTACATCGGCTACAAGTGTTTCTATTTCTCGTGCTGAGCTTCGTGAATCCTCGGCCAGCTTCCTGATTTCTTCTGCCACTACGGCAAACCCACGTCCGGCATCGCCGGCCTGTGCGGCTTCAATGGCAGCGTTCAGTGCTAGTAAATTGGTCTGAGAGGCGATTTCTGTGATCACACCCAGCACTCTGGTAATCTCCTCTGATCGTTGTGTCAGTACCTTGATAGAGTCGTGCGTTTTCACTGAATAGATAAGAATCTCCTCCATACTGTTGGCGACATTGCCGACCATATCCTTACCTTTTTTGCTGCTTTCAACGCCAGATTTCGCCGCATCATTGATGTTGGAAGCTGTACTTCCCATTTCATTGGAAGAGTTTCTAATTCCTTCCACCAGATTGGACGTCTCATCGACTTTTACTACTTGATTTTGAGCACCAGTACTCATTTGCCCTATAGCGGAAGCTATCTCTCCAGTGTTGGATGACATTTCCTCACTGGCATTTAGCATTTCTGTAGCTGCTTCTTCTACCACATCAGTACTCCGCGTAATTTGCATGAGCAGATCATTCAGATTAGAAGTCGCTTTATTGAGATTGCTTACCAAGGTGTAGATATCGCCTTTCGAGTCAAGTTCATACTTATGGGTAAGGTTGCCCTGAGCCATTGCGGTTACGATCTTGTTGACCTCCAGAATAGGGGTCGCGATTGAATGTAGCAGATGATTGATTGCCTCACTTAGTTCAAGCCAGGCACCTTCTTTATTGTCAATAGCGATGCGCGCATCAAGCCTGCCATCTTCTCCCGCAGTTTTTACCACTTCGTTGGTTTCACTGATTACCTTTTTCAAATTGTTTCTCATAGAAAGCAAGGCATGTCCAAGTACATCATCTTCACTGAGCGCCCGAAAGTGTGCTTCGAGATTTCCTTTTCCGATTTCACTGGCAAATTCAGAAGAAGATTTGAATCCCTGGATCAAGGAATTGATACCGTGACTCATCTCGCCAATTTCGTCCTTGTTCATTTTGGTAATGGCCTCGGGAGTGTCACCTCTTCTGAGCTGAGAAATTTTCTCCTGGAGTACTTTTATCGGCTTTGTGATGTTGCCGCTGAGCCAGTTGGAGATGATAAACCCAAAAATAGCACCAGCAATACCGAGTATCATGATCGCCAATCCCAAGTCTGAAAATGACTCCTCCATATCAGCACTGATGGTGTTGGTTTCGTTGGATTTAGCTAAAATCATGGCGTCTACTTTTTCTATGAGTTCGTCGCAAACTGGGATGATGTCGCTTTCTACCAGATCTTCAGACAAGAATAGACTCATGGCATCCTCGTAGTCTAATACAGTGCCCAACCGATTCATTATGTCTTGCTGATTCTCCAATACCTTATCAAACGAGGCCAAGATGCTGTTGATCAGTTCTGCTTCCTCTGGATGTGTAGTTTTGACTATCGTTTGAAGTTTTTTCTTAAGCGCAGGATAGGATTGCTTATGGATGGTTTTCAGTTTCTCCTTGTCTTTTTGATAGCGACTGACATAGACCCAGTTGGTAGAATATGCCTTGCTATCCTTGATCAGATTTCTGAGTTCACTATAAGTATTGAGCGTTGGAGAGACATCCTTGGAAACTTTGTTGAGCAGCGAAATACTTTCACGCAGAGTATACGATGTGTAGAGACCGCTTAATAGAATTACACCAATCAGTACATGGAAACTCATGCGAATTTTGCGACCGATTAAAAAATTGAATTTAATGAGGCGTTTGAGCTCAATCATTTGTTTTGCTTCTCTAAGATGGAAAAGCCTAAAAAGACACGACCATCGGATGATATTTAATGCTGAAAATTCACTATTGGAACATCAACTTTTGAATTCCACAAAATTAGGTAGGAGGAGGGGAGTAAGGCAATAAGCGGAACTACTCAATTTGTGCGTAGGAGAATATACGGATAGGAGGAGGAGGCATGGGTTCATTCTACAGTCCGGCGGTGTATTGCACCGCCGGACTGTAGAATAATAGTCATCAACCTTGTGGAGCAGGCGTATAAAAGAATTGTTCTTTTACAATTTTTCCATCAGCCACTTCATAGACACATACTTCTTCCATGGTGATTTTACCCATTCCAATAAAATCGGCTTCCATGAAAGTGGTCAGCGTAAAAAAACGGTCCGCCACCAAAGGTTCTGAAATCTTGACGCTGTGTACCTTTTCTATCATTTTGTCGAAGTCTTCGCCTTTCTTTTTGATTGCTTCAAGGCCTTCTGTTCGTTCGTTGGGTGCTCCGGCCGGTTCCAGACTCACTGCATTTTCGGCATACAGTGCTTCTTGAGCTCCAGACCAATTTCCTTCTCTGCAGTAAGCCGCCAGTTTCTCAGCAATTTCGTTGATATTCATAATTCATGGTGTTTGTTTTGAAATTGATCCTACGATTACAATCACTCAGAGATACAAAAACTGATTTTATTTTAAAGATTTGTTTTGAATGGTCAATCAATCCAACTAGAGTACATCACTTTTGATCACCATTAGCTTTTCTCGACTCATATCGTGCATAGAATGTGGGATACTCCCCAGACCGAGTCCTGATGAGTCACGACCACCGAACGGCATCCAATCCACTCTGAACGCCGTGTGATCATTGACCATGACGGCCGTGGAGTTGAGTTTTTTGACCGTGTCCAAAGCTACATCGATGTTTTTGGTGAATACCGACGACTGAAATGCGAAATCTAAGGCATTGGCTCGATCAATCGCTTCATGTCTGTCGGTATAACTATACAGACAAACGACTGGCCCAAATATCTCTTGAGTAGAGACTCTACAATCTTCTGTGGGATTTAGCAACAACGTGGGCTCGTAAAAGAAGTCTGAAATCTTCTTGCCTCCGCACACAACTTTGGCTCCTTTTGCCTTGGCCTCTTCTACCCACTCGTGTACGCGATCTACCTCCTTGGGTAAGATCAGAGGACCTACTTCGGTAGTTTTGTCGAGTGGATCGCCACTTTTCAGTGCTCGTACCTGAGTATCCATTTTTTCTACTATATCATCGATGATAGATTCATGCGCATACACGCGTTGTACTGATACGCAGACCTGTCCCGAATGATAAAACCCTCCTTTGACCAATGCCGGTATCATCGACTTGATATCGGCGTCGGGTTCGATGATCACAGGTGCTGCTCCTCCGTGCTCCAATGCACACCGGGTGCCGGGAGAGAGTTTCGATCGCAAGTACCAACCGACTTTTGCAGATCCGATAAATGAGAAGAAGTTTACTTTTGGACTAGTGACCAACTGTTCGGCGACATCATTGTCACAAGGCATCGCTGTGCACCAACCAGCAGGTAATCCTGCAGATTCAAATATTTCAACGAGCAGCAGACAAGTGAGTGGGGTGGTAGGCGCCGGTTTGATAATCACGGGACTGCCTACAGCTATGGCTGGGATGGTCTGATGGATGATCAGGTTGATCGGGTGATTGAAGGCACTGACCGATGCGACCACACCTATTGGCTCTCGCATCGTATAGGCCATCCGGTTGGCTGACGAAGCAGTATGACCCATTGCCACTTCTTCACCTTTCATATGGCCTATATTTTCAACGGCAAGCTTTACCCCGTTGATGGCACGTTTCATTTCTACTTCTGTATCCATCCAGGGCTTGCCACCTTCCTGAGCGGAAATTTGGATGATTTCATCTGCTCTTTCTTCCATTAGAAAGACGATGTTTTCCAATATTTCTACCCGCTTGTATTTTGGTAACCATTGCGACTGATCTAGAAATAAGGCGTGAGCACGATCTATGGCTTCTGTCATTTCCTGGCTTGTAGCCAAAGGTATTTCTTTGATTAACTCTTGGTTAAAAGGGGCTTTTACTTCTAATGTTGACATTGCGAATGTTTAATAAAGTTGCTGAATTAAAGGGCTTCTGCCTGCTCTTTGATTTTCACATTGAGAATAGCATGGTTGAGCGAATAATCTACAGGACAGTCGATTACATGGACGCCGTCGGTATTTAGACATTTCGTCAAGGTGCTGGTAAAGTCATCGTCGCTTGTTATGCGATGACCATGAGCGCCATAACTTTCAGCGTATTTCACAAAATCAGGGTTGCTGTAATCCAGTCCAAAGTTATCGAAGCCCATACCTTCTTGTTTCCATTTGATCATGCCATAGGCATTGTCATTGAGAATGATCACCACGACGTGTAGCTTTTCGCGAACTGCGGTTTCCAACTCTTGAGAATTCATCATGAATCCACCGTCACCGCAGACTGCGATCACTTTTTTATCGGGATGGATCAGTTTGGCAGCCAGGGCAGAGGGCAGTCCTGCACCCATGGTAGCCAATGCATTATCCAGCAATAGAGTATTGGATTCATAACACTTATAGTTTCTGGCAAACCAAATTTTATATACGCCATTGTCTAGGGTCACAATACCATCATCTGGCAAAATCTCTCGGACTTGGTTGACTATCCGCTGAGGTAGCATTGGGTATCTTTCGTCTTGAAAGTACTTGGTGATATGACTTTCTACCTCATCATGCACCTTCGTATAGTAGCTAAAGTCCCAGTGCGACTGCAGGTCAATTTGCCTGGTGATTTGTTCTATAGACTCGGCAATATCTCCTACGACATTGAGCTGTGGGAAATAGACTTGGTCTACTTCGGCAGAAAAGAAATTGATATGTATAACCTTTTTCTTACCATGCTCCATAAAAAATGGCGGTTTTTCTACCACGTCATGTCCCACATTGATGATGAGGTCAGCTTTGTCTATGGCATGGTGGAGATAGTCATCGGATGACAAAGCAGCTGTACCGAGAAACAGATCTTGTCTTTCATCTAGCACACCTTTTCCCATCTGGGTATTGCAAAACGGGATCTTTGTCTCTTCCACAAGCGCTTGCAATGCAGTGCGTGTTCTTTGTCGATTCGCTCCTGCACCAATCAGTAGAAGAGGCATTTTTGACGCTTCGATCATTTTCACTGCTTCCTTTACAGCTTTAATGTCTGGCGAGGGTCTGCGAATAGGAAAAACTTCGAATACTTTTTCATCAGACTCTTCGGCCGCTACGTCTTCTGGTAGCTCTATATGGGCTGCGCCGGGCCTTTCTTCTGAGGCCAAGCGGAAGGCTTCTCGGATGATAGACGGAATATTGTTGCCGCTGACTACCTGTCTGGTATACTTGGTGATGGGACGCATCATATCTACTACATCAAGAATCTGAAACCGTCCTTGTTTACTTTTTTTGATTGGTTTTTGTCCAGTGATCATCAGCATCGGCATAGCGCCCAATTGAGCATAAGCTGCGGGTGTCACCAGATTGGTAGCCCCTGGGCCCAGCGTAGACAGGCATACGCCTGGTTTGCCCGTCAGTCTACCATACGTGGCAGCCATAAACCCAGCGCCTTGCTCGTGACGAGTAAGTATTAGCCTGATCTTAGAGCCCTTTAATGAATTGAGTAAATCAAGATTTTCTTCACCTGGAATACCGAAGATGTATTCTACACCTTCGTTTTCGAGGGCCTGTACAAATAGGTCTGAAGCTTTAGTCATAGTTTAATTTTTTTGGCTATTGAATTTAAGCATTAAGGATGATATCACAAATGCTGGTTTGAAATTAAAGGCTATCAAAGGTGATTAAGTTCATTTTTGTTTAATTTTTAGGATTCAATTCAATTATTATGGAAAAACTTATTGACTTTTTCACTCATGTGCCCATGTGGTTTAGAGCGTCACTCCTGATTGGAGGTTTGATGTTTTTCTGGGTATTGGAAGGTATCATACCGTTGTACAAATTTCAATACAAAAAGGTCAGACACGCCGGGATCAATCTTTTTTTGACGCTGACCACTGTGTTGATTGGATTTGGTATGGCAGCTTTACTTCTGTTGGCGTCAGATACAGTAGCGAATAATAAGTTTGGTTTACTTTATTTGATTGATATGCCGCTTTGGGCTCAGGTAGTAGTTGGTGTATTTCTTTTGGATTTGATCGGCGCTTATTTAATTCATCTGGTAGAGCACAAAGTCAAATGGATGTGGAAATTTCATTTGGTTCATCACTCTGATACTCACATTGATGTGACCTCGGGACTCAGACATCATCCAGGAGAAACCATTTTCAGGATGTTGTTTACCATCATGGCAGTGATCATCATCGGGGCTCCGATGGGCACGATTATGTTATACCAAAGCCTCTCTGTTCTATTTGCACATCTTACACATGTGAATAGTTCTGTTTTTGGAAAATTAGATAAACCTATATCGTATTTGCTGGTTACGCCTAATATGCATAAGGTGCATCATCATTTTACTCAGCCGTGGACGGATACCAACTTTGGCAATATATTCTCTATTTGGGATCGCTTCTTTGGTACTTTTCAATATGTCGAAAATATGGAGGAAGTGAAATTTGGAATTGATACCCATATGAAACCAGAGGAAAACGACAATCTGGGGAATCTTCTGGCTATTCCATTTCAAAAGTACCGCGTACCTCCTGAATCAAAATTCGGTGCTGAATGAGTAGTATCCGACTACCTTGTCGGTCAAATCACTAAATGAACGGTGGTAGACTATGATGTCGTAATTGTTTCTGGTTTGATAAAATGACCCTTCGAAGTAGTATGGGTCTCCATCAGGATCATCCACCCAATAAATGTAATCATAATGCCCTTGCTTCAAGAGTATTTCACAGACGTATGATTGGCTGGTATTATCATACTTCATCCTGGACTGATCTGTTTTGTTATAGTCATTGAATGCACCCAAGACATAGACGGGACTCTGAATCTGAGGTGATTTGATCTCAAATTTGGTCTTTATGTAATCACACTCCAAATAGCTGCCGGCAGCCTCAGTCGATGCTATATAAAAACCACCATTTTTATCCTGTATCTGAGAGTAGGCCTGATGTTTTCTACTCTTTCCAGGATTGACTGATGCTTGTCTCGGATCAGTATCTGGGTTGACGCTGGTTACAAATGCGCCTCTGAAGCTGTAGCTTCGAAGATCGGCCGAACGAAACTCATTCCCGCCTTTAAAATTGTTTTCCAGATTGAAGTGTCGATATTCTAATAAAGATTTCTCACGTCGAATAGCTGTTGGCTGTAGCCCTGTTAGCGCATTGTCCCACCTCTGATTTTGTCGAATTACTATTTTTAATTCTGTTCTGGGGTTGGATACTTTTATGCGACTATGAATTAGGTCGAAGTCGATTTGCTGGTTGAAATCCCTTTCTAATACGCCTGTGGATGTTCGGGTGGTAGGTTGAATACTGATCAGATTATCAAAGACGATAAATCTTCTAGTAAGAAGTATATCTTCTTCATCACCATTTTGATAGACCTGCACTACATAATTTCCATTTGTTTTTACCCGAGGCATCCGGAGCCAATAATTCACAAACAAGGTCTTGGTATTGATTGAATATTCGAAATCACGAAGGTCAAAATTATTGTAGTCATAGAGAAACTCAATATCGTTGAGAACGGACTTGGTCCAGTCTGCATTGCAATGAATTATTTTGGCTTGAACATCGATATATTCTTCTAGCAACAGATCAAACTGCAGGAGTAGATTTTCTACTTGACTACGTGGGACGATGGGAGCACCTAGTTCCTGATTGGCATTGTCAGTGATAGGGTAGAACTGGGTCGTGCCTACGATGGCTGCAAAAGATTTATCCTCATATATAGTCCCTTTTGGCTGTGCTTGCACGTTCGGAATTATTTTTGCAAAGAGAATTATGATGGAAACGAAGTGTAGAGTTGATTTCATAAGTGGTAGTCAAGCTATGTGGTAACGAAAGTAAACTGGAATGATTTCGAATAAAAATATATTTTCTTCCAACCCTTTTCTAAGAATCGGTGTCCTACTCTCGAACCAAGACCAATATTCCTCCTGATTGAAATGGAGATAGACGAAAAGGAACTAATCAAAGGCTGTATAGAAGGGGATAGACTATCTCAGGAGATGCTATACAAGCGGTTTTCCGGGCAGATGTATGCCATTAGTCTGCGGTATACCAAAGCCACACAGGAAGCCGAAGATGTACTTCAGGAATCGTTTATCAAAGTCTTCAGACAAATAAAAAATTACAAAAAGGAGGCGCCATTGGTTTTTTGGATCAAAAGAATTGTGATCAATACGGCCCTGAATGCACAACGTAGCAAGCTGTACTTATATCCAATGGTGGACGTAGATGATCTAAAAGAAAAGGCAGGAGAGCAAAAGGAAGTTTCAGATTATACGATGGACGAATTGATGTCCATGGTCAAAGATCTACCGGCCAGCAGCCAGATTATTTTTAATCTCTATGCCATAGAAGGATATAAGCATCATGAGATAGCAGAAATGCTGGAAATATCAGTAGGAACATCAAAATCTCAATATTCAAGAGCCAAGTTCCTGCTGAGGGAACGGATGAAAGAAAAAAGTAAGCATTATGGAAAAGGCTAACAAGACATTCGAGGAGCAATGGCATCAGGCCTTGGGCCATGCGGAGGTGACACCACCACAGCAGGTTTGGGTGGCGATCGATGGCCAATTAGCCAATGATCAGGCCCGTGATTACAAGAGGCTTTTGATATTTTATAAGTGGGTGGCAGCAGCTTGTATTTTACTTTTTGTGCTTGGCACCGTGCTTTTCTGGCAGAATGGAAATTCTTCTTTGGACTCTGAAATTGCCGATGCAGAGATCAAATCAAATTCTAATTCTTCGAACTCTAACGAAACGATTGCTCAGAAATCGACCGGTGTCATTGCATTGGATGAAGATGATAATCGTGAAGAAGCAAGTTTATCTCTAGAAAGCGATGCCAAACCGACTCAAGTGAATAATTCTATTGCAGCAGTACCTAACCCATCGAGTAGAGGGTCAGTTGTAGTTGTGGAGTCAATTCCATTGAAAATGGAAGAGATGACCATTGTGAGTTTGCACCCTAAATCAGCCTCAATCCCCTCTACTCTTGAACCGTGGAAGGCAACTCATTTGTATGGAGTAGCCAGAACCTGGGAAGAAGTAGAGCAAGACATGGCATCAAGCCCGCTTTGGGCTGGCGTCAGCTTTTCTGCAGGAAGCTTTGATCCCGGATATGGAGAAAGCTCAGGTAATGATTTGATTCTGTCTGATCAAATAGGCTTCACATCAGAAAGTGCGGTACCGCAACAGAGAACACAGTCCAGACCGACCTACTCTGCCGGGCAATCGGTGGCTGGAGGTTTGAATGTTGGAAAGAAAATAACCAGACGAGTGGTGTTGAGCAGCGGGCTGCATTATAGTGCGTTTAGTACAGGATCAGCATCAAGCCAGTTGGTCTCAGATGAGCTCGACAATCTATATGCGTTAACTGCCGAAACTAGTGATAATAACCTTGAGTCCGCACTTTCAGCAGGCGAATTGAGCTATGAAGGTGAATTGGTGCAACTGACCAATGAATTTCAGTATCTCACCATTCCACTCAAGGCTGGATATGTTTTGCTCGACAGAAAAATCAATATCACGCTCAATACTGGCTTGGCCGGAAACTTTAGAGTGGACAGTAGGCTGGTGGCTGAGGGAGAACCGGGTGGACTCAATAATGACTTTAGTACCGCTGACAGTTATGAACGAGTCTATTTCAATTTTTTAACCAGTGTAGAGTTCGGGTATCTGTTCAAAGAGCACTATCAGTTCTTGCTAGAGCCTAACTACAATCAGGCGCTAAATGATTTTACCAGCTCCAGTAATCCTAATCAGGCTAAACCCAGAAACCTGGGACTTTCGATCGGATTTAGATATAACTTCTAATAAGACTGCTATGAAAACAAAAAATACAGAGTTTAAATCTCAAATTAATGCGGTAGGGAAGCTGATTGCTTCAACACTATTATTTCTGATTATGCTTTCCATCCTTATACAAGGATGTAAGGAGGCATGCGATACAGAGATTTACACGTACTACGAACCGGTATATGCACCAAAGTCAGAAGTAGTGAAAGATGCCTCACTTGAGGAACCGAGGCCAATAGATAGTCCGGGTAAGATCTATTATAAGGATGATTATCTTTTTATCAACGAGGTCGATCAGGGCATTCATGTCATCGATAACCGAGATCGCTCAAACCCTGTATCTGTTGGATTTATTGACTTACCAGGCAACAAAGACCTGGCTGCAGCGGGAGATTTTTTATATGCCGATAATTATACCGATTTAGTCGTACTCGACATCAGCAATAAGTCCAACATCATGGAGGTCAATCGAATTGAGGATGTATTTGACGCCTACTATTATTACTCCGCAGAGATGGGCCTGATTGTAGATTATGTAGAAGTACAAGAAGAAATAGAGGTGGATTGCGGTCCACAAAACTATAGGCATTATTATAACGATGGTTTCGATTTTGCGGCGTTAGAATCAGGAGGAGGGAGCACCGGTATCGGAGGTTCATTGGCAAGATTCACCATCACGGGTGGACATCTGTACACCGTCAATGATTATCAAATGAAACTATTTGACATCGCTATAGCTGACAGTCCGGTGGAAGGCAATACGGTGGATCTGGGCTGGGGTATAGAAACAATATTTCCATATGGAAACAAGCTATTTTTTGGCGCACGCAGCGGAATGCATATCTATGACAATAGTAATCCAGCCGAGCCGACGTACATTTCTACGTTTGAGCACGTCAACACTTGCGATCCTGTAGTCGTGCAAGGTGATTTGGCTTATGTCACTCTTAGATCAGGTACCGAGTGTGAGACCTTTACCAATCAGTTGGATGTGATCGATATATCTGATGCGACCAACCCGGAGCTATTGATTACTCACGATATGCAAAATCCACATGGGCTAGGCATCTATGGTGATTGCCTGTTTATCGCGGAAGGGCAGTATGGGCTAAAAGTCTTCAATGCTAAGGACCCCAATCTGATAGGAGAACGATTGATGGCTCATCATCAAAATGTGCACGCACTAGATGTGATTCCCTTAGAAGACGTGCTTTTCATGATTGGAGAGGATGGATTGCATCAGTACACATACGATTGTGAAAATAGGTTTGATTATCTGAGCACAGTGATTTTTTAGCTCAAGTAGGTGCTTAAATGGAGTTTTAGCTTTTAGGAAATTAGAGATTGTACCGAATTTGAGTTCTGTACTTTCAATGTAAGATTACGGTTTATTTGATTAGTATGAGGCTGTCTCAAAAGGGCAGTCTCTTTTTAATTAATGAATAAAAACTCACCGATGAGCCAATTATTTTATCACCTCCACCAGGCATCTAAACCCAACGTCTGTTTTGTAGGATTGCAATGGGTCTTCTTCGAAGATATCTTCCTCCGTGTTAAGTGTTTGGAAACTTCCACCAATGGCATACCCTTCCTGAACCATTTCTTTCACATTGCCATACATATTATAAAAACCCCTTTCATTCGGTTCAAAGCTGTAGACATACTGAGGTATTTCGATGGGTATACCGCCGCCGTCATATTTCAGATTTACATTATATCCTAGAAAAGAAGACTTGTCTATGGCTGCCTCAGTGGTGAATCGGCCTTTGACCATATCTTCTATCAAAAACTGCTTTCCCTTTTTGCTTATGGGGTGAGTTGTTATTTCTATTTCATCGATGTGAGACCCAGCGGCGATTAGCCATTCTTCTTTACTAGGAAGTCGCCCCGAAAATTTATATTTATTGGGCTCATCTATCAGCATTTCTTTCAGTCCTTCATTGAGTTTTTCTGCCCTCCACCTGCAGTAGGTCTCTGCTGTTTTTAAATCTACAGCCAGCACCGGAAAAAACGAGAACTCGGAATTTTTGTAGTAGTTGAGGACATATTTATTTTCTTGCTTAGGTAAATATGTGCGGTCTTTGTATCGACCAGAGTCCTTTACCATAAAGAATAGAAATTCCTCAAAATGAATATTGGCTAATTCTGTTTGGTCCAGAAATTTACCTTTTGCTATAGGCAAGGTGCCAGGAGGTACAATATAGCGCTGATTGTAGAGCTCAGAGTTGCTGTAGTCTGAATCTCTCCATGGATCGTATTTACCGTAGTAGAACGCTGATTTTTCAGAGAATTTATTCGCTACATAAACTTGCATCAAATCTCTTGCCTGATCTGAATGATAAGTATAGATAGGAATGCCCGTCCGCTCGCTGCAGCAGCCCGGCGCAAAGCTTACGGGGTGTAAATCCTGGGCTATCGACAAAAGGGGACAAAGTAGAAAAAGAAGAATAATTTTCATGGGACAATAATAATAGTTGTTAGCGAACAATTTTGGTAACACATCGAAATCCAATGTCCGTCTGATAGTCAAATTCGGTAGTGTGCTCGAACAATTCAGCATGAGAATTGCCAGTTTTATAACTACCACCAATAGCATAGCCTTCCTGTACGATTTCTTTCACGTTGCCATACATGTTGTATGAGCCAGTGACTCTTGGTTCAAAACCATAAATATAGAATGGGATTTCCTTTTTGATAGCGAATGCCGTGCCATGGTCAAGGTTGACGTTGTAGCCATAAACCACCTCAGCGTCCAGTATCTTCTCATCAGCAAATCCTTTATTTATTATGTCATTAGCAAGAAACTCCAGACCTTTTTTGTTGAGCTCATGGGTTCGATCCTTGATTTCTTTGGCACTGTGTCCAGCCGCCCGTTTCCACTCATGTTCGCTCGGTAGTCGACCAACATATCTGTATTTTTTGTATTTGCTCTCATTCTCAAGGAACACCTGCAAGCCTTCATTAAGATTTCTTGCTCGCCAGTCACAGTAAGTCTGTGCACTCAATGGATTGATGCCTATGACGGGAAAAAAATAGAACTCAGGGTTGTTGTAGTAGTCATCCATATACTTGTCATCCAGTACAGGTAGATAACTATCATGTATGGCTACACCTGAATCTCTCTCTACAAAATGGAGAAACTCATGATAATGTATGTTGGCTACTTCAGTCGCATCGATGTATACCTTTTTAAACACTGGAATAGTATGTGGTGGAACTATATATAGCTGAAAATACAGCGGATTATTTTTGTTCTCTTTTTGTTTCCACGGATCAAAAAAACCTTCATAAAAAACAGACTGCTCAGAGTGTTCATTTACATTTTGCAATAGCAGTCGGTCGATCTCATACACTTTATTATAGGTATATATCTCACGATCTGTGATTTCAGAAACTGGACTAGGGTCCAATGCTGTGGGGTGTTTTTTGCTTTGGGCATTCAGTTCAAGGCTAAGCAGGCTTAGCCCAAAGGAGACTAGTAATATTGATAATTTCATTAATTCAATTATTGCTTATTTAATTGCAAACCCATTCAACGGCTTCATCCATTTTGCCGTCATCAAATCTCATTACTTTTGCTGATTCAAAATGATTCTTAAGACCGGGAAAAGTCGTAATTAAATTGTCCTCTGTCATAAAGCCTATTTTGTCAATTGCTTTATGGTGATCTTTTACGAATTTCAAATGTTGGAATAAGCCATCAAGATTATCCCAGCCCGGAAATTTCCTGACTTTGAAAATTAGACCCTGCAATTTGCCGGTCTCTTCAATAAAGTGATTTAATTCTTTGGTTAGGTTTTTCATATCGATCACTGAAACGGGAGCGGTGATCGATAATATGACATAAGCTTGGTCTTTGTGTAGACTTAGATTAATCATAAAACTATTTTTTTAGGTTGCTGAATTTAAAAATACATCAATTAATTTAATATTCATGTAACAAAAAGCAGCCTATTCGATGAATGAAATTTATTACAGGATGACTGCGCTATAAATTCTTGGGATAGCAATAAGTTTTATTCATAAAGTACAGATACGTTCCTCGTACATTCTTGAAATTTCACACAATTTTTGAAACCCTCATGTTATCTTAGCACTTCACTATTACTATAGAAATGGACTACCTGTTGCGAATCAAGGAAGCTACTGATTATATCAAGCAAAAAGTAAGTTTTGAGCCTGAATATGGTATTATCTTAGGTACAGGGCTCGGTGCCTTGGTAGAAGATGTGAAGGTGGAAGACTCGATCCACTACGAAGACATTCCTCACTTTCCAGTTTCCACCGTAGAATCGCATTCAGGGACACTGATCTTCGGCTATCTTGGTGATAAAAAAGTAGTAGTGATGAAGGGGAGGTTTCACTTCTATGAAGGATATTCTATGAAGGAGGTCACCTTTCCCGTCCGAGTAATGAAATTGTTAGGTATTAAGAAATTGATCATCTCCAATGCATCGGGAGCGCTGAATCCAGGATATCAAAAGAGCGAGCTTATGATCCTAAATGATCATATAAACCTACAAACAGACAATCCATTAGTAGGAAAAAATTTGGATGAAATGGGTGTAAGGTTTCCAGACATGAGTGAGCCCTATGATCAGAAAATGATTGAGGCCGCTGTCAAAATAGGTGCCGAAGAAAATATACCTTTGCACCAGGGCGTTTATGTCGGTGTGAATGGGCCCAACCTTGAAACAAGAGCTGAGTATAATATGCTTAGAGTCATAGGCGCAGATGCGGTTGGTATGTCAACTGTGCCCGAAAATATAGTAGCCCGACAGATGGATATACCGGTATTTGCAGTATCTGTTCTTACAGATCTGTGTTATCCCGGTCATATTAAGAAAATATCCGTAGAAGAAGTGATAGAAGCAGCGATGAAGGCTGAGCCCTATTTAACAATGTTGATTAAGAAGGTGATTGCCGCCGATAAAATATAAATTTAAGCCGTGAAAATAGTACATAGCAATATGAGTTTAGAAGGAAGAGTTGCCATCGTGACCGGTTCGAGCAAAGGTATTGGGTTGGAAATGGTAAAGTTGCTATTGTCCAAAGGGGTGAAGGTAGCAGGATGGAGTCGATCAGACAATGATTTCTCAGATCCTAACTATCTGTTCATTTCAGTAGATGTGAGTGACCCGGAAAGCGTGTCTCATGCCTACCGTCAAACTGCCGAGATGCTTGGTGAAGACATAGACATTTTGATCAACAATGCAGGAATGGGTCATTTTGGGATGATGGATGAAATGCCGTTTGAACAGTGGAAACAGATGTTTGATGTCAATGTTCATGGAATCTATTTTGCTTCTAACGCCGTCATTCCTAAGATGAAAGAATTGGATCGAGGTCATATTATCAATATTGGTTCTATTGCTGGTAGAAATCCTGTCAAAGGCATGGTCGGATATGCAGGCACAAAACATGCGGTGACTGGCATCTCGCATTCAATGTTTATGGAGCTAAGAGACTTTGGTATCAAAGTGACCTGTATCTATCCGGGCAGTGTGAATACAAATTTCTTTGATGACATAGACGCAGTGACAGCCAATGAGAATATGATGAGACCTGAAGATGTGGCAAAGAGCGTGGTGCACTGCCTCGAAACCCATCCTAATTTCCTTCCAGTGGATTTTGAAGTCCGTCCACTCAGACCCAAACCCACCAAATAACAGCTAACCCAAATCGATTTTCCTTGTCTATAGAAGTACTAAACCTTACGAAACTATACGGTCCGCAGAAAGCTGTAGATGCGATTTCTTTTTCAGCGAAAAAGGGGGAGATCTTAGGTTTTTTAGGACCTAATGGAGCTGGTAAATCTACCACCATGAAAATAGCGACCGGTTATTTGGGAGCTACATCTGGATCGGTTGAAATCGAAGGTATAGATATAGAGAGAAACCCGCTGGAGGCTAAAAAAAAGATTGGCTATCTGCCAGAGCACAATCCATTGTATCTGGATATGTATATACACGAGTTTCTTGCTTTTACCGGCAAGATCAACCAAATGAAAAGCTCAGAGATGAAAAATGGAGTGAAACGTGTGGTGGAAATGTGTGGACTGACACTTGAACAAAACAAAAAAATAGGACAACTTTCTAAAGGATATCGTCAACGTGTGGGATTGGCACAAGCACTCCTGCACGATCCACCAGTCTTGATATTGGATGAACCGACAACAGGTCTCGACCCAAATCAAATCCTGGAAATACGCCGATTGATAAAAGAAGTGAGCAAAGACAAAACAGTCATTTTCTCCTCACACATCATGCAAGAAGTGGAGGCACTATGCGACCGGGTCGTCTTGATCAATAAGGGCAGGCTTATCGCAGACAAACCTATAGCCGAATTTTCTAAAGGCTCAACCGGTGAGGCCATGCTACGTGTTGAATTCAAAGTACCAATCGATACTGCTCCTTTGGCAGCGATAGAAGAAGTACTGGAGGTGAGCGAAATCCAGCCAGGAATATACAAGCTAAAAGTGAAGGAGAGCGAAGCAGCTAGAAGTGCAGTTTTCAAACTGGCAGGGGAGTCCAACCTACCACTGGTCGGGCTTCAGGAAGAAGAGAGTTCTTTCGACGAAATTTTCCACTTACTGACTAAAGAGAATTAAATGCTGGCGGTATTTGTAAAAGAGATAAATAGTTTTCTAAACAGCCTGATCGCATACATCGTGATCGCAGTCTTCCTGACATCAATAGGTCTGCTCATGTGGGTTTTTCCAGAAAGCAGTATTCTAGAGTATGGGTACGCAGACATGAGCTCACTATTTACTTTGGGGCCATATGTCTTTATGTTTTTGATCCCGGCTATTACCATGCGATTCTTTTCTGAAGAAAAAAGAATAGGCACTGAAGAGTTGCTGATGACCAAACCACTATCAAACTTTCAAATCATTCTGGGAAAGTATTTTGCAGGATTTGCACTTGTGGTCATGTCGATTGTACCTACTTTGATCTATTTCTACTCTGTCTACACCTTGGGAAACCCTATAGGAAATCTCGATGTATCAGGCACCGTGGGGTCCTATGTTGGGTTGGTCTTATTAGGAGGGGTGTTTGTAGCCATCGGCGTTTTTTCATCTGCCCTTACGGACAATCAGGTAGTAGCCTTTGTGCTCTCAGTCTTTTTATGTTTTGTGATTTATTCCGGGCTATCCTCCATGGCTACCATAGATGTATGGGGCAATGCCTCCATATGGCTTGAGCAAATGAGCCTGGTATTTCATTACGATTCGTTGAGCCGTGGGTTGATCGATATCTCAGATCTGGTTTATTTCGTGAGTGTCATTGCAATAATGATTCTCTTGACTCAACTTAAACTCGACGCAAAGAAATGGTGAGAGTAAAACAAGTAGAGAGTTTGTTAAAATTGAGTATCGGTATTCTGCTGATTGTGATTTTGAATCAACTTGCCGGTCTATTTCCTATGCGTCTGGATTTGACAGAAGAAAAGAGGTACTCGGTTACTCCAGCCACCAGAGCTTTATTGGGAGATCTGCAAGAGACGGTATATGTCCAAGTTTTCCTCGAAGGAGAAATGCCTGCTGGATTCAAAAGATTGCGCAATGCAATTGAAGAGACACTGAACCAATTTGACTACTATGCCGATGGTCAGATTCAAGTAGATTTTATAGATCCATCTGCCGCACTAAATGAAAAGGCCCGAAACGAATATTTTCGTTCTCTGCTACAAAGAGGCCTACAGCCCACAAATCTTTCGTACAAACGCGATGGCAACAAAACTGAAAAATTGATTTTCCCGGGTGCTATTGTTACCTATTTTGGGCAAGAAATCCCAGTGACATTGCTGAGAGGTAGTCAGTCTGCCACCTCCGAAGAACGACTCAATCAATCGATAGAAGGACTGGAGTATGAATTGGCCAGCGCCATCAGAACTTTGTCCAATGACAGAAGGAAAACGGTAGCGCTGATAAGAGGGCACAATGAGCCAGACAGTTTAAACCTTGCCGGTCTTACTAACGCCCTTTTGGAAAAATATGACGTGTTTAACGTAACACTGGATAATAAAAACCGAGCTCTGAACAGATTCGATGCTATTCTATTTCCAAAGCCGACTTCTGGATTTTCACCTCAGGAAAAATTTCAAATAGATCAGTACATTCTGAACGGAGGCAAAGCACTGTTTTTTGTGGATGCACTACGAGTGAATATGGACAGTGCAAGTGGTGAAGGTACCTTTGCCTTCCCTTATGAACTGGAGCTTGATGATATGTTTTTCAAATATGGGGTACGGATCAATCGTGACTATGTGCAAGATATAGTGTGCGGAGAATATCCGATAGTAGCTGGTAACATGGGCGCTCAGGCTCAAATCAGAATGCTACCCTGGCCATTTTTTCCTATGGTCAATAATTTTGGCAATCATCCAATCGTAAAAAATCTTGACGCCGTATCTATGAAATTTGTCTCCACTATCGATACAGTGAAGGCACAGGGAATTACTAAAATACCACTGCTAAAGACCTCGCAGTATACCATGGTGAATCAAGCTCCTGTAAAGGTGGCTTTCAACGAGTTGAGAAAAAATCTGGACCCTGATCGATTCAATCATGGATCAAAAAACGTATCGTATTTACTGAAAGGGAAATTTACTTCGCTCTATAAAAACAGAATTTTACCCAAAGGAGTAGATAAGAGCAATTTCAGAGAAAATGGTGAAGAGACCAGTATCTTAATCTGCTCTGATGGGGACATGATCCGCAATGAGTTTAGTATTAAAGACGGTACACCACTAGAGCTCGGCCTGAGTCCATATAGTCAAATGAAGTTTGCAAACAAAGATTTCGTTATGAACGCCTTGGATTTTATGCTAAACGATCAAGGATTGATAGTCTCAAAAAACAAGTCGTTCGCCATCAGGCCTTTGGATAAAGTAAGAATAGCGAATGAAAAGCTAACGTGGCAGTTAGTAAACCTGGTATTGCCACTATTGGTGCTACTGATTTATGGAGTACTCAGAGCCTATTGGAGAAAGAAAAAGTACGCTCATTATAAGTGATTAGTTGATGAACAGAGTAAAGAAGCTTAGTGTAATATTTGTTGGCCTACTGATCGTATCGCTTGCTCTTCACTGGATCGGTAATAGAGAAAAATCCTCCAAAGTCAATAAGGAACTATTTGCGGTTGCAGATACTACTCAAATTGAAAATATTACAATTATCACTGAAGCCAGCACGATCTCTATCAATCGTGAGGTGCCTTTCTGGACACTCAACGGTCAGTATAAGGTGGACCCGCAACTTGTATATTTATCCCAGCGCATACTGAGTCATGTAGAAGTGCAGCGTCATGTGAGTAAGTCAAATTTCGAAGACATTAAAAATGAACTCAAAAACTCAGGAAGTCAGGTGACTATCAATCTAAAAGATGGATCTGAGAAGCAATTTTATACGGGTGGAAACACGGCTAAGACAACGGCCTATTTCGCAAACGATGACCTCACTGAAATCTATATTGTTACAATTCCGGGATACAAGAGCTACCTCTCAGGGATTTTTGAATTATCACTGAATCAATGGCGTGATAGAGTGTTATTCTCATCCAGCTGGCGAACTATTCAGCAGTTGAAAATTGACTATACGAGTGCCAAGAACCAAGACCTTGAAATAGTATTTGACGGTAATTTTCTTGCTGTGAAGCAAGTCTCTCAGCTGGACACTGCTAAGCTAATTGAATACCTTGAGCCCTTTGAACAGTTTCAAGTCAATGACTACCTTGATCAAGGAAACTTCCCAAGGTATGACAGTCTACTCGGAGTTGAGCCGCTCGCTATACTGGCCTTGAAAGATATCGATACGAAGAAAGATCAGGTTCTTACAATTTTTCCTAAAATTGAAGGGGAAAGATTCTACCTGCTGACTAATAAGTCTAGTGAAATGCTGGTAGTAGATGAGCGAAGAATGGAACGTTTATTATTTGACCCATCACAATTTATACGAGACTAATTGCCTTGTACTTCTTGCAGTTCGTATTAGATTGTTTGTACTTCATTACGGAATTTTACATTTGCTAAATTTGTTGAATCCCTGAACATCATATTGATTTAAACACGATGGAAAAACCTTATCATGTGAGTGGTATGTCATGCAATGGATGCAAGACCCATGTCGAAGAAGCTCTAAGCCAGGTACCTGGAGTGACAAATGCTGAGGTGCATTTGAAAGAAGATAAGGTGGTTGTTTCTTCACAACACGAAATCTCTATTGATGGCTTGAAAAATGCCCTTGAGGGGTCATTATATCATCTCGATGACTGGTCAGATCAGTCCCATAAGAAGGTGCTAGCTCCGATGCCAGCAATCAAAAAGAAACCAACCTCAGGAGTCTACTATTGCCCAATGCACTGCGAAGGAGAAAAAACCTATAATCGATCAGGAGACTGTCCGGTATGCGGTATGGATTTGGTAGCTCAGGAATCAGCCGATGGTCAAGAAGACCAGTCCTATAGGCTTCTCTTAAGGAAATTCAGGGTAGCCGTCGCTTTCACTGTACCACTTTTTCTCATAGCGATGTCTGATATGCTTCCAAGTGGAATCCAGATGGATTGGATGCCTGATAATTTCATTAGCTGGGTCCAATTGTTACTTTCCATTCCGGTGGTATTCTATGCTACATGGATGTTTTTTCAGCGGGCTTATACATCAGTGGTCACAGGCAACTACAACATGTTCACTTTGATTGGGATTGGAGCAGGAGTAGCTTGGCTTTTCAGTCTTTTTAGTTTGCTTTTTCCAGGATTACTGCCAGATCAATTCCGCACAGAGGCTGGCGCCACCCACCTTTATTTTGAATCAGCGACCGTGATACTCACGCTAGTCTTGCTAGGTCAGGTGCTCGAGGCGCGTGCCCATCGAAAAACCAGCTCTGCCGTTAGAGCCTTACTGAAATTGACACCGAATGAAGCCATAAGAGTCGAGAACGGTAATGATATAAAAATTCACGTGGATGACATTAGGTTAGGAGACGTACTTCGGGTGAGGCCAGGTGATCAGGTCCCTGTAGATGGTGAGATAGTCTCAGGCACTGGCTTCATTGACGAATCTATGATTACCGGTGAGCCACTATCGGTCGAAAAAGGGACAGGTTCCAAAGTAAGTGCTGGTACGCTCAATGGTAAGCACTCCTTCACGATGATGGCTAAGAAAATTGGTTCTGATACACTTTTAGCGCAGATCATCGCTATGGTCAATAGTGCGAGTAGAAGTAGAGCGCCTATTCAGAAAATAGCTGATAAAATCTCTGGCTATTTTGTTCCAATAGTAGTTTTGATTTCTATCCTCACATTTATTGCCTGGGTGATATTTGGGCCTGACCCCAAATTTGTCTTCGCCATGGTCAATGCCATTGCGGTATTGATCATCGCTTGCCCATGTGCATTAGGCCTCGCCACTCCGATGAGCGTGATGGTAGGAGTCGGAAAAGGAGCCAATTTGGGGGTGCTAATCAAGGATGCTGCGTCCTTGGAGAAAATGGATGAGGTCGATACGCTGATCATTGATAAGACCGGTACGGTGACCGAGGGAAAACCTTCTGTAGAAAAGGTCATCACTTTTAACGAAGACCTCGATCGGGTCATTCAGCTTGTCGGCTCGGCGAACAGTCAGAGTGAACACCCGCTGGCAGAAGCCACCTTGCAGTATGCAAGAGAAAAAGGAGTCGAACTCTTGGAGATCACTGATTTTGAGTCCGCTACCGGCAAAGGTGTGGTCGCAAAGGTTCAGAATGCTATGATCCATGTTGGCAATGAAAAGCTGATGGAAGAGAATCAAATACTAATAAGTACTACAAATAAAGAGGAAGCAGCGAAATATCGAGCCTTAGGTAAGACTGTCACTTTCGTGGCCAAAGAGGGTCAGATTGTAGGCGCCATAGTTATTTCTGATAAGATTAAAACCACAAGCAAGGGTGCCCTCGACGAATTGAAAAACTTAGGTATAGAAATAATAATGATGACCGGTGACAATGCCTTGTCTGCCGGGGTCGTAGCCAAATCATTAGGTTTAGAATCTGTCATCGCTGAGTGCCTACCCGAGGACAAGATGAACAAAGTGCGCGAACTGCAGGCCAGCGGAAGGGTGGTGGCTATGGCTGGAGATGGAATCAACGATGCACCAGCACTTGCTCTATCTGATGTAGGCATAGCTATGGGTACTGGTACAGATGTAGCGATAGAGAGCGCTTCTATAGCATTAGTGCAAGGGGATCTTAACGGCATCCTAAAAGCCAAAAAGCTCAGCCATCAGGTGCTGCGCAATATCAAGCAAAATCTGTTTTTTGCTTTGATATATAACGGTTTGGGTGTACCGCTGGCGGCAGGAGTATTATTTCCATTCTTTGGAATTTTACTTTCCCCTATGATTGCAGCTCTGGCTATGAGTTTTAGTTCCGTTTCTGTTATTACCAATGCGTTAAGACTTAGGGCGATCAAGATATAACTCAGGTTAAATAGGTGATTAAACAGGTGCCAATTGAAGGCTGTGAAAAGAGCCCAGTCTTATGAATTAATATCCAATTTTGGCTCAAAAAACACTCCATAAAAACGTTAGTTTATTATTAGCATTTTATCATTAACTTTGACTCAAAATTGGGATGACTCTTACCTCACCCTGTTTTTGCATCTACAAACTTAAATATAGACTAGCGAATGAAATTCATTGTTTCTTCCTCATACCTACTAAAACAGTTGTCTGCCATCAATGGTGTAATCACGACCAATCCGGTGGTTCCAATTCTGGAAAATTTCTTATTCGAGATCAATGACGGAAAACTGACCATTACCGCCTCAGATTTACAAACTTCTATGATTACTGAATTAGAAGTGGAGGCCAAAGAAAACGGCAATATTGCTGTACCATCAAAAATATTGCTGGAGACGCTTAGAAACCTTCCAGAGCAGCCAGTCACTTTTTCGATCGACGAAGAAACGTACAGCATTGAAATCAACTCTGACAATGGCCGATACAAGTTGGCTGGAGAGAATGCAACAGATTTCCCTAAAGTACCTAGCGTGTCTGACGGCAACGATGTCAATATTTCTTCTGATGTACTTGGCAACGCCATCAACAATACGATCCTTGCTACGAGTAGCGACGAACTCCGACCAGCAATGACTGGTGTCTATTTGAATTTATCGGAAACGAACACCACTTTTGTTGCAACTGACGGTCATAGATTAATCAGATATCGAAGAGTGGATATTGCCTCTGACAATGGGGCTGCTATGATTATTCCGAGAAAAGCCTTGACGCTGCTCAAATCAACTTTGCCAAGTAGCAATACCAACGTCAATGTGCAGTACAATGTGGCCAACGCTTTCTTTAAGTTTGATGGTATACATATGGTGTGTAGACTGATCGATGAGCGCTTCCCTGATTACGAAAATGTAATACCGTCTGACAATGAAAATGAAATGATCATTGACAGAACAGAGCTTTTGGGGTCGCTAAAAAGAATAGCTATCTACGCAAATAAGACTACTCATCAGGTTAGACTAAAAATAACAGGCAGCGAGCTTGTGATTTCGTCTGAAGATCTTGACTTCTCAAACGAAGCCAACGAAAGGCTCTCTTGTGATCATAATGGTGCGGATATCGAAATTGGATTCAATGGCAAATTTCTCATAGAAATGTTGGCCAATATAGATTCTACTCAAGTATCTATGAAGTTTTCTGAGCCAAACAAAGCCGGATTACTTTTTCCAGTAGACAAGGATGACAATGAAGATCTATTGATGCTTGTCATGCCAGTCATGTTGAGTAATTATTCTGCTTAATAGCTGAAAGAAGAATGCATTTTCTTCGAAAGATATAAACAAAAAGCCCTGCAATGCGGGGCTTTTTTATTATCCGAAAATAAGGCTATTAAAAGCCCAATGTCTGTTTTTCCTTAGCGCTCAGCTTGATGTAATTAAATCCTTCCCAGAAGTTCTCCGAGAAAGACGAGGCGTGGTTGAAAAATATGTCATTTTTAGTAAGAGCCTCGGTCAACTCAGGTCTTTTTTTAACAGATTCGAAATCGGTCACTACCAGCAAAGCTTCAAAAGTAATAGGCTCTCCATTCTGCTCCCATTGTCCTAGGTAGGATACGCGGTGAATGTACCAGCTGCTGTTGACTTCCTTATATTCTTCAATCCATTTTACTTTTTTCCAAAATTGTTGGCCATTGAGGACTGGTTGGTATTCGGCTCTGATGACTGCCTTAGACTTAGAATCTATAAATATGGTACCCGAGGAGTTACCTTTTTTATTTTTCGGTTCAAAATGTATTTTGAAAATCTCTTTACCGTCATACCAGGTCAAACCTTCTTTACTAAATTCATAGTTGTTCAGCATGTCAGCATTTATAAAGCTATCGGCTCGTCTGGTGATGCCATTGATCATGTCAGTCGCATGACCATTAATAAGTGGCATGACCATAGTATCAAGAGATGCAAAGACTTTTTTGCGTGTTTTTCTTGGGTGAATAGTGGCTTTTTCTTTGCTATAGACAGTGGGGTAGTAGATGTCGAAAATGCCCTCGGCCAGATATATGCATTCATCATTGGAGCTAACGGTCTCCTTATAATAAGATGACAGCAATTGATTAGAAAACTCGTAATTGATCTGATGATAAGTATTGACATCCTCCAGGAGCTGGTCTGCTCTAACGACTATTACCTCATCAAGTATCTCTGTTTTCGGTATAAGCGTTACCTTCAGTTTGGTATTGTCATAGGTAAGTGGAACTATCGCCGTTTCATACCCTATGAATTTTATGAGTAGTGAGTTTTCGGGCTGATGATAGGTGATTTGAAAAACAAATTCCCCATCAAGATTGGTAGTGGTACCAGTATTGTCGTAGATGATATTGGCAAACGGTAGTGGCTCGTTGGTTTTTTGGTCTATGACCTGACCTGATACCTTCAATAAGGCGCCTTCTTCAAAATCGTAAATGTAGGCTTGACTACAGTAGCTATACAATAATGCTACGCATAATAATATTAATTGCTTCATGGCATTCTTACTCTAACTAATTATTGAATGACAATATTCTTTAGCTGATCATCGAATAATACCAATCCATTGCTGATTAATAATATCAGTAAGATAAATATAAAATTAGAATAATTGCTAATTATTCAACCGGTCAATACTCATATTCATCGAATAGAATATTGCTTCACGCGCATTGCTTTATGAAAATTGCAATTATTTATATTGAAAATTATGTGTTTAGGAATTTGAGACAAGTGATTGAAGCAACTCTCTTATTTGTGGATCAGAGGGCCGTGCTGCATTAGGGTCGATAATATTACCTTCCGTGTCCAGAACAATAAATCTTGGTATACCATCAATTGCATAGGCTTTTACAAAGTCAGATTGCCAACTGTTGTCCGCATAGAGCTGAATACCGCTTAGCTCTTTAGATGCGACCATTGACTGCCACTTTTCATAATCCTTTTTCTCATCTATAGAAATACTTACAAAGGCCACCGATGCATCATGATAATCGCTTTCCAGCTGTTTGAGCGCAGGTATCTCTCGGAGGCAAGGTCCGCACCAAGTAGCCCAGACATCTATATAAACATAACTTCCTCTGAGGTCAGACAGACTAACTGTCTCGCCTTCTATACTTTCAAAAGCAAAACTTGGCGAAGCCATGCCTTTTTGTAATTTTCTGATTTTTGCAATTTTTTCAGTCAGCTTAGCATGTGTGAGAGAATCCGATGTGATTGATATTATACCCTCATAGATGGCTTCCGCATTTTCGTTGCCAGGCTGAACCTTTCTAGAATAGTCAGGCACCAAATCTTCTCTGATAACCTCTGACGGAATTTGTTTAATTGCGCTAAAAGCCTCGCCAATTTCTCCACGCTCCATCATAGCCCCAAAGTAGGCCTGCAAAAGACGTTTGTAATTACTTAGTAGAATAAAATCGACCTCGTTAGCCAAATCTATATTGCTCAGGTGCTGATTAAACTCAGCAGGCACACGGTAGGAGAAATCCTTTGTGGCAAACTGATGATAATATTCATAGTTGGCGAATTGAGTCAGATATTCGTAGTTGATATTCCTTTTCTCTATTTCTACAAATGATTTATTCTGAATAGCGGATTGATCCAGTAGATCGTTCATTTTTGATTTCCAATCAACTAAAATTTCTACGAATCCATCTTCTTCTTTGGAAAACAAAGTTTGAAAATCAATTGTCATTTCTTCATCAAGCCTGGCTTTGTTAGCCAGATAGTTGTTTTCTGTAGTCCCGTTACCTTCTCCGGTAAACTGGAGCGTTTCATCAAATAGCTCTTGATCTAATTCAAGACTAATTTCATATCCATGATCTAAAAAGACATTGGTTCTTTCCCTACCTGAGTAGAATAGGTAGTATCCTTGATCTACTCTAAGCGTATCGTAAAATGTGCCATCAGCATTCATATCGATGTCGTAGGAATAGTTGTTTCCTTTTACTGTGACATAACTGATGTTTCCTGGATTGATGATTTTACCTGATAATAATACGAAGTCTTTTGTATTATTTGGCTGACAAGCGACAAGAAGACCTATTACCAATAGGTAGGTGAGTGTTTTGAGTTTTTTTGACATGAGTAATGTTGTTTTATTCTAGCAAGATAATTATTCTTTTGGAAGCTCAACAATGAATTTTGAACCGTTACCAATTTGGCTCTCCACTGAAATGTTTCCATTTAGTGCATTTACGTGACTTTTCACCAGGTATAATCCTAGTCCACGGCCTTCCATTTTTCCATCTAGTTTTTCATAGATCATGAACAATCTACTTTCATTTGCGTCCAGATCTATCCCAATGCCATTATCGCAGACGGAGAGTATATAGCTAGATTGTGTTTCTGCAAAACTCAACTTTACCTTAGGTTGGCTGTCTTTGCTTCTAAACTTGATCGCATTGTCAATAAGATAAACCAGGATGTTTTTGAAGAATTCTGGTACCGACTTAATTTGTGCATCCGGTAGGATATCAAATTCTATACAAATTTGGTTGTCGTTGATCACAGACTGAAAATTCGACATCACCTCCTGAGCTGTTTGGTCCACGATGATCACTTCTCTCAATTTTTTCTCACCTTCTCGGACTGTAAGTGTCCGATTCAGATCCTTGATGATCAGATCTAGGTTCAGTGTGCTTTGTTCTATAAGATTGAGTATTTCCAGATTATCAGAGGTGGCTGTTGATTTGTCAAATATTTTGGTGAGGCCCATCATATTAGCCAATGGGCTGCGTAGATTATGAGACAGAATAAATGCGAACTCTTCCAAATCCTTATTTTGTCCTTTTAGTTTTTCAATTAAACTGGACTTCTCTTTTTCACTTTCCACTCGCTCCGAGATGTCCTGAATGATTCCGTGAAGTTCATTGCCTTCTATCAAAGAGTTTTGCTCTCCTATAAAAGTACTTCCATTTCTTCGCTGGAAGAAGGTCTGGTAATCTGTCAACTTCCCACTATCATCCAACTCATCCAACAGGTTTTCTCGATCCTTTGGATTAGCATATAGCGCGAAGCAGTTTTGCTGCAGCAGCTCTTCTTCCGACTCGAATCCAAACATGTCCACCATCGCTTGGTTTACAAACAATAGTTCTCCCTTTACATTGGATCGAAAGATGGCAACCGGTAGACTATCGGCGAGTAGATGATATTTTTTCTTTTCTTGAAATAGCGACTTAGATATCTCTTTTTGTGTGGTGATATCTTGTGCAGTTCCAAACAGGCTGAATGGTTTTTTGTTTTTATCGAAAATAGCTCGCCCAGTCGCAGCTATATATTTCATATTACCGGCTTGTGTTCGTATTCTATATTCCATTCTACGCTGCACTCTCCCGTTGAGGTGGTCACGCATAGATTGATCGAACATGGCACGATCCTCTTTCAATATCAATAGTCTAAGGCTATCTATATCTGGGCCATTTTCTGGAGGTAATTCGAATATGGTGTACATCTCATCCGACCAATAGATTTCATTAGTCCTGGTGTTCCATTCCCAACTTCCAATTTTTACTTCCTGCTGTGCTTGCCGAAGCATGAACTTCAGGTTTTTGTTTTCCTGAAGTAGTTTTTTGTTAGATGGTATTCGCTGCCTGATTCGGCGGTTCCACGCGCCTTGATAAATTGAGTATATACCGCTTCCGAGTATAAGCATACCCAATAGCGTACTCACAGTACTTTGTATTTCCATAAATGCTACTCTGCGAAACTGGTACAGGTGGATGTACATTTCGCATTTACTTTAATCCGATTTCTTTCTCAAGCCTAATCTATATCAAAAGCTTTTTACAGCCAAGTATTCGAAATAAAGATTAAAAGAAACTTGAATTAATTATTGTTAAGTACTTGATAATCAAATATTAATGAAATAAAATATTTTTCAATACTTGAATAGATACTTTAATTAATAAAAATCCTAGATTCGCCACCTGAAGAGATTCATTTCATATGAGTAAGAATCGAATGCTTGGAGTCGTGTTGGCTCTTTTAGGAGTAGTGCTATTCTCTGCAAAGGCAGTCATGGTCAAAATGGCTTATCGCCTTGAAATCGACGCGCTCTCATTGTTGCTACTTCGTATGCTATTTGCCTTGCCTGTATATCTTCTGATTGCTTTGATCAAAAAACCAAAGCAAGGTCAACCGATCAGCTTGAGAATATATCTTTGGATTATAGGACTTGGTATTGTGGGCTATTATTTGGCCAGCCTCTTCGACTTTTTAGGGCTGCAATATATCAAAGCCAGCCTGGAGAGAATTATTCTGTTCGTATATCCCACAATAGTAGTGTTGATCTTCTGGCTTTTATTTAAGCATAAGATTACCCGAAGGCAACTGCTAGCCATGTTGTTGACCTACTTTGGAATAGTACTGGCCTTTTCATTAGAATTGTCCCTACAAGGTGCTGATGCCCTCCTCGGTGCTGGTTTGGTTTTCTTGAGTGCTATTACCTATGCCTCATATATTGCTGGTAGCGGGTGGTTGATTCCAAAAATTGGCGCAAGTGTTTTTACGTCATATGCCATGATAATCTCCTGTCTATGCGTCATCCTGCATTACGCAATTGTTGGAAATTTCGACCTCATGAACTACTCTACAGAAGTCTACCTTCTGGGGTTGGCCATGGCGATATTGTCAACGGTGATTCCGTCCTATCTGGTGTCCTGGTCTATCAAGATAATAGGCGCGCCCAGCTTTGCTATAGTAGCCAGTTTTGGTCCTATATCTACAATTTTGATGGCTAGTTATTTTCTAGGTGAATCCATCCATGCATTACAATGGCTAGGTACTGTCTTGGTGCTAATTGGTGTATTTTTTGTATCTAGAAAAGATTAGTCAACAAAAAATGATTTCAATCATAAGCTACCTAAATATCTCTTAGTACGTTTGCACTTAATATTATTTAGGAACCAATGTTGAGATGAATTATGATTCGCAAATAGTGTTATCAGAATTCATTTTGATGAGGTATATGTAGACTAAGGCTTTTTTAAATGACAGCTGACGGTTTGACTAAAGAAACAACGTGGAGAGGAATCTTATAAAATGATAATGAAATTTTTAAAACCACTGTTTTCAAATAAACTGACAACAGTACTCTTGGTGTTATATGCCTTTACCATGGCATATGCTACTTTTCTGGAAAATGATTTTGGCACACAAGCTGTGCTCTCCATTATATACAAAGCTTGGTGGTTTGAAGCCATCATGATTCTATTGGCACTCAATTTTGCCGGCAATATCTGGCGGTATAAACTCTATCGAAAAGAGAAGCTTTCAGTGCTTACTTTTCATGTGGCCTTTATCATTATTCTGATTGGAGCCTTTGTGACACGATATGCCAGCTTTGAAGGGCTTATGCATATTAGAGAAGGGGACTCAGCCAACAAGATCGTATCTCAGGATAGATACCTCATGGTGGATGTTAAGAAAGGTGATGAAGTAGAGCATTTCGAGAAGAAGCTCAACCTTTCTGTTTTCAAGCAACCTGATTTGAGCATTGAAATGGGTCAAGCTGATGAAATTCTAATCGAACCAAAGGCCTTTGTGCCTCAGGCAGAACAGCAAGTTATTGAATCAGAGACGGGATCAACCGTATTGAAAATAGTAACGACTTCTCAGCAAGGAAGAGAAAATTTGTACCTGGCGTCCGGCGGAGCTATACTCATCAATAATTATCCTGTCACCTTTGATCGCCCGGTGGATGGAGCAATCAATATCTTTAGTAAAGGGGAGGAGTTGTATATTCAGTCCCCATTTGAGATGAATTTTATGGTCATGGCCACTCAGACTGGTGGGGAGCTTCCCGCTGATACACTCATGCCATTAAGGACTCGTGCACTATATCGAAGCGAGAATACACAATTTGTAGTACCAGAGGTATATCAAAAAAGCGCCATTGTATATCTACCTGCCAAGGATCAGGAGAAAGGAAAATTATTAGAGGATTTGTTGTTTGTGAAAATTGATTCTGATGAAAGACAACAAGAGATCCTGCTTAGCGCATTTGATGGCAATTTTAGCGAAAAGCAACACTTGGAAATAGGTGATTATCATGTAGATATTAGCTACGGGCCCAAACCGATTGAGCTTCCATTCTCGATTGAGTTAAGAGATTTTCAGTTGGATCGATATCCAGGATCCACAAGCCCTTCATCATTTGCTAGTGAGGTGACTGTCATAGATGAAGACAGTTCGTTTCCATATCGCATCTATATGAACAACGTGCTGGACCATAGAGGCTATCGCTTTTTTCAAGCCTCATATGACAGTGACGCATTAGGTACCATTCTTTCTGTGAATCAGGATTTCTGGGGTACGAACATTTCGTATCTGGGATATAGTCTTATGACTTTGGGAATGCTTCTGACACTATTCGGTAAATATTCCAGATTTCAGACGATCAATAGTAAACTCAACCAATTGAAAACAAAGAAACTGGCAACCCTTCTGCTGTTCTTGTTTAGCTGGGGATTTACTCAGGCACAGGAAAGTCAAAGTAAATTCAATTATGCACAGTCCTTATTGAGAAATGAGATAGACAAGGAGCATGCTGCCGAATTTGGTAAGCTACTTGTGCAGGATATGGACGGTAGAATCAAACCGATTAATACGCTAGCCTCTGAGTTTTTACGTAAGGTACATGGCCGATCGAGCTTTACTGTAAGTGCAGACGGGTATACCGCAAAGCTATCCAGTGATCAAGTGTTTCTAATGCTCCACGTCAATCCTTTGACCTGGCAGCAGGTGCCTATAATCAAAGTAGACCCAGATGGTGGCAAGGAAATCATGGAGGTGATTGGCAAGAATGAAGATAAGTATTACTCTTTTATTGATTTTTTAGATAGAGAGGGAAATTATTTATTAGCAGAGCAGGTAGAACAAGCCAGCCGAAAAAAACCCGCAGTACAAAACGCCTTTGATAAAGAGTTAATAAAAGTAGATGAGCGCTTCAATGTGTTCTTCCAAGGTCTGGTCGGATATTATCTCAAGGTCTTTCCCAAAGAAGGAGACCCAGCCAATACCTGGTATGATTCAAATTTTGAGGAGCCGGTATTTAGCGGACAGGATTCTATTTTCGTGAGAAAAATTCTGACGATGTATTATCAGAGCATCATGCATTCGATTCGCGAAAACGATTGGAACCAAGCCGACTCTACTTTGGGATTTGTAAAACTATATCAGGTGAAAAGGGGGAGTGCAGTTCGACCTGATGAAAATATCATTCAAGCTGAATTGCTCTATAACAAACTCAAACTATTTAATCACCTATTTTCCTTTTTATGGATGACAGGTTTGTCCTTGCTGGTGGTGGCCATATTGAAAATATTTAAATCCGAGTCAACGATTATTCAAGTGACCAACAAAATATTAACGGCTTTAGTTTTTATAGGATTCCTTGCGCTGACATTCAATTTGGGGCTGAGATGGTACGCCTCCGGTCATGCCCCCTGGAGTAATGGATATGAGATGATCATCCTTGTAGGCTGGGGATTACTCTTCTTCGCTTTCATTTTTTATAAAAAATCAGATTTTGTTGTTCCGTTAGGAGCACTGTTCGCAGGCACACTTCTGTTTGTTGCATTTCTGGATTGGCTCAATCCTGAGATCACAAATCTGGTACCCGTCCTCAAATCGTATTGGCTAAAAATCCATGTAGCGATCATAGTGAGTAGTTACGCCCCTTTAGGCCTCTCGGCTCTACTTGGCTTGTTGACCCTGATATTCATGATTTTTGATAGAAGCAAAAATCCAAAAATCGATATCAGTATCAAGGAGATGACTTATATCAATGAGATGTCCATGACCATTGGACTGTTTTTGTTGACCATTGGTACATTCCTTGGAGGAGTTTGGGCGAATGAATCATGGGGACGCTATTGGGGCTGGGACCCGAAGGAGACCTGGGCTCTGATTTCTGTAATAGTATATGCAGTTGTATTGCATTTGAGATTGGTACCCAAGATGAACGATCGATATATCTTCAATGTAGCCAGCGTGATCGCCTTCTTCTCGATAATCATGACATCATTTGGAGTGAACTACTATCTGTCAGGTTTGCATTCCTATGCAAAAGGAGACCCGCTACCTATTCCGACGTTTGTCTATTGGACAGTAGCAGTCATATTGGCAATTTGCACATCGGCCTATTTTGCCCAGCGAAGGTATAAAGTGTCTTAAGACAATTTTATGATCCTCCAAAAGCTGTCGGATTAACTACAAGTGAATTTTGGGGGAGGACAAGTGCTTTAAGATTGCTATTTCAACAACAAAATAATTGGTCACTGCAGATTTTGACTTGGATAAACGAATCTAAGTCAATTCGAACTTCAATTGTTCCTGACCAAATAATCCAGCGCTTCACTCTTGGAATCAGACATTTGGATCCCTTCACCCTTAATCAGTACATTATATCCCTTTAGCAAAATCTTTTTTATTCCTGTTATGCTTAAGGTAGCTCCTTTTGCAGTTTTGGTTTTGTCTAATTTTTCTCTTTCTTCTTTTGCGAACTTCATGAAGTCAGAACTCAGGTAGGCATCAGTGTAGTCAAACAGTATTAACAAGTGCGGTTCTGCTTTGGCAAGCGAGTCATCCGAAACCGCCATCAACAAATCTCTAATTCGGGTGATGAATGACGCAATTTGCACCAATTAATGGCTATCTATTTACATAGACCGTTGCAAGGAAGCCCCTTGATTTCCCAAATTATTCTTCCTGCAAATTGAACTATCTGTTATCCATTTTTTGTTTAACTAATTGATAAAAATCAATCAGATGAAATACGCGTGGTTACCTGGTCATATCAATCTTAATTATTGAATTGACCACGCAATATCTAAAGTTGAATCTGTCAACTTCAAATTACTACAAATGAAAAGAAATATAATAGCTTGGGTTTTTCAAATTTTGATGGGTGCACTCTATGTGATTGAGAGCACGGGTAAAGTAACCTCACAACCAGAAGTAATAGCCATGTTTGATCATTGGGGATACCCTTATGGTTTTTATTTGATTATAGGTGGGTTGGAATTGCTTGGAGGCATTTTATTGTTTTATCCAAAAACCTCTGGTTATGCGTCGATTATTTTGATCGCCGTGATGATAGGTGCGACCATTACCCATATTGTTCATGATGAAGGTCTCATTGTATTGCGCCCTTTAGCTTATATGGCTGGTCTTATTATTGTTTTTTATATTAGGTTTATTCAAGATATGAAAAACGATGATACGGAATATTTCCCATTGAACGAAGGCGCCTGATTTTTGTAAAGTGTTCGCTCATTTAACCCATTTTCTCTGATTAATTTCATTTATTTGCCATCTCAGACTTTTACAAAAAACAAGAGTGGCCGTTACTTACCAAGATGTAATAAGTGATCTTAAAAACAATAAATATGCACCCGTGTATTTTCTTCAGGGTGAGGAGTCTTTTTTTATTGATGAGGTCACTCAATATATAGAGAAAAACGCGATGGATGAAGGCATGAGAAGCTTCAATCAGGTCGTGTTGTATGGGAAGGATGCAGACATTCCTTCTATTCTCAATCATGCCAAGGGGTTCCCTATGATGGCCGAGCGCAAAGTCGTCATCGTCAAAGAAGCGCAAGAAATCGCTGGTTTTTTAAAAGAGGAGAATGAGAAGATGCTGATCCACTACCTCGAAAATCCACAGCCATCAACCGTTCTTGTTTTTGGGTACAAATATAAGACCCTGGACAAGCGTAAAAAATTAGGAAAGATCATCGATCAAAAGGCCGTCATGATCACAGCGGCCAAGTTCTACGACAATCAGATCCCAGCGTGGCTAGAGTCTTTTGTGAAATCACGCAGTAAGACCATTGATCAAAAAGCTTTGCAATTGATCGTCGAGAACATAGGTAACAACCTCACTAGAATTGCCAATGAGGTAGACAAAATGCTAATTAATATAGGCGAAGAGTCAAAGATCACTAGCGATCACGTCTATAAATACATTGGAATTAGTAAAGAGTACAATGTCTTCGAATTGCAAAAAGCACTCTCGTTTAAGAATGTAATGAAGGCCAACGAGATCATTACTTATTTCAAATCTGATCCTAAGTCTAACCCGATCATTCCGATTATTGCCAACCTGTTTTCTTTCTATAACAAGCTCCTGCTGCTGCATCACTCAAAAGACAAGTCCGATAAGCATTTGGCATCTTTATTGGGAGTGCATCCATTTTTCGTCAAAGAATATATTATGGCAGCTAAAAACTATCCTATAGGAAAAGTAGTAACTAATATTAGACACATAAAGATCGCCGATATGAAATCAAAAGGTATTGACTACCCTAGTCAGCCCGAAGGAGAGATATTGAAAGAGCTGATCTTCAATTTGATTCATTAATTTTTCTTTGAATAATTTAATAGTCCTTCAAAACCTTCGTTATAGCATAATCGATTGCGAAAAGAACAAAATCTATCGGCCTTGAAAATCATCAAATCATCCTCGACATTTATTCTATTATTTTTAATGATTTTGATCAGTCGTGGTGGTTATACACAGCCTACTGTCGATTTGTCGGATCGATTTGACTATGCAAAAACTTTGTATGATGGAGGTGTTTTTGATGGTGCCAGAGTAGCGTTTTCTCAAATTAATCAAGAGCCGTTTAGGGCAGCTTCGGTCTATTATATGGCAGTGAGTGCTATCAAGGCAGGACATTCGGATGGTGAAAGTCTGATGCAGGCATTTATAAAAAAATATCCTTATCACCTTTATTCACAAGAAGCTTATCTCGTAATAGCGGAGTTCTATTTCATTAAAGGCCGGTACACTGAAGCCCTCGAAAACTATAATCGATCTGTTGGAGACCTTACGCATCAGCAATTGTTTAATAAAGGATTCTGTGAATTCATGTCCAATCTCAACGAGGAAGCACTTGTTACCTTCAATAAACTTGAGGGGACCTTTTCGACATACGAATATGATGCAGCATACTTTCAAGGAGTGATATATTATAAAGGAGGTGCCATGGAAGATGCCTACGCAGCGTTGAGTACTGCACTCCAATCAGAGAAGTATCGAAGTCCCGCAAGTGAGCTCTATGTTGGTGCTCTATTTCAGGGTAAACGCTATCAAGAACTTATTGGGTTCGTGGAAAAAGAACTCTCCCCAACAGAAAACGGACTCGTGCTCAATCGGCTGGCAGACACTCAATTTGCTCTTGAGAAATACCGATCAGCAGCGATCAGCTATGCTGAGCTGCTAGACAATCAAAATGGGCACCGAACTGTGGACAACTACTTTAGAGCCGGTTTTAGCCAGCTAAAAATAGAAAACCAAGAGAAGGCCGAGGCTTATTTGAAAAAATCAGCCGTATCAGATGATACCGTGGGAGCTTACGCGTCTTACTATCTGGGTATAATTTATGAGAATCAGAAAAATCTCCAATTTGCGATCAGCTCCTTCGAAAATACGGCTAAGTCCAGCACTGGTTTGTCCGAAGATGCACTTTACCATCAGTCTAGATGTCTCATGGAAGTGCCTAACTATCAGGAAGCCATCAATAGTCTAAATGACTACAAGGCCAGATTTCCAGAAGGTAGATATGAGGGTACTGTTGATGAAATGCTGGGTACGGCATACGCCAATACGAATAATTATGATCAGGCCATAGCTTATATTGAGAGACTGGAACGCCTCTCTCCGCAACTCAAGCGTACGTACCAGCGAGTATCATTTTTGAAAGGGGTGACGCTATTCAACGACAAAAAATTTGAGGAGGCAAAAGAGGTTTTTCAAGGCGCCTTACTTCATGACGAGAATAATGCGATTACGCAGCAAAGCTATTTCTGGATGGGTGAGACTCTTTCTCTATTAAATGAGCTTGATGACGCAATATTTTATTATAGAAGTGTACAACATGCGCCGGATCAGTTGGTCTACCTCAAGGCTCAGTATAGTAAAGCATATGTGTATTTCAACGAAAAAGATTACGCCAGTGCTTTTGACACCTTTTCGAAATTTATTTCTGAGGAGAATAAAGCCTTGGATCAAAGATATCGAACGGATGCCTTACTCAGAATGGGGGACTGTCAGTATGCGATGAAAGGGTACACAAGAGCAATTGATTTTTACAAGAAGGCACAACAAACTGGTAATAAAAATCTAGATCATATCTACTTTCAAATTGGTCTCTTGAATAGGTATTTGGAAAACCATAGGGCAGCTAAACAATATTTTAGCCTGTTGATCAAAGAGTTGCCTAATTCCCCAAAGGTGGACCACGCCTACTTTCAGATAGCACAGATTGAATTTGAAAAGGGCAGTCAGAAAGAAGCTATTAGAGGCTTTGACACTTTTCTTGCTCGCCATCCGTCTAGCGAATTCGTGCCATTTGCCTTATTGAATCAGGCGGTCGCTTATGATAATGAAGCTCAGTACGATAGGAGTATTTCTAACTACAAGGAAATTCTCGATCGATTTCCTAAGCACAAGACAGCCAACAGCGCACTACTAGGATTACAGAGTCATAATGCAGCAAGTAGATTTGATGAATTTGATACCTATCTAAAACTATTCAAAGAAGCAAACCCAACCAGTGGAGCACTTGAGAACGTTGAATTTGAGTCGTCTAGAGCCAACTATTACAATCAACAGTATGCAGCTGCTATAAAAGGCCTGCGTTCATTTGTCTCAGCGTACCCGAATAGTTCATTTGTACTGGAAGCGAAGTACTTGATTGGAGATGCGTATTATAGATCTGAGCAGTTAAATGAAGCACTGGTATCCTTCAAGCAATTGGAAAACACGCACGATTATGCCAAATACTCAAAGGTGCTCAACCGTATTGCCACTATTTATAAAAATACTGGTGAAGCTAAGACGAGCAACGAATACTATTATAAAATGGGAAGCCTTTCGCTTTCGGCCAAAGATGTTATTCATGTAAATAACGGTCTAATGGAAAATTACTTTGCATTAGGCATTTATGATTCAGCCAAATACTATGGCAATCAATTGCTGGTCAACCCAAGAGTAAGTGCAATGGACGGCGCGCAGGCCGGTCTAATCATTGGCAAGTCAGAATATTTTAGTGGCAATTTGGAACTGGCACTCCAGAGTTTTTTACCGCTTGTGGCTAATGCCCCTGATGAGAGAGGAGCGGAAGCATATTACTATATCAGCAAAATTTATTTTGATCAGGCCAAATATGATCTTGCGCTAGAGAGCTTGTTTATTCTCACCAATAATTTTCAGGCCTATGAGCGATGGCTTGGTGAAGCCTACCTACTGATGGCCACGATATACATTGAGACCAATGAACTTTTTCAAGCCAAAGCAACGCTCAATTCCCTCATAACACATGTTGCACTTAAGGATATCAAGCTTAGAGCGCAGGAGAAACTGGAAGACATTGAAGATTCGATCGATTCAAATGAAGAATAAAGAAATCATGAATAAAGTAATCAAACACTTATTCTTACAAAGCATTTTCACTTTTCCTATGTTGGTGGCGTCAGCACAAACAGAGAGCGAAGTGTCGGGGGAAGTTCAGGATGCAGAGGTGGTCATCGAAAAGGAAAGAAAGATCGAATTGCCGCAAGAAACAAAAGTCTACGAATTTATCAAATGGAGCCCTGAAGTTGAGCAAGCAGAAGGTATACCAGCAGAGTACAGGTGGTTTGACTATCCTATGAGAACTGTTCTGGTTGATTCTATCTCAGCTAATGTCGTATCAGAGGAGAGCCTGATAGATTATCAGAATTTTGGTAGGGCAGGTATAGGTAATTATGGTTCGCCCTTGTTCGACTTGAGCTTGACTAATGCTTTTGACGCAAATACGATTGTAGGTGCCAATGTCAAGCACAAATCATTTTCAAAGGGCGAAGTGGATGAAGAAAACAGTGCAAGTGCGTCTTCAGAAGTTAGTATTTGGGGCGCGCTCATGAACGATCAGTTCAGCATTAACTCTGCCTTGGGGTATCAGTCAGAAAGGAGTTATTACTATGGCTATCCAGAAGGTACCATAGTTAGTAATTCAGAGATTAAGCATAGCTCTAATTTCGTAAATTTTGATATTCAACTGGATGACAGTTTCCTGAAAGATGATTGGGGATATTATGCCAATACTGGGTTCAGGCATTATTCTGATAATTTTGAGGCCAGTGAAAATACCCTGCTTATTCAGGGAGGGCTGGACTATTTAGAAAAATTCTTTCTTGACACTGATATGGCCTTCTCGAGTTACAGTGATATAGGGATAGACGTGACACGCTCCTTCGTCCGACTCAATCCATACTACAGAATAGTGCTTTCGGATTTGACATTGGATGTTGGACTTTCAGCCAGTCTTCAGAATGATGATGTTCCGGATTTAGCGGGAAGTAGATTTTTACCGTATTTAAATGCAAAATATCAGCTTAATGACAGCTACTATGCCTTTGCCAAATTGGATGGAGGGTTTACATTCAACTCCTTATATGAGACTGCAAAGGATATCAACATGCTCAATCAATCTACAGTCATTGTCAATTCAGATCGTTTGATAGATCTGTCCGCTGGTATTGCAGGAAGGCCGATAGATCAACTTAGTTTCAAATTGACCACCGGATACAAGGTCGTGAATTATTTACCTGTATTGATCAATAATGTTACAGATCAGTCTAGGATTGATGTTTTTTATGCGTCAGAGAACACCGATATTTTATGGGCAGAAGGGGAAGCACTGTACAAAATCAATGAAGCGCACGAATTTGCCGTTAGGCTTGGCGCTTACAATTATTCGTCCAGCAGCTTCGATCAAATATATCACCGTCCAACTACCTCGATATCGTTGTCCGGTAGTCATGATGTATTTCCCAAATTCAATGCCAGTTGGTACTTTTCCTATCTTGGTGGCCTCAAGGCCGATGGAAGGTTAACTACCGATGCTGACATCAGCTTAGATCCAATTACTCAATTGGAATTGAGATTACACTATCAGCTAAAGGAGCAGTGGGGTGCATTTTTATCTGGCGAGAACCTCTTTGGACAGCAATTCGAACGGTACTTGTATTACACCCAGCGAGGAGTTCAAATCAAGGGTGGAATTACCTTTAAATTTTGATTTTGAGGTATTGGCTTGACTTTTTCTCTAAATTTTGCTTTATTGTACCATCAGCATCATTAGGGAAAGTTATGAAAAAGGGCTTATTCATTATATTGAATTGTCTACTTGGATTTACACTTTTTGCCCAAGACATTACTGACAATGGACCAGCGAATCTCCAATCTCTTTGCACTGCAGAGTCTTGTGTCTACATTACCTTCTCTTCCACCATCTATTTCCCATTTCCTGAGGATAAAGAGTGGGAGATTAGAAATATGGAGATAGCCACCAAGAACAGCGGTGATTTCTTGGCAACAGGAGATCTGTATGTTCACGGCATTGACACGGCAGCAATATTAAATTTAGAACTTGTTTTTATTTCAAGTGAAGACAAGGAGCTATTTCGGTATACAATTCCAGAATTTGAGTTTTACAATGAACCCACAACGGCAGAGCCCATTGTGATTTCGGGAAAGATGGATGCCGGATTGGCTTTGGCCGTGAGCTATGTAGACGTCGACATCAACAATAGCCGTAGATTGCCATACTATGAGATCTCGTCCGACTGCTATCTTGCTTGCAAGGAGCATAAGCTCAAAGAAGCCATGAAGGCTTTTAAGAAGGCGAAGTAAGCTATATTCTGGCTTGATAGGTATACAAATCATAGTATCGCCCCTCTTTGGCGATCAACTCATCGTGTGTGCCAGATTCAGCCACTTTTCCTTGTTCTATGACCAAAATCTGATCTGCCTGCTTGATTGTGCTCAGTCTATGCGCAATTACGAAGGTTGTCCTTCCTTGCATGAGTGTTTTTAGACTTTCCTGAATGAACGATTCACTTTCCGTATCTAGGTTTGATGTTGCCTCATCCAGTATCAAGATCCTTGGATCTGCTAATACAGCTCTTGCGATAGCTATTCTTTGTCGTTGGCCACCGGATAGTTTTACACCACGTTCGCCAATCACCGTGTCTAGTCCATCTTCGAATCGATCGGTAAATTCTTGAACATGCGCTGCTTTCACAGCTTCCAATAGCTGTTCTTCTGTAGCATCAGGACGAGGAAAAAGAATATTTTCTCTAATCGTACCTTCAAAGAGGAAGTCATCCTGCAGTACCACACCCAATTGTTTTCTATAGCTATTCAGAGTGACTGTTGATAAATCCGTGCCATCAAGAAAAATTTGACCCTCTTGCGGGCTGATAAACGAAGCCACCAAACCTGCTATAGTCGATTTCCCAGAACCCGAGGTGCCGACCAAGGCCGTAACAGAGCCTGGTTTGGCACAAAAACTGACCTTATTGATCACATGCTTTTCTTCTTCGTAGGCAAAACTTACATCCTCAAACCTGACCTCACCATTTACACGACCTAAGTCTACAGTCCGTGCTGGATTTTCATCTTCAGTAGCCATAGACATGATTTCCTCTGTCCGGTCCAGACCTGCAAAAGCCTCAGTGATTTGGCTGCCGATGTTGCTCATCTGCACAATAGGAGCAATCATAAATCCTAAGTATAGTGTAAAGGAGATGAACTCTCCGTAGGTCAGATCATCATTGATAATCATATACCCACCGATACCCATAATACCAGCGGTAGCCAGCCCAAGCAGGAAAGTAGCAGAGCTAGTGACCAATGCGGTAGAGGTGAGGCTCTTTTTTACATTTTCATACAACCTCAGTGCACCAGTTTCAAAGGTCTTAATTTCTTGTTCCTCTGCGTTAAATCCTTTTATTACCCGGATGCCATTGAGCGTTTCAGTTAGTCGCCCTGTCACTTCGGCATTGATTTTTCCTCGATTTCTAAAAATGGGACGAATGTAGCTGAATGCTTTCAGAGAAATGACGCCAAAAATGACAACCGGTACCAGTACATATACAGTCATCATTGGGCTGATTCGAATCAATAAAATAAGCGACAGGATAGCCGCCAGCGAACCCCCAAAAAGTTGTACCAGGCCAGTGCCAACCAGATTTCGGACGCCTTCGACATCACTCATGATTCGAGAGACCAGAGCGCCACTCTTATTTTCATCAAAAAAGTTGATAGGAAGCTGTACAATTTGCTTTTGTACTTTCACCCGTAGCTGAGCGATTAGATGTTGTGCCTCGACACTCAAGAGCCGTGTCAATGCAAAACTGGTTGCCGACTGGACAACGATAGCTCCAACTACAATGACAAGCAGAGTCTTAAGCATGTCATAGTCCTTATTGCTAATGACGTTGTCTATCAAGTACTGACTAGCACCTGGTAAAACTAGTCCTGCGACCCGACTGATGATAATCAGCACTAGTCCAAGGAGTAGTAAATTTTTTCTGGGTAATACAATGGTTTTGAAGACATGTCCGAGGGACGCTTTCTGATTGCTCATACGAATGGTTAAAAATTCTTTGTTCTATTACGACAAATAGAACTAATAGATTAGAATATCGAGCCTATTCATTAAAAAAGTATGGGAATTAAATATAGCCTAAGAGGTAATTTGAGGATTCAGACTATTCTTCATCTATGACCACAGCCATCCATTTCCGATCAGGGCTTACGGCGAGGCGAGAGGCCACCGATAGTTGGAAAGTGTCCATATTGGCAATCAGTACCCAAGATTGATCAGTTTCTGGATTGAATTTGTATATTTTCTTATTGTTACTCAAGAATGCCGTGCCATCAGAGGCCCAAACCATATCTTCTGCACCTTTAATACACTCGGTGATATAAGTGACCTTATCGGTAAATGGATCATAGCTATTGAGATACCAGATATCATCCGATTCCTTGTGAATAAAGCTAACAGCCTTCTGATTTGGGATTCTACTCAACGATCTGCCAGGATTCATCATGATGATCTTAAACTGCGAACTCTTAGTATTCCATTCTTGCAGTGATGGGGGAGATCCCAAAACGAATGAAAAGACAGTTTTGCGATCAAACCAGCAGTAGTATCCAATTTTTTGTTCAGAAGGAATGATTTTTGGCTCACCGCCCTTCAAGGGATATTTGGCAAGTACCTGAGTGCCATCTTTGGATAGTATTATAGAGGAGATGTATTTCCCATCAGGTGTAGGTTTAGGAGAATATTCACTACCAGGTGTATTTGTTAGTCTGGTTTTCTCTTTGGTATTGAAATTCAGTTTTACAATATCAGTTTGATCATCGAAGGTAGCGGCGTACACTATTTCCTCATTATTCAAAAACATGGGCTGATTGTCGTAGCCAGCATTATTGGTGAGGTTGGTTGGCTTGGCAAGCCGATAAGTTCCTTCGGTTTCGGTTAGCTCAAATAAGAATACTTCAGTGGATGGTTGCGATTCTCCCACTGAAAATTTGGCCAAAAGTACTAATGCAATCAGTACGGTGGTAATAATTCGACTCATAGAATAAAAGTACAAATATTATTTTGTTTTCAAAGGCTATTTAGACTTAACTGCCAGAATTGCTCCGCCTATGACAGCTAAAGCACTAACAAATCCCATTGCTGAGAGTTCGTCTGAGGCAATCCAGCTTACTTCCAAATAGGACAATGCGGTCATTACAAAAATCGTAATAAGTGGGTTCAACGTAATGATAATTCCCACTTTGTTGGCATCGGCATACTTAAAGGCTTCACCTAAAAAGCTATACGCTAACAGCGTATTCAGTCCTAAAAACAACATCAGAAACCACATCCCTATACTCATTTGAAAAATACTTTGATAATCGACGAGAGGAGCCAAAGCCACCGTGGAGAATATGAAAAGAATAGAATTAATAATTCTGACTGGATATGTGCGTACAAGTATCTTCTGACAAACAGCATATATGACCCAACATAGCGCAGCCAGTAATACGTAGAGCGACCCACTGTTGTAGACCGACCGTTCAGCTTCATGGGTGTTGTCGAGTTGGGTGAGATAGAAAAAGTAGAATCCTGCTGCTGCTATTACGATCCCTGTCAGCTGACGTCGAGAAATCTGCTCCTTGAAAAAGACGATTCCAATGACGCCAAGCACCAGCGGAGCAGATTGAATGATGATTTGAGCATTGTTAGGCGAGGTGAGCTGGATGCCAGAGATATAGCCTACATAGTTGAGACATAGCCCTGCTGCAGCTACTAGCGCTAGCCACGGAAATTTCTTTAACGCCGCAAATTCTCCTGGTTTCTTTACTTGAATAAAGACCAGGATGAGCACGGAGGCAATCGAGAAGCGAAACCAAGAGACCGTTATTGGGTCAAGGACTGCTACTGAGACTTTTAGTGCAATGGCAAGAAATCCCCACAGGAGTGCGGTTAATAAGGCGAATATCAAACCTCTTCGCTGCTGATTAGAATGATCGGTCATATTGTAAATTATGCTGCGAAGATACGCTTATATCAGTATTTCCATTTCGATATCACATCTTTCATATACTGATTTATCGCCAAAGTGCTGTCCGGACTTAAAGCCTAATGATTTGTATAGGTTAATAGCGGGAGTGAGTTTTTTATTTGATTCTAAAATGACCTTCTCGGCGTGGAGTGATTTAGCCTTTTCCAGTACAGACAAGCCTAGTTTCTTGCCGATTTGTAGACCCTGGCACTTCTCTGTGACAGCCATTTTAGCCAATTCAAAAACCTGATCGCTGAGTTTGATTAGTGCACAAGTACCAACTATCTCGTCCTTATATCTGGCGAGTTTGATAGCTCCTCCAGGCTCAATGATGTACTTATCAGGATCCTCAAGTGTTTTTTTGTCTTCATCTTCCAGTTTGAAGTATTTTTCTATCCACTCCACATTCAATCTCATGAAGTCCTTTGCAAATTGCGGTTGATAGTCTATGATTTCAATCTGACCCATCAATCGGGCCTTACGATGGCTTTGCACTCTTTCGTACATAGGTGTTTGCTCAAAGTCGTCTTCACACTGCTCTATCGCACATAAAATGTTGTGGGTATGTTTACTGATCATCTCGTTGAGTGCATTGGATATGTCCGACCAAATAGACTCAATACCGGGTAGGAGATCTCGGCCTTTTTTTGAGAGTACGAGATTTCTTTTCCGCGCATCCGTGCTGCTCAATGTGCTTTCGATCAAGCCATTCTTCTCTAGCTCCTTTACCAGTTGACTCACAGATGGATGTTTGAAGCCTACAGCTTCGGCAATTTCTGTTACTGTCATTTGTTTGGATTGTGAGATCGCATGATAGACTGGAAACCATTTGGGTTCGAAATCAATTTTATTATCAGTGTAGATCTTTTTTCCGTCCTTCATGATCTCTTCACTCAATCGCTTGAGCCTGCTTCCAAGAGCTAGTTCGCCTAATTGCTTTACAGTATCCATATATAAAAGTAAATAAAAACGTAGTTAACTACGTAAATATGTTTATTAAAATTGAAAATCAATAAGAAATAGTAGAAATTATTGTTTTAATTCAAAAAAGGCGACCTCTGTATTATAACAGAATGAGTCGGCTACATATTCAAACCCGCATTTTCGAAGTACGTTTTTGGAAGCTTCATTTTCGAGTGCAGTGATAGCCACCAGCTCGTTGATTCCAAGTTGGTGCCTGGCATATTCGATGACGGCCAAAGTAATTTCTGTGGCTAGACCTTGCCCCCAAAAGTCCTTGTGAAGTCTATAGCCGACTTCAATTTTCGGCGTATTCTCCAGATGCTTAATTCCAGCCCATCCGATGAATTCATTGTTGCAATTGAGGTAGGCGGGCATAAGTCCGTACCCATTTTTCTGATATTCCCTCAGCTTGGTTTCCAACCATTGTTTGGATTGATCCCCGGTTTTGGGTTTCCCATCAGTAATGAATCGCATGATATCGGGATCAATATCCAGCATCCTGACTTGCTCTATTGTCAGCTTATCCGGCGATTGTAAATAAGTTCTATCAGTAGTGATCAGAGGTGTAGCAGTCATGCTTCAGATTGATTATCTTAGTATTCAAAATTAAACATATTCGAAAATGAAAAACTCCATTTTTGCTTCAATTTTAGTTCTGGTTGGGTTTTGTATGATGTTGTCTAGCTGTACGGCTCAAATCAACGAAAGACTTTCGGCTGAAGAATTCAAGGAGATGATAGAAAATGAATCGGATGACTTTGTGATCATGGATGTGCGAACTGATGAGGAAATTGCGCTCGGCAAGTTGATTGGTGCTCAGCAAGTGAACTTTCGTGATGAAGACTTCGAAGAACAGCTAAAACAGCTGGACAAAGAGTTGACCTATTATGTATACTGTGCGGCTGGCGGACGAAGTGGAAAAGCAGCTGCTAAAATGAGTGAATTAGGTTTTGCCAAGGTCTATGACCTGAAAGGTGGAATCAATGCCTGGAGAGAACAGGGCTATGATCTGCAATAAATAAGCAGGTCTAATATAATAGGTACTTTAGTCTCAATTCTTTGTAAGCAGTTAGATCATCTTGCCAGCTCGCCTTGATTTCGTCTTCTGTCAGGCCATCTTCGATCTGGCGTCTTAGCCTTTTTGTACCCGCCAGATTCGTGAAGAATGAATTGAAAAACTCTTCCTTAGCACTGGACTTTTGATAAAACGTCAGCAGATAATTCAAGTCAATTCCGGATGAAGCCTTAATGGCTCTAAGATCTTGTCCAAAGCAGACCCTGTCTTCATGCTTAGGGTACTTCGAGGCCTCGGGAATACTCCTAGGTATAAATTCGAAATTTCCAAAAGTAGAGTCAGGAAAACCTATTACTTGAAATGGAAATGGAGTTCCTCTACCCATGCTCACATTTGTACCCTCAAACAGGCCCAAGGTTGGATAGAGTGCAATAGACTGCTCATTGGGTAAATTTGGAGAAGGCTTAATGGGAAGCGAATAGGGTGTCTGGTGTGTCCAGTTTTTTAGCGGTATGATTTTCAATTTCAGCTGATCGGCAGTATCGATCCAGCCTTCACCTTTTATCATCCTTGCCAGCTCCGCCAACGTAGTACCGTACACAATCGGGATGGGATGAAGTCCTACAAAAGATGTATACTGCGGTTCCATCACTGGCCCATCGATATAGTGGGCGTTTGGATTGGGTCGATCCAAAATCATAAATTCGATGTTCTGTTCGGCGCATGCCTCCATCATGTAGTGCATAGAGCTGATATAGGTATAAAATCGCACGCCTGCATCCTGAATATCAAATACTACAATGTCGATTCCTTCCAATTGTTTTGCAGTGGGCTTTACTTTTTTACCATATAGAGAGACTATAGGTAGTCCTGTCACCTGATCCGTCTCATCGAAGACCTTTTCTCCATTAGCCAAATCTCCTCTAAAACCGTGTTCAGGAGCAAAGACAGTTTTGATAGAAACATTATGAGAAAGGAGTGTGTCCAATAGGTGAGTTTGCCCAATCATAGAGGTATGATTCACCAGGAGAGCAACAGATTTACCATTCAGCACAGGTAAGATTTGATCCAATTGTTCAGCACCAGTGATGATCTTCGGTTGATCACTAGACTGAGCCAGGCAACCAAACTGAATCAGAAAGACCAAGGCGACAATTATGCGATTAAAGTATTTGATTATCCTCAACAATTTTGACCCGATTTATTTATTTTACAGCTTTTACTGACTACTCAACGAATGTAATTGTAAAAATTGAATTTTCCCTATTTCATATCCAAACGTATTACATCAGAGGCCAATTCTTCGTTTGCTTCGATCATCTCTAAACTTGCGGTCATTAGCATTAGCGTTGGACTTGCGGCTATGATTTTGGCCTTTTTTATACTCGGCGGCTTTCAGCAAACCATTAAGGATAAGATCTATAATTTCAAGGGGCATCTGGAGATTACCAAGTACAATATGGGTAACTCGCTGGATGAAAAGTCTATCAGCTTCAAATCGGACTTTTATGTAGAAAAGGATCAATTCGAATTCATCGACCATGTACAGGCCTTTGCCTTCAAAGCTGGACTCATTAAAACAAAAGAGGAAGTTGAGGGAGTGATTTTCAAAGGAGTAGATCGTCAATTTGATACCCTCAGGTTTAGCACCAACATGAGATCTGGCAGATTTATCAAACATACCGAATCCGGATATTCAACGGAAGTGGTACTCAGTACTCATATCGCTAACAAGCTTAGGTTGCGAATCGGAGATCAGTTTATGATCCATTTTGTACAAAACCCGCCGAGGTTCAGGAGGTTGAAGCTGGTTGGGCTTTATGAAACCGGATTAGAAGAGTTTGACAAAAGCATCATTCTCGGAGATTTGGGAATGATCCAGCGACTCAACGAATGGAATGAAGATCAGGTGGGCGGGTTTGAGATTTTTGTAAAAGATAAAAAGCAGATCGACAAGGCCGAAAATGTACTTTTCAACGCCATAGATGCTGACCTATATGTTGATAAAGTCAGCGATAAGTACAATCAAATCTTTGATTGGTTGGGACTACTCAATCAGAACGTCACAGTCTTTCTTGGGTTGATATTGATAGTTGCGTGTTTTAATATGATCTCAATATTGCTGATTCTGATCTTGGAGCGTACTTATATGATAGGAGTATTGCAGGCCTTGGGTGCGAGCAAGAGACAAGTCAAGCGAATCTTTTTACTCAAAGGGATGCTGCTGGTATCAAAGGGATTACTCTATGGAAATCTGGCCGGGTTGCTTATAGCATTGATACAGGATCAGTTTCAGATCGTACCTTTGGACGCAGCCAATTACTATATGTACTATGTGCCAATTGCCTGGGATTATGAATCTTTGATAGCCCTCAACGCACTTACCTTTCTGGTAGTGTCTCTGGCACTTGGTATCCCAATGGCCGTGGTATCAAGGGTGAAACCGATCACCGCCATACGGTTTAATTGACCCATATTCTGCCACCTAATGCTTGTCGCTTGTATGCTTTCTGAAAAAAGCAAGGATTTCGTTTTGTATGCCATCAGAAAGTTCATGGCCCTTGCTAGGGTAAGTCAAAATATCAGCATTTATTTTCTGACCGTCATATATGAGCTTACATTTGGTCCATCGATCCGGCAGCATTTTTTTACCCAGTAGTCGATAGATGAGCTCCCTTTCCTGGTCGTCATAAGCATCACTATAGGATGCGGCGTCATTATCGTCTTCTGCACCCATGTACAGCATCTGGGGCGTTTCCCTGAACCCTATTGAGTCAAAGGTCTTACCTGTAAGCTCTTTGATGTCAGCAGTGCCAAGTGGATAGTTGAGCGGTGTATCTTCCAGAGAGTCAGTCGGTAGCATTAGGATTCCATTGATTCCACCTGCCGCTACTGCTCTTACTTTGTCAGCGTGCAGCGCTGTGAATCGATTTGCGAAGGTGCCCGAAGCAGAAAAACCGGTCATAAGAATGTTGGGGCGTATAATGATATCGGAGCCCCTCAACAATGAGTCTCGTGCCTCCTCTATCATGGCTAGCAACTGCAAATCTAAGCGACGCAGCGTGCCTTCCTTTTCCAACATTACATCTCTGTCTAACGCATGCGTATAAGTCCGCCAGTTGGTCTCAGATCGTGGAAAAACCGGAACTAATAGCGGAGTACGTAATTTCCTGGCCAGCATGTTTCCAAGATTGCCACTGTTGTTGATTAGATTTTCAGCACCTTCACGATGGTCTTCAAAGTCATTACTTACATAACCTGTGTTGTTTGGTTCGACTAAAATGTAAGTGGTCGTGTCCTGTAAGCCATCAGGTACAAAAAGAAAGTAGGGATGTTCGAAACCACTATCCCTATTGGCTGGATGATAGGTGACGGTTCCAGAAGGAGTAGAGCACCCTATAGAGGTCAAGGCGAGAATGATGAGTACGAGTTTATTTAACATGAGTTTTTGACTTTAACCTGAAATATGCATTAGATAATCTATTCCAATCATAAAACACTTTGAAATAGACACTTACACATATATTTATTGAATCACCATAGCGGTGCTATGCCTCTTCAATATAAGTGCTTCTTTCTTTGCGCTTTATAGCTTTCATCACGATTCCTAATGCATAATCCAGGTTTAACTTCAATTTAGCAACAGATAACGAATCAACAAACACATGACTGACAGTTTGATAATTGCTGGCCTCTATTGGGCCATTGATTCTAATGATCAAATCTTTGATCAAATTACCGAGTTGGACCCGTTACTTGCTACAACTTAAAACTCAAAATAAGTATAATATGAAACAACAGAACTCTTCGATAATGACGGTCATGGGAAGTGCCAGAAGTGACGGAAACACCCGACTGGTAGCCAATCGATTTTCAAAAATCAGTGGTAGTTTTATGGTAGATCTTAATCAAAAAGAAATCAGCTACTATGACTATGAGCACCTAAATAAAGATGACGATTTCTTAACGCTAATTCGCAACTTCGTTGCCGACTATGACACTCTTGTACTGATCACGCCTATTTATTGGTACACCATGAGCGCTCAACTCAAAAATTTTCTGGATCGCACCTCTGATCTGCTAACGATCGAAAAGGATCTTGGTAGACAACTCAGAGGCAAATCGCTGGCACTGATTAGCCAGACTGAAGGGGATCATTTTGAGCCTTGGTTTGCCGAGCCTATTAGAATGACGGCCGAGTATCTTGGGATGAATTATTTAGGACATAAACATGTCTCCATCGAAAACAACAAGATCTCACCTGAGATGGAGAAAAGATTAGCCGAACTATTTCATACTATCGAATAATCCATTCATTTTTGATGAATGAATTATCAGCAAATACTTCAGGAAATTTCAAATGAGGTGTCCACGTTTCCAAATACAGGAGAAGTGGCTAATTATATTCCTGAATTGGCCAAAGTAGATCCGAAGAAATTTGGAATTCACCTGACTACGGTCAATAATGAGCATTTTGCCATCGGAGACTCTGAGGATAGATTTTCTATACAGAGTATATCCAAAGTGTTTACAGTGGCTATGGCCTTTTCACTACTTGGTGATCAATTATGGAAGCGGGTAGGAGTAGAACCATCCGGTAACCCTTTTAACTCTATAGTGCAGCTGGAATATGAAAATGGAATCCCCAGAAATCCATTTGTGAATGCAGGAGCTTTGGTGGTAGTGGATGTACTATTGTCAGAACTGAAAGATGCTGAACGTGATTTGTTTGCTTTCGTGCAATCGCTCACCGGAGTCTCTGATATTACCTACAATCCTATAGTTGCACAATCAGAAAAGGAAACAGGCTATCTCAACGTGGCATTTGTGAATATGATGAAAGCCAAGGGTAATATTGAGAATGATGCCGACGAAATTCTAGATTTTTACTACAAACAGTGTTCTATAGAAATGAATTGTCGTGAACTGGCCTGTGCATTTTTGCACTTCGGAGAAAACGGGAAGGCATACGATCATGCGGGATTTAGACTCACAAAAAGCCAAGTCAAGAGAATCAATGCTTTGATGTTATCGTGTGGGTTTTACGATGAGTCTGGTCATTTTGCATTTAAGGTTGGGTTGGCAGGTAAGAGTGGAGTAGGGGGAGGTATTGCTGCTCTATATCCCGAAGAATTTGCTGTGGCAGTTTGGAGCCCTAAACTAAACAAAAAGGGCAATTCTGTGCGAGGTTTTAATAGCCTTGAATTGCTAACCACCAAAACCGGGGCGTCACTTTTCTGATTTCTACTTTCTATAGCTAATTAAGAAAAGATCTGTGACTGGCGACGCCAGTTTTTCGGGTTTAAACAAATATAAGATACAAGGCCAAAGGAATCGCTTTCATCAATACTGTAAGAATGATAATTGATTTTCTGACTAGATTCATGATTGTTTGTTTTAGAGTTCTTTTACAAATATGCAGTTTTGATTGTATAATAGTAATCCGTAGATACACCTAAAAAAATTATTAGGTAATTTTCCTAAATTGTATAATTCTTATAAAATATAGAATATAAGTAAATTAGATTGAATTAATCCAATATTGCGCCTATTGAATTTAGCTTTATTATTTGCATAATTTCCAGGGTATGTTTGTACTATTTCGCGTTTGGGTATAATGCTAATAAGTAATTGTACTATTTCTCTAAATAGGTTATGTTCATAGATTGGAGCTAGATTACCATTACCCATTTGACCGTTAATACCTCTGGTTTGTATATAGCAAGTGGTTGATTATCAAAAAGGACTGAATAGGTAAATTGAATTTTCGTAATTATTTAAAACTCAAATTATAAAGGCCCTATGACTAAAGTATTAGCCATTCTATTGCTCTTCTTTTCAAATCTATCATATGCTCAGTTGACCGTGCTCAAACATCCAAATACTATTTATGGCCTGTCTGTCTCTCGTGATGGGACCAGAATTGTTGCGGCTGGCAAAGATTCGGCTGTCTATGTATATACGACCAAGGGATCGCAGTTGGGTAAGTTCGAAGGCTTTCGACACTCTATCGCTGATGTTGCCTTCGGTCTGGACAGCTTGGAGGTGGTCGCAGTAGATTATTCCGGGTTTGGTTATAGGATAAATTTAGAAAGTCGAATCATCGATGAAAAAAAGGTCCACACCGCCTCAGCGCTTAGTGTCAACGTGCTATACGATCAGAATCTTACGATTACTACAGGTAGGGACCAAATCGTGGTGGTCTGGAAAGATGGTTGGAATCAGAACGTCAAACTGTTTGGTCACGAAGGCCATACACGACAAACAATGTACCATGATAGTCTGGGTTTGATCTCAATTGCAGATGACAAAAAGATCAAAATTTGGGATTTAGCCGGAGCAGAAAAACAGTCAATAGACACGGAACATCCTGAGCCGATTTGGCAAATAGCCATGAATGACAAGAACCAATTCATTACCGGCGACCGTGGAGGGAATATTTTCCTTTGGACGGATGATTGGGTGCTGAAATCCCAATGGAAAGGACACGAAGGCCCGATCTCAGGAATCGTAGCAATGGATGATTACATCATTACCTCTGGTTTTGATAGTAAAATCAAAATTTGGAAAGGTGATAAAGTGATCAAAATATTCAAAGCCCATGATAAATATTGCTCTGGGATTGCACTTGCCGAAAACAACACACTGCTCATCAGCTCAGGTGGGGATGGCAAAGTCATTATCTGGAGTATCCATAACCTAATGAATGATTGAAAAAAATGAAACATTTTGTATTTGCTTTTTGCTTCAACTTATGCGCTGGAAACATGTTTCTTTTTGCGCAAAACCCAAAGTATCCTTGCCAGTATGAAGGAAATCAAATCTTAGAGGAGCTTTTAGGATCATGGAAAGTAGAAACTAAGGACCGAGTTTCTCCGGGTCAGTACGAGATCAATGTTGGTATCTCTACTATTACCACTGGTATTCAAGGATGTAGTATCAAGGAGAATTATAAAGGAATTTACAAAAGCAAGGTCTACGCTGTCGAGTCTACACTGCTGATGGTTGATTCAATGAAACTTCAACGCGTCTATTTTGATTCAGAACATGCAAGCACCATGGTTTTTAATGGAGAAACAGATGGCAACGATATCAAAATGCTTTGGCTGCGCAATAATGAAAAGAAAAGGATGCGAGTCAAGTTTGAATTGACTCGTCATAGCGCGGACGCTTTCGAATGGTCTACTCACCTTTCTACAGACTATGGAGAATCGTGGCAATTGACGCATTTATGGAAATACAATCGTGTGACAGGCATGGATGTCAAGGACATCGAGCACAAGGAGATTAAACAGGCCATAGACTCATATCATCTTGGATTGTCTTCTGGTCAAGTCAAACTTGTGACAGACGCAATTTCAGATCAGTTTATAATGTTCAACGGCAACTATTCTGGTGAGCCATTGAACTGGCAGGCGCACATGTTTCTATCCGGCAAAGACCTAAATAATTGGCCCAGTCAGTTCATTGCAGAGGCCGGTCCCTATCAAAATCAGTACGAAATCATTTCTATACACATTCGCGCCAACGCCGCTGTGGTCATTACCAGAGATACTGGTAGCAATAAGTTTAGAGCATGGAAAAACGAACGAACGACCTGGTTGTTGGGTAAAAAAGATCAAAAATGGCAAATCACGGGCTACTACCTACGCGACATGGTCAATCCGTAGTTTTATATCTATTGCAGCCCGAGCTTCTTACGAATTGTATCAGGAATAGCATCTTTGTGGACAGTGATGCTTATCGTTTTCAGTCGCATATATGATTCACTCATATGGAGAAACCCATCCTGGGCAATTTCATTGGAAAGATTACCCCAGCTGTTTTTGATCAGATAATATTTGGTGTCGTTTTGATCTTTTAGCAGGCCTGTGATGTGCATCAAATGATCATCAGTAGTCGTATAGTTTTCAAATTCCTCCTGTCGATATTGCTGACTAATTTTTAGCTCAGGATATACGGAAGTCAAGGCCGCCATATTATTTGCAGCATCTTCTGGAATTACAGCCAGGCCGTGACGGGCAGAAAATGTCGGCTCGCTCATATCACAATCAAACTCTACGGTATAGCCATTAGCCAGAGAATGATCCAGTGTGGCAATGAATTCATCTAACGGTAGGTTATAAAAACTGCCATTACTGAAGTTGTCCGGTATGTTGAGAACAAAGGGTTTGTAAAACTCGGAATGGCTAAACGATGTCAACGACACATAGTGGTCTGGATCTATGCCAGTCATCTCCAGAAAGGTTTGAGGGTTGTAGGTTTTCCCTTCATAGGCAAACTCCTCTGGAACTGCTCCTAAATATACGTCCAGTACTGCGTTGATAGCAGGCTTCCATTTCTTGCTCAGTTTCTTGCCGGGATTCTCAATATAAGTATCCAACATGGCTTCGAGAACTGCGGACATTTCAGCATGAGTGTGATAGTTTTTGTCCGGGTCTAAGCCGTCGTAGATCTCCTGCGGTACCAGTCCATTAGCCTTGATAGATTTCAGGACATCGTGGGCCAGTCCGCCTTCGCTAAACTGTGCTTTTCCTTGCCTCATCACATAGTTTTCAGCCTTAGCCATGTAGGTCTGACGTACCGTGTACATTTCTGAGATGTCGATTGCCTTGCCAGATTGTCGTAAGATTTCTGATTCTACGAATGATGAAGCAGAGAAACTCCAGCAAGTGCCTGTATTGCCCTGGCTGATCACGGGAGTGGTTTCAAGATCGATGACACGCTTAAACTTATATGGAGTCTGTGCGAGAAGCATCATCGGAACGACGAGTAGTATAATTGTAAAAATGTTGCGCATATGTGGTGATTTAATCATCGAAGATATTAAATATCGTTTTATCTACCGACTTTCAAGGGTCCAGTTTGATGAGCGGCCGGCTTAGCCCAGTTTTTCAAGATATTCAGCGATAAATTCTGCTTTGCGTTTGAGCCTGTATTGCATGACCCATCTAGGATGGGGCAGTGGAACGATTTCGTCGAAAAACCCATGTTCGTCATTGAGGCGATTCAAAAATTTTAGATTTTGACCTTGTCCGATGCTATAGGCCACCGAGGTGTCAATGTTAAATTTGAGTTGAGCCTTAACCCATGCTGTCATGTCCTTCTCAAATATTTTCTGCCAGTCAGCAAGATCATAGTAGTTGAGGTTTTTACCATCTTGTACAAAGCCTAATGGAGACATTCCGGTAATATAGAACTTGTTATAAAATTCTTCTGGCCCGCCATAGCTGGCAATCATCTCGTAAATAAACCTTGAGCTCAGCTCAGCTCTTTTATTGAAGGAGTTTTCGATATCACATACCGTTTCCAGTAGCAGAGGGTCGGTGAACGGTACGCCGGTAATACCACCACCAAATCGACCTGGATTGATGCCAAACAACATCCTTCTCGAACGCTTATCTGTATAGTATTTGTGATAAAATCGGGAGGTAGTATCCCACCCCTCGTCGGTTTGATAAGGATTCAGGGTTTCTACGGACTTTGGCAATTTGGCAGGAGCGGATAAAGTCTGATAAAATTCTAAGATTCTTGTTGAAATGTTTTCAGGCTCTGCCATCTAATCTTAAAATCAGAATATCAATAAATCAGTTGCGCTTATTCAGTTCATCTCGGAGCTGAGCAGCCTTCTCATAGTCCTCTTCGGCCAGGGCTTTTTCAAGTAGTCTGTTGAGCTCTTCCACAGAATGTTTCTTGATCCCTTTACCTTTTTCTTCCTCTTTTGAATCTTCTTCGGCGTTAGTGAGTGTGTCCAACTCTTCCTCAAACTCATCTGTCACTACTATGCCTGCTTCCTCCATCACAGCGGGGTTAGTATAAATAGCTGCATCGAATCTGATGCCAATAGCAATGGCGTCTGACGGGCGGGCATCGATTTCTACCTGCTTACCTTGAGCATCAACACAGACAATTTTAGCAAAAAACACACCTTCCTTTAGATCAGAGATGATAATTTCCTGAATCGAAATATCAAAGTGTCCTGCAAAGGATTTAAATAGATCATGAGTCATGGGCCGGTTAGGCGTAATCTTCTCAATTTCAATGGCAATGGCCTGAGCCTCGAACATACCAATAATGATGGGCAGTCTACGACCACCTTCCGATTCGCCTAACACAAGCGCAAATGAGCCCGATTGTGCATGACTGGAGGATAATCCTATGATATCTAGTTTTATTTTCTCCAATGCTTACTAATTAATTACTGCCTTGATGGCTTCTGTTAATTTCGGTACCACGTCAAAAGCGTCACCTACGATTCCGTAGTCTGCGGCTTTAAAAAATGGTGCTTCAGGGTCTTTGTTTATAACTACGATAAACTTGGATGAGTTGACACCAGCAAGGTGCTGAATAGCTCCAGAGATGCCTACAGCTATATACAGCGTAGGAGCCACCTTGATCCCTGTCTGACCCACGTGCTCGTGGTGAGGTCTCCAATCCATATCCGACACAGGCTTGCTACAACCTGTAGCTGCTCCTAACGTCTTCGCCAGATCTTCGATCATTCCCCAATTTTCCGGGCCTTTTAGGCCTCTTCCACCAGAAACCACTAAGTCCGCTTCGGGCAACAATATCTCACCTGTTGCTTTTTCTTGTGAAGTTACTTTCACTTTGAAATCGGCATCATCAGGATTGACAGCGAAAGCTTCGACTGCAGCGTCAGAACCGTCCTCCTTGATCATGGCGGCATTCTTTTTGATACCAATGATGCGTTTACCTTCAGTTAGGTTTACATGAGCAAATGCTTTGCCTGTGTAGATACTTCTTTTCACGGTGAAGCCCTTAGAAGTATCTGGCAATTCGGTGACGTTTGTCGCAAGCGATGCGCCGATTTTGATAGCTAGTCTGGCTGCTACCGGATCGCCTAGAGAAGATTTTGCTAAGACTATTGTCTCAGCACCGGTGCTTTCCACAGCCGCAGCGATGGCCGACGAGTAGGCAAGAATATTGCCTTGCTTATATTGATCGTCTGCTACGTGTAATACCTTGGAGGCTCCTGCTTTACCTGCTTTTGCTAGCGCAGCAGCATCTGCTTCACCGATAGCGATAGCAGTTACGTCACCACCTATTCCTGCGGCATAACTTACCGCTTCCAAAGAAGATTTTTTAATCTCGCCTTCTGAAATTTCTATAAATACTAATATTGACATGTTATATTTTTTTGGGTCGGAACCAATGTTTCGATCAGTGGGTAATTAGATTACTTTGGCTTCGTTTTTTAATAAATCTACCAATTCAGATACATTTTCTGCATCGATCATTTTGACAGCTCCTTTTGCAGGAGGCATTTCATAAGTACTGAGCTGAGTTCGAACAGAATCATCAGCAGGTTCTACTACATTTAAAGGTTTTGTACGGGCAGTCATGATTCCTCTCATGTTTGGAATTTTCCATTCTGCGATAGGTTCCTGACATCCAAGTACCAATGGGAGTTCTGCTTCAAGATGTTCTTTGCCACCCTCTATCTCGCGAGTCATTTTGGCTGTGGTACCTTCAATATCCAAAGTCATTATAGGGGAGAGAGAAGGTATACCCAATAGCTCTCCAACCATGCTGTGCACCACACCACTATTGAAGTCGATAGACTCTCTGCCCATTAGTATCAGATCATATCCACCATCTTTGGCAGCGTTGGCAATCTGATTAGCCACAAAAAATGAGTCTTTTGGAAAAGAATTGATGCGGATGGCATCATCGGCACCAATAGCAAGCGCCTTTCTTAGCGTGGGTTCAGTTTCGGCCTCACCAACATTCAACACCGTGATGCTTCCACCTGTTTGCTCTTTGAGTTCTACTGCTCTAGCCAGAGCATAGTCGTCATACGGGCCAATGATATATTGTACACCAGTTTGGTCAAACTTTGTATTGCCATCCGTGAAGGCAATTTTGGAAGTCGTGTCTGGAACATGTGTAATACAAACAAGAATCTTCATGTGCTTATTTATTAATTAATGTTGCTATATAATCTATTAAATTTCGAGGCCAAACGCGAATTATTAGCGGACTAAAACCACGGGCTCTAATGAGCCACGAATATAGCAAAATCGCAGTCAACTTCATGGGAGCGGCTTAATATTAATTCAGGAAATAATGTTAAGCCAAACAATACACGCTTACATTAGGAGATTTATCTTGTCCTCAGTGCTTCGGACCATTGCTAATGAAACCGAACTGTCGGCTAGAAGCTGCAACCAGTTCGCTGTCCTATTTTATTGTTTTCTTGATGGTGCCACATTTCAACATTTTGTCTCCGAAGTATGGGTTTTTAATTTCCTTGGAGGTACTAAACCATGAGGCGCCAGTATTGTCGAGTGCCATCGGACAGTAGCATTTATTGATTTCACCTGATTCCAACGATCCTTCAAAAATGCTCTCCATTGAATCGTTTAAGGCCGAAAAGGCAACTCGTGCAGCTTCTATTTCTCCGGCACTGATGATACCTTCGACCATGCTGGCCTGTTGCATGTTTTCTTCATCCTTTTTTAAAGCTTCACTCAGGTCTGTAGCAAATTTTTTGGCTGTCTCATAATCTGTCGCAACCAATGCATCTCGCAGTTTTTCGTACGCATTATAGATAGTCTGAATGCCCTTGCTTTTGAATTTTAGTGCCTCGTTGGGTGTGCTATCTGAGACTTGTTTGGTTTGATCAGTTTTGGTCTCTGCTTCTTGTTTTTGCGCAGACGGGAGATTATTACATGATCCTAAAATAAGAATCAAAGCCAGCAGTTGGAAGTATTTCATTTTTCTCGTGTTTTAAAGCCTTTATTTTTAACGCTAAAATTAGATAATATACATTCATTTTTGTGGAAGAATTAAATAATTTGCACGCCACAAGAAAGGATTTGCATTGATGTTTGGACTATTCAAAAGAAAGAAAAAGGAGAAGAAAGCACCACAATTACTCGATATAGATGGGCAGCTTCTCGTAGAGGGAGACAGAGTAGAGGTGCTAAGATATGAGCTTGGCGAATGCACCCTGACTTTAGATGGATTTCATTTTTACTATGAATCCATTGCTACAGGAGAAAAAATCAGTTATGCCAAAATGATCGATGCATCCACCGAGCAGCAGAAGGTAAAGAAACTGAGCTAGCTTGCAACACGGTATATATATTCTGATATTAATCATAATTTGACCTAATCTTGGTCAACGTTTTATTTCTTATTGATCGGTTACTTTATAAAGACACCAAACACTACGATCATGAAGAACAAATATTCAGAATTTATTATTCAATGGCAGGAGGGAGCCGAAGTATGGGCCTTGCTCTTCTTATTTATTTCTTTTTCCATCTTTCTCTTTTATGTCATTGGACTGCTGATCGGCCGAAACCGTACCAAAGTATACGAGTATGTAAGTACTCATGAAATCCCCGCTTTTCTGAATGTGATGATTTTTGCTTCAATTAGCTTGGCACTCTATCTCAATAGTATTTTAATTGGTCAATACAAAACAGTAAACAATTTTGAACTCGTGGTGCAGTCTGCCGGCTCGCTCATTGTAGGCGTCATGTTTTGGTACATTACCAGAGTCATTATTCGAATCTACTACCCTTATATATTGGCCAAGCACCTGGCGAAAATTAGATTCAAAAAAATGTATGCCCCATGGAATGGCAATAAAATGAAACTTCTAAATGAAGACGAAGAGGATTTGCACCTTACGGAGGAACAAATAGCACATGAGGAAATTTTTGCATACGACTACGATGTATGGATTGATGAAGAGACAGGTAAAAAGAAGATTGAAAAATATGATATCCATCATACCAGTTTAATGTGTGATGAATGTAGATTCAGAACCTTACATGAGATAAAAGAAGAGGTGATTAAAAAACCTACAAGGACCAACACTGGTCAATTGCTTAAGCATTATCGTTGTGATAATTGCGGAAACAAAGAGAGTATAGAAAAGCAAATTGCTCCACTTAGCGAAGAATGATTTCTACATTCTCCATACTATCTGCTTAGGCAATTCTGCATCACGCCGTTAGCCGAAATGAATATAATTAATTCAAGTGTAAAAATAAGATGGTGAGCATATTTGAGCTTGTCAATGCTCGAAGAAGCACGTAACTAACTCAAAGTGAGCAGGTACGTGCTTCTTTTCGTTTCCCTCCCTTTTTATAACAATTTTTTACAGTTGATAACCAGAAGGTCATATAGGCAAAATTCTTATAAGTGATTTAGGTGATTTGCCTATTGCGCATAGAAAACTCTCGTATTAGCTTACATAATAAGCTGATTAATTGATTTTTGGATGGGAATCACTACTTAACAATGTAAGTAATCTTCTTATTCTCTTATCTACTGATTGTCTTATTAATTGACCATACTAACCTAATTTTTGAATAGTTGATATTATTTCAGACTTTCGACTTTTTACGAAGTCAACTCAATTCACATTTCAGAACCACACAACGATGGGGAGAAGATAAGGCTGTCTTGTCCGCCGTCAACAATGACGATAGCTCAGCTGCTGCTGATGCATCAGACAAGTTGGTATTGTCTCTCGCTCAGTTGGCGCAAGAGGCCACACTCAAAAATCACGTACCCAAAATCAACGGTAAAAACTCAGAATTTGGGAGAGCCAATTCACCACTTTCTTTTAATATAGATTTACTGGTTTCTGCTCGCTGTAGCAAATATGAAGAGTCGCTCAAGCTGATCTCAGATGCAGTCCTGTATTTTCAGGCCAACAACTATTTTGATCATTCGACTCACCCGTCATTGGCCGCAGAAGTTCAAAAAATCAGCCTATCCATTATTGACTTGCCCTACCAGGATTTGAGCCACATGTGGGGTATGTTAGGAGGAAAATATGTACCGAGCATTTTTTATCGTGTACGAACGGTCATCTTTGATTCTAGTCAGGTTAAAGCCTATGTGCCAAGAGTTTCTTCTCATGAATCTAACAATAGCTAGCTGAGATGGAAGAATTTAAAATCATAAGCCAATTGGATATTACACACGAGTACTGGAATATTTCCAGTCCTGAGCTATTCGATATTCAATTCACCTCAGATACCAATGATCTTCTGAAAAAACTCAAGATTCAATACCGTCAAATTGGTAATACTATTCACTTTCTTGGGCATAAAAACGCTTTGGCTTTTCTTTCTGAAAATAGAGAGGAATTGTCATTTGGCATCCAACTATTGCTTAGAGATTCAAGCCTGGTCAACTATACGGATATTCAGCAATCAGATGACCGGCAGGTGCTATGTTTTAAAAGCAGCCCGGATCAAAAGGACTTAATGGATTCCATTGAACTTTTGCCTATCAGAAGATCACTTGCGCAGCTCTATGTTGAATATCCAGACCACCAGTTAGTCGATGGCAATGGGAAAGATGTGCTGACTGACTTCCTAATCCAGCCAGACGAGCCAGGATTTGGCCGATCATTGGATGCAATGAGCGAAGGTGTTTATACGTCTTCCGATTCTTCCGTTGGAACCTTTTATTTTCAGCCCAAACTTGTAAAGGGCCTGTTTGCTGTAGTCGAACTAAAGCTCGATCATTCAGATTGGCCACAGGAACATCAATTGAATTTTAAAAGCAGATCTGTGATGCTTTCCTATCGTGTCAAATCAGATCAACACGATCTTAACAAGCTTCGGGTAATCGATGCAGATGACAACATAAGTTTTGAAGGAAAACCTATTGATGACGAAATGATATTTACGTCTGATCAATCTGTGAAACTAACAGAAAAACCAGCCTTCAATTTCCAGCTACTCAACGGTACCAAAAAGCCAATACGTCAGTATATGTCGCTGGGTACCACCAACAATTTCAAGATTTTCAACCAGGATGGAAGCCAATATTTAAACGAAATTTTAATCAATATCTAAACTTATAAATTTTACACTATGGCTGTATCTTACAAGACGCCCGGCGTCTATATTGAAGAAAAAAACGCCTTTCCAAACTCCGTCGTTGCAGTAGCGACTGCAGTTCCTGCTTTTATTGGATATACCAAAAAAGCCGAACGACAAGGAAAGTCTGTTTTTGGGAAACCTATACGAATCACCTCATTGGTCGAATTTGAGCAAATTTTTGGCGGAGCGCCCAACTACAAGTTCACCATTGATACGCTTGACGCTGAGGCCGCAAAGAAAGAAAGGGAAACCTTTCCTTTGGGTTTAGGAGCCGATCGTAAAGAATACAAAATCACCTGGAGTGAAGGTATTTTCAGACTATATAATTCGGTCAGAATATTCTATCAAAATGGTGGAGGCAATTGCTGGATCGTCTCACTTGGCAGTACTGATACTGCAGAGTTGGTCAAAGACGATATTGTAGCTGCGATTGATCTGCTCAAAGACGAACCAGAACCAACCATGGTACTGGTACCAGACGCCCCATCATTTGCTGATGCAAGCGACTGCTTTTCAGTCTATACTGCATGTCTGGATCACTGTCAGGCAGAGCAAAACAGAGTAACACTGATGGATGTCCCGGGAGCCAACTCAGATCAGGTATTTGTTGATAGAGATTTGATTAAGGCTTTTAGAGGCGGAGTGGGTTCAAACTACCTACAGTGGGGAGCTTCTTACTTTCCATGGTTAGACACCAATGTAGTTTCTGATCGAGAAATCACCTTCCTGAATTTTGACATAGATACACTCAAACCTTTGCTTCTGGTGGCGGAGCCAACACCTGATCCGGATGCTAATGACAAGCAGAAAGCTAAGGAAGCTAAAATTCTAGAAGAAGTTCAAAGCCATAATGCGGCCATTGAACGCATTCTAAAAACTGTACCTACCCCTGATAAGGAAGGTTACTATACAATCATACCTGAGAACCCAGATGGGACCGATGGCGATGCCAAAAACGTTGAAGAGTCCTTGTTTCTGGCCGTAGAAGCTAATCTAAGAGGGATGAGCTCTGTGTACAAGAGTATAGTTGTGAAAGAAGCTGTGAAAAAACTCAATTTGCTACCTGCATCTGCAGCAATGGCAGGTGTGTATACAGCTGTTGATAATAGCCGTGGAGTTTGGAAAGCTCCTGCTAATGTTAGTTTGAATTCAGTAATTGCACCAAACTATACGATCAGCAATGATCTAAATGACGAACTCAATATGCCACTAAATGGCAAGGCGGTAAACGCCATTCGTTCGTTTCCCGGACAAGGAGTAATCGTGTGGGGTGCACGTACCCTCGATGGCAATAGCCAGGACTGGAGATATGTCAACGTACGACGTACCATGATATTTCTGGAGCAGTCTATCAAAGCTGCGGCAAGAGCCTATGTTTTTGAGCCCAATGATGCTAACACCTGGGTGCTGGTACAAGGGATGATATCCAACTTCCTAAACAATGTATGGAAGGCAGGAGGACTCTTTGGTTCGACACCAGGAGATGCCTACGATGTTCAGGTTGGCTTGGGTACTACCATGACTGCCAATGATATTCTTGATGGTTATATGAGGATTACAGTAAGAGTCGCTGTCGTGAGACCAGCTGAGTTTATTGTGATTACGTTCCAGCAAAAAATGCCGGAATCTTAATCCTCGCAATTCAAATTTCATTTTTCAAAATAAGTATTTAACGAATTTAAATTAATATAACTATGGCAGGAGAAGCTCAAAGCCCTAGAGAAAATATGTGGCCCATACCGAAGTTTTACTTCAGTGTAGACATGGGCTCAGACAGTGGTATAGGCGAAGTCCCATTTCAGGAAGTATCCGGAATGGACCTCGAATCACAGATTATTGAATATCGAGCCGGCAACGATCCTCGGTTTTCTACCGCCAAGATGCCGGGCATGGTGAAGTCCAGCAACGTCACCATGAAAAAGGGTATGTTCAAAGACGACAATGCTTTTTGGGAGTGGTATGGCAAGATCAAGATGAATACCATTGTTCGTACGACGATTACGATCAAGCTACTCGATGAAGCCGGTGCTCCATTGATGACTTGGGTACTGGCCAACGCATGGCCGACCAAAATCACGGTCACCGATATGAAAGGTGATGCCAATGAGGTAGCCATCGAAACCATCGAAATCGTACATGAAGGCATCACACAAAATGACAAGGGTAGTTTGAAACCTTAATTTTGTATGAAAAGTATTCTTGGACAACGCTACTATCCCCCGGTAGGATTTTACTTCCGGGTGGATTTGGCTGATGCAGCAAGCATGGCACTCTCACTTTTGAGCAGTGTAGACAATAGCTTTCAGGAGGTTTCAGGACTATCCGTCGAAATGGAAACTGAGTCGGTAACCGAGGGCGGGGAGAATAGATTCACTCATTCGCTACCCACAAGAACAAAGTACCAAAACCTCGTTCTAAAGCGAGGTTTGGTTACTTCTGCTTCAGGCTTCACAGCTTGGTGTATGAAAACCATGGGTTCAAATCTAAGCACAGCTATAGAGCCGAAGAACATCTCGATTTCTTTGCTCAATGAAAAAGGAATACCATCGATGGTATGGCTGTTCATCAACGCATACCCAGTGAAAGTTCAGGTTTCGGATCTGCAGGCGATGGAAAACAAAATAGCGGTAGAGACGATGGAATTCACTTATCAATATTATCAACCCGCACCAACCGGATTATAGTAATGGCATTAGAAATCAGAGAATTGGTAGTAAAAGTTTCGGTAACCGAAGAGCACCGCGCAGAAAAAGGAAAGATGTCTGAGCGAGACAAATCCAAACTAGTAAACGAGTGCGTGAAAAAGGTGATTAAGCAACTAAAACAGAAAAACAAACGCTAATGGGCAAGCTGGAAAAAATGACCATACAGGCTTATGAGGATCCTAAGTTCTCTCAGAAATTTGGAGAGCCCTTTAAAGTCATGATCAATCCGGAAAAATACTCCCGAACGTTTGCTATTGAGTACAACGAGCAGCAAGCCATGGGTACCAGTGGAGGAGGAGCAGCCTATAGCAAATCACTTCCTGAATCCATCAAGCTGGAATTTATCTTCGATGGTACCGGTGCTATACCAGACCCGATGGGCGGCGATGTCAAAACGGTAGATCAGTGGCTCAAAGATTTCAAAGAAGTCGCCTTTGATTACAATGGTGAGATTCACAGCTCAAATTATCTGATGATCAGCTGGGGAAGCCTGATATTCAAATGCAGGCTACAACAATTTACGGTAGACTATACTCTATTCAAGGAAGATGGCACACCATTAAGAGCCAAAGTCAGCGGAGATTTTAAAGAATTTACTGACCCTGAGACTGTCTGCAAGGAAAGCTCAAATTCGTCACCCGACCTTTCTCATGTTCACACCTTTATCGCCGGGGATAGCCTTGTCATGATGTGTCACAAAATCTACAAAGACCCTCAGATGTATCTGGAAGTGGCCCGTCAAAACAAGATTATGAATTTTAGAAATATCGAGCCGGGGACCAAGGTCTTCTTTCCCCCAATTAAGAAATAAATATGTCATGCCCTGTGGACTCAAATACTGATTTAACCACCTTCACCATATTACTTGAAGGAACCAAAATAGACGAGAGCTATGAAGTGATGTCTATTAAGACTGAGAAAACAGTCAACAAAATCTCTACGGCCTATATTACCCTACTAGATGGTAGTGCAGCCGAAAGCGATTTTGCAGTCAGCAACAAGGCAGATTTTCTGCCTGGCGCCGAAATCGAAATAAAAGCAGGCTATCATTCTGTCGAAGAAACGATCTACAAAGGCATCATTGTGAAACATGGGATTTCAGCGAGCGACTCGGCTTCTGAACTGCAACTCGAATGTCGTGATAAAGCAGTAAAGCTCACGGTAGGCCGAAAGAATCTATATTTTCTTGACAAAAAAGATAGTGACATCATCTCCGCAATCATTAGCGGTGCAGGCCTGACAGCCGATGTCGATGCCACCACCTATCAACACGCTTCTATGATCCAATATGATTCGACAGATTGGGACTTCTTGATGACTCGTGCCGATAGTAATGGCCTTATTGTCTTGGTAGACGATGGCAAGGTGTCTGTCAAAGTCCCGGATACTTCACCAGAAGTGGTCCTTTCTGTAGGTTATGGGGGCAGTATATTGGAGTTCAGCGCAGAGATAGATGCCGTGAGCCAAATCAAAAGCGCCAAAGGATATGCATGGGATAGTGCCACTCAAAAGGTGGTGAATGGCACAGGAAAGTCTGCAGTAAAAAACACTGGTAATCTAACTGCAGACAAACTATCTGATGTCGTAGGACTCAAAGAATATGCTGTCCAGTCTTCAGGTATCATGGATGCCAATGATCTCAAAAGCTGGGCCGTAGCCATGGATACCAGATCCAAATTGGCTACTACTCAGGGTAGTGTCAAATTTCAAGGCAACTCCAAAGTAAAACCCGGCGTGATGTTGGGACTGGAGGGCGTTGGAGAGCGATTCAATGGAAACGTATTTGTTTCCTCGGTCACACATACGGTCGAAGACGGCCAATGGAATACCGAAGCAGACTTTGGACTCTCACCTGCCTGGCATCATGAAGAGAATACAGATGTGTCTCAGCCGAAAGCGGGAGGTCTGTTGCCAGGTGTTTCCGGATTGCAGATTGGTACGGTTAAGCAAATTCAGGAAGATCCAAAGGGAGGATTTAGAGTACTCACCAAAATACCTATACTACAGCAAGACAAAGATGCGGTATGGGCCAGGCTCACTACATTCTATGCGTCTAATGGATGCGGAAGCTTTTTCTTCCCCGAAGTCAATGACGAAGTGATTCTGGGATTTTTGAATGACGACCCCAGGTATCCGGTGATACTTGGCTCAGTATATAGCAAGAAAAACAAGTCTCCGGAGACTCCGGAAGAAAAGAATGATAAGAAAGCGATCATTACCAAAAGTAAAATGGAGCTTTCGTTTGCCGAAGAGGACAAGATCATACTGATCAAGACCCCTGGGGGGAATCAAATTACGATCAGCGACAAGGACAAAGGGGTCATTATTGAAGATCAAAATAGTAACAAGTTGTCGCTTGATGACTCTGGAATCACTCTAGATAGTGCCTCCAATATGTCTATAAAAGCAAAAGGAAACATAGAGCTGGACGCAGGCGGAAATCTAACGCTAAATGCCAAAGCCAATGTAACGGTGGGAGGAGCGCAGATTGAAAATACTGCCAAGACTTCTTTCACAGCAAAAGGAAATGCAACCGCTGAAGTATCGGCTTCAGGACAGGTGACAGTAAAAGGTGGAATTGTAATGATAAACTAAGAAAATATGCCTCCAGCAGCGAGAATAACAGATAATCATGTGTGTCCCATGCAAACACCGGCCGTTCCGCCCATCCCGCATGTGGGTGGGCCGATTATAGGTCCAGGAGTGCCGACAGTGCTCATTGGAGGAATGCCTGCCGCCAAATTCGGTGATAGTTGTACCTGTGTAGGGCCACCGGATAGTATCATCAAAGGCTCAGCTACCGTCATGATCGGAGGTACGCCAGCCATTCGATTGGGAGATACCACCGCACACGGAGGCACAGTAGTATTGGGTCAGCCAACAGTCATGATAGGAGGATAACATGAGCAATGAAGAAAAATCATTTTTAGGTAGAGGATGGAGCTTTCCTCCAGCATTCGATAGCGGTACAAAAACAGCCAGTATGGTAAGTGATGAAGAAGACATCCGACAAAGTCTATTCATCATACTGTCTACAAGAAAAGGAGAAAGGGTCATTAATCCGGATTTTGGATGCGGGATCAACGAACTCGTGTTTGAGGAGATAGATACTTCCATCAGGCAGCAGGTTATCGACCTGGTGAGTATGGCAATACTCTATTATGAACCAAGAATAAATCTCATCGAGATCAAAGTGGATTTGGATCAGCAGCTCGATGGTAGACTGAATATCAAGATAGACTACAACATTAAAAATGTAAACAAGAGAAGCAACATGGTTTATCCTTTCTACTTCCTGGAAGGAACAGACCTGCGATTCGGATAAATGAGCAACGGGCACTACATATGGAACGAGGGGACGACCCAAAACACAAGGCGAAAACAGCCTTTGACAGAAAAGAACTTTGATGTCGATGAACGTCATTTTGAAGTACTGGTCAAGTATGTCTCCGAATATGCCGCTCAAATTTCCTATTTCAACCAAGAGAACCAAACAGAACAAACCTGGAAATCGCTCATCGATATAGATGAAATTGTTGTGCTTGCCAAGCTTCGATTATTAGATATTGGTGGTATTGAGAATCAATATTATCAATATTTGGCTGATGCGTCCAATAAACAAAATACGGCTGATATTCGTCAAGAAGCTGCTGCAGATTCACTGAAGGTAACCAAAGAACTATTTTCAATCCTTAGTAATTGGTACAGCGTACTAAAAAAAATACCATCAGAAGCAGTTCATTACCCCATACTCAAAGAGTGGAATGCAGCTTTGAAAGAATTGAAAAAAACGCAGGAGCAACAGTCGTTTAATCTTTCCAGTTTCTTGGAAGAATACAATGGATTGCCTGAGGATAAGAAATCAGGAGCATTAAAAAAACTGGATTACTTTTTTAAACAGTTGATCAAAACGGCCTTTTTTCTTAATTCCAAGTATGAGAAATTTCTTAGCCTATCGAAGCGGCATCAATCTCATCTACCACATCACGGATTGATTTTCGCGTTCCTCGAACTTTTGGAGTACGCTCAAAAAAGTATCAATACCTTCCACCAGCGCCATTTGGACTACTACTATGGCGAACAGCTCCACCTTCGGCCCAGGCTGGCGAAGCCAGATCTGGTCACCCTGCAGTTTGAGCTGGAAGATGGCTTCAAAGATTGCTACATCCCGGAGCGCACGGCATTTCTGGCCGGTCAGGATGAAAACGGGAATGACCTCGTTTATAAAACCACAGAGCCACTGCTGGTAGAGAAGAGTAAGATTGCATCATTAAAAGGTATATTTCTTTCCATCATATTGACACTGAACAATCGCTCTCATGTCAACTATATTCGAGTAGCAGACTACAAAAAAAAGGATGATGACAGCCCGTGGTCAATATTGAATATCAAAAAACAGAGTTATGGATCTCATCAATATCATCCAAAGATCGGTTTTGCGATAAGCTCACCAGAGCTTATGTTGAGAGAGGGAGATAGAACCATTACAATCCAGTTTGAAAGTCTAACCAGAACGTCCCTCAAAACGCTCAAACCAAAATATACCATTGGTGAGCAGAGCCCTGGTGATATGAAACTGGCAGACCTGCTTGAGAAAATGGAAAACAAAAACCCTACAGTAAAGGAGTTTTTTGATCAAGCATGGCAGGTCTCCAATGGCCACTCAACACATTCAGTGAGTGAAGAATTTATTTCAAAAATTCTTAGCCCAGAGCAGGAAGATATTGCTGATAGACCCATGCAACGGTATCTGGAAACTGAGCAAGAAGAAGAGGGCTCATCACTTACAGTGCATGAGTGGGTCAAAGGGCTGAGCGAAAAATACAGTATACCATCAAAATTAAGCTTTAAGCAAATAGTCAATAGAATAATTGACGAGGAGGACCCAGAACTCAGAAAAAGAAAATATAGAAAAGCCCTTAAGAATGTACTGCGTATAGACTACACATCCACAGAAGGATGGATTGATGTAGAGCCAGTAGATGTCAGCCATTCTAATAATACGCTAAAAATTATTTTGGTGCTAAAACAGTCTTTTCCAGCAATGGAAACTATGCCTGATTCAAGATATTCAGATCCGGCATTGAGATTCACTTTAAATGCGGATGCCACCCTATACGGTTACGACTTCATCAAGCTGCTCCAAATCAATAGAATGCATTGTGCGATCAAAGTAAAAAACGTTAGGGACCTCGTACTGTACAATCAGATCGGCCCAGTCAATGCTGATGGGCCGTTTCTACCATTTGGCCCTACACCTAATAATTATTCTTACTTACTCATTGGAAACAAAGAAATTTTCAGAAAACAATTCTCAAAGCTGGCGCTCAATATTGAATGGATGGATCTTCCGACTGAAGTAGGAGGCTTTGAATCTCACTATCAATTGTATGATCAAAAGGTAAACAATCAGTCATTCAAAGCTAAGGTTTCAAACCTTGACAACGGACAATGGAGTCCAAAGGAAAATCGAAGGGAGGAGATAAGGCTTTTTGGCGATCAGGACCGATTGACAAGCAATGTTCGATTCGATCTGGATATTTCCAGGCTGTCGCCGTCATTCAAATATAGTTGGCACCCGGAGGAGCTGGAGTATACTGGCGTGTCGCAGCGGGGATTTCTCAAGGTGCAACTGTCAGCGCCAGTCCATTCATTTGGACACCAGCAGTATCCCAATCTGCTCTCCAAAATGGCCATGGAAAATGCTAGATCCGCAACAGGAATAATTTCTAATCTTTTGAAGAAAAAGATAGAAATGCAGATGCCTAATCAGCCCTATACTCCCAAAATGGATAAGATTTCAGTTGAATATGATACTGAATTTGAAATGAATTTTGACACCAATTCCGGGCTCAAAAAAAATAAGAACCATTCCTTTTTTCACCTATTGCCATTTGATGGAATTGTAGCAGATCCTGCTGGGGCAGACGGCATTCGACTGATCCCCACATTCGATTGTGAAGGAGCTTTGCTCATCGGTATTAAGGATTTTTCTGCGCCAGGTTCTTTGACGTTGTTTTTCAATCTCAAAGAAACAGACTCGGTACAAGACCCTGATCCAGAAGGCAAGGGCGTTTTAGATTGGCGTGTATTGCATGGCAACAATTGGCTCGCACTTCGACCGGAAAATGTATCTCTCGATACCACAGATAATTTCCTTCACGCTGGGATTGTCAAGCTGGATGTTGGAAAGCTGGGACCAGCAAAACCAAGTGCGATTCTTGATCCTGAGCTGTTTTGGATTATGGTCAGCTCAAGAAATAATACAGGCATCATGGGAGAAGTAATCGATATTTCGACGCATGCCGTAGTGGCCAAATATTCCGCAAGTGAGGAGGCCAATGTAGTTAATTACAAAATTTCTCCAGACACGATCTCCTCAGCAGTCAAGGATTTGCCAGCTATCAAATCAATTAATCAGCCAAGAGCTTCATACGGTGGCCGATCGGAGGAGGAAAGAAGCCATTTTTACCTACGGGTGAGCGAACGGCTAAGGCACAAAAATCGATGTGTGAACCCATATGACTACGAAAGAATAATTCTGGAAGCATTTCCTGATATCAGCAAAGTGCTCTGCATAGACTCTTACGATTGGCAAACTAATGCTCCGGCTACAGGCAAAGTCTTAATCGTGCTGGTACCCGTCATATCAGATTATATGTCTGCTAATCTTATTACACCATCTACAAGTGTCAAAACCCTGCGCAAAGTTCGCCAGTTGATCAATTCCAGGACTTCACCCTTTGTACATGTAGATGTGATCAATCCGGAATATGAGCACATGAGAGTGTTTGCTGATGTAAAGTTCCTTTCGGGTAAATCTGCTGGCTACTACCTGAAAAAATTGAACGATGAGTTGAAGGCATATATAGCCCCATGGACAATTGATGAAAAGGCAGAACCACTTTTTCAACGCAGCTTTCCTATCGCTGACATCCAGTCCTTTATTCAATCCAGACCCTATGTAGATTTTGTAACGAAGGTGTCATCCGTCAAGGTAGATTATGCCCATGTACAGAAAAAGAAAAAAAAGGAACAGGGCCCTTATGCACTACGAGATACAGGAATAAACCTGGAAAAAGACAATGAAACCAGAGGTAGATATCCCTGGTCTATCATCACGACTGCCCGCCTACATCAGCTCAACAACCTGGATATAATAAAAGAAACTCCGCCTGACCATGCCGGATATGAAGACCTTTATCTGAATGAGGATTTTGTAATTAGAGATGAAAAGAATAAATAATGGAACGCAAAGGAAGACAGGACCTAAAGAATAATTTTACCAACGGATCACTGCCCACAGCTGCGCACTTCAAGCAACTAATAGATTCCGTTCTCAATCTTCAGGATGACGATTTTCAATCTTTGCTTTTGCAAATGGGAGGCCCGCTGAGGCTCTATCTCAATGAACAAGAGAAAGAGGAAAAAGAAGTGCTCATAGAGTTTTTCAAAAGTGTGGGAGATACTCGTGGTGATAGTGTTTGGCGTTTTGTACTATCCAAAGAGAAAGGCGGTACGCATGATATCCTCATCCTTCAAAATGAAAAGAGAGAGTCCATTCTTGAGATCTCTCAAAAAGGAGAGGTGAAGATCAATTCGACTCTGTTGCACCTGGGAGGACGGGTGTTTATACCAGAATCTATCGGCAGCTATCCGAGTATCAATCAGGGTGATCATGTTCCAGCTGACGGCAAATGGCACCCAATCCTTACCAAACTCAAGGGCTGTCAGATGTATGACATAGTGGCTAGAGCTGGAGGAGACAGTGCACGAAGCAAAAACTATTCGATGATCAAATCCACTGCCACACTCATTCCAATCAATAGGGGTCTGTTGAGTTTTCTATTTCCAGATAGAAGTACGATTCAGACGCTACATTCGTATGCAGGCTCTAGCCGCAATAAAATAGATCTCAAATGGGATAGAGATGATACGCATGCTCAGCTAATGATTCGCTCACGAAGTGATTTCAAAGGAGGAATCCGAATCCACTACCGCATCAAAAGGACCTGGACAGATGAAATCATTTCTAACGCTTGACTATGAGTGAACCAAAATTTATAGATAAGGATAATATTTCCCCATTTCACCTGAACATCAGACAACTGTATCAGGAGGGAATCACTAAAATACAGGGCTACTCCGCAGATCACTGGACAGACTACAATGAGCACGATCCGGGAGTTACTATTTTGGAGCAGCTGGTATTTGCGATTACCGATCTATGCTACAAGATGGGATTCGATACGGTAGATTACCTGGTGGGGCCAAACGGCAAGTTGGAGACAGAAAAGCTGGCACTCTATGAAGCCGACGAAATACTGACAACACACCCGGTAACCATAGACGACTTCAGAAAGGTCATCTTTGACCGAGTCCCTGATGTTAGCAATGTTTGGATTGAAACCCTTCCGGAAAATGAAAATCAACGCATCCCGGGACTATACAAAATCTATCTCTACCTCAATCCAGCCAAATACTACGCCTTTCAGGCCTCAGGGGCCACCAAACTTGAGGAATATCAGCAAGAACAGTTGGATCTGGTAGAAAGCATCTGGCCATCTATACGAAATATCGGTGAAGATTTTAGTAAAGAAAATCTGGTGGTGCTGGGCAAATTGAATGTATTTCTATGTGCTGAGTTGGTGGTTAAAAATGCAAGCAACCTTGAAGATATTCTGGCAGAAATCATTTTTCAGATAGACCAGTATTTCAATCCCATTCTGACGATGAGTTCCTTGGAAGACCTTTTAGAAGAGGGGTATACTTATGATCAGATTTTTGAAGGGCCAAAATTAGCTCATGGATTTATTAAACCTGAAGTGCTAAATGAAAAAAAACCGATCAGGATTACTAAAGCCAAAATCGTCTCAATCATTTCCAAAATAGAAGGAGTCAGACAAATCGAAAGACTCAACATTAAATACAAAATAGGAGATGGAAACGAAATAGATGCAGGAGAAGTGCTGGAGGTGGCACAGATCGACAGCACGGCTCTGCCAAGATTCAAGTTTCTCAAAGAAGTCAATGAATCCTCTGATACCAACCCTCAACTCATAAGGATGTCTTCTGATGAAGAGTACAAGATTCTTACGGTGAAGCTGAGAAAAAACAACAGTAAGAAATACCTGAACATTGAATATGATAGTATGATCAAGACGCTTCGTCGAAGACAGGCCCTGCATACGCGAGTATATTCTTCAGCTTCCACCTCTCATCATACGGCACTATTACCGAAAGGTGAATACCGGGATTGGTCCAATTATTACTCCATTCAGAACCAATTTCCGGCCATTTACGCCATCAACCAATATGGACTGTCCAATCATGATTCCAATAAAAGGCAAGCCGTGGCCATGCAACTCAAAGGGTACCTGATACTCTTCGAACAACTTATTGCTGATTTCCAAAATCAGATGGCACATCTGAAAGACCTGTATTCGATAGATCGAAAACACCTGCACACCAGCTATTATCCCGGGGATCTACTACAGTCCGAAATTAAAAATATTGAAGACCTGTTTCAATACGAACAGGAGGAGGGGTTGGACAAGAAAGAGCAACTTGGCGCCGTCATGGACAACATGCTTCAGAAGATCAATACGATCCATCCACATATTGAGAGGAAAGGTCGACTGCTTGATTATATGCTCAGCTTGTACGGAGAAAAATTTTCTCAACACACCCTCGGTCGAGTAGGTCGTAGAGTGGGTAAAACGGAAAAAGAGCATATCGGACTTGAAAATAAGGTGCGTATGTTGGAAACACTTCGTTACTTCAATGCCAATTCGGCAAAAGCTCCTACCATGAGCACCAGTAGTAAACTCGAAGACGTTAGTGGTTTTGAATTGAAGCTCGCCGTACTCCTAGGTCTGGAGTTTAACACGGTACTAAAAAGTGACGGACAATCGATCTTTTCTATCCATCAGGACGAACACCGCAGAATCAGTCTGGTACCCGACCACAAGTGGGACAAAGTAGCACCGGGTAAAGTCAAAAATATTCAGAAATTACTTGAAGAGGGACGGCTGCAGCCCGTAGAAGGACTAGAGTCCAGTACGACAAAGCAGCCATCGGAAGGCTTGGTGAAAAACTATCTGATAGGAGAAAAAATCGTGCGGAGTAAAGTCGGTACTAACATCCAGAATTACTTTATCTATCAATCCAATCAGTACCAGCAGAATTATTTGCTCATCAAAACACAGTCTGGCGGTCAGACCGAATGGCATATCATTGGAGTGTGCAACGATTCGGAAGAAGCCTTGATTGTATCCACAAAGCTGACTCAGATATGTAGCGAATACCAGAAACAAAGATTCATTTTTCTTGACCATATCAAGTTGAGGCCCACAGCAGCCAGCAAGCAGGAGCCCATAGCTGATGAGGATCAGCGTGATTTTTATGGTTTTCGTGCTACGCTGGTATTTCCCAGCTGGGGAAAGAAATTTGAGGATTCTGGATATCGACACCTTGCTGAGGACACAGTCAAAAAAATAGCTCCGGCGCATGTGGCTGTCAATGTGCTATGGCTGGATCTGATTAAGTTTAGAGAGTTCGAGAAAGTGTATAGCGTTTGGGCCGGCATGCCGGATGATGAATACCACCGGGAAAGTATGGTGCATTTTATCAAAAACAATAGTTTTTCACAGGCTCCCTCATGAGTAGTCATTTGATCGATAGAGTCAAATTTGATATTCAGGCCGAAAACACCTTCGATGCCAAGGAAATCCAAGATAAAATATTCTCCATCTGTCGTCATCAACTCAGCCCGGCACTAGACGCCTCTCTGGCTGAAGATGCCGAGCATCTTGCCATCAGAAAGGAGCAGCTGGTATTGGATCTTGGTCATATTCCTAAGTATGCACTAGATGCACACCTCATACCAAGAATTCTGGAAGCCTTTTCCGATGCCATGGTAGAGCTATTGCCTGCCAGCAGCCCGGATCACCATTGGCAAAACGATCTGAATGCCCTGATTCTATTTCTGGAGCGAGGCACAAGACATTGGGCGAAAGGAGAGGACTACGACCCGCAAGCGGATCTGGTAGAAATGCTAAAAAATAAGTGGCCTGCTTTGCTGAAATTTTTGAAACGAACCCAATTGCAGCGGCAGGTAAGCATCAGAATGGTTTCGCTGGCTTCGCAGCAGAACTACAAGGAATTGATTCTGAAGCTGCGACCATCGGACAGCGATTTCATCCTTAGTTTTACCAAAGCAGCAGTTCAAATCACAGAACACACACAGCTTGTGAAAGTAGCCAGGTCGGAATGGGAGATCAGTCTGAAAGTACTGATACTGCATGACCTGATTCGCAACCACGACTCCTTGTTTAACAGGAAGATGTTTATTCGCCGTCAGCTGATGGGCATTGCAGCCGAGCATCGAATCAGCTACTTGCAACTCTTAAAGCTTTTTGATGAATTGCTTTCAACACAAGAAGCCTCCTACAGATATCACGACACCCTACCCGTATTGCTCAAAGATCTGACTCAAGAAGCCCACCATTCACCAGATGAATCTGCTGATCAGCGACCCGTCGTCACCTGGGAGATTTTGTTTGATAAATCCACCTGGCATACGGCAAAAAATGATAGACTCCAATCTGCATGGAAAGAATGGATTACCCAATATACGGGTGAGATGAAACAGTCTTTCGAATCGCAGGTACGAACAACTGATCAGGTGGAATTTATCGTGGATGTCCTGCAAGATGAACGCGTCGACGAGCTTATCACGGTATTGATTCCACACTTGTCTCGCTACGTGATCAGATATAAAAAAGCAGTTGTCAAAGGCAATCGGAGTACCAGTCGCCTTACTACCGCGGAGGACAACTTGAAAAGAACGTTAAATTTCTTGATTGTCAGCTATTTGACTATAGATATGGGCACCGCCTTCAATAAGCGGGAGTTTTTTACCCAGCAAATTGTTCGGTTGAGCAGACACTACAATTTGGCCTACACTGAAGTGCTCAATTTTCTAATTTACACGCTTGAATCTTCCAAAGAACCCATACTCTTTGGTATGATGGAATTGATTCGTCAGATCAAAGAAGGCTTGATTCCAGAACCAAAGCAGGAGGAAGGGGCGGTATTCGAAGAGCAGGATGAACTCGTGCTATTGTTTTATTATCTGACACACGGGCAGCTACATCCGGACATGAGTAGGTCAGACGGACTCAGACCTTTCGACTTGCTGGTCAATGTACTTTTAGATTCACCCGATAAGGATCAGGTTCTAAATTTTATTCAAGCGCACAAGAACGAAATTGCACTTCAGATTCAGGTGTATGACAACCAAGTGTTTCTACAGCTCATCAAACTTTTGTTAGCAGAAAAAGTGGGGTTAAGCAATCCGGAAGTCAAAATTATCAGTGCCCAGGTCAAAAAACACAGTAGGCAGTCTGTCAAGCCCGGAGCCTTCCGTGTGTATGTCTTTGAGTTCCTATCCGGACTCAAGAGCAAGCTACAATCAAACGAAGTCAGAAAATATGATTTGGACGGCTTGTCTGATCCGTACTCACTCTTCTGTAGATATCTGATAATAAAGCTTTCGCTCGAGGCATATTACAGTGAAGCGTCGTCCACAGAAGAACCAGGATTGTCAAGAAAACCTAAAGCACTCACCTACGGGCAGGCTCGGTCGCAGCTATTGGCTGCTCTTGATCACATGACCAGCAGCGGAGAAGTTCGTGATTACCACAAAACTCAAGCGCAGTTTTCCTTACGGAAAATTCTGGAAAGCCAACAAGAAAGCACCTCATTGATCCATACTCTCAGTAGTAGTCAGTTGCGAATTTTGCTCAGGTATAGCAACAAAATTGTGCGTTTCAAGATTTTGAAGCTGCTGACCAAATCATCCGTACTCATCCGTGTGCTCATGGAGGAACTCGATGTCTCCACAGTCAGTGATGACCAAGCCAAAGGTTGGGAGCAAGTTTTGGTGATGGATGCAGAGTCGCACAGCCTCGACCAAAAGACGCCTCTTATAGAAGCGCTACAGCTACTTGATGTAGATGAGGATCGGCGGGCGGCAATATTCAGTCGATGGGAGGAGATATTGACCTCTCGTAAGGGCCAAAGATCGGATGAATTAACATCACTTGTTAAGTATTTTGAGTCTGGAAAAATACCTAAGGGCTGGGCTCAGTCACGATTGGAGTCTCTTTTTTTAAAGCACTACGAAGCCAATTACAGGCAAATTCACCAGGCGCTTACACCCATTATTTATCAGCAAGCCCAGGTACTATTTTTGCAGCAGTCATTGTCAAAAAATATCATTAATCGCTGGATGCAGCTTATTATGGGTAGTCAGTATCAGCAATTTGAACGCGAAACAAGTGAGTTTGAAAAGATACTTCTCCTAACCGATGCGAGAAACGAATGGCAATTCAAAAATAAGAACACATTTGATCAAATCCGAGTCCTGATCGTCTATGAGTACCAATTCAGAAATATTGATTTGGCGCTGATCGTCAGGTACTACATCGATTTTTTCGCTCGACAGCAATCGACTACATTCACAGAACTAAGTCGGTTCTTATATCAAGAGATCAAGACTGTCACGGATCAGATGGAGCATGAACCTACAAGGAGAAAGGCCGAAGAAGTTAAAAAGATTCTTTCCGTCGATCAGCACATTTCAGAGGAGGCCCCTCAGCCAGCCGATCAAACCAACCCAGTAGATCCAAATTACAAAATTGAAAATGCAGGGTTGATACTGGCCTGGCCGTTTTTCAAACCCCTGTTTGGTCAGTTGGAATACCTTGACGAATCTGGGGCATTCAAAAACGAATACGAACAATCCAAAGCAGTACGCCTACTTCAATACGTGGCCAGTGGAGAATCTACTCAGCCAGAATACAACATGACACTCAATAAGTTGCTCTGTGGTTATCCTTTGGTCGAACCACTCAAGCGGAATGCCGAGCACACGGAGAGTGAGCGCAATCTGGCTGATAGCATGCTTGATGGTATGATCGCCAACTGGTCCAAATTGGGGAATACCTCTGCCGAAGGGTTGCGCAATACTTTTCTGATGCGAAAGGGGGCGCTTACTCATACAGATGGCAATTGGACCCTGAGGGTAGAGAAAAAAGGAATGGATATATTGCTTGATTTTATTCCCTGGACGATCTCAGGTATAAAGCTTCCCTGGTTTGAAGGCATGCTTTTCGTAGAGTGGAGATAATCACCCTGCCTTCCTCAATTTTCTGATTCATTCGCCGGACTGCCCTTGTCCTCCAGCAACTGCACACGCAGGGTATCGGAAACCACCCATGTATCAATTTTCATGGTGTACAATGAATCCTTGTACAGTAGGAGGCTATCTGATAGTAATTGATTTTGTTCATTCACAGAAGCGAGCAGAAAATTGAGCGTATCAAAATTCAGCGTATGCTTAGTGGTTCGTATCAGTGTGTCATCTTTTGCATCCCAGTAGACAGTGTCCTTCCTGATGAAAGAGGCAATCGTATCACCTTTAATGCCGTTGATGATAATTGGTATAGAATCTGTATTACGCGGGTTACCGATCAGAGAGACAGGCCATGTTTTTCTCTGCTCCAGATAAAGCGAAAGTGCTCGTGCCTGCGAAGTATCTGGCGTGTTGACTTCTGGCCAGTCCAGCATAAGAGTCCGTACCTCGTAGTCATTGATGTAGGCCAGATTGTACCAGATGCGCTCAGTATATCGTACACCGATGATAAGCAATAGCACCAGTGTCACCACCAGTCCTGGTTTGATCAGGTGCTCCCACTCGAGGTATACATCTTTGGTCTTGAGAATTTGTATGCCCCGAAAAAGAGCAAAAATGATAAGGACAACTACAATCGAAATGATCACATCCCAGGCGGTTAGGAAATCCAGCATGTTGATTTTCTTTTTTGTTAAAAATAAGTATTAAATTCATGATTAACTAGATGAATTCGACTTGTATTTCGAATATTTATTATTGCGTGTACCAAAAGTTTGGACCCATCTAATTAGTCGGTAGCACTTTTGCCTAACCCATTATAAAACGACCGAAATAAAATTGAGTAATAACAGCAACCATGCACAAGCCCTGACCCTTGAGCTGGAGTGGATATCCCATCTGATCAATCAGCGCATTTCAAGCTATTTTCAGCCGGAAAAAGGAATATTCAAGCTTGAAAGCGTCTCCCCACCAGTCTTGCCTTCAGCAAGCAATCTTGCAAAATTGCACGAAGAGAATAACCTTTCTATACCTGAGCGAATCATACTTGCGTTAGCCATCATTCCCAATTTGAAACCCCAGCTTCTGGATAATTTTTGTATCAAAAACAAAGCATTGGATAGAGGGTTTTCCGAATTTGGTGGCATTTTCGGTGATCAGCACGGAGGCTTTCTTCCAACAGCAGAAACTGCCCTTTTTTTGCTCTCAGGAGGAGACCTGAATCAGCGCATCGGATACATGGAATCCCTGGCCTATCACGGTGCACTTCGAAAATCTGGCATCCTGAAAATGGGAAAGTCACCAACCGGAGAACCGGTTCTCTCAGCACCGATATTTATTGACGATCATGTCATGGAATATTTGCAAACCGGCCAGGAATATACCCCAGAGATGAGCGCTGAGTTTCCTGCTAAGATCATCGACACTTCGCTGGAATGGGACGACCTGGTACTCGACGAAGAGGTGCTCAATCGCATCGAAGAAGTGAAATCCTGGGTCGTACATGAAAAATTTCTCCTTGAAGAGTGGGGGCTCAGCCGAAAACTAAAAAAAGGATTTAGATGTCTGTTTTACGGACCTCCGGGTACAGGCAAGACACTTACTGCTTCCTTGCTTGGAAAGGCAACAGGCATGCCGGTATATCGCGTAGACCTCAGCCTGGTGGTTTCAAAATATATCGGCGAAACTGAAAAAAATCTCTCCAGGATTTTTGATATGGCGGAACACAAAAAGTGGATTCTCTTCTTTGATGAGGCCGACGCACTCTTCGGAAAAAGGGTACAGACCTCATCTTCCAATGATCGCTTTGCAAATCAGGAAATAGCCTTTTTGCTTCAGCGTATAGAGGATTTTGATGGATTGATCATTCTGGCCTCCAATATTAAAGGCAATATTGACGAGGCCTTTGCCAGAAGATTTCAATCGATGATCTACTTTCCATTACCGGAAAAAGAGGAGCGACTGCTGCTTTGGAAGTCCTACTTTAATGGAAACCTGCCAATTGACCCTGATATCGACTTCAAACCACTCGCGGATGAGTACGAGCTTTCGGGTGGCAACATCGTCAATATTTTGAGGTTTAGTTGCATCAAAGCCGTAGAGCGTGAACACCAACAAGTGCAAGAGGAAGATATTGTCGAGGGACTAAGGCGCGAGTTTCGCCAGCTTGGTCGTACGGTATAGTGCCGCAATTGGCAAGTCTATTTTGAGAGCAGTTTGATTTCAGCTGTCTTTTTTAGCATCAGAGAATCCAGGGTGGCCCTGGAGCTATCGTATTCCTGGTTTATTCTTTCTATACTTTCCCAAAGTACCACTTGTAAGTCTTTGATTTTGTTGTATTCAGGGAGGACTATACTGGCGGAGTCCAACTGATCATCTCGTTTTTGTTGAAGTTTTGTGGTTTCATTTTGGTACCAGATATGAACAAGGCTTTCAGCCTTGTCTACATACTCGGTTTGTTTAGCCTTTATTTTTTTCAGAAAGCACGACGATAGTGTTAGTGCACATACAATTAAAATCAGGAAGTTTCTCATGGTTGGTTTCTCAGGTTCAGGTTTATTTGGCCGGTGCTTTCAGGGCCAGTTCCTCTTTTCGTCGATCATCCAGCATCTGATACACCTGATTGACGATGGTCGTATCCTCTGGTAAAGGGGGAGGCACAGCTTCTATTTTCTCCCGAAGACTACTGATCACAATTTTCATACTGTCTAATTTTTTTTCTTGCAGTGAGTTCCAGTAGTAGATTAGAGACATGGCATCGCCTTCTGATTCGAGGGTTTCGTTCATCAAAAGTTTCATGGACTCTAGCTGCACATCTTTATCCGGGTTATTTTCTGGCGCTGGACTTTGCTGGGCATACAGCGTAGACAACCCCATCATTGAGCATAGAGAGAGGTGTAGGAGATAGCGTGCAAATCGGTCAGGTGTCATGAAGATCGGTCGGTTTTGAATGAATTTTGAGCCCCTTTCAATTGGCACCCAAAGACACTTTCAAATTAAACACTAATGCCCGTTATTCCAAAGTTATAATGAGCAATAATTGCTTAACCGTATGCATATTCTATGACCAAACCCGGGCCTATCGGATTCTGCTCATGCATTATCAATTTCACGAATTATAACGTCAGAATTTATGAATGTCAAACAAAAGACATGGATGATCAAAGATGTGGATAAGTTCTAATTCTAAAATTTGGAGTTGTAATATTCAATTGCTAATATAGCGCCAGCAATTATTTTTTGAGAAGAATAAGTCTTTTTTTATAGTAGAATACGTTCGCAATTTGTTATGGCGTATTGATGGTTCTGTTTCGAAAGAATAATATTTTCGAATCTATTCGGATCAATTTCCTTCTATAGGAGTCGGCTAGTGTACCAACCTAACTTGTGTTTATTAACATTTTGATTTACATCAATTCTAACAATTGTTATGAGAAAACAACTTGGGTCTGGGCAGCTTACGTCCACTTTGTCAAAAAGTACAATCGCATACCTTGTACTTACATTATTTTTTCAATCTTCCATTCAACTTTGGGCGCAAGGCGGTGAAAGTTCCGCAGATTTCAACCCCGGAGAGATCAATATTCTGCCGCCATCTCCTACAGCAGGTGCACTGGGTCAATACGGGCTATCGCCTGTTTCGCTATCAACTGGTACACCGAACATCAGTGTACCCATCCATCAGATCAGTTATCGAGGTATCAGTGTACCGATTTCGTTATCCTATAGCTCCAGCGGGCTCAAGGTAGACGAAGTCGCTTCCTGGGTCGGACAGGGCTGGTCACTCAATGCCGGCGGAGTCATCACCCGGGTGATCAAAGACGAAGCTGATGAGGAGCGCGGAGGAAGAGCCATTCCTGAAAATCTCAATGTTGGAGAGGTCGAGACCTTAGTTTTTATTGAAGCAGCACAAGGAGATGGGATTGATACTGAGCCTGATCTGTACATGTTCAATTTTAATGGATACAATGGAAAGTTCGTAATCAGTGATGATCGATCTGTTAATATGATGCCCGCACAAAAATTGAATGTTGGGTATTCAGAAAACGGAACTTTAGGATACGCTGATTTTTATATTCAAACACCTGATGGCATCCAATATGTGTTTAGCGATTATGAAACTTCCAGAACCTATAACTTAGGTTGTGGTAAGGATTTTAATCTATTTAGCACTAGTGCCTGGTATTTAACTAAAATAACTCACCCGAATGGAGCTGAGGTTTTATTCAATTATGAATCCAGCATCACAGAACACTATTCTGGTGTAGATCAGACTTTCCAAGAGCGAGTATTACAAAGTTTCAGAGATTGTCAATCCGGCTATGTTGCATGCGGCGCTCAGAGCTCCGAGCGAACTTGCGTGAGGAAGTCTTGGGTAAACAGCGTTAAGCTAGAATCGATTATTTATGGAACAGATAGTACGGTATTTACGACCTCTGATCGCACAGATGTCATCAAAGGAAAAAAATTAGATGAAATTAAGACATACGTCAATGGCAACTTGATCAAAAAATGGACCTTAGATCATGAGACTGTCGCATCCAATACATTACCCAGTGGACATGGGGGTACCGAGGTATCAAAAAGGCTGTTTCTTAACGGATTCAAAGAATGGGATCAGAACAGTACGGAGAGCAAAGATTATGTATTTGAGTACATAGATAAAACTAACTTGCCAGCAAGACTGTCCTTTGCCCAGGACCATTGGGGTTATTTCAATGGAAAGAACAATACTCATTTTGTGCCTGATGTACTAGGTGCCCGTTTTGCAGGCATCGGAGGCAGTAGAGACGCTGATAGTAATTACGCAAAAAAAGGCATGTTACACAAAATCACTTATCCAACAGGTGGTTATAGCCAGTTTGATTTTGAGGCCAACGCCTATTACGATGATTCTTACACAGAAGATATTATAGACTTATATTCTCTGGATCACTTTTCAGATGATGAAGTAGTTACCAGTTTTCAACGTGATACTCTGGTGGTAAACCATAATTATGAGCCCAGTTCTATCATCTTCAGAGCAGCCGTTCGCCCAAGCCATCAAGGATTTGAATTTGTGAATTGCACAGCCAACATTCGAATTTACCGATTGGACGAACCAAATAATGAATCGACTTCAAGAGAATACCAATTTTCCTTTGACAGTTTGGATGGATATGAATTCAAAATCTTTAATCAGAACACAGATGAGCCTTTTATGTTTTCCCCTGGGGTATATGCGATAGAAATATCGGCCAGAGAATTTATAGAAGCTTCATTAGATTTTGATTATAAGTCAGGCGAGGTTATTACGCCAAAGGATGTTGAGGTTGGAGGTATGCGGATCAAAAAAGAAACGATATATGACGGAATTAATACACCACAGGTCAAATCATATTACTATGCTCCATTTGAGAATTTGAATAGCACTTCGATTTCAAAGCCTCAAACACCAGTCTATATGAAATACATATCGACAGAAATGGGGATGGTGTGTGAAGGCCAGAGTGGAGGAGGAGAAATATTGAAGGGCACATGTACGAATGTCTACCTCTACTCCAGCAGTCAATCCAATTTGTTTCCAATTAGTGGCAGTCATATTTATTATGATAAAGTATTAGTGGCTGATGGGGAAAATTTTGCTAACGGCTTTACCGAACATGATTTTCTTATCACAAGAGATAACAATCCCAAGATTGTTTTGGGCGAGGATATCACCTCTGCCACTTATTCTAATATCGGATGGGATAATGGTCTTGAATCGAAAGTGACACATAAAGATTCTCAAGGTCAGATAGTTTATCAAAAAGAAAATGAATGGCTAATCGATTCTGCTTCGACAAAGAGCTTGCAAGGAGTAGTTATTCATCAGAAAAATGCTGACTGGCTGGGAGAAGAAGTCTATTATGCGTGCAATGAAAGTAATACTGGGCTGGACAAACAGGACGTATTATGTTGGTCTCAATACAAATGCATTACTGATCACGAGCATGATTATAGCATTCTTAAAGTTATTGATTCAGATAAATGTCGGGCGGATGGCAGGAATATGCAGAGAATTTATTTGAATTGTAATCCCTGCATGACTAAAAACCCAGGAGATACGGTGATTTGGATACAAGCATTGAGTCATCTCAATGTGGTAGAATACCAAAATTACTCTTTTAGACACTTTCTAGGATCGACCTTAGAAACGACTTTCAACCCTGATGGAACGCAGCTACAAAAGCGTAGCACATATAAGTATGATAATCCAGATCATATGCAGCTCACTGCCATGGAGACGTTGACTTCCAGAGCTGATACGCTGAAAACTTTTTACTATTACCCTGCAGATTACACCAAACCAGAATTATTGGACCTTGCAGACGATAAATTCCTGCACGCCTTACCCGTGAGAGTCGATATGTACAGAAATGATAAACAACTAAGTTCTGTTGTGGTCAAATATGATACGATAGGCCAACCCACGGAAGTACATCGGAAGATTGATCTTGAAAATACAACTGATTTTGCGGCGGATGTCTGGGTTCCAATCACGGGCTATCAGCTAGAAACTAGCCTTCAATATGATCCAAAAGAACAAATAATAAGAGGAAGACTGCCACGTAGTGGTATAAATGAGGCATACCTCTGGAATAATGAAGGCACATTGGTGCTGGCCAGTGCGATTCAGGCCGACACTGCCAGGCTTTATTATGAAAATTTTGAATCATCATCCACTTCAAATGCCTACTTGGGCAGCGGGGGGCACAATGGTGTTTACAATTTTTCTACTCAGGGCTTTTCTCCGACGATAACTACAGACCTCAAAATGTCCTATTGGAAATTGGTGAATGGTACATGGGAGCACAGTGGTGAATTAGACTTTAACAACGTAATCAGTGAAAGTGTATGGATCGATGAAGTTATTGTTTATCCTAAAGGAGCACATGTGACCACCTATTTCTATGACGACTATGACCGGCTTATACATGTCACGGATCCCAAGAATCGAACTATCACCTACAGTTATGACGCCTTTGGTCGCCTTTCTTATGTCAAAGATCACGAAGGCCATGTGCTGAGTGCACAGGAGTATCATTACAAGAACCCAATCTCCAACTAATAATCCACGAAGCAAGATGAAAGAATTATTAAAAGAAATAAAGCACACTGTGGTGATGAAAAATATTATTTGGATCATAGGGCTGTTGTTATTGACTAACGCAGGATTGTACGCTCAAACCGAAACCTCGACTGATAGTACAGCGGTAGCAGAACCTCAAATCATGATGATCTCACCCATAGAAGCGCCCATGGCTGCAGCTGCAGCGCCTGGTGGAGGTGGGGGGAACCCGCCCTCAGACCCGACAGGATCAATAAATGCATCAAGTAATACCTGTGGAGATAAGACCCTGACCAGAACCAATAACCCTCCTTCAGGCGAAGTATGGTATTGGCAGACCTCCGCAAGCGGTACTAATTTGAATGACGATGGTACTACTTATGATGCAACCTCAAGTGGCACTTATTATATTCGAGCTTATAGGCCATCTAATCAAGAATGGAGTACTGGTTACATTTCCAAGAGTGTAACAGTTAAACCAATTCCCGCAAAACCGACCCCGCTACAAGAGAATACGAAAACCCCGACCTCCTTTAAGGCACGTTGGAATAGTGTGTCGGGTGCGGATTCTTATCGATTGGACGTAGCTACTAATAGCAGCTTTACCAATATGGTTTCCGGATATAACAATAAAACCGTATCGGGTACCACCAATACAGTGAGCGGGCTAGATGGTGGAGATTATTACTACTATCGTGTCCGGACCTATGACAATGGTTGTACCTCGAGTAATTCAACCAAGATCACCGCCAATACGACTTTGGATACACCTTCGGCCAAACAGGAGAACACCAAGACTGCTTCTTCTTTTAAAGCCAGATGGAATGCAGTCTCCGGTACTACCTCTTATCGACTGGACGTATCTACCAATACGGGTTTTACCACCTATGTTTCAGGTTATAATAACAAGGCGATCGTCGGAACTTCTGATGTCGTCAGTGGACTCAATCCTGCTTCCACCTATTACTATCGGGTGAGAGCCTATAGCTCGCCTTATACCACAAGTAATTCCTCTACAATTACGGCTAATACCATTCTGGATGTGCCTAGTGTCAGCCAGGAATCCAACAAGACCTCCTCGACTTTTGATGCCAATTGGGGGAGTGTTTCGGGAGCTGCGTCCTATCGACTCGATGTAGCTACCAACAGTGGCTTTACTAATATGGTCTCTGGATATAACAACAAAACCGTCAGTGGAACGAGCCATACTGTAACTGGATTGGCACCGGGCACACAGTATTACTATCGAGTAAAAGCCTATAGTTCAGTTTATACTTCCGGCTATTCAAGCACCATTACCGCCAACACCCGAGTGGATCCTCCTACTGCTTTGCAGGCTTCTTGTGCAACGGCGTCGTCATTGACTGCAGCATGGAGTTCGGTGACCAATGCCGATGAATACAAACTATATGTCTCTACCCAAAGTGATTTCAGTAGCCATGTATCGGGATATAATGGAACCGTCCTCACTGGCACCAGTCACACGGTAACAGGTCTGTCCGGAGGGACCTATTATTACCGACTTAAAGCAAGAAACAGTGTCAATACATCGGTATACTCCAATTCAATATCTGTCAAAGTCATTACTAAATATAATGTTACCGGTGGACTGATTTGCAGCAATTCGGGATCATTGACCGTAGGGTTATCAGACACTCAATCTGGAGTAGAGTATCATCTCTACTATAATGCCGCTCCTGTATTGGTAGAGGGTACCTCCACCATTGTGAAAATGTTTGGTACAGGCAGTGCAGAAACATTTACCTACGATGCCGATCTGGTAGGTGACTATGAAGTATTTGCAGTTGTCAATGGATGCAGTACAATAATGAATGGAGAAGCGAACATAGTGACAAAACCAATCGAGGTTACTGTGCTTGGAGGTGGAGATTTTTGCGCCGGTTCATCAGGGGTGCCCATCACCCTTAGTAGTGCGGAGACAAATGTCACTTATGAACTGTTCAGAAACGGCAGTACCACAGGACAATCAACTACTACTAACAGTTTCGGTAATCAGACAATTTCTGGTGATTATACCGTAAAAGCATCCAGGAACGGTTGTGAAATTACGCTCGCAGAAACAATTGTGGTTACACAAATTGCGCCTCCTGATTTTCCTGCGGAATCTATTAGTACCAATACCTGTGGAGATAAAATACTTGCTTCGGTAAATCCACCTGATCCTTCTACTAGTATTTTTTGGAAATGGCAAGGTACTCAAACTGATGGTTTTGATATGACTCCTTTTACCACCCATACGATAGAATCGACGGGAAGCTACTATGTGAAATCATATGATTTTAATACCGGGTGCTGGAGCAGTTCTAAGGAAATTGTGGTAACAGTCAATCCCTTTCCTGAAGATTTTAATATGACAGGATTGAGTTTTAGTTGTGCTGATGGCACCGCAATTACCTACGGACTGGATGGGAGCCAAACCGGCGCAGTTTATGATTTATACATTGACAATGTCGTGATTGAGAATGACGTACCAGGTACCGGAAGTGCATTGAATTTCACTCCAGTTACTCAAGCAGCGACTTATACCGTCGTTGCTCTGAAAGATGGATGTATTATCGGAATGTCCGGTTCAAAGAGGATTGATCCGCTCCCTACTTTTCAATATAATGATACTCTGAGTTATTCTGTGGACGTCTCTACGAATGTCTGTGGACCAAAAATTCTGACTCCAAACAACTATCCTCCGTCAGAATCAGAATTCAGATACTTCTGGTACGGAGATGATCAAAGCAACCCTGCTCCGGTTTCGTTTCAGTCACCTATTACTATAGACTCTACGGGAAGTTATTATGTACGTGGACTCAATACCATGACCAACTGTTGGGGAGAATTTTATCAAATCGATGTGAATGTCACATTGTTTCCTGTGAAACAATTACTCTCCGGTGGAGGAGACTATTGTGTTGGAGAACCTCTGCCTACCCTTGACATAAGCCTATCAGAGTCAGACGTAATCTATAAGGTCTATAAAGATGGTGTTTATTTGGCAGGGCAGGATCAGCCTGGTGATTCTTTGGGTGGGGCACTGACTTGGTCAGGTCTCACGACTGGAAGTTATAGAGTAACTGGCTACAGAAATTCATGCGCCACTGATGTATACGGTACCGTAGAAATTACTGAATTTCTAATACCCACAGCCGATGCAGGTAGTGACATCTCTGTCTTCAATAGCGATATTTTGATGCTACCCATGTCAGAGGTGTCTGGGTCTGAATGGTCTTCGTCAGAAGCCACCATTGCGGATAATCTGTACAACGCAAGGTTGGACGGGCCTGGTACTTATGCCATGACCTACACACTTACCAACAGTGCCGGATGCAGCGATGACGACCAGATGGATCTGACCGTATTGGCAGACCCGGATAGGATTTCATTGACTTCCGGTTCGAGATTTATCAATACAGACCCACAAGCCACGGTGCAGGCACCTACTTTGACTGCTCCGACAGGATATAGCTACCAGTGGTACAAGGACGGTACAGCCCTTACGGGAGAAACTTCCAATACCCTGCTGCAGCCCGATGAAGTAGGCGTATATGATGTAGAAATCAAAACAGCCAGCGGATACGGGGTACGATCGAATGCGATAGCAATAGTACCGCTACGGGCAACAGACGAGGTCAACTACATTACCACCCTGCAGCCTAAAGCAGCCTTTACCGAGGTAGCCAGTTTGCCTGTAGATGCAGACAGCGTCATGCGCAAGTATGACTTCATGGATGACCTGGGAAGACCAATGCAAACCGTAGTAGCAGACCAGTCGGTCACCGGGTTGGACATGGTGCAGCCGATGGAATACGATGAGTATGGGCGTAATGTCAAATCGTACCTGCCCTATACAAGCGACGTAAACTCACTTTTCAAAAATGACGCAGTATTGGCGCAAGCCGACTTTTACACCACGGCAAGCAATATCGATCAGGACGACTATCCATTTAGTGAGAACACCTATGAAAATTCTCCCTTTAATCGGGTACTCAAGACCAACGCGCCTGGTGAGGTTTGGGCTAAGACCGCCGTATCGGATGGCAAGCCTGTTGTTTTTACCTACAGTGCCAATACGGCCAACGAGGTGCCCAACTGGGAAATTGTAAACGACGCACTTTCCAAAAATGGAACATACGCCGCCGGTACCCTCAACAAAACCGTGACGACCGATGAAAACGGGAAGCAAGTGCAGGAATACAAAAACCTGCAGGGACAGGTGGTACTGAAAAAAGTACAGATCGCGGAGACCAATCCGACAGTGGATACAGATTGGTATCAGACCTTCTACGTCTACGATGTATTCAACAATCCACGTTTTGTCATTCCGCCCCAAGCGGTAGTAGAAATCGGAGCGGCGACTACGGTCAGTGCTTCAATTCTAGAGCAATACATCTTCCAGTATGCTTATGACGAGCGCCAGCGCATGATCATGAAGCAGGTACCTGGTGCCGACTCCGTACTGATGGTCTATGACCAACGAGATCGCCTCGTGATGACTCAGGATGGCAACCAGCGTGTAAATGACCAGTGGTCGTTTACCAAATACGATACACTCAATAGACCTGTCCTGACGGGAATAATCGCTGAAAGCGACGATCGGGAAACCCTACAATCAGAAGTAAACAACGTCACTGTGTTTGCTGAGTCCTACATCGGTACCGGTAGCCTGATGGGGTATGATGGCAGTGGCTATCCTACTTTGGCTGATTCAGCTGATTTGCTTACCGTCACCTATTACGACAGTTATGATTTTAGCGACGACAGCCATTGGAACCTGGGCGACTTCACCACCCAGCCAGAAGCCAGGACATTGGTAACTGGGAGCAAGGTCAAAGTGCCGGGCCAGACTGAGTGGAACGAGATGATCACTATATACGATGACTACTTCCGAGTGGCCAGCAGCGTATCGTTGGATTACCAAAGCAATCGTGACTCATTGGTCAATGAATATTATAGCGACGTATTGCCATTGGTCACCAAAACCACGCACATTCACGTAAGTGCTCTGGCCAATGATACCACCACGCTCATCAAAACATTTG
>NZ_JBDVDW010000021.1:0-1877 GCF_039941815.1 Reichenbachiella sp.
CAAATGTTTTGATGAGCGTGGTGGTATCATTGGCCAGAGCACTTACGTGAATGTGCGTGGTTTTGGTGACCAATGGCAATACGTCGCTATAATATTCATTGACCAATGAGTCACGATTGCTTTGGTAATCCAACGATACGCGTGACTATTGACCCTTCAATAAATCATCATCGAATCCTAAGAAATTCCTTAGATTCTGTCTTTTGATCTATAATATATTGTGCCTAATAGCCCTATTAACCACCAAAGCCCAACCGAAAGGTTAGGCTTTGATAGAACGTTTTGAAATCCCTCGGTAGACGCCTTGTCCCCTTTTTACAGAAAGCGGTACTTCATATATCTCTTCCCGCCGATTAATCACACACGTTAAGCCGAAGAGGCTAAACGCACGCTATAGGAGTTGTAATTGCATATAGGACTAATTCATTCGGTGTCTAAATGGGTCCTTTTCATTTTTTTTAATAATTTTTTCATATAAATATGAACAATACAGATACCCTAACAGAAAGCCCATTACAAGCCAAAAACCAAAGTAGAAGACTTGAGGTATTCGATCAGAATATCCAATAACTGACAATACAATCAAGTATACTAACCAAATTCCAACTATTACAGCTCCAACTTTACTTATTATTCTTCTGTTCATGCCTTTTTTGTAAAAAATGTGAACCAACAAGAATAAGAAATGCCCCAATTAGAATGGGAATATTCAACCCTGAATAAACCTCGTTAAAGAAAATATTTGTTATAACGATAATTGCAGCAATTATCAGACCTATGGTATCATATTTAAATTTCATCATTCTAATACCCAATCAGTTCCATTCCAAATGTATGTCCCTTCTTCTTTCGAAGCAGTGTTGTTTAGAAACTCTTTCGCCTTTTTTCCCTTTCTCCTATTTTCATCTTCCTTTGCCTTCTCCTCTTTTGTCTGCCCTCTTTCGATACCATAAGTATCCTTCAGTATATCATAAATTGCGGCGGATTCCACCATTGCAGGATTTATGGTTCCAAAAAACTGTTGATCTGTAAGTTGTTCAGCCTGAGGAATACCTCCTGTGCTTGCGATCAACTGAGCAATTTCCCTATCACTCATTTGCTCTATAGCTTTCTCTAACTTTTTCTTATCAAGATACTTATTGGTTTCCCTATATAATTCTGTTATGGTCGCTATTGCTACCATGATTTTTGCAGCCCTTTTGACTGCTCCCCAATTTGGCTGAAATTTTGGATCATTCGGATCATTTACATTTCCCAAAATAGATCCCTCATTGTGAATTTTTAGAGTACTCGCTTTCATTTTATCGTATGGAGGGCTCAAATTATCATGCAAAAAGTATACGCCGGTTCCAATCAAAGCCCCACCAACAATTACCTCATATAAACTCGCTAATCCCCAAACTATTGGGTGATTTCCAGATGGGTCACTATATCTAATAGGGTTATTCCATCCAAAATTATATGGAGAAATGGGATACTGCTGAGGTGTTTCAGCCATTGCATCTACAGACAAGAACCTTCCGAGCGCTGGATCATATTGCCTAGCGTTAAAATTCATTAACCTCAGATCAAAATCTTCAATAACTTCATTCCCATTATACTTAAAATTCTGCGCCGTCATCGCCGGTCTAGAATAGTTATTGAAAGTCAGGCCAAAAGGATAATAATCATCCTTGCTCACAATAGGGCTGTGAGTATGGGTGACCTTGAGGTCATCAAAGTAGACTGGGCTGGTAACATCACTTTGCATGCTGGTGTAAATATACAAATAGCATGCTTGATCAAAAGTGAGATCATCCAAAAACAATCGCTCATGGCTAAAGGACGCACTTGAGCTGATCTCGTGATAGCCAGACTGGATCTCTTCATAGTTGTCA
>NZ_JBDVDW010000022.1:0-1025 GCF_039941815.1 Reichenbachiella sp.
GAAATGTATTTTTATGTTCCCTAATCAAACGGTCTTCGTGGTATAGACAGGACCAAAAGGTGGCTGGTGGAGTTGATATTTATGATCTTGACGGATTGGCGAATTGAGAGTACGTGAATGCACCTCGAGAAGTGTATTGCAAGTGCAGCAGTATTGATGGATACTGATCATTGCGCTTAGCGTCTGTTGGTTGTAGAACAAGAGAGGGTATACATATTCTTCATATTGTATTTTCGAACTTGATGGGTGAGGAATTCTCGTTGGAGCGTTGGAAGATGAATTTTAATGGGAATTAAGGGCATGCATGCTCATTCATGATGATTGGTTATTTCACCACCACTACAAGTATTGTTTTTTCGAACTTCGAAGGGTGATAAAACATCCCAACATCGGTGTTGAAAACTCGGTTGACGTGAAAGAAGATCAGGTTAGAACAAGGAGAGCTAGTGGGCTGAACCAAAAACAGGGAGTGGCTTTTCGATTCTGACCTCAAACGGATATTGTTTCTGGAACAATAAGCGCGACGCAAATTATACCGGGAAAGATATTGAGTATCTCGCGTTACCGTTACGGTATGGTAATTTATGACGGGATTTGGGGGCACAGGGAGACGTGTATCCGGGGAAATGGGATTCCTCGCGAGCTCTATGATTCATCTGTCGCTTTAGCTTTGTTTACGGCATCATTATTAGACCAGCGACTATGCGTAGGAATTATTTCTGGGTGCTCAGGACCGGATTGTCACACGGAATATAAGCTTCTTACTCATCGGGACAGCCAAAAACACCGGTAGACTCCGAAATCTGCTCCCCGGAGTTTAGTCAAGATTTTTCAGGAACAATTTCCCGTTTCCTCAGAGTCCTAACTTTGTTTTTGGAGCAGCCACACCAGTTTGATGTGGAGGATAAAAACTATAAGGCTTTCGTTTTGCTTATGAATGAAGAATTAATATCAGTACGTACTGGACGTTATCCACACTTATCCTAGAGTAGCATATATAACACACACCCGATATAGACTGCCAA
>NZ_JBDVDW010000023.1:0-308275 GCF_039941815.1 Reichenbachiella sp.
TGACTGGTACAGCACCCCGTTTAGAAAATACGACCCGAGCCTGGGCAGATTCCATGGGGTGGATGCGCTGGCGGAGTTGAACATCACCGTAGGGCCGAGTTCCTTTGCACATAACAACCCAATTAGTTTCAACGACCCTACTGGACTCGACGACAACGACGGCGACGAAGAGAATGGCGGCGGTGGTGGCGGGGTGCCTCCTATTCCAATGCAAGGTCCATGGTATGGATATGATATGCGAGGGTATGATAATATTGCCAAAGCTACGCAAGGCCATGGTGGTAATAATGGTTGGGCTAGTTCAAGAAGTTCAGGATCACTTTATTATAATGCCTTTGGCTCGTATAGTCCTAATGCGATTCAGCATGCGAGCATTGTTGCTGCCAAAGATATGTGGAAAAAGGGGGTACAGGGATTTGCCAATGCAATACTATCAGGGATGGGTGATAATGGATGGTTGACATTAGTAGGTAGTGATTTTCAAACCGTTTATGATGCATGGGCAGCTGGAATGGATTTTGACCTTGAGTCTACCGGTGGTGACGGGGTAAATATGTCGATTTATAATTTAATAGTTGCCAGTAGCAGGTCATCAGGAATAGTAGAAATTAGACTAAGTAACAATAGTAATTCAGATCAAGATTGGATTTTTAAAGATGATCAGGGCAGGCAGCTATTCGATTATTGGAGAAATGGTAATGGAGCTGAATTAATTCTGAATACGAATGAATGGGGTGCATATATGGCTTCAAATTGGTTTTTGACGGATCAAATTGGTAGACATCTTGCAAATACCGATGCTGTTAATCGTACATCAAATGGAGCGATTAGCGGATCTTTTCACGCTGATTTAGATTTAGGAGATAGTTACACTACTGGCTATGGCCTGCTTGGTGGATCAAATTTTAATGTTGGAGATTTGATGTATTCTGGTACAGTGGAAGTTCTTGGTAATGGCTCTTTTCAATATAATATAAAACTTGTTTGGAACGATATTATGGATCCTAACAGACAATATTTAGGAGATAGAATTGGTGCTTGGCTTTATCCAGGCACGAATTATATTGTAAGAATTCATTGGTCAATATCAACAAAAATAACACTCCCAAAATGAGAATCGTAAGATATGTTTTATTTGCATTAGTAACTTTAGTCACTTCGAATTGTAAGAACACCATAGATGAATCAAATAATCGAGCTATAAGCGAACTAGGAATCTACACGTATAAAAATGAAAACTTGAAAATTATAGCTTATGAAGATAAGCACGCATTAAAATACATTATGCTGGATAGCACTTATAATGTTCTATTGCGAGATAATTTTAAAATATCATTATTTCATAACTGGGGATTGTATTTGGATGAAAATAAGAATTTGTGGGTTTTAAGTTCAGATATTGGCCATTCATGTTGGATATATAATGACTCTACAAATACTTATACAAATCAGGTTCTGTATGGTAAGATCGATGAATATTCTCTTCCAAAAGGATTATTGAATGCTTTTGGAAGACTGATAAGAATAGGAAACTAATCCCGCACTGGTCGTAGGTTAAGCGTAGCGGTCCTATGACCAAGTAAGAAGGAAGAAATTGGAATCCCTTTCCCTTGTGGCGAGGGATTTTTTATGATTACAGGGTTTTAAGTTTGCCGGCTTTGATCAGGTTGTCGAGTGTGTAGAAGATATTTTGTTTATCATCATCATGGAGCTTCTCGATATCCTCTAATCGTTGCATGTTTTTTTATCGAGGATTTTAAGCTCACCATCACCGACCAAATAATCGAGAGATACATCTAATGCATCAGCCAGCCTCTTGGCAGTAACTGATCGGGCGCGTTTAGCATTTTAGTTTAACGTGTTCGTGGAATTAAAGAAAGGTAGGAATCCCTGATGCCGCATTGTGTTGGGGATTTTTTTATTGAGAGGATGGCAGATGTGTAGTAATGATTGGACGACATCGCTGTGACCGAACCCGGCTCTTTGTATATTTACAGGGCTGAGTGTTAAGAAAATACTCGGTGGGTATTTTTAGCGAAGAGCCAGCAAGCGCATGAGACAAATTGATGTCACCAGCCCAGTCTACTTTGACGACCTACAAGTCAGTCACACGCACTCACCTGTGGTTCAGAAGGGGGCTGATTGTCTAGAAAATGTCCGGTGGGTATTTTTAACGAAGAGCCAGGTGGCAGGAGGATCCTTCGGCCTCTCTTTTAACTCCTACAGCCGGGTAGTGATCACTGATCAAAACTTCAAGTTTAACGCCGGCTCCGAGCTCGAAGCCATGACCGACTGGTACAGCACGCCATTCCGAAAATACGACCCGAGCCTGGGCAGATTCCATGGGGTGGATGCACTGGCGGAGTGGAACATGACCGTTGGGCCAGGATCGTTCGCTCATAATAATCCGATCATGTACAACGATCCTACAGGGTTAGATGACAATGATGGTGAGGCAGCTGAAGATGATGATGATCCAGGTCAAACTGCTGGAGGTGGGGGTAATCCGTTCGCATGGATGGTATCATCTGAATTTAGTATGCATGGTTACAATAATGTGGCATCAGCAAGCAGAGGACACGGCGGGCAAAATACAGGAGCCAGTGCAATTGCCGGTTCAGGAGATCATTGGAGTGATGGTACTGATTTTAGCGATTGGTCTTTTAGCGGTGGTAGCGATACCTTTAGACAGGGGTTGGCTATGGGTCTAACTTATTTTGGAGGCGATCTCTATCGAATAAATGATGATGGAAGCAGAGACGCGTATGCAGAAATTAATGGAGAATTAGGGTATTGGGTAGATAATGATGTCGCCGAATATGGCGGAGTGGGGCAGGAGAAAATTAATGGAATAATGTATAGTAATGTTTTTTCGAATGATGTTGTTAATGGAATAAAATTTGTTTCAAATAGCTCTCAGCTTGGTTGGTGGGGTCGGTTGATGGCAAGAGTTGATCAGGATATTATGATTATGACTGATGGTTCAGGTGGCCCTGATGCTGCTCTCCGAAAGAGCGATGGATCACAGGCGCGTTTGTTAAATATAAGTGAAGTTTTACCTGCAGGTACAACTAGAAAATCAAAACGCACAGTAGGAAATACTAAAATGAAAAATGTTTATTCCGGCATGAAAAGTTTGACGAATGCAACAGTTGCATGGTTTGGTATTCCACCAAGTGTTGAGCCAGATACAATACAACAGAGTCTTTTTCAGGTGTATATTATTAGTCAAGATTCTATTATAGATGAGTCAATGAAAATAAAATATAAGAAAGGTGATAATCCTTTTATGAAGCATAGAGATATAGATTAGAAATGTATAAAATATTAAATATTGGTATTGGGCTTGCTATTGCACTTTCCCTAAGTGCTTGTGAGAAAAATGTTGAAGTTATTTATCATAAGAATGGGCAAATTGCATCAAAATTTCAACTTAATGGAGGTGTGCGAAATGGAGAAGCCTTGAAATATTACCAAAATGGGAGAATCAAATGGAAGGCAATTTATCATAATGGATCACTAAATGGTAAAGCAATTAAATATGATTCAACGGGTAAAGTTCTTACTAAATTCGAGTATGTGGACAATATAATGCAAGGACCTTTTTTAGCTTATTTTCCTAATGGAAAAATTAAGGAAAAGGGGAACTTACGTCAAGGAAGGAGAGATGGGATGTGTTTTTCATTTTATGAAAATGGGTCAATCTTCAGAAAATCATATTGCGTTCAGGATACTGTTATTTATGGTAAAACATTTTCTGAAGAAGGAAAACTAATTGCGAGTAATTTGCCAATAGAGATAACTCCTTATGATGAAATAAATAGTGTTGAAATTGAATTGACTTACTCTGAATTTGAAGGTGCAAGTATTTTTCTTGGGTTTGGAAATATTGATTCTGAAGGAAATTTACTTGACACATTGGGGTATGCCGATGCAAAAAGCATGAAGTACCTGTATAAGTTGGACTCAAATCAGAGCCGACTATCAGGCGTTCTTTTTGAGGTTAAAAATCCTGAAGGAACGTTTGAAGCAAGATATCATTTTTCTTATGAGAAAGAGACTAAATAGCCTTCAAGCCGCCCTAATCGGGCGCGTTTAGTTTAATTAGCGTAACGCGTTCTTGGAATAAAAGAAAGTAGAAATCCCTGATGCTGTGTAGTGTTGGGGATTTTTTATTGAGAGGATAGCAAGTGTGTAGTAATGTTTAGACGGCATCGCTGTGACCGAACATTCCATTTATTCCATATTAATTTTAAATCATGAAAATTTCATATAAGAATCTTTCGAGAATTTTATTTTTCCTTGTTCTGTTTGTAACAATATATAAAGGTTGTATTATGTTTTCGAACAGAATAAACGCAAATACTCGAACTGATACTAATTTTAGGTATCCACTACTTTCTTCCGAAATGATACTTAATGATAAGGTGGTAGATTCAGTAAGTACTCATAGAGGTTTCACTCGAATTTTATTTAGAGATTTCGAAAAATATTCAATTCGACACTCCAGAAATTATAAATATCCAGAAGTTTATTTGGGAAATTTTTTGATGAAAGGTGATAGATTATCAAAAATGAAATACTCAGATACCTTAAGAATAGTTAGAGATGACAACGAATTTATTTTTGTCATTGGAGAATCTTTAAACAAAAATGACTAATTGAGTAAGCTTACATAATGGAAACAGTATTGGGCTAGAAAAATTGGGACAATATCCAAGCCCTCCTTTTTAAGTTTTAATAACTCACTAAAAAATATGATGAATAAGAAGTTGTTATATCTGATATTTTGTCTTTCATTGAGTGGAGTTTCTCATGCTCAAACGCAAGGCTCTGTGAAACCTTCCTATGAATATTTATACTATAAGATGCAAACACAGGCAATGAGGCTTGAAATTCTGAGTACAGAAGTGTATGAAAATGCAAATAACAACAAGTACCTCATAGAATTGTCAGGTGGAATGCTTCTTCATAGTGAAACAGCCATAAGTATAGCCGGTATAACCAAAAGAATAAATTCAATGATCAATGTTCCAGATAGTATGGTGTTGGTTGGGAATTTAGTTTGGTTAGTAAGTTTGGATGAAAATAGAAGTTTTGAAAAACTTGAGCTAGTTAAAAACAAGAACCTATCCAAGAATTTTGAAGATGAGGTTAGCCAAATATTGATTACATACTTTACAAAAGCTGAATTACCTTTTGCCAGTGAGATTGATGGTTTTTTTCTTCTGCCCTTGAAGATTGTAGGTCAGAAATTTTTACAACCAAGTAAGATCAAGAAATGAGAGGGTATACCCCTGATCGGGCGCATTTAGCTTATTAGCGTAGCGCGTTCGTGGAATTAAAGAAGGTAGAAATCCCTGATGCTGTGTAGTGTTGGGGTTTTTTTTATTGAGAGAATAGCAAAAGTGGAGATTTATTTTATTGAGTGGAAGCTAATCACAATAATAAAATTTAACTATAATTAGTTATGAATAAAAAGAACTATTGGGTATTTATTATGTTATTATTTGCCCTGAACCTTCTATTTCTTAAGAATTTATTAACAGACATGGCAAACACAAATGAAATGAAAAAGTCATATCAGATTTTTGAATATGATGTTAAATTATTGTTGGGGGAAGCTACTCTGCCAATAAATACACTTGAGAACTCTATTAATAAATGTGATTCTATTCAGTTAGAAATTGATAAATGTAAAAAGAAAAACAGTGAATAAAGTAATTGTTATTGGGTTAATTGTCGCCTTTATTGTTTCGGGCTTTTTTTTACTCGTAGGATCAAGGATTGCTGAACGAGAGTATCAAATGTATTTTTCTAAAATTAAATACCCAGATAGTATTGCAGGAACCATTGATCCTGAGAGAAAAGCGTGGCTGGATAGTTTGATTCACTTTGAGAATAGAATGGATTCATTGTCATTGGTGCTTGAAGATTGTATGTCAGAAATCGCCCCAATCGCTCGAGATTAGCCTCTTCGGCGTAAGGTGTGCGATACTTCTTTGAGAGCGAAATTTCTACCTAATCGAGCACGTTTAGCATTTTAGCGTAGCGCGTTCGTGGTATTAAAGAAATTAGGAATCCCTGATGCTATGTAGTTTTGGGGATTTTTTTATTGCGCTAATTTTTGAACTTGCTTTTTAGTGATGAAAGCATCGATAAGTTTTTTGACCATGTTGCGGGCGTCCTCTTCCATCTCTTCTATGGCCTTGAATTGATTAATCAGTTCGGGGTCAGTCAGTCTGTTTTTAGTCTTCTCATCGGAAGCACCAATACATCAGCAATCACTGCCAGCGTTTTGGCAGGTGACTGAGCATCCTTGGCCTCATACCGTCCAATCTGTGCATAGGAGATACCCAGCTTAAATGACCACAATCCGAATTTACTGTTTGCCATATTTCTTTCAATGGGTTGATCATTTTAGTAGTACAAATCACTGGTGAAGCATAAACTTGCTTATCCATGGTAATCCATCTGTAATGATACTCTGGTCGAACAAATATTAAGCAATGTCTCTTCGAAAGACCAAAGAATTATTTACACAATTGAAAAGGGTCGTTAATTTCAAAAACTGCCTCCAAACAAGTAATTGTCCATATAATGCCCATTAATGTCCGATTCATTTCTCTGCATCACATTAAGTTTGCTATACATTAAATCGAAAGAATTACATACGGGGGACAAGGTATGATAGTTCTTTTTAATGAATAGGGCTACAGCTGAATAGCCCTATTTTTTTGCCCTTTTTTGGAGAATATTCAAATCCCATGATGCAAGGGATCGGTCGGTATCTCTGGAGGATTGGAAAATTTATGCATAAATTTTTGCTAGTCTAAACAAGAAGAGCTCCACATTTGTAACACCTCTGAACTGAGATCTAAAAGCCTTGATTTTGACACTATGGGATTTTGCTGAAGCATTGGTACTTCTGTTGTCGAAGAAGGTGAGGACCGAAATGTAGTGGTTTTGAATTGTTCTGTCCACAGTATAAAATGATTTAAATCCAGCTTTCTCTACTTTGTCATACCGCCAGGCTAACCGTGTAAATGGCTCGCCTTTGATCTTGCTGGTTGGATAGATCTAGACAAGTGCTCTTGATAGTGTATAGGCTTGTTCTAAAGCTGGATAACGTATAAAAAGTATTTCACGCGATGTGCCCTGAAGGGCTTGCCACCTCACGGCTCAGTTTGATCTTTTTGTTTTCCTGCTCCTTCAGCTTTTTCGATTACAATGGTAGCTTTATTCTTTTTCAAAGACCTTGCCCCAAAGAGTGTTTCGCCTACTTCACCAGAACCAACTAAGTGGGTGTTGACCAGGACTTGCCATCGCTTATCTTACTTTATGCATAAACAGCCAAGCAATCTTTCTATTTATGTCATACTTTTTAGCCATAGCAAGCGCTGAATAGCTTTTGGCCGTCGCTGACATCTCAAAAATGATAAAGAAGGCTTTTACGCAAATCAAATTTCGCTTTGTGGAATAAGGTATTTGAGGTTACTCAGTCAATGAGGCAACAGCTCTTACATGCTCTATGAAATGAATCCTCTTTCTCTTTTCAGAAAGCATTATGGTTATTTTACTACATATAAAGCTATCTCGCCACTAGATATCAACTAGACAATAGTTGCACTTTTCCTCATTGGAAAACTTATTAAAGAAATCAAAGAGACTCTCACCTTTGAATTGTTTTATCATAATACTGATTTAGACTTCAAAATCAGTCCAACTATTAAAGCGGTTAGAAACATAAATAGTAATTCTAATAAGTTTAATGTTCATTTAGAAATTCAATTACTCGCTCAATTTTTTTGAGGTAATACCAAAAATCGAGCCCTCATCAAATCAAAAATTTTGTACATTTTATTTCTTACAGATTTGACATTTTCATACCCAATGATTAGTCTAATTTGCTCATAAGTTAAGTCCTCATAGAAATAAAAGTATATTATTTCTCTCTCCTTATCATTAAGGGCACTAACCGCTAATTTTACTTTGCTCTCTTTTTCATTTTTTATTTCTTCTTCTATGAGCAAGTGTTCTTTTGACAATTCAATTTCAAAAAATTGTTCTTGCGTTCTGCAAATTTTTTTAAGTTCACGATCTCTGGTTTTGATAATTTTTCTTCTAAAAGCGGTGTATAAATAGGGCATTATAGCAGTTGTATCAGATAATCTTTTTCTGCTATTTTCCAGGTCCACAAATAAATCCTGGATTACGTCTTCAATCAATGTTTGATTATTTGTAAACTGATATCCGTAATTACGCAATTTTTTGTACGTATTCCGATATATTTCATCAAATGCTTTCCGATCACCATTCAGAAATAAGCGCCAGAGAACGCTGTCCTTACTTTTTACTTTTTCAACAAATAGTTCTTCCATTACTATTTCAAAATAATTGTATCATGGATTTTCATGAAGTCTGACAAGTGGGTTAATCTTTTAAACACGTCTCGTTCTATTAATAATTAGATGATGGTTCTTAATACTCAGCGGATATATAATGCTGAGTTAAGAAATTTTGAATTTGCTCAAATTCTGGAAGAGAGGTATAATAATACCGTTTTGAATCGAAAAAGAAGGTTCTTGATACAAGAAGCATTAGCGTTAATTTAATGCGTGATTACATCCTGATTTTTATCTTAAATTCAAAATTATCTACCATAAGTAGTTGGGAAACTTGAGGTTCAATCAAGTTGAATTATTTCGAAGCAGCCTACACATATAGCATGCGTATTGATAGCTAGAATCAAATAAAATCTGATTACTCTGATTGGGATATATCCAATCCTAATTTAACAAGCACTGCATCGTTGATTACAGTTGACTCAAGACTATAGAGCAGTATAGGGTTTTGTTGGTTATTACTATTGATCACATGTGTGAATCCCATTTCCTTTGCTACATTGTTAATAGTCAGCTGAAGATTATTCCATATTGGTGTGAGCGATTCGGATTCCTTCTTGCTAAATTCGTCATTTGCGGCCTTTTGGAACTCTTGAATTGATTTCTGCATTTGTTGCAGTTCGGCCTGTTTATCTTTTAGTATCAAATCAGCCAGCTTATCCTTATTGGATGCTAGTTCTTCTTGCTTGAGACTATAGGCATCTAACTTGGATTGCAGTTGAGCTGCAAGCTGAGCTTTTAGTGTGTCGAGTGCCTGGCTTGCTTGATTCACCTCTGGTAGTTTGTTCAAAATAAGTGAAGTATCAACAACTGCCAACCTGGTTTGGGGAGCATTGTCGGTTAACTTCCATGCAGTAATATTCAGTAACACAATCATTCCTGCTATCCACCATAGATATTTTGGGTATTTTTCTCTGACTTGATTAATCAACATGCTAACTTTTGGTTATAAATAATTTACGATTAAATTTCTTACTCTACTTTATAAGTATGAAAGCGATGAACCAAATGTAGTTGTCAACATGTCATTAAATCGGACATATTAATAGCACAATAGAGACGCTTTTTTCCTTCAGTTATCCAGTCCGGCCTCTTATTAAAAAGAGTCATGGGTCAATCAGAGTGACATTAGATAGTTTCAATAGGATATTGATTATTTGATCCCTTCGGTGTGGTCTGATGGGGCATTGTCCGTGTTCATATGTTCCAGGAATTTCTTATGTACCATTCCTTGGCGCGAATGACCTATTTTTCTTACCCAAAATTTATTTTTGGAATGACGGCCAAGTATAACGGCTTCAACTTTATTCCCATTCTTCATTCTTACCCAAACGTGTTCATGGATGCGAAAATCAGATGTGCTTATATTTTTTGGGATGCTTAAATCTGGTAAAGGTGCACTTTTGGCAATTCCGCAAAACAACGTCGGATAAATTAGGGCAATTATTAGTATTTTTCTCATAACCAGTGTTCTAGATAAATAAAATGCTGAAGTAAAAGTACTTGCCGATTTGGGTATAATTCGGTCAACTTACTCATCTAAAGGGTCGGAGATAGGATTAGGGGTCTGTCTGGAAAGTTGTAGGAATAAAAAAAGCCCAGCAAAATGCTGAGCTTTTCGAAGTCGGGATAACAGGTGCACGGCTAGTGGATTCGAATGGCATCGGCCACCTGGCTGGGACCCCCTGGTCCCAAACCAGACGCACGGTCAGTGGTGAGCTACCGGACTGCGCTGCGCGACGTTCGCTACATCCCGAATATTAAAATTGTCACAGGTATATTTGACAATTTTTGTGATCCCTTCAGGATCAGAATATGACTTTATATCTAATTGATTGCCAGTAGTTTATGTGCTTTTAGATTTTTAGTACAAATATGGTATAATATGTTTAGGTCGTATTCGAAACTCACCTAATGTTTGAGTCTTGTCAGAATTCAAACATAAAATCATTTATCCTATTGATAGTCAGCTAATTGCAAGCGAAGATCGGTTCATGGGTATAACCAAGGTACAACGTGAATACAGTGATCTGTCTTAAGATGCTTTGAAGTGAATTGTTAATATTTTTAATTAAACCTGACTCTTTAAAATAGATGACAAAATAAGTAGAGAGTACCTTTAGGACTAATCCCGTAGTTTTTGTTGTTTAAGTTGACCTAAGTTGTTGAGACAGCATAAATGTTTGAGGATATTCGGTGCTCATAACTCTTTTAATGTTTTTACCGGATTTACGAAAGAGGCCATATAACTGATGCTACCAACTGTAGCCATGGTGATCAGTAATAATACAACCATTGGGAATAAAAACAGCTCAAAGCTAATATCTATACGATAAGCAAAGTCATCCAGCCACATATTGATAAAATAGAACGAAATAGGAGCGGAGATTGCAAAAGACAGAGCGATGAGCCAGAAATACTCTCCGATAAACAACCTAACAATGTTCATTTCACTTGATCCCAAAACTTTTCTTATTCCAATCTCATGTCTACGTTTGACGACGCTATAGCGAGCTAAGCCCAGCATGCCCACGCAAGCTAATACGATTGCGAGTGCGCTAAATATTGAGAATATCTTATTATAAGCCATTTCAGAGGTGTATAAATTTTGAAACTCTTCATCTAGAAAACTATACACAAGGGGATTGCCCGGAAAAGCACTTTCATAAGTCTTTTTTATGGGATCGATGATGTTTGGCAACTGCTTTGGGTCAATTTTCAGTAGAAAATAATCATTGGCTGATTGAGGGCGATACAAATGATCTACAATAAAAACCCGTGGATCTATTTCACGTTGAAAACCAAGACTATTAAAATTATCTACTACTGCTACTATAGTGGACCCAGAGCCATACCCTATGATTTTTCCTATGGCCTCTTCGGGAGATTTCCAACCCCAGCCTTCTAGGGCTTTCTGGTTTACGACGACCCTGGTCTCGTTATGAGGACTGTTTTGTAGTGGGATTATACCGGCTAAAACTTTGGTTTCAAAGATATCAAAATAGTCGTTAGTAATGTTAGACAAATAGACTGTTTGAAAGCGTAGTTCTGTCCCATCGACTATTGGAACATATCCCTGCCATCCTTGATTGACACCAGGAGAAGCCCCTCCCCAAGTGGCCAATTCAACTCCAGAGAGATTCAGCGCCTGCCGTTTTACATACTCTGCCCGCTGTCGATTAGTCTCCAAGCTCGTCATTGGCCCTTCGATCATTAGTACCTTGGCTGTATCAAACCCAGGATTTTGGCTGGTCATATGATTCACTTGCTTGTACACGGTCAGCGTGTAAGTGATCATGAAAAGTGAAACCACGAACTGTACTGTGACCAACCCTTTTTTGAATAGATTGCGGGAACCTAAATGCGAACGCTTGATGTGGGACCCGTTACCAACAGTAACGATGGCTGGATAAACTGATGAAACAACTAATCCTATTAATAGAACGGGAACGATAAAGGGGTGTGCTTGGATCGGAAATATGGAAGGGATCATTTTTACATGGGTCCAATCTGATAAGTAAGGACTCATCAGCCAGAGAAATAAAGTGGCCACAGCAAATGATAGTAGATTGAGCAAGCCAAACTCCAGAACGAACATTAAATGAAGATTTTTGGATTCCGCACCAAAGACTCTCCTCACACCTATCTCTTTCATCCGCTGAGGAGCCTTAATAGCCTGAAGGTTAATGAAATTGATCCATGCGATCATCAAAATGATGAAAGAAAGATATTCGAGCATCTGTATTTTTGACTCACTGCCTGACTGTTTTTGCTCTCGTGTAGTGTCAGATTTCAAATGAATATCACTTACTGAGATTAATTCAAAATCATAAACCTCGCCTTGTAAAGCTTCATCATTCAGCTCAAAACGTTCGTAATAGTGCTGATTCAACCTATTTGCAAGACCAACCTTATCAGTACCCTCAACCAATTGATAATAGGTGTGAAATGCATAACCACCCCAGTTTTGACCTTCCCTATAATAATCAGGTCTAAGTGTTTGTAAAAAGTCCATAGCACCTACCAGGTGAAATTCCACGCTTGAGCTGGCAGAAAGATCAGCAAACACTCCTTTAACTACAAAATCATGAACACCCAAATAGCTAATACTTTTGTTTAACGGACTCTCATTGCCAAACAAATGTTTTGCGAGAGAGGCCGAAATAACTACACTCTTAAGATCATGATTATTAATATTACTTCCCTGAAGTAGTTCAATCCCGAAAAAATCTAAAAGACTTTGATCAGCAAAACTGATTCCTCCTGTTTTCAAGCTGACCCGGTCATCATGAGACAATATTCCTTCACCTGCATCGTAAAATCTTGTAAAAGTTGTGATTTCTGGCTCCTTTGATACAAACAAGTCAGTAAAGGGATAGGGAGCCGTAGCAGAATGCACCATCTCAGTGCCTTCATTGACAATCTTGAAATTAAGCCTTACTTTGTTTTTGTAATCTGGAATCAGTCGATCAAAACTCCTCTCAAATGCTGTGAACTTAAAAATCACAAAGGCGAAGAGTATCCCAATAGCCAGACTTCCAAAAGAGATGAAAGAAGAGACTTTGTACTTGGCTAAGTTTCTAAAAGAAACAATAATGAAACTTTTGAGCATAAGTGTTCTGTTTTGTCCTTGTTCTAAGGTACTCAACAACTCTCTCGGTCGGTTTTTTTTCAGACAAACAACCAGTTTGGTTAGACCAAGCGCATGTTTTAGCAAAAATGGATTTGCTCAGCAGGGTGTTAATGAGATGATGTTGAATCTCGGATGTGGTAGGTAGATGCCAAGTGTTGCAAGTTTTAAATACCTAGGAGGTACTTCTGGAACAAAGCATTCAAATGAATAGTCTCGCAAAACGAAAGATAAGAAAGGCTGATCCCATTGTTTTGATTCGAGCCTGACTCCAGTAGAGAAGAACACACTTTTCCTTTGTTTGTGATTGTATGCGCTAGGTTGGACCAAAGTCTTTTCATCTTTAGAGAGTATTTTCTCTCGGTTGAAGGTCAAGCTATACCTAATCATAAAATCTTTTTTTTGATCTCTTCAAACCGGTCAATTGTTGCTATTAAACTGGTATAGTGAAATTTGCAGAGGTGACGTATAGGACGTAATAATTGCTTTGAAATAAAAAAAGCCCAGCAAAATGCTGAGCTTTTAGAAGTCGGGATACCAGGTGCACGGCTAGTGGATTCGAATGGCACCAGCCACCTGGCTGGGACCCCCTGGTCCCAAACCAGACGCACGGTCAGTGGTGCGCTACCGGACTGCGCCTCGCGACGTTCGCTACATCCCTAATATTAAAATTGTCACCGGTATATTTGACAACTTGAGTGATCCGCTCAAGGCTTGATAGCATCGGCTACTGATCGCAATGGCGAATCGTCGAATTGCTTCTATCTACTGATTGGAACGTGACTCTTATATTTTTATGGAATGGATTAAATAAAAAAAGCCCAGCAAAATGCTGAGCTTTTCGAAGTCGGGATACCAGGATTCGAACCTGGGACCCCCTGGTCCCAAACCAGGTGCGCTACCGGACTGCGCTACATCCCGATCAATAAATTGTCACCGGTATTATTGACAATTTTCGTGATCCGTTCAGGACTCGAATCGAATCGTCGAACCGCTGAAACCTACTGTTTAGAAGGCTTTGCAATTCAAGATATTCATCTCGTCAATCACGTCTCATTGTGATCCGTTCAGGACTCGAACCTGAAACCTACTGCTTAGAAGGCAGTTGCTCTATCCAGTTGAGCTAACGGACCAACAATTATTTATAAAAGACATCTTCTTTTATCATTCAAGCGGAGAGAGGGGGATTCGAACCCCCGGTACGATTTCTCGCACGCATGTTTAGCAAACATGTGGTTTCAGCCACTCACCCACCTCTCCAGTGGATACCAAACTAGTTGAAAATTGATTCAAATCTCATCTCAGCCGGACGTTTTACCCATCGTTTTTCAAGTACTCCTGAAAAACGAGATGCAAATATAGCATAACAATAATCAGAAGTCCAACGTGTGTTTGAAAAAAGGAGAATAATTTTACCAAATTCTTTCACAACTATTAATTGTTGTTAAAAGGTATTTCAGTTTTTATCTTATTAGTTCAATAATATTCTCAATTGGCCTGCCGATTACGGCTTTGTTATTCTTGATAACGATGGGTCGCTCTATTAGAATCGGGTTTGCAATCATAGCCTCAATCCATTCGGAGTCAGATAATTCTTTTCCTTTGTATTGCTCCTTGAAAATGGATTCGCCTTTTCGAACTAGCTCCAATGGCGCTATGCCTAACATCGCAACAATGTCAATTAAATCTTGTTTAGTTGGATGATCTTTGAGATATTCAATTATCTCAGGGTTTTCCTTATTGTCATTAAGGAGGGTCAGCGCCTGACGACTCTTGCTACATCTTGGGTTGTGATAGATTTTGGTCATGACTTCTTCATAGTCTGTTCAAATATATTTTTCTCGCTTCATCGAGTTCATCAAAAATAGAAATTTTCAAACTTTCAAGTTCTTTTCTAAGATCCTTTTTAGGAGTAATGATTCCATGAATTTTTAAAAATGCAATTCCCGCCTGAAAAAAATTCAGGTAGTGTAAAACAAAGTAACCGGAAACGGGAAGTGAGACTAAATAAATGGTAATGAGAATTGGGTCGGGAGCTACCTTTACTCCTAATAAAAGATATGATGCCAAGTAGTAAGCCGGAAAAACAATAATGCCAAGACTCATCATGATGGGCGCATAGTACTCGGTTTCTTTTGTGAATTTTTTAGCCAGCCAATAGGGCAGCCTAAAAGGAAGTAAGTTTTGCAGAAGTCCATATAGGTATAATGGAAATCCCAAGATAATATATAATGATCCTGAGACAAGAATACCATATTGCTTTAGCCTGTTTTTCATTGGCGTGATATACTTGGCAGAGGTTTGAAACTCGTCAAGTAGCAAGTTACATCTTTCGATTTTTGATTTGATGTATTCGTATCTGTTGGGCAGGGTCAGCTTGAAATATTGAATGGCATTAGCTATCTCTTGAGTGAGTTCGAATTCTTTTTGTTTTTTGCGATCTTGTTTGCTTATGAGATGCTCCTTATAGATGCGCTTAACTTTGAAAAATAAATTTTCCTGCTCCTTGTCAATGGTTGTGATGGTTAGTTTTTCCAAAGCTTTCTTAATTGACTTGGTCAACTCTTGCACGCCAGTGATTTCATCTTGCAGATACTTTTCCTGAAAATCTTTGACAGATATTAACTCACCAACATTAACATAAATCTTACTTCTGAATTTCGAAGGATTACTGTAATAGAGGCCAATTGGTATAATTCTAAGTCCGAGATTGAAATCATTTCTTTTTTCAACACTGAGCGCAATACGCGCTCCTCCGGTCTTGATCTTTCGCAACTTCAACTCGTGATAACTTGTGCCTTCAGGAAACAGCATCAGCGTGTTTTTATCTTCCAAAAACTTATAACATGCGCGGAAAGATTTTTCGTTGTCAATTCTAGCCCCAGGCTCCACATCTTTATCTCTATAGACAGGAATCACACTAAAATAAGAGAAGATGGCATTTACTGCTGAGTTTATAAAAATGGATGCATTCCCTAAAAAGCCAACTCTTTGTTTGAATAGTGTAGCTAGAATTAGCGGATCCATGAAGGTATTCGGGTGGTTGCCGACTATTATTAGTGGTCCATGCGACGGCAAGGGTTCCGATTTATGAATAACGACCTTTCGAAAAAATATTCGAAGGGCAATCTTCACTACTATTTTTAGAAAACCATAAATCAAGCTTCTTTCTTATTTAAGTTAGACCTTGACAAGATGATGATTCCAACTACAAAGAATATGCCCATGAATAGCATTGAATTTCTCATGCTACCGGTAAGCTGAAGAATATACCCAAATCCCATAGTGCCTAGTACTATACCAAATTTCTCGGTTACATCATAGAAACTGAAGTAAGAGGCAGTGTCCTTAGTGTTTTCCGGAATAAGCTTCGAATAAGTCGATCTTGAAATAGATTGGATACCTCCCATTACAAGTCCCAACAGACCGGCTAATCCAAAGAAAATAGTTTTATCACCAATGAAGTAGGCCAGTACGCAGATCGAAAACCAAATTACAATCGCAATAGATATTGCCATCTTATTGCCATTCTTCTTTGAAATAAAGGCAAACAGATAAGCTCCACCAACTGCAACGAGCTGGATAATCAAAATTACAATGATCATCTCATTAGATTCCATGCCAATTTCTTCGGCAGCAAATAGTGGTGCCAACAGCATAACGGTTTGTACACCCATGCTGTAGAAGAAAAATGAATACAAAAACCTGATAGAATTGATATTTTCTTTTAGACTGAAGAAGACCTTTTTCAATTCGTTGAATCCTGATCTGAGCACTTCGTTGGTGATCTTTCCCTTGGTATTATCATCTTTTAGAGCGGCGAAGGCTATATGAGCAAATCCAAACCACCAAATGCCAACCAATAGAAATACAAATCGGGTGGCACTTCCTGCATCTTCAAAACCGAAAGTTTCCGGGATTGATACCAGGATTAGGCTGAAGATTAGGAGTAGGACACTTCCGATATATCCCATCGAAAAACCTTTTGCACTTACGTTGTCCATTTGATCTTCAGTTGCGATTTCAGGCAAGAATGCATTGTAGAATACCACTGAAGAGGCATAGCCTAAACTAGCTGTAATTGCCAATATGATTCCATATTCAATATTACTTCCTACAAAAAAGTACAACCCGATACACGCCAAGGATCCTAAATAAGTGAAAAATCTCATGAATGCCTTTTTAGTACCGCGGTAGTCTGCAATTCCAGATAGGATCGGGTAAAGCAATACCGCGATCAGAAATGAAAACGAAATTGCGTAAGAATAGAGTACTGAGCTATTGATATTTATTCCAAAAAATGTCACCAAATCGTCATTGAAAGCACTTTCGGTCACGCTATTATAGTAGATCGGAAATATGGCGGTAGTTACGATTAGGTTATAAACTGAATTGGCCCAATCATAGGAGCACCATGCATTGATGGTTTTTTTATCGTTTAGAATCATGGCTTGAATATAAAAAGATTCAGGCGTTCTTGGCCATCATTTCTTCAATACTCCTGTTAAATCTTTTGTGAAACTGCTTTTTGAAGTTGGTCACGTTTTTCATTCCAATGGCCTTAGCTGCTTCAGTTGGATTTTTCAGACTTCTGCTCTTGATCAAATTTTCCAGATAGTGCCATCGGATTTCTTTGATGTACTCATGTGGTGTCAAGTTGGTCAGTTTTTTTATCATCCTATAGACCTTTCGTTCACTTGCAGCCATTTCATCGGCCAATACTAATACAGTAAGGTCCGGATTGTCTATTTGTTCGGTTATCAACTTTTTCACCTTCTCAAGTAGCTCTTTTTCAATCTCACTTATGAGCGGTTTGTCATTGACGAGAATCGTATTACTGCTATCATTAGTCCATTTTTCTTTTTGAGCGAGTAGGTTTCGAATTCGAAGTAAAATTTCTTCTTTGCTAAATGGTTTTTGGAGAATATTATTGATGCCTCTAGTCAAAACTTGCAACTGATCGTCTGACGAGTTTCGGGCTGATACTACCAGTACAGGTATGGATTTCCATTCTTCATTTTCCTGCATCTTTTCTAGCAGTTCGAACCCATCCATCCACGGCATCATCAAATCCGTAATGACCAAATCAATTTTTTTATTCTTCAAAACTTTAAGTGCCATAAGGCCATTTTCGGCTTCGGTTACATAGTATTCTTGACCAATCAATTTGGCCACAAACTCTCTCACCTCAGGATGGTCATCTACAAGCAATATGTGAGACTTTCCAGTGTCCGAACCTTCTGTCAAATTCGTGAGCGGGTCACTTTTGTATGTTTTTTCCCAGAGTTCGCTCCATAACTTGTTTTTAGAGATAATATAATCGGACTGCTGAGGAATATCCTTCACATCTGATTCTAATATCATATATGGCATCCTCAACGTGAATATTGTACCCTCATCGATCTTTGAGTCTACAGAGATGTCGCCGCTATGTGCCTCCACAAGCTCTTTTACGAGAGAAAGTCCAATGCCCAACCCTTCATACACATGATATTTGTTCTTCGGCGACTGATAGTATCTGTCAAACAAATAAGGCAGACTACTTTCAGGGATACCTTCGCCGGTATCCCTGATAGATATCAAAAGTTCCGTGTCTTCTAATCTACATGTAATGATGATGGAGTCTCCCTGGTGCGTGTGCTTCAGTGCGTTAGTGATCAGGTTGAAAATAATCTTTTCAAACTGATGAGGGTCTATAGATATAGCAGCATGGTTGTCTAATTCTGAGCTAAATGACAAATCGATTGACTTAAACTCGGCTGCCGAGGCAAACATCGAAACCAATGAATTGACATAAGCGTTCACCGGAACATCTTGCAATTTGAGGCTTATCTTGCCTTCTTCTAATTTTGTCAGCTCGTTGATTTCGTCTGTGAGAAACAGCAAACGTTGAGCATTTTTATTAGCAACATCTAAATTGTCTTGTGCCTCTTGCGTCAGATAGGACTCATCATCTTGTTTTATTTGTTCATAGTTACCCAAGATTAAACTTAGCGGGCTTCTGAGGTCGTGCGAAATATTTGCAAAGAAGCGGGATTTGGCAAAATCCAACTCCTTTAGTTTTTGAGCTTGAGCTGAAATCTGAAGATTGAGCCTTCGCCTTTCGGTGGCTCGGGTATATATGATCAAGGCTATAATCAGAAGCATAACTGAGACGGCTGCCGCCAAAATAATAATGATTTGTTGGCGCTCGACTATTTCCTTTAGAAAAAGCGTCTCCACTTCTTTCTTTTCAGCTTCATACTGAGACTTTAAGCTCTCAATAGTCCTGGTTGTCCTCTCATTGAAAATGGAATCTTCGTTTTGTTGTGTTAGTTTGAAATAATACAAGGCCTCTTCATAGTTATTGCGCTTTTCGGCGATGATTGAAAGATTCTCATGGATTTTTCTAATGTCATTCTTAAGCCCATTGTCCTTGGCTATTTTCAGGCTCTCGGCCGCATAGTACTCAGCAGAGTCGAGATTATTCTTTTCTCTATGAATGACGGATATATTGTGCAAACTAAAAGCGAGGGCGCCTTTATTTTTTATCTTATTGACTTGCTCTATAGATTCATGAAAATAGGCCAGTGACCGGTCTAGCTCTCCCTGGCGCATTGTTAATTCTGCAAGATCTACGGCAATGGTCACCAGACCATCAGTATCGTCAATGTTACGCCTTATATCTCTGGTTTTCAGGTAATTGCGTTCAGCTTCCTCGAAGGAGTCCATTCGAGAATACATACGACCAAGGTTTAAGTAGACATAGGCAAGCATGCTTTGGTCATTGAGCTCCTGGGCTGAAATCAACGCTTTTTCAAAATACTCTCTTGCCCCTTCATAGTTAGTTTGATAGATATATACATTGCCAATATTGATATTGGAATAACCAATCTGTTCGATGTTTTGAACTTCTTCAGCTGCTTTTAGTGCTTGCACAAAATAGTTAAAGGCATTGGAATAGTCACTTTTGTTTCTATAGGCTATTCCCTGGAAGTTGAGACTCTTTATTATACCACTTTCATAGTTAATTTCTTTTGAAAGCTTGTAAGCTTTCTCGCCGAAGTATAGGGAGGAATCAGAATTGATATTTCGATACTGCCAGCTAAGTTGAGAGAGGATTTCTGCGCGCTCTATACCCGAGGCGATACCAAGTGAGTCCTTTAGACTGTCTATGGTCCGGACAAACTGAACGTGTCCCGTTTGCAGTGCATTTGTAAAACTGCACAACACTAAAATCCAGAATGATAAAACCAGAGATCTTTTCATAGCAACCTAAAACTCTCCTCAAATGCAACCTCGAATTTAATATATTTTGATCAAACCAATTATGGGTGTGATGAGACTTGTGAATTAAGGATTTTATTATTCTCAAAAAGTCGTTAACATTGACTTTCAATTTCAAAATTTCAATCAGGATGAGTTCAAGTACTAAATCAACATTAAAGTTAATCGCCATCGTCATCGTGCTGCTCATGGTGGCTATGCAACTCAATTTTATCATCATTCCATTTCTTGCTGGTTATAAGTTTTGGCTGATGGTTTTGGCAGCTATACTGTTACTCCTTGCAGGATAATTAGAATCTATTCAATATTGATAAGAGATATATCAATTCGGAATCCAGTGCGGATAACCATTTAAGAAATCAAACATTTATCTAATCACTAAATCAAACAAAAATGCCGGAAAACGAACAAGTAATAGATCAACCGATGGGTGGAGGGTCTGATGGTAAAGATTATGTAATCAGAAATAAAGCCTCTTCCGGGAAGCGATTTGCAAACTTAATTATTGACACCATCATTTTTTATATTTTGGTTTTTATGGTTGGAGTTTTTTCTGAACTATTACTTCCTGGATCTTTTTCAGAAGGTGAATCTGATCCGTTCAATATACTGTTTCCATACCTAATTATGATATTGTACTACTGGTTTATGGAGGCTTCCACAGGCAAAACGGTGGGAAAATATATCACTCGAACTAAAGTGGTAAAAGAAGATGGAAGTGAACCTACAACTATTAACATACTAGGTCGGACCATGTGTAGATTCATACCTTTCGACGTATTTACTTACTTGGGCAGCAGTGTGCGAGGATGGCACGATTCGATTCCCAATCTCTATGTAATAGAGGAATAAAATTTACCTTGTCAGAGCTATATAATCTCTTACAGTAGTTCTTAAAAACTCCTTTTTGTCACCAACGTCGAGTTGGAAGTCAAGATGGAGTTTTTGCTTGACCTTGCCTACCAATTCATCCAAAATTTCTTCGTGGGATTGATTGTTATATTTTTTGTTTCTTCTAAGTACTTCTTGAATCAAGAGAATTTCTTTGTCTGAGAGGTTTTTTGCCCACTGATAAGTGACCTCAATCTGTGCTTTTTCCTGATTGCGTAGAATGTCATTGTAGGTAATGTGGCCTCCGGGCTTGATTCTAATCAAAGTAGTATCTGAAATCAAATCACCGAGTCGTTGTCCATTCTTGCTAGTAGCAATGAATATGATTGCAATCGAGCCGAGAGATAAGTATATATCGATCATCCGAAACACCCATCGCAGGAAGTAATCACTGTTTTTAGGTTCTTTGCCATTTGTCTTGACCACTTTTAGACTCATGGACCGTTTTCCAATAGTACGGCCATTGAGGATTATTTCTGACGCCAGATTGTAGAAAATAAAAATCGGCATAGCCACAAGGAAAAAGAGCATATCTCCGCCAACTGATGAGAAAATGGCCGCTAATATTGAAGTCAATATGAAAGCCGCAAGTATGATCAGAAAGTCGATAATGAAGGCCAGAATTCTGTCTCCTAGCTGTGCTACTTCATAGTTAATTCGAACGTTTTGGGTTGTATTTATTTCAATACTTTGCATCTAATAAAATTATAATACTAATTTGGCACGTAAATGCGAGAAGGCCAATTTATAAATCAAAATAAGGATAAGTGGATAAAGTTTGAACAACTTTTAAAACTTGACATCAAAGATGCGGATAATTTGAGTGAAAGCTTCATTCAAATTACAGATGATCTTTCCTACTCGAAAACATTCTTTAATAACCGGTACATTCGAGTATATCTAAACAATCTCTGTCAGCAGCTTTTTTTTAGCATTTACAAGATTCGGAAAAAAAGTAGAAAAAAGAGCCTTTTTCATTTTTGGAAAGAAGAGCTACCTATAATCTCCTATCAGTGCCGACGGGAGCTTCTGATCGCTTTTAGTGTTTTCATTTTATCGATGCTAATAGGGGTGATCTCTTCCATTAATGATGCTGAATTCAACGAATTGATCCTTGGGCCTGACTATATCGCTATGTCTTTAGAAAACATCGAGAAAGGTGATCCTATGGGCGTGTACAAGAGTTCGGGTGAAATGGATATGTTTTTAGGCATTACTTTCAACAATGTCATGGTTGCGTTTCGCACTTTTCTGATGGGAATATTCTTTGCTCTGGGTGCACTTGGTATTTTGATCTATAATGGTATCATGGTAGGTACGTTTCAATATTTTTTTATTGAGCGTGACTTATTTTTTGAATCCTTTTTCGCCATTTGGCTACATGGTACACTTGAGATCTCTTCAATTATTATAGCTGGAGCATCCGGAATTGTACTAGGCAAAGGATTGATTTCTCCTGGTACCCACAGTCGATTGCAGTCCTTTCAGCTATCGGCCAAGAGAGGTGTGAAATTGCTTATGGGCATAATTCCGATTTTAGTGTTTGCTGCACTCATCGAATCCTTTCTCACCAGATATACTGAGGTGCCAGATTGGTGTAGAGGATTGCTAATCCTGACTTCTCTCATCTTTATGGTGTTCTATTTTGTATGGTATCCAAGACACAAAGCAAGGAATCAGACCATAAAATCCAACGAACGCGATGAGCTTCAAGAGTCGAGACAATTCAGCATTCAATATAAAGGACTAGTCAAGAGTGCCAATGATCTAATGAAAGACACTTTTGTGTTTTACCGAATGTATGGTAATCGTATTATGAGACTTAATTTCCTGGGGAGTTTATGTTACCTGCCGATAGTGATTTTTATCCTATTTCCCTTCTTGTCCATAGGAGAGTTTAGCTACGCTGATTGGTACCTCGAAAAACTATCCAATTTCGTCAATTACAAGGACAGTCCTGTACTGTACATTTTCAATACCTTGTTTTTTACCACTTATTTCACCCTGCTTTTGAGGCCTATCAGAAAGGAGGCCGAGAAAGGTGATTTGACCGACAAAGGACTGATTTATGACATGTTCAATGTATTTATTGTTGTGTTGATTTGGCAAGGTTTATTGCTACTTCCTGCCGGCTGGTCAGCGCTTAGTTTTATTCTGCTTACACCCCTTATCATCATATGGATATTTGCGATCTTGATCAAGGAAGATAATTTTTTGGCAGCAGCCCAGCGGACTAGCGCACTTATACGAAACAATCTTGGCTATATCTATGCCGTTTATGGTATTATTTTTCTGGTGGGCACGATAGGACTAGTCTTTCTCAATTCGCCTTTTCCGGTATTTTATGTCGACTTTGTGACTTGGAATATCCCAGTAGAAGAAAATGCACTGAATAATACCCTGATATTGGCTAACTCCTTTATTTCCATATTTAGTATTCTGATTATCTGCCCCATTTTTATGATTGGCTTATCCCTGTGTTATTTTTCACTTGAAGAAATCTTAGAAGCTAAGGGTCTCAAAGAAAAACTTGTAATCTTCGGCTAAGGTATGCTCAGAAAAACACTTCTCATATTGATGTTGGTTTTAGGGCATTATTCATGGTCTCAGACCAGCGAAGAAGATATTTCAGACCTACCCTGGACAACTGCTGACGACGACAAAAATTCTGTGCTTGATGAAGACCGCTGGCGCGAATTGAAGGCCAGTGAAGATCTCTTGTATACTAAGGAAATAAAGGGCCGCAAGAAATCAGAAAAAGAAAGTAGCGGTGACGCCAATGCAAAAAAAGAAAAACAGCAACAGCAGGAGGCTGGAGAACCCATCATAATAAATATTGGTCGAGTAGGCCAGATTATAGTAGTGGTCTTGTTTGTGGTCTTGCTTGGAGCTTTACTTTATTTGCTTGTCGGGAATGAACTCTTTGGACGAAAAAATAAGAAGCTAACTGCTGATGAAATCAATGCCTTGGACATTGAAACTGAGATGGACCCGGAGTCCGACCTTCAACGAATGTTGAAAGAGGCCATCAGGCAAAACAACCTTAGACTAGTCATAAGAATTTATTTCATTATGATTATCAAGCACATGGATGAGGTAAGGCTCATCCGATGGAAAAAGGAAAAGACCAACAGAGATTATATGTATGAGTTGGATGGAAGCCCCTATCATGATGGATTTGTAAGATTGAGCCGATGGTATGATCTGATATGGTACGGAGAAAAATTGTTTTCCGAAGAGGACCTGAAGACCTTGTCTGAAGACTTTAGTTCATTTCAGAACGAATTAAAGCGAAATAACTGATGCAAAAAGGGCAACTGATCAAAGGGACACTAGGGGCATTGGTATTGCTACTGTTGATATATGCCTATTTCAATACCGAACGCTACAATCAGTATGATTGGAATGAAAAGTATGAAAAGGAGTCCAAATCTCCTTATGGCAACTATATGATTTATGAGCTGCTAAAATCCTATAGCGGAAAAGAAAATTTCACTGTCCTTGATGAGCCTTTGGGAGCCACCTTGTTAGATTCAAGTTTGGTCGGAACCAACTATGTATTCAAAGGGCTGAATAGCTACTACAACTACGGTGACTTGAAAGTGCTGAGTGAATATGTGAATCGTGGAAACAATGTCTTTATTTTGTCTAATGATGATAACTTCGGGTTGATTTATCATATGACAGAATCTATAGACGGCAGCTTGTTCAGTTTTGAAGATTCTGTGGCTTATCTGGGGATACTCGATCCCGATACCGTTCTTATGGATGTGACAAAGGTCAATTTTATAGTAAATTGGCGACCGACGCTTTATGACTGGAACTACATAGAATTTTGGTCTGAATACGAAGATGTTGGCACTGAGGAATTGACCGTTCTGGGTAAGTATACCAACGGGGATATCAATTTTATAAAGGTATCTCATGGAGAAGGTCATTTTTACTATCACACGACTCCTATTGCCTTCTCAAACTACTATCTCAAGGAAGAAGAAGGCTTTGAATACGCAAAAAATGTGTTCAATTTCATGGAAGGGCAAAAGATTTTTTGGGACGATTTCAATCACACGCCCAACCAGCAAGAATCAGGGCCTAAATCAAATCCTCTGCAATATATTATGAGTCAGCCGCCCTTGCGATGGGCGTGGTATCTGCTCCTGGCCATAGGATTGATTTATCTGTTGTTTTATACCCGCCGAAAGGAGCGAGTCATCCCCGTATTGGCTACTAATCATAATACATCCATAGAATTTATAGAGACCATCTCGTCATTATATATGCAGCCGAATGGCAACTTTAAAATTGTAAGACACAAGAAGAATTTATTTCTGGACTACATTAGAAATCACTACTTCGTTTCGACCAAAGAGATAGATGAAGACTTCTTTAAAACGGTGAGTTTGAAATCAGGAATAGGCAAAGACAAAATTGAAAGAATAATTAAAGAAGGTGACCGGTTGGAATTCATTTCTGAAGTGTCAGATGAAAATCTGATTTCTTATCATAGACTGACCGAATACTTTTATCAAAACTGTAAATAAATAAACATGGAAGAAATCGAAGATAACGCAGCTCAGGAAAACACTCCTTTGGATAACTCGACTCCGGAAGGCACTGCGTCTGAAAACACTTCGCCAAATCCTGCAGCCGCAGAATCAGCCAATGAAGAATCATCAGCTGAGCCAGTTCCAGTTCAGGAAACTGTGTCTCCGGTAAGTAAGGAACTTCAGAAGTTTAATGACAAAATCAATCAGGTCAGACAGGAATGTAGTAAGGTAATCGTAGGGCAGAAGAAAGCCATAGATATGATTCTGATTGGCCTGTTTACCAATGGTCATGTGCTTCTGGAAGGAGTCCCGGGTATTGCTAAAACCATGATTGCCAAAATATTGTCACGTACCCTTTCTGCAGATTTTTCGAGGATTCAATTTACTCCGGATTTAATGCCCACAGATGTAATAGGCACCAATGTCTTCAACCTGAAATCCTCAGAGTTTACATTTAAGCAAGGCCCCATATTTTCAAATATTGTACTGATAGATGAAATCAATAGAGCTCCGGCAAAGACGCAAGCGGCACTTTTTGAAGTGATGGAGGAGCAGCAAGTGACGGTCGACGGTATCACCAACAAAATGGGAGCCCCATTTATGGTACTGGCTACCCAAAACCCAATAGAGCAAGAAGGAACCTATAAGCTTCCCGAAGCACAGCTTGACCGCTTCTTGTTTAAGATTAAAATGGAGTATCCTTCGCAAGATCATGAAGAGGAAATCCTGAGGAGATTCCAACTGGACTTTGGTGCCGCAGTGGCTGACGATGTCAAGGCTGTACTCAAACCAAAGGACATTGAAGACTTTAAGAATGTCGTAGAAAAAATACACATCAAAGACGAACTTGTTCGATATATAGCTGCCATTGTGATCAATACCCGAAACAATGGAGATTTGTTCCTAGGGGCTTCGCCAAGGGCATCCCTAGCACTTATGAAAGCGGCCAAGGCGCAGGCAGCACTTAGTGCCAGAGACTTTGTGATACCAGAAGACATTCAGGTCGTGCTCACCCCGATTCTCAATCACAGAATGATATTGAGTGCAGAACGTGAGATGGAAGGTGTAGAAATAGAAGACGTCATTCAGGAGATTATCAAAACTGTGGAAGTCCCAAGGTGATTAGAGCCGCTAGAAATATATTCATCCACTCACGACTATTTGTAGTCTTGGCTGGCCTGGTAATGGCCTTTATCTTAGGATTTCCATATCCGATCATGTTTCCTGTGGCCAAAATTCTGCTGATTACTTTTGTAGGTATGATTGCATGGGATATTCGATTATTATTCAATTCGAAAGTACGACTTGAGGTAAATCGTGATCTCCCCAACGTGATGTCTCTGGGTAATATCAATGTAATCAAAACCACCATTCTGAATGACTCCAACATCCCTCTGGGAATAAGCTTCTACAACCAACTGCCCTATCAGTTTCAACTCCGTGAGAGTGCCAAGGAACTCCATTTGCAACCTGGCTCTTCGCAAACGGTCAAACATGAGCTTCGCCCGATTGTGAGAGGTGAGTACGAGTTTGGTCATACCATCTTGTATGTCAGATCTTGGATGTCCCTGTTGGAGAGGAGAATAGTGATCGACAACGAAATGAGGGTACCGGTCTATCCTTCTGTTATGGATGTCAAAAAATTTGATTTGATGGCCATGCGCAACATGTCGCAATATTATGGAGTGAAACAAATCAGACGACTTGGGCAGAGCTATGAGTTCGAACAGATAAGTGAATATAGCATAGGGGATGATTATCAAAGCATCAACTGGAAGGCAACAGGGAGATCAAACCGATTGATGGTGAACAAGTTTACTGACGAAAAAGCTCAACCCGTCTATTGCTTTATAGATAAGAGCCGATCCATGAAAATGCCCTTCAATGGACTGAGCCTTCTGGATTATGCTATTAATACCAGTTTGATCATAGCGAATACTGCCTTGACGAAAGATGACAAAGCTGGCTTGCTGACCTTTTCGGATAGGATAGAAACTTTTGTAAATGCTGATAGGAGAAAGACCCAGTTTAGAAAGATCCTTCATTCGTTATACAATGAGAAAGAAACTAAGATAGAGGCGAATTATGAGTTATTATACGCAAAGGTCAGACAGATGATTAATGGACGAAGTCTCATTTTTCTCTATTCAAATTTTGACAGCATTTATGCTCTGGAAAGAGTATTGCCGGTACTTAGAAAACTCAATAAGATGCACCTTCTAGTAGTTGTAGTTTTTCAAAATACTGAACTGGAAGAGTACTGGGCAAACAGTGCTAAAGATGTGCTGGATATCTACAACCATACCATTGCACAGAAATACATAACAGAGAAAAAGAAGGTGATTATGAGTCTGCAACAATATGGATTGCAAGTCATTTATTCCAGACCAGAGGACCTTTCTATCAATTCGATCAACAAGTACCTGGAGCTAAAGTCCAGAGGGATGATCTAGCCAGCACAATGGCTACGCATCAATTTTCACAAACTTTTAATTAGGTGTAAATAATAGCTTTATTGACCTGATTACCCATTTCTCTCCTGATTCATCAATTACAGCGGGAGGTATTCCTTTTTTCTTTTCAAGAATTGCAACTAAATTATAGGGAGGGACATCTTATAAGAAGAATATTTAATCAAAAACTCAAAAAAACCATAACTCATGTTCAAAAATTATCTAAAGGTTACCATTCGTAACCTCTTGAAAAACAAGGTTTTTGTCTCCATTAACATTGTAGGACTAGGGCTTGCTCTCGCCTGTTGCATAGTGGCATATATCAACTCTGAATACAATTCTGATTTTGATAAAAATCACACTCAAATTGATCAGATTTACAAAATTCACAATATTCGAGACAATAACGGAGATCTACGCGAATACGGAAGAGTGCCTATGCCGTTGACCGACGTGCTCAAAAATGATGTAGTAGGGATTGACAAAGTCTTCAGATTTGAAAGTCATGCCTTCACAGCAAGAGATGTGAATCTCGACAAAGTGTTCAATACTAGCGTTTGTTATGCGGATTCAGGTTTTCTTGAATCCTTTACCTTTCCTCTGATCCAAGGGGATATATCTGCCTACCATGATATAGACAAGGCTATCGTGACTCAGGAGTATGCCAGAAAATTCTATGGCGACGAAGATCCAATGGGCAAGGTGTTGACTGTGTTCGACGACACGGGCATGAGCTTCAACTTTACCATCGGCGGTGTGGTGAAAAAAGCCCCGCAAAACTCTTCGGTACACTTCGAATTTTTGGTCGGCTTCGAGAATAGATATCGCATGTATGATGACAACGTGAAAGGCAACTGGAGCAAGTTTGCTCAGGCTACTTTCGTCTACATCAATGATCCCGCTCGTGCCAAAGAAGTAGAAACTGTACTCAACGACTACGTGGCTATTCAGAACAAGGCAAGGCCTGATTTTATCATCAAAAATTACTTGCTAAGTCCAATGAACAATCATGCGCACATTTCTCAGGAAATCAGATGGGACAATTTGCGTAATGCGATGCCAACTGCCGCCACACTGACTCCCAAGCTCATGGCATTGCTGATCTTGCTGGTGGCTTGTTTCAATTTTACCAATACAGCAATCGCGACTTCCAATAGACGATTGAAAGAAATCGGTGTCAGGAAAGTACTGGGAGGAAGTAGACGACAACTGATTATGCAGTTCATGGCAGAAAATCTTACGGTCTGTTTCCTTGGTGTATTGATGTCTTTAGGGATCGCCTACTTTTTGGTGCCCGCCTATGGAGCTATGTGGCAGGGTATGGAATTAGAAATGAATCTTGCCAAAGATTTTGAGCTCTATCTGTTTTTAGTGGTATTGCTCATATTCACCACATTGCTTGCAGGGTTCTATCCATCATTGTATGTCAGCAAGTACGAGCCAGTGAGTATCCTACGCGGGAGTCTTAGTATCGGCGGAGCTGGAAAGCTGACTAAAGGGCTTTTGTTCTTACAGTATACTTTCACCGTGATCGCCATTTTCGCAAGTGTAGCCTTTGTGCAAAATGCGAGGTATCAGGATACGCTCGATATGGGATTTGACAGAGAGCAGCTGATTGTGGTAAGTGTTCTAAATGACAACGAGTACCAAAAAACGATTAGCTCAATGCAGGCTAACCCGGACATTGAGGCTATAGCCAGTGCAAAAAACCACATCGGACGTGGTAATTATGGTCTCAGAGTAGAAAGTGAAGGCGTCGAGGTCGAGTCAGACATGCTGGATGTAGGCATTGGTTACTTGGAAACAATGGGACTTGATATCGTAGAAGGAAGGTATTTTTCAAAAGAGCTTGAAGCTTCTGATAGCGAAGGATCCATCATTATCAATGAGAAAATGGTGGAGGCCTTTGATTGGACGGAGCCTCTCGGCAAGCGTATTGCGGTCAATGATACAACGACACTCACTGTTGTAGGAGTTGTCAAGAATTTCTATATGTATGGCTTCTGGGCACCTATCGACCCGGTAGGAATTACGCTAAAGAGCTTAAGATTTGAAGACGATGGTACCAATAGTTTTGTGGTCGCCAGAACAGATGTGAGCAAGGTACGGGAGGTATATGATTATTTGGAAACAGATTGGAATAGCAAGGTGCCAACCAAGGTATTCAATGGTTTTTTCCAGGATGATTTACTTAGACAGGCCAAGGAGGTGAACAACAACATCACCACCATTTTCGCCTTTTTGGGTATCGTAGCTTTTATACTTTCTTCTTTGGGACTCTTTACCTTGGTATCGATTAACTTGATTAAGAGAATAAAAGAAATAGGAGTGAGAAAGGTACTAGGAGGAGATATCGGGCATATTGTTTATCTCATTAATAAAGGGTATTTCCTATTGCTGTTGATCGCCTCATGTATTGGGGTTACCCTTGGGTACTTCATGATCGATGGTATGATTGCTTCTATTTTTACTCACTATAAAGCCATGGATGCGATCACTTTTACCTTGCCGGTACTGACGATTGTGATAGTTTCTCTTACGATTGCAAGTCTAAGAACTCTAAACTTCGCACAAGTAAATCCTGTAAAGGCATTGAGATACGAATAATATAATATCAAATAGAATGAGAGGCTCGTAACTTTAAGGTTGCGAGCCTTTTTTGTGCAAGAATTAGGAGTATAGAATTTGGGTCAAACCTGGATTATGCATTAGGAATCGTGATGAAAGCTATAAAGCGCAAAGAAAGAGGCACTTATATTGAAGAGGCATAGCACCGCTATGGTGATTCAATAAATATATGTTAAGCGTCTATTCCAAAGTGCTTTATGATTGGAATAGATTATCTAATGCATATTTCAGGTTAAACAACTTTTTTATTAATTGTATAGGTCCGTAAGACTACAAAAAGTGGTTATCCATGTACTGCTGAAAGGATTCTTTGTATTGGTCGCTTATTGGGATGTATACCTTTCCATCGAATATAATTCTCATTTTCTCGACAGTCGATACCTGGGCCAGGTTGACAATATAGGAGCGATGTACGCGCATAAATCTATTACCAGGCAGGTGTTCTTCGATTTTTTTCATGCTCATCAGCGACATCAGTGGTTTGCCATTGATCAGATGAATGCGAACGTATTCTCGCATGCCCTCGATGTATTTGATATCTGAGAAGTTGACCCGGATGACCTTGTATTCTGATTTGATAAAAAGAAAGTCATCAGTGCTTTTGGTTTCCACAGATGAAGCAGGTTGGTTTTCAAAGTAAAGATTGGCCTTATTGGCGGCTTTCAGAAAATCCGTATATCCAATGGGTTTGAGCAAATAGTCCAACGCATCCACTTTATAACCTTCTATTGCATATTCTTCATAGGCAGTTGTGAATATCACCTTTGGCGGATGCTGGAGTAATTTCACAAAATCCATTCCATTGAGGTCCGGCATATTGATGTCTGTGAATATCAAATCTACGGGTTCTGTTCCAAGGAACTCCAAAGCCTCGAGGGCATTGTCAAACGATCCGGACAAAACAAGAAATGGCGTCTTATTGATGTAACTTTCTATTTGACCGAGAGCTAGTGGTTCGTCTTCTATGGCGATACATCTGATCATAGTGGTATGGTAAGTTGTACAGTAAATTTATTCTCCTCCTCTTTGACTACCATTTCATAGTCGGATTGATAGAGCAATTGGAGTCGATCTCTAACATTTGTTAGGCCAATACCTCCAGTAGGTTCATTTCCTTTTTTGTGATTGCTATTAGCTATTTCAAACTTTAGCTTTTCTCCTTTGATTTCCATAGAGATATGAATAAAAGAATCAGCCTTGTAACTTACTCCATATTTAAAAGCATTTTCTATTAGCGATGTAAAAAGCAGCGGCGGTATTTTCTGCTCTGCAATATCATCCGGATAGTTAGTCTGCAAGTCCAGTTTATGGTTGTATCTGATACCCATAAGCTCAACATAGTTTTTTTGAATGGAGATTTCATCTTTCAATCTAATGCTCTCAGAATCAGGTTCTTGAAGCATGGCTCTCATGAGCTTAGAGAGTTTGATTATGGCATGCTGTGCCTCTTCAGGATTGACCTCGATCAAAGCGTGCACATTGTTGAGAGTATTCATAAAGAAATGTGGACTTACCTGGTTTTTTAGAATAGAAAGTCGGTTTCTTATGTTTTCTTTCTCCAGTTGATTATGATCATATTCGGTTTTTACCAACCGGAAGGAAGATCGAAATCCTGTGTCAATTAACAGAAGTAGTATCGAAATCACTATTGCATTGATGAAGGGAGGAAATGGACTTATTCCAGATCGAAAAGGCTTGAATTTTGGTCGTCTGTGTTCATCAATATCCTCATGAGGAGGGCGTTCGCCGGATTCGAAGCGAGGATTAGGACCCCAACGTTCTGTATGTGGAGGAGGAGTTCTAAAAGCCTTTTCATCAGGTGGTTGAGATAAAAATTTCAGCATCCCTGTCAGACTCACCAGGATCAGACCTACCACTATAAATCTGGCTCTTTTTTTTCTAAAGAACAGAACAGGTACCAGTAGGAAATGATTGATGCCGAGAAGTAGAAGGTAGGGTAAAATGTCAATCCATCTATTGATCGCTTTATCCCATTCGATATCACCCTCAGGGCGCAAAATCAGAGGGCTTGCGAGGACGAAAAGCACAACTCCCAGCAAAATAGATATTTCCATTCGCTGCATCCTGCGGACTTCGCCATTATTTGTTTTTTGTTCGGTCATTAAAGTAGGAGTGACAATCAAACATAAATCATATCGGTCGATGTCGATAGAGGATTCACAATATTATTAAAAAAGCTTTTCTTGGCTAAGCTAAAAAGGCGGACACTTCAATTATAAGTGCCCACCAAAACCTAACCTAATCTAAATAATCATATACCTCTGCTGATCGCTCTTCGACATGAGATTTTAGGGTACTTACCGAATTTGAGAAGCTGGAAGCCTCTTGGGTGGCGTAGTCCGAAATCATGGATTCGTAGGTACTATAGAGACTCTGAATTGCTATCGGCTCAAACGCTCCTTCTACAAATTCTTGAAGATAACTGTCATACATAGACTTGTATTCCTCTACATCAATGATGTATCTTATGATAGGCCAGCTACTGCTCACCTCGTTCATAGAAAGGCTTAGAGCTCCGCTCATTTTCCCATCTTGCATGCTTTCATTATGGTCCCAGGGAATCCATGTCAGACGTCCTCCTTTATTGTACAGGAAATAATTGTGTGTCATATTGCCATAAGTGTCCCAATTTTGAATCACGTTGTTGGCAGCCAAATATTTTAGGTACTGGTCTACGTCAAATATGCCCTCCAGGTCTTCCTTCCACTGATCCTCACTCGTAGTTCTGGTGTCGCTATGCAGGATGTCGTATAGTCCGCTTACATCAGAAAAATCAGCTTCGTCTTCATTACTCTTTTTATCCATCTCTTCATCGTTGTAGGTACCAAAGGCAAAAGAAGCTGCTGTTCCATCTGGCTTATACAGATTGCCATCCCCATCAGAAAACTGGGAGTCCGGCACTGTGTCATCTACTTCCTCAACTAGCGCATAGAGACCCAGGTATTCTGACCCATTACCTCGATCCAGGTAGACAGCGCAAAAGGCTGTGCGTGCTGCTGGCACACCAAAAGACCTGAAAATATCAGCTGCTACTTTTTCTCTCATGAATGAATTATCGTTGTAATTGTTACTCAAATTGAGCTGTTTAAAACCATAGAACCTTTGATTGTCAATGGCAGGATAAATGTCTTCAAATTCGTCAAAATCCAGTTTAAAAGGATATTTATCCGTATTCGTTTGATAAGCGTTGAGCAGGGTGGAATTACCTTTGTATCGGATACCGACCTTGTACCACTCCTTACCCTCAAACTCTAGCTGGCAAGGCACCCATATGGGAGTAAAGTCTATATCAGCACCACCGCCACCTGGTCCTCGCGATATGGTAATGTTGTCATCCAGATCGTCTTGCATCAAGGTCCAGTTCGCTGCGTCTATACTAATATCTATGCGCAGTACCTCATCATTGGGGAATACAACTGAGTAGTCAGCAGAACCATTTTTGCTATGCGTACTTTCGGTCCAGTCTGGCGTATCTATCTCTGTATCCCCAAAGTCGATATCTGCATATTCAGAATCGCCAGAGCTGTCGTCATCCAATTCGCTGTCTCTGCATGAGGTCATGCCTGACATGAGATAGAGACAAAAGATGTATTGTAGGAGTTTCATGATCTTAAAATTTTAGTTTGTAATTGATGCCAATAATGTGTCTGTTTTTGTACTCATCCAGGAAGTAGTCTAGTTTATAGCTCAGGCCTATGTAGTTGTTTTTCTTGAGCTTGTAATCACCTCCTATGCTGTACCTCATTTTGGTCAGGTCGTTTTCAGATAGCTCTTGAAATGCCTCCAGCGACACATATGGAGTGAGCTTGTTTTTAGGGATATTATATCCCAATTGGGCTTTGTACCTCAGGTATTTATTATTGGGATCTTCGTCAAAATCAGTAATGGTGGTATATCGTAATCTCACCTCAGGTTCGAAGTTTCCAAGTTTGGTCTGACCCTTTAGGTCAAATGCTATTCTGTGAGAGTATTCGGTCCTATCGCTTTTCTGATCTGCCGTAAATCGGTAAGTCGCTTTGGTGCTCAGATACTTATTGATTTTGTATTTGACACCAGATTCGACCAAAAACTTGTCTACTTCTAGTCCATCCAGTCTTACCTCTGGATTGATAAACAAGTGCCAGCCAGAGCCAAGTTTTTTCTGAAGCTTGAAAGAGTACCAGGAGGAGAATTCATTTTCCACCTGGTTTGAGTCCTGGGCTTGGGATGCTGTAGAGGCTAAAATCGCAGTTAGCATTACAATAAGCCCTATTATTTTTTTTATTTTAGTCATGATTTCTTGATTTTAGAATTGGAACCCCGACCATGATAGACGGTGAGTTGAGCGACGTCGCGGAGATAGTCTACCTCCAGGATGTCTACAGAAGTAATTTGCAAGCCGGTCCTTTCTCTTAAGTCCTCAAGCAATACTTCACTTTTATCAGGGTGAATGTTTTCAATCTTTTCGTAAAGCAGCGGGAGTGACTGCTGATTGTTAAGTACCAGGGTCTTATCTATTCCCCAGAGGCCTAAAACGATTATGGCATTGATCAGTACTAAACCTAGCACACCGATATTAGCATCTACCAGTGCGTTGACTACAGACATGCCGATCACCACAAATAGGAAGGACATTTCTTTGATAGGTATCGCATCGGTTCTATATCGAATGATACCGAAGATGGCAAATAGACCCAAAGCGAATCCAAGCTCTAATTTGACATTGGAGAGTAGAAAGCAGAGGAGAAAAACGGTCATCCCGATGGCAAAGTAGCTGAAGTAAAAATCGGTGGTATTTCTATTCCTCTTGTGGATCAGCCAAATCAATAAAAGTACGGCACTCAAGTTGATCAAAAGCCTAATGAGTAGCAAGCCAAAGTCATAATCGACTGATGATGTACTCTGTATTTGCGCGATCAGACCATCCCATGTATCCATACTGATTTCAGTGTTCTTATTCATAATTATATGAGTGAATCGTTAGTTTGTAGTTTTTTCATTGAAAGCATTCTGCTTTTAAATTTATTGGCCTTCAAAGCAGGATCCAGCATCACCCTCCCCATGCAGTATTTACTGAAATTCACTCGTTTGATACCCATACTGTCCAGTATCAGCTTCATTTTTGAGTCCTTATTTGATTTGTCATTTTTGAGCTCGATGATGACAGTATCATCCAAGTTCCGATCCGCATTCTGATCCTCATAGGAGATGTTTGTATCTATTGTGCACCTTTCGGTCATTTCATTATTAATGAGCGTGATGCGTGTAAACTGATTAGATAGTTTGTGGACCAGATGTTGTGGATCAAAACCTGTATGCTCACTGATATAGGCGTTTTCAAGATTTGAAAACTGGCTGTTGGGGTCGAGCGATCTTACCCGTATTTTTTGAGTTCTTCCCTTGTTAGTCTTTGTTTTGATCTCCAGAAATGATGTTCCGGTGTGATACGTTCTGCGACGAATTTTTTGTCTGTTTAGCCTCCCGTTGTGATGCGATAGATACATGACGTCATCATCGGTGTCGAAGTACATATTGTCATAGACCACCTTGCTGACTCCGTCTACTTCTAGTGCTTTGTAGTAGGGCTGAATACTGGTAAGTATATTCTTCAATTGCCTTTTGTGGATTAGATATTTGGTATCTACCCTGTTCATCAAGCTTACTGCATTTAGAGCATCAAGATTGATTTTATTAAACCGAGCGATGGCCGATCCTAGTATGTCTTGATTTATTTGATATTTCACTTGTTCCATTAGCATGATGAAACAAGGTTAGCGCTGATCGCATGATCATGAAAATATGATCTACGAATCGGGGTATTTCATCAACGAAATAAAAAATCGTTAATCCAAATGGGTGTAAAAAAGAAGAACCTCAGCTACCAACTGAGGTTCTAACAAACTCAAAACTCACCATCAATCTCATTTTTCTCGCCCAGGTGGCCTCTCACCATTTTTCTTATCAGGTTTTTTACTATCCATGAAGGTTTTGATATCCTCCTTCTTATCCTCACCGATTTCGGCTGTTAATTGATCTAAGAAACCTTCTTTTATACTCTCCATGTTTTCCCTGTTCATCTGTTTCATACCTTTAACCTCCTCAAAATGGGTGTTGAATATCGAAGAAACGTTCTGTTTCTGTTTCGTGGTTAATTCGAACTGCTCAGCTAGTTCATCGACCATCTTTTCTATTTGCTCTGCACTTGGCAATTTGGGCCGCTTGTTTCTCTGTTGAGATTGTGTACAACCGATCGTAGCCATCAGCATGGTGACAAGCACTATACTTATTTGTTTCATAATGTTTTCATTTTTCGTTTAGTAACCATTTTTATTTAGTCTTCCAAACTTAGATGAGCGTGAAATGCATAGAAAATCAAATCAATGAATTTGGGTATTTCCTCTACCAAGACAAGGAATTCAATAATTTGAATCATTAGTTGAAGTATTTTGAATCTTGCCCTTGAATAAACCGGAAGTACAGGTATGGCTCCAAAGAAGTGAAAAACCGACTGCTTCATGGCATCTGCCAGATGCCTCACTATACCGGCTGGCCAACGAATCCGTCCGCTTTACCAAAAAAACTAAACAATAGGAGAGGTGAAAAGGTCTTTTAAGTCAATTACTTCACATAAAATTCAAAAACCATGAAACGAATACTACTCTTCTTGTGCTTGATTACAATTGCTCAGCAAACCTGGGCTCAAAAAAATTTCGGCAAGGATATCAAAGAAGCATTGTATATCCATGATACCTCATCTACTCTTGAAAGTGAATTAGTAGCGCTCAAAGCGTTTCGAGATCTCACCAAAAAATACCCAAAGGAGTGGCGGGGGTTCTATTGGTTGGCTTATCTCAATACACAAGTCGGAAGACTTGATGGTATGGTGGAGTCCTACCCCAAGGATTTAGATTCAAAGCAGCTGTTTAGAGAAGCGATGGATCTGTATCGCAAGTCCTATGACCTAAAGAAAGAAAAGACAGACGCAGAAGAATCTGATTTCTTAGTGCTTGAAGGCTTTATTTATGGCTGGTTCTCATACAAGTTGGCCGAAACCCCGGAGCAAAAAGCCAAGTATGATCAAGAAAAGAAAGCGAAATATAGGGAGGCTTTGAAATTGAATCCACGGAATCCGCTCATGTACGTCATGATAGCTACGGTGATGGCTCGGAGCGAAGATTACAATGATCTGGTGTCTGCTATAGGATTGTTTGACTCAGCCGATAGAACCTTTAATGAGGTAGAAAATCGGGGACTGACCACGTATTGGAACAAGGATTTTATCGGGTACTGGAAGTCTGTAGCCGAGAAGAATCTGAAAAAGGCGCTGGATGCGAAAGGAGACAAAGATTCATAATAGAGTTGTTACAGGTATTTGACAACTGTTCAAGTGGTGCGGTAGGGCTTCGGCAATACCTGCATCACTCTTTTTACTACTTACAACAAAATATCAACTCCAGAGTATAATTTAGAGCATGTTTGCAGGTCTCAAGAAAAAACCGATCCTCATTTCAATTCCGTTTTGGCTACTTTTTACGGCCATTGACTTATTGAAGAAGACCAACCTCGATTTTGGAGGAGGTTTTTTTCTATTCTATTATTTGCCGGGATTGATGCTATGGGTGCTATTCACAGATCCATTGTATCGTCTATTCAGGCTCTTTAAAAAGCACCAAATCGGAGTAAGACTGGTAGCAATAGGCGTTTTGGGACCACTTATTGGTTTTACCAAGGCCTGGATGAACGTTTTGCTTAGCGCAATTCTGGGTCGTCTACTCACTGATCAAGCCTTTCAATTTGGGTTTCCAAAGCAGTTTTATGTCATGGAGGCTACGATCATAGCCTGGATTCTATTGATCGTTTTCTTATTTATTGATTTATATGGGGACTATCAGAAGAGACTTTTGGCCATTACCAGACTCGAAACGGACCTGAAGAATGCAGAGCTCAATGCGCTCAAAATGCAGATTCAGCCACACTTTCTCTTCAATACCCACAATGCTATTGCCACTCTGCTGCGGACAAACAAATCATCGCAAGCTTTGGATATGTTGATGAAGTTGAGTGATTTACTTAGAGTATCTCTCAATAGCTTCGAGCATCAGTTTGTGCCACTTCATCAAGAAATTGCTTTTATCAAAAACTATCTTGACATTGAGAAAGTAAGATTTGAAGACAGACTGAAAATCATTGTTGATCTGGATGAAAAAATGCTGGCGTATGAAATTCCGGTTTTTTGCTTTCAACCGATTATAGAAAATGGCATCAAGCATGGTGTGAGTAAGAACTTGGGAAATTCAATGATTCGAATCAGTGGCCATCTAGAGGATAACGCCTTGATTTTTACATTTTACAATACTGGGGAATGGCAATCAGAGAAACCGAAAACAGGTGGAATAGGACTTGAGAATGTTCGCCGCAGACTTGAAAATGTATATGACGGAGCGGCCTCTCTCGAACTGCTGGAGGTGGAAGATGGTGTAGAGGCCAGGCTTGTCATTCCAATTCTAAAGGACAATTCACAAAGCCGATGAGAGTACTTATAATCGATGATGAAAAACAGGCAAGGGAAGGAGTTCAGATTCTGCTCCAGCCGATTGATGATATCGAGGTAGTCGGAGAGGCCAAAGATGGCGAAGAAGCGATTTCGCAAATCACCAAACATAAACCTGACCTAATTTTCCTGGATGTACAAATGCCGGGGATCAATGGATTCGATGTGCTTGGAAGTATTCAAGAGTCCGATATTCCAATTGTGATATTTACTACCGCCTATGATCAGTACGCGCTGAAAGCCTTTGAAGTGCAAGCCTTGGATTATCTACTGAAGCCACTCAGTGAGGAGCGATTTATTGCGGCCATCGCCAGGGCCAAAAAGCATTATGCAGATCGACAAGAATCAGATCGGGATACAAAAATCAAAAGATTGATTCATGAATATCAGCAAGAACAGAAAGAATCCAGCCTGGTCTACAATCGTCAAAATAAACAAATGGTGATCAAAGCATCAGGCAAGATTTATTTTATCCAAACAGATGATGTGATATGGGTGGAGGCTATGGACTCCTATGTCAAAATTCATCTTGCTGGGAAAACGCACATAGTTAAAGCCTCATTACAATCCCTGGAGCAGCGCTACAAGCATAGTCTGACGAGAATCCATAGATCGTATTTGGTCAACCTTAGGCATGTCAAGTATATAGAACCAGATTTTCATGGTGATTTTTTTGTGATGGTCCATGGAGAACTAAGGCTGAAGGGAAGTCGAAATTTTAGAAAAAACCTACCAGAAATTTTATAGCATGAGATATTTTAAACCATTGATAACACTTCTTATTTTCTCATCATTTAATGCAGCTCATTCTCAAGACATAGAGAAAGCCGTATCGATGAAAGCAGCCGGGATCTCCTATCTTCTGAGTACCCCCGTGGACTACACGTCTGAGCAGTCTTATCCAACAATTATTTTTTTGCATGGTGGAGATCGCTCCAATACTAAGCATCATCCGAGCAAATATGCAAAGAAGGCCGGTTTGGAGTTCCCTTTTATAGTCATAGCTCCGTCGTGTACCAGTGGATGCTCGTGGTCAAATGTCGATCTTAAAGAAATCCTCATTCATGCCTCAGCGGAAGTGTCCATAGACCGCGATAGGGTGTATTTGATTGGATATAGCATGGGCGGTGCGGGAGCTTGGGCTAATCTTAAGAAGATGCATGAGTTACTCGCGGCAGCCTCACCGATTGCGCCGGCTGGCGGCAATATATCCAATCTGTGTAAAGCTAAAGATCTCCCCATTCGCGTCTATCATGGTACATCAGATTATGGTTATCAAAATTCTCAAAAGATGGTTGATGCACTAATGAAATGCGGATCGAGTCAGGCTGAACTCATATCACTCGATGGGCAAGGACACGGTATTTGGCCAGGGATATTTTCGGACGGTAGTTTTTACAGTTGGCTTCTTCAGCAGAGTAGATGATTACCTATCGAATGGCTACCAACTAGGCTTTTTCCAGTACATGATCATTTTTGAAACTTAGCTTAAAGCTGAATTTGGATCCTTTTCCTTCTTTACTCTTCACAGATATTTCACTTCCAAATAACTTGAGTATTTGTTTAGTAATGGCTAGGCCAAGCCCCGACCCACCATATTTACGAGTTGTATTAGAGTTGGCTTGTGTAAAATTATTAAATATAGAATCTTGCTTCTCTTCCGGGATTCCGATGCCAGTGTCTTCTACAACAAATTTCAATTTCACTTTTTTATGGCTCTTTCCGACCACCTTGATACTGAAGGATACGCTACCTTCTTCGGTAAATTTAATGCCATTGCTGATCAGGTTGTTGAGTATTTGAGAAAGTCGCCCTGGGTCACCAATCAATTGACTTGGTATTTGCTCATCGATATCCAGCAGAAATTTTATGCCTTTTTTGTCAGCCTCAGCACTGTAGCCAGTACTTATTCCCTTGATCAAAAGATTAAAATCAAAAGGTATTGATTCCAATTCCAACTTGCCCGATTCCAATTTGTTCAAATCCAGGATGTCGTTGAGTAGTGTCAGCAGGTTTTCGGCTGAGAACTTCAGCATATTCAAATTTTCCAATTGGGCCGGTTTGGGATTGTCTTCCATCAGTAAATAGATGGATCCGATGACCACATTCATAGGCGTCCTGATCTCGTGACTCATCACGGAGAGAAAATCTGTTTTGGCCTGAGCCGCCGCAAGTGCATTTTGTTTTTCTATGGCTATGATCGAGTTCTTCTTCTCAATCTCCTTGTTCTTAGTTTTAAGGACCTCCATAGTTCGTGCCTTGGACAAATAGGCCCAATAGAGCATCACCAGCAGACATGAGATAGTTATAGCTACGACTATAAAAATATTCCTAAGCCTGGTTTGGAAGTTGTTTTCCTTATTGAGTAGGGCAATTTGTTGTTGTTGTTTTTCAAAATTGTATTTTGATTCGATTTCCTTGATGTTGGCCGTCATCTCACTTTTAAGTACAGTATCTTTCAGTGCTGTATACTGTTCATAGTAAGCTAAAGCTTCATCGAATTTGCTCTGTTGTTTATACATTTCAGATAGACTCAGCAAACATTCGAGCATCACGTTTTTTGCTTCAAGCTCTTTACACAGGCCAAGTGCAAATAGCAGTTGTTCTTCAGCTTTGGCATAGTCTTTTTGCTTTAGGTATGTTCTACCCATAATAATTGAAGTCTCGGACATTCCTTTTCTATTCTCATCCTGCACGAATAGTTCATATGCCTGCCTGGAGTGCTCCAAAGCTTTTTCAGTATTGTTGGTATACATATACAATTCACCCATCCCCCAATGTACATAAGACAGCCCCTGTACGTCTCCAATCTCTTCCAGCAGCTCGAGGGCAGATCTGTAGTAGACCAAAGCACTATCATAATGCTCCATCTGAAGGTGGATTGATGCTATCTGAGTCATGGAATATCCAATACCGGTAGGGTCTCCTAATTCTTTCTCAAGTGCCAATGATTGATTGTGAAATTCTAGCGAACGCAGTGTATCTCCAAGGCTTTGATATACCATCCCACAATTGTTGTAGATTCTGGCCAGTCCCTCCCGATTATCAATCTTATTGTACAAATCCAGGGCCGTCAGAAAATAGGTAATCGAAACTTCATGGTTGCCCTCAATGTCATAAGATATCGCCAGACTGTTGTACGCATCTGCGCTACCTCTGGTAAAGTCAATGTCTTCTGCCAGATCTATGGCCTGATGACAAAATAGTCTTGAAGAATCAGGATCGATGAAAGCGTACTCAAAGCCAAGCTTAGCAAGTAGTTTTACTTTGGTAGTATCCGCGTCAGATTTTAGGAGTCTTTGTTTGAGCGAGTCTGTATGCTTAGAGACACTATATCCATAGCACAGAAAGGTGAGCAGGATGTAAAAAAATAGTCTCTTCATTTTTACTTTTTGGAAGTATCTTACTAACGCAAATTCCAAAAGAATTATTTGGTAAGAAAACAAAAAGATGATTTTTCCTTACCAGACTGTGAATTGTACCAATGAGTCCTCTTCTCGTCCAATTATTGATCCGCATAGTTGCTGTTTTGTAACTGTATTTTTACGATAACTAAGCCTAGATCCACTTCATCACTGTCTTTTCATTTATTCTAATTTTATTCCGCAGCGTTTGAGGATATATCAAAACCTAATCTATGTTATATTCTTCAACAAATCTTGATATCAAACTCAATTTGGAGTTGGGGGAGCATGTCATTGAATTCGTGTTCAAAGAACATTTCACCCGTGAAGCCAGTCAAAAAGGCGCCGAAATCTGGAAATCAATTTTTGATAGGAACCCGACCATCCAATATATTTTGGTGTGGAATTGCGAAGCGATGAGCGGTTTTGATCCCGGGGCAAGAAAAGAGTGGTACCAATGCATCAAACTATACAAAAATCGGATTGATCTGATTCATGTTGTGGCTCGCCATCTCATTATCAGAGGTGCAGCCAAGGTCATGCTGGAAGTATTTGGGATCAAATCTAATATGGTCAGAAGCTACGATGAGTTATTAGAATTAGCATAGAGTCATGCATCTAAATAATATTGTCTAAGAAAATTAATAAAAAGTTAAACAAAATTATATAATTCCACGTTTATCCTCAAAATTTAGGATAGATGAAAAACTTTTTGATTGTCGGAGGTTCGTCAGGTATAGGGTTCGCCTTATGCAAAATGCTACTGGATGAAGGCCATCAGGTCTATTGTACCTATCTGACCAAAATACCAGAGATAAATCACCAGCATTTGATAAGTTTCCAATTGGACGTAAGGGCCAGTGATCAAAACCTGGAACTTCTTCCAGATCAGTTGGATGGGATAGTTTATTGCCCCGGCGCAATCAATCTAAAACCATTCAACAGATTAAAACCGGAGGAATTTGCGCAAGATTATGATTTACAAGTCATCGGCGCAGTACGACTTATTCAGCATAACCTGGATCGCCTGAAGCAGTCAGGTCTATCTAGCGTCGTACTTTTTTCCAGTGTAGCAGCATCTTTGGGATTCAATTTTCACAGCGTAGTCTCAGCATCCAAGGCTGCCGTCGAAGGCCTGGCTCGTTCGTTGGCAGCTGAGCTGGCACCTACTATCAGGGTCAACGTCATAGCACCGTCTATTACTAATACACCGCTGGCCAGCAAATATTTGAATACCGAAGAAAAAATTCAAAACAATGAAAATCGACATCCGATGAAAAGAATCGGACAAGCCGAGGATTTGGCCAATACTGCCAAATTTCTACTCTCAAAGGAATCTTCCTGGATGACTGGTCAGGTTCTCTCAGTCGACGGAGGAATATCATCCATTGTTAACTAAAAACCCATTTGATATGTTAGGATTATTTAAAAGTAAAAAGCAAAAATTAGAAGACAGATACAGACAATTGCTGAACGAATCACACCGGTGGTCTATCCTGGATAGAGAAAAAAGCGCCATTAAACAGGCTGAAGCTCAACGGGTAAAACTCAGTATCCTACGCATAGATCAAGAGTAGAGGATAGTCTAAACTATACTGTCATATGAAAAGAGCACTGGTTATTTTCACCAATGATCTTCGCCTCAATGATCAATCGGTTATCGACCATTTGAGAGCGAATCAGATCGATTATGTTCCTGTATATCTTGACTATTTCGAGATGATTCCTTCGCAGGAGTTTTTCCCAATCAATGTGACTAAGCGAAAATTTATACTCAACGCGATAGAGCATCTCAAAAAAGCGCTTTATCTCGCAGATCGAGAGCTGATTGTGATTGATAATAACTACATGGAGGCATTAACCGGTTTGATTGAAAGATATGGGGTCAATCAAATTTTTCTGTCTAGGAATAGCAATATCCTCCTAAAAGAATGTCTGGATTCACTTGAGCTGAAATTGCTGAAGAACAATATTTTTATTCATTATTTTGATTCCAACTATCTGATAGATCTAGAGGATTTGTCTTTTCCAATGGCACGAATGCCGTCTGATTTCAGGACATTTCGGACCAAAATAAAGGGGGTTAAACTCAATGCTGTTAATGATCAGGTGGTCGTGCCAGATCCGGTGCTTAGTATTCTTGAAGAAATTCAGCAGGAAGAAATTCCTGTATTGTTGCCCTATAAAACCAGGCTCAATAATCATTTTTCTAAGTTCCTGCCATATCTCAGCTGTGGGATGATTTCTCCAGCGGAGCTACTGGAAGTTATCAAACAGCGGATGGGTGTAAGCCTGCCATTCGACAAGAAAGCACTCAAGGTGCTGACTAATCAGCTGATAAAACTCGATTTTGTCAGAGCCAGCATGCGCAATCAATCTCAAACCCCGTTTTTTGAAGAGTCGCTGACCAGCGACGAGATACAGCGAGTGGACCAATGGATCGAAGGGAAGACGGATAGCGATTTGATCAATGCGATTATGCACAAACTACGGGATACCTCCATGATTTCATTGACCTCCAAGCGGTTGGCTATACTGTACTATTTAAAGGTGCTAAACTTGCCCAAATTTTTTGGATATCATTACTTCGAAAATCAATTGTTGGAGTATGACAGCAGCCTAAATCTCTTTCTGTGGTTGGAGTATGATAAGATGGAGTATACACATCATGACTTCAGGCATCATATCATCGATCAGCAACAATACCTGGATCCCAAGCACTCGTTTGTGGCATTTTGGAATTGAGTTCAACTCAGGGAAACCCTATATTCAGAATGGTGAGCACTCTTCTATTTTGCTTTGTCTTTGCTATTTAGTTCAGAGTTGGCGGCATAGACAAACAGGCTAAAAACTACCACTCCTACAATAAAAATAAATTCCTGGGTGATGGTCATGAGTCTTCTTTTAGGTCCTTGCTGATCAGCTTCAGATAGGCAGCGCAACTGATGATAGTTGGTACCCAAATACCAACAAATAGTCCTGCTTGCTGTTGCCCGTTAAACCATAGCGAAACGGATAGCAGAAAAGAAATAAAGGCTGCTATAAGAAAGATTTTATCAGAATTTTTCATGCTTCAAAATACATTTTTTTTTATTCAGATGAGAACAAAAAAGATAATTCTAAATTCAATTCATCCATAATTCTGGTCAATACGACCTGTTTGGACCCTCTGAAGCACCGAGATAGTCAGACTTCATTTTCAATAATTTGAATACAAAGGCCCTGTCTGGTCGCAATTGGTGAGCCACTTTCATTTTGATTCGCCATGAACCGGCATGAAAAGAAAGTCCTTCAGAAGTATTGAACACACTAAGCTGGTCATACGGAAGTGCCAGCACATAACTGTCAAGTTTCACTCTGAACCACAACATCACACCACCGGGCCGCAGTTCTATGTTGGTATAGGGTGGGGTGTTTTGCTGATTAATTAGAGATTCGAGCTCCGCACTTGCGTCAATTATGAGCATGCGTTGTGACCCTATACCGCGCAACTTAATTCGTTTTAGCAAACCAAATGGTTTTCCTACGAGATTGTTGATTTCCTCTTTGGTAGCTTTTGAGTAGTACGAAGTTTCAAACAACATGGCTGTTCTCTTTGAAGGCATTGATTTGCAACTGATCAGATTCTTGCCCAAATATCATTGAATAATGTCATTTATCAATTGATCGAGGTTTTTATGTACGGCTACAGTACCCTCTTTTACACCCATGGCTACGAGCTGCTCCATAGCCTCTTTGGAGGCGAAGGTATTCATTGCGCTCACCAAGGTGCCGTCGTCGACTTTACTGAATTCTACTCTCCATTGTGAGCTGGGAATTTCAGCATTGATTTGGCCGTTTTCGTCACAGAAGGCGTCTTTTGCCTCAAAAGAATTTTGCGGCAAAATTTTAGAATATTCTGTGATTCCCCAATGTGCTTCGCCATTTGGTCCCTGCATACAGTACAGCCTACTTCCTCCTTCTTTAAAAATCATTGATTTTGTAATGGATTTCCATGGTTCAGGTGCCCACCATCGATCGAGAAGCTCTGCCTCAGTCCATGCTCGCCAAACTAATGGTAAAGGACCGTCAAATTTTCGCGTAATAAGAAGTTTGTTGCCTTCAGGGTATTCGGTAAAAATGGTCTCATTCATATGATATACTATTTAGGTTTTGATTGTAATTCGTCCAAAAGACTATCAAGCTGATTGTATCGCATCTCCCATGCCTGCTTAAAAGGTTCAAGCCAGTCAGAGACCTCCTTCATTTTTTTTGTCTGTAGGTAGCAGAATCTTTCTCGCCCTTGCTGATCGATCCTCAACAATCCACAGTCGGTCAGAATTTTAATCTGCTGCGAAATGGCTGGCCTGCTCAGTTTAAAATGGCTTGCAATAGTTTTGAGATTGAGTTCTTTTTTGACAAGCAAGTTTAAAATATCCCTACGGGTAGGGTCGGCTATGGCTTGGAATACATCTCTTCGTGCCGGTGGTGACATATATAATTATATAAGTAAATACTTATGTAATATATATGTAAGCAATTGCTTACACAAATTTTTCTGATGTAAACATTATCTTGCGTTCTTGATCAGGAGGTTAGCGTCGAATGCGAGAGTTTGGAAATATTAAAAGAAGAAGATGGTACATGGTAGTGATAGACTGCGTTGCTCCATTCTTATATTTTATACTTTTAGGTTGGCTTTATTACTTGTTAGTTTTGGGCAGACATGACGAGCGGATGCAGGATAGAAAGAGAAAGACAATATTTGATAGAAGATAATAAACATCGATGCGATGCCCACTGTTGAACTTATCAACCATATCAATGCACCGGTACATCGCTGCTTCGATTTGTCACGGAGCATAGATTTGCATACCTTATCAACAGCTCAGACCGGAGAAAGGGCCATTGCTGGTGTGACCTCCGGACTAATAGGGATGGGTCAGACTGTCACTTGGAGAGCAAGGCATCTTGGAGTCTGGCAGACGCTGACTACGTCTATTACGGAATATGATCAACCAAGGAGATTTGTAGACGTGATGACAAGCGGTGTTTTCAAGAGTTTCAGGCACGAACATATTTTTGAAGAATCAGGTAACGGAACTCAAATAATCGACCGATTCGAATATGAGTCTCCATTGGGTATTATCGGTCGGGCTGCAGATTGGATATTTCTGAAATCCTATATGACCAAATTTCTAATCGAGCGCAATCAGCATCTAAAACTCTACGCAGAAACCGATCTCTGGAAGCAAGTGCTTAACGTGGATTAACTTTATGTAAAAGGTACTTCTATCCCATCATTCAAATTTTGAAAAGAGCAGATCATCAGATGATGGTTTGCTTACACGACACAGAATTTGTACCTTGACAAGGACAACTATGAAAATCTGGACTTCCATATCTGACCTTAAGAATCATCTAAGCGGTTCATTAGACATCGATCAGCAGTTATCTGATCTACAAAACTCAGCGGAACAATCTAGCAGAAAATTCAAGTTGACTAGCTACGGAGTTTTAGTAGCACTTTTGGTTCTTTTGTTTGCCTTTGGTTTTTATTCCTGGCCTCTAAATGATACGGGAAGTAAGGCCAAAATTGAAATTGTCACTGGGCTTATTGCCTTTCTACTTGCTTTTTGGAATTTTATGAACTCAAGCAACTGGGTAAAGGTGAATATTGATAGCTTGGAAAAAATGCTAGAAAAGAAAATCGTTGGCGATTCCAGAAGTCGGCTTATTCAGAGAATAAAAAAGGGAGCACCAGATATTTCAAAATGGGTTCCTCTTATTATGGGCATTGGATTATTACTTATTACAATTGGTAAGAACATAAATCAATAAAAATATGGCTGCTTTACATGATTGTCCTCATATGACCGCCAAGTGCCCTCATTATTTAAAACATGATTGTGACGATCCTGCAAGTATTGATTGCATTCATGTATCATCAGCAGTATCTAGCGCTAAAATGATGATATCGACATTTACGTCAGTAGAGATGAATCAGATATCATCATCAACTCAAAAAATGTTAGACAAGGCACGATCTTTAGTCAGGGACTTTGAAAGTCGTGATTAGATGGTTTGGAAAACCTAACGCAGATTGAAAAACGATGTCCCAGATCAGATTCTTAATGAAATTAACTGGAAATCAAGAAATCAATCCACGGTCAGATAATAGGTAGCCTGCGTGCAGAAAAACGCAATCTTATGATATTTTGTATCTTCCAAAGTGAGATTTTCTTCCTTGAAGAGCCTCTTCCATCCATGGTCGTTTAAGTTGTTGTGCGGGTGGTCCATAAATTCCAGATTGACCAACGAGTCAAAAAAGTAGATAAGATATTTATTGAACCTGCTGTGATAAACGTCTTCTATGATGATAATCTTTTTTGACACTCTTTTGGCCTCCCTTATGGTGGCTCTGACGTCTCTGATATGATGTAGGACCGTCAGCAACAGTGCCACATCATAGGAGTCCTTTTCAAAAGGCAAATCTCTTCCGTTGTAGATAATCGGTTTGATTTGTTGATAGGCAGATAGATTTTGCACATCTATAGGTGTCACCTCAAACCCTTTATTAAGCAGAGCAGAAACTAAAAAACAGGGACCACAACCAATATCAAGTATTCTATCCCGTCTTGATAAGTACTGATTTATCCAAGACAGCTTTCTAGAAGTGTCCTTTTCCCAAAGTCTCATCACTAGTTTTTTGAGATTCATGTTTGGAGCGAGAATAGTTAGATTAGACTAGCAAGGATTGGCTTGATCAATCATTATTTTATACATTTATAGCTAATCCCTACCTAAGTTAATTCGATTATGACCAAACATAGAATCTATACTACATCATTTGCAAGTGTCTACCCTCATTATATAACCAAGGCAGAGAAAAAAGGACGTACGCAGGCAGAAGTGGATGAAATTATTCGCTGGCTGACTGGATTTAGCCAAGCGGAGTTTGACAGGCATTTAGAAAAACGAACTGACTTTGAGACTTTTTTTGATGAAGCGCCAAAGCTCAATCCATCTCGGACTTTGATCAAAGGAGTGATTTGTGGTATACGGGTAGAGGATATTCAAGAACCTCTCATGCAGGAAATTCGCTATCTGGATAAGCTGATAGATGAATTGGCAAGGGGAAAGTCGATGGAAAAGATTTTACGCACAGGATAAATTCTTCGAAACTCCCGATGATTAATTATAGATGCTTAAAAAATCCCTTAAATCATCTTCTGGTTCCATGTGCAGTTTTTCCTTTATTTCAGAAATACTGGATTCTACAGATTCTAATATCAGATCTATGTTGGCCGCAATATTTTTTAATGGAAATCCGATTTTTGCGTAGGCACAAATCCTAAGCTGGCTAGGGGTTAAACTTTTAAAATCTTGATTTAGTTTTTCAAAGAAGCTGGGATGTTTTTTTTCAAACTTGACAATAAAATCTGCCCAGGATTCACTGGGTTCAAATTGCACTTCTGAAGCACTCGATCTAAACAAGTCAGGCAATACCTCTTGATTAGAGTCAAGCTTGATCTCAGGTTTTTTAGCCTTTCTCTGAGCATTTGAGTTGAATGCCAGGGCTTTTTCCACAGCCTCATCAATTTGATCAGGCCCTTTGAGTGGTTTGGTCAAAAAACAAGAAGCGCCGGCGTCGATCAGGTCACTTTCGGTTTCCCAATGTGAGGACACGATGATGATGATAGGCTTGTGATCCAATGCTTCTATGGTAGCGAAAGCGTCAATTTCTTTCATTTGGACATCCAGGAACAGGATATCTGGTTTTAGATCATCTATCGCAATTATCCCTTCGATTGGACTTAGATAGCACTCTATTAAATCGACATATTTAGTGTGCTGAGCATAGGCAGTCATTACTTTTAGTAAGATTTTGTCATCGTCGATATAGACTGCCCGGTATTTTTTCTCGATCTCCATTTCGCCGCAAAATACAAATTCGATTTTTTTTCATGTCAATTTTTCGATGAGTGCCTATAATTAGGCGATTATTTTATAGTTAAATCACTGTGTAAATCTTGATTTAGACAGAATTACATTTGATTTCTAATAAGCCGATTTTAGCAAATCCACTATGTTCTGTTGATTCTAAACTAGCTGATCTATAAATGGTTTTAGTCCTAAAAAAATATCTGACGACTTACTTGTTGTCCTTTCTGCTGTGTATATTTACTTACCATCGTTTGAGTGGGAGACCTCAAACACTATAAACTTTAATGAAAAATCTATTTTCCATTAAAGAGCCTTTCCTAGTTAAAACATCTTGTCTAACATATTCATTGGGTCATTAATCTATTTAAATGCCAATGTAATTTATTTTTCATAAGCTAGTCATTGAGAATAGTTCGATGCCAGTTTATTACTTTAATACACGCCATATAATGAGAATGACTCAGATGATTAGTCTAATGTTTTGTTCAATCCTTAGTTGGCTAGCGCCACTATACGGTCAGGCAGTGACAGATCAAAATCTTTCCGAAAGTGAATCTTTTTGTGAGGTAAGAATCGATAGCTTGAAAACGCGATATGAGAGATCAGTAGAAAAAGATCAATTAAAGGCTTTGGAAGATTTGATTGAAGCATTGTATGTCTACGACCCTCAAGAAGCTGTTTTTTATGGGAAAAATGTGCAGAGCAAAATTTCAGAAAAAGCCCACCCTGAGTCAGCCGCTCAAATAATGTTTTACACCGGACGTGCTTATGGGTTTATGGGCCATTATGACTCATTGTATTTGCAGGCCAGTTTGTTGTATGAATTTGCTGGGCACAAAAAATCAACCTTGGCAACGGCACATGGAAATTGGCTAGAAGGTGAATATTACATCTATAAGCGCCAGTACCAAGCGGCTATGCTTGCGACTAAAAAAGCACTTGACTTGTATCGGATAACTGAAGAAAAAGCACAAGTTGGCCTTTCATTGAGCAACATAGGATGGTTGCAGACTATACTTAATGGCAATAACAAAGAATTGGCTATCCATTCCAAAATACTATCTGAATGCGAAATTAGCAATAGCCCATTGTGTGTATCAACTTCTCTAAGAAGAATTGGAATGTATTATCTACGCCAACATGATTATGAACAAGCGCTCGAATACTTAAATCAATCATTGATAATCTCGGAGGGTGTCTGTGATAGATTCGGAATGGCAAAACTCATGAAAGATTTAGGATTGACATATTCAAGGCTAGATGATTATTCCACTGCATTAGATTTTTGCCAAAAAGCCTTAGTTGAATTTGAAAATTTAAATAACCTGCGTGAGGTCGGAATGATGAATCTGCGTATAGGAAACAATTATAAAAATTCCGGAAAATATAAAACTGCACTTTTATATTATAATCGAACTCGTGCTATACGAGAGCAGTTGGCTGATAAAACCGCACTTGCCGCTATTTATCTGAATATTGGAGTCATTCATAGGAAATTGGGTGATAATGACAAAGCACTATCGCTGTATATGCTTGCGTTGGAGATTTACGAAGATCTAGGCAATAAAGAAGACAGAAGAATGATGCTTGCCAAAGCATTGGTTCTAAACAATATAGGTGTAATTCTCAGAATGAGCGGCAACCATGAGGAAGCAGTTGTTTTTTTTTATAGAGCTCTTTCCATTAGAGAAAAATTTGGTGACAAATCTGCACGTGCTTATTCATTAAGCGATATAGGGGTCTCCTATGAACGAAACAAAAATTATAAAGAAGCCCTGCTATATTATAATCAGGCTTACGAATTGCGATTAGAGATAGGTCATAAACGGGGGATTGCTCTCTCATTGGCAAACATTGCCAATGCTTTTACTAATTTAAACGAGTATGAGAAGGCAAAAGCATATTACTTTAAGTCACTATCTATTCGCAAAGAAATTGGAGATTTAGAAGGACTAGTAGAAACATGGCTAAACATAGGTAACCTCAATAGACTACAATCTAATTATCAAGAAGCGCAAGATTATGCTGACAGTGCGCTTGTCATGGCTGATTCCGTGGGAGCCCTGTCCCTGATTCGTCTTATCCAACAAGAACGAACGCTGATTTATGAATCTCAGGGTCATTTTGACAGTGCCTTATATGCACATAGAGCCTATAAGAATGCACATGATTCTCTATTTACCAGCGAAGGCGAGGGCGTAATAGCTGAACTTCAGCAGCAATATCAAACCAAGGAACAAAAACAACAAATCACCATTTTGGAGCGCGATCAACAGATTCAGCAACTCTGGGTTTATGGTTTGATTAGCGTAGTAGGCCTACTGATCGTCGTTGCTGTTTTGATCTACTATTTGCTTTCTAATCGGGCTAAAGTGAAGAGCAAACTCATAGCCCAAGAACGTCAATTGGAGCAAGCTAAAAACGATATTTTCCTCAATATAGCTCACGAGCTCAGAACTCCCCTGACACTGATCCGCGGTCCATTGAGCGAATTGGAAGACAGCATTAGCCTGACCGACCTCCAACAACGATCCTTTCGTCGGATCCGAAAAAACAGTGAGAAGCTCGTCAATATTTCCGAAGAGATTCTGCAAGTCTCTAAAATGGAATTGGAAAAAATGGAAGTTAACCCTGTCGCCTTACCATACCAAAGGGCCATTGACAGAATCTACAGTAGCTTCGAGGCTCTCGCTGAAACCAAGAAGATCCATTATGTACTAGACCAGCAAATAGAACCGGATTTTTACCTATACATAGACAAACAGAAATTCGAAAAGATACTTGAAGTGCTGCTTAGCAATGCTTTGAAATACAGTAGAGAAGGGGACACTGTCACCCTGATCAGTCAGGAAGAGAACGGCCAGCTTAGACTCACGGTCCAGGATACAGGTATTGGTATCGATAAGAAAGACCAGCCCCACATTTTCAAACGTTATTACCAAAGCAAAAAAGTGAGCAAACTCAACTTAGGTGGTGTAGGCATCGGCCTGTCACTGGCTCATGAAATGGCCCTAGTCCTTGAAGGAGACATCCGGGTAAAAAGTGACCTGGGTCAAGAAACTCAATTTATTCTGACGCTGCCCAAGACCATGGCAGCGGGTGTACCGATCTATGAAGAACTTTCAGGCGAAGCCCCCCCAGCCAAGAGGACCAAAAAAACAAAGGTTTTGCTCAAAGATCGCTCTGCTTCAAAAAATAGAACAAAAAGCCACAAACAAAAAGTAAAAACGACGACCGTACTGATCGTAGAGGACGATCCTGATATGCTCGAATACATCGAAGAGATTTTGTCCGAAGCCTATGCGGTCTTGACCGTTCCCAATGGCAAACGAGCCCTGGAACTACTTAAAACTAAATCAGACGAGATCGATCTTGTAGTCTCTGATGTGATGATGCCTGAGATGGATGGGCTAGAATTGCTTAAAAGGATCAAATCTGATGCGCAGTTGTCTATCATCCCTGTCATCCTACTTACTGCCATGTCTCAAGATCAACAACGAGTCAAGGCTTTGAGTATAGGGGTAAGCGACTACCTGAGTAAACCATTTAAAAGCAACGTACTACTCCGTCATTGTCAAAGAGTACTCAGCAGCGTCGAAACTCGCAAAGCTCATCGGCGGTCTACCACAGATCCGGGAAAGGACCAAATTCTGCTCGATCGGATTTCTTTAGAATTGAATAAAGATTTGACAAACCCTACCATAGATATAAAAACTTTGGCAGATCAACTCAACGAAGATCACCAGACGCTCATCACACTAATCAAACAGGCCACTGGACACACCCCCGAATCTTACTTTCAGGAATTCAAGATGCAACACGCCCGACGTCAGATCGAGACGCACAATTATGATACGATAAGGGAGCTATCCGCCCAGCTAGGCTATATCAATGTTGATGAATTCATCCAGGCCTTCGAAGCCCGCTATGGAGAAGTGCCAGACAAATTTGTAGTATAAAGGCAGTTTTACCAGGTTCGCTATGATCTATTCACCCGATAGCGTAAGATTAGGATCAATGAGCTCAGAAGCCCGGTTTACCAGTTAATAACCCTTAAAGAAAATTCCCAATAGCACGAAAATACTCAGTTGATCTTATAATGATCTCTGATTAGCCATTCGAAAAGAGGCTGTGGCATTATGTTTTTGATTTTAGCAGCCAATAGATCCATCGACTTGCCTATTGGGTATCGCAGTCCGGGGTTAGCCTGATTAATAATTCGATGGGCCAATTTTGCAATCCTTGTTACGTCAGCCCCTTTACGCTCACCCTGCATGACCACAGATTTCACCTTTTTGTATCGAGAGTTATAGTCCCCCATGCCCAGAGCTGCCGGTCCGGAATACTCTCGATGGTTTGTGATTTCGGTCTTGAAGTCACCGGGTTCGATCAGACTGACATGAATCCCGAAGGGCCTCACCTCCATCCGCAGTGACTCAGTGTAGCCCTCGAGGGCATGTTTGCTCGCAGCGTAAAAGGCCTGAAACGGAAGGGCGAACAATCCTGCCAGGGAACTCATATTAATGATATATCCCATCTTTTGATTACGCATACATGGCAATGCTGCATTGATAACATGGACGGCTCCCCAAAAATTGGTCTCCAACTGCCTTCTCGCATCTTCTGCCGTAGTCTCCTCCGCTGCTCCTAAGACTGATATTCCGGCATTGTTGATCACTACCTCCAAACGGCCCTCTCGATCTATGATGTGCTGCACGGCGACATTGATGGTCGACGGCTCAACTACATCCATTTTCAGCATTTTCGGGTCGGATTCTGATACCTGCCGGCTAGTGCCATATACCGTATGTCCCTTGGATAGGAGGTAGTCATAGCAGGCTTTCCCAATCCCCGATGAAGCACCGGTTATAAGGATGACACGTTTGTTTTTAGAAGTCATGAGCTAGGAATAATTGTCTCCTTAATGATATATAAAAACACTTGATTTATAGTATTTCAGCATATCAATGAAGTGCTACATACCAATATGAATCTGGATTGGATTTAGAAAGCGATACTATCTGTCAGGAATTGCGGTTTAAGATATCTCCTTGAAAACTTAGAATTAAGTAAATTGGTATTAAATATGGCCCGATTCGCAAATGGGATATTGGCAGTAGAAGGTGTTGAACTCATGTCTACAAAACGAAAATTATGAAAACATTGAAGAAAAACTTCCTCTGGGTATTTTACTTTGGATTTGTAGTGTTGGCTGTCGTGTATCGGGGAGACGAACATCTATTTATCAGCAATGGAGCCTATCCATTAGGTAAGCCCTTCACCTGGCTCATGTATTTTGCCTTCCTCGGTTATTCACTTTATTGCAGCTCAAAAGAAAGCTTCTTCAAAAGCTTGAAGCGAATCTACCCCTATCTCTGGGCAAGGCAGATCGGGACAGATCTTTATATTGGTCTGGTGTTTAGCTCGTTTCTTATTTATTTGAATGAAGGGTCTGTGCTCGTTCTTCTGCTGTGGCTGGTTCCGATCCTTGTGTACGCCAACCTGGCCATTCTCCTCTATATCGCCATGAACTATGATTCTATAGTGGCTCATTTTGTAGGTTAGAATCGCCGAAGGAGACTATTATTACACCAGACAGCGGGTCAGATTTTACACGGATCAATCGGCTAAATTTTCTATTTCAAGTAAGGTTGACTGAGATAGTTTTTACAAGAGAAGGCGGGTCACTATGGAAGCTGGGCTTCGTTTTGCTCCAATTCCTCACGTCGTCTTCACTGCAGATTACGAGAAAAACGACTATTTGAAGTCTAGTATTACGACCGTTTTAAGGAGGTTTAAATAATGATGATACAACGTGCTTTTTTGTCGAGGTCTGATGCAGTTTGTAGAAAGCACGTAAGCACATGCCTTATACAGTCTGTTAGCGACCTGTTATTCTTCCTTGTGTTTCTGTTTGACGAGTCTAATCATTTCCTTGTTTCCGCTTTCTTTGGCAGAAGTTAGCACAGAATTCCCTTGTCCGTCATTGTCGTTAATGTTCGCTCCGTTGGCAAGCAGGAGTTCAAGAAGTTCGGTTTTGCCAGTGTTCGCAGCATAGATAATTGCCGAAGTTTTAAACCCATCCCTCCAGTTCACATCCACATCGTTTTCAAGAAGTAGTTGAGTCATTTCTATGTTTTTGTTGTTAATGGCTGTTATCAAAAGGCTCATCTTCATCCAAGGTCCAGATGCTTTTATGAAGTTAGGGTCTGCACCAGCCTCGATAAGAGTACGGGCTTGTTCAATGTCGTTCTTAACTACGGCTTGATAGAGTTGTTCGTCGTTCGTTTGCGAAAACGTCTGTTGACAAGTTGCTAAAAGAAATATTGTTAAAAGTGTTCTCATAAATTTTTGAAGTGCGGATGGTCGCTAACGCCTTGATAAAAAACGTAGGGATTAAATAACACAATGCTTTCCTTAACCTACGAGTCAAGACCGATTTCTAAATTTAAATTATACTTGGCTGACTTTCTAGAATCCAATGAACTTTCGGATTGCAGTAAAGCCCTATGTTTTTTTATCTTTTGTTATCTCTCGTTTTTTTCTTTTTTGCTTTGCCTCTTTCTTCAAGCTTAATAATTGAGTAAGAAGTTCCGTAGTACATATAAGATGAAAATGGATTCTCTTCATCAAAAGCTTTCGCATATTGATCGAAATCACCCAACTCCTCAAGCTCTTCATTGAATTGTGTGATTATCTCTGCTTCCAAAATTCCCTCTTGTGCCGATGGTGTCCAATAGTATTTGAAGGAAATTGCGTTCTTGTCCTTCGTTTCGTAAATGAAGGTTATGCCATCAAATCCGTTTGCCCAATTGTCAATGAAATTACTACTTGGCAGTTGATATGCCTCACTTGTAATCACATAGTCATAAAGCTTTGCAGAGGTTAGCGGTGGGAGTTGGTATGATCTAACGAAAACTCTCTTTTTCTTTCCAGATTCCATGACAAAATAGGAAACAGTTCCTTCAATGTTATCCTCAGTTCGAGTTATCTCTAACAAGCTGGAAGGTCCCCAACTTCTGAACACAAAATCATCTTGTTTGTCCATAATGCTTGTTAGTTCGAAAGTCGTCATGACATCTTCCATGAACTGAAAGTAGAATGTTGTATCACTATCATCAGTAATGGAATAGTTGTCAAAGTTGCCTTGGGAAAAAGCAAGAGTTGGAGCTAGAAGCAGTATGGCAGTGAGGTTGTGCATATGAGAGATAACGGTTAGTATATGAAGCGTAGCCTGCCGATAGGCGGCTATGATATCATATACAGTGTTATGCATTTTTTTCTTTTATTTTTCCAAATATTTCCATATCATAATCATACCCTACCTCACCTGGGAATAATCCATTTAAGTCAGGATAAATTATTTGAACAGAATCAAAGTCATTTCCATCATAAAGTCTTAAGGAAGCTAATACTTTCTCCTCTAGCAATGAGGATTCAACAGGGATTAAATAAACTAAAAATCGGTCAATTAGATTATCCAGTTTTTCATTGTATGGAATTGATTTATCCTTAAAAATTTCAGTGTAATTCGTGATTAGCGTATTAGTCAAACCATTTGGTAATCCCGAAATAAAAACTTCTGGAATTTCAAAATTTTTGTACAAACCAGTTGAATATCCAAAAGGAGTGAAGTCTTTTTCTTCCATCACATAAGTCACGTGATAACCATATTTTTTTATGTCATCGTCAATTCGCTTTAAGAATAAGCGTTTTTTCTCATCATTAATGTTGTCCATTATTTAAAGTATGTGCGCTTGGTTTAATTATGCATAACGCCTTGATAAAAAACGTAGGGAGTGAATAGCACTTTGCTTTCCATGACCTACGAGCCAAGACCGATTTCTAAATTTAAATTATACTTGGCTGACTTTCTAGAATCCAATGAACTTTCGGATTGCAGTAAAGCCCTATGTTTTTTTATCTTTTGTTGTAGGACGTTTTTCACCTTTTAGTAATACTCCTATTCGATTGAATTGGATCGCGCGTTCCAGTGAGACGTTCCATAGTTCAAAGTTGCTCTTTCCTAATAGTTCCTTAATCGCAGGGAGAATTTGGATTGTCTCAAAAGTTCCAGAATTTGTCCGTTTAAAGCTCTGTTTTACCCGAGCATTGTTTTGGCCAATTCATAGATATTAGTTCCGACTTGAGGAATGGTATCCCAATCTTTGGTGACAATCGCAGTTATTTCATCGTGATTAAGCCCCGCTTTTGTAAGAAAGGCTGCGACTTTCAACCAGGTACCAAGGACCTGACGCTCGGCTTGGCCTTTTGTCAGTCGCTCCAAGTCAATTCGTAGACTGGCTATTTCATTGATTGCTTCTTGTTGGTATTCATTGATCTCACGCTCTAAAGATTCGATTCGTGTGGTTAGTCCGTCTAGGTAGCTGTTGTAGGCCAACAACTCATTTTGGGTTAATTCATCCTCATAACGGGTTATTTGATTAATCCGATTTTGGAGGCTAAATAGAAAATCCTCATTGATTTCTTCAATTTGGCAGCCTTCACATTCCTCGAGGTGTTTTCTAACCCCTTTCTCAATGTCACTTTTGATCAGGTTCAGGTAGCAATACTGATCATGACTAGAAGAAATTTCATATAGTTCGGTATCTAAATCATCTAGAGCATCTTTCTTAAGTCCTCTAAGATATCCTTTAATGGCATTATGCCTCATGAATTTCTGTGCTCGACGTTGTATAACTCTGGAAGGATTCATAAGACAAAGGTAGCGATTAGCGCATTATCCTTGATGAAGTAGAATGAGATAAGATTGTGAGCTTCGGAAAAACGATCCTTTGAGTTCCAGAATACGGCGATTTACCGTGGGATTAAACGTCCGTTTAATCTATTAATTATTAGCTTTAATAATGATCTACATTATTGTACTCGTTCTAGTAGGGGGAGGCCTTTTCCTTTTGATGAATAGAGGGAGCACCAACAATGATAGTGAATTTACACAGATAGAGGTTGCTGGAGTTACATATGATAATGAAGATGGATCAAGTAGACAGTCAATCATCAATAGATTAAATGAAGGAGATAATATTTCTTTAAAAAAGGAACCACATAATGAACATGATGAAAATGCGGTAGCTGTGTTGAGTGGAAAAAAAAGAATAGGATATATTCCGAAATCACTTAACAAACAGGTTATCAACCTTATTAATCATCATAGAATAATCTCAATAGTCATTTCAGAAATCTTCGAACTAGGACAAGATTATCTCGGTATTGAAATAGAACTAGAGTTGAAAGAAGGAAGTCTTAATAAATAAAGTATTGTGATACGTCAGTATTCGAAATTGTGGGATGTGAAAATTAGGAGGGTTGCAATGAGGCGACTAGACTATTTGGATTCAGCTCTAAATTTAGAAGATTTAAGAATCCCTCCTTCAAATAGGCTTCACCCATTGAAAGATGATTTAAAAGGCTATCATTCGATTAGTATTAATATGAAGTGGCGTATCATTTTCATTTGGAAAGACGGAAATGCTTACGATGTGAAAATTACAGATTATCACTAAAAACGGAATAATGGAGAAATTAATGAATATTCACCCAGGAGAAATTCTTGAAAAGGATTTTCTTGAACCAATGAATATAACAGCATATAAGCTGTCTAAAGAAATTGGTGTGCAGCAGACTAGGATAAGTCAAATAATCAAAGGAAATACTGCTATCACCGCTGATATGGCCACAAGGTTATCGAAGTTCTTTGGTACATCTGCCGAATTATGGATGAACTTACAAAGCAAGTATGAAATTAGAAAAACACGAGCTGAAAAGCAGGATGTCTTGAATAAGATCAGGCCAATGGTATCAGCTACTGAAAATCTCTAAAAACGTACGATATAGAAAATAACAACTTACGCTAATTATAGCAAACCTACTCAATAGAATAAACACCCCGTTTGCCTACCAGATTCCTTCTTGACCCAAAAAGTAAACAAAACCAGAAAACTGGTACAACAGCTACAAACAAAACTCACCACCCTCAGGGTGGTTTTTTTGTGCCGTTTTTTAGCATCAAAACCCAACTTTTTACATTTTTTTCCATTTTGTGGTAAAAAGTGGAGGAAAGTGGTGCATAATTCCAAAACTTCATTAAGTTTGTATCGGTGGTTTATATTTTTCTATAACTCTATGGCTTTTTTTACAAGCGAATATGAGTGTAAGTTAGATGCTAAGGGGAGATTGGTTTTACCTGCAAAGATTAAAGCCAATCTACCCGAAGTGTCTGGCAATGAGCTCGTTGTCATGAAGGGATTTGATCCCAACCTGGTCTTGTACACCATGTTGGAGTATAAGAAAATACACAACAAATTCGCCTCATTAAGCGATTTTGATGCCGCCCAAAGAAAATTGAAAAGAAACTTTTTTCGTAGTGTCGCACCCGTCGAATTGGACAGTGCAGGACGATTTTTGATACCCAAAGGCTGGATAGACCACGCCAAACTGGAAAAAAACGTCATAGTAGTAGGAGCCGGCAATACGATCGAAATATGGAGCCCAGGCTTGTACGACGATTACCTCATAGAGGATAATGACGAGTACTCGGATTTGGCCAAAAAATTTTTAGATGAATGAGTGAATATCACAACCCCGTCATGCTGAGAGAATGTATTGAAGGGTTGGCGATCAAAAATGACGGCATCTATGTAGATATAACCTTTGGTGGTGGAGGCCATACCAAAGAGATTCTAAAACATTTAGGGGAAAAAGGGAAGCTGTACGCATTTGATCAGGACGACGAAGCCAGATTAAACGCCGAAGCTATAGACAATCGTTCTTTTACATTTATTCAAACCAATTTCAGGAACCTGAAAAAATATTTGCGCCTCCATGGCGTAAAGAAAGTAGACGGGATTCTGGGAGACCTGGGGGTTTCTTCTCATCAGATCAATACCGCCGAACGAGGATTTTCTACCCGATTCGATGGGCCTCTTGATATGAGAATGAATCAGCAGCAGCAGATTTCCGCAGCCGATGTGCTCAACGAGTACGAAGAGCGCGAGCTGCATCGCATCCTTGGTCAGTATGGAGAAGTGCGAAACGCCAAAACATTGGCCGCCGCGCTGTGTGCAGAACGTCATCTGTCACCCTTCCGGACGATTGAGCAACTGCTAACCGTTTTGAGAAAATTTGCCCCGCGTGGCAAGCAAAACAGATACTACGCTCAAGTCTTTCAGGGGATACGAATAGAAGTAAACGAAGAAATGAAAGCCCTGGAGGAAATGCTGGAGCAAAGTGCAGAGGTATTGAATCCAAACGGTCGACTGGTCATCATGTCTTACCACTCGCTGGAAGACAGACCAGTAAAAAATTTTATTAACAAAGGAAAATTCTTTGGTGAAGTAGAAAAGGACTTATATGGCAATGTTGACAAACCTTTTAGGTCTATCACCAGAAAACCAATAACCGCAAGTGACAATGAACTGAATGAAAACAACAGGGCACGCAGTGCAAAATTGAGAATAGCAGAAAAAATCTGACCATGGCTACTAACACCTACAAACGATCCCAAGGCGCCGGCAACAGTCGGAGGAGCTTTTTTTCTCTTCTTGAAAACCTCATTAATGTCGAAAAATTCTTCGACAAAGGACTGCCTGTGCAATTTCTGATGCCCTTCCTTTTTAGTACCGTACTTTGTATCGTCTACATCGGCAACCTTCACTACGCAGAAAAAAACATTAGAAAAGCTACCAAGCTTAGAGTAGCAGTAGAAGACCTACGAGCAGATTATACCACGCTCAAGGCTGATTATATGTATACCAGCAAGCAGTCAGAAGTGGCCAAAAAAGCCATGACGCTCGGACTGAAAGAAAGCATCAAGCCCCCAAACATAATCAAGAGTGATGTCGAGCTTTAAGTCCAACATATTGCTCAGAGTACGAGTAGCCTACCTGGTAGCGCTGCTTTTTTCCGTTGCCATTGTTTACAAAATAGTGGAAATCCAAAATCTGGATGGAGGCAAGTGGAAAAAGAAAGCTGAAAGCATCGGTTTGCAGTATAGAAATGTAAAAGCGACCCGCGGCAACATCTACTCAGACAATGGAAGTTTGCTTGCGACCTCGCTGCCCTTTTATAAGGTGGCCATCGATCCCTCACTACCGGATGATCGCGTATTCAACAATGGCATCAACGAACTCTCCGAAAGACTAGCCAGGCAGTTCAAAGACTACTCAGCGCAGAACTACAAACGCCGAATCATAGACGCAAGACAGTCTGGGCGAAGATACCTCGCCCTCAATCGCAAGGAGATCAACTACCAGACGAAGAAGCAAATGCTCCAATGGCCCATCTTCAAAGAAGGCAGAATGAAAGGCGGTGTAATATTTGAAAAGGTGGACAAAAGGTTTCGACCTTTTTCTTATTTAGGCTACCGTACCATCGGCACCATCAACGAAGACAATCGAGGCGTAGTCGGTCTAGAGTATAGCTTCAACAAAGATCTCATGGGCCGCAACGGCAAAGCCCTCTATCAAAAAATCTCTGGTGGCAGTTGGAAACCTGTCTATGATGGCACTGAAGTGAAACCCAAAAACGGACTGGATATCGTCACCACCATCAATGTAGACCTGCAGGATGTAGCAGAATCGGCATTGCTCAAAGCACTCACGCACAACGATGCAGACTATGGATGTGTCGTCGTGATGGAAGTAGCCACAGGAGAAATCAGAGCTATTTCTAATCTGAGCAAAAGAAATCAAGGTGGCTACTACGAAAACTATAACTATGCCGTAGGCAGCCAGGGGTCACGTGAGCCAGGCTCAACCTTCAAACTCGCAAGTATGATTGCGCTCTTCGAAGAAGCAAATACCAGCTTGTACGACTCGGTAGATACGGGCGATGGCACCATGCAATTTTACGATCAGGTAATGAAGGATCACAAGCCGGGAGGATATGGCATGCTCTCCGTGCAGCAGGTATTTGAGAAATCTTCTAACATCGGTACAGCCAAGCTGATCGAAGACGAGTTCAAAAGCAAGCCGCAGACCTTTATTGACTACATGTCCAAAATGGGACTGACCAAGCCGCTCGGTTTCCAGCTGATAGGAGAGGGCAAACCCTACATCAAAAGCCCGGCTGACTCTACCTGGAGTGGGATTTCTCTGCCCTGGATGTCTCATGGCTACGAGCTCACCATGACTCCGCTACATACACTGTCACTCTACAACGCAGTGGCCAACAATGGCAGAATGATCCAGCCGATCTTGGTGAAAAGTGTGATGTCCGCCGACAAAATCATCAAAACATTTGAAACTCGTGTAATCAATAAGAAAATCTGTTCGCAAATCACCCTCAACAAAGTGCAAGAGATGCTCGAAGGCGTGGTAGAAAGAGGAACCGCTCAAAACATCAACGATTCCTACTACAAAATCGCTGGTAAAACCGGTACTGCCAAGCATAACAAGAATGGCCGCTATATCAATAAGTATTATACCTCGTTTGCAGGCTACTTCCCGGCAGACAATCCCAAGTACAGCTGCATAGTAGTGATTGACAATCCTAAAAAATTTAGAATCTACGGTAGCGACGTTTCCGCTCCGGTATTTAAAGAGATTGCCGACAAAATATATGCGCTTGATGTAGAGCTCAACGACCCCTTCGAAGGTCAGGACATCGTGACTGGAATATTTCCTGTGATTCGCTCGGGCGAATTCGAAGACCTGTCACTGATTTGTAATACCATCGGGATTTCCAACCATCTCAAAGAGGATTCGGAATGGGTCAAAGCCCGAATCAACAACAACTCAATCGATTGGTCCAAGCTCGACACCAAAGAATCTGTAGTCCCGGATGTAAGAGGCATGACCCTTCGGGATGCCCTATATATGCTGGAAAACAAAAAAATGAAAGTGAGCTATAGCGGCTCTGGAAGGGTGACACAACAGTCCGTGCTACCTGGCTCCAATACCAATAACGCCAATGAAATAAATCTAACGCTGGGATGAAAATGTTGCTAAAGGACATATTGTACAAAGTAAATCTTACCTCTGTTGCGGGAGATATGAGCCTGGAAATCAGTGGCGTACAGTTCGATTCCCGAAAGATCAGAAAAGGAAATCTTTTTGTAGCAGTCAAAGGCACACAAGTAGATGGACACCAATACATAGAGCAAGCCATCAAAAAAGGAGCGATCGCAGTAGTCTGTGAAGACATGCCCAGCGAACCCACAGCAGGAATCACCTTTGTAGCTACCAAGAGCTCCAGCCACGCACTCGGGATTATAGCCTCCAACTTTCACGGCAATCCGTCAGAAAAACTCAAACTGGTAGGGATCACCGGCACCAACGGGAAGACCACCACGGTCACCCTTTTGTACAAGCTGTTTAGATCGCTTGGCTACATGGTAGGCATGTTGTCTACCGTAGAAAATGTCATTAATGACAGCATCGTACCATCCACTCATACCACACCAGACGCGCTTAGCCTCAATGAGCTGCTAGCCAAAATGGTAAAAGAGAAATGTCAATTTGCCTTCATGGAAGTCAGCTCGCACGCCATCGAGCAAAATAGAATCGCCGGGCTGTCATTTGTGGGCGCCGCCTTCATGAATATCAGTCACGATCACCTCGATTACCATGAGACCTTCGAGAATTATATCAATACCAAAAAGAAGCTATTCGATGGACTTTCTGCCTCTGCATTTGCACTGGTCAATCTGGATGACAAACGGGGCCAGATCATGTTGCAAAACACAAAGGCAAAACAGTATTCTTTCGGTTTGAAGTTTATGACCGATTACAAAGCCAAGGTCATTACCAATAGCTATCAAGGATTGGAGTTGGATATCAATGGTCAGAGCGTTTGGTTTCGCCTAATCGGCAAATTCAATGCCTACAACCTGCTGGCAGCCTATGGCGTCGCAGAGTTGCTACATGAAGATACCGAAGAAGTGCTCATGATGCTATCAGGCCTGGAGCCTGCACCAGGTAGATTTGAAGTGATCGATGCTGGCTCAGATATCATCGCCCTGGTCGACTATGCACACACACCTGATGCGCTGGAAAATGTACTACAGACTATCGACAGCTTCAGATCTGGCAATGAGCAGGTGATCACCGTCGTCGGTTGTGGAGGCAATAGGGACAAAGACAAAAGACCCGTAATGGCATCCATAGCAGTGAAATGGAGCGATAAAGTCATCTTCACCGATGACAATCCAAGAGATGAAGAATCCAAGGCCATCATCGATGATATGATGAAAGGAGTGGGTAAATCTTTTGTAAAAAAGACACTTATTGTCCAGGATAGAAAAGAAGCGATTAAAACGGCCTGTTCGCTGGCTAATGACCATGATATCATAGTAGTAGCTGGAAAAGGCCACGAAAATTATCAGGAAATAAAAGGTGAAAGAATAGATTTTGATGATCGAAAGATCTTGAAGGAAATGTTAGAATTATTTAGAAGTTAAGTAGATGCTCTATTACCTATTTGAATATTTGGATCAACAATTCGACCTCGCTGGAGCAGGTGTATTTCAATACATCTCGTTTCGTGCTGGAGTAGGTATTGTGCTCTCGCTTCTGATTACTATTTTCTTCGGTAAGCGATTTATCGCCATGCTTCAGCGTCAGCAAATGGGGGAGACCATCAGAGACCTGGGACTCGACGGACAGCTGGAGAAGAAAGGCACGCCTACTATGGGTGGTATCATTATCATCAGTGCCATCGTCATCCCGACCCTTCTCGTAGCCAGAATCGATAATATATATGTCATACTGCTTTTGATTACTACCATTTGGATGGGTATGATCGGGTTTGTAGACGACTATCTCAAAATCAAAAAGAAAAACAAGGAAGGCCTTTCCGGCAAATTCAAAATCGTCGGTCAGGTGGTTATAGGCATGATCGTGGGCATAGTGATGGTCACGCATGACGACATCCTGGTCCGCGATTTTAGCAGCGCAGATCAGCAAATAGTAACTCAAGCGGTAGATTCCGAGGAGTTTGTGGATGTGAAAAGCACGATTACCACGATTCCTTTTGTGAAAAACAATGAATTCCACTACAAGTGGCTCTTGCCTGATTTTCTGCAAGACTACACCGACATACTATATGTGATCGCAGTCATATTTATCGTCACAGCAGTATCCAACGGCGCAAATATCACCGACGGATTGGACGGTTTGGCTGCTGGTACTTCCGCTATCATTGGGATCACGCTGGCGATTCTGGCCTATGTATCGGGCAACCTCATTTTTGCCGACTACCTCAATATCATGTATATCCCAGGCTCAGGAGAACTCGTGATATTCTGTATGGCCTTCGTTGGAGCCTGCATTGGCTTCTTGTGGTACAATTCCTACCCGGCTCAGGTATTTATGGGCGACACTGGCAGTCTGTCCATCGGTGGAGTCATCGCCGTACTCGCGCTGGTAGTTAGAAAAGAATTACTCATACCCGTCTTATGCGGGATTTTTGTCATAGAAAACCTGTCCGTAATCATTCAGGTCAGCTATTTCAAGTATACAAAAAAGAAATATGGAGAAGGTAGACGCATATTCTTAATGTCTCCACTTCATCATCATTATCAGAAGAAGGGTGTTCATGAAACAAAGATTGTGACCCGTTTTTGGACCACAGGCATATTGTTGGCCATACTCACCCTGGCAACCTTAAAACTGAGATAAGTGAAAGATCCTAAAAACCATAGCATAGCCATCCTTGGCAGCGGTGAAAGCGGCATGGGAGCATTGCGCCTGGCTACCAAACATGGTATAAGGGCCTTCCTCTCAGATTCTAAGACCATACCCGTACACAAACAAAGAATCATTGAATCACTGGGTGCACGATTCGAAGAGAACGTACATACCCTTGATGAACTGGTCAAATATGACGAAATCATCAAAAGTCCGGGCATTCCGGATACTGCGACAGTAATTGTAGAACTAAAAAAAGCAGGCAAGGCTATAGTGTCAGAAATAGAGTTCGCCAGCCGCTTTACCAATGCCAAAATCATCGGCATCACCGGATCCAATGGCAAGACAACGACTACACTGCTGACTACGCATATCTTGAAGGGCGCAGGCCTGAAGGTCGCTAGCGCCGGCAATGTAGGCAACAGCTTCTCAGACTTGCTCGTCGATAGCGATCCTGAAGTGGTAGTGCTGGAGCTCAGCAGCTTTCAACTAGATGGGATCGCGGACTTCAGACCGGATATAGCTGTAATGCTAAATATCACTCCTGATCATCTCGATCGGTACAACTACAACATGGACGAATATGCGGACGCCAAATGGAGACTGGTAAAAAATATGTCTGAGGGTAGCCATTTTATATTCAATAAAGACGATCAGATGATCGCCGACCGAGTTGAGAGGGATACAGCCAAATACACAAAATTAGATTTTACGACAAGGACAAAAACTAGCAATGGAGCCTATTTCCTGGAAGGTTATCTGATATTCGACTGCGAAAAAATAATTCAGATTGTGCCGATAGAAGACCTGCCCCTATTAGGCAGACACAACCAGTACAATCAGATGGCAGCCATCCTGGCCGCTATACATCTGGAAGTATCGTTTGGTGATATCATGAAGGCATTGACTAGTTTCAAAAATGCACCACATCGCATGGAATTGGCCGGATATGTAAATGACATTCCGTACATCAATGACTCCAAAGCCACCAACGTCGATGCCGTTTATTATGCGCTGGATGCCATGACAAGGCCTGTCGTCTGGATCGCCGGAGGAGTAAACAAAGGAAACGACTACGATCAGATCAAAAATCTGGTGATAAACAAGGTCAACACGCTTATCTGCATGGGTTTGGATAATGCACATTTGATTGACGAATTCAAAAATGATGTCAATCAATTGATAGAAGTCAGGAGTGCAGAAGAAGCCGTAGCCAGAGCCAATGATTTGGCCCAGCCTGGCGAAGTAGTTCTGCTTTCTCCTGCATGCGCCAGTTTTGATTTGTTCAACAACTATGAGCATCGCGGTGACCAGTTCAAATCAGAAGTCGAAAAGTTGAAACAAAGTAAAGAATCAATAAAAGCATGATCAAGGACTGGACAAATAGAAACCTACATGGAGATCCAGTGATTTGGTTCATCGTCATCGCGTTGTCTGCTTTGAGTATTCTGGTGGTATATAGTGCCACAGGTACCCTGGCCTACAATCAGATGGAGGGCAACACCGAGCACTATCTCTTTAAGCACACCGCACTGGTATTGCTGAGTTGGTTGGCTATGTGGGTAGCTCATAAGATCGATTATAGATACTACGCTAAACTCTCACAGCTCGCCCTTTGGGTTTCTGTGCCGTTGCTATTTATCACCTGGAAATTTGGGGTCAATATCAACGAGGCTTCTCGCTGGATCACAGTCCCGTTTATCAATCAGGCCTTCCAGCCTTCCGATCTGGCCAATTTTGCCCTGATCGTGACATTGGCTTCTATGCTAGCCAAGCGTCAGAATAATATCGACAACATCAAAGAATCACTAATTCCCATGTTGCTTTGGATCGGACTGATCTGCGGATTGATCGCCATGACCAACCTATCCAGTGCTGCGCTCATTTTTGCTACCTGCATGGTAGTGATGTTTATCGGAAGAGTACCAGTAAAATACCTGGCCATGCTCGTGCTGATAGGCGTGATAGCCGGATCAGCTGCCTTGGCTATTGGCCAAAGAGCAGATACTGCCTTCAGTAGAATCGAATCATTCTTTTCAGACGACGACATTCCGTTTCAGGCAGAGCAGTCATTTATAGCCATTGCCAATGGCGGCACTGTGCGATTTGCCCCAGGCAAAAGCCAGCAAAAAAACTTTTTACCACATCCTTATTCAGATTTCATCTATGCCATTATCATAGAAGAATATGGACTGGTAGGTGGAGTGATTGTGCTCTTCTTATACCTGGCACTGCTGTATCGTGGTACCCGTGTCATCGCCCTGAGTGAGCGAACCTATGGTGGACTGCTGTCTGCTGGATTGAGTTTCGCACTGGTGATGCAAGCCATGGTCAATATGGCTGTAGCGGTAGGATTAGTGCCTATCACGGGATTGACCTTGCCGCTGGTAAGTATGGGTGGTACCTCCCAGCTGTTTGTAGGCGTGGCGATCGGCATCATCCTCAGTGTAAGTCGGGGAGAAATAGAAGAAGTGGGTACACCAGGTACTAATGAGTATAGAAAAGACGCAAACGTAGAGTACGCATAAATGAGGGAGAAGAAGACATATCGCCAATCTCCATTGCGGGTAATGATTAGTGGTGGCGGAACCGGAGGACATATCTATCCTGCGATTGCGATTGCGCATGCGCTAAAAGATATCCATAGCGATATAGAGTTGCTTTTTGTAGGAGCTAAAGGCAGAATGGAAATGGAAAAAGTACCAGAGGCTGGTTATGAGATTGTTGGACTGTGGATCAGTGGATTGCAGCGCAGACTGACCCTGGACAATATTTCTTTCCCCTTCAAAGTGATCTCCAGTGTTTGGAAATCCTTTAGCCTGCTGAAAAAATTCAAGCCAGACGTCGTAGTTGGCGTTGGTGGATATGCTAGTGGGCCGCTACTTTATGCCGCCAATAAAAAAGGTATCCCCACCTTGATTCAGGAGCAGAACTCCTATCCGGGCATTACCAATAAGATGCTGGCGAATAAAGCCAACAAAATATGTGTCGCATATCCTGGAATGGAAAGATTTTTCCAGAAGGAAAAAATCATTGAAACTGGCAATCCCGTCCGGACCGATATTATGAATTCAAGTCAGGTTCGATTAGAAGGGCTCTCGCAGTTTGGATTCCGAAGCGACAAAAAAACAGTGCTGATTCTCGGTGGGAGCCTTGGTGCACGTACCATCAATAATACCCTCGCCGATGGTGTCCAACGACTGATCGACGAAGATGTACAAGTACTCTGGCAGTCAGGCAAGTTCTACTTCGAAGAGATGAAAGAGAAAACGGCGCATATAGATTCTGAAAAGCTTAGAATAGTGCCTTTTATCAAGGAAATGGATCGAGCCTATGGTGCTGCAGACGTGGTGATCTCCAGAGCAGGAGCACTCTCTATTTCGGAGCTGTGCCTGGTAGGTAAGCCCGTGTTATTCGTGCCATCGCCAAACGTGGCTGAAGACCATCAGACTAAAAACGCTATGGCCCTGGTAAGTAGGGAGGCAGCAGAGATGATTCGTGATGATGATGCGGCAGAGCACCTCATCACTGAGACATTGAAATTGCTAAAAAACGAAGAGCAGCAAGAATTGATCAGTGCCAACATCAAGGAGCTGGCAAAACCAAATGCAGCGAAAGACATTGCCCACGAGATAATCACCATGATTAAATGAACTTAGAAAATCTACATAGCGTCTATTTTTTAGGGATCGGAGGCATCGGTATGAGCGCCTTGGCACGATGGTTTCATGCCAATGGGTTTGATGTGTCAGGATATGACAAAACATCAACTACACTCACCGACCAGCTCGTGGCCGAAGGAATCAGTATTCATTTTGATGACAACGAGTCGCTCATTTCAGATAAAATCAAAGCAGACCATAAAGGGTCATTGATCGTGTATACTCCTGCTGTGCCCACCAAGCTAGGTGAATATCAATTCTTTGTGAAAGAAGGATTTGAAATATTGAAGAGATCCCAAGTGCTGGGTATGCTCACCGAATCGAAATACACGATTGCCGTGGCAGGCACACATGGTAAAACGACTACCTCTTCTATGGTAGCTCACTTGCTCAAGTCAGCAGGAATAGATTGTTCGGCTTTTGTAGGCGGTATTATGACCAACTACAACTCCAATTTGCTTATTGGAATCAACAATGACGTAATGGTGGTAGAAGCCGACGAATTCGACCGTTCGTTTTTAACGCTGTCTCCCGATGTGGCCATTATTACAGCTACGGATGCTGATCATCTCGATATATATGGCTCCAAGGATTCGCTTAAGGACTCGTTCAACGAGTTTATCAAAAATATCAAAGCCAACGGTAGCCTATTTATCGAAGAGAAGGTAGCCGATGAGCTCGAACTGAATCCTAACAACAATATTAAGGTAAGCACCTATGGGCTAAATGCTGGAGATGTCAAGGCTCAAAATCTGACAATCAACAATGCGAAATTTGAGTTTAGCTATCACGCAGATTCGACAGCAGTGAACGGATTTGAACTCGCCATGCCCGGATTTCACAATGTATCCAATGCGTTGGCAGCCATTGCGTCTGTCAAAGGCCTGATTAGCGATTCTGATCATTGGGTCAAAGGAATAAATAGCTATCAGGGCGTGAAGCGAAGATTTGAATACATCATCAATCGTGAAGATTTGGTGTACATCGATGATTATGCTCACCATCCGGAAGAAATCAAAGCACTGCTGGAATCAGTAAGAGCGCTGTATCCAAACAAATCGGTAACAGCTATTTTTCAACCCCATTTATTCTCCAGAACCAGAGATTTTATGGATGGATTTGCTGAGAGCTTGTCTTTGGCCGACAAAGTAGTTCTGCTCGACATCTATCCTGCTCGGGAGCAGCCCATACCTGGTATTACCTCGGCAGCGATCGAAAAGAAAATGACCAACGGTCAGACCCGCAGTTATGTCAAAGACGATGTGCTACAGTATTTTGATGACCATCAGCCAGAAGTGTTGCTCACTATTGGTGCAGGTAACATAGATACTCTTGTTTCACCCATTAAAAATAAGTTAGAAAGCAAATGAAATGGCTGATACACATATGGAAAACATTTAAAGTAGGACTGATCCTATTTGCTCTGGCGATCATTATTGGATTTACCAATTCACGTCAGAATGAGCGATATATCAACGACGTCCATATTCTTATTGATAATCAGTTTGAAAACTATTTTATCAATCAAAGCGACGTGCTTGATTTGATCAATGACGAAGGCAAGGATTATCTGCTAAGTAGTGATTTTGGTAGCCTAAATCTCAAGGAACTGGAGGATCGGATCGAATCACATCAGTTTGTGAATGATGCCCAGGCCTATATTGACTTAGAAGGAAATATGTCTATCGAGGTCACTCAAAATAGACCTATTGCTCGAGTGATGGTAGCAGATGGACCCGACTACTATATCGGAGTTGAAGGAGATGTACTTCCCGAGTCTGAGCACTATACCGCTCGAGTTGTGCTCTTGCATTTGGCCAATGACAGCTGGATAGATGAGGACAATATCAACAATTCTGAGCAGGGGCAGGAAGTATACGAACTGCTACAGTATATCAGTGAAGATGAATTCTGGAGTGCCCAAATCTCGGCCATCAGAGTAGAAAAAAATCAAGAAGTGGTCCTAGAGCCACAAGTAACCAAGCAGGATATCATTTTTGGTAAGCCTGAGCAAATAGAGAAAAAATTTAAAAAGCTGATGCTTTTCTATAAGCAAATCCTACCCTACAAAGGATGGAATGCTTATGCATCGGTCAATCTAAAATTCAAGAATCAAATCGTCTGTAAATGATAAATGGTATGGAAACAAATGAAATCATTGTAGGTCTCGACATTGGCACAACCAAAATTTGTGTAATCGTCGGGAGAAAAAACGAGTATGGAAAACTCGAAGTATTAGGTATGGGTAAAGCAGTATCCGACGGAGTGATTCGCGGTATTGTGACCAATATCGATAAGACAATAAATGCAATCAAGAAGGCAGTCACTGAAGCTGAAGAGCAATCTGGCATCGACATTCGTGTCGTCAATGTCGGTATAGCCGGACAGCATATCAAGAGCTCCGTACATCACGGATCTATTATCAGACATTCCTCTGATGATGAGATTACGATAGAAGATGTCAATAGGCTGACCAACGATATGTACAAGATCGTAATCCCTCCTGGGAGTGAGATCATTCATGTGATGCCACAGGACTATATTGTAGACTACGAAGAAGGCATCAAAGATCCCGTAGGGATGTCTGGTGTACGATTAGAGGCAGATTTTCATGTGATTACTGCGCAGACCAACGCCATTCAAAACATCAATAAGTGTGTTCGACGAGCGGGGCTCGAAATCGACAATCTGATATTGGAGCCATTGGCATCCAGTCTATCTGTATTGAGCGAAGAAGAAAAAGAAGCCGGCGTATGTCTGGTGGATATTGGAGGCGGTACTACAGACATCGCCATATTCCATGAAAACATCATCCGTCATACCTCGGTGATCCCATTCGGAGGCAACATCATCACTTCAGATATCAAAGATGGCTGTAATGTATTGAATCATCAAGCCGAGATTTTGAAGACCAAATTTGGTCAGGCACTAGCCGAAATGGCTAACGAAAACGAGGTCGTATCCATACCGGGTCTCAAGAATCGTGAGCCAAAAGAGATCTCAGTCAAAAATCTGGCGCGAGTGATCGAGGCCAGAATGGAAGAAATCATCGAAATGGTGCATACCAAAGTGATTACAAGCGGCTATGAAAATAGATTGGCTGGAGGTATAGTCATCACAGGAGGTGGGTCTCAGCTGATTTCCATCAAACAATTATTTGAATATATGACAGGCCTCGATGCACGCGTAGGATTTCCTAACGAACACCTCGGCAAGAGCAAGGTCGACGCTATCAAGAGCCCAATGTTTGCCACCTCGGTAGGACTTGTTCTTTGTGGATTCAAAGCGCTGGATGATCGGGACAATAGACACTTCCTTGAAGACACTGTGGTCAGAGATTATGACAAGAGAAAAAAGACCGTGGGTAGCTCAGACAACATCTTGAAGAAGATATTGGAAAAGACCAAAGGAATACTAATAGACGATTTTGAAGATAATTCAACTCGTTGATTGACTAATAAATTAACAATAATAAACCAGTAGGTAGTCGTAGAATCGGCTATTTCATTTTAAACAAATTAAATAAAACACATCATGACAGAAAGTAGTTTTAAATTTGATTTGCCTACACATCACAAATCGATCATCAAGGTGATCGGTGTAGGCGGAGGTGGCAGCAATGCTGTCAACCACATGTATAATCAAGGCATCACCGGAGTAGAATTCATAGTCTGCAATACGGACGCACAAGCCTTGAATACCAGTCCCATTCCAAACAAACTGCAGATAGGAGTAAATCTGACAGAAGGGCTGGGTGCAGGAGCTAACCCTGAGCAGGGTAAAAATGCAGCTCTGGAAAATAAAGAAGAAATTAGAAACATGCTCAGCGAAGACACCAAGATGGTGTTTGTGACTGCGGGTATGGGTGGCGGTACAGGTACAGGTGCAGCTCCGGTCATTGCTCAAGTGGCCAAAGAGCTTGGAATCCTTACCGTTGGGATCGTTACTGTTCCCTTCAAATTTGAAGGAAAGAAGAAAATGCGCCAGGCCATGGAGGGAGTAGATTCTCTAAAAGCCAACTGCGATACCGTATTGATGATCCTCAATGATAAGCTGACCGAGGCCTTCGGTAGCCTGTCGGTAAACCAAGCCTTTGCACAGGCAGACAACGTTCTGACTACGGCAGCAAAAGGCATTGCAGAAATCATCACCGTACCGGGATATGTCAATGTGGATTTTGAAGATGTCAAAACCGTAATGAAAGATTCAGGCGGAGCAGTAATGGGCTCAGCGGAGACTTCTGGAGAAAGTAGAGCACGCAGAGCAGCCGAAGAGGCGATCAACTCTCCTCTGCTCAACAATCAGAATATAGAAGGTGCTGATAAAATATTGCTCTCTATCATCTCAGGTGATAAAGCTGAATTGCAAATGGACGAACTGACGGAAATCACGGATTTCATGCAGGAGCTAGCCGGAGACGATGCAGAGGTGATCTTTGGCCATGGTGTGGATGCTGAATTAGGAGATAGCATTCGCGTGACTATCATAGCCACAGGTTTTGAAAGCCAGGAAGAAACAGTGGAGCAGCCACAGTCTATATCTACTCCACAGACTGAGTCAGAAGCTCGCAAGGTATTTGATCTTGACAAAGACTTTCAAACCAATTTGTTTACCAGCGAACCTCAGGACGTGAAGGAAGATACCTTCGAAGAAGATTTTCAGCTGAAAATGAGGACCTTCTCATTTGAGAAGCCCGAAAGAGCCCCGGAGCCTGAGCCTAAGGCGATTGAGGAAGAGGATCCATTCGAATTGGAAATGAGACAGCTACTAGAGGAGTCAAAAAATGTAGTGGTGGACGAGCCACTCGAAGAACTAGATGGAATGGCACATCCTCCTTCTAAGAAGATTCTGCTCATGGAACAGTCAGAAGAAAGACGTAGACGCCTCGATGGGATCAACGCTGATGAATCTGTCGATGCGAAGAGCTACAAAGAAAAATTTGATGTTCCGGCGTATGAGCGTAAAAAAGTCAATCTCAAAAGTGTACCAGCGGCCTCAGAAAGCTTGGTGTCCAAGTACAATTTGAATGACGAAAATGAACTAGGCAACAATAAATTTTTGCACGACAGACCGGATTGATACCTGTAGGTGTCAAACCAAACGAAGCGAGAAATATTTAAGATTTCTTGAAAGTATTGACTTTGACAAGATTGCTATGTCACGGCAATACTAGAATGCCAGTAATTTATCTACCTGCTCTTCGAGTAGGCCATGATATAATTCTGAAAGATTATTTTCTGTCAAATTTTCTTCTATGCGGGATAGCTTGGGCTTTTGAGCAAGCACATGCGTCCCGCAATAGTTGAAAATATCTGTTAGGTGGCTCAGGGCCAAACCAGCGCCCTGTACACCTGAAGATATACCCACCAGTGCCGCCTTCTTATCTCTGAAGGTATGCGGAAAATCCAGCCCATCAATAAAAGCTTTGAGCACCCCGGGAAATGAACCATTGTACTCAGGCACAATAAAAACCATTTTTTCGGCTGCCAACATTTTGACTCGAAAAGTATTGAATACTTCATTTTTTCCAGCCTGATCATAGAGCGCTGTCTCCGTGAAGTCACCCGGCAAATCTTCCAGATATATCAGTTCAGTATCTACCTTCTTCTCCAATAGAATATCTCGATAGATGTTTGATAATTTTTTTGAGACAGAATCTTTTCTGTTGGTACTACTGATAATAGTAATCATGAAATAGTGATGACTTAGCGATCCAAATATTTAATTGGCTGCAAGATAAGAAAAGTCCATGGGTTTGTTTTTGGAGAAATAGGAGGGCATAAAAAAATCCGTACACGCAACATGCACGGATTTATTCATCGAAAAAATATTATATATCCAGAACTTGAACAGCTGTTTGGATTTAGACCCTTAAAAAATTGAACCTAAATTAAAAATGAGGCTTTATCGAAAGTTGTAATTCTCTTCTTATCAGCAAAGGAAATTGATCCTAAACCAATACATCTTGATCCATCTTTAGTCTGTAATACTTTTTAATTTTCATATTGGCTTCTTTGCTATCATTCATGATATAGACTATAGGCGCGATATGTATCTTTTGGATTGGTTTATATATGCGCAAAATGTGCATGTTATTTTTATGGAGAATAAAATTTCTATTATCATTGCAGTGAGAAGTGAGGAATAGTGTGAGCTACGTCCTGACAATCCTTTAGCATTTTGCCCTAACCTACATGCGGACTAAGCCTAACCAGTTACAAATCTTCCGGATTTTTATTTTTGCAGCGTTCATTGCGTTGCTAAGTGGGGCTTCAAATCTTCATGCTCAGGAGTCCAGGGTATATGCCATCAATGCCCCGTCCAACACTCAAGAAAACGTAAAAGTTCTTTTAAAGTGGTACTCTCCGGAGTTTTCATACCCAGAAGGGGTGAATATCTATAGAAGACCGCTCAATACCGTTCAATGGACGAAGATCAACACCACACCAGTGGTGCAAAAAGATAGTATTCTGGCGATCCACAAACAGGCGGACGAAAACCTTGAATTCTTCGAACAAGTTGTGATTCAGTCAGCGGACTCACTCAAGGACAATTTCATCTTTATCAATGTATTACTGAAAACTTTTAGCAGCAGTATCCTTTCAGATTTTGTAGGTATCTATTTCGAGGACAACACTGTTGTCTCAGGTATCACCTACGAGTATCGAGTCAATAAAATAATAGACAATACCGAACTGATGATTGCCACATCATTACCCGTTAAAGCAGGCGTCTTTGTGCCTGACGACCCAATCAAAGAAGTCGAAGTCTTTCAAAATGAACACACGGTGGATATCAACTGGCTGCCTGAGGATTACAGGTTTTATGCGGTGAATCTATACAGGACTGGCCCCGATTCTGTAGGTGAAATCAAGCTGAATCAACGACCGATGCTACTATCAAAAATCGACAGCATGGGAGTGATGAAGTACCCAAATCCGTTTTTCAGAGAAGACAGCCTGCAAGAAGGGAGTACCTATTACTATCAAATAGCCGGCATCGGTTTTTTTGGCGAAGAAACACAACGATCGGAACCTATAGAAGTCTTGTTTCAAGATGTAACAGCGCCACCGTTTCCTATCAATGTGACGATCGACTCGGACTCCATGAAAGTATTTTTAGAATGGGAAAATATTGAAAATGAAGACATTGATGGTATTCACATTTACAGAAGCCCAAAAAGTGATGGACCATATGAAAGAGTCAATATCAATTCACTCGATCCTCGGACTCAATCTTATATAGATTCGGTCTACATCCCGGGTCCATATTACTATTATGTGGCATCGCACGACATTTTGGGCAACGAAGGAGATTCCAGGTTGGTATTCGAAGAAGTGGCTGATGTGCTTCCTCCCGTTGTTCCGAAAAATCTGAGCATTGTCGCAGATACCGCCCTGCTTCGACTGGATTGGGAAGCTAATCTAGAGCAAGATCTACAAGGATATATGATATATCGGACAGTAGGCTCAAATCAGAAGGGAAACTATGTACTTCTCAATGCAGACCCGATCAAAGAGAACTATTTCGAGCAGAGCTTACCCAAAAATGTCAAGAGTACTTTTTTCTATAAAATCATAGCCATCGACACTTCTTATAATAGAAGTGACTATTCCAATATTGTAAGCGGAGAGATTCCAGACGTAATAGCCCCGGAGCAACCCGTCATCAAGTTTATAGGATATGATGAATCAAACATCAAAATCCACTGGGTCACCAATGTAGATCAGGATCTTATGGGGTATCACATCTACAGAAATGACACCGCGCAATCCTCAGATTTCACCCGACTCAATGTCAATGTATTGGGCGGATATGTAGAAGCCTACACCGATCGAAACGCTCGACCTAATACCGCTTATCAATACTATTTGGAAGCAGTAGACTCGGTAGGCAATAGGTCTAAGCCCTCCGTAATCGAAACCGGATACCTGGTGGCAGAAACAGAGCTAGTCCAAATCGAGGACTTTAAAATCAAATACAACAAAAGAAAAAAATCAAATACCATACAATGGCATGTGGATGAGACTGCTGAGATATTAGGGTTTGTCGTGTTTCGCGGAGCTACAGAAGACAGCCTCAAACCGATAACCGGAGTGACCAAAGAAATAATCTTTGTCGATAAAGGAGTGAAATCGGAAGATGAATATTTCTATCAGATAAAAGTATTCAGTCAGGACGGTGGGAATCTGGGTTCTGAAATAAAGAAAGGATCACGGAAATAAGAGGGTATGAAACAAGCCGCAAAATATAGAGACCATAGATGGGGGGCATTCCTAAAGTGCCTGCTCACATCACTACTATTTATTGGCTTGTCAACCGCATTAGTATCTGCTCAGCCCACTAATGTGACTAACAAAGGCACCCGAATCTATATACCTAGTGGCGCCAAACTGTATGTTTCAGGAAACTACAAAGATGAGTCTACGCAAGCTGAGAAGGGAATAGTGCTGGGCGGAGAATTAGAACTGCATGGAGACTTTATCAACAATAATGCAAGCCCGGAAGAAGCCATATTCGATGGAGATTTTGTTGCGGGATATCTGACTTTTGCAGGCACTGGAGACCAACTTATTACAGGATCAACAGCGTATTTCAGAAAACTGAAAGTAGACAAACCGGGTGGTACCTTGACCTTCGGTGTAGCATCTGTGATCAAGGATGGACTGGAACTGACCGCCGGAAACGTGGTACTGAACGAAGATATAACGATAGCTGAGGAGAACACCAAACTAACCAGTGCTGCACCCACTACCATGTCGCATACTGGAGCAGTGGTGAGCGGGTCGGGTTCGATTAGGGCCAGTCGGCCAGCACTAAACAATGGAGATGTACACGTAGACAATTTGGATGTGGTAGGCACCGGGTTGGGCTTTACCATGTACGGAGGACAGACCATGAGTACCTTGGCGATTGCGAGAAATCATCAAGAGCTGACCTCTTTGGGAAATGGAGTTAGCGTATTTCGAAACTATACTTTTAGCGTGGATCAAAATGTGGAACTCAGCACCGTTAGATTCAAATACCTTGAAAATGAATTTCGCAGCGCCGGACTTTTGGAAAATGATGTGGCTATCTATCTCTCAGACGACGATGGAGCGAGCTGGGAGCGAATAGGAGGTACTGTTAGTTTAGCCAGCGACCAGATTGAAGTAAATCTCGCTGACCCGGATCGGCTTTTTATTATTCAAAACACAGATTATTTGCTGGCTTTGGGAGCACAAACCTGCAGTGCTGCAAATCAGCCTGACATACAATTTAGCGCCGTTTCGACGCTCCGAACCGAGACCCCGTCGAGTACGGAAGAATTGAATATTTGTGGATCAGAACTGACAACCGTCACTGCGTCAAATACAAAAACTGATGCTTTGTCCTATGCTCACTGGACGATTCCTAATGACCCTGATGTCGAACTTTTGTCGGCAACTCTAGACACTGACAATGACGGGACAATCTATGTGAATGGTCGTACCGTAAAAGGATGCCTGTCCTCAGCTCAATTCGACCTGACCGCAAGACCCTTTCCCGAGAACAGCATTACCTCAATAAAAACTTTCGCTGAGTGCCAATACGAAGAAGTCCAATTTATACACAGCAACGAAGATGAAAATGGAGACCCGCTAACCAACGCTACGTACACCTGGAATTTCAATACCCCTGACAACCAGTCGGGCACTACCTCAGACGGTGCTCCACTTTTGACTGACCCTGTCAGAAACTTCACATATAATACCTATGGTGACAAAACTGTACGGGTCACCGCAGTATCGGAATATGAATGTGCCGTAGATATTGAATTGCCATTTACAGTAAACCCGGTACCAGATTTTGATTTTTCAATCGCCGACCTGTGCCGGGATGAGCTAGGTCAATTCGATATTACGATAAACGATGCCATTACTCAAATAGGAGATCCGTTTTCTAGTCTGCGTAAATATGACTGGGATTTTGGTGATGGAGGTACTGATAATCATGAAGATGTGCTTGGATCTATCAAAGACCAGTTTGAATACACCTATGTTGATATTGGCGATGAGTTGAGCACGCTTGACGTGACACTGGAAATGGAATTTACTGCCACTGAATGTAAGTCTGAGGTGACCAAGCAAATTTTCATCAAACCAAAGCCAGTGGTAGACTTCTCTGCAGAGTTTGAAGGCGCTCCGATCAATGAAATTTGTGTGGGTGAAGTAATAACCTTCGAAAATGCGACCACCTTTTCAGATGCATCCACCAATGTGCTCTACGATTGGGATTTTGGCGACGCGACCACTTCCGCTGATCACACGCCAGAGAAACAGTATTTCGCGCAAGGTGCATATACCACCACTATGATCGCTGAGTCTGAGACATATGGCTGCACAGACATGATGACCTGGGATATCGAAGTACGCCCCGAACCACTAGGAGGGTTTCAAGTGCTTGATAAGGACATTTGCTCCGAAGAGACCGCTCAGTTTCTCAACGAAACGACAATACTGGATGCCACTCCCAATTTGCAGTATGTGTGGGACTTCGGCGATGCCAGCACTTCTACCGAAACCCAAAGCAACGTATTGCATGACTATGCTGATGCCGGACTATACAGCGTATCACTGCAGAGAACCTCAAAATACGGTTGCTCAAATACACTCAGCAAAACAATCGAAATACACCCAGAACCAGAAGCCGATTTTAAGATAGAAAATGCATGTATTGATGACGCGACAGTTTTCACCAGTACATCCACAATAGCATCAGACGCAATCCAAAGCCAAACCTGGACTTTTCATGACGCCAGCGAACAAGAGGGCGCCACGGCCGAATACATTTATGGAGAAGCCATTACCAGACAAGTTCAGCTCGAGGTAGTATCAGATTATGATTGTGTGCACGAGATCATAAAAAATGTGGATCCAGTGCAAAGACCCACTTTCACCTTAGATCCAGCGGTAGCTTGTGAGAACGATTTCGAAATTGTACCGAACGTATTGCTCCCAACAGATATACCGGGAGGAAGCACTTATGAATGGCGAGCGATGAAAGATATGTCCGTGATCTCTACTGACCCGACCGCAGTAGTGACCGAAAGTGGCAATTACCAGCTTGTAATATCGGGGCCAACTCCACTTACCTGCCAGGGAACCAATACAGCGACCATTTATCTGTTTAGTGATGTAGACTTAGGTTCAGATGTTACTTTCTGTGAAAAAGGTGATTTGGAGGCCTCGTTGGATGATATTGATTTCTTGTCCGATGATGATGTCACCTACTCCTGGGACAAGGACGGATTGCCCGTGGCCGGAGATGTTGATAAATTAGAAGTAATTGCAAATGGCACCTATGAAGTCGACGTCAATATCAACGTGACTGGCTTTGGCCAATGTTCAGTTCAGGATGAGGTCAGCGTCACAATAGATCCCAAAATTGAGCTTACAGTAGACGACCAATCAGGATGTGATGGAGATATTTTGACGCTGGATGCAGGTGTGTCTGGTGCAACATACAACTGGACTCAACTGTCGACCGGAAGTTCTGCCGGTACCAGCCAACAAGTCAACGTTACGGAAGAAGGACAATACAAAGTAGATGTTCAAAAGGGTAGCTGTGAGGCCAGCACCCAAGCCGAAGTGACCCTATTTAGTCAACCTGTCGTCAGTTTTGAATACCCGGATCAAGGAGTTTGTGAATCTGCTGCCGCTAGTTTTATCAACAAATCATTTGTCACAGAGCAAGGAGATGCCATCGTAGGTTATCAATGGGACTTTGGCGATGGGTCGGCAATCTCTACCCTGGAAAACCCTTCGAACACCTATGGTGCTTTCGGAACGTACGACGTCTCTCTTACCGTTGAGACCGCTAATGGATGTAGTTATTCACATATAGAGCAGATAGAGATACATGATTTCCCGAATGCAGATTTTACTGTCCCGCTAGTTTGCGTTGGAGAAGTGCTCAACCTCAGCGGCCCAACTGGAGCAGGATATAGCTATAGCTGGAGTTTTGGAAATGGGTCAAGCTCTGCTTTGCAAAACCCAGCAACCACTTATACCCTGGCAGGATCGTATCCAGTAACGCTCAACGTCACCAATTCTAATGGCTGTCTATCAAGCATTGTCAAAAATGTAACTGTCAATCCATTACCTGACTTAAATTTCGGTGGTGTAGTTGCCTCCTGTGCTGCTTCGATCGAATTAGATGCCGCAAATTCTGGATCAACTTATTCTTGGCGCAACAGTGTGGATTTCGAGATTTCGACCGATCAACAATATGAAATCACAGCAGACGGCGACTATTCAGTGATCATTACCAATGCCACTGGATGTGAGTTTGAAGAAGATTTTAGCGTAACCCTCAATGCCCCCATCCAACCCGGTCTAGGCAGTGACAGGCAGGTATGCGGGAGTTTTGAATTGGACGCAGGCTACTTTGACGATGCCACCTACGCCTGGTCCACCGGTCAAAATACGCGAGAAATTATGGTGACCGAATCAGGCACCTACCAGGTATCCGTGATGGATATTAACGGTTGCGAAGGAACGAGTGAAGTGACCATTACCTTCAATGATCTTCCCATTCTTGACTTGGGCAACGACCTGGCTATCTGCGATGGAGAATCGGTGATACTCAACGCTCAAAATACAGGAAGCACCTATACCTGGTCAAACGGATCAGACCAGCAATCCATCGTAGTCAGCACCACCGATACTTATCAAGTAGAAGTAACAAACGCACAGGGTTGTGTCGCTCAAGATCAGATTCAGGTAACAGTCAATCCAAAACCCGTAGTCAATTTTGCGCTGGATGAAAAGTGTCCTTTCGAACCTATTGATTTTACCAATTTGACCAGTATATCAGGCGGAGGATTGCTTAGTTATCAATGGAGTTTTGGAGATGGCTCCTTCTCTACACAATCCAATCCCACGAAAGCATATACTGCCAGCTCCGACTATGATGTCAATTTGATAGCCACAAGTATCCATGGATGTGAGAGTAGCCTGACGAGTAAAATCGATGTACACCCTAATCCAGTGGCCAACTTTATATTGAATTCGGTTTGCCAAAATGAAGAATTTATAATAGACAATAGATCCAGTGCACCAGATGGAAGTGGTCTGACCTACCATTGGTCAGTTGGCGATGGCCGAACATTTACAACAGAAGAACCCGAGCTGAATTATACCAACTCCGGCGACTATCTGGTCAATTTGGAAGTAACCTCTGCCTATGGGTGTGTAACATCTAAAAGTAATACCGTTACGGTGAATGAAACTCCCATGCTGGATTTTGGAGGTACAATCGACCGATGCGATGGTAGTTTTACTCTGGATGCAGAGAACGTAGGAAGCACCTATAAGTGGTCTGATAATTCGAAAAACCAAACACTCGAAGTTACCACTTCAGGAACTTACACTGTAGAAGTGACCAGTGCCGCCGGCTGTGTTTTCAATGAATCGGTAGTGGTAGAATTCAAAGGATCAGATAGTCCAATAGATCTTGGAGATGATTTTGCAGCCTGCGGCGAAGCACTGCTCGATCCTATGGTAAGCGATATTGCTTACTATTGGTCCACCGGAGAAACGACTGAGACCATCCAGGTATTTAGTACCGGCAATTATGAGGTGACCACTGTGAGCAATGATCTTTGCATAGTGGCTGACGATATCAACGTCACCATCAATCCTATCCCCGAAATTGATCTCGGCAATGAGCTAGAGGCCTGTGAAGGAGAAGTCGTCAGTTTGGACGCAGAAAGTACATTGACAGTGGATTATCTATGGTCCACAGGTTCGACCTCATCATCCATTCAAATCGATCAGGCTGGGATCTATAACGTCGAACTGATTACCGATTTGGGCTGTAGTTTTATAGATGAGGTAGAAGTACTCTACCATGCCATTCCAGTACTTGAGTTTGACGCAGTGATTCAAGCCTGTGATGAAATCTTACTAGACGCAGGTAATTTTGGTTCTGTATTTAATTGGTCCACAGGCGAAGAATCGAAGACCATTACTATTAGCGAATCGGATGCCTATGGCGTAGAAGTGACTAATGCCGAAAACTGTGTTGCTAATGCTTCATTTGACGTGATCATCAGCGAAAGCCCAAATTTGGATCTGGGACCAGATAGACAAATCTGTCACGATGAGATTGCTGTTTTGGAATCGGGCCTGACCGATGTCGATCACTTATGGTCAACACTTTCCACAACGAGCAGTTTGGAGGTGGGGTCCACAGGAAACTATTCCCTGGAAGTTACCTCTGATGCAGGATGCAAAAGTTCAGATGAGGTATACATTGAGGTGTCACCTCAGTTTAGTGTAGACCTGGGAGAAGACAGAGTTGATTGTGGAGAGTCCGATTTAATGCTCGATGCAGGTATAGAAGGATACACATATCAGTGGCAATCTGACTCAGGCTTTGTGTCTACAGATCAAAACATAATCGGCAATACCTCCGGACGATATTGGGTGACAGTGTCCGATGACTTAGGATGTATGGAATCTGACACTATTTATATCGCACCTACCGATATGAAAATCAAAGCAGGTTTTCTATCCTCCTCAATTGGAGATCGTGGAGATACCATTCAATTTGCTCAATTGTCGGAACCCACCCCTGAGACTTTCCTCTGGAATTTCGGTGATGGACAATTCAGTAACCTTGAAAACCCGCAGCATAGATATTTAGTAGATGGTGAATTTGATGTAACACTCACAGTCTCTAACGAAGTGTGTACCGATGAGCTGACCAAATCACTGACTATTCGACTGGCAAGATCATCTGAGGATGAAGAAGTCGAGATAGCAAAATTCCTCGAAATACTCGAACTCAAAGCATATCCCAACCCTGTCCGAGATCAATTTAGCCTCTATTTGGAGCTAAGTAAGGAAGAAAGCACGCACATACACGTCTATGACATCACGGGCGTTTTGATGCAATCTCAGGTAGTCAAAGGAGTAGAAGAAGAAGTTCGATTTGATGTATCCAAGTTGGCTGATGGTGTCTATTTCCTACATGCCTCAGTCGGCAAAAGGTCTCAAGTCATAAGAATAGTAAAGCAGTAGCAAGTGGGCATAGCGCAACGATATTATCGCATTACCTACGGGGCAAAATATTTGGCCTTGTGCCTATTTGCCATTTGGTTTATACCAGCATGTTTTTTGTTTTCCCACCCAGCCAGCGGACAAGCCGAAATCAGAAAGTGCCCTGTGGAGTATAGTGAGAATACAGAGCATCCCACCCAGCGCCTGCTCACTTCAAACGAGACCATATTTACCATTCCGGTGGTGGTGCATGTGGTGTACCAAAATAAGACCCAGGATCTAAGTCCATCACAAATCCAATCGCAGATCCATGCTCTGAATCTTGATTTCAGAAAGAAGAATCAGAATGCCTCGAATACCGTTGCCGATTTTTCTTCTTTAGCCGCAGATATAAAAATTGAGTTTGAGCTCGCCGAAATAGACCCTATGGGAGCGTCTAAAGATGGAATTACCAGAACAGCGACCGAGCATGTAGCATTTGCCAATAATGATCTCCATGCGTCCAACACTGGCGGTGCAGATCCATGGGACAGCGATCAATATTTGAATATCTGGGTCGCTAATCTCACTACAGGAATAATTGGCTACGCATCAAGTCCAACCGGAGATGACAATTTCGAAGGAATAGCTATCCACTATGAAAATTTTGGAACAGAGGGGACGGCAAAAGCTCCTTATGATTTGGGTAGAACACTTACGCATGAAGTTGGGCACTGGCTAGGCCTGCAGCATTTGTGGGGAGATGGCGGCTGCTCGTCCGACGATGATATTTCAGACACTCCCAATCAGCAACAAAGCTCATCGAGTTGTAGCACCTCCAAGTCCTCCTGTGGATCACTCGATATGGTTCAAAATTTCATGGACTTCTCTGAAGATGCCTGTATGACACTATTTACCCGTGGGCAAGCAGAAGCGATGCGCACCTCCCTGACCACACATCGACCTGAGATCTTCAGTGAGAAAGCCATCTTGGAAAGTGCCTCTTCTGACCTAAAAAGATCTGAAATTCAATGTTTTTATTCCAATGGAATCTTGAAAATCAATTTGAATGATATGCTCGGAGAAGGAGAGCTGTCCATCTATGACCTTTCCGGTGGAGTTCGATTGCATCAGCAAATCAAGGAAGTAAAACCAGAAATGGAAGTAGTACTTGGAAATCATTTTAGGGGTATGCATGTAGTCCGGTACAAAACGTCCAAAGGGTCATTTTTTGCCAAATTTATTAACAACGGGTGATGAAGCAAATATTAAGTATAATGAAGATGAAAAGCTTGAAGTTGGTAATATTCGGACTTGGGCTGGGTCTATTTAGTTCAATCGGTCTGCTCGCCAGTGCGTCAGATGAAAAGGCCATGTTGGCCACAGCACTTTTTACAGCAGATCCGGTTTGCGAAGGCGAAGAAACCATATTCGTCAACAACTCATCTACCTCAGCCGGCTCTATCGTCACCACAAACTGGGATTTCAAGGATGGATCAGGATCGACACTCAACGAACCAAAGCATGTTTTTGCCTCATCAGGTACCTTTGCAGTATCCTTGACAGTAGTAGATGCCAATGGGGACTTTGATGTGTATGTCACTAATGTAGTTGTCAATCCCAAACCAGATGTAAGTTTCGTCCTGTCCTCTTCTGACCAATGCGAAAGTACGACCTTCGACTTCACTAATGCCTCAGCTATTCCGGCCCCTGGTGTGATAGATTCCTACCTATGGGATTTTGGTGATGGAAGCACAGCCACCACAGAAGACGCCTCTCACAATTATGCCTCTCCCGGCACATACACCGTCTCGTTGACCGTGACACCTGTTGTTGCAGATGGCAATATATGCCCTACTACGATCACTGAAGAAGTAGTGGTTCATCCTGAAGCTGTGGTAGACTTTTCTGTTGAAAATGTGTGTCAGGGTGACGAATCAGTCTTTATTAATAATACCCAAGTGGTCACAGGAAACCTGACCTATGATTGGGATTTTGGAGATGGCAATGTTTCTACAGAAATAAATCCAAAACACACCTATGCCACCGAAGGCAGCTATACCGTGCGATTGGAAGCTACTAGCTCTGCTGGTAGTTGTATCACATTTATAGAACAGACAGTTGACGTTTTTGCAGAACCTACAGCTGGATTCTCAGCTGATGACGAGTGTTTGGGTGATGTTGTGTCCTTTACCAATACCTCAGCCATCAATGTAGGAACGATGACCTATGCATGGGATTTTGGAGACGGCTCGGCTATTGACACAGATACAGACCCCACGCATGACTATGATAATGCAGGTACTTATTTAGTGAGCCTGACGGCCACCTCCAATTTGGGATGTACTGATGTTTATACTGAAAATATCAATGTACGACCCCTTCCAGTCGCAGACTTCTCCGTAAGTGATGTTTGTGATGGATCTGCGATGATTTTTATAAATGAATCATCGATATCTGCAGGCAGTATTACTTTCGATTGGGACTTTGGTGATGGAAATAATTCAACAGACGAAAACCCATCGCACACCTATCTGCTGCCCAATGATTATGATGTTACACTCACAGTCACCTCAGGTTTTGGTTGCGCCGATCAGATCGTCAGAGAAGTCACTGTCTTCTCAGCCTCGGATGGAGGAAGCCTGGCCGGGTCTGCCGTGCGCTGTGAAGACGACACCGATCCTTATGTGCTTACGCTCTCCGGCCATGTTGGAGAGGTAAATCGCTGGGAAAGTTCATTGACCAACGATGAGCCCTGGGCGACCATAGCCAATCAAACGACTACCTTGACTTATTCAGATTTGACTGCTACCACCTACTATCGAGCAGTGGTGAGTAGCGGCCCTTGTGCTGAGGGCTATTCGTCTGTGGCCACCGTACAGATAGATGCACTCAGTGTTGGAGGAAATATTACCGGTACGGCCACGGTTTGTACCAATGCAAACAGCGGCACCCTGACATTGCAAGAGCACACCGGGTCTGTGGTAGAGTGGCAGCATTCCACCACAAGTGCAGTGGCTGGTTTTAGTTCAGTGGCCAACACCACCACCTCATTGAACTACACTGACCTGGCGAACACCACTTATTACAGAGCCGTCTTACAGAATGGTGTATGCGGACAGGTTTTTTCTGAGGTAGCCACCATTACCACATTAGACGAAACCAACGCAGGATTGCTATCGGGTGCTACTACCGTTTGCAATGGATCGAATACAGGCAGTCTGACTCTTGCAGGGCAAGTCGGCGACATTTTGCACTGGGAGTCATCTCCGACAGGCAACGAACCCTGGAGTAGTATAGACAATCAAACCAGTACCTTGGACTATGAGGATTTGATAGCTACGGTCTATTATCGGGTAGTTGTTCAGAACGGAGCTTGTGATGAAGAAATTAGTAATATCGTTCTTATTGAAGTAGATGAGAATACAGTGGTAGGAACCATTTCGGGAAAATCTGATGTGTGTATCGACGCCAGCAGTGGTACTTTGGCGCTCGAAGACCACCTAGGTACTGTTACCAAGTGGGAATTTAGCGATGGTTCCACGCCATGGACAGATATTGTAAATACTACAGCCAATCATAATTTTTCTGGATTGACAGAGACCACCACCTATCGAGCAGTGGTTCAAAACGGAGTCTGCCTCGAACTGACCAGTCCCGAGTTTATAGTCCAGGTAAATCCACTACCAACAATTGTATTTTCGAACGACGAGGTCTGTGAAGGCACTAAAACCACCTTCACTAACTTATCTACCATATCGTCGGGATCGTTGGAAAGCTCCCTTTGGGATTTTGGAAATGGAGGACTATCCGTGGATCTCGCACCAGAATATACCTTTTCGGAAGCCGGCACCTTCGCTGTCAAACTTACCATGACTAGCGACAAAGGCTGTGAGAACGACCTCACTCAATCCGTAGTAGTCAATGCAGTTCCGACGGCTGATTTCATTCACGACGATGTTTGCCTGGATGCCACAACCTTCTTTACCGATCTATCAGAAATCAGTATTGGGACCATAGACACCTATACGTGGGATTTTGGAGATTCAGAATCTTCTACAGATGCCAGCCCAACACACCTATATGCAGCACATGGAGAGTATACGGTTGAACTTCTTATCGAATCCGATCAGGGATGCACAGATGAGCTCAGCACCGAAGTCATTGTATATGAACTACCCGAGGTCGACTTCACATTCGACGACCTGTGTGATGGCGAAGTGGCAGCTTTCACCAACGAAAGCACGATAGGCGATGGAGGCATGTTTTACAGCTGGAATTTTGGTGATGGCAGCAAGTCTACCGATAGCAACCCTCAACATACCTATGCCACTGACGGCTCTTATTCGGTCAATCTGGAAGTCGAATCGACCGTCGGACGATGCCTCGTCGATTTCACCCAAACTATCGAAGTATTTGTAAAGCCTGAAGTAGAATTCACAGTCGATAATGTATGTTTTGGTGAGGAAGTGACGCTGGTCAATTCTTCCAATATTTTTGGTGAGACTGTTGATTATAGCTGGGATTTTGGAGATGGATCCAGTGCTACTGATGAGGCACCTACCCACCTCTATGGAGCAGTCAATTCATATGAAATATTGCTGGAAGTCAATACCTCCAATGGCTGCTCGGACAGCTATACTCGGTCGGTCTATATCAGCCCATTGCCAAGTGTCAACTTTTCAGCCGATGATGTTTGCGAAACCGAGCATGTTCAGTTCAACAACCTAACCTCCATATCTACTGGCACTGTCAGCTACACCTGGGATTTTGGAGATACCAATACCTCGACTGAAACCAATCCGGAACACTTATATGATGAAAAAGGAGAATACACCATCACATTGACTGCTTCTACCACCGCTGGCTGTACAGAGGTCATCGACAGACCGGTAACGGTGTACCCAAGTCCCCGGGCAGATTTTGAATTTGATAATGTCTGTGACGGCAACGAAAGTCAATTCGTAAATATATCTACTATTGATTTTGGAACTATCACCTCCTACGAATGGGATTTTGGTGACGGTGGAAATTCGATTTTACAAAATCCGAGCAAACTCTATCTCAACGCTGGCACCTACGACGTCTTGCTAAAGGTCATATCCGATGGAGGATGCCAATCAGAATCTACTCAGGAGGTCAGTGTATATAATGTCCCGCTTGCAGATTTCTCTGTAGAAGATGTTTGCTTTGGAGAGACCGTTCAGATCGACAACAGCTCATCTATCGCCCAGGGGTCTGTCACCTATCTATGGCAGCTGGGAGATAATACCACATCAGTATCCAGCAACCCTGCCCATGAATATGAATTGCCAGGCACCTATGAAATTGGCCTCACAGTGACGTCAGGTAATGGTTGCGAAGACAGTTATGATCAAGAAGTAATAGTTCATGCCATCCCGGAGGCATATGCTGGTCTGGATACGGTGGTCAGCAAAGGATATACCATTCAATTGATTGGGTCTGGAGGGTACACCTACAGTTGGAGCCCGCATCAAACCTTGGACAACTCGCTGATCTACAACCCTCTGGCTACCCCGCTCGAGACCACCACCTATGAATTGCTAGTGACAGACCTCTATGGATGCCAGGATACCGATGAGGTAGTCGTCGAAGTCACTGATGATTATAAGATAGTACCTACCAATGTGATGACCCCGGATGGCAACGGTCAAAATGATGCCTGGACGATAGCGAATATCGAAACTTTTGGATCCGCCAATGTGGTGGTATTCGACCGGTGGGGAACCGTAGTTTATGAAAAGAAAGGCTACCAAAACGATTGGTACGGCACCGCCGGAAACGACATTCTGCCAGATGGCACCTATTATTATGTGATCACATTCGATGACTCACAACAGGGTTATAAAGGGGCAATTACAATCATTAGAAACAGATAAGGAGATGAGGAAGATATTGTTATCCATAATAGTAGGGTTAGTAGGCCATTCACAGCTCATGGGACAGCAGACCCCGTTGTTTAGCCAGTACTATCTCAATCCCTTCTTACTCAATCCTGCCTTCGCAGGGAAAGAAGCTGAAGCCCGGGCATTTTTCACCTATCGAAAGCAATGGACAGGCATCGAAGGAGCACCCGAAACCCAGGCCTTCACCATTGACGGTGCGTTGAACAATGAAAGAATGGGTATAGGACTCACCCTCTTCAATGATATCACCAATGTATTGGGACGAGCCAATCTAATGGGCACTTATTCCTATGGAGTAGACCTGAGCAAAGATCAACATCTGAATATGGGGATATCCATTGGAGTGTTGCAAAACAAGATCTATTTCGACAGAATCAATGCGTCTGATCTCAGTGACCCAAATTTGCTCAACGATGTAGATAACAGGACTGTCCTTGACGGAAACATTGGAATGAGCTATAGATATAAGGATTTTCTACTTGGAGTAGCCGTCACTCAAATATTTCAAAACGAAATAAATCATTCAAATGATGCTGATTTCAAAGCGTTGAATTTTAGTTTAATTCGTCACTATACAACCACTTTGCAGTATGATTTTATGCTGAATCCGAAGCTCAAGTTAGTGCCTATGGTATTGATGAGAGCTGCACAAGGATTGTCTCCTCAGTTTGACCTATCCGTTTTTGCTGAGTATCACGACATATTATGGTTGGGTACCTCCTATAGGACAGGCATCGGTACCAATTTTTCTATGGGTTTTCACATAGACAGCAAGTTTATCATAGGCTACTCATATGAAGTACCCAAAAAAGCGATCCGGGGACTAGCACACGGGTCTCATGAATTCAGTGTTGGGATCCGACTCAACAATCTAGTGAAAGGTGGCAGGGCTAATACCAGCACTTCCTCTGTTCCAAACCATTCGAATTATCAAGGCGCGCCTTTGGATGCAGCACACCAAGAAAAAATGGATGCCCTGGAACAAAGAAATCAGCAGCTGGAGCGAAAAATCGAACGGCAAAACAAGGAGCTCTCCGCGATTCGGGATATGATGGAAAAGAACAAAGAAGAACTCAGTCAGCTGATTGCGACCAGCGCAGTAGACCTGTCAGATGCAGACGCTTTCGACGCCGATGGAGAATACTACTTGGTGGTGGGAGCTACACGAGATATTGAGAGTGCAAAAAACTTTCAGAAGATGTTTACCCGCGAAACAGGCCGATCTACAAGGGTCACTCAAAACAGCAAAAAAACATGGTACCTGGTTTTCTCTAGTCAGCCCGCCACCTGGAAAGAAGCAAAAAGTGAAATCAAAAACCTGAAAAAGAGTGGGGACAACCAATTTATTATTGGAAACCCCTGGATCTATAAAGCCGGCGAGTAACTCCAGATAGTTAATATTTAATTGAAATTTTTCACTCACATACCAACCTATACCTATAGCCGACCTCTGCTGATGATCGGGCTGTGCCTTGCATTGAGCATGGGGCAGCACGCCACCGCGCAGGATCTGGAGCAAATAGGCGATCAGAAATTAGTGAGAGTTTCAGGAGGTATTTCGACCAACACCACCTTCTATCATGCTACTGGAATTGAAAGTAGGAGAGACCCCTTCTATTGGATGATCAACGCCAATATCAATTTTGATTTCCTCGGCGTGGTACAAGTGCCCTTTTCGATGACCATAAGTCAGCAAAACAAGAATTTCTCACAACCTCAGCCTTTTAATAGGTTTGGCTTAAGCCCAAAATACAAATCAGTGACAGCCCACCTAGGACACCGGAGTATGACCTTCTCCAATTATACCCTGGCGGGAAATTTGTTTTTCGGGGTCGGAGTAGAAGTAGAACCAGAGGATAGCTTTTGGCGCGTGAGTGCTATGTATGGTCGGTTTGCTAAAGCAGTTTCTAAATCTGCACAATCAGGATTGGTGTTCGCCGAGCCTACGTTCAAGCGATTAGGGTATGGTGTGAAAGTAGGACTGGGGAAAGAAAAACACAATATAGATTTGATTCTATTCAAGGCAAAAGACGACGTACACTCGATTGAAATCACCGACGAGGTAGACGTACTGCCAGAAGAGAACCTTGTCCTTGGGTTCAACACCTCGCATAAAATCAACAAAAGAATCTCGTTTGAGCTGGAATATGCCTACAGCATGTTTACCAGAGACACCAGAATACCACCCACTACTATCAATGACTACACCTTTGTCAATAATCTGGGATCGCTTTTCACTCCCAATATATCCTCTGACTACAATGGAGCCCTACAGAGTAAAATAAAGTATACTGCCTCGTGGTATCAACTCAACCTATCCTATCGAAATATTGACCCCGGATATCAGACCATGGGGTCTTCCTTTCTAAACAATGATTTGAGAGATATATCAGGAGGGATCGCCTGGAGAATGTTCAAACAAAAAGTGAATGTCGCCATGAATGCCGGGCTCCAACACAACAATCTTGACAACCAGCTGACCGCACAAGTAAGACGGGGTATATTTTCGTCAAATGTCAGCTATGCACCGAATGAAAAACTGAATTTTAATGTCAGTTACTCGAATTTCAATTCCAGCACGCAGCAGTCACAGTTGAGACCAGATATATTAACTGATACATTGGAATTCTTTCAAGTCACCAGAAATGGTTCTATCAATGTCAACTATCAGACTAACAAGGAAGTAGGCCTCAACCATACCTTATTTCTATCCAGCAGTATTCAGGATGCCACAGATAGTGAAAGCAACTCCTCCACCTTTTATAACGCTACCCTTGGTCATCAGGTCAGAATTGGTAATGCCTGGTCCCTGGGGCTGACCTACACTTACAATAGAAATCAGAGTGTAGGGTTGGTGAGCGTCACTACAGGCCCGATTTTGACCGTTGGTAGGTCGTTTTTTGAGAACAAAATGCGAACAAGCATTTCGGGAAGCCTTCTCAATTCATATGTTCAAAACAGTTTGGAAAGCACGGTGAACAATGTACGCTGGATGAACTCTCTGCGAGTTGGGAAAAAGCACAGCTTTTCAGTCAGCGTCTACTATCTCAACAAACACCTGAAGGAAGAGGACGCTGAGGTCATCAATGAAATTAGAGGAGGGGTAAACTACAGCTATAGATTATGATTGATTTAAATAGGATAAAAAATCTGGTCAATTTGATGCAGAAATCTTGTGAAGCTGCGCCAGTCCTCCAACGCAAAGGAGAGGCGATAGACCGGACTCCGCATCAGAAAGCTACGCCTCTAAGTTTTGGAAAACTCGCTGTATCCCTTGTCCTGGTAGCTGTTCTGGGTCTTTTTCCTCATATAGTCGAGGCCCAAACGCTTAGGTATCCGGCCAATGCAACACCCGTATTGACCACACCATATTCCTCGTTTTTGAGTGATTATTCAGAGCCAGGTGGCAACAAGCTGTCTGCTACTGTAGTCTTCAACGATTTCAATGAGCCGCAATGGAATTTTAGGTTTAGGCTCACCATAGAAAGCAATGATCTTAGGCTGACCACTTCACCCAATTTTATTCCTTCAGCCCCTATTACAGTTACGCCAGGAGTGCCTGAAATCGTGTCAGGAGAAGATTGGCTGCCCTATTTCGAATACCAAAACTTGGTAATAGAAGGGCTCTCAAGGAAAGAGCTGGAAAGATCCGGACGTTTGCCAGAAGGCTTCTATTCTTTCTGTATTGAAGTATTGGACTACAATACGGGCGAAACGTTGTCGAGGAAAACATGTGCCTCCGCTTGGATCCAATTGAATGATCCAGCACGAATCATCAGTCCAATCTGCGGAAAGTTTATCGATCCCAATAGCATTCAGATTCCATTCCAATGGCAAATGTTCAATACCCAGTCGCCAAATGCGACCATGGGTACCGCACATCAACTGACCATGTGGGAGATTACCGACAATTCGGCCAACCCAATGTCCGCCGTAGCCAATGGACAAGCCTTGCAGGTTTTTCAAACCGATCTACTTTCTGGAACCAATTACGTCTACGGGCCATCCGATCCGGCACTAGAACTTGGTAAGCACTATATCTATCAGATCCAATCATTCGATCCAGAGGGAAGAGATACCTTCAAAAACAATGGCTATAGCGAATTCTGTGATTTTTACTATGGCTGGCCCTCAGATGGCAAGGTTTCGCTACTAGAGCCAGGTAATAATGACGGATTTAGGAGAAGGCAGCTCCCCGTGATGAAATGGTCCAGTGTGGACAATATGATCCCGGGACAATGGGTGAGCTACGAAGTCCAAATAGGAGAAATAGAGGAGGATGAGATCCCCGATGAAAACATTCATTTTGACAACCTCTGGTACAGTCGCACGCTGCAGCCTACCTCCATGAGCTATGACATGAAGGTAGAGCTAGGCAAGCTACCTGCAGTTACCAAAAAATACATCTGGCGCGTGGTCGCCAGGACAGGAGAGCAGGAAGTAGGCAGAAGTAAGCCGTCTCTATTTTACGGACCCAGTCTTGTAGAAAGATTCTACGCAGAAGGCCATAAAATATGGGTGGACGCTATCACAAATGCGGATATTAAAAATCTTGCCGGTGAGGGTAGAATTAGACTGACGGCCAATAAAAACGATTGGACAAAAATCAAATTTAAAGGGCTCAAGCTCAAGGAAAACGGCGGATACTACATTCTGGAGGATGGAGAGATTATTCACGAACTTGATGAGCACAAGTTAGATACCCTCAATGCCGAATTTGCCAGAAACGGTTATAGCCTTTTCGGAATAGAGAAATACAGAATCAACAAAGAGGGACTTTCCGTCTACGGCGACATAGATTGGGATTTGCCATTTGCCACTACAGCAAGTGAAAAGGCGGTCGTAAGGACAGATAAAGGCTGGATGGTTTACGATGATTTCACCGTCAACGGCGCACTCAAACTACACGAAGAAAACACCTACGACCTTTTAGATCCATTCAAATTTACACTCGATCTTCATACCTCCTCATATATCTATGTCAATACTGACAAATATTGGTTTGAATTCGATGGAAACGTCAATCTGCCTGGTAACGTCAAAGGCATTTTTGAGGATCAACTCGTATCAGTCCCGTTTTTTGATGCAGAGCACGTATTCTACATAGAGCTGGATCAGCCAGAAATCACCAATCATGTATCAGTACTAAACAATACTCGTATTGAATTAAGAGCCTCCACACTTACGATTGATTTTTCAGAAAAAGAATCGCCCGTTAGTTTCAGTGGACAGCCTGATTGGAAAGGGGTCTATTTCAATTCATTTCAATTAAGATATAACAAGAATGTAGATGCATCGGGTCAGGTCACTCTGGATAAGGTTTTCAATAAGCCTTACGAACTCACGTCAGATGGCCCGGAAGAGGCCTGGGTGACCACAAAAGGATTCGACTTCAAAATTGATAAAACATTTGCTGATGGTGACTTCGGCAAGTTCAACACCTTCCCGGCCAAGCTCAATAGAATCCAGCTAGAGCTCAAGGCCAGCAAAGTAGTAGGCGAGAGCAAACTGGAGGGCGAAATGCTCATACCGGTGGTAAGTACCGAAGAGCCCTTTGATTTTACGATCCCACTCTCCAACATGGGATTCAGAACAGGTTATCTGCATGACCTCGATGAAACTGCTTTTACTTTCAACAAGGACGGTGGAGAACAGCTCATCAATATTTTGATCAAGAGAGCCGTATTTGCCGACAACAATCGGCTAAACATGACCATCGATGTGGAATGGCCAGCACTGGAAATTACCATGAAATCGGTGGTCGGATTCAAAGCCTGGGGAGACTATACGATCGGCTTCAACACCAAAAACGGTGCCCTGCCACTGAGTCAGCGACTCAACGGAAAAATGAGTGGATATCCAGTTGTCATTCACACGATAGGCGCTGGTAGTAGTGAAGGTAATTATTCATTCGCCACCACCATAGACTCACAATTGGGTGACGATGTGTCCGGCGGAGAAGGAGCGCCACAGGTAAACGTCTACAGTATTGTAGCTAATGAATATGTGCCTAAAGATGCAGAGGCATTTACGGATGCCACCTCCGATCAGCCAGAAGAGACACAGGAAGAAAAAACCAGCCAAATAACGCAACAGTATCAAGAGTCTGAAACTGCGCTCCTTAGCAAACTAGTCAATAGTCAGGAGGGGATACTCAATACAGGTAATAGTTTGAAAGCCAGCCTCGCTGGCTCACCTGCAGAAGCCTTCGCTCCAACTCAGATTTATACCGGACCTGGATTTGATCCTGGCACCGGCCATCTGGAGCGTGGGGGAGCCTTCTTTGACAAACTCAGTCCCGAACAAAAGGAGCAGTTTGATCTATTGATCACCGGTCTGGTATCCAAACTTGCTGAGCCCGTTACCAGCAAAATCAATAAGAAGACAAAAGAGATAACTGATCAAATCAACGGCAGTATAGATGATTTGACCCTGTCAGCTACTATTGAAATTGAAAACAAGGTCGATGCACTGGTTCAAAGCATAGCCGATGAGCTGATCAATACGCTACAAAACGACTTAGTAGATGTCTCTGGCCCGATCGCTGAAATAGCGACGGCCACCGCCACATCCATAAAAGGTGAAGTATCGGGCGCTCTGAATCAGTCCGTTGATACCAATGTAAGAACTCCAGTGATCTCCTTACTCCAGGACGGAATCGCTGGTAGAGTCAATGGGCTCATCATTGATCAGGGTGCAGAAATAGTCTATGGTGTATTCGAAGGCAAACCCCTTGCAGGCGGTGATGCACTGGAAGGTGTGGTCACCGGCATACCTACTATCATAGAAGATGCCGCAAAAGATGCGCTGAATATGGTGAAGCCAGACAAACTGGCTTCAACGATTCAAGCATTAGGGCAGGACTTTATTACGAATATTAGTGTTGGAGATATCGCGCATGATATCTCATCTCACATCGATGATATCATCAAACAGGCGCTCAAAGACGCCGCGAATGACAAGATAAACGACATCGCCTCACAATATGCAAATGAGGTATTGAATTTCGGAGAAGGAGACGCTCAAATTCCAATTGACTTTGTAGGAGTAGCCACCAGGCTGGCCAAAGGTGATGTAAAAGGAATATTCGCGGCCGATCCGGTAAGAGTAAAACTCAACACGCCAGTGATCGCGCTGGACGGATTCATCAAGTATACGCCTGACGATGCCGTCTTCGGGGATGTATGGTCTGGGGACGTGATCATGAGCGTCAAAGTGCCAAGACCGTTTCAGCTGAATGCACTTTATTTCAACGGAAAGAAAGGGGATACCCACTATTGGTTTTGTCAGATTGACCCCGCATTTGGTGATAAGAGCCAAGGCCGACAACCGGGAGATGTTCTGAGCAAAGAGCCAAGGGAAATGCCCAAGCCCGTAAGCATGGGAATAGTCGATCTGGTAGGGATATCGGGACGATTGTACCATCATATGAGTGAGCAGCCTTCTGGTATCATTGTACCTGATGAGGCCATGAAATATGGAGCCTATCTCAACATGGTGCTATTTGACAAATCCACCAACGGCGAAGTCATGCGACTGCAACTCGCCGGCGAGATCAACTCAAAGGAGAATGGAGATTACACGGTTGCCCTTGAGGGAAATGCCCACCTGTTGGGTCAAAACACCGTCAAGGATGGAGACAAGCGTGCTGTCATCCAGGGTACGGTTAAAATCAGCTACAACTCTGCCGAAAAGCATTTTATAGGTTATGCCAGCGTAGATCTAAAACATGAGGCCCTTTGCGCGCACGGAAGTCTTCTGGTCGATGTGAAACCCGGAAAATGGCGAGTGGCTATTGGTACCCGGGAGGATCGTTTGTCTTTCATCCCAGCTTGTGCAGGCTGGGCACCTACCGGTTGGCTAGATGTCAATCAGAATGTAGCAGAATTGGGACTGGGCGTATCATTTTCGTTGTCTGCACAGAGTCCAACGATCAATCTATTTATTGTAAAATTCAATGTAGCCGTAGATGCTGGAGTGGCTTTTGGTGTGCAGGCAGCCGTGCAATACAGGCCGAGTTTTGCCTTAGTTAAGGCAGGGGTTTGGTTGGATGTATGGGTAACCTTGGATGTAAACTATCAGACAAGAAAGATCACCTGGAGAGGATTTTCATGGAGTAGCTGGAAATCGATCACTCTCGTGGACATTTTCATTCGCGGCGATTTAGTGATGATTTTCAAGCCATCACCGACTACGCTAGAAGGCAGTGTCAGGGGGCATGTTTCGGTCCTCTGTTTCAGTAAAAACTTCAATGCTCATATGAGTAAGACATTATAGCGCAAATATGAGAAAGAGTAGAAAACATAACGAATTGTATAATCAAGGTAAGAGATACTTGTTTCTTTTGATCTGGATCATGTTTGGTCTGGCTTCACAGCTGCAGGCACAAGATGGAGGAGGGGATACCTCAGATGATCAATCCAAGATTGGTGAGGAACTGGATCAGTTTGCCAATCGCTTTCTCGACTGGATCGTATTGTCCTACGCCACCTACACTGGCCAGCACGAAGCCGAATTGGAGAGCATTTTTGCGAAAGCCAAAGAAGCCCTGGATAATCAATCTGAGGTCAGAGAGTTGCTCAGAGATCTAATGGGCTCATCTGACGAAAATAGCCTCGAACAAGTCGTGCGAGATTTCACCAACCAAACAGGTATAGGCGTCTATTTTGTGCCGCAGATAGCCAATGAAAATGACGGATTCTACGTGCCGATATTCAATAATTTTCTGGCCGAGGGAGCCAAGAACCCAATAGCACCTTTTGTGATAGTCAAACCACTGATCAGTGGCAATCATAGGTCGGGATATCAGGTCTCGTACACGCTAGAGACCTCTCCAGACCTCAACGCCAAAAAGTATAATCTAGATCAAGCGGATACTAACAACCCGTTTCATCCGATATCAGGCAGTGTAGCACAGAGAAAAGGACTGGCCGAAAGATTGAAGCCAAATCTGGCGGCCGGTGTAAAAATACTCACCGAAAATGTCGACGAAAATTTCTTACCCAAGCTGGTCATTACCTACGATGGCAATGTCTATCGTCCGGGAGAGGAGATAGAAATGGGCATGGAAGCAGCAGCGGAAATTAGGCTCATTGCCATGAATCGAGACGGGTCCGAACCCAAACGAAATGTAGTTTGGAGTTTTGCCCCCGAGACTGTAGAGCGAAAAGTCCGGGGAAGCGATTTGGTTTTTCCTCTCAGCACAGCCGGCCGGTGGGCGATCCTCGCAGAGTCTGGATCCTTGAAAGCTACCGTCGGAGTCAAAGTCGTCGACTTTAATTTGGATTGGAGAGAAGTGCTCAAGGCCATCCTAAAGGAGGTCGTGAACGAAAGCATAGCCACGGCCAGATTTAAAATTGATTCGCTCGCGAATGACACGCTATCATACACTACCGAAATACAGCAACAGCGAAATGTGCTATTGGAACGGGAAGGATATACCGTCAACTCATCGACGGCGACAGTCAGCAGTGACATCTACTTTGAAGAAGTTGATGACAGTCAGAATATGACTCAGAGCGAGTTGGATGCATTTATGCAGGATGAGCAGGCCAAGGCTTATGTTGAACTTCATCGCAAGTGGTATATTGTTACTGCTCAGATTCTTCTACAACTTAATATAGAAGTGTTCCTTAATGCACTTATAGACGATCCAAAGCGCCTTGATGATTTCGTGAGTGAAGTCAAAAACTCCAGTCCTGAGCTTATCATAAGTCTAATTACCAATTTGTCTAGTCGCCCAGACGGACGATTGGATATCAAAAATCTAATAATTAATCACCTCAATAAACAAATCCAGGATGCAGCATTCAACGAATAGAGCTCATTGGTGTCTCGCCCTCCTACTTCTATTAACAAATTTGTTAATAAGTACGATCAGTGCATATGCAGCTGAAAACGACCCATATGTTGCGGAAGTAGTAAAGCGTTTGAACCAGCAGATTGCTGACAACGAAAAAAATGATCAGGCCGGACTGAGTCATTTGAATAATTATTTGATTGATATTGCTGATTTACAACCAGGCACACAGCACTTAGCGGAAAGGAAGCAGAATTTTGTTGATGATAATGTATTATCAGAAATTAATCAGAGCTTGATTTCCCTTACACAACTAGAAAATCAAGAACCGATATTCCTTTATACGCTTCTGAATGGAGGATTGATCGCAGTTGAACAAAAAGGGACTACGTTAAAAGATTATGGAGGTGCTATAAAGGCCACTGAAAGTAGTTTCAGAGAAATAGAAAATGACATTAACGGCAGTTTTCAAGAAATTCAGTCTGCACTTACAGGACACCTCAATGATAGGGCCTCAATATTAGTAGTAACCCCAGTTAATACAATAGTTGTTGGTACTAGTTCAGAAGGAGACGAAGGCTACCGGACTTATCTCAGGCATGCTATGCCTGGAAAGGAATTCGTAGGTTTAGTAGATAAGATTAAATCTCAGATTTCTAATATAAAATATTCATCAGGAACCAATCAAGCCTTCAAAGATCATATTGAAGTTTATGTGGATGTATTGAAGAATTTTAAGGACATAGATCCTGATGAATGTCAGCAAGCTATAGAAGCATATATAGTAGCACATAGTACTAATTACAATAATATTCCTAGAGAAACTCTGGAAAGAGTAGGTGAGATTAGGTGTCTTTATGGTCTAAGTCCAACTAAAGATTATGATCAAGCAGCTATAGATGCACTGTATCAATGGGAGCGAGATTTTTACTTTGAAGGTTACAATGCTACAGAAACTGCTTATCTAAAATACGCTGAAGTTCTGGAGTTGAAATATGAAATTTTTAAGAATATTGAAAATGAATCTCTGCCTATCGCAAGTCATCAAGGCATGTTCAACATTGCACGCTATTTAAGTGGAGGCGAAATAGAAGTGCTTACCACTGATCAAAAGGTACAGATGTTAAAAGTTATGTTGACAGGCAACGTAACAGACTTGTATAACAACAATGATTATTTTTTTCCTGATGCAAAAGAAGCCCTTCTTGTAAAATTACTCGAAAACATTCCTGACAGTCAGGCTGCAGAAGTATTGGATCGATTGATCTCTGAAAAAGTTGCATTTAATTATGTTCACCCCAAGCATGGAACTGTAAGGTATGATCAACGGACCTTGTACGAGTCACTCTCACGTGTATTAGAGGACTGGGGTGGAGATGATCATTATACTGCATTTGCTACGCAATTGAATAAAATGGTTCTCTCAGCTGCCAACATTACTTCTGCCACAGATGTGGAAGGAAACAAGAGTTTAGTCAAAGAAGAATTTATTTGGAATAGCAGCGGTGACATATTTGAACGACCCTTCAATGGGATGTACATATATGAAATTGTAGAAAGGGGGAGCGCTTCCCTTAAATATAAGGAGACTTATTGTGAATCGGCAAGTTCAAAGTTGGTTCCCAATTTGGCAGGAGGCCCAGCCATGGCGCATTTTAGTTGTGATGATACACCCAAGACAACGGAAACAGAATCCTTGGGATATTTTGACATTGTTGCGCTATCATTTTACAATAACAATTGCAATTTTCTTGACGAGAATCCTTTTGGAGATTCGAGAGCACATTTGGTATATGCAGGGTATTTGGATTACCTCCTAACCAAGCAGAATACACAAAATGTTGAAGATATCGTCACCACAACAATTGATGTAGCTACGCTTGTAATCGGAGTTGGTGAATTAGGTTTGGCCATCAAAACAGCGAGTAAAATTAGAATGATTTGGGCGGCATGGGCTCTTTCCTCAGAAGTGGCTAGTCATGTAGCAGACAGCGATGGTTTTCAAAATTGGATTATTTCTAAATACGGAGCGGAAAAGGGCGGTGAATATATTGAATCACTCAAGATTATTACGCTAATAAGCGAGGTTATGTCTTCTGGTGGAACTATTCTCTATGAGATAGGTAATATTAAGAAAACTGCTCAGTCTTGTGCGATCCTAGAACAAGCCAAGAAAGAGGGCAAACTCGATGAAATATTTGGAGCTGAAGCTGAAGATGTCAGCAAAATCACTGCTGAATTGGAAACGCAACTGATTCGAGCGAACAAAACAGACGAATTGTCTTTAGCAAGAAAAGGAGTGGTCGCTAAAGGGGTGGATGATTTGATAGCAGGCTTAACAGGCTCTATTAAATCAACTTATAATGATTTAATAAGTGCAGGCTTAAAGTCAGAAGTAAAGGCTAATTCGATTCTGATGAAGAATACATCTGGTGAGACTGTTGCTATTATCAATAATGGGAAGCTTACTCCAACAAAATGGGAATGGCAAATCAATGCCTCGGCTTCAGCTATGACTCCAACCTCTGAAGGCTATATCTTAATTAAGCAGGGAGATGAAATCAAATTCGACCTAGGCTTTAAAGATGGAAGAATACTTGAGGCTAAGGAGGTTAACGACTATTTAGTCAATGGACAGGGAAAAGACCTAGACGGTCAGCCCTATTGGGCGGGTACACAGATAGATGAAGTAACTCTTGGGAAGAAAAATGAGATTATTTATTTTGTTGAAGATTTTAATAATGGTATTGCTAGCCCAGGACAATATGCTTCTAAAGATGCTATTTCTACTATCAAAGAATTAAGAGAAAAATTGGCAGTGAAAGAGGCTTGGAAAGAAACCGTAAAAGAACCCACCTTACGAACCTATCGGGTAAAAGCAGATCTGAAATCTAGAAGTGGAATAATAGGAAGACAGTTGGATAATGGAGTTGAGTTATCTGGTGGTGGGCATCAATATGAAATTATTGATTATTTGGGATCGAATTGGCAAAATTACTTAGAAGAGATTGGACCAAAAGGAGGAGTTAAATTAAAATAGTATGATCTCAAAATTTCGACTCATCACAGGTAAAAATATTAGAATTAAACCAAATCTATCATCAAAGAAAAACTCTTCGTTATTTGAGTATTGCAGCGATAAAGAATACAAACAATATATCAATAGTAATACTTCTGGTATCAGTTGGGAATTTGATAATTCCGAGGTGATATTTTTTGAAGAGAAAACTAGAATTTCTGGCTACCCAACCTCTGATATGGAAAAAATGGTAATCATCTATCCCATGGAACATGAACGTTATATAGCTCCTGGTAATGCTATTATTTACAATGCAGATGGGAGTGAACACATGCAGTTAAAAGCTCCCGAGCCAATCTCAGAGCTAGCCAAAACAAGGGCTAGAAATATGGCTAAGACCAAAGACTTTAATCCCCCTCACAGATTGTATTTTGATAGAGTGAGTTGGGGAAAGACAGTTGACGGTAAAATAGTTACTGTGATAAAAATAGGTTTTGATCGTGATTGGTATGAGGAGCGAGTATTAGATCCGAATACAGGAGAGTTTGGAGAATGTTTGAGTTCTGGGATGAGATAACATTTAAGCTATCGCTTGAATCTTCCTTTTAGTTGCGAGAGCATTGAGAAAAAATTTGATCGTATTTTTATCTTCCTGACCTCCACGTATTGCACTAAGTACTTCATAACCAGTGCAGGCACTTGTTAGTTTTGTGTATGGTAATTTGCTGAAATGCCATAAATAGGGCAATTTTACTGGACAACCTAACTTGAATAGCCATGAATCAGATTAGCAGCAAACTGTTTCTATTGCCACTCTCCATTTTCTTTTCGATTCTTACTATAGACCTGGCATTAGCTCAAGAGGGTATCGGTATTGGTACGGACAATGTAGACCCTTCGGCCATTTTGCAAATAGATGCTCAGAGCAACAACAAGGGAGTACTCTTCCCAAGGTCAGGGCCTGTCATGATGTACGGGATTAGAAACTCAACCCTCAATGGACTTTTCCTCTACGATACCATTGCCAATAAATATGCCTACTCTAAAAACCAAGTTTGGATGTATCTCAACCCCTGGGACACTGAGGAAATCATGAACAATACAAATGTCAGCTATATCACAACAAATTATAATGTTGGTATAGGGACCTCTGCTGCACCCACAACGGAACTCGAGGTGTCAGGCGATGTAAAGGCAGATAAATTTGAAGGACTTGGGGTGGTTCCACTCGGTGGGATCATCATGTGGTCCGGTACTACCGTGCCGTCAGATTACCAACTATGCGATGGAAGTACCAGAAATGGCTACACTACACCTAATCTGGTAGGTAGATTCATAGTAGGAGGAGCCACTGGAGCAACAGGCGCAGGTTCTAATGCGCTCGGGACAACTCAAATTAGCTATCAGGAAACGCCAGCTTATATGATCAATGGCTCAACCTGTCAATCCCAACAGTTTCGTTATAGCTTCTCTTATACCGAGACTTGTGACCCACCAGGAGATCCACTGACGATCGCAACCATAAATGTGAATAATGTGGTTGCCAATAGTTGTGCGGCTGCTCAGTCGCCATATACCACCTCAGATCCTGATTGTTCACATACCAATTTTTCGTCATGTACCACTTCCAACAACCCCAACTATTATCTGACTAACCCTGCCTGTTTTGACGCATCTGTGAGCGTAGTAAATGTGGTAACAGGTACAGACAATAGACCATTATTTTATCAATTGGCATACATCATGCGAGTCGAATAATAAAAGTGCTTTTTGTACACTTATTTGCCAACAAGGTCTTGTTGATATCATCGAAAAAGGCCAATTTTACACCCAGTCCCAAACCAACCGCATATGACCTTCTCAGCTAGGAAACCATTCCTACCATTATCTATTTATCTTCTTCTGAATTTTTTCTCACCCGTCTCTTACGCTCAGGAAGGGGTAGGTATTGGAACAGAATCGGTGAACACCGATGCTGTATTGGAAATTGAGTCTACCACGAAAGGCTTGTTGATTCCGAGGATGACTACGGCGCAGAGAAATGCCTTAGGAGCCTCTTCTACTGGCCTCATCGTATACGACACCACCAGAGATGCCCTCTATTATTACGATGGGTCAAGTTGGCTCAGATTGGTGGTACAACCAGCTCAGGTCAATTTGGATCTAAATAGCCACAAAATCATCAACCTTTCCAACGGTACTAATTCAGGTGATGCTGTCAATAAAGGACAGCTGGATACAAAATTAAATCTCTCCGGAGGCACAATGTCTGGAGCGATTAACATGAGTAGTAATAAGGTGACGAACGTATCCAACGGTACGAATGCCGGAGATGCCATCAACAAAAGTCAATATGACTTGAAGGCCAATAAAACTCAAGCCACCTGGACAAATTTCACCAGTTTTGCCAATGGATGGAGAAGCGACAACAATTTTCCTGTGCAATACTATAAGGATGATTTTGGTACGGTGCATTGGCGCGGGCATCTAAGAGTGGCTGATGCCACCAGCTCAGTGATTAGTACCAACGGCAGTATATCTGATAATTTGGCACCACCACCTGACCTCAGTGGGGTTGGGAGTAGCTCATATCGATATGTGGTGGCTGGCTATGACAGCGGAATTATAGCTGTTCAAATCACTGTGCAGGTGACCACTTCAACCGGTGTTGGCAGGCTAACCATGCTCGTGGATGAATACGATGCGCTAGTCAAATCAGCTTCAGGATATATAGATTTAATAGGGATATCTTATGGTACACGAGACTACTGAATTCAACGTCATATGTATCAAGCCGTGTCAGGAGTAGTCACCCTTTTATGAAATCCAACAATCAAAACCTTGATTCAAATTGACAGGCATTGTCAATCAAATGAGCAAAAGTTAACCTGAGACACTCAATCAAGGATTTTTACTAGTTGATAAAATAATTAAAACGCTTACTTAATCAAATTTTTAAACATGATGAATAATAAAATGCTTTCTTGGATTTTTGTAGTTACCCTATTTTTTGGTTCCTGTTCTGATGATTCGGACGATAATACAAATACGGCCACCTTTAATGGCGAATCTTTTTCCTTAGATAAAGGCTTTCTCGAACCTGCAGGTTTGAATTATGATTCTGATGGTGAACCTATTGAGACTTATGCAATCGATGTTTATTTAATGTCTGCGACTGTAGAGTATAATTCTTCGGTAGATGAATTCAGTGGAGAAGGCAACCTGATTGCTCTGGACTTGAATACCTCAGAAGAAAACGAGCTGGCCAGTGGTACCTATACCTACTCTGACGAGAAAGGATTACGCGATGAGTTTGTGCTAAGCGGAGGCGAAGTGTACATCAATTACGATGTATCCGTAGAAGCTCCTAAAGGTGAGGAGGAAAGTATCACCGGTGGAACAATCGAGGTGTCTATTAATGGTGATGAGATTACCTTTCTTATTGATCTGACTACAGAAAGCTCCACCTTCACGGGTACTTACACCGGAACCCTCCAGTCGATATAAGTTTGGCGCCGGAGGCCAGGAAATAAACTAATAAAATCTGGGGGATTGAATGAACTGCAAGCAACCCAGATTTTATTTTTCGATCCAATGATATGACCATGTGATAGAAGGTTGTCCATTACTGATTTTGGTTTGAGTGGAACGATTAGATCAATCAGACATCCTATTCGACGTTTAAGCTGGTCAAAAGAACCCCTATTCATTTAACCATGCGACTGGAATTGCCCTTCTATTTAAAGCCAGCTACCAAATCTTCTTGCCAATTCCGCAATAATTAAGTGCTGATATTCAAATGATTGTAAAAATGAGGTGTGTAGCTTGAAACGCACTTCTACTGTCAATCAATTGGTGCATTTTTGGCGTCCACTTAATCAATTATTAAAATTATGATAAATAATAAAATGCTTTCCTGGATTTTTGTAGCGGCCTTGTTTTTTAGTGCCTGCTCAGATGATTCAGAAGACAACACGAATGCCTCTTATGATGGCGAGTCATTTACTTTGGATAAGGGTTTTACTGCATCTAGTGGACCCAAATTTACAGCTGGAACTCACGGAATTTATATTTACCTAGTGTCAAATTTAGTTAGCTATGATGCAACTGAAGACGATTTTACAGGCTCAGGTAATGTAATTAAATTGGATGTCTTTACCGCCGAAGAAAATGTGCTGACAGCTGGCACCTACTCCCGTACCAAGGATCAGCCGTCTGAGGATGAATTTAGACTATTTGGCTTAGATGCCAAGGTTTTTATCAATTATGACGAGGCTCTACAAATGGACGATGAAGAACGTGGTGAACGTATCATATTTGGAACTGTGATTGTTTCAAAAGACGGAGATAACTTTACCTTTGACCTTGACATTACTACTGAAACCTCCACTTTTATAGGTACATATACAGGATCTCTTCTGTCAATTTAGATGGGATCATGTTCCTATTAAAAATAAGTAAAATCTGGGTTGTCTGAATGATCAGCAACATGCAATCCAGATCAATTCTCCCATAATGTCTTTGTTGTCAATTTGAGTGTTCTTATACATGCAGGACCGCACCTAGATATTAATTTCTCCCCCATCAAACTAACTCTTTACTCTAATTAAATACGCGTAAACCATGCTCGTAACAAGGAAAGATATATACCTGATCATAATAGGCCTAGTCGGTTTTACTCTCAAAATCAGTGCTCAAGAAGGAATCGGTATTGGTACAGAAAGCGTCAATACTGATGCGATATTGGAAATTGACTCTAAAACTGATGGATTGTTAATCCCTAGAATGACTACTAAGCAACGCAAAGCTATTGATGTCTCTTCAGGTGGGTTGATGGTGTATGACACGAACTTTGACGCACTATTTTATTGGGATTCCAGCCCGGGTATTTGGCGCAAGATGGTCGCCACTGAATCTAACCTGAATGTTGACTTAGGGTCTTATTCAATCGATGCTGGAAGTATACATGCCGAGAATTATGAACTCAATGCGAGCGGCAATGGCCCTGTACCTAAAGGTGGAATCATCATGTGGTCAGGCTCCATAAATGAGATACCGTATGGTTGGGTACTTTGCAATGGATCGAATGGTACTCCAGATTTGACAGACAGATTTATTGTAGGAGCTGGTGACAACTACTCAATAGGAAATACGGGTGGAGACGCATTAATTACCAACCAAGAGATGGTAAAGCATAATCATGGCTTTGGAACCCTGAAAACCGCAACGGATGGCAGCCATAGACATGAAATAAGGATGGGACGGTACGACTCTTCTTATGAAGATGCCAGCGAAGAAGATCTGGCGCCATTTCAAACCGGAGGATACATTTTATTTAAGACCAACAATGATGGGATTCATTCTCATGACATCCTAGGTAGTACCGCAGACACTGGAGGAACATCAATCCAAGAAAATCGACCACCTTATTTTGCCTTAGCTTTTATTATGAAACTTTAAGTTGAGCTTCATTGGTCGACGAAATTCAACTTACACTTATTTGATTTGTGTAGTTACTTTTGATTAGTCTTCAAGATGTTAATTTCTTAAATATTTGGCATTGATTTCTTGTGGTAGGTTGTTAGTTGTTAAGAAATGATTCATTTTTGTGGTCAATTGACTTAACTAATGAATATCCTCATGTTTCTTATCAAAAAGATGGCACTACTCACTGCCATTCTCATCCTTTTTATATCACGAATATCAGCACAAGAAGGAATCGGTATTGGCACCGAAAGCGTAAATCCTGATGCGATATTTGAAATTGATTCGCAAACCGACGGATTATTGATTCCCAGAATGAATACTGGACAGCGCAATGCTATCGATGTATCATCTGATGGATTGATGGTTTATGATACTGATTTCAACGCACTCTTTTACTGGGACTCAAATCAAAGTATCTGGCGAAAATTGGTGGCCACTGAATCTAATTTGGATGTTGATTTAGGTGCAAATTCACTCGATGCTGGAAGTATTCATGCTGACAATTATGAGCTCAATGTCAGCGGAAATGGTCCCGTGCCACAAGGCGGAATTATTATGTGGTATGGCTCTATTGCAAGCGTGCCGACCGGTTGGGCTTTGTGCAACGGGTCTAACGGTACACCAGATTTAAGAGATAGATTTATTGTAGGTGCAGGTAGTTCCTATTCACCTCAAAGCACGGGCGGGAGTAATAGTGTTACCTTGAGTCTGGCTCAAATTCCATCTCACAATCATGGCAAAGGTTCACTTTATACTTCTTCTGCGGGGAGTCACCGACACAGTACTAAAATCAATAATCTGGGACTAGACCACAAGGGTTCGGCTACCGAGCTAGGAAGAGGGCAGGACCAGACAAATGCTCAGGTTTATTATTCGGATTATGCAGGTACGCATTCACACGTGGTTAATGGATCTACCGCATCAAGTGGTAGCGGTACTTCACACGAAAACCGGCCGCCGTACTTTGCGTTGGCCTTTATTATGAAGTTGTGAGTAGACTTTTAAGGACTTGTAGAAATACGAGTTGCTTTCTGATCGTGTTTTTGTTCACGTTTGAATTGTCAGCCAGATGTTAATTACTTAAATACCTGGCCTCGTTTTCTCCTACTTCGTTGTGAGAGAAAAAGAAATAATTCATTTTTGCTGTCAATAGATTTTACTAACAATTGCCCCTATGTTTTTTATAAAAAAGTTGGCATTACTAACAGCCATCCTACCACTTTTTATTTCACAAGTATCAGCACAAGAAGGAATCGGTATTGGCACCGAAAGTGTCAACTCCGACGCTGTTTTAGAAATCGAGTCTAAGACCAAGGGGTTGCTCATCCCACGGATGAATGCCGCACAACGAGTAGCAACCGGAGCCACTTCGGCAGGACTCATTGTCTATGATACCAGCAATAAAGCATTTTATTATTATGATGGGAGTGACTGGTTGAGACTAGTCGCACAGCCTGGTCAAATCAATTTGAATATGAACAGTCACAAGATCGTGAATGTAACCAATGGAACAGCTTCAAAAGACGCAGTCAATAAAGGTCAACTAGATACCAAACTCAATTTGTCTGGCGGTACCATGTCCGGTAACATTACCATGGGTAGTAATAGGGTAAGAGGATTGGCAAATGGTAGTTCGAGTGGAGATGCCGTAAATAAAGGACAGTTAGATACTGAAATGGCAAAACGCCCGTTGACAACCGATGTAATAAATATTGGCTCTTGGAATATGGATCAGACCTCTATTGTTTATGTTGATTTTAATTCCAAACCCTATGACGCCGAGGATATCAGAATGATACAAGTGCTGATTAGAACTGACAGTGATGTGTCATGGGAGAGAGTCGAAGAATTAGCTTCTTATGGAGTAAGTGCAAATGTACCCCAGGGAGGTATAGAAAGAATTTATGGTAAAAACGCCGGTAATTCGAATCCCGGAACAATACTTTTGAGTAGGCGACCATCAGGTGCCTGGGACGGAGCCAATTACGATCAGACCTCTTACAATAGAGGATGGATTACCATACAATACCAGCCATAATTGAGTCTATATCGTTTATTCAGATTTGAATTTATATCCGAATTAGGTTAGGCAAAGACGATAGACCAACCTATTTTAGAACGGGTCATTAAAAATAAAAATGCCCCAAACCTGATTAAGGCATGGGGCTTTTTAGTTAATCTTTTTTGACAACTACAACTTAAGCGATCGCTTTTGCTATAGTGTCTCCGATATCAGCCGGAGAGTTCACCACATGCAATCCGCATTCCGCCATGATTTTCATTTTAGCTTCAGCGGTATCATCAGCACCACCTATGATTGCACCGGCATGTCCCATTCGTTTTCCTTTTGGAGCAGTTTGCCCGGCAATGAATCCAACAACTGGCTTAGGATTGCCCTGTGCTTTGATCCATCTGGCAGCTTCCGCCTCATAATTACCACCGATTTCTCCGATCATAACAATTGCATCAGTTTCAGGATCATTCATTAATAGTTCCACGGCAGCTTTAGTAGAAGTACCGATGATTGGATCTCCTCCAATGCCGATAGCCGTAGAAATACCTAGTCCTGCTTTTACTACCTGATCAGCAGCTTCATAAGTAAGAGTACCTGATTTGGATACAATTCCAATTCTTCCTTTTTTGAAAACAAAACCAGGCATGATACCCACTTTGGCCTCTTCTGGAGTGATTACCCCAGGACAGTTAGGACCGATAAGTGTCACAGCCTTGTTCTCAAGATATTTTTTAGCAGCCACCATATCCTTTACAGGAATGCCTTCTGTAATTGTGATAATCACAGATATGCCAGCATCAGCAGCCTCCATGATCGCATCAGCGGCAAAAGCCGGAGGTACAAAAATTATAGATACGTTAGCGCCAGCTTTCTCAACAGCCTCTTTCACTGTATTGAACACAGGTTTGTCCAAATGCTTCTGACCGCCTTTTCCCGGAGTGACACCACCTACAACATTGCTACCGTACTCAATCATCTGGGTTGCGTGAAAGGTACCTTCAGTGCCTGTAAAGCCCTGGACTATTATTTTCGAATCTTTGTTTACTAATACGCTCATGCAGTTTCAATTTTGGTGCAAAAATAGGATAATAAATGTCATAACCAAAGGACAGAGAGTAGAGTTGATAGTACTTATAAATAGGTCTCAATCCCAACATGGTGATAGAAGATTCACTTATGATAGACACTCACTGGTCAATCGTTAATTTTGGACGATAAATTACCGGATCTAAGCACTGAAATCACCTCATGGAGGTATAACTCACACTCATATGCTTGTCGATAAATTCACGAACACATCCTTCTCCTCCGTCCAAAGATAGGACAAGATCCACATGGGAGAGTACCTCGCTCGCCGCATTTGCCGGACAAGCGGATAACCCCACCTTCTCCATGGCAGGAATATCATTGAGATCATCACCGATAAAGGCAATCTCATTCATCGCCAAACCCAGCTCTTCGCACCATTTTTTCAGGATGATATCTTTCTCTTCCTGACCCGTATACACGTGCGAAACACCCAGCATTTGACCTCTCGCTTCTATGGCTCCTGCCGAAAAACTGTGGCTCACTATTCCTACACGGATGCCAGCTTTGATAAGCATGCGTATACCCAACCCATCTCGGGCATGAAACTGTTTGAACTGCTGACCTTCCTCAGTTACATTGATGCGACCGTCAGTCATGGTGCCATCAACGTCTAATACGAGCATTTTTATGTTTTCAGTATTGATCATGAATGGAATAAGAATAGTAGTGCTTGGTGATTTCGACCATCAATATTAATAATTAAAAATAGAAGCAGGGTTGCATTTCAGAGACTAACCACTGCGCTTTAGCGAAAATATAATTCGACAAGGCATAGAAAAGGTCATGAGGTAGGAATAATTACTATATTGGCAAACTCATAAGAGTGAACAGTCCTAAATATTATCATGTAGGCTGTCATGGTCCAAGTGAATAATTTACAGTATATGTCAAGCATCAATACAGCCAATCAAAACAATCAAAGCCAACTGGTACCAATGATGATCATCGGTGGACTCTTTGCCACCTTTGGATTTATTACCTGGGTAAATGGGCCTTTAATCCCTGCCATGCAGGCGATTTGTCAACTCTCAGATGCCGCCGCTTTTCTTGTAGCTTCGGCCTCATATATATCCTTCTGTGTAATGGCTCTACCGGCAGCATATGTCCTGCAAAAGATCGGATACAAAAAAGGAATGTCGCTTGGACTTCTGTTAATGTCGCTTGGAGCTTTAGTGTTTATTCCGGCCGCTATGACAAGAATTTATCCAATTTTCCTAGCCGGTATTTTCATTCAAGGCACAGGAATGACGCTACTTCAGACGGCAGTCAATCCATACATCACCATCTTAGGGCCCATGGAAAGCGGAGCTAAGCGAATTGCAATTATGGGCATATGCAACAAAGCAGCCGGGGCACTTGGGTCAGTGATATTCGGAACTTTGCTACTCGCCGGAATGAAAGAAAAAAATGAGTTGCTCAATTCTGTTACCGGAGCCGAACAAGAAGCACTGCTCGATAGTATGGCCAATGGCGTGATTGCCCCTTATATAGGGATGGCGATTGTTCTGGCCATTATAGCCCTGCTCATCAGAAGAGCACCATTGGCAGATTTAGAGGCACAAGAAGATGACACCAGTGAAGGAAGTGTGGCCAAGACCAGCATCTTCCAGTTTCCACATCTTTGGTTGGGCGTACTTACCCTATTTACATATGTAGGTGCAGAAGTAATCGCTGGAGACTCCATTATTAAATATGGATTGGCACTAGGACTTGAAAACTCCGAATTCTTTGGTTCATTCACTCTCATAGCTATGATCATAACCTATTTTCTGGGAGTAGTACTGATACCAAAATATATCGCCCAGGAGACAGCGCTGATTATAAGTGCCTGTTTGGGAATGGTATTGTCAGGAGCCATACTTATCACAACTGGATTTACTTCAGTACTCTTTGTGGCCTCATTAGGGATAGCCAATGCTTTAGTTTGGCCGGCCGTTTGGCCGTTGGCACTCAATGGGCTCGGCAGATTTACCAAAACAGCCTCGGCACTTTTGATAATGGGTATATCCGGTGGAGCCATTATTCCACCTTTGTATGGAGCACTTGTAGGAGCCAAGAGTACCGAACTGGTTGCGGCAGGAGTTGCAGATTCCGTGGCCATAGCTACAGCTTCCACAGACAGCTATTGGATCTTGCTTCCTTGTTATGCAATGATTTTATATTTCGCTGTCGCCGGACATCGTGTAGGGCTCAAAAAGGCATGAATTCAAGAAACTACAGCTTCTTTTTAAGGGTGACCGATGTGTGATTGAATTGACTAGATCCTTTTAGCAATTGTTGATATTCAAGTATAGACGAGCATCTGGCGGAATATTATTTGGCCATTACCTTTTTAATCTCAATTATTTATGAAAGTTTTGAGGTTATACTCTAATATAAATACTCAATCACCATTAAAATTAACCTACAAATGCCCAAACTAAACACACTCTTGGCGGGAGCTATGCTATTTAGCCTCACGCTGTTCACCGCATGTGGAGATTCTGAAGACTCTACCATTACTGCAATTACTATTAGTGCAGATAGCCAGACCATAAAGCCAAATGGGTCAGATAAAGTGCAAATTTCTGCAGTAGATCAATCAGGGAATGATATAACTTCCCAAGTCACCTTTTCCATTGGAAACACTGTGATTTCTGAAGAATTTACTACTACAGAAATGGAAGACTTTGAGGTAATAGGAAGATATAAAACAATTGAAAGCAACACACTTACCATATCAGGTGTATTGCAGCCAACGAGCCTAACCTTGTCAATGGACAAGACAGAAATCAAAGCCAACGGGTTCTCCTTTGTGAAATTGAGCGCTACAGATGAAGACGGAGATGATGTATCAAGGTTTGTGACATTTCTGAATGGATCGGACGAACTCTATACCTCTGTCTTTGCAAGCAGAGTGACAGGGGACTTTTCTCTCAAGGCTAAATACGACAATATAGAAAGTGACGAAGTAGATATTACAGTCACTCAGTCCAATTCTCAGAATAAAAAGATACTTATCGAAGAATTTACTGGAGAATGGTGCGGTTGGTGTCCACAGGCAGGATATAACCTGGATTTGATATCTAAGTTCAGCGAGACAGTAATCACCGTAGGCATTCACAACGGAGACAGCTACGAATATTCAAACGAAAGTGGATTGAGATCAAAGCTCGGCGTCACGTTTTTTCCTGATGGCAGAATCAGCAGAAGTACCACCGGAGGTGCTTTCAATGCACCGACAATTTTCTCTGCTGACTTCAGTAGAATCAATTCAGACATAGAAGACTACCTGGAAGAAGAGACCATGTTAGGTATTGCAATCAATACTTCAGTAGCCAATGGTGAACTCACCGTATCTCCTACAATAAAGTTTTATGACGATATCACAAGTGATATTTATCTCACCGTTTACCTGTTGGAAAATAATCTCCCTGCTTCTGCTCAGCAGAACTATTTTGAAAATCTTGATGGATACGAAGAAAGTGCCTACTATTCTGAGCCCGCCATACTTAGCGACTATGCACATGATCATGTGCTGAGAAAAAATCTTACCGATGCATTCGGGGATATGATACCAGCTGAAGATGTAGGTGCTGATATGGAATTTGTGCCAGAATCTATTGTAACCGAACTAGGAGACTTTGACGAAGACCATGTCAGTATTGTAGCCTTTGTACACTATGATATAGATGGCAATTCTAAAGTTATCCTGAATGCACAAAAAGTGAAGGCAGGAGAGAATATCTCATACGACGACTTATAATTAGCATTAGACAACACTCACATTAACTCCAATCTCATGATCAGAATTATCATGGTATGCTGCTGCGCATGGCTGTATACTGGAATATCTTATGCACAATCCAAACTGCCAGCCGTGGACATCGAACGGATGGATGGAAAGGTGGTTTCGGCTACCGAAGTTGTAAATACTGACGGCCCTACGATCGTAAGTTTCTGGGCTACATGGTGCAAGCCATGTGTGCTCGAACTCAACGAAATGCAAGATCAGTACGCAGATTGGAAGGATGAGACTCAAGTCAAAATTGTATCAATCTCCATCGATGATGCCAGAAGCTCAGGCAAAGTAAATGCCTTCGTGAGCGGACGGAGATGGGATTTTGATGTATATCTGGATAAAAACTCAGACCTGAAAAGGGCTCTAAATATTTCGAATATCCCATTTACTATCGTACTGGATAAAAATGGTGATATCATATCCAAGCACGCTGGATATGTACCTGGTGATGAAGATATCATTTATGAAGAGATACTGGAGGCCGCCAGTGGTGAATAAAATTAGGAGAATGAATAAGTATTTGCTAGTGCTCCTGATCATAGGAGGAAGTACAGTTTTTTCATCACAAGTCGTCGGCCAGAGTTTTGGCCAAGAAGTAGGTCAGCTCAGCGGTGGATTTGAATCTACCAGCCAATTTTATAAAAATGATGAAACCATCAATGCGCAGAAACCTGATCAAGGATTAGGTACCAACAACTATTTTAAACTGGACTATTCTATTGGCCAGTTTACCTTTGGTGTCAGGTACGAAGCTTACCTTCCGCCATTATTGGGATATCCGGAGGAGCTCAATCAGAAAGGGGTCGTCAATAGGTTTGCTACTTATCAAAATGAGGTGCTACGCGTGACAGCGGGAAACTTCTATGAGCAATTCGGCGCTGGGTTGATCCTTAGAGCCTACGAAGAAAGGCTGCTCGGTATCGACAATTCTATCGATGGTATCCATGTACAGGTCACCCCAAAACCAGGTATCGAACTTACCGGTCTATATGGAGTGCAACGAGACAATTTTGAAGAGGGAGAAGGACAAGTCAGAGGACTGGATGTTGTACTTGAGTTGAACGAGTTATTGCCAATCAATGGCCTCACCATCAGGCCAGGATGGTCGCTAGTCAGCAAATATCAAGAATATACTGGCCCGGACGAATCTTTTCCAGAAGTAGTAGACGCCTATTCTTACCGATTGGCTTTGAGTGGTACGACCTACTCAGTAGATGCCGAATACGTGGATAAATCCAGCGACCCTTCCGTAGCCAATGCTTTTAGTGAGGAGAAAGGTTCGGCCCTGCTCGTCAATGCAGGCTACGCCGGTAGTGGAATAGGTATCAACGGAACTTTCAGACGAATAGAAAATAGTGAGATGCGATCAGATCGTACGGCCAGTATCAATCGGCTGTGGATGAATTATTTACCAGCCGAAACAAGACAGCACGGCTATCTGCTGGCTAATATATATCCTTACAACGCACAGGCACTGGGAGAAATAGGAGGGCAGCTGGATATCACGTATAAATTTGCTCGAGAATCTATGCTCGGAGGAAAGTACGGTACCAAAGTCGCATTGAACTTCTCCCAATATCACGGTTTGAAAACTGATGATAATGGCGAGAACACAGACTTTTTTGGTTTTGGAGAGGAAAAATACTATCAGGATTTTAATGTAGAATTTGCTAAAAAGCTTAGCCGAAAACTAAAATTGACGCTGACCTATATCAATCAAAAATATAACAAAGAGCAAGTGGAAGGCGTGCCAAGCGATCTGATAGAGACCCAAATCGGAGTAATTGAAATACTGCAAAAGCTAGCCTCTAGAAAATCTATTCGTCTGGAAGTGCAACATCTTTGGACAGACCAGGATATGAAAAATTGGGCTGCCGGACTGATCGAATTCAACATGGCTCCTAATTGGTCCTTTTATCTCTTGGATCAGTTCAATTATGGAGGGACAGACGAAGTGCATTATTATCAAGCGGGGTTAGCCTATATGAAAGGTTCTACAAGAATCGGTGCCAACTACGGTAGGCAACGTGGAGGACTACTTTGTGTAGGTGGAGTGTGTCGGTTTGTCCCAGCCGCGACAGGTCTTAGTGTTTCCGTTTCTACCACCTTCTAAATGAGGTATTGACGCTTTAGCTTGCAAATTGATTACCAGTTAAGTTTTTTTACAGCTTTATTTAATAAGGTTAAAATTCAATTTAGAACTAATTACCACAAATGATGATGAAATTTAAGACTTATGCATGGGGATTCAGCACACTCTGCGCTATCCTTATTGCCGGTTGTGAGCCAGCTAAAGAATCAGGTATGGATGCTCCGGAGGTTCCCGGGCTAGACCTTTCTTTGCGCGACACTACCGCCAAACCTAATGATGATTTTTACAGATATGCCAACGGAGGCTGGTTAGACAAAACTGAAATCCCTGCTGATAGGTCAGCCTGGGGTAGTTTTCATGAGCTATTTGAGTACAACGAAAAGGTACTCAGCTTTGTGCTGGAGGCAGCGACTAAAGGTGAAGTCTATGACGAAAACTCAAACGAGATAAAGGCAGCAAACTTCTATGCTTCAGGTATGGATTCCCTTGGTATCGAGAAAATGGGTACCAAACCGCTCTTGCCGATGCTTTCTAAGATTGACCAATTGCAAAGCAAAGCTGAGCTTGAGTTTGCCCTATCAGAACTACAGATGATTGGTGTTACTCCATTCTTCAATATCTATGTAGGAATTGACGATAAGCAAACCGACACCTACATTATGAATGTAACTCAGTCAGGGTTGGGTCTTCCGGATAGAGATTATTACTTCCGTGAAGACAATACCGGAAAAGATATTATAGCTGGATACAAAGCCTATATAGCTAAGCTATTTGTGCTGGTAGGTGAAGATTCAATAGCAGCAGCAGGAAGAGCAGAAAATATTTTTGCACTGGAGTCTCAGTTAGCTGAAAACTCTATGACTCGATTGGAGCGTAGAAATCCAGAGACGACGTACAACAAAATAGAGCTGAACGAGCTACAGGAGACAAGCGACTGGATCAATTGGAGTACTTTTTTTAGCGGTATCGGAGTTGACGACATCAATGAAGTAAATGTCAATCAGCTAGAATATATCTCACAAATGCCTGAGATCATAGCTGGTGCTGAACTCGCCACAATAAAAGACTATCTAAAACTTAGATTTATCAGCAGTAGCACGGGATATCTGTCTAATGATTTTGTCATGGCCGCTTTTGATTTCTACAACAAGCAGCTTTCGGGACAAGAAGAGATGAGACCAAGAGCCAAGAGAATGGTAAATTCTACCAATGGAAATCTTGGAGACGCACTAAGCAAGCTTTATGTAAATGAAGTGTTCCCACCGGAAGCCAAGGAGAAGTGCTTAGAAATGGTGAATAACATCAAGGCCGCCATGCACAAAAGAATTGATCAATTGACTTGGATGAGTCAATCGACCAAAGAAGAGGCTCACATGAAGCTAGACAAGCTAAAAGTGAAGATTGGATATCCAGACAAGTGGGAAGACTATAGTAGCATTGAAATCACAAAAGACAATTATGTCCAAAACAGGTGGAATGCTAACATTTATTCAAATACTGAAAACTTTGGTAAGCTAGGGCAACCAATAGATCAGGATGAATGGCATATGGCTGCATCTGTGGTCAATGCCTACTACAATCCTCCTGCAAACGAAATTGTGTTCCCTGCAGGAATTTTACAGCCACCGTTCTACAATTACAGAGCCGACGAGGCAGTCAACTACGGCGGTATTGGAGCGGTCATTGGTCATGAAATCACTCACGGATTTGACGACCAGGGCAGAAAGTACAATCATGAAGGCGAGTTGAAAGACTGGTGGACAGAAGAGGATGCTGCTGAATTTGATAGCAGAGCTCAACTCATGGTGGAGCAATACAACGGGTTTACCGTACAGGATACACTCAACGTCAACGGAAAATTGACCCTGGGAGAAAATATTGCAGATCTTGGTGGGATGTTGATCGCATATGACGCACTACAAATGTTCTATGAAAAGAATGGGCGACCAGAAAACATTGATGGGATGACACCTGAGCAAAGATTCTTTATGTCTCAAGCTACCCTTTGGAGAGGCAAATACAGACCGCAGCTGGAGCAGCGATTGCTGATAGGAGATACACACTCACCTGGCAAGTTCAGAGTGAACGGACCTGTCTCAAGTATGACAGCTTTCTATGAAGCTTTCGGGATCACTGAGGGAGACCCGCTTTGGAGATCAGAGAATGAAAGAGTAGATATTTGGTAAATCACTGAATTTAGTTTAGATTTTCCTTTACATCAAAACCACAGAATTATGGGTAAAGGAGACGTTAAAACCCGAAAGGGAAAAATTAGTAAAGGATCTTATGGTGTAAGTAGGCCTCACAAGAAAAAAGTAGAGGTGACACCCAAGCCAAAAGCCAAAAAGAAAAAATAGTCCTGATCTTCAGGACTATTTTTTTATCCATACTACAAAGAGACAGCAATTTTATAATTTAGCGCTTCTATTTAATAGCCGATGAAAAAAGCACTTGTAGTTTTGTACCTACTTCTGGGTCTTGGCCTTTTGCAGCATGCGACAGCCCAGCGCAAAACCTATCTTGGAGTCAAAGGCGGATACAATCTATCTACTGCATATTTTTTTCATTCTTTTTTCGGTTCAGATATTGTCACTGGATTTGAAGGTGGCTTTCAGGGCGGCATCATAGCCATGAATTACCTCAGAAATCACATCGGACTACAAGCAGAATTGCTTTACACGCAGAAAGGTTGGAAACAGAAGTTTAACAATGGTGAACCTGACTTTATCACCGAACTCAACTATATGGAACTGCCGCTACTGGTGAACATCCATACCGGTAAAAATCAACTACACCTTTTTGCAAATGCAGGATGTTTTTTAGAATACCTGATAGAAGTCAAGCAGAGCGCTTTGCCTTCAGATACAGGTAGCCAGGATTTTTATCCATTTGATGAGACCAGAGACCATAAGCTCGGCTATGGTTTTCGTGGTGGGGCAGGGGCCTTCTACGATTTTGATTTTGGTACCCTTCTGTTTGAAAGCAGTGTTTCCTATAGCCTTAGCGATATGATGGATCCTATTACTCTGGACACCGGCATACCCAATACTTCCAAAAATATAGTCATCGGTTTTTCTGTGGCCTATATGTTCTCCTTTGGGGGACTATAGGATTAATCATCCCACCGCTTTATATTTATAGGTGATTCGATCAACAATTCGCCCATGAATATTAGATTTCTTAAATACGCCATAGTCTTCATTATTCCAATTGTCGCATTTTATTCCATCACTTCCAGTGGATGGTGGACCTTCAGTACGGCGATCTTAGTGTACCTACTATTGCCATTATTTGAATTTATATTCAAACCGGATCAGAAGAATCTGGAGAAAGCAGAAGAGGAGCTAATAGCTACAGATAAAGTGTATGATTATTTGCTTTATCTGGTGGTGCCAGTACAATACGCTTTGCTATTCTACTTCGTATCTGTTATTGGGGTAATCGAAAGTACTGCGGTGGAAATGACAGGAAGAATTCTTTCTATGGGCATTACTTGTGGAGCTCTGGGGATAAACGTGGCACACGAACTCGGACATCGCAAAGGCAAGTTCGAACAATTTCTTGCCAAGTCATTGCTGCTTACCTCTTTGTACATGCATTTCAATATAGAGCACAATCGAGGTCATCATAAAAATGTTTCCACCCATGATGACCCATCTTCAGCCAGACGCGGAGAATGGGTATTCTTCTTTTGGATTCGCTCAATAGTGATGGGGTATATTTCCTCATGGAAAATTGAAAGTGAGCGCTTAAAAAAGATCAGCGTTAGCACGATATCCCTTCAGAATGAGATGCTCAGATTTCAGATCATTCAAGTTGCATTTGTTGGGTTGATATATTTCAGTTTTGGATTGATTCCTATGCTGAGTTTTATGGCAGCAGCTTTGATTGGTATCATCCAACTCGAAACGGTCAATTATATTGAGCACTATGGATTGAGCAGAACACAAAAGGAATCTGGACAATACGAACGAGTGCAGCCCTGGCATTCATGGAATTCGAATCACACTTTAGGTCGGCTGTTTTTGTTCGAGCTGTCCCGCCACTCGGACCATCATTTTCTAGCCAGTAGAAAATACCAAATATTACGGCATCATGATCAAAGCCCTCAGATGCCAACAGGTTATCCCGGGATGATGCTACTGTCTATGGTGCCACCGATTTGGTTTATCGTCATGCACAAAAAAATAGCAAGAATAGAGTCACTATCTATAAAACAGAACTGATCGAAGCGCTTTCAAAATAGGGGTATCAATCATCATCATGTCCAAAATGAACTTGCTTAGAGTATACATCTTAATGCGAGTCAAAAACCAACGAAATTAATTATCCGTCCGAATAACAGCCGATGAGATCAAAATGGATCTATTTTCAGGATTAATATGTCCGAATCATATCCATGTTTATTTGCTTCTTTACCCCTCATTTTAAGGTAAGCAAATGACAGAGATAAAAATAAGATTTATTTTGGCGGTAACCTTTCTATCCGTAGCCATTGGATCCTTGCAGGCCCAATATATCCTTACCGATTCAGATGTAGTTGTGGAAGATGGTGAATTGGTTTCTTGTAGCTATGCGGGCACAAACATTATTATTCCATCTTTTTTGGACGGACAAGAGGTTACGTCCATAGGAGATTATGCTTTTGAATCTAACGACCTTATCAGTGTCACGTTCCCTGATGGGTTGATTTCCATAGGTGCTTATGCTTTTTCTGATAACGCCCTCACCAGTGTCACCTTCCCTGAAGGGTTGGTTTTCATAGATTATTTTGCTTTTAGAGGTAATGAACTTACCAGTGTCACCTTCCCTGAAGGTTTGGTTTCCATAGGTAATTATGCTTTTAGTAGTAACGATCTCACCAGTGTCACCTTTCCTGAAGGATTGGCTTACATAGGTTCTAATGCTTTCAATTCCAATAATTTTGATGGTGAAATTCTAACCTCTTTCATTCTTCCCACACCCAGTTTAGGAGGACAGTGGGTGGATGGAAATGATAATTCATACACTGAAGGCGAAATAGTTGAGGACTTAACTACCACATATAGTTATCAAATTTCAATTGACCATACCTTGACAGACGATGAGGTAGTTGTGGAAAATGGGAAAATTCTATTGGTTGCGCTCAAGGCAGTGTATACAAATATTATTATACCCTCTACACTTGATGAGCAACAGGTTACTTCCATAGGTGATGAGGCTTTTTATGATATTAGATTAACCAGTGTCACCTTGCCCGAAAGTTTGATTTCCATAGGCGAATGGGCTTTTTCTGATAACATTCTCACCAGTATCACCTTCCCTGAAGGGTTGGTTTCCATAGGCGAAGAGGCTTTTTCGGGTAACATTCTCACCAGTATCACCTTCCCTGAAGGATTGACTTCCATAGGTAATTATGCTTTTCGCTATAATGATCTCACCAGTGTCACCTTTCCTGAAGGGTTGGCTTCCATAGGCGATTATGCTTTTAGTAATAATGATCTCACTAGTGTCACGTTCCCCGAAAGTCTGGTTTCCCTAGACGATTATGCTTTTTATAATAATGATCTCACTAGTGTTACCTTCCCTGAAGGATTGGTTTCCATAGGCAATAGGGCTTTTGCTTCAAACAATACGCTTACCTCTTTTTCATTACCATCGCCTGACTCGGGTGGGCAGTGGGTGGATGGAGATGATATATTTCATGCTGAAGGTGATGAAGTCACTGTGTTAACTACCTCATATGATTATCAAATCTCGGCAGATCATACCTTGACAGATGATGAAGTAATAGTGGAAAATGGAGTAATCTTATCCGTTGAACTCAATGAATTTTATATTAATATTATTATCCCATCTATTCTGGATGGTCAACAGGTTACTTCTATTGATAATCAGGTCTTCAATTCTAAAAGTATTACCAGTGTGAGCTTCCCTGAAAGCTTAGTTTCTATTGGTTCTTCTGCTTTTGAAGCTAATCACCTGACCAGTGTAAACTTGCCCGAAGGATTGTTTTCTATAGGCGCTAATGCTTTTTTGAATAATACATTCACCTCTTTTTCATTGCCATCACCTGATTCAGGTGGGCAGTGGGTAGATGGAGATGATAGTTCCCATCTTGAAGGTGATCTGGTTAATAATTTAACTACCTCATACGATTATCAAATCTCGACAGCACATACGTTGATAGACGATGAGGTAATAGTGGAAAATGGAGTAATCTTATCCGTTGCACTAAATGGATTTTATATTAATATTATTATTCCATCTATTCTGGATGGGCAACAAATTACTTCGATAAGTGAGTCAGCTTTTCATGAGAGAAGCCTTTCTAGTGTCACTTTTCCCGAAGGTTTAGTCTCTGTTGGAGTTAATGCTTTTAGCTCTAATAACCTACAGAGTGTCACCCTCCCCGAAGGATTGATTTTCATAGGTAAAGGTGCATTTGCCAATAATAGTATTACCAGTATGATATTGCCAGGTGGATATACCACTACTGAGACGCAGACAGCAGAATCCTGGAAGGATAGCAATGGCAATCTTCATGCAGATGGAGCGGAAGTCTCAGATTTTGATCTTGGCTATGAAGTGAATTATATCAATTCCGGTGTTTTGGTTTCAGTGCTTGTGGATGGAGCAACTGATGTGAGTTTTTCTATCAGTGGTGATTACACTGATGTGATTGATGATGTATCTAATTTTACATTTGCTGGTGTAGTAGGTAATGATTATTTGATTACTCCTGAGAAAACAGGTTATTTATTTTCTCCTTCTGAATTGATAGTTAACGATTTATCCAGTACAACACAAGAAATTTTCTATGCTTATGAGAAATTTGACATTAGCTATCACAATGTTTTGGGGGAGAATTCTAATCCTAAGATGTATGCTAAAGTTTCCGCTACAATTGAATTGTCTGATCTGTCCAAAGAAGGATATACATTCGACGGCTGGTATCAGGATGAAGCGCTAACCACGTCAGTAACGGAAATTGCTAATGGCTCCACCGGTGACCTTGATCTCTATGCTGGCTGGGAGGAAATTACTTACGAAATCACCTATCATGACACAGAAGATGCCGGCACAAATCCAGAGAGCTATACGATTAGTACTGCCACGATTGAGTTGTCTGACCCTTCCAAAGAAGGATATACATTCGACGGCTGGTATCTGAATGAAACGCTAACGACGTCAGTAACGGAAATAGCCAAAGGCACTACTGGCGACCTCGATCTTTATGCTGGTTGGGAAGAAATTACCTATGAGATCACTTATCATAACACAGAGGATGTTGGCACAAATCCTGAGAGTTATACGATTAGTACGGCTACAATTGAGTTGTCTGATCCTTCCAAAGAAGGATATACATTCGACGGCTGGTATCTGGATGAAGTGCTAACTAATTCGGTAACGGAAATAGCTAAAGGCTCCACCGGCGACCTCGATCTTTATGCTGGTTGGAATATCATACTAGGAGCCCAGAGTGAGAGCGAGTTCTCAGCGCCATATCTGTATCCCAATCCTGTTAGTCAATTCCTAAAGATAGCCGGTCCGTCAGCAGCGTATAGTGTCATCAATGAATCAGGACAAATCGTGATGCAAGGGGCTGGTCGTGAGTTGGATGTATCCCATCTTCCACAAGGAGTTTACATCTTGCAACACAATGAAACTACTCAAAGATTCATCAAGGAGTAAAGAGGATTTATCTCAGACTACCGATTGCAACCAAATATCCTGTCCGCTTGATGAAACATTTTCGATAAATGGCTATATTATATGATCCTTCTCAATATCGTAGGCAAGATACAGCGGTCTTTATAGTCTCGCATACTTCGATATAAACTCGAGTGCTCGCTGATCCATCCATGAAGTCTTAGCGCCGATTTGGAAAAATCCGACATGGCCACCCGCTCGTGGAGTTTCGAGATGCAAAAAATCATGGTATTTGCAGATTTTGTAAGGATAGCATTTTTCGCCAAGCAATGGATCATTTTTAGCATTTACGATCAAAGACGGCACCCTAATTCCCGCATAGTGCAAATCCGAAGTAGCTGTACGATAAAAATGCCGGCTGTTTCTGAACCCATGCAAAGGAGCCGTATATTTCTCATCAAATTGACCAAATGAAACAATTTTATCGATACCTGCGATATCTACCTCTTTTGGATATTGTTTGTGCTTCTGCTTTACCTTTTTGATCATCTTTTTCAAAAAGCGCTGTTTAAAAAACCAGTTTTCCCTAAAAGTAAGCTGATGTGCACTATCCCACAGATTGCAAGGTACGGAGAAGGTGGCTGCGGCCACCACATGCTTAGGCACACTGGGTCCGTTTTCACCAAGGTATTTCAGCGTGGTGCTACCGCCCATTGAAAACCCGACCAGTACTATTTTTTTGTATTTTCGAGTCGCGATGGCGTGAGTTATGACCAATTCCAAATCATCTGTATCCCCGTGGTGATAAAGCCTTAGGTTTTTGTTGATCTCTCCACTGCAGGAGCGATAGTTCCACGCCAGTACATCATAATCATGCTGATGAAAGTATCTCGCACAGCTTTTTACATAGTGTCTGTTAGAATTCCCTTCCAGACCATGAGAAATAATTACTAATCGTTCATGTCCGGATTTGATCCAGTCCAAGTCGAGAAAATCCTCGTCAGGAGTCTCTATTCGCTCACGTGAGTATTTTACCCCTTTGATTTTTCTAAAGAGGCTTGGGATAATGGTCTGGAGGTAACCATTTTTGAGAACATCCCTCGGACTGCTATAAGATGAGAACTTAATTAACGACATATATCACCTACAATTTATAAAAACTTGTCAAGCTACTGATATAAAATATATCAGCGTCTGAGCAGATTACGAAATGAACTGGTATATTCTGCATTATTTTGGATTAAAAAAGTATACCTTCTTTCCTTTTCTCGTGTTTCATACTCTATTTTTGAATTTGTAAAAAATTAGGACAATGGCAGATTTCGTACTTGGTATTGATATAGGAGGTACAAACACAAAATTTGGACTTGTAGACAAGAAGGGTAAAGTCTCTGAAGAAGGCTCCTTTCCAACGCATGCGAAGGAAAAAATTGAGATTTTTTTGGCTGAGCTCAAAAAAGCTACCCTACCTATATTGGAGAACAAATCAATTGTAGGCGTTGGAGTAGGAGCTCCTAACGTGAATCATTTTGATGGGACCATTCAGCAGGCAGCCAATATTACCTGGGGTGACAACGTACCCTTAAAAAAATTAATTCATGACTTGTTCGACCTGCCAGTAGTGCTGACCAATGATGCTAACGCGGCAGCATTAGGGGAGATGAAATACGGCGGTGCCCAGGGGATGAAAGACTTTGTAGTATTCACCTTAGGCACGGGATTAGGTAGTGGTTTTGTGGTTAATGGTGAAATTGTACATGGCCATAGCGGATTGGCTGGCGAGATAGGGCATGTTAGTGTCAACCCAGATGGCAGATACTGCGGTTGTGGTCGTAGAGGATGCCTTGAGACGTATGTCAGTGCAACCGGTATCAAGAAAACAGTATTTAAAATGATGGCTGATTATACGAGGCCTAGTGTACTGAGAGATGTTAGCTACAATGACATGACGGCAGAGATGATTACCAAAGCCGCCAGAGATCATGACTATATAGCCATCAAGGCATTTGAATATACAGGTCAAATTTTTGGTCAGAAGTTAGCCGACACCGTGGTGCATACTAGTCCTGAAGCAATTTTTCTTTTTGGTGGCCTGGTGAATGCAGGAGATTATCTGCTTGATCCAGCGAATTATTATATGGAAAAGTTCATGTTCAAGCCATTTAAAAAATCAGTAAAACTAATCCCTTCATCCCTTATGGAGAAAAATGCAGCCGTCCTGGGAGCAGCCGCTCTTGGCTGGGAGGAGTTCGATATTAAATGAGTTGACCTTGGCGTAATTTTTGCTGTCAGCCGAGTTGAATTATTTGATATCATGATTGCCAGATTGTCCCATACTACCTTTCTATTATTACTATCTTTTAGCATTTATGCGCAAGTACTGACGATTAGGGATCAGAGCACCAGCAGCCCGATATCAAAAGCATCTGTGCTATTTCAACATTCAAAAAGGAGTCAGCAAAGCGACTCATCTGGCCGTGTGATACTGGATGCTTTGACTATCGACGAAAGCTTGATTGTAGATCACCCGGCATATAAATCCATTTTGATACCAACCATCACCGCTGATACTACCGTTTACCTGACAGAACAGGTAATTGAAATTGGTGAAGTGGTGATTTCTGCCAGCAAATGGGAACAAGATCGTGCCGAAGTACCCAATGAAATATTGATTGTATCCCCGAAGCAGATTGAAAGAAACAATCCACAAACCTCAGCAGACATGCTTCAGCAAAGTGGTCAGGTCTTCGTTCAAAAAAGCCAACTTGGAGGCGGGAGCCCAATGATTCGGGGTTTTTCTGCTAATTCTGTTTTGATTATGCTTGACGGTATTCGTATCAATAATGCGATCTACAGAGGTGGTAATTTACAAAATGTCATCATGCTCGATCCCAATCTCTTATCCGGAGCTGAAGTAGTGTTTGGGCCTAGCTCATCAGTCTATGGAAGCGATGCTCTTGGCGGTGTAATGGATTTTCATACTTTTACCCCAGCGTTTACCGATAGTAAGACCATAGAGTCGCATGGAGCAGGCATGATGAGGTTTTCATCAGCAAACCTGGAGCGTACAGCCCATTTTCATGTCAATGTACAAAACAGTAAATGGAGCAATACACTGGGATTGACCTTTAGTAATTTTGGAGACTTGAGGTCAGGAGGAAACCGCCCCTCCAAGTATCAGGATTTTGGCAAACGAATTGAATACATAGATCAAATCAATGGTCAGGATGTAGTGATCCCCAATGATAAAGTAAATGTACAGCGGTTCTCTGGATATGAGCAGTATAACCTATTGAACAAACTGAGCTATAGATTGTCAAATGGCTCTACACTGACCCATACCTTTTATTTCACCAGCTCATCAGATGTTCCTAGATATGATCGACTGACACAGCGGACAGATGAGGGTGATTTGGAGAATGCGCAGTGGTATTATGGACCACAAAAATTTGTTCTCAATGCACTTACATTCTCTAACTACAGTTCCAATTTTTTCTACGATGGACTCAGAGTGGTACTTTCTAACCAATGGGTAAAAGAAAGCAGAAACGATAGGAAATTCGAATCGACAAGCCTGAGATCAAGAGTAGAACAGGTCGATGTCTATGCACTCAATGTTGACTTTGATAAAAAGATTTCCGATAAAAGCGAACTTTACTATGGGACAGAGCTGGTCTATAACTATGTAGAATCTACGGCACAGCGAAAGGATATTGTAACAGAGGCAATCACTGCGGAGTCTACGCGATATCCAGACGGCGGTAGCAGTTATTTGTCAGCGGCGGCATACGGAAGTTTCAAACATAGATTAAATAAAATAGCCATAATCAGCTCTGGGTTGAGATATACATATGTAGCTCTAAACTCCAAATTTGAGGATAAATCGTTTTTCGACTTTCCCTATGACGAAATCAATTTGAGCAATGGAGCATTGAGTGGTTCTATCGGTGCAGTCATAAGCCCGAAAAAATTTATTAGATGGAATCTTATGTTCTCTACTGGATTTAGGTCACCAAATATTGATGATATAGGAAAAGTTTTTGATTCCGAGCCCGGGAATGTAGTTGTGCCAAATGAAGATTTGGGAGCTGAATTTACTTTTAATTATGAAACAGGGTTGAACCTAAAATTATCAAATCGTATTACCCTAGAAGGGAGTCTGTATTACACTCAATTGCGTGATGCGATGGTTCGAAGATCATTTTTATTCGATGGACAGTCTTCCATCCTGTACGACGGTGTAGATAGTGATGTTGAGGCATTAGTCAATGTAGGTGAGGCTCACATATGGGGCTACTCCGTCGGCTTGGCCGCCAAACTTACTGAGAAGCTCACCCTGACTGGTCGTGTCAACAACAACGACGGTGAAGATGAGATTGAAAACATTCCACTGAGACATACCAATCCAATGTTTGGCAAAATATCTTTGAGCTATGTATCAGAACAGTTTTCGATCGAAGGATATACAGACTTTCAAGCGAAAAGAGAATGGGATGATCTGGCTCCCAGTGAGCAAAACAAAGCCTATTTATATACCCCGGAAGGCGCTCTAGGCTGGTATACCGTCAATATCAGATCCTCATATCATGTAAACGATGGACTGAGTTTCACGGCATCTATAGAAAATATTCTGGACAAACACTACCGACCCTACTCCTCAGGGATCAGTGCACCCGGGATCAATGGTATAATTAGTGCACGGTACGACTTTTAATACAATACTATGTACACGATTAGCAAACTTGATAAAAACGACTATCTGGAACTCATTGAGGTATGGGAAGCTTCTGTTCGTGCTACTCATGATTTTCTTCCCGAAAAACGCCTACTCGAGTTAAAGCCATTGATTTTGGATCAATACTTTGACGCCGTTCAACTTTTTGGAATCAAAGACCAGGGTAGGATTCTTGGGTTTCTAGGTATTCATGAAATTGATATCGAGATGCTTTTTATTCATCCAGATTACAGAAAAAAAGGAGTAGGCAAAACCCTGCTATTACACGCAATCAATGCCTTGAGATGTACACGCGTAGACGTCAATGAGCAAAATCAACAGGCAGTTGAATTTTATCTGTATATGGGCTTTCAGATCGCAGGTAGGTCGCCGCTTGATGGACAAGGCGAACCCTATCCCTTGCTGCATCTCAAGCTAAGTGAAATAATATAATCCAGGACTGTCTTAAATTTTATCTTTCATTCGTCATTTATTAAATTGATGAGTGAATTGCGTAACTGGGAGACCCCATTGCGACCAGGATTTTGAAATTCATAAGACAGATATGCCGACAGTCAAATTCACAGCAAACCTCAAGCGCTTCTATCCTAAGCTGACCGAAGTAGAACTAGAATCCCTTGATCTCAAAGAGATTCTGGATGAATTGGAAAACCTCCACAAGGGGCTTAAGGATTACGTGGTAGATGAGCAAGGCCAGCTACGCAAGCATGTCAATATTTTTGTTGCAGGTGAATTGATCAAAGATCGAGTATCGCTCAGCGATGAAGTAAATCCCGAAGACGAAATTTATATCATGCAGGCCCTTTCGGGAGGCTGACCCTAAAACATAAATCAACATGGAAAACCTACTACTTGGAACCAGAAAAGGACTAATTATTTATGCCAGAGACCAACAGGACTGGAAGTATCATTCTACACAATTTTTGGGTATTCCTGTTTCCCTTACTCTGGTAGATGAGCGTACCAATACCTGGTGGGCTTGTCTTGATCATGGACATTGGGGATGCAAATTGCACAGATCTTCGGACTCTGGAAAGACCTGGCAAGAAATAGAAGCGCCCAAGTTTGAAGAAGGCTTGGAGCTCAAGGAAGGAGTCCCTGCCACTGTGAAATACCTCTGGGCTTTTGCCCATGGTGGTGTGGATAAACCAGGAGTGCTTTACTTAGGGACAGACCCGGGTGCGCTTTTTAAGTCTGAGGACAATGGAGACACCTGGCACCTGGTCGAATCTCTTTGGAATCATCCGTCTCGTGAAAAGTGGTTTGGAGGAGGTAGAGACAATCCCGGTATTCACTCTATTGTAGTAGATCCTCGTGACTCTGATCACATCCATTTAGCTGTCAGTTGTGCCGGCGTATTTGAATCATATGATGCTGGCAAGACTTGGAAATCTTCCAACAAAGGGCTCAAGGCAGATTTCTTACCTGACCCTGATTCTGAAATAGGGCAAGACCCACACCTGTTGGTGGCGTGCCCTTCGAACCCCGACATACTATGGCAACAAAACCATTGCGGTATTTTCATGAGTACAGACGGTGCAGCACATTGGACAGAAGTAAGTGAGACAGACGGCCCGGCTAATTTCGGATTTGCGGTTGCTGTAAAGTCAGATAACCCAAATCAGGCCTGGGTAGTGCCGGGCATCAGTGACGAAATCCGCGTCGCAATAGATCAGGCGCTAGTCGTGTGTCGCACCGATGATAGTGGCAAAACCTGGAAACAACAGCGAAATGGTCTACCACAGTCCAATTGTTATGACATAGTCTATCGCCATTGTTTGGCTATCGACGGCGACACGCTCGTTTTTGGAACCACTACAGGGAATGTTTATTATTCCAACGATCTTGGAGAACATTGGCAGCTGCTGTCTTCAGACCTTCCTATGGTGTACTCTGTGGAGATGGCCTAGTTAAAGAAAATACAAATTTGGGGATCAATTACTTTAAATCAACCTTAACGATATTGATATGCAACTATCTTGATGATATTTGATAGTTCGTATTTGTTTTTGGCTTATTACTTTAGGAATCGGTCAAAATAACTGTCACCAAACCGGTCATTCCATCCAAACCATGATTTTCCCAATGTTTTCCTTCGAATAATATCCACTATAATTCCAAATCCCAAAGCGATCCAAAATAACCATTTATAATCCAAGAAACCGGCAGCTATAAGACCCAGAAGACTCAATTCATGTAGTACAATAAAAGTTTTTCTATTCATGTTTTTCTAATTTTATTCGATGCACTGAATGTAATTGATATCATTCGATGCATTTTCGAATACTTCCTCATTATTGTCCTTGCAGTCCGCCGCTAATAATAATGCAGCTACTTACAAAAAGTCTATGAAGTCAAGAGGGGGGTAAAAACTCAAAACTAGTGGAAACCCAAAGCCCAGAAAATAGGTAGTGATACCAAGGTCGTTAGCTAATGGTTTTGCTTAGCGCTTTTTACTCAGGTTAGAAGAATAATTGATATGAGCCATTTCCATGTACTTCACCACTCATCCCTATTACCAGTCCCTTCAAGCATAACATTTGGGTTTTGAAGTCGGTTCTTCATATTTTGCAGAAAACTAAATCTACAAAAATGAAGAAGTACTTTTTACTTATTGCTCTGACTATATGGTGGAGCGGAGAGTCATTGGCGCAAGCACCAAATGTCGATCTGAAGGCGCTTGATTCCTATTTTGAAAGGATTACTAAGGAATGGGATGTGCCAAGCATGAGTATTGGTATTGTGAAAGATGGAAAATTGGTCTTTGCCAAAGCTTATGGTGTCAAAGAAGTGGATAAGAAAGGCAAGCCCGATCAAAACACGCTGTACGCCATCGCATCAAACTCTAAAGCATTTACCTCTGCGATTCTTGCCCAGCTGGTAGATGAAGGTAAAATCGATTGGAATGACAAAGTAAGAGATTACTTGCCCTATTTTGAATTGTATGACTCTTGGGTGAGCGCAAATACCACCATCAGAGACATACTAAGCCATAGAGTAGGGTTGGGTACTTTTAGCGGAGATGTGATTTGGTACAAAGCAGATTTGACCGCCGAAGAAATTGTGAGAAAAGTCAAAAATTTACCTCCTGCCTTTGATTTCCGTGCAGGATACGGATATTCCAACCTGATGTACATCACTGCTGGAGAGGTTATTGAAAAGGTAACCGGCAAGTCCTGGGCGCAAAATGTAAAAGAGCGTATCCTCCAACCACTTGAGATGAATCGTACCATCACAAGTCCAAAGAATTTGGAATCCGTAGGTAATTATGCGACTCCTCATGCTAGAAACGACGGCAAAAATATTCCTATCGTATGGGAGGACTGGGAAGAAATCGGAGCACTGGGCGGATTGATCTCCAGCGTGAGTGATCTTTCCAAATGGATGATAATGAACATGAATCATGGCATTAACAACCAAGACACACTATTTAGCGCTCGGTCGAGAAACATGATGTGGACACCACACAATAATTTTACCGTGGATCACGTCAACCCCAATGATTTCAACCGACACTTTAGTGCATATGGCCTGGGATGGGGACTGAGCGATTATCAAGGAAACTTGAGAGTAGGGCACACTGGTGGCTACGACGGAATGCTCACGGCATTTAATATGATCCCTGATCAAAAACTGGGAGTAATTGTACTTACCAACGGGATGAAAAGCCCGATGATGGCTGCCACCTATTACGCCTTAGATAAATTTTTGGGAGTGAATGGTCCAGATTGGTCGGAGCGATTTCTCTCTCGGTCAGGTCCTGAAGAAGATGAGCGTATTACCGAGCGAAAAGCAAGCCGTGTAGAAGGCACCAATCCCTCATTAGAGCTTTCAAAATATACCGGCACCTATGAAGCGGATATTTATGGAGAAATCACTGTCACTTTAGAAAAGGGAGAATTACGCCTCAACTTCGAGCATGCTAAATCGCTGTCTGCCACTTTGAAACACTGGCATTATGACGTTTGGGAAATTGATTGGGACATAGAGCATGCCTGGTTTAGCTTCGGTACGGTGCAGTTCAATATGGACAACAACCTAAAAATCGAACGCATGACATTCGATGTCCCAAATGATGATATCTTCTTCGAAGAACTCATTCCAATTCGAGTTGACTAAGAGAAGAAGTCCTGAGTAGTAAATTTTACTCCGATCCAAAACAGCATTATATATGGAGGTATTGGTACGAAAAATATTCGCTTTTAGCGCGAATGGTCAAGGAGGCAATCCTGCAGGTGTAGTTCTGGACGCAGATCAGCTGAGCCATGAGCAAAAACAGGAAGTGGCAGCTAAGGTAGGTCTTTCTGAAACGGCGTTTGTATCTGCCTCCAATCAGGCAGACTTCAAACTAGACTTTTTTACCCCCAACAGGCAAATTTCACATTGCGGTCACGCCACAGTGGCTACTTTCTCATTCTTGAAAACACAAGGCCTGATTCAAGGCAATAAGTCCTCCAAAGAGACCATTGATGGTACGCGTCAGATTTTTTTCAAAGATGGTAATACTTATATGGAGCAAAAAGCACCAGTGTTCAAGTCAGTAAATCAGGACAAGGTTCGGATTTTGGATTCCTTAGGAATAACAAATTCTGCGTTGTCAGAAAAGCTTCCCCTTAGTATTGTTAATACTGGCAACTCTTTTCTGATCATCCCAATTATCGATAAAGAAATACTGGCCGAAATTACGCCAAACCAACCACTGATAGATAGCTATTCAGAAAAGCATGACCTTATTGGCTATTACCTCTATGCTCCGACGCAAGATGCCGAGGCCACCACTCGGATGTTTGCCCCTAGATATGGTATTGCAGAGGAGGCAGCTACAGGTATGGCTGCTGGTCCGCTGGCAGGATATTTATATCAACAGTTGATCACCACAAAGACTCAAATTTTCCTCCGACAGGGAGAATACATGAGACCTCCATCGCCTAGCGAAATAACCGTCAACCTGGAGCTGAAAAATGGATCAATGGCAAGATTATTTGCTGGCGGTCGAGCTTACGTCGGGGAGGAATTGGTATTGAATATTTAGTGCCAGAGATTCGATTTTTTTAGCTATTATTGGATATGATACCCAAAACTGAACAAGCCGAATTACGAGCAAAACTCTTCCGTCATCTTGATGGTATTGGCACAGCTCCCACAGCCTATGCCTTATATGAAAAAGGGGTGCTATCCTACCTCTTAGAACAAGGTACATGCACCTTAGAGGCGCTTAATAACAGATTTAGTGCAAACGAAGGGTATTTGAATGTAGCCCTTCGAATCCTTTGTTCACAGGGCTGGCTCGCTCAGGACACCGACAACGAAAAAGACGAAATTCAATTCTCAACCAATGATAAAAGTGCAAGAGCCTTTGAGCTTTCAAAGCTCTACAAGGAAGTGGTTGGATTGTTGAAATTGACCGAAAAATTTCACCCTAGAAAATTCGAAATCGAACCTTTTCTGTTTTTGGAAAAGATTTTCGACAATTACTGCAACAGGTACGGATTGGAAGAGCCGTCTGATGATCTCGAACGCGAGATTCAGGAACAAGTGTTGACACACATAGAAGGTATTATTCTGGGGCCTACCATTGTACATCTCGGCATGAGCGGGATGTTTCATAAGTATTTTATGGAGGCCAGTTTCAAGCCAGAGGAATTTCATAAAAATCCGGAGAGTTTCAAGAGGCTTCTCGACATGTTTACTTACGTTGGCTGGTTTACCGAAAAAAATGGGACATTTCAGTTTACCGAGAAAGGATTGTTTTATGCCAAGCGAGCGAGCGCCTATGGGGTCACCGTCTCCTACATTCCAACCTTCAGGCATCTTGACGATCTTATCTTCGGCAACCCTAAAATCCTCGCCAGCTCATCAGGCGAAGAAGAGAAACACGTAGATAGAGCCATGAATGTATGGGGTAGTGGAGGAGCACACGCGGCATATTTTAAGGTAGTAGATGAGATCATTGTCGAAATCTTCAACCAGCCTATCGCTGACCAGCCCAAAGGAATTTTGGATATGGGGTGCGGCAACGGTGCGTTTATTCAGCACCTCTTTGATGTGATCGCACAACAAACCATAAGAGGTAAAATGCTGGACGAGTATCCGTTGACTCTAGTCGGAGTAGACTATAATGAAGCTGCGCTCAAAATCACAAAGGCAAATTTAGTTCAAGCCGACATCTGGGCCAAGGTGATCTGGGGAGATATAGGACGACCCGATCTGTTGGCGGATGATCTAAAGAATAATTATAATATCAAGTTGGGAGAGTTGCTCAATGTACGGACCTTTCTGGATCATAATAGGATCTGGCAAGAACCAGAAGAGGTCACTGTCCAAAGCGCATCCACAGGAGCATATGCCTACCAGGGAGCAAGAAAAAACAACAATAGTGTGCAGGCCTCTTTGGTAGAGCATTTTCAAAAGTGGTCGCCCTACGTCAAAAAATTTGGATTGCTTCTCATTGAGTTACACACTGTAGATCCGTCAAATGTGGCAAGCCATCTGGGTAAAACAGCTGTAACGGCGTATGATGCTACCCATGGATTTTCGGATCAGTATATCCTGGAAGTCGAGGTCTTTATCGAAGCGCTGGAAATGGCAGGACTGCATGCTGAAAAAGACCGATTCAGGAAGTTTCCTAATTCGGAGTTGGCTACAGTCACTGTCAATCTATTTAAGGAAAATTAATTGATCAATTCTCCCTTTTCTAATTTCTTTTTGATGTCCGTGAGTACGTCATCGAGCTTATCCGCTGAGTAGTGCAAATGCTCTATCATCTGCCTTTTTTCTTCCTCTTCTATTTCGTTTTTTAGCAGTTTGGTAAGACCAAGGATGTTCGCCAGTGGGCCTCTTACAATATGAGCATTTAGGAATGAGTATTCTTTGAGTTTGACATTCTTCTTCTGGATGACGTTGGTTCTCTCCTCCACCATTTCCTCCAAATTATTGTTTAGAATTTCTAGTTCCATAGCCTTCTCTTTTATCTCGCCGTTCTTCTCTTTGAGAAGCCTATTAAGTCTGGCTTGTTTTTTTACCTGATTGTAAAACAGAACCGCGATCACCGAAATCAAAAGCAGGATAAGCCCAATACCAGCAATCATGGTACGTTGATAGCTCACTATTTCCTCACTTAGTTTCTTTTCTTTGATGAGTTCCACGTGGATCCTTTCTTCCTCTTCAAATTCGAACTTGGCCTGAATGTTTTGCAACTGCTTTTCTTTAGCCAAATCGAATATTTTACCCTTTAATTGGTCATAAGCCCGCATGGAAGCAAAAGCGGATTCAAAGTCTTGTTTGGCAGAGTCTATCTTGTACCTGAGCTCCAACGCCTCTAATTTTAAATCCTGTGCGCTTACCTTTTCGGCTTTTTCAATCGCGGATTGGACATGAACGAGAGAGGAATCAAAATTCTTTGATTCAAATGAAATTTTAGCACGTTCAAGTGAAATTCTAAACATCCCAACATAGTCTTCCAGCGAAGTCCAGATTTGATCGGCCAAATTGAGATAGATAAAAGCCGGTGAGTAGTTTCTTCGTTTTGCGTAAACTTTTCCTATACCAGTTTGTGCGTAGGCGATTGCTTTCGGACGGTTCTCCTCTTTAGCCATTTTCTCAGCCATTCTGAAGTGTGTAGCAGCAGAATCTAAATAGTTGAGTCTATAGTAGATCTCACCTAGGTTTACATGCGACATGATGGGATGACGTTCCTTTAGGTACTTTTCCTTTAGGTCGAGCGATTTCTTGTGGTAGCGAAGCGCTTCATGGAGCTGATGCTTTTTCTCATATAGCTCCCCAATATTGTTGTAGGTTATGAAAATACCCATTTGAAAGCCAGTACGCTCGTATACCTCTAGAGATTTAAGATAAAAGTCCAGCGCAGCATCATATTCTCCGACAGTGAGAAAAGAACTACCCACCAGATTTAGACCCCTTGCATATCCGTTGGAATACCCGATCTCCTGGGCCAACTCGTAACCCATCCCTGCATACTTTCTTCCTTCATCGGGGTCAGTATTGATTATTTCAAACGCAATAAGATTGTAGAGATCCACTTTGGCAGAATCTTCCTTTGGATAAGTAAGCACTTCTTGTTTTAGACTGTCGATCCGCTGAATTTGAGCTAGCAGAGAGTGAGTCAAAAGGCTCAAAAGAAGAAAAGACAAGGTTCGGTACATCCTTAAAAATAACTATTGATAGTAACGTATTCAACCAAAAGGCGAAATATTCCGTGTTATCTTTGAGTAGATCAAAATTGACAACTAGTAAACAAAATACCTCATGGCAGATAGGCTTAAAAGCAAGCTGGTAGACCCATACAACCGCACTGTGGATTATCTCAGAATAGCGGTTACAGATCGCTGCAATTTACGCTGTTTCTATTGCATGCCCGCCGAAGGGATCAATTACTTACCCAAGAAAGAATTGCTGACCTATGAGGAAATTCTTCGGTTAACACAAATTTTTGCTGCTCTGGGCGTAAAAAAAGTTCGATATACGGGTGGAGAGCCATTCCTTAGAAAGGATTTTATGAGCCTCCTCGAAAAAACTAAGTCGATTGCAGGGATCGAAGCGGTACATATCACCACCAATGGAGTGCTGACCTTCCCTCATTTAGAACGCCTAAAGGAAATCGGTATTGATGGAGTAAATCTTAGTTTGGATAGTCTGGACAAAGAAAATTTTCATAAAATCACACGCAGAGACGAATTCAATACTGTGATGAAAACGCTGGATGGCTTGCTCAATCTTGGGATCAATACAAAAATCAACATGGTGGTCATGCATGGAAAAAACGAACATGAAGTGGTGAACATGGCTAAGTTAGCCGCCAACAAAAATGTAAGTGTCAGGTTTATCGAAGAAATGCCTTTTAATGGGTCGGATACTTCCGACCTGACAAAGAACTGGAGCCATATAAGAATCCTAGAAGAATTGACATCTCATTTTGGAACACTGGTAGATCTAAAAAGCGACCCAAGTAATCCAGCTACACTTTATAAGGCTACAGGGCACCAGGGTAATTTTGGAATTATTCCCGCATACTCCAGAACCTTTTGCGGAGCATGTAACAGAATAAGATTAACAGCCACAGGAACCATCAAAAATTGTCTTTATGATGAAGGTGTGTTAGACATAAAGCAATTGCTACGATCAGATCGAAATGATGACCAAATTGCTGAAGTTTTGATTTCTACCGTGCAGAAAAGAGAAAAAGATGGTTTTGCCGCAGAAAAAAACAGGAAACTGGATAAATCCATTTCCGAGTCAATGTCTACGATAGGAGGTTAACTATCTTACGGTCATTACCTTCATCATTCCGCTCTCTGGCATGAAGCTAAATTTCGAATTCTTATAAGCATAAAATTTGATGCCCATAATCAAAAGTGCGGAAACATCATTCTGAATATTGGAAGTGCCGGGTATGGACAATTGAGCCGTTAGCGGCTGGGTAGGTATCCGCAATACCGGCAACATGGTAGTCTCATATATGCCCACTTGATTATGCAATGGCTTATTGCAAATCGCCACATGATCGCCATTCCTTTCGAAGTCAGATATTGAGATCAATCGGGCTGTGATTTTAAAATTGGTTGCTTCGGCTGGCACATTCAATTCTTTGCTTGGTACAAAGGCAGGTACATGAAGGATGACGTGACCTTTATGTGCACCTTCTCGCAAGCAGAATTTTGAAGAAACGCCAGACTCGAAGGCATGTGCAGTATTAAATTCAAAATGCTCTAGTTCACTTGCAGTATCTCTGATGGAAAGTACACCATCACTGCATTTGAATCCTTTATTGATCAATGAAGCAAGTCTTTTCGAGCTGTATGCTTCTGTCATAGCTCTCATTTCTTCATCCAATGAAGAAAAGATCGACTTGCTGATCAAGGTCGCAATTCCGAAATTATTTTTCTTAATGGATTCTTCTACCTCTGTAGTAGCTGGTGTGGTGGAGGAGAATATGGCCTCCTGTGGTTGGGCTAGTGTGCCTAGCCCTTCTCCGGAGAATTGGAAAGTGCTACGCAATTCTAAATTTCTTGACATAGTGGATTGTGGTTGAAAATGCTTGCATCAATTCAGACGCTGGATATAAATCTTTTTCTCTTGACTAAGTTGTATAAATTAATTTAATTATCCAAACTGAAAAGCCTTAATATCAGCATGTTATGGGATAGGGAATCAAATTAATAAAATTGCTGATTGCGCCGTAGGTAATTCTTTTATATCGGCGTAAGCTATTTACCTACGTTCGAGCTGAACCTCTCCAAAAGAGAAGGTTTGCTCCTTGATTGATTTCATCACGAAATAACTCTGCACCTGCCCGATGTTATCCAGCGCAGCCAGGTGATTTGAGATAAACAGTTGATAGTCTTCCATATCTCTGACCACTACTTTGAGCAGATAATCAAAGTTGCCCGACATATGACTACACTCCAGCACCTGGTCGAGCTGTTGTACGCCCAATTCGAATTGCTTTAGATTCTGCTGCGAATGCTCTTTGAGTGTCACGCTGCAGTAGGCCACGAGTTGATATCCAAGGCGATTTGGGTTGACACGAATGGTGTAATTTTCTATGACCCCGTTGCGTTCCATCTTTTTGATTCGCTCATATACTGGGGTAATAGTCATGCCGATCGAATCAGCAATTTGCTTCATCTTCATTTTACTGTTCTTCTGCAAAAGCTCAAGAATCCTTAGGTCTGTCTGATCAATCATGGCGTTTCTTTTTGTTGAGTCTGTAGAAAACAATAGAAGAAAATAAAACTGCAAATATAGATATATACAGAAAATAAATCTATCAATGTGGAATGTAAAGGATGAAATCACAATAATTGTTGAAAAATAAGATCATGAACAAACAATTCAGCCCCGAAAGTCTGATGATGAGCCATGGGTACGACCCCAAGCTTTCTGAAGGATCTCTAAAGTGTCCGATTTTTCAAACCTCCACATTCGTATTCAACTCCGCTGAAGAAGGTAAAGCCTTTTTTGAAGTGGCGTACGGTCTACGTGAACAAGAAAAAGGAGAAAAACTTGGACTCATTTATAGTAGGCTGAACAACCCTGATTTAGAAATTCTGGAAAACCGTCTGTGCCTTTGGGATCAAGCAGAAGACTGTGCGGTTTTTGAAAGCGGTATGTCAGCAATTTCTACCTGTCTCATGGAATTTTTGAAACCCGGAGACTTGTTACTCTATAGTTCACCAGTATATGGTGGCACGGATCATTTTATCAATCATATTCTTACCAAGTTTGGTGTCCATGTCGTTGGGTTTTATCCAGACAGCACCAAAGAAGAAATCGAAAGTATCATCGTTAACTCCGGGCACTCAGATCGTCTGGCTATGATATACATTGAGACACCAGCCAACCCGACCAATGGTTTGATAGATATGGAAATGTGTCGCGAGATTGCTGATCGGTTTTCGAGAGAAGATGACCCGGTTTATTTGGCAGTCGACAATACTTATATGGGACCATTATGGCAGCATCCGCTAAAACATGGAGCCGATTTCGTACTCTACTCAGCGACTAAGTATATCGGGGGCCATAGCGATGTCATCGCTGGAGCCTGCCTTGGGACAAAAGAGAATATTACGAGAATCAAAGGTCTCAGAACCTTTCTAGGCAATATGGCAGGTCCGTGGACAGGCTGGTTGCTTATGAGGAGCTTGGAAACCTTAAAGGCCAGAATGGAACTTCAAGCCTTGAATGCGAGAAAGGTGGCTGAGTTTCTTAAATCGCATAAAGGCATTAGCAAAGTGCACTACATGGGATTTTTGAAGGAGGACAATCCAGAGCAGCACGAGGTTTTCGAACGGCAGTGTACCTCGGCAGGTGCCATGATCTCCTTCGAGATAGTAGGAGGAGAGACAGAAGCTTTTCAGTTTATCAATAAACTCAAGCTTGTAAAACTAGCGGTGAGCTTAGGAAGTACCGAGTCACTAATCCAGCACCCGGCTACGATGACTCATGCAGGAGTAGATCCAGATGAGAAGAAAAGGATCGGTATCAAAGAAAACTTGATCCGCTTATCAGTAGGAGTAGAAAATCCTGAAGATCTGATTTGGGATCTTAAGCAGGCACTAACCTTGGAATTAGATTTAACATAACCCAAAATGATGGCTCCCCAATGATCAATCAATGATCTGCCGGGAGTCAAATTGTCCTTTCATAGAGACCACAAAAGGACTCCGAGCTGCTATTAAAGAATTTTTGATATTCAGCCGATTGGGCAAACGATTCGAGTGCCTCATCATCAAATCCTCCTAACACCAATACATGGCTTAGGATGAAATCAAGGGTTTTAAGGCTTGCTTCATTTTTTTTCAAGCCAAGTATAGCTGATTTTTTGCCTATAAAATGGGGAAAAATCTCTCTGGACTTTGCAGCTTCGATTAGCGCGTCAAGGTCGATCGCATCACTACCTTCACAGACTTGTACCAGATATTTAAGCTTGCCTTTGTATGCCGTAGGAAAAGCTTCGTCCTGCTCGTCAGAGCTCAACCGCTGATTACTCATAAATCCAAATTGAAAGTGCTCAACCGCAGAGGACCGGAGCATGCCTTTGACCTGAAAGAAATAGGAAGAGATCATTTCTAAAAATGCGCTTGCTTTTGGATATCGTACGATGAGTAGCATGTCTCGCCTCAGACGTTCACTGTTGTGAATAGGCCTTTGAAGCTCACCTTTAAAAATGGGCTTAGCGCCAATTTTTTGCACGTGGCCGACCACAAGCATATTGTACAAACTATACATCCACTTTCTTCTGAGATCAAACCAGTTGATCGCCCATAGCGAATCTACCAGCTTTGTGTCTGGAGTCGTACTGAGTACTGAGGCGTCCAGTTGATGCCCAATTCGTTTGGTAATTATTTTTTCAGTATTCATAGATATTTTTCCCTGAGCAGGTCGGCCACTTTTGGTACACCGGTACCACCATTTTCTTCATACAAAAACAAATTGTGTTCTTGGCTTACATCAGGCATGTTCGGATCAATGATATACTTGGGTATACCCACTTGAGTGTGATGGATGAGCCCTGCTGCTGGATAGACCGCAAGTGAAGTCCCTACCACAAGAAATATATCCGCCGATAGAGACTCTTCGATGGCTAGATCCATCATGGGTACCATCTCTCCAAACCAAACGATGTGAGGGCGCAGTTGAGAGCCCTTCTGACATAGATCTCCAACATTGAGTTCCCATCCGGTCATATTATAGACCAACGATTCGTCCAGCGTACTTCTCGATTTGAAAAGCTCACCGTGAAGATGCATCACATTTTTGGATCCGGCTTTCTCATGTAGGTTATCTACATTTTGTGTCACAATAGTCACCTCAAAGTCCTTCTGCAAGTCAGCTAAAGCTAAATGTCCTGGATTGGGTTCCGCAGTAAGCGCTTGTTTTCTTCTTTGGTTGTAAAAATCGAGTACCAGCTCCTGATTAGCTGCCCATCCTTGAGGAGATGCCACCTGCATGACGTCATGTCCTTCCCACAGTCCATCAGCATCGCGAAATGTTCTGATTCCGGATTCAGCACTGATTCCTGCGCCTGTGAGTACTACTATTTTTTTCATTTTTTAATTAATCTAAGTGAGTGTTGAAGCCTTCTGTTGTATCAGGTTCCAAACTTTCTCAATGTGTTTTTTCTGCACATAAGTCTGGCCTATCACCATTCTAAGAGAGTATTTGCCATTCACCTTGGTATGAGATAAATACGCCTCTCCAGATGAGTTGATAGCCGCCAGCAGCTCAGCATTAAGTTCATTTAATTTTTCCTCAGACATGTCAGTGTTTACATATCTAAAGCAGACGACATTCAATATTGGGTCGATGACCACCTCGTAGTCTTTAGCTTTTGTTACTTGCTGGCCAAACCAATCTGCATAGCCGATGTGCTCCCTCAACCTTTTCTGAATGCCTTCAATCCCAAAATCACGAATGACAAACCACAGTTTCAATGCCCTAAATCTTCTGCCTAGTGGTACCCCCCAATCACGATAATCTTTCACCTGACCTCTTGTACTGGTTTTGAGATACTCTGGTAAAATTTCAAATGTATTGGTCAGTGCCTTCTCGTCTTTGATAAAATAAACGGTACAATCGAAATTGGTGAACATCCATTTATGTGGATTGAAAACTAAACTATCCGCATTGGAGATGCCATCTATGAAGTGGTGATACTCCGGTAGCATCAATGCGGTGCCTGCGTATGCAGCATCTATATGTAGCCAGATATCATATTGCTTGCACATATGTCCGATGGCGTCTACCGGATCGACAGCCAGAGTGCCAGTAGTACCTACCGCTGCTACTACAGCGCACGGCACGTATCCATCCTCCAGGTCTTTGATGATGAGTTCTTCCAGTTTTCCTGGAATGATTGCCAGGCGTTCGTCTACAGGCACCTTTACAAGGTTACCTGCACCAGCGCCAAGTATTTTCACGGCCTTGTCGATCGAAGAATGCGTCTCAGACGAACAGTAGAATCTGAGTTTATTGGAATCGAATCCATTTTTATTGACAGACCAGTCAGTTTTTTTCTCTCTGGCGGATATCAGGGCTGCTAGGGTTGCTGTCGAGGCTGTATCCTGTATGCAGCCAGTCCAGTTATCAGGAATGTTCATGATTGGCTTCAGCCAATTGATCATCAGCTCTTCTAATTCGGCGGCAGCAGGAGAAGTCTCCCAAATCATACATTGCGCACCTAATGTGGCCGTTAGCATCTCGCCAAGTACAGAAGGATAGCTGGAATTGCCGGGAAAATAGGCATGAAAATTAGGGCTCTGCCAATGGGTCATTCCAGGTAGAATGATATTTTCAAAATCTGCAAAAATTTTGGAAAAGTCTTCTCCTTGAGCGGGTGGATGACGAGGAAGCTTTTGTAAAACCTCTCCAGGACTCATCTGGGACTTCACCGGATATTTTTCTATGTTTTCATAGAAGTCAGCCATCCAATCTACCAGCTTGTGGGCCTCTTCTCTAAATGATTTATTATCCAGCATGTATTGATATTAAATATGATTGTTCGGTTTACTTTCCGAAAGAAAGATTTTGCTAATCTAACATATATCATAGGTAAAGAAAACTATTGAAATGGTAGCTGATTGTGCCAATAGCATACAACCCATCTAACTCGAAGCATCAGCTACGGTCATTCTGAAGTTTGTAATTATTTGTCATTTCAACCCTTGGAGAAATCCGCTGAGCGGCCAGCCTTCATGCTTGCGTTTTAACCTGCGTTTAAATGGTTATTCTGACCTCACTCTCTTTTTGTCATTTCGACCTTAGGAGAAATCTAATCCAGCTATTTAGAAGTTCTGAATATCAGTTAGTACAGCATTTGATATATTTAGATTTCTCTTTCCGTCCAAGCCTCCACTCGAAATGACAAATAAGTCTGATCAGGTATTTAGCACGCCCAGCCAATCGTTTAGAATCGCTCTTATGTGATGTGATAAGCACTGTATATATGAATGATATAAATCATATTTCTCAAAGAAATCTCCTTTTAGATTTACACAAAAAACAAAGTGATATGAGTAAATATCTTGAAGCCAACGAGGCCTTAGAATATGTAAAATCGAATGATAGAATATTTATACATAGTGTTGCCGCTGCTCCTCAGATTTTGATTGATGCCCTCACCAATAGAGCACCCGATCTTGAAAATGTCGAATTGGTACATTTACATACCGAGTGCAACGCCAGTTACCTTGATGAGAAATATAGCAAAAGTTTTAAAGTCAAATCCTTTTTTGTAGGATCAAATGTACGTCGGGCTACCCAATTGGGAATTGCCGATTACATTCCAGTATTCTTAAGCGAGATCCCCAAGCTAATAAAAGAGACTTTGCCAATCGATGTGGCCTTGGTTCAGATCTCACCACCGGATAAACATGGCTATTGCTCACTTGGTGTATCTGTAGATGCGACTCATACTGCTGTATCATGTGCCAAACTTGTTATCGCTCAGGTCAATAAAAATATGCCTAGAACCTATGGTGATGGTATGATGCACATCAGCAATTTTGATTATCTGGTAGAGCATGATTGTCCTATTCATACGGTAGAGGTACCAGAGCCAACAAGTGTAGAACGGCGGATAGGTAGCTATGTAGCAGGCATGGTTGACAATGGTGCTACCCTACAAATGGGCATCGGTGCCATTCCCAATGCAGTACTAGCAAGCCTCACCAACCACAAAAAATTAGGCATTCATACTGAGATGTTTTCTGATGGTGTTATTCCTTTGGTTGAAAAAGGAATTATCACAGGAGAGCTCAAGAAACTATATCCGGAGAGGATAGTTTCAGCCTTTATAATGGGTACTCAGAAGTTGTACGATTTTGTCGACGACAATCCAGGTGTGATGATGATGGACGTCTCTTTTACCAATGATGTATCTGTCATCAGGAAAAACCCTAAGGTGACCTCCATCAATAGTGCCATTGAAATCGACCTTACAGGCCAGGTATGTGCTGACTCCATTGGGATCAGGCAATATTCTGGCGTAGGTGGACAAATCGATTTTATCAGAGGGGCATCTTATTCTGAAGGAGGCAAACCTATCATCGCTCTTTCTTCAGTGACCAATAAAGGTGCCTCCAAGATTGTACCCGTATTGAAGGAAGGGGCTGGGGTGGTGTCTACCAGAGCCAATGTGCACTACATTGCTACAGAATATGGAATTGCGGACTTGTATGGAAAAAGCTTGCAGGAGCGAGCTCGTATGCTAATAAATATCTCACACCCCGACCATCGAGAAGAATTAGAAAAGGCAGCTTATGCACGATTCAATAGATTAATTTAGTTAGAATGTTGTGGCTTAGGTGATTGTTTTTAGTTCAAATTATCTCTACATGTGAGAATTAGTTAAATTGGAACTCTTTTAAAAAACGACCCTATTCTAATGAAGAAAACACTTATTGTACTTGCCGCTATCATCCTGATTGGATTTCAGGCTTGCACCCCAGATCAAAATTTTGAGGAAGCCTACAACAGTATAAGCGAAGAAGGGCTAAAACCAAGAATCAAGACGCTTGCCTCGGATGAGTTTCTTGGTCGAATGCCATTTACGGAAGGCGAAACAAAAACAATCAATTACCTGAAAGAGGAATTTCAAAAGTTAGGCCTGAAGCCAGGTAATGGAGATAGTTATTTTCAAGAGGTACCCTTGGTAGAATTAAATGCAACGGTAGATCCTCAAATGAAAATCACTGGCGGTGACCAAGCGTTTGAACTGAATTATTGGGATGATTTTGTGGTACTGACCAGACGGGTCACCGATTCTGTCAGGCTCGAAAATTCAGAAATTGTGTTTGCCGGATATGGAACTATTGCTCCAGAATACAACTGGAATGATTACGAAGGCCTTGATGTGAAAGGTAAAACCGTAATGGTGCTCATAAACGATCCCGGGTTTGGTACCGAAGACAAGTCTTTTTTCAAAGGCAACGAAATGACTTACTATGGGCGATGGACCTACAAATATGAAGAGGCCGCACGACAAGGAGCTGCCGGCATTATCATAGTACACGAGACTGCCCATGCCAGTTATCCATTTGAGGTAGTACAGGGCGGATGGTCTGGTGCTAACCTTTATCTGGAAAACTCAGATAACAATATGTCAAGATGTATTCTAGAAGGTTGGGTTTCAATGGAAAGCGCCAATAGAATGTTTGCCAATATGGGTATGGAAGGCTACGACTTTTATGAAGAGGCAAGAAAACCAGATTTCAAGTCATTTCCAATGAATCAGCAGCTATCCGTGGGGCTCAAAAATTCTATCAAGCGATCAGTATCAAACAACGTGATCGCAAAGTACGAGGGTACAACCAGACCCGATGAAGTAATAATATATAGTGCCCATTGGGATCATTTTGGTATAGGTAGTCCTGTGGATGGAGATTCGATTTATAATGGAGCTGTGGATAATGGGACTGGCGTAGCTGCGATTATTCAGATAGCAGAAGCGTTTACCAAGTTGAATAAAGCTACCGAAAGATCAGCTGTATTTATTGCAGTGACGGCCGAAGAGCAAGGATTGTTGGGATCAGCGCACTATGCCGCCAATCCTATTTACGACCCGGCCAAGACTGTTGCCAATCTCAATGCAGATGCCTATCGTCCGCTTGGAAGAGTCAATGATTTTTCGATTATTGGCTACGGACAATCTGAGCTTGAAGAATATGCCGAACGTGCACTTCAGCGGCAGGGAAGATATGTGTTGCCAGATCAATTTCCTGAGAAAGGCAGCTTCTTTAGATCAGACCACTACAGTTTCGCAAGCATTGGGATACCAGCCCTGGATGGAAGTGGAGGCACGGACAGCGAAGCCAATGGCAAGGAGTGGGGTGAAGAGCAGTATAAGAAATACACTAGTGAAAACTACCATAAGCCATCCGACGAGTATACTGATGATTTTAATGCTGAAGGTATAGTACTAGACGCTCAAGTACTTTTTGAGGTGGGTTACACGCTGGCCAATGAGTCCTATTTCCCTAAGTGGAAACAGGGTTCTGAGTTCAAAGCAATTAGAGAAAAGCAATAGTCCAGAATTGACCATTGATGGAATTAATTTAATTAATGCCAAAAATCATATTAAATTCGAAAAATATAGAAAGCGATGTTTCATCGCTTTTCTTCTTTCAATTATAAAAATTAACCCATGAGAAATGTATTATCGGTGCTAGTCCTCGGCCTGATTGTGATATCAGGATGCCAGGCACCAGAGCCAACAACCCAAATGAATAGTAACCCCCTACTAACGGAATGGGATACCCGATTCGGAGTACCTCCCTTTGATCTGATCAAAGATGAACACTACATGCCAGCATTTGAACAAGGCATGTCGGATAACAAAGCAGAGATTGATGCTATCGTAAATAACACTGAAGCGCCCACATTTGCCAATACCATGGAGGCACTCGAAAGATCTGGTGAATTGCTGAACCAAACCAGCCGTATATTTTATGCAGTAGCCGGCGCACATACCAATGACGTGTTGGATTCTTTACGAACTGTATTATCGCCGTTGACTTCCAAGCACTACGATTATATCAACTTAAATAAGGGTCTATTCAAAAGAGTAGAAGCGATTTATAATGGGCTGGAGTCGTCTGATTTGAATGCTCAACAAAAAAGACTCGTGTCAGAAGCATACAAAGGTTTTGTCCGATCAGGTGTAGGACTAGAAGGAGCAGAAAAAGAAAGGTTGAAGGAGATCAATGGACGCCTTTCCGAATTGACTACTAAGTTTGGTCAGAATGTATTGGCAGAGACCAATAGCATGGAGGTGCATACGACAAATCCAGAAGATTACGGTACGCTCACCAGTAGCTTGGTAGCCTTAGCTGCTGAAGAAGCCAAAAAGCGCAGACATGAAGAAGGGTGGTCCTTCACGCTACAGCGTCCAAGTATCAATCCCTTTTTGCAGTACTCTCCTAATAGAGAAATGCGGGAGAAGCTGTTTCAGGGATATGCCATGCGAGCTGACAATGACAACGAAAATGACAACAAGGCAATTATAGAGGAGATAGTAGCTCTTAGAATAGAAAGAGCCAATTTGCTGGGATACAAGACTCATGCTGATGTGAGACTTTCCTCGAGTGTAGCACAGACACCAAAAGCGGTTTTTGATTTTATGGATAAAGTTTGGCCTGCTGCGCTAAACTTGGCCAAAGCCGAAAGAGGAGCTTTGACAGCGGAAATGAAAAAAGATGGTGTTGAGGGTGAACTCAAAGGGTCAGACTGGAGATATTACGTCGAGAAAGTCAGAAAAGCTAAATACAATTTCGACGAGGATGCAATGCGTCCGTACTTCGAATTTACAGCAGTCAGAGACGGAGCATTTGCGCTAGCCAAAAAACTGTTCAACGTAGAAGTAAGAGAGCTGCAGGACATGCCGAAATGGCATGAAGACCAGCAGGTATTTGAAGTCTTGGAGGCCGATGGTACCCACATTGGGATATTATACATGGATTTCTTTGCCAGAGAGAGTAAGCGTGGCGGTGCCTGGATGAACGCACTCAGATCGCAGTCAACTATGGATGGTAAAGTAACGCCCGTAGTAACTAACAATTTCAATTTTCCTGCGCCCACAGCTGACGGCCCATCTTTACTATCATTTTCTGAGTCAGAAACGCTGTTTCATGAATTTGGACATGCTTTGCACGGACTCTTTTCCAATGTGACCTATCCTTCGCAGGCTGGTACAAGCGTTCCAAGAGACTTTGTAGAATTTCCTTCGCAAGTCATGGAAAACTGGATGAGCGAACCGGAAGTGTTAAAGTTATATGCTAAACACTATCAAACAGGGGAATTGATCCCGGATGAATTGATTCAAAAAATGAATGAAGCCAATGCCTTCAATGAAGGATTTCGAACTGTAGAATATATGGCGGCAGCCTATCTCGATATGTCATGGCATACACTGACAGATGCAGAAGGCATTGATGCTCGAGCTTTTGAAAAAGAAGCCATGCAGAAGATCGGTTTGATTGATCAAATTATTCCCAGGTACAGAAGCGGCTATTTTAACCACATTTTTGCAGGAGGCTATTCCGCAGGATATTATAGCTACCTCTGGTCAGAATTGTTAGATGCAGACTGTTTTCAAGCCTTCAAAGAGACTGGTGATCTATTTGATCAGGAGACTGCAGCTAGATACCGAACCATGCTCAGCAAGGGTGGTTCAGAACCGGGTATGGATCTCTATGTAGAATTCAGAGGTAAAACTCCAGAAATAGGCCCTCTGCTAGAGAAGAAAGGGTTTCAATAAGATTATGGAATAGCCTATATCACTAGGAGGATAAAATTCAGGACCGAGGCAAAGTATTGTCTCGGTCCTTTTGATTTAAAACCTGGATTATGCATTAGGAATCGTGATGAAAGCTATAAAGCGCAAAGAAAGAGGCACTTATATTGAAGAGGTATAGCACCGCTATGGTGATTCAATAAATATATGTTAAGTGTCTATTTCAAAGTGCTTTATGATTGGAATAGATTATCTAATGCATATTTCAGGTTAAACCTAATGCCAGCTCTCATTTTCTTGATTTATTTTCATTCTTTTTCTGCATAATTTATTTTTAATGTCGGGTTCAAGACATTTGTCAGACCGTGTTGACATGGTTAATTAGTGTCTTTTCGGTACATTGTATGTACATACATTAAAAGCCTAATACAATGGATAGAAAATCATTTCTTAAAAAAGCCAGCGCTGCACTATTTGTAAGTATTCCACTTCTTTCTCTTTGGAACTGCTCTTCAAATTCAGAAGACGATCCGGGACCAGGTGATAGTGATGACGATACCAATTGCCTGGACAACGGTACGTCAGTATCTATAGGAGATAATCATTCTGATCCTCATGAGCTGGTAGTTTCTAAGTCAGACGTAACTGCTGGTGAGGAGAAAACCTATGATATTACCGGTAGCAGTGGACATCCACATAGCGTCACTGTGACTGAAGATCATTTTGCTTCGTTGCAGAGTGACCAGAGTGTATCTATCTCTACCTCGGTTGACGAAGGGCATTCTCATACAATCACCGTATCCTGCGCATTGGCATAGTTCGTTCGATGATCCATATTCTAATCGGAAATTGATTTTCCTCATGAGTTTTAACTGCGATGGATGGGGTGTATGGGGTAAGTTTATTGCTGAGTGTTTTTGATTTGGCATTACCAATTAGGCGAAAATTATTATCCTAGATAGCGTAAACTAAAGTTTAGCGGCTTGTCCACCTATTTTGAATCCTTTAGCATCTACACATACAATCTGATTTGTCATTTCGACTTTTCGGAGAAATCTACTCAGTCAATCAAGAAGCAAAATCTTCTGTCGGTCTGATCTTGAGCATGTTTATAGATTTCTCACTCCGGTGAGCCTCCATTCGAAATGACAAACAAGCACAAGTGGGTGAGATTTGCACGTTTAGCCTATCATCATTCCTCTTCTGTCACTCTAGCCTTTCGATCATCCCAAATCTACTTTGTTATACTAGCACTGCCTTGTCACTCTAACCCTGCTTTTTCATTTCGACCCTGCTCTGTCATTTCGACCCTTCGGAGAAATCTACTCATTCAATCTAGAAGCAAAATCTTCTGTCAGTCCGATCTTGAGCATGTTTATAGATTTCTCACTCCGGTGAGCCTCCACTCGAAATGACAAAGGAACATAAGCGAGAGATTTTTGTGCGTTCATTCGTTCATTTCGCCATATCTCATATCTAAGCCTATTTTTGTCATTCTCCAGGGCTCTATCATTTTGCTCTTTGAACAAAAAACTCCACATCCGAAAACCATCCATCCATTCGGCCTCTCGACTTTTTACTGAGTTGGGATAGGAGAAAATTCAGAATGATGGTTTAAAGATTGAATCATTTATTTAGAACAATTATAAATTATTAAAAAAATCTAGCTACGAAAACGGTTTCGTTAACGGTTTCGTCATTTTCTGCGAAAAGACAGGCTTGTTTATGTTGATAATTAGGCCATACTTTGAAGTATGATTTGAAGCGCTAGCAACCCCTTACGTACTTCATCTTTGCTGTAGTAATTGATGCATCACTCGGCAGCATATCCCCCCCAACATTTGGCCATTAGAAAACTTGGCATTTCTAATCGGGCCAGACCCATGAATGGTTTTGAACGGGATTAAATTTTAAAACTTAACAAAAGAATTATGAAACGAATTGTACAAAAAATTAAAGGAAGATGGGCTTTGCTAGGTCTGTTATACTTGGGGATTCAAACACTTGCATTCTCTCAAGGAGCGATCGACGGAAATGTAAAAGACCGAGACGGTAATGCAGTTATTGGTGCAAGTGTAGTTTTGCAAGGGCTTTCTATCGGAGCAGCTACAGATGTTAATGGTAATTATAAAATAGATAAGATTGATGCGGGCTCATATACAGTTGTTGTGTCATCGATTGGCTACTTATCTAAGAAATCTGAAGCTACCGTTGCTGATGGTACAACTACCACCTTGAACTTTGAAGACCTGGATTTGGATCTAATGGAATTAGAAGACGTAGTAGTCACTGGTGTGCTGAATCCGAGATCCAAACTCAGTTCAAGTGTGTCTATTACAACGGTGAATCCTAAGCAGATGCAAGAATCGGTGCCTAGGACAACAGCAGAACTTTTTAGAACTGTGCCAGGTATCAAGGCAGAAGCGTCTGGAGGCGATGGAAATACAAACATTTCGGTAAGAGGTATTCCAATTTCATCAGGCGGATCGCGTTATGCGCAAATACAAAAAGATGGACTTCCTCTGATGCTCTATGGTGATATTGCATTCAGTACGCAAGACCAATACATCAGAACGGATAGGACTATTGATAGATTGGAAGTCGTAAGAGGTGGCTCTGCTGCCACTACTACTACCAACGGGCCAGGAGCCATATTGAACTTTATTAGCAAAACAGGAGCTGTAGAAGGAGGAAGCATTGCAACCACTTTGGGAGTTGATTACAATTCCTTTCGTACTGATTTTGAGTATGGAGCGCCTTTAGCTAATGGCATGAGTTTTCATGTAGGTGGATTTTTAAGACAAGGTGAAGGGCCAAGACACGCCAACCATATAGTAAATAAAGGAGGTCAGTTCAAAGCCAGTTTGACCAAGGCTTTCGAACGCGGAGTAGCCACCATCGAGTATTCGGCTTTAAACGATAGAACAGCTGCTTATATGCCGATGCCGATAATGGTAAGCGGAACCAATGCCGACCCCAGCTGGAATTCGGTACCAGGTTTTGATGCCGTTTCGAATGGACTTCAATCACCGTTTTTTCGACAAAATTTCGGCATGGATTCAGATGGAAATGCAAGAAATGTGAACATATCTGATGGGATACATACCAAAAGAAATGCTTTTAGAGCTTCCTTTGAATTTGACCTGCAAGATGGGTGGAGCCTATCCAACAATACAAGATATGCATTCAATGGCGGTAGATTTGTTGCTCCGTTTACAGCACAAGTGGGTACTACCAGTGATATCGTAGGATCTATTGTGGTAGCCAATGGAGACTCCACTGCTACAGGAGAGCCTCTTCCATATACGATCAATAGAGTAACAAGTGGAACGACCATCACCGATACCGACAACGGTTTGGTACAGAGAAATCATCTTTTTGACGTGGAACTCAACAATTTCAACAACGTGATGAGCGATACAAAATTGAGCAAGTCATTTGACGATTTCGATGTTGCTCTGGGCTTTTTTAAAGCTAATCAAAATATAGAGATGACCTGGCTTTGGAATACTTATCTAATGGAGGTTACAGAAGATGCCGAATTATTGAATGTAAGCGCCAATGGAAACGACATTACCGATCAGGGGCTACTTAATTATGGAGTACCATTTTGGGGCAACTGCTGTACAGGTAAGTATAATGTGAATTATGATGTTTCAGCACCCTATTTACAGGCTTCTTTTGAAGCTACAGATGCACTTAATATAGATGGTAGTGTGAGATACGACAAAACAAGAGTTTCTGGATTAGTTACTCCATCACAGCAAATCGCCAATTTGGATGTAAACGGAAATGGTACAATTGATGCACCAGAAAGAAGCGTATCCAGAGTAAACAACTCTCAGGCTAAAGTGGTCAATTATGATTATGATTATGTTTCTTATTCATTCGGAGCCAACTACAAATTGAGTAACGATGTAGCTGTTTTTGCTAGAACCAGTCAAGGTTACGTAGGTAATGGCGAACGAGCTACATGGCATCAGGGAGGGCCTTATTTGGAAAATAAAGCTCCTAAAAACTCTCTCTTTCAAGCAGAGTTCGGTTATAAGCAACGTTTTACAAAAGGAGGGTTGTTCGTTACAGGATTTTATGCCAAAACTGAAGAAGAGGCCGGAGTTGAAGCAACCACGCAAAGAGTGCTTAGCAACGATTACAAGTCGTTTGGATTAGAAGTAGAAGGTAGTTACCGCACAGCAGGATTTGACCTAAGAGGAATGCTGACTTATGTAAAAGCCGAAATAGTTGACAATGATGGTAATACCAATATTGGTAACACACCAAGAAGACAACCTGCCTTGTCCTATAGTTTATTGCCTTCTTACACGTTGAAAGCAGGACATGCGATAGGGGTAAGTGTAATCGGCCAAACTAAGGCATACGCACAAGACAACAATGAACTGGTGATGCCTGCTTACAATATTGTAAATGGCTATGTGTCATTTAAGGTGGCTCAGGGTTTTACTGCCTCTCTGAATGCTAACAATATATTCAACACCATTGGAATCACTGAATCTGAAGAAGGCTCCATCACCGAAGGTCAGGACAACTACATCAGAGCAAGATCAGTATCCGGTCGATCAGTTGCATTAAATATGATTTTCACCTTTTAAAACATTATAACAAAACCAATTGGGGGTTGATTTTGAATATAGTGAATGGGAAGTCAGAATTGAGATTTTGACTTCCCCATTTTTTGCAAGATTATTTTTGAATTAAAAAATTCCTACTTCTGGAGCAAATGAAAAATAAGGTACAACTAATAGCATATATTGATCGATTTGGAAAAAAGGGGATAGCAGAATTCCATGCTTTTTTATCGGATCATCTCAAGGATCATTTTGAAGGCGGTATTCATTTATTGCCTTTTTATAATACGATAGATGGGGCTGATGCAGGATATGACCCAAAAGATCACACCCAGGTCGATCCTAGATTAGGCGACTGGGAGGATATCAAAAAGCTGTCTGATGAATTTGATTTGATGGCCGATCTTATTGTTAATCATATCTCATCCGATTCGAGAGAGTTTCAAGATGTTAAAATGCACGGTCATAACTCTCAATATTTTGATCTGTTCCTAACCAAAGAAAAGGTTTTTCCTAAAGGAGCCAGTGAAAGCCTGATCAAAAAAATATATCGGCCTAGACCTAACCTGCCTTTTACTACTATTAAAGTCGGACAAGATGAAGAGTATGATTTTTGGACCACTTTTACCAGTGATCAAATAGACATTGATGTATTGCACCAAAAAGGAAGCGCGTATATCTCTCAGATATTAAAAACATTTTCTCTAAACGGCATTAAATCTATAAGATTAGATGCAGCTGGATATGCCATCAAAAAACCAGAAACATCCTGTTTCATGATACCCGAAACCTATGACTTTATTGGTGAATTTTCATCTAAAGCCAGAGCCATGGGAATTGACGTTTTAGTCGAGATTCACACACACTACAAACATCAGATTGAAATCGCAAGTAAAGTCGACTATGTCTATGACTTCGCGTTACCTCCACTCATATTACATACCATCGCTAAAAAATCTGGCACACAATTAAAAAATTGGCTTGAGATCAGTCCACGAAACTGCGTTACCGTATTAGATACCCATGATGGAATTGGGATTGTGGATATTGCAAAGCAGGATGACAATCCAGGACTGCTATCCGATGAGGAGGTTGACTATCTAGTCGAGTCTATACATAAAAATTCTAACAACACCAGTCGTATTGCATCCGGCGAAGGAGGCTCTAATCTGGATATATACCAGGTCAATTGCTCTTTTTATGAAGCATTAGGAAAAAATAGTACCCACTACTTAATTGCAAGAGCCATTCAGTTTTTTTGTCCTGGAATTCCACAAGTATATTATGGAGGTTTTTTAGCAGCCGCTAATGATTTAAAACTGCTCGGAACTACCAAAGTTGGACGAGACATCAATCGACCATATTTGGAATTCGACGAGGTTCTGCAAATGTTGGAATCGTCAGTGGTCAAAGATTTATCCAAGCTGATTAAGTTCAGAAACACCCACCCGTCGTTCGGCGGAAATTTTAGTGTCTTGCCAACATCAGATGATCAGATCAAATTAAGATGGGATTTGAATGATGAATGGTCTGAGCTGAACATTGACCTTCTAAAGTCAAACTTTGAGATCAACTATAGCATGCAAGAAGTTGAGAGTTTGTTGATTTTTTAATATTGAACTAACCGTATCATTATGGAAAACATTAGTCTAAATTGGATTGATATACTGATTATCATTGTTTATCTGCTAGGTATTATTTGGTATGGAATCAAAAAAGGAAATCAAGAAAGTTCAGAAGATTATTTCTTAGCAGGTAGAAATATGACATGGCCCATTGTCGGAATATCCTTGTTTGCAGCAAATATTGGTAGTAGCACCCTGATCGGATTGTCCTCGGATGCTTACAACACTAATATCGGAGTGTATAATTATGAATGGATGGCCGCAGTAGTTCTGGTGTTTTTTGCCATTTTCTTCCTGCCCTTTTACCTAAAGACAAAAGTCTATACCATGCCCGAGTTTCTCGAGCGCAGATACGACAGCAGATCCAGATACTATTTCTCATTTATTACCATAGTAGGCAATGTAATAATAGACACAGCAGCAGGGCTGTATGCAGGTAACTTGATCCTCAAAATCTTGTTTCCTGAAGTGGATTCTATTGTGATTATTGGTTTATTGGCCCTGGCAGCTGCAGCCTATACCATACCAGGAGGACTTTCCTCCGTGGTACATACAGAAGTGATTCAGGCATTATTGCTGCTAGCCGGATCAGTCCTTTTGACCTATTTCGCATTTACAGAAGTAGGAGGCTGGGAGGGTCTCATGACAGGCCTTGACGGATTGAAGGATTCTGGCTACCTGGCAAAAAACTCAAACGAAATCATGCATCTGGCAGGACCCGCCAACGACCCCGTCATGCCTTGGACCGGCTTGCTCTTTGGAATACCATTGCTTGGATTCTATTTCTGGGCCAACAATCAATTTATGGTTCAACGCGTGCTTAGTGCCAAAGATCTGAATCATGGTCGATGGGGAGCGCTCTTTGCTGGCCTGCTCAAACTGCCCGTATTGTTTGTCATGGTATTTCCCGGTTTAGTAGCGATTGTGCTGTTTCATCAAACCGATATTAGCAGCCTCAACTATTTTACAGTGTCTGAAACCGGAACATCAGTACTATGTACTAACCTTCAGAACTGTCCCAATATGACATATCCAGTTTTGATCTACAATTTATTGCCCGCCGGAGTTTTAGGTTTGGTTATTGCCGGACTTTTGGCAGCCATGTCTTCCAGTATCTCCGCCACCTTGAATTCTGCTTCTACGTTGATCACCATGGATTTCGTTTCCAAAATGAATCCAAATCTGTCAAGCAAAGGGCTAGTCAGAGTAGGTCAGATAGCCACAGTAGTTCTTGTGATTTTAGCCGCATCCTGGGCACCGCAAATAGAAAAATTTGCTTCATTGTGGGAATATCTACAAATGGTACTAGGTTTTATCGCGCCTCCGGTAGTGGCCGTATTCTTATTGGGCCTATTTTGGAAGCGAGCCAACGGAAACGGAGCCATTGCCAGCCTTGTTATAGGTTTACTACTCGCAATTACATTAATTGTAATCAAAGTTTATGGGTATATCCCATTTATATCGGATATGCATTTCCTACATACAGCACCTTTATTACTACTGGTGTGCATGGCCATACACGCTGCTGTGAGTCTTATGACTGATCCACCAAAAAGCGAAAGCACTGATGGTTTGATATGGACCAAAGAGATATTCACTCAAGAAACAGAGGAGCTCAAATCAATGGCCTGGTATCAAAATTATAGAATACTGGCAATTATTCTATTGGCAATTACAGCCACTATTGTAACTTATTACTTTTAAGATAATTATAATATGGCATTTTGGGGAATAGACCTGGGAGGTACCAAGATAGAAGGGGTAGTGATTAATAGTATTTCCGAACCAAATGTGCTGTGTCGAGAGAGAATAGCGGCAGAAGCAGATCAAGGTTACCAGCATGTACTGGATCGGATTCAACTCCTCATAAGTGAAATGAGTGAGAAGACCGGGCAAGAGCCTAAAAAATTGGGTATTGGCACACCTGGCACGCTAGACCCACTTACCCATAAACTCAAAAACTGTAACTCCACCAATCTGAATGGCAAACCATTTAAAGATGATTTGGAAAAGAAACTGGGCATTCCAGTGGTATTTAGTAATGATGCGAACTGTTTTGCATTGGCAGAAACCAAATTAGGAGTAGTGAAAAGAGTAATGCCCGATGCCAAGGTGGTTTTTGGTGTTATTATGGGTTCGGGTGTAGGAGGGGGATTGGTTGTCAACGGACAGGTGATCAACGGTCGCCAGGGAATTGCCGGAGAATGGGGACATAATTTTTTGGATGAAACTGGAGGGCCTTGTTATTGTGGTAAAGTGGGGTGTGTCGAGACTATATTGTCAGGCAAAAGCCTCGAAAGGTTCTATTATGAGAACTTCGGCGAGAGAAAAAAACTTCAACATATTTATTCAGAATACTTGACAGGGAATAGCCAAAACGGGAAAGCAACCATTGATAGACTCATGCATTATTTCGGATTGGGACTGTCTACAGTCATCAATATATTGGATCCGGATGTAGTCGTACTTGGTGGTGGTGTCAGCAACATAGATAGGTTGTATACTGTGGGTGTAGAGGAAGTAAAAAAACATTTGTTTAATAATAACCCTGACTTGTTGATTTTAAAACCTGAACTTGGAGACAGCGCCGGTGTCTTCGGAGCTGCTATGCTTGCAACTAATTAGATCATGTTATTTTCTTGAAAATTGCGGTATTATCATCAAGCAATAACTACCGGAAACATTCCGGGCAAGTAGTTATATTCTCGTAGTTGAAGCTCGTTGGATAAGTTCAGTCTTTAGTTCTACAGTTTTAGTTTCTTTGAGCACTCCTTCATCAATATTTTTAATGTCAGAAAACAAAAGCTCTGCGGCTTGTCTGCCCATTTCAAAACCAGGTTGTCTTACTGATGTCAATGGCGGATTTACTGCAGAGGCCATCATCCAATCGCTAAATCCACAAAGTGAAATATCTTTCGGAATCTCAAGACCTTTGTCATGAATAGCCTGCATAGAACCTATAGCCACCAGATCTGTTGCTGCAAAAATGGCATCCGGAGGCTCTGTCAGATTCAGTAGCTCTTGTGTAAACTCATAGCCCTCCTCCTTAGATACGCGGTGGCATGTTTTCAAATACCTTTCGTCCAATCTTCGACCAGCATCTTCCAATGCTTTTACAAAACCATTGTACCGGCGCACAGAGTTGCGTGGTTCCAGAGGACCGCGAATGTATGCTATCCGTTCATTGCCCTGGTCTATTAGATGTTGGGTTGCAGAATAAGCACCTTCAAAATCATCAACCACCACCTGACTGGCTTGAAGACCATCCATTACCTTGTCGAAAAGCACCACCGGAACATTGTGCCGCTCAAATTCCCGAAGATGGTCAAGATTTTTGGTTTCATTTGATAGTGAGATAAGTAAGCCGTCGACTCTTCCGTTTAGCATGACTCTGGTCTCTCTCACCTCACGTTCAAAAGACTCATTGGTTTGAAAAAGCATCACGCTGTAGCCTTGCTCATCAGCTACTTCTATGATTCCACTTATTACCGTAGAGAAAAAATGATGAACAATCTCAGGAATTAATACACCAATAGTGTTCGATTTATTCTTTCTAAGATTTAGTGCAAATTGATTCGGCCTATAGTTTAGTTCTTCTACCAATTGCAAAACCTTGCGTTTGGTTTCACGACTAATATCTGGGTAGTTTTTGAGCGCTCTCGAAACCGTCGGAACGCTTATTTTCAACATTTTGGCAATGTCCTTGAGTGTCACCTGACCTTTCATAGAGTCAAGTTATAGGAAAAATTGGAAAAGCGATTCAATTCGCAATTTCATTATTTGGAATGAAAATAAATTAGGAATGCAATCAAGCTACGAAATCGGTTTCGTTACCGTTTTCGGTGATTCTGGCTTCAAAATATTTTTGCTTCCTACTGTTTTTCTTACATACTTTAAGCTGTCGTTTGACAGTATTCCAACAAGTACTTCATCTCTTAATCGCTAGTCAATATTTTTTACGACAGGAATCAACATTGAGACTCCCCTCTCATTTAATTTGTATACCAACTTCACGGCGTATTGGATTCCGGCTGGCTCTGCGTAGGGCCGAACGATGAAAATAAAAACAACTGACTTTTATTTTTTCACCCATAGCATTACAACCTCATTTCAATCGGTTGAACTTTGATGTCTATGCATGGAGCGGTAGCCTTTGAAAACATTTAGAGAATGATTTCGGCAGAAGCAGAAAGGTAAAAATCTTGCAATTTCAATCCTGAAACAAGGTGTCTTAAAGCAGCGATGGATGATACCCCTTATTTCAAATGATGAATTAATAAGATTGCTTAGACATCAGCATGGTCTAAGCAAAATTCAACAAGTATTAGCCTGTCAAGGTTACAGTAATTATCCAGAGCATAGGTCTCAGCTTATACTTACTTCTGGCAAGTCCCCACAGTAAATATTTTATACTTTTTTTCTAAAAAAAACTACTATGAAACATTATTACAGAATTGTAAGTGTCGTTTTTTTTGTGTTTGTGACGTACATATCACAAGCACAAGAAACTCTACCGGGAGGGCTTTCTGATGGTCTGGAGCTTTGGCTAAAGGCGGATTGGGGTACCATATCTCCCAACCCATCCACTGATAATCATATTATTCAATGGGAAGACCAAAGTGGAAACGGTCATCATGCCAATGCGGTTGATTCCGATCCCGAAAAGAAATATAGTGCGTTCAATTTTAATAAAGCCATTGGATTTGACGGTGACGATGCCTTGAGTGGTACATGGAATTATAGTAAATCGAAAATGACTTTTTTCATCGTCGGCAATATTGTTCCTGACGAAGAAAATAGGCCTGACAGGCAAGGATGGCAAAGATTGTTCTCCGCGACCAAATCTGATGAAAACGATGCCAGTGAGTCTTCATTTGTCATTGAAAGTAATGGTGATAACAAAAAGGTAAAAGGTTATAGTGGCTCAGGTATTGATTTTGACGGAGAGATCGATGGATTTCCACATGTGTACACTTTTCAGACAGACGATTCTAATGATCTATGGCAAACCGCCAGTGATGGTAGTGGTTTTGAGTCAATTACCCGATCCGGAGCATTTGATATCAACGGATTTGCGATCGGCAAAAGAGCATTTAAGACCAGTGGATACCTGGAAGGTGAAGTAAGTGAAATCATTGCGTTTAGCTCAGAATTGTCTTCCATAGAACGAATGAAAGTTGAATCCTACCTGGCTCTTAAATATGGAATCACTCTGGACAATAAAAATGGAGATGTACATGGAGACTATCTGGCCGCTGATGGAACCATCCTGTGGGACGCATCAGCCAATGCAGCTTATCACCACGATGTCATTGGTCTGGTCAGAGACAATGCCTCCGGACTCTATCAAAAACAGAGCAAGCAAAGCAGCGACGAGATAGGACTTGCCGTTTATCTTGGAAGTCAGGAAGGCACATTTCCGAACTCCAACCTGGTAAATTCTAGCGTGTTGAACAATAATCTCCAGTCTCTGCTCATTGGCCATGACGGCAACACAGGCTCATCTAATAATCGACTGAACCGAGTCTACAAAGTTGAAGATGAAGGTGGGGTACCGAGAGTTACTTTGTCTTTTGATAATGTCTCCAATCTGGAAAATAGAAATGATAGTTATTATCTCTTGACTAGTCCAACTGCTGATTTTAACCAGAGAGTAGAAGTAGAATACATCGAACTTACCGACTATGACAACGGAAAATTCTATGCGACTGTAGATTTTGAAGATAATAGTGCTACCTACTTTACGATAGCAAACAGTAATGATATAACCAATAGTTTAGGTTATGATGTGACCGTAGCCAGTGAATACGAAATCACCCATAAGATTACCCTAAGTGAAGAGATATTCGAGATGCTTGAAAACGAAAGTGCCTACCTCACTCTCTCTGACGCTACTGAAGGAGAGATCTACAATCAACAGGTAGATTTGCAGGATCAATCTACGGGTTACTCAGGGTTGTGGGAGCAATCTCTGGATTTAGATTATGGATATGCAGCTCTTCCTGGTGAATATTATACGTCAACATCAGATTCTTGGACTGTGGAGGTTTATGTCAAACTGCCATACACGCAATATAATACATTAGATTTGTTTTCTAGTGAACCACAGGATGGCATGTCACTTAGCTATTCATTCAGTACTAAATGGGTGATAAATAGCCAGGGTAAGACAGCTGTTTTAGATAATATGCAAATTGATAAAAATGCATGGACGCATGTGGCAATGACCTATGGCAACGGGCAGCTTAAACTTTATGTAGATGGAGGGCTGATAAACCTACCGAGTGATTTTGACCATACTAGTGGCTCAAATAAAATAAAGTTTATTGGCTCTACCCAAATGCTTTTTATGGGTGAATTAGGTTTGGTTAGATGCTGGAATACTACTCGTACACAAACTCAGCTCAAGGTGGATATGAATAATGTCTATCGTGGAGTTTCAGATCATATTTATCCTTCGGGGTTATATGATGAGTGGACTTTTGATCGTGGCCAGACGAATTATTGTGCCGACGATGATAAATGTGTGAAAGGTATAAATAGTAAGACTCTATATTATCAATTTGCACCAATTCGTCCAAATACTTTCGATGCCAAATCGCTCAACTATACACACTATGTAGCTCCGGGTACCACTCACAATTATACCCTGAAGGTATCCGAAGTAGGCTCAGGTCGTGTATTGACATTAATCACGGAAAATATGACTTCTGGCCCCTCCAGAGCAACGACCTTCTCTGAGTCTGCCTCCGTGTTCGACAATACAGTAAACACGTATCAAAATAGCTTTGCGTTCACTACCACTTCCAGGGCAGAAGAATTCATAATCAGTAGGAAGGACAACCATACTAATGAAGAAATAGAGGTAGAAACCATAGATACCCCGTACGCTGAGCGAAATACTGATGGCAGTGGAGCTTATGTATATAGCTGGTCGGACAGCTACGATGAGTCCTCGGAGACGACAATACTCGGAGGGCATGACTACACCTACTCGGTTGTTCCAGTCTATAAAAAAATCAACGCCAAACAGGTGGCACAGGAAACTGACTATAAGGATAAAGATGCAGTCGCTACTATTGACATCGCTACCCACGATCTGAATCTATCCGCAGGCTACGATATGGTGACCGACGCCCTAGATCTCTCATGGGATGAAACTATGGTCAAAAGTACATTCGGAGATACTGTACTGCTTACACGGGATGGAAATCGCCTGGCTCGTCTGGTGGGCGTGAGTACCTATCAGGACATCACTATGACCTATGGAAAAGCGCACACCTACGGTATCCATCCCATAGTAAACGGAGAAGTGGTATATGGCCAATACATTGAATTAGATGAAAATTCAATGGCACCAGCCAATGGAATCGTACAAGGTTGGTTGTTGGATAATAAGAATGATTTTGTGATCGAAAACCAAACCTATACTGCCACTTCTACCATCGAAGAAGAAGAGCAGCAGGTAACACTTTTTTCAGATCAGGAGTATGGCAAGTTCAAAACTAGCAGCGTATATTATGGAGAAGAAGCCACTTATGTCCTGGATGAATTGCCGGAAAATGAATTCATACTCAATCGATCCGATCATGAGCTGACCCTGCTAGTGAAGACAGACTCCGTGGCTCCTGAAAGTGACGAAAAGGGGATTTTTGTGTGGAACGGATTGATCACTCAAAAGGAGAACGTGACAGAGTTTACATGGTTACCCACCGTAGTTTCTGGTTTTTCTTCTGATTATTCTTTGAACACAAGTACTACTATCTATACCAATGTATACAGAGATAGAGACCTCATCGGAATAGTAGCACAGACAGGCACAAATACAGAGAGACTTACATTTATGGATACTACGGGAGTAGCTGGTCAGCAGTATGCCTATAGTCTAAAGAGCTATGGGTACGACACAGAGAATAAAATTTTCCTGCATCATGATACCTCTTTTGTGCAACTTTATCCAGAGATGTCAGTGGTAACTGGCCTCTCCGTTGCGCCATCAGAAGCCAGTGCGATAGGTTCGGACGATGTGCTAGTACTGACCTTCTCCTATCCTGCATTGGCTTATGCCGACTATTTAGAAGTATTCCGAACCAGAAGCTCAACGGAGAGCTATGACTCAGTGTCTATTGGTCACGTACCTTACACGCAGTCTGGGAGTTATACCTTTACCGATCGTACAGGAGTGCCAGGACAGACCTATGAGTATCAAGTGGTCGCAGTGTCAGGCAGCGATATTTCTGAAGTATCAGAGAGTGTCTGGGAGAATTATCCACTGATTAATGATCAGGTATCTGGAAAAATTCTTGAAAACAAGTCCGATTCCGACGTCGGAAGAGGCGATTGGGTAAGCCTGCCTACCACTACCGATCTGTCTGCTACTGACAACTATAGTGGGTTTGTCTTGTTTGCAGATTCAGTGTTAGTGGCCAGTCTGGACAAAAGTCAAGCACACTATGATGAAAGTAATTCTAAATTTTATTATAACTTCAAAAACTATCTGGGTACGTACCAGCAAAAAATCACCTACGAATGGGCCAGATATAAAATCAATGAGGAAGGTACTTTTGTTCTCGACCGTAGCGACGTAGATCAGTCCAATTATGAGGGATTTGGCACTCAGGGATCCAATACTTTGCCAGATTTAAATTTGTCTGCGAGTGCGGGAATAGACTATCATAAATTGACCTGGACTAATATCTCTAATACTGTAAGTCAAACGGCATGGCAAGAAGGCATCCAGGTCGACCACTGGATGATTAGTGATCGTAAAAAAGATGTCACCCATGCCATTGAAGTAGATCCAAATATTGGAAGCTTGACTGGCAACGAGTTCGCCGGTCAGGATCAATTGTATATGCACCAAATGTCTGCGGACAATGAGATTATTAAGACAACCAGGTTTGAACTAGAGGGCGAAGCCTCTACAAGTACCGAATCCCCAGGCATGTGGGAGATTACGAATTTTGAGGCCAGTGATGATCTTTCTGATGGTATTTTCCTATCCTGGGAGTATCGAGATTTTAGTGCTGCCCAATTTGAAATCTATCGAGATGGAGTTCTTATAAAAACTACCTCATCAGAGGCCCGATGGTACCACGATCAAGATGCTATGATTGCATCCAATATGAACTATGCCTATCAGGTGAGAGCAGTCTATGATGCTGATAATAATGGCTCACATGAAAATTTCTCAAAACGTGCAACAGATGCAGGAATGAGAAAAATAGTTTTTATCGCAGAGGGCTATATATATGATAGTGAGGGTACAGGTGTGCCCGGGATAGCGATGAACATTGGTAGAAAATGGACAGAAACTGATAGTACAGGACACTACCGGTTCGATGAGATCTACGGTGATCCTGGCACAAGTTCATCCCATACTCTGACATTGAACGAGTATAACTGGGATAGTAATGAAGACGAGATGCAGTCCTATACAATTACTCTAAAAGAGAATCAACTCGTCTATACTAAGGACTTCACCTTAAACAATTTTGTCTATCAAGGCATGGCAAAGCAACATGCGACAGCAGCTGCATTTGCCATAACGGCTCATCCAAACCCTTATGATTATGGTGTGGAGCTGCGAATACAACTTACCTCAGGCAAATATGATGGCGTGAAATTATCTCGATATCTCCACGACATTGCTGACCTGACCAACCACGAAGACCTGGTCTACTTCGACCAGAGTGGCGAAAGTGGTCATGAGCAGGTCTATACTGCCACACCGTACATACTGGATGCTAATTCAGAGAAAATCTATGGTACAGCGCAGTCAGTGAATGCAGACTTCCCGGTATTGAGTCCACCAGCCTACCTGGAAACCGAAGAAGTGAATGGCTATACCGTACTAAAATGGGCAGATGAGTATCCGGGAAGGGGCTATAGAATTGTGATCAATAATCAAGTAGTCGCTGACTTGGGAGAAGATGAGGACAACAGCTATACCCATACGAATGGAGTCACAGGCCAAAATTATCGATATCAGATCTATAGCTTCATTCAATCAGAAGGAGCTGGTAGCGCGGTATTGTCTGAAGGTTTCACAGCGATTTCCAAGTCTTATCCATATTCGGCAGACGTCGAGGATTTGACTACATCAGAAAACAAACTGACCAATGCTATTGAAGTGAGCTGGAGTTATCCCGATTTACAAAACACCGGAATCACAGCCATGGAGCTACTTCGAAATGGAGAAGTCATCTATGGACCGACCGATGATCTGGGCATGGAAAGCTACTCTGATACCACAGGTATACCGGGTACCATCAGTACCTATGAGGTCAGAACCTACCGCGATATAGTAGAGACAAGCTCCTTAGGAAACAAGAAAAGTGTTTTATTTCCGGATTTGCCTGATATTCAAAATCTCCACCGAAATAGTGATCAGAATAAACTGATAGAGACCATCTCATGGGACTACGAGGTCAGAGACTTTGATGGATTCAATGTCACGGTAGAATATGAGCATTATGATGGCTCAAGTACCAATCAATCCAATAAAACCCATAGTGCCTGGATAGCAGCAGTTGCTAATCAGACTCAATATCAATATATACATCATACTTCTGTACCAGATACAGAATATACCATTACGATTGTGCCATCAGCGACCAGAGGTGGAGAGACCTATCAGGCAGCTGCCATAGGTGAAACCTATATATTTCCAGCGCTGCCAGCATTCCAACCGACCCTCAATTGGAAAGCAAATGGTGACTATGCGCTGATCAGCTGGGATTATGCAGACCTACCAGTCAAAGAGTGGAAAGTGTCTGTCAGTTCATCGGATAAATTTGAGCAATTTAAGAGGGATATCGTACAGAACCTCGCAAATACAGAAAGACAGTACCTATTTACTTATGATAATTATGAACAGGTAAGCTGGCATTTGAATAAAGAGACTGAGTGCTGCTTGCATAATGGAGATAATAAAATTTCATTTACAATCCAGGCGAAAGGTTACACCGAAGCAGGTTCGTCTGCCACAGTTGATTGGGAGCCCACCATCAATTCATTGAATTATCCTATCGTCACCGCTTCCCGCGACATCGCCAACAGGATAGATATCACGATGAGCTTGCGTCACGAAGGTGAATCCGGAAAGCACCTCATCCTCTATCGCGACGGAGTTAAAATTCATACCGTCAGTAATGTTAGTATAGATGCGGAGTACCAGTATCAGGATTTGGATATCAGCCCTGGAAATCAATATGTGTACGAAGTACAACATGTATTCGATAATACTACCAGCTGGTATAGCGCAGCTATGGGCATGGGCACAGGTATGACCGGCAATATCAACGGGAGCCTCCTGACCAAAGAAGGAAATGGTGTCGGAGGTGTAGAGATGCGATTGACCGGCCTAATGGAGGGGTACTGGGTGATTGATACAGTCATCACTCATTCCAACGGACAATATGCCTTTGGCAACCTCCCCTTTGGCAAAAATGATCAGACTCATGTCGAATACACCGTGACTCCTGTGCCCGACAATATCGATTATGCTCCTGGTCAGGTGACTGCTCAGCTTTCCTCTGGTTTGACTACCATGGGACTAGAACCCATCTTTGACCAGTCTTCCATATTGATCAGCGGCGTCTTGCAGTACTCGGCCACTGACCTATTGGTGTCGAGCGATTCGTATACCGCCTCGATCTTTGGGTCTAAATACGATGAGAATGGAGAAACCTTCATTACCTCCACTAAGGTAGAAGGGGGGCAATACACATTCGATGTCCCTTACAACGCTGAGATGGAGAGCTACAGGATAAAACTTACCACATCAGCTGGGGAAGGTACAGCGGTAAATACAGAGCCCTATTATTATTTCAAATCGCTAGAAAACGTAATAGCGGCAAGCACCATTCAGGCAGGAGATGAGGTGATGAGCAATTTCACAGATACCTTGTTGGTACCGATCGTTATCCAGATGATGGAGTCCGATTGCAAGCCCATCACCGATTATACCTGGAGCATGTTCTTGTCAGAGGACGAAGGCTACGATACTTTGATCTATATGACCGGAAGTCAGGCCCTGGATCTGCCTGCCAAAAATTATAACGTAAAAGTCCTGGACGTCACGCCACTCACTTCCAAATCCAAGTCTTTTCTGGAAGAGCTCCGCTCCAAAACGCTTTATATTCCACTTGGAGATAGTTTATTGAGTTATAAAAATAAGTATGATGCTGCTAATGACGGTACCGTAGCAGAACACCAAAAGAATATACCTTGGGCAGATGGCAGCTTATTTCCAAAGGTTTATGAATTTAATTATGTAGGACCCGTGGTGATTATACCTTCATTCACACCGTCTCAGACGCATTGCCTATTTGTCGAAAACCCTGAGCCCGATCAAGTGAGTGATGCTTATATTCTCACCAGTGGTCAGGAGTATACCATCAAAATGGACTTGCATACCGTGATGACAGACGGCTCCAATTGTGAACTCTCCAGTGGATATGTGGTGGTAAATAATGGAGGCGGTACAACTACTGATGGACAAAGTGACACGTTACGCTACGATGGGGCTTGGGAGGCCTACACGTTTACTGCGAGCAATATCAACCCCATCACACCCTTTACACGGGGGATAGAATTCAACTACTATGATCAGAATGACAATTATCTGCGTACAGAAATCATGACGGTAGTAGTCACAGGAGCCAAATCACTAGCCGGCAGTGGTTTTATCTTGGATCCTGATCAGACTCTATATCCACTTTTTGTTCTGCATGATCCACCGGGAGATGGGAGTAGTGCCTGGATAGACAAAGGCTCTTCTATGAACTATCAGATTAGCAATGGATTTGAAGCGAGTGAAGAAGTGAAAATTGCGAAAGAATTTTCTATAGGATTGTTTAGTTCAGGTATAAAAAATAATATCAGTTTGACTACGGATTTTACAGAGAAAAAGAGCAATTCGGGTGAGTTCACGCTTTCATTCAATGAGAGAATAGAAACCAGTGGACAGGCCAATTATCATTTTGAAGCTGAAAAATACAATATCGACAAGGCCGCAGACGTCATTGTCGGTTTGGGTGTGGTCAACAAATATGGGGCAGCCAGAACTGTAGCCGTTGATGGCGATTGTAAGGTCACTGGGCAGATACAGCTCACTGTACAGCCGCATGAGATCAGTACCCAGTGGGTGATGACCCGCCTACAGCTGGAGGAGGATCTGGCGTATTACCAAAGACTGGCAGGTAAGGACAAGAATGTGAAGACTGCCGAGATCGAATCAGGTAAAGTAGCTGATAATTCGAAAGAGAAGCCCTTTACCAAGAAATCTCTTGAGGACAGAATCAACGATATCCAGCACATTCTGGATTGGCATGACACCAAATACCGCATCCCGGTGAAGGTATGCGAAATGGTGGAGCATATTCATGAAAGATTGTATAGCAAAATTCTAGAAGATGATTTTAATGGAAGGTTGGAAGATTTTGGAATTAGGGAAAACTTTTATGATTTATCTAGGTATTGTAGAAGTACAGATTTTCTTAAGAAAACGAAAAAGAAAACAATACGCTCGAATGCTAATAGAGATGGAGCGGGATATTTCGAGTCTAATATTTACGAGTATGAAATGGCCGGAGTGACCAACGATAATGGTGATTTTACACCTAGCTGGACGAATTCAGATATAGAAGAGTTCGATGAAGTCATGAATCAATTTCAGGACCTGTGGACCAGTTTTGAATTGTTTCAGGCTGAGAAGTCAGGAAAGACTCCTGACACGGAAGAGGGCAATTACATAGATACTCGAGATGACAACTTGTCGAAGAAAAGGTTTGACTATGTAGAGAATATCAGCTTTTCGGCCGGATTGCACTATGCAAAATCATTGACCTCTTCTGAGTCCTTCTCGCATAATGCTGCGTTCGGATTATCAGTAAATATTTTAGACCAAATAAGTACTTTTGTACTCAAGACTGTTACGATAGGTACTTGGGCTGGTCTTGGGGCAGGAGCTCAAATTTTAACAAATACAGCTGAAGTCAAGGGTTCTGCTAGTTTGGATTTGGGCTTCGGTATTGGCTATAATATCTCACAGGTAAAAACCAATGGCTCGAGCTTATCCATAGGGTATCATTTGATCGATGACGACCCGGGAGATGAGTTCAATGTATGGGTGATGACCGACCCTACCGGTCACAATTATTACAGCTCACCGGAGTTTTATGTGACCTCAGGGCACTCGTCGTGCCCCTGGGAAGAAGGGACCATCAAGCGAGACGACTTCAAAATCGCCATCACCGATGAGGATGGAAATCCGTCGCCCTCTACACTGGTCGTAGAAGGAGATGAGTTGCTCGTCTTCAAGCTGAAGATCTGGAACGAATCTCCACTCGAGGAGTACAAGCAAGGAGGCATCACCGGAGGGCCCAATACCGGGATGGACGGAGAGACCCTGAAAGCAAATGGCGACTTTCCGATCCACCCTATATTTCCTTCTTCGATCTATACCCAGGGCTCTGAGCCACTCTACTTTACCACTACGCTATCCAAGATATTTGCACCAGCGGTAAAAGGGACAGTGGTATTCAGGCCTTATGTGGGAGGCGCCTGCAATGTCACAGATCTCGCACCCAGTCAGACCGATCATGTAGACATCACCATGGTATTTATAAGTCCTGTTTCTCCAGTATCCTTACCGCTGGATCGAGGCAACTGGCTGATCAGTACGAAGAAGAATGCATTAGGACAGCAAACCAATAGATCGTTGAGTATTGAGCTGAATGATCTGGAAGTAGGCAACGATCTTTTTCAACTGGATCAAGTCATCGTAGAAGCCAGGGCACTGTCCGACGCACAAAATGACTGGAGACTACTTACCGATATAGCAGGTGAAACTATCATTACACTGGAAGATCTGAATGGAGGATATAGCGTCTTCCAATGGGAGCCGAGCACTGAGGATTTTCCCGATGGCGAGTATGAAATCAAAGCTATAGTCTATGGCGAAAGTGGTGGCAGTAGTGAGTCTGAGGCCTGGACGGGTAGAGTTGATCTTACAACTCCGTACTTAGCTAAATGGCCCGAGCCGGCAGATGAGCTTCTTTCTAAGGGAGATGGAGTCGGCCTCACCATGAGTGAGACAATCAATGCAGGAAAATTCACTGCACAGAAAGAATCGGTCATCACCATAGACATTCATGACAATGAAAATGGATCAGTCGTCGAGAGTCTGGATTATTATACTGGTACTGATAGTTTTGATCAGAATGCAATGTATTATACCGCTTCAGTAAATGGCAGTGGTCTGGATATCATGATCAGCAATGCAGTACTGAGTACCTATGATGGCCACTCGGTGACTATTACAGTATCCGGATTGGAAGACATGGCCGGCAACCCCGCAGACGATATTCAATGGTCGTTTAAATTGGATGCTTTCAATTATCCGGTATCAGCCATTTCACTCTATGTCAATAATGATCGTGTAGATGAAAACGGGAGGTACTGGTTGAACAGTAAGGACGATGTAAGTGAACAGAAATATTATGCTTCAGACTATGATGCCTTTGAAAAGACTTCCAGGCTTGATGAAGTGAAACTTAGATATCGTTTTGAAGAGGGAGATTGGATAGCTGTACAAACGCTGACGAGAAGTGATCTGCAATCGGGTACTGACAATGTCGCCATCGACATGTCCTCAGACGCCTACCAGGAAGGAAAATACGAGTTTCAATTCGTGGCATGGGCTGCAGGTCAGAATCGTGCTTCTGAGAGTATCTACCTCACTATTGATCAGACAGCTCCTGTTGTCGTATCAAGCCCGGTGCGTTTAGAGAAAACAGATCAGTTCGAAGTTACATTTAGTGAAGAGGTAGAGCATGCGGGAAATTTTGAGGTCACAGCTAAGATTGGAGATGAGAATTTTGAAGCCATTTCGGCTTACCTCGGAGACCAGGGCGTGTCATTTGTTTTGGACAAAACTCATGAAGACTATGAGGCACTCTACACCAGTTTTGGTTCCAATTTGGAAATTACCATTGAAGGCGTGTTTGATCTTGCATCCAATGAGTTAGAGGATAACGTGCTAAGCATCCCGCTAGGAAACTTTAGTGAAAACGTGTCAGACATCAATATCAGCCATCCAGATCTGTGGGTCATGAATATTGAGCATCAGGCGACCAGTTTTGTGGTGGATGGCTATGACCTATACAGTCAAACCCAGTCATTAGACAGTGTAGACGTCGTATATAAGGAATCCCGTAGCAATGATTTCATGCTAATAAAAAGATTCTATCAATCGGACTTGGCTAGCCTCTATGAGTCAAGAACGGAGGAGAATTCTAACGAACCAGAAGTAGAAGTAGCATGGGATCTCTCCAACCTGACCATAGAAGATGGACAATACTATGTATACGCCATCGCCTACGGAGATCACGGCAAAACAAACTATTCGGAAAGCGCTGCCGGTGCGATTGATCGGACGGCACCAGAATTCATGGATGTATTTGAGCCTGCTGATGGGATGTTTAATGTAGAAGACCAATATTTTGAATTTACATTTTCTGAACCGATAGGAGATTTTGACGGAGTCACCATCAGCCAAATGGTCAATGGTAATGCCACCGATATACCCTCAGGTACCTATAGAATGTATAGCCATGAGCACTTGTTGAGAATTGTACCTAATGAAACCTTCCTTAGTACATACTCCGCTGGACTTATGGAAGTACATCTGGATGAGGTAGTTGATCTACACGGAAATGTGATGATTGATGATCAATATCTTCAATTCACCATGGACGACTTTAGCGACCTGAATTCAGGAGCAAGACGGCCTACCGATTTGGTAGGTAGCTCGGTAGAAACTGGCGCCATAGAATTATCATGGACGTCCTTTCAGGATTTCGATAGGACCATTTTGGAGCGTTCTCGCACGGGTAGAGATTTTGTAGAAGTAGCGAGCTACTTGGGAGATGTCAGTAGACATCAGGACAAGGTCAATTTCAATAAGGTAATTTTCTATCGACTGAAACAAATGCAAGATACAAGTGCAGTTTATTCTAAAGTCGTAGGCATAGAAAATGAAAACAGAATCCCTGTTCTTATGTCTCATGCCTATCCAAATCCATCCGATGGAGATGAATTTGAGATTAGTATTCTGACTAGCAATGATGTAGATAACATAGATATAGAAATATACAATGTCTCAGGAATTCTTGTTTATTCTCAAGCATTTGCAAGCGATGCCGTGATGCACTCTAATCTGGTGATAAGGCCTCGAGAACGTTTTGATACTGGTGTGTACCAGGTGGTCATATCTCAAGGAAGTAAGAGAAGCGAACAGAAAATGATTGTACTAAACGTAGGGCATTAATAAGAAAAAGCAATTCGAAGTAAGGAATCGCAACCACCGGAGTATTTTTGCTCTGGTGGTTTTTTTGTAGTGCAATGTTCAACCTGGATTATGCATTAGGAATCGTGATGAATGCTATAAAGCGCAAAGAAAGAGGCACTTATATTGAAGAGGCATAGCACCGCTATGGTGATTCAATAAATATATGTTAAGTGTCTATTTCAAAGTGCTTTATGATTGGAATAGATTATCTAATGCATATTTTAGGTTCAACTTCACATTGATACGTACTTCCTTTGATCATTTTTCCCGCAAATTGTCACTCTTTCCTTTCTATCATCCCAAACCCTGCTCTGTCATCCCAAACCCTGCTCTGTCATTTCGACTTTTCGGAGAAATCTATTCGTTCAATCAAGAAGCAAAATCTTCTGTCGGTCCGATCTTGAGCATTTTTATAGATTTCTCGCTCCAGCAGGGCCTTCACTCGAAATGACAAACAAGCACAATTGGGTGATATTTGCACGTTTAGCCTATCACCCCCTTTCTGTCATTCGGGCTCACCGGAGAAATCCTAACACCAACTGATAATCATTATCACAATCTGCTCTGTCATTTCGACCCTTCGGAGAAATCCAATCAAGTCCCTGCCACAGATTAGACATCAAGTGCTCAAGCCTTTTTTTAAGCCAAAGGGTTTGGAAAATTTTCAGATTCATCCTCACCAGGACGTTTGTGGAGGCATTGAAAATCCTTTTCTACCAATATCCTTACCTGTGATTGATCAGCATTTTCAAAACCTACCAGATCAGTTTCAGTCCATTTTTTGGCAAGATCAACAGGCACTAAAATACTGATATTGCTACCGTCAAAATCGACAGCGACTGCTTCATGCACTTCCGAACTTACCAAACGATAAGTCAATGAGCGTTCTCCAAAAACTATTGCATCACCCACCTCATGGTCCGATGCTAGCTGTGCTACCTCCGGCTGGCTTAGTCTTAGCCTTACAAAATTTCCATTGATTCTGATTTTCATTATTTCATTCGTTAGTACTCAGTCAAATTTACATTTTCGATCCCACTATAGATATTAAAAGAATCCTTTTTCAAGAAGCCAACAAGCGTCAACCCGGCCTCTTTGGCCAAATCTATAGCCAGACTGGAAGGCGCCCCCAGGCCGACAATCGTTCGAAGTCCTATGACGGCCGGTTTTTGTACCATTTCAAAGCCCAGTCGACCACTCAACCATAGGGTTTTATCTGACCAGTCCATTTGTTGCATGCTACCCACACCGATCAGTTTGTCTAGCGCATTGTGTCGACCGATATCTTCTCGGACAATGAGCAGTGCGCCGTTTTGATCAAAAAGTGCTGCAGCATGCAAGCCACCGGTATATTTAAAAGTGCTTTGGTGTTCTTTTACCTGATCTGAAAGGCCAAGAATTGTCGCTTTTTTGATTTTGAAAGACGGAGACTTGTGCTTTGGAAGTTCGCAGGTGATAGCCTCTAAGGCTGCTTTTCCACAGACTCCACAACTGGAGCTGGCATAGAAATTCCTTTTAAATTTATCCGGTTCGAATGGCAGATCATTTACCAGCTCTACCTTGAGTGTATTTTCTGGCTGTTTGGCCTGTAGGCAATATTTTGCTGAGAGTATATCTTTGGGATGACTCACTATTCCTTCTGAGAGTAGAAATCCTCGGGCCAATTCCTCATCTGCACCCGGCGTTCTCATCGTCACTGCCAAAGGAAATTCCCTTCTCTGAGTAGCAGCTCCATAGCCAACTCTGATTTCAAGCGGCTCTTCACGAACCAGAAGATCTTTGGTCTCTTCATGCCCTGCGGCACCGATTCTAAGAATTTTTGAAGTAGTTATACCTATCGTACTCATTTTCGTAAGGTTAAGTGTATAAAGTTAATAGAGCTTTCCAATAACTAAGGATCGAATAGATATCTTTGATCACAAATGAGTAATATCCAAATCAAAGTAGTAGCCTTCGGTATTGCCAGAGACATCATCGGTGCCAACGCATGCGCACTGGAGCTGCCCGTCAATACTTCAGTAAAGGAAGCCATGATTCAGCTGACCGAACAGTACCCGGGCTTTAATAAGCTGGCTTCTCTTCGGCTGGCGGTCAACGAAGAATATGTTGATTCTGATTATATAATTGGGGCAGAGGACGAATTGGTATTGATCCCACCAGTGAGTGGAGGCTGAGTATTCTTTTTGTAGCTAAATATGATAGAAATTACCAAAGAGAAAATTCAAGTGAGTCGGTTAATCGCAGCCGTTTCAGATCCGGGTGCCGGAGCAATAGATGTTTTCATAGGCACCACACGAAACAATACGGCATCCAAGCAGGTAATCAAATTAGATTTTGAAGCCTATGAGCCAATGGCTGTCAAAGAATTGCAGAAAATAGTAGATCGGGCTAAGCGTAAATGGCCGATTCTAAAATATGCAGTTTCGCACCGAATAGGTGTGGTAGAAATAGGAGAGGAAGCTGTGGTAATCGCTGTATCCACGCCTCATAGACAAGCTGCATTTGAATCCTGCAAGTTTATCATCGACGAACTAAAGCTGACTGTGCCCATTTGGAAAAAGGAGATTTTTGAGGATGGTGACGTTTGGGTTGCCGCTCACCCCTAGTTCAGCATTCTGATAGCCTCCTTGTATTCTTCTGGCGTATTTACATTTTTGAGAGCAGTAGGATCATCCAGGCTAATCATTTCTATATCCGTATTGATCAGTACCTTTCTGGGACAAGAATACCCAAGACTCAGAAAATGTAATAAATGGGAATATGCTCTTGGCTCCCACAAAGTAATAAGTGGCTCTGGAAAGTCCGTTTCAGGATTATAGAATGCTGTGGCCACCTTAGATGGATTCCTCTTTGATATTAAATAGTCCAGCGTGTCTTTTGTTAGAAATGGCTGATCGCATGCCGTCACCAGCCAGGCTACATTGGGATTGTGACGAAAAGCAGAGAGAATAGCACCATACGGTCCCAGACCGGTGAAGGTATCAACAATATCTGCTTTGCTATCGGTGTTTGCCTGGTCTGCCCGCACAGCATAATAAGTGCTGTCAGTAATCTGATTCAGCAGATCATACATATGCTCCTTTTGGCTCTTGCCAAAATACTGAATCTGACTTTTGTCTTTTTTCATTCTTGTACTCAGTCCTCCTGCTAAAACCAACCCATGGATAGGAGGGCGTCGTGCTTCGAGCTGATTCTGGATGAAAGCCGCAATACCGCTGGTATCCTCAATAGACAGTTGTGGTATTTGGTCTATGTTCTCAAGATGTGAGTGCAGAACTGCGGGAAGCTCTTGGTCGCCATCTTGAAAAAGGATCAGAACTACTTCCTTCAGCTTGTCAAGCTTCTTGTCGAGTGGTTTTCTAGAATCTATTACTACTATCTGCTTTTGACCTGGAAAATGATTGCCATTGATTAATACAAGATCCTGATCCACAAACTTTTTCTTGTAATCGAATGGGTTTTGTTCACCCATTTGATCATATCTATGAAAATCAATCTTATCGATATACTCCATGGTGTTGCCATGCTTGAGAGAGCTACCATCTAAGTTGGATGCGTCATCTGCACTTTTATGATCCGCATCCACATAGGCGATTTTATGTGTTGTAGATAGTCGTGTGCTGATGTCAGTCGCAAGTTTTTTAATCGCACCGCATGGAGTACCCAGGATGGCATATTCGTGGCGTCCGAAAGTACCCATCTCAGGTCTGATTATTTTGGCGTGTTTCTGATGTGTCTTATTCATAGTATGTAAAATCCTTTTTACCACCCGTCTTAGCAATTAGGCGTGTTTCTTTTATGACGATATCATGCGACAAAGCCTTACACATATCGTAGATCGTAAGTGCTGCCAGGGATACACCTGTTAGCGCTTCCATTTCCACTCCGGTCTTAGCAGAAATCTTTGCTGTACATTCAATAATCACCTCCAGACCTTTTACTTCCACAGCAAAATCGCATCCATCCAAGCCAATAGGATGGCATAAAGGGATCAGTTCTCCGGTTTTCTTGGCAGCCATCGTACCTGCGATAATGGCAGTTTGAAATACAGGTCCCTTTTTAGAATGTATCTCTCCAGCTTCCAGTCCATCCATGATTTCTTTTGTTAGTCTGACGGTGCTTCTGGCTGTAGCTGTACGCAAAGTAATTTTCTTCTCAGATACGTTAACCATAGCCGGGTTGTTACCCGAATCGATATGAGAAAATTTATCGTTTTTCATATTTGTAGTGAAATAGGCGGAGACTTGTTTTTAATTTACATGCTAACTTGAACTTGATATTAAAATAGTAAAAGTCGTCTTCGCGAGTAGTTTACCATGATGCTAATCAGGCAAGACCGAAGCAAGCTCTCTATTCAAAGAGAATGACTACCGTTGCTACCAGTGTTAATATTTTTGCAAAATATTAGTCGGGTCGCCGTCGAGCAATTTTTACTGATCAATAAATCAGGCTCAAGTTTATAGGTTAAAATTAGAGAATCTCGCATGATATCAGTCGAAGAGGCAAAAAATATTATCAATTTACAAACAGCGGAATGGGGACAAAGCAAACTTGCGCTTGCAGATTCCATAGGTGAAGTATTGGCCGAGGATATCTCGGCCGACCGTGATTTTCCGCCATTTGACCGGGTGACAATGGATGGGATTGCGTTGAACTTCGATGCTTTTGCATCCGGAAATCGACGATTCAAAATACAGGATATACAGTTGGCAGGAGCTCCTCCCCTGGCCTTGCAAGGGACCGATTCGGCCATAGAAATAATGACAGGTGCTGTGTTAAGTCAGGGCTGTGATTTGGTGATACGCTACGAAGATTTGGAATTCACCGAACATAATGGGCAAAAGTGGGTAACGATAGGTTTGGAATCAGCAGATCGATGGAAAAATGTTCATCGACAGGCAAGTGATCAGCCAGCAGGTACTCTTCTCATTTCTGCGGGAGTGACTATCACCGCCGCTGAAGTGGCGATCATGGCCACAGTCGGTAAAAGTCAGGTGCTGGTAAACAAAAAACCTAAGATTGCCATTGTCTCCACTGGCGATGAGTTGGTGGATGTAGCATCAATACCTATGTCTCATCAAATTAGAAAATCTAACTCTATCGCCATTCAATCCACATTAAATCAGTTGAATGTGCCCTGCACATTATATCACTTGCTGGATGACAAGCCTGCGTTGCTTGTAGCCGTTGCTGATCTGCTGGACTCTTATGACATTCTGCTTCTGAGCGGTGGTGTATCCAAGGGGAAAGCTGATTATTTGCCCGAGGTACTGGAAGAACTTGGGGTTAAAAAATTGTTTCATAAAGTAGCTCAGAGGCCAGGCAAGCCATTCTGGTTTGGTAGCAAACCATCCGGGAGCCAAGTGTTTGCCTTTCCAGGAAATCCAATTTCTACGTATATGTGCTTCAGAGTCTATTTTCTACCCTGGTTGCTAGATAATCTTGGGTATGTGAATCCACAGAGAGAAGCAGTGCTGATGGAAGACTTTAGCTTTAAGCTGGATTTGGGATACTTTCTTCAAGTAAGAGTAGAATACAATAATAATGGCAGTATGCAGGCCTATCCAGAAACAGGTAATGGTTCAGGGGATCTGGCCAACCTAGCTCAGAGCGATGGATTTTTGTACTTGCCTGCGGGGCAAGTAGATTTTAAATCTGGAAGATCGTATGAATTTTACTCCTTTGCTCTATCTAATTTCGCATAGATATGATCCATCTGGTCGAATGGATTAAAAGAGATTACTTCCTCCTTGCATCCTAATAAACATAGGAAAAAGAGGTAGAAGCTTAGGCTGAATACAAATCTTTTATACCGTAATAAGTTCTTCATGTCCAAATAATTATCTTTAACCAACCTTTCTCACTTAGAGTCCAAATAGACCAATTGGTTTAAAGCATAATAAATTTTTCTTTAAGATATACTTGCTTGATATGCTGCTATAGTATTCGTAATCAATGATTTATTGATATAGCTCTTTCGCTATATGACAAATGTACAATTCCTAGACATATTCACCAACTTTTATGTTTGGATATATTTCCGCATAGGTTTTTATGTGTTCCTGACTGATTCTACGATAGACATGATGCCGCTTTATTTTGGTCAAAGAGTCTGCTCCAGTAGCTCCCATAAATTCTACGAAGCTTTTTACGGTCTCATTATGAAATTTTGCGACTCTGCTTATTTTATCCTCGACGTTTAGACCTTTGATCAGGTGCTGTTTTTGAGTGGCTATACCTGTAGGGCAATGGTTACTGTTGCATTCCAAGGCCTGGATACAACCCAAGGCGAGCATCATACCCCTGGCACTGTAGCAGGCATCTGCACCCAGCGCAATGGCTCTGAATATATGAAATCCGGTTAGAATTTTCCCAGAGGCAATTACCTTTACCTCTTTCTTCAAATCATAGCCTCTCAGAGAATCGCAAACAAATGCTAAGCCTTCTCTCAGCGGCATACCGATATTGTTGGAAAACTCCAATGGAGCGGCACCCGTCCCGCCTTCTCCACCATCTACGGTGATGAAATCTGGAGCGATACCCGTATTCTGCATAGCTATGCACATATCACTAAACTCCAACTTGTTGCCCACACAAAGTTTGAATCCGACGGGCTTGCCACCGCTTAAATCTCTGAGTTTCTTTACAAACTCCATGAGTTCCACCGGATTGTTGAATGCGCTATGTGCGGGAGGGGAGTCCACTCGCGTATAAGGCTCTACGGCACGTATAGCTGCAATCTCTTTAGTGTTTTTTACGGCAGGAAGAATCCCGCCATGCCCGGGTTTAGCCCCTTGCGACAGCTTGATTTCTATCATCTTTACCTGTGGTTGAGTAGCTTTCTCCTTAAACATTTCATCATTGAAAGTCCCGTCTTTATTCCTACAACCAAAATATCCGGTACCAATTTGCCAAATGAGATCACCCCCATGTTTGGTGTGATAGCCACTGATGCTGCCTTCTCCAGTATTATGAGCAAAACCACCTTTATATGCACCACCATTTAGCGCTTCGATGGCACGGTCACTCAGCGCACCATAGCTCATAGCAGAAACATTAAAAATACTTGAACTGTAGGGCTGTTTGCAATCTGAGCTGCCGATCAAGACTCTGGGCAGAGGATCCAACTGATGATGATCGATAGGATGGATCGAGTGATTCGCCCATTCATATCCATCTTTGTAGACGTCGATTTTTGTTCCGAATGGATTGGTAGAAAGTGCTCCTTTTGCTCTTTGGTAAACGATCGATCGAAACATCCGGTTGATAGGTGCACCGTCTGTCTCAGACTCAATAAAATACTGATAGATCTTTGGTCGCAGATCCTCCATGATATATCGAAACATTCCCAGAAATGGGAAATTTTTTCTGAGTGTATGTTTTTTGTCCATGATATCAGAAATACCGATAAACAGAATAGGGGCTAAGACCACAAAACTCCACCAAACCCATGGGTGGTATAAGGATACTGCTATCAGCGTAATACAGGTGACGATGGACAGGCCGATGAATTGATTTCTCATAAGTAAAGGTTATAAATGATCTGCATCAAATTAGTCATTTTATCCCTCTGATGCACATATTGCAAGAAAATTATAAATATTACACATTATTGTAAGTCGTATGCAACCCTCTGGAGATTCACTGGTCTTTGGTATAGAATTTCGATAATCGTTGGAAATAGGAAATAAGGACATTCATTATCATTTGGTCGAGGCGGCAAAACGCCACGATCAATCAGCACAGTTCGAGCTTTACAATCTATATGTAAAAGCTATGTTGAACGTGAGCTTTAGGATCGTGAATGATCGTGATGAAGCCGAAGATGTGATTCAAGAGTCGTTTGTCAATGTTTTTAAAAACATCGACAAATACAGAGGAGATTCCACTTTTGGAGCTTGGGTAAAACGGATTGTTATTAATGCTTCAATCAATATACTCAAGAAAAGAAGGATGGATCAGGTAGATGTTGAGCAAGCTGGAGGTGTGATAGATGATGCCTATGAAGTAGAAGAGGAATCTCTCAGTGTTCCAGCCATCAAATCTGCCATACTGGAATTGCCAGAAGGATTTAGAACGGTGCTCACCCTCTATATGTTGGAGGGTTATGATCACAAGGAAATAGGAGAGGTTTTGGGAATTTCAGAGTCGACCTCAAAATCTCAGTTTAATAGAGCAAAAAAGAAATTAAGAGTGATTCTTAAAGAAAGATATCAGTATGAAAGATAAGTTAGACAATTTCATTTCAGAGCATAGGCAGTCGTTTGACGACCTGGAGCCGAGGGCCGAGACCTGGATTAAAATTCGAAATGATCTGGATCAGCAAAAGCCAAAAGGAAATACGACCTGGATTTGGAAGGCAGCTGCAGCAGTTTTTCTATGTCTGTCTGTTGGTCTGGCCATAGAGCGAACGATGAACCTTGGCCCCGCTCAAATCGCATCAGTGGAGACAGGAAGTCCTTCGACTGAGCTTCGGGAGGTGGAAAGCTATTATACTCAGCTGATTTCTGTCAAACGAGATGAAATAGAAAGTGTAATTGAGGACAAAGGCCTGGTTGATATGGAACTCCTTCGGGATATAGAGCAGTTAGATTCAATGTACTTGAATCTGAAAGATGATCTCGAAAAAAATCAAAATGATGAAAGGCTGATCAACGCCATGATTCAAAATCTACAATTGAGAGTCGAAATTCTAAATAAACAATTGAAGATTTTAGAACGCATAAGTAAATATGAGGAAGATGAAAAAATTAGCGTATAATTTGATGGTAATGATGGTCCTTACTGGGCTATTTGCCAATCAGGCTGTGGCAGTTGGCAATGAGCTGGACTACGAAAAAACTCGTAAAATATCCAAAAGCTATGAGGTGCAGTCAAATGTAAAGCTTGACATTGAAAATAGCTTTGGGCGTGTGCATATCAATACTTGGGATCAGAAAAAGATCACCGTGGATATAGAAATCATTGCCAGGATGCACAATGAGAATAGGGCACAAGATCTCTTGGATCGTATCAATATTGATATAAGCGAATCCAGCTCCGTCATTGCTTTTGAAACAAGACTGGGCAATCTCAAAAATAGAGATAGAGAAGAGTTTGAAGTCAACTATAAAGTCAATATGCCCAAGACAAATCCGCTAAAACTTAAAAATAGTTTTGGTGGCAACTATCTTGGGGATTTGGCCGGCGAAAACGAAATTGATATTTCCTATGGTGACTTCAAGTTAGAAAGCCTGACTGGCAAATCTGATATTAGGATTTCATTCAGCGATGGATCTATCAAGCTGATCAAAACGGGAGAAATAGAGATCAAATATTCGGATGTGGAAATAGGCGAAATTGGAATGGCAAGAGTTGAACAGGGATTCTCAGATGTAGAAATCGATAAGGCTGGAACACTTAATCTCACCAGCAAATATGGGGATATGGAAATCGGAGTCGTACAAGGTATCAAAGGATATGTTGGATATTCAGAGTTTTCGATCGGGCGCCTCGAAGTCGAAATGGACATGGAGACCTCCTATAGTGGAAACTTTACTATAGATGAAGTTGCTAGAGGATTCACGGAAATATTGCTGGATGGCAAATTCGGTGACTTTAGAATATCCTTTGAAGAGGGGTGTAATTTTACATTCGATACCGAGCTCAGTTTCAGTGATTTTAGCTACTCAGGTTTACCCCTCGAATTTGATTATAAAATCAAAGAAGACTTCAAGGCTAGATACAAAGGCAATATGGGGACCGGCAAAGGTGGCTATGTTAGAATCGATACCAGCTACGGCGATATTCGATTCAGATAAAACCATATAACTCCAAAGCTCAATCTGCGTATGATGATTCCTATGCACAGATTGAGTTTTTTTATTATTGTACTTCTGGTGTACTCTCTGCTGGATTACTATGTATTTCAGGCAGTCAAGGTTGTCACCTCCAACTTCTCATCTTCAACCAGAGTATTATTTCATACACTGTATTGGTCGCTTACCGTTTTGTCTGCGATAGCCGTGGTCGCTTTCACCACCGTAGATCCTGGAAAGTATGCCAACCTTCGAACCTTCCTGGCCACAGCTGTCTTTATGAATATTTTGGCCAAGCTCACTGCCGGACTTTTTGTTTTTGCCGATGATATTGTACGACTTGGCAAATATGCGTATCAGGGCATATTCCAGAATGGTGTGGCCAGCCCTTCCACTTCCGGAGGTATCTCCAGATCTGAATTCTTATCCAAATCTGCTCTACTGGCTGGATCTGTACCCATCGCGGCCATGAGCTTTGGGATTTTATCCGGGGCTTACGATTATCGAGTAAGGCGCCGTACCGTTACTTTAAAAAACCTACCTAAGGCCTTTGATGGAATCAGGATAGCGCAACTATCAGATATTCATAGCGGGAGCTTTTATAACAAGACAGCAGTTTCAGGCGGTATTGATATGCTAAATGCAGAGAAACCAGATTTGTTTTTGTTTACAGGCGATTTAGTAAACAACGAGTCCAAAGAGGTCGCCGATTATCTAGATATCTTCTCCAAAGTAAAAGCCGATGCCGGCAAGTTTTCAATCCTTGGCAATCATGATTACGGTGACTATAAGTCTTGGAACTCACCTCAAGCCAAAAGAGAAAACCTGTCTCATTTGGTGCAAAGCCATAGAGATATGGGTTGGGATATCCTGCTCAACGAGCATCGTTATGTGGAAGTAGACGGTGAGCGATTGGCAATACTTGGCGTTGAAAACTGGGGAGCAAGAGGTTTTGCAAAATATGGCAATCTGGACATAGCTGCTAAGGATGTAGAGGCAGATGTTAAAATATTGCTATCTCATGATCCCAGCCATTGGGATGCACAGATTCGTCCAGAGCATAAAGATATCGATTTGACACTCTCAGGACACACACATGGCTTTCAATTTGGCGTAGAAATAGGAAATTTTCGCTGGAGTCCTTCACAGTATTTGTACAAGCAATGGGCTGATTTATACACAGAAGGCCATCAACACCTTTATGTCAATCGTGGATTTGGATTCCTTGGTTATCCGGGGCGTGTAGGTATTCTTCCAGAGATCACAATTCTTGAACTCAAGCAGGCTTAATGGCAATCTGTTAAGGGCATTCATATCATCAGGTGTTATGATTATGAATACTGCTTAGCATGAGAGTTGAGTATTGATCATTAGTAATTTTAGTAAGTTCCCTTTTTTTGGTTGAAATAGATAGGGATATTAAGCAAGTATTCAATAAGAGGCTTCGGCCTCTTTTTTTATGCCTACACTTTTTCAAGCATGTATTTTCATTCAGAATGAAATATAAATATCTTCTTCTAAAGCGCTGATTCTCCATTCGAAATCATACGTTCCTTCTGGTTGATCCAGTCTGACAGCTCTTAGAAAATAATTTTTATCCTTGATAAACCCGGGAATAATGCTGGATTCATTTGGACCAAGCACAATGATCCTAGAAAATCGACTGTCAAATTCCTCTTTTTTTAGGATGACAAATGATTCAGAATTGGTATTATGGACTTCTGCTTTTACGTCAGTATCCAAAAAAGAAGAATCAGAGATGAAAGGGTTTTGCTCAAGGCACGAAACTAAGAGCAATGTGGAGAGTAGGATTGCAGGTTTCATTTTGTCAAAACAAAACAGTATTAATAAAGGTTCCCTTCTATTTTTGGTAGAGCACTTCACCGTTTACAATAGTGTATTCTATCTCTGTAGTTAGAATTTCTGCTGCGGGCACCTCCATGATATCTTTCGATAATACTGTGAAATCTGCCACTTTACCAATTTCTATTGTACCCTTTATATCCTCTTCAAATGCGCCGTAAGCATTGTTGATTGTATATGCCTTCAATGCTTGGGTTCTATTCATCCGCTGCTCTGGCTCGTAGCCATTATTAGGTTTGCCCTCTAGCGTTTGTCGAGTAATCGAGGCGTAATAGTTAGCCAAAGGATTGAGCGGTTCCACAGGTGCGTCTGTGCCGTTCATGACATTGGCGCCTGTAGAGATCAGTTCTTGCCACATGTAGGCACCCTCTATGATCCGACTCTCACCAAGCCTGTCGATGGCCCATGGACGATCTGAGCTCATATGTATGGCCTGCATAGATGGGATAATCCCCAACTCCCCAAATCTCGGAATGTCGGTGCCAGCGATATGCTGAGCATGTTCTATTCTAAATCTTGGATTTGCTCTTGTAGTATCTGATTTCAAAATGATCTCATACATATCCAACACCTCATGATTGGCACGGTCGCCTATGCAATGCGTAGCGATCTGAAATCCATTTTTAGTTCCCTGCTCGGCTACTCTCATAATCTGATCGGCAGGTGTGATACGCAACCCCTGTACGCCGGGAGCGTCAGAGTAGTCTTCCAGTAGCAAAGCACCACGTGAACCTAGGGCGCCGTCAGAATAAAGCTTTATAGATCTGATGGTCAGATAGTTATCTCCTAATCCGATTTTTGGTCCCGAAGCATACCAGTTCTCCAGCAGCTCTTCTTTGCTACCATCAAGCATTACATAAAGTCTGATTTTCAACAAACCATTATTCAAGAATGATTCGTACAGATCAATTGTTTTTTGTTTGGCCCCGGCATCATGAAAACTCGTAATTCCGTTTTTCAAACATTCCTCTATGGCCATATTTAGTACCTGGATGCGTCGCTCATCAGAATCTTCCGGAATTATTCCTTCAAGCAGGAGCTCTGCCGTTTCATTTAAAATGCCAGTAGGATTACCTCCCAGGTCTTTGAAAATGGTGCCTCCTTCGGGATCAGGTGTGTCTTTGGTGATGCCAGCGAGTTCCATTGCTTTAGCATTGGCCAAGACAGCGTGTCCACTGGCATGAGAGAGTACGACAGGATTGTTTGGAGAGATTTCAGAGAGCTTGTTGTGGGCAGGAAAGCCATTAATCATATTTTCCGGTAGGACATACCATTTGTCCTGATGCCAACCCCGCCCAAGAATCCATTCGCCATCTTCAGCCTCTTCCACCTTCGCCTGTACCATTTCTATGATCTCTTCATAGCTCTTGGTCTCCAATAAATCGAGATTCAGTAGATTTTCTCCTATCCCCATGAGGTGCGCATGACCCTCGATAAGTCCTGGGGTTAGTGTTTTTCCTTCCAGATCAATGATTGAGGTAGTATCTGCAACCCATTGATTAGCATTTACATTGTTGCCCACATATACGATTTTTCCATCTGTGACAGCTAGTGCTTCCGCCTTGGGTTGGGTGTCATTGAGCGTGTATATGTTCCCGTTGAATAGGACCAAATCTGCTTTTGGATGTCTGTCTATGCATGAGAATTGAAGACAAATAGCCGCAAGGGCTAAAAAATAAAATGTAGAGCGCATTTTGGTTCTTAAAATTTGAACTATTCAAACAAGTTAGAACATTAAGTTTACCATTTTTGTAGCTAATAATCAAAAAAATGTTCAGCGAAGGTAAATCTCAACAATGAAGGTATATACAAAAACAGGAGATAAAGGAACCACAGGATTATTAGGTGGGACCAGGGTATCGAAGGCACACCTGAGAATCGATGCCTATGGCACTGTAGATGAATTGAATAGTCACGTGGGAATGGTACGAGACCAATCTGTAAATGCCCCTCTGGCAGATGAAATCATTGCCATACAAAATACCCTCTTCGTCATAGGATCGCACCTGGCCTCTGATCCGGAAAAATCGAAAGTGACTATTCCTGATATTGAAACAAGTCAAATCGTTTTGTTGGAAGAGGCAATCGACAGAATGGATACTGAGTTGCCACCGATGAGAAATTTTGTGCTCCCGGGAGGACATGTTTCCGTATCTGCCGGACATATTGCACGATGTGTTTGTAGAAGAGCCGAACGTCTTGTCATAGCCTTATCGGAAAACGAACCCGTAAATGAAAACGTAATAAAATATCTAAATCGACTGTCAGATTACTTATTTGTACTCTGTAGATGGATGACGCTGAAGTTGGCAGCAGAAGAGGTGCCATGGAAGCCCTGAAAAAAAGAAGTTGGCTAATTTGAAATCATAATTTGGAAGGTATTAGACATTGATTTTGATTAGATTTGCACCTATATAACTACCCAAGACAAAACTTTTGACCAATGATTGAAACGGCACAATTTGAAATAAAAAAGACTGATAAGTCTAGAATAAGTGAAGTAGATTTTAGCAATATTCCATTCGGCAAAGTATACGCTGATCATATGTTTGTCGCCGATTTCAAAAATGGAGAATGGCAGAATATGAGAATAGAACCATATGCAGATCTATCTATCAGTCCTGCAAATGCCACACTGCACTACGGTCAGTCGATTTTCGAAGGCTTAAAAGCATATAAAAATAAAGAGGGAGAAATTTTGATTTTCAGACCGGAGGCCAATGCCAAACGTATGATTGTCAGCGCTGAGCGAATGTGTATACCTCCTGTTTCAGAGGAGTTTTTTATGTCTGCACTTTCTGAGTTACTCAAACTTGATAGCGCCTGGGTACCCAACGAACCCAACACCTCTTTGTACATCCGTCCGGTAGTATTTGCCGATGATCCCTATGTAGGAATTCGACCGTCTGAAACTTATAAATTCCTGATTTTCACTGCCCCGGTAGGTGCCTATTATTCCGAGCCGGTGAATGTCAAAATCGAAACTAAATATACCAGAGCAGTAGCTGGAGGTGTAGGATACGCCAAAACTGCAGGCAACTATGCGGCCTCTTTATATCCAGCGCTTCAGGCACAAAAAGAAGGCTACCATCAGCTGATTTGGACAGACGGGCAGACACATGAATTTATCGAAGAGGCGGGTACTATGAACCTTCTTTTTTATATCAATGACACCTTAGTTACCGCGCCGACAGGTGATTCAATTTTGGATGGTATCACCAGAGACAGCGTACTGACATTGGCCAGAGATTGGGGAATGAAAGTTGAAGAAAAAAGATTGAGTGTGAAAGAGTTGGAAGAAGCTTTGAAAAAAGGTGAGGTAAAAGAAGCATTCGGTGCAGGTACGGCCGCTACTATCGCCAAAATCCATAAGATTGGATATAACGGTACGGACTATGTGTTGCCAGAAGAAAAACCGTTGGCTGACAAATTGTTCGCTACCCTCGACAAGATCAAACTTGGTGAAATCGAAGACACGCACGGCTGGGTGTACAAAGTATAACTTAGATAAATTTCAAAAATTCAGATCCCAATTAAAGTTCCTCAGTGGACTTTGAGTGGGATTTTTTTTGATTGAATATTTCAGTGTCCATTGATTATTAGATTTCTCCGAAGAGTAGAAATGACAGAGTGGGAGACGAAATCACAGCACTGATTCGAGGTGACATAAGAACTGACTTAATGAGAATGATAGGCTAAACGTACAAAACAATCTGCTCGTACCTCTTTGTCATTTCGAGGGGAGGCTCTGCCGAAACGAGAAATCTATAAGCCTACTTTGAGTAGTAGTAATATTCGAAACTAGGAGTCTATAAGAATAATCCCTAAATTTCTAAGTCAATAGAAAAATACTCCAAAATGATCGACATGAATCGGATTACAGCATTACTAATTACCTTATTATTTTCAACATCTATATTCTCCCAATCAAAATTGGAAATACCAGCACCGACGGCTGCAGAGGCTCGGATGGCAAATAAAGACTTGAAAAAAGAAATGCTCAATTCTTCATTAGTCAAGGATATTTCCTTTAGAAATGTCGGCCCAACCATTATGAGTGGCAGAGTGACGGACTTGGCTGTTGATCCGGCCGATCCAACACATTTTTATGTAGCATACGCCTCCGGCGGGCTTTGGGAGACTAAGAATGGAGGATTGACGTATGTCCCTCTTTTTGATAATCAAATGGTCATGTCTATTGGTGATATAGCTGTCAACTGGAAAACCAAAACCATTTATGTAGGTACAGGAGAGAACAATTCGAGCCGGTCGAGTTATTCTGGTGTAGGTATATTCAAGACAACGAACAATGGCAAGACCTGGACCCATTTAGGGCTCGCCGATACGCAGCATATCGGAAGAATCACCCTTCACCCGACCAATGATCGAACCTTGTGGGTTGCAGCTATTGGACATCTCTATTCTGATAATGCAGAACGGGGCGTATATAAATCCAACAACGGAGGGCAGACCTGGGCAAAAACACTGTATGTGGATGATAAAACCGGGGCGATAGACTTAGTCATTGACCCTTCCAACACCAACGTCCTGTACGCCTCTATGTGGCAGCGTGATCGCAAGGCTTGGAATTTCGAAGGATCGGGTACGGGTAGTGGTATCTATAAATCCACAGACGGCGGTCAACATTGGACAGAGATATCAGGTGGAAATTCAGGATTTCCAGATACAAAAGGCACCGGTCGAATTGGTTTGGCTATCTATCCCAAGAACCCCAAAATTATCTATGCCCTGCTAGACAATCAAGACCGAAGACCGGAAGACACAAGCAAAAAGCCTGTGGACGGGCTTACCAAAGATCAGATCAAAGGAATGGATAAGGCCACTTTCCTCGCACTTGATGACTCTCTGCTCAATGACTATCTTAAGTCCAACGGATTTCCTAAAAAATACGATTTCAAAGAAGTCAAAAGACTCGTTAAGGTAAGCGAGGCCAGACCAACTGATATCGCTAGCTATTTCGATGATGCCAATGCGAAGCTTTTTAATACGCCGGTCATAGGAGCCGAACTGTACAGATCTGATGACGGTGGCGCCACCTGGCGAAAAACTCATCAGGATTATATTGAAAACATGTACTATTCATATGGGTATTATTTCGGCGAAGTACGAGTATCGGCTGTCAACGCTGATCATGTATATGCTCTGGGTGTACCGATCATCAAATCAGAAGATGGAGGTAAAAACTGGAAAACCATCGAAGGAGATAATCAGCACGGAGATCATCAGGCACTTTGGGTAGACCCCAAAGGATCTGGCTATCTGATTAGTGGCAACGACGGTGGAGTTAACATTTCTTATGACGACGGTCGAAGCTGGGCGAAGAGCAATAGCCACCCTGTGGGCCAGTTTTATGACATCAATTATGACATGGACGAGCCCTACAATATATATGGTGGTCTGCAAGACAATGGAGTATGGTGGGGCCCTAGCAACTACGAAGCTTCCACAAGCTGGCAAATGACTGGGAAATATCCATGGCAGATGTTGATGTGGGGAGACGGCATGCAGACAGAAATTGATACCAGAGACAACAACACTATTTATACCGGTTTTCAATTTGGTCATTATTACAGAATAGATAAGACTTCAGGCAAAGAGAAAAAAATCACCCCGATGCACGAGCTGGGACAGAAGCCTTTTAGGTGGAATTGGGAAGCACCGATATTATTATCAAAACATAACCAGGATGTAGTATATATGGGATCCAATAGACTACACAAATCCATTAACAAAGGAGATGATTTCGCTCCACCCACCAAGGATTTAACAAAGGGTGGAAAGGCTGGCAATGTGAGCTATGGTACGCTCACGGAGATCGCAGAATCCCCACTGAAAGCAGGTTTACTTTATATTGGGACCGATGATGGAGTGGTGCAAGTGTCACAAGATGACGGGTCGACTTGGACCATGATAGATCCTAACCTTACCAAGAACTATTGGGTAAGCAGTATTGTACCATCGAAATACAAAGAAGGTAGAGTGTATTTGACGCTTAATGGCTATCGTTGGGATCAGTTCGACGCACTGGTTTATGTATCCGAAAATTATGGTAAGATCTGGCGTGCGATTGGACTCAATCTCCCGAAAGAACCTGTAAATGTAATCACTGAAGATCCAATCAAGGAAGACGTGTTATACATAGGTACTGATCATGGGGCATACATATCCACAGATCGAGGCAATACCTTTATGCCGCTAGGCGGAGGGCTCCCGAATGTAGCCGTACATGATATGGCTGTCCATCCACGAGAAAATGAATTGATAATCGGTACACACGGGCGTTCTGTTTATGTTGGGGATATTTCAGCCATTCAGACCCTTGCAACTCTCGAAAGAAAAGAAAGTTTAAAGATACTATCGGTAGAGGAGGTCGCCTTCAGTAAATCCTGGGGAGAATTCAAAAACGAAAATCAATGGAGCGGATACAACGAGCCGTCCAATCAGATCATATTCTATAGTCAGTCATCAGGCCAGGGGCAACTCAAAGTGATCCAGGGAGATCGCACCATGTTTCAGACGAATCTCACTATTGTAGCAGGTCTAAATTTTTACAACTACGATCTCAGTCGATCTGGAGAAGCCGCTGAAGATGGTACGCCCGAAGCTAAAAACGGCAAGGTGTATTTGGAAATGGGCAAATATGATTTGGCGCTTTTCAATGGAAAAAGTACAGTAAAAGGGCAATTGGAAATAGTTGAAAAATAGCAGATTTACTGTGCTGCTACAAAAATGACCAACGCGGTAAGACCAACTATTGATAGCGCGACCTCTGCCGTACTATTGTCAGACTCTTTCTTTAGTTCTGACTTTACGGTTTTCACGAAGGTATCTCTTGTGGTATAAGGATAGTTCTGATGAGAAAACGTGGTGTCTTTACGGATTCTTACGGCAAGACCGGTAAAAACAGTAGAGGCATATTGATCGTCAGACTCTACATCAAACAAAAGCCCTTGCTCTCGTATAGTAGACCCAATTGACACGTTGATGATGGCGTCAGCGCAGTTTTTCCACGCCTGAAACTTCAAATGATCCAAGACCTGCTGGTCGTTTGTGTACCTCTTACCTTCCACCTTTACCAAGCCGATTTGATCGTATTCAAAGTCAATAGTTTCTCCTTCAAAGAAAATATTTAAGGTGTCACTTTTGTTGCTGCACTGATACTCAGTGACTGATATCAGCTGGGATTTAGTGAAGTTGCCATAAGTGATGCAGCCACTAGCAAGAATCAATAGGGAAAATTGTAGGATGTATTTGCGCATAAATTCATGGTGTAAGATGATTTTATGAGCTATTCAATTTTAATGCCGAATTTGATTTTGCTGTGTGGTGTTCAACTAATGAACTCGCAGAGGTTTAAAACCAAAAATGATGTGTTTTCTAATAATGCCCACTCAGCTCAAACTCTTCTTGCTCAGAGTCCAAAAGTTTGCCATTTTCACATTTCAGGATCCGATGCGGGTAGCTCTCAATTACATTGTGATTGTGGGTAGCCATGAGTACAGCTGTTCCGCTTCGGTTGATTTCCAAGAACAGATTGAATATCCCGTCTGAGACTTCAGGGTCAAGGTTTCCAGTAGGCTCATCTGCTATGAGTATTACTGGCTCATTGATCAGGGCTCTGGCAATCACCACCCGCTGTTGCTCTCCACCAGATAGTTGGTGTGGCTGCTTGTCGGCAGCAGCACCTAGCCCTACGCGCATAAGCACTTCAGCCAGCCGCGTTTTTATTTTTGACTTTTCTTTCCAACCAGTAGCTTTCATGACAAAAATCAAATTCTCGGTGACTGTGCGATCAGGAAAAAGCTGAAAGTCTTGAAAAATAATCCCAATTTTTCTTCGCAGAAATGGGATATCCTTCGATTTGATGTTTTTGATGTTGAATCCTGCAATGTCTGCAGTTCCCTCTCGCAAGGTTAGATCAGCGTAAAGCGTCTTTAGTAAGGAGGATTTCCCGCTTCCAGTCCTACCCACCAGGTATACAAATTCACCTTTTTGAATCTTGAAATTTACTGTATTCAGTACGGCCTGGTTTTCCTGATAGATGGTGGCTTCATTCACTTCTACCACAGGATTCGAACTAAATTCCATTGTACTATATATTTAAAGGTTGAATCTTTCCGAACGGAAGCGCCTCAATGATAGACTTGAGTTCCTCTTCCTTGCCTTCCAGACCATATTTGTCCAGCTTTTTCAGTGGGCGATCAGCTCTAAAATAGGCAATTAATACGAAATCATCATCCCGAAGCTGGATATAGTCCGGTATCTTGGCCTTTCCTTTTACCTTAATGATATGCATAAGATTTATTCCTTCGGGAGGATGATTTTACTTGATTTAGTTTCCTTTTTGATGGTCTGCTAAAAATTGAGCCAACCCACTATCAGTCAATGGGTGCTTAAGCAATCCAGTGATTACTTTCAGCGGGCAAGTTGCTACATCAGCACCGATTTCTGCACAGTGAATCAGATGCATGTTATGACGCACAGATGCCGCTAGTACCTCAGTGTCCAGCTCAGGGTAGTTGCCATAGATGTGCACGATTTGCTCGATTAGCTGAAGTCCGTCTGTAGACACATCATCTAATCTTCCGATAAATGGAGAAACGTATGAGGCTCCGGCTTTGGCAGCCAATAGCGCTTGTCCTGCATTAAAAATCAGCGTACAGTTGGTTCTGATTCCTTCGGTGCTAAGTGTCTTTATGGTTTTGATGCCGTCTTTGATCATTGGCACCTTCACTACTATTTTGTCATCGATTTTGGCTAATACATGCGCCTCCTTCATCATAGTGTCATAATCAGTGGCAATCACTTCTGCACTCACATTGTTGTCTACGATGTCACAAATCTTTTTGTAATGCGCCAGAATATTGCTCTCTCCAGTGATGCCTTCTTTAGCCATCAAAGAAGGGTTGGTGGTCACGCCGTCTAGTACGCCCAGGTCGTAAGCTTCCTGAATTTCGTCAAGGTTGGCCGTGTCGATGAAAAATTTCATATTTTCTATTTTTTATTTGAATGTAAATGGTAGTTCAACAAAATTATACAGAAATGCCGCAATGAAATAAGGATTCAATGAGATTATAAATGAATACTCTTAATCCCAGCCTGGGACAGCAATTTTATCAATGAAGAATGAGGAGAATTATAAAAAGAGAGGGAAATAAAAATGGCAAACCTATATCGCACCGCTACGACTACCTACCCTTGCTTCTTTCCAGACCTGGGGGAGTTCGATAGGAGCTGGTCGTATCGATTTGCCACTACAAAATTAGAATGATTTTATCCTAATGCCAGACTTCCTGCAATTATTTTTTAAAGAATTGGAAACCTCCTTCAAAGTGACCTGTCTTTTGGTTGAAATTAGTTAGGAATTTTACACAAGAAATGAAAAAGACTCAAATCATACTCGGACTACTGCTGCTTACTTTTAATGGATTTGGCCAGACCATCATCCCTCAAAAATCGGATACCACCAAGCAGAAACCTAAGCTTCAATACTTCGGAGACGATGAAAGTAAAAATGAATCGGAACAGCCCAAGGAAGGACCTCAACCAAAGATTGCACAACCAGTCCAACTGCCGATAAAAACGGATACCATTACCACGCAGCCAGTCATCATTAAGTATTACCAAGCCACTGAGCCATCTGAGCCTGATGTGGTAGAAAAACCTAAACGTAGTAGAAATCAAATTAAGACGCTGACTGGTAGAATGAGTCATAGCGGAGGATATGGAGCGGTAAGCTTCAAGACTACCAGTTTTCTAGATGAAACACTAGTTCTGGGTGGACTCCGAGGTGCATGGGTAGTCAATCGTACGCTAGCCATTGGGTTGGATCTATACGGAATCATACCTACTACCAAATATCAAAACATTGATGATAATGATCCTGACAAAAAGGTCAGACTTTTGGGAGGCTATGGAGGGTTGATGCTGGAGCCTGTCTTCTTTTCCAACGAGGTGGTGCATATAACTTTTCCTATTTCTGCAGGAGCAGGATGGCTGGGATATGAAGATCCGGAAAGAAGAGATTTCCTTAGAGATTCTGATGAATTGATCGACGAAGATGTGTTTTGGTACATAGAGCCCGGAGCCAATCTGGAAGTGAATGTAGCGCGCAACTTCCGCATCGATCTAGGGGTGTCCAAGAGGTTTACTCAAGACCTTCAATTGGTCAATACCTCTCCAGATGAATTTGAAAACATCAATTACTACCTCACACTGAAAATAGGCCGGTTCTAAGCTAATCTATTGATCTGCTGAATCTTGAAGGGCAGCTAGTGCTTCTTTGATATGTTTCTTACCATTAAACTGAGATTGGAAACGATGGAGTAGACGGCCTTCGCGATCAAATATAAAAGTGATTCGTTCTAGTAGTAGGCCAAATAGGTTTCGCTTGATCCCAAACAATTGCTCTACTTCTTTTTGCGAGTCACTCAGCAGCTTAAACGTAAGCCCATGTTTGGTAGCAAATCTTTTATGAGATTTAATACTATCTGCGCTGATGCCAAATACCTCAGCGTCAAGATTCTTGAATTCGTTGTAGTTGGCTTCAAATGAGCAGGCCTCGATGGTGCACACCGGGGTGTCATCTTTAGGATAGAAAAATATCACCAGGGGCCTGCCAATATAATCGCGAATAGCCACCTCCTGATTGTCCTGATCAGCCAATGTAAATTCTGGTATTAAATCTCCTATTTGTAGTGTCATATATCTGATGTTAAGACCAAAGTGGGCTAGGGTATCTGTTTTCAGCTACATATTTCTGAATGGACTGAGCAGCAAATGCTGCATCCTCTTTATAGGTAACACCAAACCACTTTGCGGCAGAGTGAAGGATGGAAACGCGAATCATTCCTTTTTTAATCATCTGGTCTATAACAGTAGGGATCTGATATTCGTCTTTTGTCAAATCATTTGTAGAAGAAAGGAACTTGTCGAACTGAACTTTTAATTCATCAAATAAATTGTTTTGAAAGCCCCAAAAGTTCATGGAAGCGAGACCTTTTGTGATAGCTTGACCTTGTTCGTCATATATAACGCCATCACGATCATGTATACCATGTGTCTCAGTGATTGAAGTTAGAAAACCGCTTTCGTCACCAATAGAAATACCTCTCGATACGGTACCATTGGTAGATAGCGTATTAAATAGTTCGTAGCCCACCATGCTATAATCCGTCATTTCTGTATGTGACTTGAGAAATTGAGCCATGGTAGAGAAAGCCTCCTTGCCGTAATAGTCATCAGCATTAATCATGGCGAAGTTGCCTTTGATCAGTTCAGAGGCACTCATTATAGCGTGTGCCGTACCCCACGGTTTGAGTCTGGCAGCCTGAATTTCCTCAGGAATCATTTTGACGTATTCGTCTTGGTAGGCGTAATTGATTTTTTCCTTTACATCAGAGGACATTTTATCGACCAAGTCCATAGTGTCCTTTTCAACTTCTCTGTTGATGACCAGTACGATCTGGTCAAAGCCGCTATCAAGAGCATCATAGATGCTGTATTCCATAATGGTTTCTCCATGGGGCCCCATAGGAGTGACCTGCTTGGCTCCGCCAAATCTGCTGCCTCTACCTGCAGCCAGAATAAGTAAAGATGGATTCATTAATATACTTTTGGATTAGACAATTTCCCGCAAGATACAATTACTCAGGAAATAAAGAACGGTCGATGTTGGGAATCACCTGAAGTGCGTTTTTGTAGTACAGTTTTCTGAGTACTTCATCAGTCAGATCCAGTCCATACATTTTCCAAAAGGCATGATATTTTTTATAATATGGAAAGTATTCATCGGCAGATTCCAGCACTCGAAAATAGGTGTAGTACTGCTCCTTGTTATATGAGTCCTTGCCAAACATGACCCGATCCTGATATTTGGTTAGAAATGCCTTGGCAGCTCTGGGCTGTCTACCCAGCTCAGCGATCACAGCTCCAATCTCTGAGTACATATTAGGATAGCGATCCATCAATTCGCCCAGAGTTTTTAGATCGTTGGCATACCAGCCCAAATGTGCATTGATGAATTTGGTGCCTGGGTGTTTTTCAAAAATATGATGTTGCTCCGCAATGATTTGTTCCCAGGGAGCCGGGTTATTAGCATCTCTTTTTCTACCCGGCCGAACCTTCAACTCCAACCAGCGTTCATTGTTTTCGTCATGAGTGTCCCAGAAAGGTTTTGGATCAGCTGAATGGATCAATACAGGAATTCCTAATTCACCACATTTGGCCCATATCGGATCAAGTCGTGGATCATCAACAGCGATTCGATTGCCACTACTATCAGTGTGCCGAAGCCCGAGGCTCTTATATATCTTGAGACCATTGGCTCCTGCTCTTACGTCGCTTTCCAACTGTGCCACCGTATTGGCGGACCACAAAGGATCATCTATGTTATCCAATGAAATATTCGTGAAGATGATGAATCTGGCAGGAGCATTGTTTTTCACATTGTTCATTACGCCGTTAAAATGTTCATCACTTCCACGACCCCTACCACTCAAATTTACCATCACGGCCATATTCAAATCATTCATATCGTTGATCAACGGAGCTAAGTCCTGAGTATTCATACCAAACTGATGATTGTGCACGTCTATAAATGGGTACTTAGCTCGAGTGATTGGATGCTCAGGCACCACCAGAGTAGAAGGCGGATCATAGGTTTCAAAATCCATGGTTTGAGCCTGAGTCTGATCTATTGAAGTCAAACAGGTTAATAGTAGTAGTGCGAGTATTCTCATATTATTCATTTATTCAAGGATTAGTTCACTTGTAAACCAAAAAACGACAGGAGAGTTGCGCAATAATAGAGTTAATTTACGTTAGTTTGTAAAATTATTTAGAACCTATGCGATTTCTTATTTTACTCTTATTTGGGTTGTTTTTCACTCTAATCTCCACAGAGACTCAGGCACAGACCTCAAGAGAATCTGAGACTAAACCAGTGCCTTCGAGCACAACTCAAACATTTTCTAAGAAGAAAAAGGGATCTAAAAAAGCCTATAACAAGAATTATGATCAGGGTATCAAGGATTATGAGAACCTGATGAAGGCAAATAAGAAGAAGTACAAGAAAATGGAGAAGGGCATGGAAAAGCCGCAGTATTCAGACCCCTCCTATTTCGGGCATAAAAAGCCACCCAAAAAGAGACCCAAGAACAAAAGGAAATTTTGTAAGGAATGTGGAATCGTCCACTAGCTTCACTATCTTTAATAGGTGAATAATAACCCTCCCAATTCCTATATTGAGCATACCAATTTAAAACCAGCCCTTTGTGATCGAGATATCGATCAGTTGATTACGGAGGCTAAATCATATAATTTCTTAGGAATTTGCGTGCCACCTTTTTGGGTAAAAAAGGCTAGCCGTGATATCGCTGATACCGCCATTCAGCTGGTCACCGTTATTGGATTTCCGCTAGGATATCATCGCACCGAGACTAAAATCAAAGAAATCGAATTGGCATTGGCCGATGGAGCGGATGAGGTGGATATGGTCGCCAATATATCCGCTTTTAAATCCGGAATGAACTGGCCAAAAATAGAAATGGCCAAGTGTGCGAAGTTGGCCCACGAGCATTCTAAAATACTAAAAGTCATTGTGGAAACTGCACTGCTCACCTCAGATGAGTTGGCTGAACTATCGAAAATCGTTTCAGATTCGGGAGCAGATTTTATCAAGACCTCTACAGGATTTGCCACCAGAGGAGCAAGTGTAGATGATATCAGAATTATGAAACGCAATATATCGTCAGATGTAGGTATCAAGGCGTCAGGTGGAATAAAAACGCTTGCAGAGCTTCGTGCGATGGTGGAGGCTGGAGCAGATCGTATTGGGACTTCATCTGGTCCCTCTATCATGAAAGAGCTTGAAAATGAATGAAGTAATCGGGCGGTCAATAATCGTCACAGGCGACGTACAAGGAGTATTTTATCGAGCTTCTACGAAAGAGCAAGCCTGGAGCCTTAAATTAAACGGTTGGGTAAAAAATCTCATAAGCGGACAGGTACAAATCGAGGTGTTTGGCTCTGAGCCTCAGGTAACGGCACTAATCGATTGGTGTAAGTCGGGACCACCAATGGCCAACGTCACTGCAGTTCAGATTGCAGAAATACCTGTACGATTAGAAAATAGTTTTAATATTATCTATTGATTGGGGAATTGCTTAGGAAGCCTTTAGTAATCTTTTTTCCTTGAGAAAGACTTGTTTTATGCCGTTTCTCTTCAGAATCTTAATTTCGAAATAATCATTGATTAATCCCTTGATCGAGTTGCGTACGAATGTAAGATTCTTCTTGGCATCATTGAAAACAGTGAGCTGTAAAATACCTTTGATAATTGAAGGATTCTCAGTCAGATCATTGATCCAGACACTGAATGCCTCTTGCCAATCTTCTTTGTACTTCTGCTCGTGAGACTTGCCATCCCAGATTATTTCAAGCTGATTGTCACCATATTTGTATCTATAGGCCACGCATAGATTTTCGTAAATGCCACCCAATTCACGGTCGTTCTCATTTTGATAATCCAGTATCTGTTGGAAAGTATCATCCACCAGTCCGAGTGGATTGAAATACAGACTGTATTTCTGAATGGTAACTTCTACCAGTTTTCTGGCAAGAATATCAAAGATTTGATCCTGCGCAGCTTTCAGAAGTGAGTTTTTATCTTTCTCAAAGCTCTTTAAAAATCCAGAAGGGTCTAATATATCGTTCAACGTACTTTATCAACAAGTTATTCACAAAAGTATGCAGGAAATGCGGTATTTGAAACCTCCTTAGAGAAAATCAATCTTCAAATTCACAATTAATAGTTCTTCGAGATGCCAATTTAGGAGAGTATTAATCAATAAGGTGGAATGTTAATGATTTGATAATAAAATTAGATTTAGTCAGGAACTATTGATTTGCTAAACTTGCAGAGAAAACCAACAATGGTATGCGAGCCTAATAAATTAAATTGACGAACGTACCATATTACTTAATAAATAAACTATTTTTAATGAGTATCTCAATACTCAGAAAAACCCATTATTAACTAATTAATTCTCATTATGAAGCAGAAAATTTTACTTTCTAGCGTACTCATGGTTGTCAGCTTACTATTTGGTAGCATGATGTCCATGGCACAAGGTGTAACTACCTCCGGAATGAACGGAAAAGTAGTAGACAACACTGGAGCCGAACTTCCTGGTGCTACTATTATTGCCATCCACGTTCCGACAGGTTCGAAGTATGGAAATATCACGGACCTGAACGGCTTCTATAGAATCCCAAATATGAAGGTAGGTGGACCGTACACGGTTACGGTGTCGTTCGTAGGATTTGAAAACTACGTTCAAAATGGCGTATATCTAACACTCGGTCAAACTTTTAAACTGGATGCTACTCTCTCTTCAGGAGCTACAGAATTGGAGGAAGTAGTAGTGACAGCAGGTGATGGAAAGGTTTTCGATGGAAACAGAACTGGAGCTTCTACTTACATAGGAAGCGATATGATTTCTAAAATGCCAGCAGCATCTCGTTCAATCCGAGATTTTGCACGTCTGACTCCTCAAGCTCAAATTACTGAAGGCGATGACGGTTTCTCTATTTCTATTGCCGGACAAAACAACAGATACAATGCTATCTATATTGATGGCGCTGTAAACAATGATGTCTTTGGATTGGCAGGTTCTGGCACCAACGGTGGTCAAACTGGAGTGAATCCTTTCTCAGTTGATGCAATTGAGCAGTTCCAGGTGGCGGTTGCTCCTTTTGATGTAAGGATATCTGGATTTTCTGGAGGTGCCATTAGTGCGATCACCAGATCTGGTAGCAACGAAGTAGAAGGTTCTGCTTACTACTTTGTAAGAAATGAGTCTCTGGCAGGAAAGACGCCTAAAGATCTTAGAGTAAACGATGAAAGAGAAAAATTAGCGGAATTTTCGGCAAAGACTTACGGACTAAGAATCGGGGGGCCAATTATTAAGGACAAAGCATTTTTCTTTGTAAACTACGAAAGACAAGATGACGAAATTCCTCAACCTTTCAACATTTCCAATTATACAGGTAATTCAAATGCTTCTGATTTGGCCTCGCTTCGTACGTTTGTCAATAACCAATACAACTACGATATCGGCGACTATGCTAACACCACACGTACCCTTGTGAGTGATAAAATTACTGCGAAGTTCGATTTTAATTTAGGAGATGACCACAAGCTAGTCCTCAAGCACAGTTATGTAGGAGCAGAGAATCTCGAAGCTAGAAATTCTGGAAATAGAAACGTAGGCTTCCTCAATGGTTCAGAAGAATTCATTACCACGACCAATTCGTCGACTATAGAATTGAGTTCGTCCTTAGGAACTAATTTTGCCAACAAATTAATTCTTGGTTATACCTCGGTAAGAGATGATAGAGATCCAAAAGGAGATCCATTCCCATCAGTATACATCGCAGATGGGTTGAGTACAAGTTCTGGCGATGGCGAAGGATTGACATTCGGTGCAGAACCGTTTTCGACAGCCAACTTGTTGAATCAGGATGTGTTCACATTGACAAATAATTTTGACATTTTCAAAGGGAATCATACCATCACTGTAGGGATGCACCATGAGTACTCAAAAACTAAAAACTTGTTTCAGGCCTTCAACTATGGTCAGTATGAGTATCTGACAGTTGCAGATTTTATCGCTGATGCAAATCCTAATATTTACCAAAGAGGATATTCTCTCATTTCTGGTGCTGTTGGCGATGAATCAGATGGAGCAGCTGAGTTTAGCATGTATCAATTGGGACTTTATGTGCAGGATGAATACAATGTGACGAACGATCTGAAATTGACCGCAGGTATAAGGGTGGATTTACCATTCTGGGCTGAGAGCGATGCCAACAATGATTTCAATACTCGAACGATTCCACTACTGGAAGCGGCAGGAAAAGATCTCGAAGGTGCCGAGGTCGGTAAGAAGGTGAAAACCAAACCACACTTCTCTCCAAGATTTGGGTTCAATTGGAATGTTAACGGTGAAAGCGATCTGCAAGTAAGAGGCGGTATTGGAGTATTTACCTCTAGAGTGCCATTGGTTTGGCCAGGTGGTACTTACAACAACAATGGGGTAAACAATGGGTTCTTGTTTCTGGGATCATGGTTTGCAACGACTCCTACATTCGAACGAAACGTAAATAATCAGTCTGTTGGAGCTGCTCCAGGTTCAGGAGCAAACGAAGGTAATATTGACTTGTTTGCACCTGATTTCAAACTGCCAAGTGTAATGAAAATAAATATTGCTCTGGATAAGAAATTACCAATATGGGGATTGCTTGGATCTGTAGAAGTGATGTACAACAAAAACATCAATGCGATTTACTATCAAAACCTGAATATTGGTGATCCAGTAGGCACATTAACAGGAGCCGACAATAGAGCTCGATACTCCAGAACATCAATTGATGGGTCCTACGGTAGAATTATGTTTGCTTCTAACACTTCTGAGGGATACTCTTGGAATACAGCATTCACCGTCACCAAACCTACTGAAAACGGATTTAGTGGATCGTTCTCTTATTCATATGGAGATTCAAGAACTACATTCGAAGGAACTTCTTCTCAGAATAGCTCACAATGGAGAAACCATCAGACAGTAAATGGTAAGAATGGAAATATTCCTACTACCAGGTCTGATTTCTCTCAAGGACACAGATTCCAGATGAATATGTCCTATACTAAAAACTGGACGGACAATTTGAAAACGACAGTAGGTGTATACTACGAAGTGAATCAGGACGTACCCCTCACTTATGTATACAGAGAAGGAAGTGACTTGCTTGGAGATGACTCAAGAGACAACGCACTCATTTTTGTACCTGCTTCCAGATCTCAAATCAATTTGGTGGATGCCAATGGTTTGACTGCAGATCAGCAATGGACTGCGCTCAACAACTTCATTGAGAATAATGATTACCTGAGTCAAAGAAGAGGTCGGTACGTGGAGCGTAACGGAGATAGAGGCCCATGGCAGCACACGCTTGATTTGAAATTTATCCAGGAGATTGCACTTGACAAGAATAGATTGCAGTTTTCATTGGATATCTTCAATTTCGCCAACTTGATCAACAAAGATTGGGGACAGCGCAAATTCAACAACTTCGGAGAGGTGGCATTGATCGAGACTCAAGGTGTGACCGACAATGGTGACGGTACCTTTACTCCTTCATTCAGCTTCGATCCTACCTTGTTTGAAAATGGAATCGAAACAGTTGATGATTCTGGCATCCAGAGTTCAAGATGGCAGATGCAATTGGGTATAAGATATATATTTGGAAAGTAGGTTTAAAGTCAATAAAAAAACCTTCCTGAGTCATCAGGAAGGTTTTTTTATGCCCGTAGTTTTACTTGGCAGTGACCAAGGCCTGATCTAAGTCTGCCAGGATATCGTCTATAGGCTCGATCCCAATACATAATCTTACCAAGTCTTCAGTTACACCTGTCTGTTTTTGCTCCTCTGGAGTCATTTGAGAGGTGGACGCAGGATGACAAGTCAAAGACTTAGAATCACCAATGTTGATCAATCTTTTGAAAACTTCTAGTGCATCATAGAACTTATCAGTTTTTGCGAGTCCTCCTTTGATACCAAATGATAGCAGCGATGCAGGCTTGCCATCACAATACTTTTGAGCCAGCTTATGATTAGTGCTGGATGTCAGTCCTCCATACCTAATTCAATCTACCATTAAAACATAAAAAAGGTTTGGTCATAAAAGTGAATTGTTAATTCTGACTAAATAATTGTAAACTTGTTAATATTAGAATTAGATTTTTCAAATATTCCTAAACCTGAACGGAAAGAATTTATCATTATGAAAAAGCTCAACCAATTATTCTTAATACTCATTTATGTATTAGCCGGATGCCAAGAACCTTCTCAAAACCAGGTAGATACAGCCTTTGATCTGGAAGAAAGCACCATTGCAGACTTGCAAGTAATGATGAATGACGGGACATATTCGGCTGTGCAGATCTGTCAGATGTACTTGGATAGAATAAAGAGCCTTGACGAGGGAGAAGATGGACTAAACTCCGTGATAGAACTCAACCCTGATGCGTTAGAAATAGCTGCTGCACTCGATAAGGAGCGTGCTGAGGGCAAGCTCAGAGGACCTCTTCATGGAATTCCAATTATGATCAAAGACAATATCAATACTGGAGATCAAATGGAAACAACTGCTGGCTCGATGGCCTTGGTGGGTAGTGATGTTCAGGAAGACGCATTCATAGTGACAAAACTAAGAGAAGCAGGCGCTGTACTACTGGGGAAGACTAATCTCAGCGAATGGGCTAATTTCAGATCAGAACGCTCATCCAGTGGATGGAGTGGGAGAGGACGACAGACCAGAAATCCATACGTGTTGGATAGAAACCCATGTGGGTCCAGTTCGGGGTCGGGAGTGGCGGCTTCGGCAAATTTATGTGCACTCACGATTGGCACGGAGACCAATGGATCGATCGTATGTCCATCCTCTCTAAATGGTATCGTTGGAATCAAACCCACGGTAGGGCTTTGGAGCAGGTCAGGAATAATACCAATCTCAAAAACACAAGATACTGCAGGACCTATGGCCAGATCAGTAGCGGATGCTGCTACGCTGCTGGGTGCACTTACAGGTGTAGATTCCAGAGACGAAAGCACTCAGGATACTGCAGCAGTGGTCTATAGTGACTACACGCAATTTTTGGATGCTGATGGGCTAAAAGGAAAGAGAATCGGAATATTCAGAGGACCAATGGGCATGCACGAAGGGGTAGATGCTGTCATGGAAGCATCCTTTGAGGCGATGCGAGAGGCAGGAGCCATACTGATAGATTCTATACAGTTGGGTGAGATGCACTACCTGGGCAATGCCGAATACGAACTTTTGCTGTATGAATTTAAAGACGGACTAAATGCCTATCTGGCTGATTTGAGAGAAGATTTTCCTTACAAAACATTAGATGACCTCATCGCTTTTAATAACGCCAATAGCCAAACAGAAATGACTTACTTCCAACAGGAAATATTTGTGTTGGCTCAAAGTAAAGGAGATCTCAACGATCAGGCTTATAAAGAGGCACTCGAGCTTTGCTTAAAAATCTCCAGAACTGATGGTATTGATAAAGCTATTGCTGAAAATAACCTGGACGCCATCGTGGCACCCACCGGAGATCCAGCATGGGTGACGGACAAAATCAATGGTGACAATTATCGGATTTCCAGCTCCTCCATGCCAGCTATGGCTGGCTATCCAAGTATTACTGTTCCGGCAGGTGATATTCACGGCCTGCCCGTAGGTATATCGTTTTTCTCAACCGCCTACAAAGAGGCCGAGCTCATACCGATAGCTTACGGATTTGAGCAAAAGACCAAAGCGAGGATAGTTCCACAGTTTAAGACCACTTTGACGCTACCTTAGGTGTCAAAGTTTTTTGTTGGGCAGAAAATCTTTGGTGAAGTGTGCTCTCTCTTTCTCTTTGGAGAACATCTCCTTGTTGTAGCTGGAGGATTGGCCCCGGGGAATTGATAAGGAATTCCAGCGGTCGTCCTGAATCATTTTTCCAATAAAAACGATTTGACCAACATGATAGGAGTAGTGAGACAATTGTCTGTTGATAGCCTCCACTACCGTATGCCCTTGGTTTCTGATGTAGACGATTTTTTCCAGATCATCCGCTTTTAATTGTTCCAGCGTGTCCATCAGACAATTCCAGCCTTTGTCCCAAGCCTTAGCCAAATCATCCACATCGAGCTGCTCCGATTCGAATTCATGATCACGGTTTCTCCATTCTTTTTCTCCATCCGAATTTAGAAAATGTGTCCATCTCGAAAGCATATTTGAAGAAAGATGCTTCACAAGCATTACTATACTGTTGCTTTCATCATTGTATTGCCAAGACAATGATTCTTTTGGCAGTTGGCTAATCGTTTTCCAGCCTAGTTCGCGATTGTACATGAACTGTTTTTTAATGCTTGATATATAGTTTTCTTTCATGATTTTCAAATTACTCTATTGGTTCAATACTAAATACTGATTGCAGTAAGCAAAAGTTATAGGAAAAAGTACTAATCTTCTAGGTATAAAATTTAAGTAAAATCACTAATTGTGGGCAATTTAGGGTTTACGTAATTTTGGCGGCAGATAATCAGGAACATTGACATTAAAAGGGTTTTATCTTTTGATGTCTGCAAGAGACCTTTTATTTTTAGAAGTGCGATAATCTTAAGTCAGCATCTGACCATATTGATCAGCGCACTGCAAAACACCAAAACCAAAATGGTAACCCTATGATTGAAAAATTTACTGAGCAGGAAATGGCAGTGGCTGTCGAAATGATCAACAGAGGCCTTGATCGAGCAGCAGTTTCTCTTAAAATGATTCTCAACAGTGCCATAGAAGTGACGGATATCGATTTTGAGATTGCTGTTCTAAACAACGAACCTCAGTATTCTAGCAAAAAGGATGATAAGATTCACATATTGCGAACAGAACTGGCAGGAGAATTGAAAGGAATATGCCATTTGATATTCACCAGCGACGAAGTAGAAAAAATATATTCAAAGTGCCTACCGGATAGCGTAGCTAAAGGAGACAATTCTGATTCTCAAATTATGAGGCTCGAATTGTTAAAAGAGATAGATAATATCATGGCAGCTTCAGTGATTACAGAATTTGCTAACAGTCTTGAGGTGGGAATTTATGGAAATGTGCCATCTTTGCATGTCATGGAGGCAAGCGAGGTGAATAAGTACATTCATGCAGAATCCGTAACTTTAAGTCCTCTAATTCAGTTTAGTTCTGTGTTTCATACAGATGACATTGACATTAAGTCGGATTTTATCTGGCTGCTGGAAGAGGAGTTTATTATGAAAATTAAAAACTTAGCATTAAAATAATAACTATATAAATAGTAAAATAATGGGCAAAAAAGTATTAGTCGTTGATGATTCAGCTTACATGCGTACTTTGATCAAAGATACGCTCACAGAGGCAGGTTATGAGATCGTTGGCGAGGCACCTAATGGCGAAACAGCTATTGATTTGGCGCTGGAGCTAAATCCTGACCTGATAACACTGGATAATATACTTCCGGATATGATCGGAACGGATATCTTAAAGGTATTCAAAAGCCAAAACCTTGCTGCGAAAGTAGTCATGGTTAGTGCTGTAGGACAGCAGTCTGTCATCAATGAAGGTATTGAGCTAGGCGCGGCCGATTATATAGTGAAACCATTCACAGGAGATGATCTCATAGAGGTTGTCAATCGTATAGTTGGCTAAATAGGAAAGCTTTGAAAAAGTCTAAAACCATTCCAAATCTGGAATGGTTTTTTTATGCTCTTCGTAGTCAGTAGGCAAAACTCCTAAAATTGAGATTCAGTTTTTTTACTCTTGATTTTGATTTCCATTCTTCGTTTCATTGCAATCTATTTTTGGCAGCTGGGTTATGGAGAACGAAATATTGATTGGAAGTAATAGCGACCTTATTGTTCAGAGTATTACAAGGGAGCTACAAGAGATTAGCAGTACGGTATACATTAGAATCATAGGTGATTTGGATGATGTTACTTCATTGCACGATGGTCAGTTAGTGATTGTCGATTTATCCGTCTACACCCCTGGTATCATAGATAGAATAGAAGTTTTCAAGCGAAAATTCCCATTCATCGAACTTATTGCAGTCACTTATACCAATGACGAGTTGATAGATCAAATGCTTGTGCAACGTGGTATAGATCAGGTGGCGAGCAAAGAAGAACTCCCCGGTATGGTCAAGCAGTATCTTTTTCCAAGGTTACAATCCATTGGATAGGATTATAGCGACCAATAATAAAGAGCCAATTTCTTCAAATCTTCTTCTTTCTTAAATTTTAACTTTTCATTTTTCACATACCTCTTCAATTCATCTACATCAGAGTCGAATTGTTCGAGGGTTTTAGATTTGAAGTTTTCAATCAAAATACCTTTTTGACTGTTGAAAATCAGGAATTCCTTTTTTTCTATGTATGTGGTGTCTTTGGTTCCGGCATCTACAGTGGCGTTATAAGAAGGCATAATCGTCTCGATGCCCCGGTAGCGCACGAGTCGGTTCTCCTCATCCTCCAGTATTATTTCATAAAATCCTTTTCTCCCATAGCTCCTTCCAAGTTCAGAAACATTGATCAGTTTGATTTTTGAATCGCCATCAGAAAACTCTATTTGCTTGATCATATTTGGCGCCGCCACATGAATCTTATCCCTGTGGGAGACAAGCAAAACCTGTTCTCTATAATCATACATGATAGGCACATCATTGCATGAGGCATCATTACTAAGAAGAAGGGTAGATTTCACAAACTCTGCAGGAAAGCATTGGCTAGCTCTGGCCTGAACTTCAGAGGGAGTTAATTCAGTTTCCCGAGATTGATTCCCTACACCATAGCTCAACACTTTGATCCATTCGTCAATGGCTTGATTCTCTTGTGCCAGGATCTGGCTAGAGCTAAAAAGGAGTATACAAAGGCTTATTATAGTTCTCATGGTAAGGAGTCTTCGATTGGATTTCGACTATTAATATAATCAAAATCCAGAGACACAAACATAGAAAACTTATAACTTACTTGTTTTGCTTAGCCCAGGTGTCACGAAGCGATACTGTTCGGTTTATTCTAGGTTTATCAGTACTAGAGTCCTTGTCTATGATAAAGTAGCCCAGTCTTTCAAATTGAAACTGCGTATTAGGGGCCATATCCCCGACTGATGGTTCCACCATAGCATGAGACATCGTCGTGAGAGAAGTCGGGTTTAGATGGTTTTTGAAGTCATCTTCAATATCATTAAGGTTTTCTGTGGTAAAGAGTCGGTCGTACAATCTGACTTCAGCGTTCACTGCATGATCTGCCGACACCCAGCCCAGCGTACCTTTTACTTTTTTGCCTGATGTGTCGTGCCCGCTTTTCGTTTCGGGATCATATTCGGCATAGATTTCTTCGATTTCACCAGCGTCATTCTTTTTGAAACCTGTGCATTTTATAATGTAAGCGTACTTTAGACGTACCTCACGCTCAGGTCCCATTCGGAAAAATTTCTTCGGTGGATCCTCCATGAAATCATCACGCTCAATAAAGACCTCACGGCCAAAAGGAATTTGACGCTTTCCAGCCGACTCATCCTCGGGATTATTTACCGCAGGGAGCATTTCGGTTTGCCCTTCCGGGTAATTGGTAATGATCAACTTGATGGGATTCAGCACACCGAGTACACGGTTCGCCTTCTTGTTGAGATCTTCTCTCACACTGTGCTCTAGTAGAGCAACGTCGCTCACTCCATCTCTCTTCGCTACGCCTATTTTGTGTGCAAAGTTTCTAATGGCTTCAGCTGTATAGCCCCTTCTCCTGATAGCCGCCAATGTTGGCATTCTTGGATCATCCCAGCCGTCTACATGCCCACCTTCTACTAGTTCCTTGAGCTTTCTCTTGCTTACTATTGTGTAGCTCAGGTTTAGCCGTGCAAACTCGGTTTGCTTAGACGGATATAAATCCAACGCATCAATAAACCAATCGTACAACGGCCTATGCGACGCAAATTCCAAGGTACAAAGTGAGTGAGTGATTTTTTCTAAAGCATCGGATTGTCCATGAGCGAAATCATAGGTAGGATAGATCGACCACTGATTCCCAGTCCGATGATGGGTCGCTTTTTTTACACGATAGATCACTGGGTCTCTCATTTGCATGATGGGAGACGCCATGTCAATCTTGGCCCGCAACACACGCACACCTTCCTCAACTTCGCCATTTTTCATCGCTTCAAATAGCGATAGGTTTTCTTCAATACTACGCGCTCTAAAAGCACTCAGTTTACCTGGTGACGTAGGACTTCCACGCTCTTCGCTGATTTTTTCTGCAGAGTTATCATCTATATAAGCCTTGCCATCTTTGATGAGCTGTACAGCAAAATTGTATAGGTCACCAAAATAATCAGAGGCATATAGTTCATTGTCCCACTCAAAACCGAGCCATTTAATATCTTCTTTTATTGAATGGATATATTCCACGTCCTCCTTTTCAGGATTGGTGTCATCAAATCTCAGATTGCATTTTCCATTATATTTCTGTGCGAGCCCGAAGTTGAGACAAATGGATTTGGCATGACCGATGTGTAGATAGCCATTTGGATGAGGTGGAAAACGTGTATGTACTTGACCATCATGTTTGCCTTCAGCAAGATCTTTTTCAATCATTTGCTCAATAAAATTGAGCTGAGGTCTGTCCTCCTTTATTTCTTTCTCAGTACTCATACTAATAAATTTTGGAATGCAATTTTAGTCAATATTTATCATCGAAATTGCGTGCTGATTCGAATTGTTTTTACACCTTAATTGGTAGGGGCCATCACAGGCCAGAATATTAGCGATTGAGTCTGCCCTACAGATCCTTCATCTGCTGAATCGTCGCTATTGGGTCTTCAGTGTTGAAGATACCCGACCCCGATACCACTACATCAGTTCCTGCGTCGATGACAGACTTTAGATTGTCTAGTTTAACCCCACCGTCGATCTCAATGAAAATATGCTCGAGGTTTCGTTCTTTTAGTGTTGCCTTCAGTTTGGCGATTTTTTCTATACAAGATCCAATCAGCTTTTGGCCACCAAATCCAGGGTTTACTGACATGATAAGTACAAAGTCTAAGTCCGGAAGAATTTCGTCGATGCTGCTCAGAGGAGTATGTGGATTCAATACCACGCCAGCTTTTTTTCCAAGTTCTTTGATCAGTTGAATCGTGCGATGTAAATGTGGGCAAGTCTCAACATGTACACTAATCCAGTCGGCACCGGCTTTGGCAAAATCAGGAATGTATTGATCAGGATTCTCTATCATTAAATGCACATCTATAGGTAATTTGGTGCATTTTCGGATGTCTTTTAGTACCAAAGGACCAATGGTGAGGTTCGGCACAAAATGTCCATCCATGACATCATAATGAATTACCTCCGCGCCGCCTTTTTCTACCATTTCGATATCTGCACCCAGGCGTGAAAAATCTGCTGAAAGTAGGGAAGGGGCTATTTTGACTGAATTGGGCATGCGACTTTTTTTCTTGCAAATATAAGATTCAAGTGCATAAGATGCTTCCGCTACTGAGGATATTATTTGAGCATATAACTGCGATACCCTTATGATTGATATTGAATGGAAATGAATGAGTTTGAATGGCTTGGACAAGCTGATGGAATTAGTATTGAGTATCAAAAATCAAAAAATCAAGAGATGAAGAAACTATTCACAATTGTATGCCTGATAGTATCGGGGTACTTAGAAGCGCAGGTTGTCCCGTTCGATTCCTCCGCATGGACGTTCGATGGCAACGGTGTAATTCCTGAATACTACGAAGGAGAATCAGCTTTGTACTTAAAGGCTTCTGGGGCAGAATTGAGTGCCGCTGATTTTCTGAATGGAGTCATAGAGTTTGACATGTATCTCAAAGACCTATGGACCTTCTCAGGTTTTTATTTCCGTGTGGCTGACGCCAACAATTTTGAAGAGCTATATTTCAGGCCTCACCGCCGAGGCAAACCAGATGCCTATCAATACTGCCCGAGAATCAATGGCAAGGCCAGTTGGCAATTGTATCATGATCAGCATAGAGGAGTGTATACTGGAAACCCTGAGTTCTATCCGCAAGAAAACCATCACGGCTACAACGGGAAAATTGATCTACCCCTCGATCGTTGGATGCATGTAAAAGTGGTTGTCTCAGGAAACCAGGCCGAGCTGTTTATTGACAACGAGGAAGAACCCAGTTTTTTCATCCACGAACTGAAAGGCCCAAAGGTCAAAGGTGCAGTAGGTATTTACACCGGATGGGGAGGAGTGCACTTTGCCAACTTTTCTGTGATCAGTAATGACAACCAGCAATTATCTAAAACTTCCAAAGTTGAGTTTGCACCGTTGGAGGACAGAATCATGTCGTGGCAAGTGTCTGGTGTCATAGAAGAGATCAAACTCGTGCCCACCGTGATGGACCCTGAAGTGACTAATGGCTTGAAGTGGACAAAGCTTGCCAGTGAAGAGTCCGGTGTGACCAATCTCTCTAGAGTGGCGGCTGTTCAAGGTAAGAAGAATACAGTCATTGCCAAGATTGAGATCAATGCTGAGCAAGACATAATAAAGGCACTGACCCTTGGATATAGCGACCGACTTGCAGTCTACTGCAACGGGCAAAAAATCTATGCAGGTACTAATGGCTACCGAACGAGAGATTTCAGGTATCTCGGTACAATCGGCCTGTTCGATGAGGTGTATCTGCCACTTAAGAAGGGAAAAAATGTAATCTATTGTGCCGTTTCTGAAAGTTTTGGCGGATGGGGAATCATGGGTCAAATCGATAGGGAAGGCATTAAAATAAAAGGAGAATAAATATAAAAAGTATGAAAACACGAAGAAGAATATTAGGTATTGCATTGATCCTGACTTGTATGTTGGGAGCAAACAGTAAGGCTCAGGAAATTAGGGCACTTGATGATAGCCCGCTTGATCTTGCTGTCTTTCGGCCAGATGGCAGAGGTACAGTCCCAGCCGCTAGGATCATCTATAGCCGCCCTTTGAAAAAGGGCAGAACAATGCTTGGCGAAAAAGTACCTTATGGTAAAGTCTGGAGGCTGGGCGCCAATCAATCCACCGAGATCAATCTCTATCGAGACATGACCTTTGGAGGTAAAAAGCTCAAAGCGGGAAACTATACAGTGTATGCTATTCCGAATAAAGAGGCATGGACGATTCTTTTCAATTCCAATCTTTACACCTGGGGAGCCTTCGAATATGATCAGTCCAAAAATGTATTGGAAGTCAGTGTGCCAGTCCGGAAATCGAGTCAGTCCAGGGAGTCCTTCGGTATGGCATTCGACGGAAAAGATGGTAAGGGCAATCTGCTAATGGCCTGGGAGGACATAGAAGTGGTGATTCCACTGACCTATTAGCCAGCAGTCTTATTTTGATTGGGAGGAAAGTGATCCGGTTGTGGCGCTTTCCTCTACTTCGTAATAGCTCTCGTCAAATTCCCAGGTTGTGTTGCCGTTGGACAGTCTCAGATAGTCGATCTCTCCGGCACCATCAAATTGATAACTGATACCCACCAGGTGACCGGGATCCATTTTGAAGCTGGCAGTATAAATAGGCTGACCCGCCAAATCGATAGATAAACGATTGTCAGTGGCACTTACATTGATTTTCTGCCAATCTTGCAGAGATACACCAAATGCAGAAAGGTCGTTGCTCTTGCCAGAAATAAAATTATCCATCACGATAAGGTTGGCCTCACCGACACAGCCTGGAATAACCAATGGAATCAGAAAGACTCCTTCGCTAAAATGAAGGACTACCTTGGCATATTTACAGGCAGAAACCCTATTGGCCATTGCATATCGAATCGCTGTTTCAAACTCAAAATCGCTACCCAAGATGTTTTCTTCTCGCTTATAATAGTGAAAGCTGACCGGTTTGTAATGCCGGCCTAAATGCTTGAGCCCATTTTCAGACAGGCGCAGATGATTAGTTTTGATCAAATCCTTGTCGGATAAATACACGGGCAGCGGTTCGGTATTGATGGTAGCTTGCCAGCCCTGAGTCTCAATATATACATCCGCTTCTTTGAGCACGATCTCGTCAGCGACAAACTTAGATCGGAAGTAGCCGGGATAGTAATAGACTGAGGTGGCCTTTTTTTGATCGGTGGTCACAGGTATTCTTTTGGTTCGATCCCAGGATTGCTGAATTACACATTCTTCTGCGGACAAGCCAGAAGCATCAAAGGAGAAGATCACTGTATTTGGTAATCCAAAGGAAGAGTATTTAGCTTCAAATTTCAGATTTTCGCCTAGTTGTGGGCTGGTAGTGATATTTGAGGTAATGATATACCAGCTACCAAAGCTTACCAAAATCACTAAAACGAGCGAAAGTGCGAACCTTCTTGATCGTACCATATCAGAAGATATTATAGATTTGGACGTAGCAGACTTCACATTTTCCTTTGCTCTTTTGAATGCTGACCAGCTTGAGTAATCCAGAAAATTGACCAGGGCATCCAAGGTGCTTATGCTTGGCCTATTATCGTATTTCACCTTGCCCCATACTCGTTTCAAAGTAGTGTGACTTAGGTTAACTCCGGTTTTTTTGAATATAGCATGACTAAGCTCCTCAAATTCTTGATTCTCCCATTGAGCCGATGGGCCCCAATTCAAAACACTTTCGATTTCAATTTTACAATATTCTAGAGCAGCGTCTTGGTTCACAGAGTAGAAGTTTAGTTGATAGATAGAGTATACTGACCACGCAAAAAAGGGTTGTCTGAATTATGTAAATGGCAAAAAGCACCCCGACTCCTCGGGGTACTTCACTCATTATACCAAACTATGCTATTTTCTTTATTCGTATTTCAATACAGTCGATGGATTAGCTGAGGCCGCTTTCAAGGATTGAAAGCTTATTGTAATTAACGCAATTACCAACGTACTCAAACCAGCGATGATAAAAATCAATGGATCAATCCCAATTCTAAATGCAAAATTGTCGAGCCAGCTGTTGATGGACAGATAAGCAAGCGGACAAGCGATGATGAACGAGACAGCGATTAGTTTGGTGAAATCTTTTGACAGCAAGAAAATCACTTGGGGAATAGTGCTACCCAATACTTTTCTGACCGCTATTTCTTTCTTGCGCTGCTCCGCAGTGAAAGAAGCGAGCGCAAATAAGCCCAAGCATGCTACTATAATAGCCAGGCCTGAGAATAAGCTAGCCACCTTGCTCAGTTTGTCTTCATCTTTGTAAAGCGTGTTCAATTCATCCTCCAGGAAGAAGTAATCGAAAGGTCGACCAGGGGCAAAATGATTCCATTTGCCCTCGATAAACGAAAGCGTTTCCTTTACATTTTCTGTATCTAGTTTTATAGCCAGATATTTTATTAGCAGATTGAAACTTCCAGGATTGTTGCGCAGTTGGATGACCAGAGGTTCAATATTTCTATGCTTGGAAGCAAAATTAAAATCTTCGACCACCCCAATGATTTTGCCAGGGCGTTGATTGTAGCTATACTGCTTGCCTACCGCCTCATCATCTTTCCAGTCCATCCTCCGGCACATGGCCTGATTGATTACAATCGCTGCGGTATCGTCAGACAAGATGTTTTCTTTGAACGGTCTGCCCTGCACTATATTCAACCCGAAAGTTTTGAAGAAATCATGTTTGGCCCAAAAAACAGAGAAGAGCATGGAGCGCTCCATACCTTCGAATCGAAAATTATCCCCTTGGTGTCTGGCCCCCAACGCATCCACCACAGCCGTCATGTTTTTGACGTCGTTGTGTCGCAGAATTTCATTTTTGAATGCCTTATATTTTTGTGCAATTGGTGTGCGAAGCGCAGATACATAGAGCACCTGCTCCTTGTCAAAGCCAGTATCACTCTGCCTCAGGAAATCCAGCTGACTGGTGGCTACAGAAGTACCTATGATCATAATGATCGAGATAGAAAACTGCAGTATTACCAGCATCTGCCGAAGATGATTGCCTTTTCCTTTTTGCTCCCCTTTTAATCCTTTGATTGGAGAGAACGAGCTCAACACAAAGGCCGGATAGATACCTGCACCGATACCTATGAGCAGCACGACACCCAACAACCCCAATAGGATTTGTGGTTGGAGCAGCATCATGAAGCCTATAGTCTTCTCAGTAAAGGCATTGAAAGATGGGAGTATGATCCAGAATAATATTAGAGACACGCCGACCGCTATCCCTGTGATGATGATTGACTCCATTAAAAACTGCGCAACAAGAAATCTTTTCTTACTGCCTAGTGTTTTTCTGATGCCTACCTCTTTTGACCTTTTAGCAGACTTGGCAGTAGACAAATTCATATAGTTGAAGCAGGCAATGAATAAAATCAGCCCGCCAATAATAGAGAATACATACACATTGTTTTCGCTACTATTAGGTTGGATTTCAAACTCAAGGTCAGATTTTAGGTGGATGTCCGTCAGCGGCTGCAATTTTAATACAATGTCCCCGTGGAGAAATTCGGGAAAAAACTTTAGAATGAAATCAGGGAAAAAAACCTCCAGATCTTTCGGCTCGCTACTCTCGTTGAGAACCAAATATGTCCAGCACGGATTCCAATACCAGGTACGCGGCAGATTCCCATTGAAACTCTGCCGCACGGTAGCCATAGACCCAATAAAATCAAATTGGAAATGAGTATTGTGAGGGGTGTCCGCCAGAATTCCTTTGACAATGAGGTCACGCTCCGCCTGGAATCGCAATATCTTTCCCATGGGGTCTTGATTGCCAAAGTACTTTTTGGCCATGGACTCGGTGATCAACAAAGCATTGGGTTCGTCCAGAGCCGTTTCTTTGTCTCCTTTTACCAACTCAAAATCGAAAACATCGAAAAAGGTAGAATCTGCGAAGAAGATTCTTGTTTCGTTGAAAGTCTTATTCGTTTCCTTGTTCTCCAACATGAGCGAAGGAGATTGATAGTCGAACAAGCGAACTTGCTTCTCCACAATAGATGGAAACTCAGATCGGAGCGTCGGACCTACTGGAAAGGGCAAACTAGAAGATCGCTCTCCGGCATTTTCGTCCACCATGAATTCATTGATGCGATAGATACGATCCGCCTTGGAGTGCATCCGATCATAACTCAGCTCGTCACTGATGTAGATCATAATGAGCAGACAGCAGGTAATCCCTAAAGCAAGTCCTAGAATGTTGATCGCACTATAAAATTTGTCTCTGAGCAGGCTCCGGAAAGCAACAAGGAAGTAGTTTTTGATCATTACGGCGTAGTTTGAGTTTGGTGTAAATGTGAACGATTCATTTTCAAAAGTTATACCTGTTTTATATGAATGGTCGATTATGAAGGTCGGAAAGAAGATATCAGGTCCTAAAATCATAATAGCAGTGGAAAGGGGCTTGCAAAAAACCTGGCTTGGACGGTTTTTACCAGCTCGTCAAGGAATCTGAACCAACTGGAGAGGACATTAAATAGCAGGAGAAATACGAGTTATAATAGTTAGGTATTTGTACCTAAATATTTAGAAAAATCTAGGTAAATAGGCCTAGAGAGAATTATGGTACCAATGCCTATTGAATCCAAAGCCCCGTTGTTCTAGCTTTATTTTTATAATTTTTTTCAACATTATGTTGCTGTAATTAGGAGAAGCGCGTCTTTGCAAATCCCGAATAAGCCCCCATGGTGGAATTGAACCTACTACCAAAGGACTTTGCCAATCCGACCTGATAGGCGCAAATATTGCGCTTTTCCTTTTTTCTATTCTTTGGATGGGCCGATCTATATTGGCCTATATTGATCTCTCGGGTAATCCTGGATGCTGACCGTTGGAGAAGATAGTTTGCGGATGGCGTCCTTCGCAATCCAGCGAGCAGTCGCTGAATCAATTCGTAGTATTTCTTCAGCAGTTGCCAAAGCCAACTTATTTAAATCTTTATTCCTTTTGCCTATGGTTCTCAGAGCCCAATTGACAGCCTTTTTTACAAAATTTCGGTCATCAATCGCTCCTTCAATCAAAAGTGGAAACATGCGAATAAAATCTTCATTGGGTGCTTTTTTCTGTCCAAAATGATGACCTACCATCAGCACGAATCCAGCTCTTTTTTGAAATTCCTCCTCACACAATACATATTCAAAAATTTTGTCATAGCCATTTAGACTCTGGCCTATAAAGCTCATGCAGAAAGAATCACAGAGCTCCCAGCTATTAAAAGCTGACACCCACCGTTCAATTAGCTCAGGAGTAATTGATTTGGGATTGAAGAGCTTCGAACAGAGAATTTGTGCCTCATACACACCAGAACCAAACAATTCCAAGGCCAGCTTGTCGTCTTTTTTTATCTCCTTGGCTAGCGCCTTAAGGTCTTTGATATAGATGCCCAGGCTATTGTCTACCCGTATGGCATACTTTTCATCCTTGAATGTAACTATTTCCGGATCTGCCAATTCACGAAGAACCGTCAGAACGCTTGGTGCATCATGGTACTTTATCATAGACATTCAAATTAAAACAAAATGATGTTCTCACATCAAGATTGCTTTTTATTAGTTTTGAAAAATGAATACAGCCGTCAAAACAAGTGCGCTTGCCTTCCTTGGTCTATTCGTATGGACTTGCAGCAAAAAAACCGAGTCGTCAGAACCGCCGCAGGAAAAGAGAGCCGTAGTAGAAATGGTAACAGACCATGGGACGATGATCATAGAATTGTACAATGAGACCCCGTTACATCGCGACAATTTTCTAAAACTAGCAAGGACCGGAGCTTATGATAGTCTGCTTTTTCACAGAGTCATCGAAGACTTCATGATCCAGGGAGGTGATCCCGATAGCCGAATCGCAAAACCTAATGAAGAGCTCAGCGAAGGAGACGTGCCGTACACAATAGATGAAGAAATTAATCCTTCCTTATTCCATAAAAAGGGAGCGCTCGGAGCTGCACGAGACGGAAATCCTAAACGCGCCTCTAGCGGCATGCAGTTTTATATTGTGCATCGTGGAGTGCAGACCGATAGCCTGATAGATATTGCAGAGGGGCGTATCAATGGATGGCTTGCCAATCACTACTCAAAAAATGATTCGGCAAATCGCGAATTGCTTAATGCCTATCTGGAAGCGGAAGCAAAAGAAGATACTCTGATTTATGCCCTTCTCGGTGACAGCCTCAATGCATTGGCAAAAGATTACAATGATTTTGAGAAATATACGATCCCTGAGGCACATAGAGCAATCTATAAGACACTTGGAGGTACACCTCATTTGGATCAAAACTATACGGTCTTCGGACAAGTTGTGAAGGGTCTCGATGTGATAGACGCCATAGCCACGGTACCTACGGATCAATCTGATCGACCAGAAAAGGACGTTCGAATTCTATCGGTGAAGGTGTTAGATCAGAATTAATATGAAACCGGCCAATTGTCCATGCGGTTCTGGTAAGCCTTTGAAGGGCTGCTGCGAACCAATCATCAAATCTCAATCTGCGCCTACTGCACTTACATTGATGCGCTCGAGGTATGTCGCCTATTGTATTGGCAAAGCTGACTATTTGTATGAAACCACGCATAGTAGCAATCGTGCAGATTACAAGATCGATGAGATTGAAAAATGGTCTCAGGAAAATCAGTGGAATAAGCTACAGATCATAAGCGCTGAACATGGAAGCACGTTCGATACACGAGGCATAGTAGAATTCAAAGCACATTTCACAGACCAAAAAGGCAAAGAGCACGTGCACCACGAGCGATCCTCCTTTCTAAAGGAAGACGGCCAATGGTACTATCTGGAAGGTAAAATCAACCCAGAGGCAGTAGACTTTCTGAAAAAGATTACCAGAAATGATCCGTGCCCTTGTGGGAGCGGAAAGAAGTATAAAAAGTGTTGCGGGTAGATATGTACAACTTGCTGTTTTTAGTTCGGTATAGACAATTAAAATACATGAGGTTGAAGCGTTTGAAATTCAGTAGAATTACTCCATTAGTCCCTAAAATTCTTTAATTATCGGCATGAAAGTTTGTATAGCAGAGAAGCCAAGTGTAGCCAGAGAAATAGCTCAAGTGATCGGAGCCACCGAGAGAAAGGACGGCTACTTCGAAGGCAATGGCTATCAGGTGACGTGGACTTTCGGACACTTCTGCACGCTCTTGCCTCCGGAAGACTACAAACCGCACTGGAAACGATGGGATCTCAACACCCTACCGATGCTGCCCGAACGATTCGAAACCAAGATCATGGATGATGGTGGGGTGCAAAAACAGTTTAAGGTTATCAAACAGCTTCTCGATCGTGCAGAGTTGGTGATCAACTGCGGTGATGCCGGGCAGGAAGGAGAGCTCATCCAACGTTGGGTCATTAAGGCGGCCAAGTACGAAGGCAAAGTCCTTCGTCTCTGGATTTCATCATTGACGACAGAGGCTATCAAAATAGGATTTGATCAGCTAAAGCCAGCGGAGGATTTTGACAATTTGTACTATGCAGGAAGCTCCAGAGCTATTGGCGACTGGCTACTGGGCATGAATGCCACCCGACTTTATACTTTGAAGTACGGTGGATTCAAACAAGTGCTCTCGATTGGGAGAGTGCAAACACCGACGTTGGCCATGCTGGTTCAGCGCCATCTGGAAATTGAAAATTTTGAACCGAAGCCATATTGGGAGCTTCAAACACTCTATCGTGACACCAAGTTTAATCACACGGAGGGTAAGTTTTTCACAAAAGAGGATGGTGAGAAGTTGCTAACTCAAGTGATAAACAACGATCTTTTTATCACCGCAGTCGAGAAGAAGGAAGGAAAAGAATATGCACCAAAGCTCTTTGATCTGACCAGCTTGCAGGTGTTTTGCAACAATAAATTTGGGTTCACCGCAGAGGCTACGCTCAAACTCGTACAAAGCCTTTATGAAATGAAAGTAGTGTCCTACCCACGGGTAGACACCACCTTTTTGCCAAACGATATGTATCCCAAAGTTCCGGGAATTCTAAAGGGGCTATCTGCCTATTCGGAATTCACGACTGCTATTTTGGGAGACAAGATGCGCAAGTCAGCCAAGATATTTAATGACAAAAAAGTAACGGATCACCACGCCATTATTCCTACTGGAGAAGAGAAGTCTTTGAATAGCGATCAGCAGAAAGTCTATGACATCATCGTAAGGCGTTTTATTGCAGTTTTCTATCCTGACTGTCAAGTAGCCAAAACTCAGGTGAATGCGGAGGTAGACAGAGTGAAATTTGTAGCCAAAGGAAAGGAGATACTCGAAGAAGGTTGGCGCATTTTGTTCCCTAAAGAAAAGAACAAAAAAGAAGAGAGCGAGGATGGTGAAAACAAAGAAGAGGAAGAAAGCCTGCTACCTTCTTTTGAGCAAGGCGAAAGTGGACCGCACGAGCCTACATTTATAGAGAAATCTACCAAACCACCTAAGAATTTCACTGAAGCCTCGCTGCTTAGAGCGATGGAGACTGCGGGAAAACAGGTCGAAGACGACGAACTAAGAGACCTCATGAAAGCCAACGGCATCGGACGGCCCTCTACCAGAGCCAACATCATCGAGACCCTCTTCAGACGAAAGTATGCGCAGCGAAGCAAGAAACAGGTATTGCCCTCACCCATGGGTATTCAACTGATCGGTACCATCCAAAATGAACTCCTGAAGTCTGCTGAGCTTACAGGTCAGTGGGAAAAACAACTAAAAGAGATCGAGCAGGGAGAGTTTAGTGCCAAAAATTTCATCATCAATATGAAAAAAATGGTGGATGAGTTGGTCTATGAAGTTCGTATGGAAACCGGCAAGCCGAGATTAGAAACGGCCGTGACCTCCAAAACAAGAAAACAACCAGCCAAGAAGAAAAAAACCAGTTTAGCCGGCACACCATGTCCCAAATGCAAGAAAGGGACCCTTCTAAAAGGACAATCCGCCTATGGCTGTAGTGCATGGAGAGAAGGTTGTGATTTGAGATTGCCTTTCGAATACCTTGACAAGAAATTGACGGAAAGTCAAATCCTAAGACTGGTGGAAAAGAAAGCCACTACAAAAATAAAAGGGTTTGTACTTGATGGACAAAAGGTAGACGGAATCTTAAAACTGACTCCTTCCTTTGCAATTGAATTTGAAAATAAAAGTCCTAAAAATGAATCAAAGGAGACAGCTCCTCCTGTCTGTCCCAAATGCGGCAAAGGACATTTGATCAAAGGAAAAAGTGCCTATGGTTGCAGTGAATGGAAATCAGGATGTGATTTCAGGTTTGCCTTCGATGAAATAAAGGCCAAGGCAGAGGGTAGAAAACTATCGAGAGCGCTGGTGATAGATATTCTAAGCAAGCGCAATTAGATACATTCTTCTTGCTAACTCCTCTACAATTGATAACTTTAGACTTGCGCAAAGCGACTGGCTTGATCTTCTCACACCTACCGAAATATAACTGATCAAATCATCTATTTTGAATTATCTGAAATAATAGAAGAGTAAGCATATGAACTATCAAATAGAGAATCCTACCCTGATAAGAAAGCTACTTTGGCTGGACTGTATTTTAGGAGCACTGACTGCCGCCATAGGGTTGGTTTTTCGCAATGAGCTGGTCGACCTTCTAGGTCTGCCCTACCTCTTTATATTTTGGGTAGCCATCATCAACGCGCTCTATGCCTCCGTTTCGCTTAGACTGGCTACGATGGGACAAGTATCTATACCGCTCCTCAGATCATTGGTCGTGGCCAACTGGGTCTGGATGGACATAAGTGTCGTGCTACTCTATTTTCATTTTATGGATGCCACTTTGCTAGGGCAAACATTGCTAGTGCTACAGATCATTATCGTAGGAGGCCTGGCGTACATGGAAGGTTATCAAATAAAAAAAGTAACTGCTTAATCCATTCTTAATGGAACTTTGATAAAAGTGTATGCATTTTAATGTTATGCGATCTTAGCCGAATTTAGTATCTTGAGGTGAGCACATGAAAAATACAAAACCAACCCTAATAGCACTGATTACCCTATTTTTGGGCTGGTTTCTTGTTGGAATTGGCTATGGAAACACACTGACGTACCCAATCAACACCATTTTGTATGTAGTCGGAGTCGTGTTGTTTTTCACAGGAGTGTTGACTTTGATCTATCTACTATTGAAGTAATCCGGATGCATTATTGACGCCTTCGGTTATTCTAATCTACCCAATATCAAGGGGTCTGGTACTTTAGTAGCTACTGGTGTGGAGGCCAATTGAAGCTTACAACCCACCTTGCAGGTGGTGCGCAGAAGATCTTTGACTCGGGGGTCAATTCACTTTACTCAGTTTCATTTCAAAGAACTTCATCCAGTTTTGACCATCCATCGATCGTTCTCCAATTTCTGTCCATTGATTGTTGGCAATTGTGATGGAATATCTAATAGATACCGGACCTGAATTGAAAGACCAGATGATATTTTCAGCGTCGATAATCTTTACCTTGGCCACCGTACTCATACCTTTCGAAATAAAGGAAGTCATTTGGTATTCTTTCAAAAATGGATGAAAGGACATAATACCCAGTGCATCATGAACGACCATTTTGCTGCCGTCTTCCATCACTTTCGTTCCTTGGCCTTCGATAAATAGAATGGTGCTATCCAGTTTATACTGGATGTTTTCCACCACATGAGAAGAATCCTTTCCTGCTTGTGTCCACATATATCCCATCCCTTTCCAGGTGCCGACCATAAGATCAAGTTGAGAAATTTTCTCTTTTGCAAGCGATGAGAAATCTGGCTGTGCCATTATTGACAAGGGGAGCAAGCTTATTGCAAGTAGTAGTGTATAACGTTTCATTTGTTTGTGGTTTAAATTAATTTATCCCTCCGGGATTTTATTCTATGTAATTCTTAAGTGCTTTCACATAATCTTCAAAAGCCGTAAGTCCGACCTTTGTGATTTTGCAGGTGGTGAGCGGTTTTTTGCCTTTGAAACTTTTGGTGATCTCGATGTAGCCGGCGGTGGATAGTTTGTCGAGTTGAACACTAATGTTGCCAGCCGTCGCTCCGGTTTTTTCTTTGAGGAACGTGAACTCGGCCGAATCCAAACTCATGAGCAAACTAACTATGGCCAGCCGCAATTGTGAATGTAGTAGGGGGTCGAGTGGGGTTAGATCTTTCATTTTTCCATAGATTTCAGTAGGTATCCGGGAATCAGATAGCCCGCCAATATACCTATCGAGGCCACCAGATGCTGCTCAGTCATCGGCAGAGTAAAGCAAATTAGCGAACTCAGCCAGAGCGCAATGGCTCCGAAAACCAAAGGTTTGAATTTGAGCATACGTCCGGATAGGTAAGTGCCCATACCTGCGCTCATCATAATGATGGCCGTATGATTGAAATTGATTTTGGACATGAAAATCAGGGATAAGATTATACTTATACCGACGCCAATCCATACTTCACCATACAAGCGAGTAAGATGAGATTGTGATTGAGCTTTAGATTTTAGTTTAATGCTATACCAGATGGTGGCTACTATGGCGGGAATGGTTATTAGCCATACTACAAACGGGTACTCGTAGCTTGTGTATTTATCCAGTATGTAGTGACTAAGATTGGCGATCATAATTACCCAACCCCATAAAAGGAAATAGAAACTTCCGTTCTTATCAAAGCTATTTTTTGCTTCTGAAATCATCTCATTGATGATTTTTAGGCTTTCTGTGTGTGATAATTCTTCTTTCATGGTGTAATTATAAACTAGTTTATATTATAAACCAAAAACGAATTAAATGAATTTAAGTTGCCTACCTATTTTCAATGGGCGATTTCTTTTGTATTATTTACTACATCTGATGATAGGATAGGAAGCCTTTCGGCAAGCTTCTGAAGAGGTGTTTTACTAGATTCAGTTTGTTATTTCAAATGAAGAAACAGCTATTGTACCTCATCAATATTGCCGAAAATTACGTAGTGAGAAAATACATTGCTGGGAAGATTGGAAAATGACGTGTATAGTAAATGAAAAGCTCACCTAGCGTCCTTGAATGATACCCTCGGCCAATAATTTTTTGAGTACTATCTCTGTCATTTCGCTTTTAAATTTAAATTCATCCCGAATGTCTAGCACATAGGCTTTGATTTTCATTTTCAAGACTGATTCCTTTTCCTTGTACTCATTGGCGAATATTACCACAATTGGTTTGTTGAGAAAGACGTATTTGGAGACCTGAGCGGCTTGGGTGGCTATGCTTCGAACCAGTACTGTGTCTACATCTATGGGTAGATACACTTCAGCCACCACTTGGCAATTAGGCTCTCCTGCATTGGCATTGGCTACGGCGCTGTTCATGATTTCGCCGTTGGGGATGGTGACCAGATTATCATCTGGGGTGACGATCCTGGTAGACCTCAGTCCAATCATGACCACTTCTCCGTAAGTATCACCGACCTGAATCTTGTCGCCAGAGTTGAAGGGACGATCAAATAGGATAATGATTCCTCCAAAGATGTTTTTAAGAATATCCTGAGAAGCGAATCCCACAGCTACCCCGATTGATGCTGAGAAAGCTAGTACTGTAGCGGCTGGTGGTTGATAGATTCCGATTACGATCAGGCAAGCGACGGTAATCCAACCTGCTATTTTCACAACCGGAATGATGCTTTTGACTGTGATTCTATATTGGGTGCTGCGTTCTGCGAAAATTTCGAGCACTCGCGATGCAAGCTTGATGGTGAAGTGTCCAATAACTATGAATATAAGACTCCAGAATAGATTTGAGAAGGAGATCAACTCGCCGATTGCTGGTGGGCTGGTCAGATTCTTATTGTTACTTTTATTGCTACTGGCTTCCTCTTGAGTCTGAGAATCCTTAGTAGACTGAGAATCTTCTTTGCTTTGGAGTACGTCTGACTGCACAGTGGTATCTTCAACCAACGAATCTGTCGATGCGACGGGTTGAGCCCATAGTGGTAGCACCAGAAGGGTTGATAGCGCGAGAATTAAGAATCTTTTCATATCAATGGATTAGATTTCTTGAGTGTAACAAACTGACTGTATTTCGATAGACTAGGGGATTGATCAAATGAATACCATTCGTATTTATAATAATACCATCCTCTAAAAGTGCCAAAAGAGTAAGAGAACTGGCTTTCGGAGTGATACAAAGGACTTGAGCCAATTGTGTCTCAGTCAGGCCATCATGCAGAATGATGGCGTGTAGCGTGTACAATTTGTCCATCGACAATATGGTAAGGAAATTCAAATTTGGCTTCTTAAACTTCCCGATTGTAATTGAGGAGTCGTCCACATTCTTGGTAGATAGTAGCCAATAGATCAGTGCCAGACTGATATTGCTCTGTGCAAATACATTGAGTTCTGAAAAAAACTTCTTCTTGAGCAACTGCTGCTGAGCCTCTTCATCCAGCCGACTAAACTTCTTGTCTTCTGCCAATTCTGGTTGTGCCTCAAACCGGATTTTGAATCCGCTAATTCTATTTCGCTTCCATATGATATCAATGATTTGCTCATTGGTCATGGATTTCAAAGAGATCTCATAACTGAAGTACTCATTGATAAAGATGGTTTTCTTGAGATAGGCCCATGCATAAATGGACGTAGATGAGATCCAAAATACATTTTTGTTGGTTTCGTTTATTAGCTTGAATAGTTGCTCGAGTGCTTCAAATCCATCAACTTTTCTAAGAAATAAGTTTTGAATATCCTCTAGAATAACGATTCGTTTTGGAGATTCATTTAAGTATTTAATGACGTCGCTGAGCGTAGTAAATTCATCGTTTTTGAAGATTTTTCTAAGAATATGAATCATATGCTCTCCGCTACAACCATTGTCTACTACAGCCAATCGGGTCACTGTATGAGTGAATCGAGCGTTTGCTACGGCATAGTTTAGAAAGGAAGTAAGACCGCCCCATTTTTCGCCGACGACAATAGTAGCAGCATAATGCCCCTTGCCCCAGCTTTCAAAGGCTTTTTTTAGGGTAAGAAACTCTTCTTGCCTACCCACGAACAATTCCAGGTCATCCAGCGGTTCGATTTGATAAAGGCGTTTGTAAATCTGTGGAAGTCGGTCGATGGCTTGCTGTGATTCCAGTAAGAAATCGGCTACTTGCTTGGTGATCTCAGGCTTTTTGGCAGTCAGTATAAAATCTTCTGCGATCACATTCCATCGATGTCTTATCTTGTTGAAGGCTCCAAGTAAAACGAGTGTTAGGTTGCGCTTTCGTTCCAGTATTTTCTCTTCCAATTTTCTTCGTACCTGCAGGGCTTGCTGAGCAGCTTTGGCCTTGGCGACACGCATCCGTAGCTCTCTAACATTCTCATTGAAGGTCAACTCCATGATATCACCGCAAAAGTCGTTGATAGCAGATTCGAGTTGTTCAGAATTGGAAGTAATCGACTCGTCTAGTATCGTTTGCTCCTCTAATAATCTGGTTTGTGCTCGCTTCAAGCCTTCTACAGCAATGGAAGTAGCTTCCTCTTCTTTTTCGGGATGGTTCTCGAGAGTTGATATCGCCGACGAAAGACTAAATGTAATGATGTGATCCAGGTCTTTTACATGATCAGCTGTGTTTTGAAGCGACGAAAAAGAACTTTGTTTTATAGTATTGATTTTACTCTTGAATCCTGGCAGCATCTCAAAGGTGATAAGTTCGCGCGGTGAGATTTTGTTCAGGTCGCTGGTTTTTATCGGGCTATCAAAGGCGTCTGATTTTACAATGACCCTTTCGTCGGAAAGTACTTCTATATGCTGATCAATATTGACCTCAAGTTTGTTGATCAGGTTGATTACAGATTGATGGGATAGTTTCTCGCAAAGCTGAGGCACCAGTTCCATGTCCAGCTTTTTTACTGCCTGATAATTGAGTCTTTTGAGCTCTTTTTGTATGGTTTCTTGAGGTTTTTCAATTGCCTTCAGACCTTCCTCAATAAATGAACTGATTCCGTTTAGTTCAGGACGGACGTATTCATGCATTTTTTTGAATTGCGCCTGTTGAAAATCTTCAAGATTGCTGAGCGTCTTGTGTTTCAGCAGATGGACATTGAGATCAAGTCTCCACTCTTCGAAAACTGCAAAAATGGTGTTCTTCCAATGCAGATCATAGTTGGTCCAGGCAGCTTCTGCTTGTTCATATCTTTTTGTGATGATTTCATCACTTAGATGTCTTCCTGGGAGTTCCATGGTACCGGCCTTCTCAATATCGTGATTAAAGCCTTGCTGATTCTTTTGAGTAATTTCATTAAGGAGCTGCGCGATATTATCTAATAGATTGTTTCGGAAATCATCGATAGCCACAGGCTTGATGCTTTCAACACCATTGCCTTGGGCAAGTGTTTCTTCCCACCGCTTGATAGAAATATACTGCGCTGCAAGTCCTCTATAGATAAGCTGTGTGGCTTCTGACAAGCCATTCAAAGTGTTGATTAGGAAATGATCTTTTGTAAGATTTCGCAGTGGTATCTCGTGGGTCCAATACTGCTTTGGCTTTTTGTTTTTCCTGAATAGGTTGGTTATGATCAGCGGTATATGGCCTATGCCGAGCCCGATTCGCTTAATGAACTTTAGCATTCGAGTCCATATGGAATCATTCTTTTGTATCGTAAATCTTTCTGATTTTTGTTCTTTCTTCTTGCTTTTAGGAATTCCCTCAAAAATTTCATTCAATCCGCTTAGCAGGGCCTCATGAGTATTAATAAAATCGATTGCCTGCGGCTGAGGCCACTGTGTTTGGATATGAGCTAGCCATCTGGATTTGAATTCCGTTATTTGAGAATTGGAGGCCCTGGAACTCTCCGGCAGCGCATAAAAAGCTTCAACTTGCTCAATCATCAGTGTCATTTGCTCAGTCTCAGCGATCAAACGATCGCTGACCACTTCCAAATAACACTCATTTAGACACCGACTTATCCTATTTAATATTTCGTCCTCTTTAGAAGCCATTCTCGTTGATTTGTTGGTAAAGATTATTCAATACTTTCGATTTAGCACTGAAAACATATTGAAGTCAGATTTATTTTTTTCTACTGTAAGCAGGAATTAAGTTAAATAGAAATACATGAAGTTGATTTTTTAATTAAAGAATCTGGAAAGTATAAGAACCACCAGTCATTCCAAGGAGTTGATAGGCAGTTTCAATAATTTTCGCTCATCCAGCGATAAGAATTCTCTACTACCTCCTTGAGCACGTCTAAGTCAATGTCGTTCAGTTGTTTTATATAGAGGCAAGATTTACCTGTTTTATACTTTCCTAATGACTTCATCAATTGGGGTTCTCTTTTATAGCCCGATATGACATAGATTGTAAGACTTGTTTTTCTATTGGCAAACCCTACTTTAAACCACTCTGCTTCCTGACCATTTTGGGTTTTGTAAGCGTATCGACCATATCCGATCATGGCACCTCCCCAGACCACAGGGTCTTGGTTGGTTATGGATTTGAAAAAATCTAGCAAAGTTTTACAATCTTGACGACGATTAGGATCTTCGATGGCTGATACCAATTCGTTGGCACCCTCTGGTCCAGGTTGAGTTTTAAGAGTCATAGCGCTAGGTTTTAATTTATTAAGTTCTTATCTATTTTTTGCTAACTCGAGTCAGAAATTATGTTTTATAACCAAACGTCAAAATAAGTCAGTGCTCATTTGGGTGGTCACTTCCGAATCATTGCAGATCGTTTTTTGTAGCCCCTTACATCTGGATATTTCATATTTGTAGAAATAATCTAAAGTATGAAGCTTTCCAGCCCGGAATTTTTGATCCGAATGATCTAACGCAGCAATACCCATTTTCAGCCATTGCCAGCCAATGACGATAGTTCCAAAGAGATCCATAAATAGGGTGGCATCTGCCAAGTAGCGTTCGTGATTGCCTTTCATGGCATATGGCATCAATTGCGTAAGACATAACTCTATCAGTTTGGAACTCTCTCCCAATTCTATTGCGTACTTTTTCAGCTCTTCTTTTTGGAGCGCAATCATTATGGAGCCTTCTATTTCTTTGGCTAACAACTTCAAGGCGGCACCCTCCAACATGGTCACTTTTCTGCCCAGTAGGTCAAGAGACTGAATGCCTGTAGTACCTTCATAAATGGATATGATTCGGATATCTCGAAGATATTGTTGGAGAATAAAATCCATCATATAGCCATAGCCACCCAACACTTGCAGGCCTGTATCTACGGCATCCTTGCCTGCTTCCGACGGGAAGGTTTTTGCCACAGGGTTCAAAATTTCTGAAAGCATATGGTACTTGTCGTGTTCATCTCCTTGCGTGGTCATCAGCTTATCCACATAGTATGAGCACTGTAGGATCAGGCTCAAACTGCCCTCTACTATGGCTTTTTGATGGAGCAGCATCCGTTTTACATCAGGATGATTGACGATAAGCGTTTGCTCAGCGTTTGGATCTTTTTTACCTGAGCTTTGCAATTTTCTTCCTTGTGGACGCTCTTTAGCATATTGTAGTGACGCGTAGTAGGCAGCCGAAGCGATACCGGTACCCATGCGCCCTGTGGCAATTCGGGCTTCATTCATCAATTGAAACATGTAGCCCAAACCCTTGTTCTCTTCTCCGATCAAGTATCCGATACTTTCCCCACTATCACCAAATGCCAGGTGGTTAGTACAATACCCTCGCTGTCCCAATTTCACAAATTCACCAACGACATCCGCGTGATTATATGCGCCTATGCTACCATCGACATTTACCAGATATTGAGGTACTAGAAACAGTGATATTCCTTTTGTCCCAGCAGGTGCACCATTGACTCGAGCCAGCACCAGATGAACAAAGTTGTCGGCAAACTGGTGGTCGCTAGCGGAAATAAATATTTTCTGCCCTTTGATGGAATAAGTGCCATCGTCTAGTGGATGGGCTGAGGAAGTAATGTCAGAAAGCGAACTACCTGCTTGTGGCTCTGTGAGACACATTGTACCTCCCCATTGCATGCTTAGCATATTAGGGACGTATTTTTGTTTCAACTGTTCCGAACCAAAGGTGACAATGACATTGGCAGCACCAGAGGTCAGTCCCAAATATCCTGTCACGTGATTGTTGGCCGCCTCCATGATAAAGTACAGTGCGTTTACAACTAGCATTGGCATTTGAAGTCCGTTGTCCTTTTCGTCCTGAAAAGCGCCTACAAGGCCCATTTCGCCAGCTTTTTTTAGAATAGGACCGAACTGTTCGTGTACAATGACGCGGCCATCTTTGAATACAGATGGTTTTTCGTCCATTTCCTTTATATAAGGAAACAGGGCAGTATCACTGAATTCTTTTACTGCATCCAGCAGTAAATCTATGGATGGCAGGTCGTATGCCGAATAGCGTTCTGATTGAAGCAATTCGTCCAAGTGATGCACTTCGGACAATAGAAATGAAAGGGTTTGGGGGTCGTAATATTTCATTTTTGAATGGTTAAGAACATAAATTAATTCTCAATGACAAGAATTCCATTCAACCAGTCATTTTTTTGAGTGTTAAATGTGTCGTGATTCTTGAGATTGCTTCGTTTTGCATTTGATTGTCATCAAATTGCAGGCCTCGCAAGGACGGAGATAAGATTGCTTCTGAGTTATCAAAAGTCTTTTTTGTTGGCTAATCGCAATAAATTGAGTGCAGGCACCAGCGTCCAAATGAAAAGCGCACCAAAGGATAGAACTGTTCCCAAACCAGAACCGAAGAATTTTTGAAAAATGGCACCAGTATATCCCAATAAAGCAGCAATGTCCAGTTTGAGGAGAATCAAAACCCTGGAAAGATCGATGGGATTTAGCATACTTGATATGAGTGCAAATTTGTCCAGCGGGTAGTCTCTGAATGTCATCAACAGAATCATAAATATTCCATCATACATCACCGCCAGAAATAGCCATGTCAAAATCGCATAACTGAATCCTTTGATCCTGTTTTCATTGGCCAGGGCGATATTGATGGCTAAGCCAACGAAGATGAAAGTCAGAAAAGTACCAGTGATAAGCAAAAGAGCGAAGTTCCAAAATTCAGCCGATTGGCTCACTCCGTAAATCAGGAATGGTATACCTAGTCCCAGTACAAGGCTGAGAGAAAGCGAAGAGGCAATACCCAGATATTGACCAAGAAAAATAGTTCGTCTGCGAATCGGCTGAGCCAATAGGAGCTCCGTAAACTCACGGGCACTATAGTGATACATGATGCCGAATATGGTTCCTATCATGGGTGAAAGCACCACAATGATATTCATTAGAGTAATCACAGCTTTGGAAATGCTATTGTTTAGAAATAGTAATACGAACCCTAATAGCAGATAAAATGCGAAGTAGACATAACTCCACCGACTTCGAGCCAGATCAAAAAAGCTATATTTTAATATCTTTATCATTTCAATATTTGGGCTATGGCATGTTCCAGATCGTCTTGGCCTGTCTTTTCTTTTAGTGCCTCAAGTGATCCTTTGAAGTATATTTTACCATCTAGTAAAAAGACGATCTCATCGGAAAGTTCTTCTACCAAGTTCATAATATGTGTGGTGATCAGGAAAGTCTTACCCTTAGACTGCTCTTCTTTGATCAGCTCCTTGAGTTGGATGAGCGCCACTGGGTCTAGTCCAGCAGTAGGTTCATCGAGTATATAAAGCTGACAATCAAACATGAAAGTGAGGACGATATTTACTTTCTGTCTGGTGCCACCTGATAGGTTTCCGAGTTTTTTGGCCAAAGAATCATCCAGACCAAACCGGGTGATTAATGGTTTTTCATCTGCAGGCTGATCTCTGATGGTTTTTATCATCGCAATCACCTCGGCCACAGAGAGATTGTCAGGAAATCTGGCAATCTGAGGCAGATATCCGATTTGCTTCCGGTACTGCCATTCTCCTAAAGTAGAAGTGCCGTTGAGGAGTATATTTCCACTTTGTGGCAGCACCATACCCAGTATACTTTTTAGCAATGTGGTTTTTCCAGAGCCGTTGGGTCCCAGGATAGCGAAAATACCAGGCTTGTCTATAGTCAGGCTCACACCGTTTAGCACTTGTAAGCGATCAAATCGCTTTTTTATATTTTCGATTTCAATCATAATATAGGTTCCATGGCCGGAGCGTTATCCATCAGATTGTCAGGGGTAAAAATGGGTGATACCTTTTCAGAAAAATTGATGATATCTACAAAGAGACTCCTCAATAGCACAATTGATTCGGGGGTCTGACTGATGATATATGAAAAAAGCTTGACCGGACGATAGGGCACATCCCCAACACCATCTCTATCCAGGTCATATCCTGTATAGCTACTCCAGTAGTTGTGTCTGAATTCATTATCATTCATTTTGCTATTGTAGGCGATATCCAGTGCATTGTTTATAAAGTTGTTGTCTACAAAAATATTGGTGTAGCATCCACCGGATACTTTGACTCCCCATCCGTTGCTATAAAACTGATTTCGCTGATAGTTGATCCTTCCGGTTCCTTCGAGGAAAATCGCTATTGTATTCTCTTCAAAATGGTTCTCAATCACTTCGGCGTCATATATTTCTTTTAGTAAAAGCCCGTATGAAGCTGTTCCCCAGTTTTTGGAGAAAGTATTGTTTTTCATTACAATGAATTTGGAAAACATCACTGCCACGCCAGCACCGTTGTCGTGAAAGGTATTGTCTCTGTATTCGTCATGGTTGCTAAACATGAAATGGAGTCCGTACCGTACATTGTGATGACTCCTATTATTGATGACTTGGCTATTGGATACAAACTCGAAGTAGATGCCGTCTCTCAAGCCATAGGTTTCGTTTCCACTGATTTCTATCTCAGAGCAGTGCCAAAGATGAATACCGTTGCCCGAGTCTGTTTCAGTATTTGTCTTTCCAGAAATGGTGTTATCCTTGATTTTTCCAAAGTGTGATTTTTCTATCAAAAATCCGAAGTATGGCTGAATTACTCTATTTTTTTCGAGACTAAAGTGGTTTATCTTATGAGCGTATATGGCAGCATAATCTTTGGTGAAGCTTCGTCCGGCGTTGATGAAAGTCAATCCGATAATGCTAACACTGTCGGATTGAATATTTAAAATATGCTTCTCGAGCTGACCATCTAGTACTGCATTATCTGTGCTAAGCAAGGTTAGGGGTTTGCTGATCACGACGTCCACAGCAGTGTAGGTGCCAGAGGCCAGACGAATGGTGTCTCCTGAAACCGCCTGTTTCACAGCAGCAGCTACATCATTTATCGGGCAATTCTTACAGACCTTCAGCTCACTGCCTAGCACATTTTGTGTAGAAAATGATCCACTGATTAGCAAAAGAAAAAATATACGGATGATTAGGCGACACATCATTCTAGTCATAAAGCTATGAATTAGAAATTGATTTGTTTGAGTTCATTCCAGGATAATGTGCGATCAGATGATCTTCTTAAGAACTTGTTTCTTTCATTTTCGAATTCGAAGCCCGATAGATAGGCTCCCATTGGGCTGGGTATATTTTCACTAATTAAATAATAAGCACTAGTAGCATCAATGAGTTTTTTAGGCGAAATATAGTCCGTAATCAGTATAAATTTCAATTCGCCTGAATCCCACTGCCGACTACTCTGGATCATGCACTCAATGGCATCGTACTTATACGACCGCCCTTTTTGTGTTACGATTTGCGCTGCATGGGACTGATCTACAATTGTCATTTTACAAAAATGGCAACTGTCCGTACCGTAGTTGATCTCCGCTGGAGTGACTTCACAGCCTACGGCGAATACTAAGATTATGAATAAAGTATGAAGTGTTGATTTGTGCATGGTGTACCTGATTTTATGTTTCCATTTCTTCTCTTCGAGCGTGATAAAAGGCCAAAAGAGATAGCAGCATGCCGGTAAACAAAGCGTATGCTCCAGACATAGGCAGCGAAGTAGCATTGAAGTTAAGAATCATCTTTGATCCAATCAGTGGAGGCTGATAGGCTATGGGTTGGCCGTCCTTGTCGGTAAATTTAATGGCAGCCGTTTCTTTCAGGTCATGACCGTAATCGTATTCCCATTGGTAGAAGTCATACATACCTATGCTGCCGAGAATTACCATGATAGCAAACCAGGCCAAATAGAGCTTTCGCTTTCCTATAAATGCAATAATGAGCCCGAGTACGACGACAGAAATGACGACTCCAGGGAAAATTTTGAATTCAGGAATTTCTGTTGGAATGTCTTTCATTCCCACATAATGGTTCATCAAGTTGATGTTTTTGATGTCATTTGGATTATGATCTGCGATCTTATTGATCCAAATATCCATACCGATGGGTTCAGGGTATTGCGGCGCTCGGAGAGTAATATTCCACATGGGAAGTACAAACAACAGGAGGGGCAGTAGCGCGCCTGTGAACATCAAAATTTTCGATAGTTTCATGATTTCTTGATTTGATTTTTGTGAAGTACTGAGTAAATAGGGGAGCGAACCCTAGTGAAACGCTCCCCAACAAACCAACACTTTCTTTATTCTCCGTCCAGGCTCCAGCTTAGTTCTATGTCTGAATTCCGGTCGGATACTCTCACATATCCTTGCATTTCCTGATGAAGTGCAGAACAGAAATCCGTGCAGTAGAATGGCCACACACCCACACCTTTTGGTGTCCAGGTGAATGTCTCTGTCTGTCCAGGCATAATCAGCAACTCAGAGGTATTTGCTCCGATAATACTGATGCCGTGAGGTACATCATAGTCTTGTTCCAGGTTAGTCACATGGAAGTATACTTTGTCGCCTTCCTTGATGCCTTCTATGTTGTCCGGTGCAAAGTGGCTTCTGATCATGGTCATATAGACGTGTACCGTATTACCATCTCTCACTACTTTGGCATCTTTTTCAGACTTAGTCACAAATGGATGCTCATTCTCCTCAAGTGAATAAATTTTCTTAGAATTGGGCTTGATCAAATCAGCGGGAATACCGGCAGCATAGTGAGGCTCACCTAGAGTAGGGAAATCCAGTAGGAGTTCCATTTTCTCACCAGAGATATCATATAGCTGCGCAGACTGAGTGACTTCAGGCCCGGTTGGGAGATATCTGTCTTTCGTGATTTTGTTCATTGCTACAAGATATTTTCCAAAAGGCTCTTGAGAGTTTCCTCCAGGTATCATTAGGTGACCTACAGAATAGTAGGTTGGTTTTCTGTCGATTACTTCCCAGGTACCCAACTTCCATTTCACAACTTCAGAGGAGATAAAGAAGGTAGTATACGCGTTGCCTTTGTTGTCAAATTCTGTGTGCAATGGACCCAGTCCTGGCTGTACCACCACTCCAGCCAGCACATCTTCGAAGTTTAGTATGGGAATACCATACGCATCACCATCAAATTTTTCTTCCTCGATCGCCTTGATCATTTTGTCGAAAGAGTGAACCGTAACGTTGGCAGAAAGTTTTCCGCTACCCACTATGTATTCTCCTGTCGGATCTACATCACAACCGTGAGGAGACTTAGGCATTGGCATGAAATAAACTAGACCGGGGCACTTAGCAGGATCGAGAATTTTTACCTCTTTTTCCCATGTAGTAGTAGCCGTTTGCGTTTTTTCATCATAGAGGTTATGTGCATAATTGGTCGCCATCGTAGTGAAATTTCCTTGTGCCAGGTACTCCTCAGCTTTTTTCCAATTGATAGCTGCTACAAAATCTTTGTCATTCTGAGAAGCATTGACTTCCATGAGCGAATTAGCCTCTTCTGTATTGTAGGTGGTGAAGAAAAACCAACCGTGTGATTTGCCCCTGCCTGGATGTGCTTTGTCATAGTCAAAGCCGGGCATTAAGATTTGAAATTCTATGTTCATTTCACCGCTTTCCTGATCAACTTTCAAAAAGGACATAGCGCCTTTAAAATTGCCTTTATAGTCATTGATCGACATATCTCGCTGAGGAACGGGTACTGCGAATCTTGTACCGGCCACTACATATTCAGTATTGTCCGTCACATAAGATGAACTGTGATTTCCAGCAGAATTTGGTATCTCAATGATCTCAACAGTTTCGAAAGTAGTCAGATCAATTCTGGCAATTCTCGGCGTATTGTTTTCATTGATAAAAACCCATCTACCGTCCAGTTTGCCATTGGTTTGTGAGATGTCCGGATGGTGAGAGTCTCCCCATGGCACAAAGCCGAATGACGTATTGAGCAGTGCTTTAGTCTCTTCATTGAACCCATAAGCTTTCTCAGCGTCTACAGAAAAGACAGGTATGTTTTTGAATACTCTTCCAGAAGGCAATCCAATTACCGAAAGCTGTCCATTGAATCCTCCGGAGATAAATCCATAAAATTCATCGTGCTCGCCAGGCGCTACAAATGATCTTTGAGCCAGATCACCACTGATGGCACCTGAGTTTTTGTTTCCACCGGGAGTACATGCTGCAAGGATAAGCAGAGCCATACCCACTAGTAGACTTGTTGTATTTATGATTCTTGATTTCATCGAATTATGATTTAAAGTGTTTTGGTTATGGCAAAATAATTTTGTCAACTACATTGATGACTCCGTTTGAAGTTTGTATGGTACCCAGGATTTTTGCACCTGCTATGCTGACCTCCTCGCCATCGACTGTGACTTCGAGATATTGGCCAGTGGCAGTATAAATTTTCCTGCCTTTACGGGCTTCTTTTTTTAACGCTTCCAGATCATATGAGCCAGGAGCTGCATGTCCGGTCAGGATGTTGGCGAGTTTTGCTTTATTCTCTGGCTTCAGTAGATCCTCGACCGTTCCTTCAGGCAATGCAGCAAAAGCATCGTTGGTAGGTGCAAAAACAGTTAAAGGCCCAGCGTTGACGAGCACATGCTCAATCTCTGCAGCTTGTACCGCAGCTACTAATGTAGTATGCGCATCAGATCCAGCCGCGACCTGCAATATATTAGCAGCAGATACATCGTCTTGCACTGAGGCTTGACCTTTTGGGTGCGATTCTGGAGTAGCTTCACTACTCGCAGCAGACTCTGGTTGGGAGCCTTGCGAGCATCCCCCCAGCAATAGGACTATCCCTACGGACAGTATGGTTAATAAGTGCTTAGATTTCATGGTGATTACTGTTAGTTGATAAACTTATTTTAGGGTTCTGAAATATTCCAGAACAGCTCTGGCCTCATCTTCTGTCAGATTTTGATTGGCCATAGGAGAACCGTTGTATTCAATTAGGAGCTGCTTGGCTAATGGATCCTTTTGAGTCATCTCATCAGGATTTAGAATCATGTTCATGACCCATGATGGCGTACGACGGTCTAGAATATTAGCCGGAGACGGCCCGATAAATTTTTTGGTGATTTTATGGCACGCAGTACATTTGGCTTCAAAAATTACCTTACCCTGATCTACCAGACCCTGATCTATTTCAGCAGGCATTTCGAAAGATGATATGGGGCCGATACCTTCGTATTTCTGGTAATCTTTCTCCATCTCAGCCACTGATTTGGGTGCTTTCTTCTTGTATTTCTCTTTTACACTCTCGGCATTATTTTTATCTCCTCCACAGGCGGAAACCAGAAGTGCGAGAATGGTGAGCAGGTATGCAAATCTTTTCATAATTGTATGTCTTGTTTTGAAGTAAAAGTATTTCTGAGAAAGACTGAAAACTATGACGAGGGTCAGGTTTGAATGAGAGAGATGTCACCGAAAACCAACTAAATAGTGTAGGTAGCATGTATTAATTGACAGCTAACGGTTTAAATCGGTGCCCTAAAAAGGGCTGATTTCCATTTTGGTAATAAAACATTAGTATTAGTGAATAAAAATTCAGTGAATTATCATATTACTTGCTAAGTTTGCAAAGACTAGTGCCTATTAATGCAACTGACCCAAATTTGTAGTTCAATTGAAGTATAAAAATTAGCATGTATTATGGTCATAGGAGTCGTAAGATGTGAGGAGGAAAATTTAGTGGCCTTGGTACCACAGGTGGCCTCACGATACATTAAAGATGAATTTCAGGTAATTGTTGAATCAGGCGCTGGTTTGGACTCAGGGTATAGTGACGAGAGTTACGAGTCAGTTGGAGCAATAGTGACCTCACGCTCCAAGGTCCTGTCTAAGGCGAATGTTGTACTTACAGGCGTTGCTATTTCAGCTTCTGATCTAGAACAGTTAGGCCAGGATACTCTGCTCGTTGGTAAATTCAATGGTCGGGTTAAGTCCAATCAACTCAACCTACTCAAATCTAGTCGGGCCAAAGTCGTTAGCCTCGATCTATTACCCAGGACAACCATTGCGCAATCCATGGATGTGCTCTCATCGCTGGCCTCGTTATCCGGTTATAAAGCAGTAATATCCGCTGCTGAAGAATTTGCTGGGTATTTTCCAATGTTGACTACTTCGGCTGGAACCATTCCTCCTGCAAGAGTGCTCGTGCTGGGTGCTGGCGTTGCTGGCCTTCAAGCCATAGCGACAGCTAAAAGATTAGGTGCTATCGTTGAGGCATTTGACGTACGCACTGCTGTGAAAGAAGAAGTTCAAAGCCTGGGAGCCAATTTTATTGAAGTAGAAGGGAGCGAAGAAGATCAAAACGCTGGCGGATATGCAGTAGAGCAATCAGAGGCATATGTTGCAAAACAGAAGCAACTGATCCATGATACAGCAGTCAAAGCCGATATCGTAATTACTACAGCAAATATACCTGGTCGAGTCGCTCCAAAACTAATAGAAAAGCAAACTGTCCTGGATATGAAAAATGGAAGCGTCATCGTAGATATGGCTGCGGCTAGCGGTGGCAACTGCGACGGTTCGGTAGAGGGAGAAATCCTCGACATCGATGGAGTCAAAATAATCGGCGATTCCAAATTGTACAATAAAATGGGCAAACAGGCCAGTCTCCTCTATAGTAGCAATATTTACAATTTCCTCAAGTACATACTCAGAGATGGACTGGAAGAGCTGCCTTTTGAGAGTGACATCGTTAGCCAGACCTTGCTAAAGCATGAACCTTCGACTGTCATAGCCTGATCAATACTTATAAAAAAACAAAAAACATGTTAGCGATTTTAGACTACCTGATGGATCATATCCTTATGATCAACCTTCTCATCATTACCATTTATCTCGGTTTTGAAGTGATTTCAAAAGTACCCACCGTCTTACATACTCCATTGATGTCAGGATCCAATGCTATTAGTGGCATAGTAATCATTGGTGCTATTTTGCTAGTAAGGCAAGCCGGATCGAATGATTACTGGACACTGATTCTTGGTACGATTGGAATTGTGCTAGGTACTATCAATGTAGTAGGAGGGCACGCGGTGACTAATCGTATGCTGGAAATGTTTAAGAAGAAATAAAATGCACTATATAGAACTCATATATATCATCTCTACAATATTGTTGATCGTAGGCTTACGTAAACTGAGTAGCCCATCTACTGCTCGTCAAGGAAATCTGATTGCAGCCATAGGTATGACCTCTGCCATTCTTGTGGCTATATTTAGTCCGCTGAAAGGAGACCAGGGTAATCTTTTCTATGTTTTTGCAAGTATTAGTGTCGGATCTGTGATAGGAGTGATCTATTCCAGAAAGGTGGAAATGACAGCCATACCCGAATTAGTATCCATATTTAACGGTTTTGGTGGAGCATGTGCGGTTTGTATCTCCATTCTGGAAGTATATAAATTTGATGGTACTACCTCTATTGGCTTAATGGCGACTACCTATCTGGCGTTGTTCATTGGTGGGATAGCTTTTACAGGTAGCCTCATCGCTTATGGCAAACTGGCAGGAAAAGTCAAAGACTGGAGAAGTTCCATTTCTTCTTATTTCAATCTGTTCTGGATGGTAGTCTCTATAGGACTCATTGTGTTCCAATTGATCAATCCACAAGCAGTTGAATTTCTACCGCTTATCATTCTTATAGCGGCTTTGATCTATGGGTTGACCTTCGTGTGGCCCATTGGCGGAGCAGATATGCCTGTGGTCATCTCGCTACTCAATGCACTGACAGGCATAGCTGCCGCTCTAGCTGGATTGGTTTATGGCAATATGGTTATGCTCCTTGGTGGAGTACTAGTCGGCTCTTCCGGTGTGATACTCACCGTGCTCATGTGCAAAGCGATGAACCGATCTTTGATCAATGTGATAGTCGGTGGCTTTGGAGCCACAGCCTCTAGTGCAGCAGGCGAGCAAGGCGATATCAAAGAAACTAATACCAACGATACCGCCATTATGATGCGCTATGCACAGCATGTGATGGTAATACCTGGCTATGGCATGGCAGTCGCTCAGGCACAGAAAGCGTGCAAAGAACTTGACAAGAGCCTTACCTCCAGAGGTGTAAACGTGAACTATGCCATTCATCCGGTGGCAGGTAGAATGCCAGGGCATATGAATGTGCTCCTTGCAGAAGCTGACGTGCCCTACAATAAACTGATAGATCTTGACAATGCCAACGAAATGCTAACTGACACAGATGTTTGCCTGGTAGTCGGGGCCAATGATGTGGTGAACCCATCCGCCTTGGATGATAAGTCAAGCCCAATATATGGGATGCCCGTGTTGGAAATATTAAATTCCAAAAATGTCATTGTTCTCAAGAGAAGCATGAATAAAGGCTACTCAGGCATAGAGAACCCACTTTTCTTTCATGATAAGACCAGTATGCTCTTTGGAGATGCCCGGGATACTATCGAAGCACTGAATGGCGAGATAAAATCTATGGATTAATTTATAGATTAAATATTTTAAATTAATAACTAAGTATTATACGTATTAAATCATTAGGTATTTATGCCTATTGATTGAAATGCAAGCGTTGGTTACATTTGACAAGCAGCGACTTAAGTGAGAATAATTATAGTTAATGAACATAAATCATTAATTGATTTTATGTTTTGAAATTTGGTCATGGAATTGTTCTGTGATTTTTGGTCTTATTTAATTTGTTCATATGAAAACTAACTTAACTTACAAAATTGGCATAATTGCGTGCCTATTGTTCTTAACCGCCCAATTCCAAGTTCACGCCCAGGGCAACATTACACTAGAAAAAATATCCACTTATTACACAGATGTGTTTGCTGAAAGCGCCACAGAAATAGTAGCTCATGACCCGTTGTCTCAGCGTCTATATGTGACCAACGGCAATACTGGCGCTATCGATATATTGGATATTTCTGATCCGGCAAATATTGTTTTACATGCATCAATCGACCTATCACCATATGGTAAGAGTGCCAATAGCGTTGATGTACATGAGGGGATCGTTGCTGCGGCTGTTGAGAATGTCAACAAACAAGCAGATGGAAAAATTGTATTCTTCGATAGAGATGGAAACTTCATCAATCAGGTCACAGCTGGTGCTTTGCCTGATAACGTAGTTTTTGCACCGAATGGTCGATATGTATTGTCAGCGAATGAGGGCGAACCTAATGATGATTTCACTGTAGATCCCGAAGGAAGTGTGACTATAGTTAATCTTCGCCGTGGGGTTTATAATATCACCCAGGCAGACGTTTCACAAGTCGGTTTTACCATATTCAATAATGCTACGCTGGACCCAAGCGTGAGAGTAAGTTCTAATCCGGGTTTTTCTACTGTAGCACAAGATATTGAACCCGAGTACATTACTGTATCCAAAAATTCTCGCTATGCATGGGTCGCTCTCCAGGAGAATAACGCCATTGCTATCATAGACATCAGACGAGCCAAAATTCTTAGCCTCAAAGGTCTTGGGTTCAAAGACCATTCTCAATACGGAAACGGCCTTGATGCAAGTAATGAAACTGCTGATATTGATATTGCCAATTGGCCGATCAAAGGGATGTATATGCCAGATGCCATGACCAGCTACAAAAAATGGGGCCGAGAGTATATCGTTCTGGCCAACGAAGGAGATAGTAGAGACTATGCCGGATATAGTGAGGAAACAAGAGTCAAAGACCTTGCACTAGATCCTGTGGCATTTCCAAATGCAGCGGCACTCCAATCCGAAGATGCCATTGGAAGGATGAAAACTACTATTGCCACCGGAGATGCAGACGGTGATGGTCTTTTTGAAGAAATCTATACTTATGGAGCTCGGTCATTTTCCATTAGACGAGCGAGCGGTTCATTGATCTATGATAGTGGAGACGATTTCGAACAGATAACAGCAGCACAAATCCCCAATGATTTCAATTCGACTAACGATGAGAATTTCTCATTCAAGGACAGAAGCGATGATAAAGGACCCGAACCAGAAGCGGTAGAGGTCGCCAAATACAAAGGAAGAACCTATGCTTTTATTGGTTTGGAAAGAGTAGGAGGCATAATGATCTATGATATTTCAAATCCATATCACCCTTCGTTTATTGAATATATCAACAATAGAAATTTCAATGTGCCCGCCAATACCAGAGCTGCCGAAGACCTGGGACCTGAAGATCTTGTTTTCGTAAAAAAACGAAACAGTCCCGTGAATTCGCCCCTACTGATATCTGCCAACGAAGTCAGTGGCACGATCACAATATTCAAAGTCAAGCGTGATTATTCTTCAGCATATCAAAGCGATGCACGCACATTGGAAGTCGAAGAAGAAACTCCTGAAGAAGAATTGACATTGGCAACTGAACAATTGCAAGTCTACCCAAATCCCGTGGAATCAGGTTTATTGAGTCTCAATCAGCCAGTAGATGCAGTCATTTTCAACATCCATGGACGCAAAGTCATGACTGTTCAGGCAGTCAGAAAAGTCGACGTTTCGTCCTTGAAGAAAGGGTTGTATGTACTTAGGACTAATACCCTTGGCGCTGTCAAATTTATCATTAAGTAATTCCGATTAACCTAAACCCGATTACATGAAATCAAAAGTAACATTGATTGCGGCTCTGGTATTTCTGATGTTTTCAGAAGCCATGAGCCAGCAACTGAAAGAGAGAGTCAGAATAAATGGCTATTCAAGTTTTGAATATGAAAACATGTTCTCAGATGAAGGCGAAGGAGATCCCAACGGATCTTTCGATGCCGATCTAATTGATCTGGTTATTAATATAGATGTCACCAGCAAGTTGAGATTCTCCACAGATTTGACGTGGGAACATGGCGCTGCTTCCGAGGATGATCGAGGTAATGTAGCTGTAGAATATGCATTTCCGGAATATACTGTCAAAGATTGGCTGAAGTTTAGAGTGGGGAAAATGTTTGTCCCTTTTGGAATTTATAATGAAATCCACACTGCTAAACCAGCATTCTTAGCTGTCAAAGAACCACTCAGTACCAATAAGCCCCAAAAATTTGGAGCCGATGCTCGATTCTATCCAAGGTGGGCAACAGGGGTATCTATATTAGGAAATTTTGCTATTAAGTCTGTAGATTTTGAGTACCACGTGCAATTGAGTAATGGAGAACAAGAAAATACCAACCCATTTGAAGAGGACGACAACGAGGAGAAAGCCGTAGCCGCCAGATTGCTAGTGATGCCGTCTCAAGGGCTTAAGGTAGGAGTTTCTACATACTCTGATAAAATTACTGAGTTGGATGGATCCGGTGACGATACAGGAAATAGAACCAAACTCTTTAGCATCAGTACACATGCCGAGTATACTTATAAAAATGCCGGAATTGAACTAGAGTTTATCACTGGTAAAACGAGCCCTTCGGCTGGTGGAGACCTCAAAAAAAGTGCATTTGAAGGCATGCTCTATTATACTTTTATAGATCGCATCACACCCTATTTCAGATATGAATTCCTCGACCCTAACAAGGACGTGGACGATGACCAGGCTAACATGATCAGTCTGGGTGTAAATTCAAGAGTCGATGATAATTTTTTCGTCAAACTACAGTACAACAACATCTCTTCCAAAGACCAAAACGCAGAATTTTCTGGAACAGATTATAGCGAATTTCAAGCAGCAGTTGTACTAGGATTTTAATTTTAAATGAGATGGAAAAGATGAAAACTAAAAGACTTGATATTAAAATTTCGACCCTGGTATTGTTACTGATTTTTACACTAATTGGAAGTAAAGCTCTTGCGCAAGATCAATTCGTGATAATCGCCAATGCAGATGTGCCTGTCGAATCTATAGATAAAAGTACGATCAAGAGAATCTACAATGGGTTTACCACCCAGTGGAAAAATTCGACCAAGGTGAAGCCCTGTTATATGCAGATTCAGAATGATGCATTCTGGAAATACATGGGTACGACCAAGACAAACTTCAATAAGTTTTGGACCAAAAGGGTCTTCTCAGGCAATGGAGTCTCACCAGTGGAACATGGCAGTAGCGCTGCCTTGGTTAAATATGTGAGTGAGATATCTGGTGCAATAGGCATACTAAGAATAGAAGATCAAAAGCTTGCAGAAGGCAATTGTAAAATTCTTCAGAAGACTAATTAATAGAACGTAATAATTCTTCATAGTCCTTTTTTGAACATCCCTGGCTATGGCTCCCTCCCGTAGACGGGGATGTAATATTATTCCAAACAAAATGATTTTGATATGGCATTGGTAAAAAGATTCAGCATAGGCAAAAAGGTATCTGTCGGGTACATCATAATAATTCTTATCACTACACTTTGTAGTTTTTATAGCGTACTCAAACTAAGAGAGAGTAGAAATACAGACGAAAAAATCTCTGAAGTCTTTACAGCCCTTTTGGTCAAAATGGACCAAATGCAAGTGATGGTATCCAACTCCAAAAAGTACATCAACAATTGGATTTATGTGCCAAATGATGCTGAAAAAGAGGCCTTACGTTTAATTCAAGACGAGGAATTTCCGCAGCTAGTCAAAGAGATCAAGACACTTCAGAGTAAATGGACCCGTGACAACAGTCTCGATAGCCTGGATCTGATGATTGAGAAGTTTTATCAAAACGTTTCCTATCAGCAGCAGATCATGCAAAATTTGAACACGATCGATAGCTACAACTATGACTCCCTGATCTTCTATGTCGCAATCCCGATTTTTGATGAGCAAGTGGAGCCCAGGATCGACGCATTATCCAATAAATTATCGCATTTCACAGCAGGGCTGCAGACCATATCAGATGACCTGATTGCTGAAAAAAATGCCTCGCTAGATCGTGTCGAAAATATCACCATCCTGCTCACCATATTATCCATTATTCTTGGAGCAGTATGTTCGTATATTGTGACCTCGTCCATAGCCAAACCAATTCGACTTCTCAACGAAAACATCCAAAGAATGGGGCAGGGAGAATTGCCAAAGTTCGACTTCAAAACCAGTTCCGATGAAGTCGGAGACATGACAAGATCATTGGATCACCTTCGTGAGAACCTCGAAAACACGTCAAATTTTGCTAGAAACATAGGTAATGGAATGCTTGAAGTCGAATATGAGGCACTGAGTGAGCAGGACGTTCTTGGAAAGTCACTCTTGGCCATGCGCGACAATCTGTTGGAAGTAATAAGCGAAACCAGAGAAGTCGTAAGTCAGGCAGGAGCCAATGGAGATTTGAAGGCCAGAATAGACCTTGGTGAAAAAGCAGGTGCCTGGAAAGAACTCAGTTCCTCCATCAACAATCTATTGCTATCCATAGCCACCCCAGTCCTGGCGGTCAATAGGTTAGTCAATGCCATGGCTATTGGTAATCTTACAGAAAGGCTAACCGATGACGTTAAGGGAGATTTTAGGAACTTATTTGATAATTTGAACAAAGCTCTCGATACACTCAATGACTTCTTAGGTCAGATTGCTGACAATGCAGTTGCCATGAATTCTTCCTCTGAGGAAATGCAAGTGACCAGTCATGAAATGGCCTCTAGCACCAGTGAAATAGCTGCTGCTATCGGACAGATGAGCAGCGGAGCGCAGACCCAGGTGGGTAAAGTGGACGAATCATCTCAACTCATAGAAGGCATACTGAGTTCGTCAAGCGAAATGGGTCAGAAGGCAGAAAGGATAAATTCTGCAGCTAAAGTAGGAGTGGACAATAGTGAAGAAGGCACCAAAATGGTTGAAAAGGTAGTCACTAACATGACGGAAATCGCCGAGTACTCAGACAAGACCAATCAGTCCATGACTGTGCTGACCGATCGCTCCAATCAAATAACCAAAATGTTAGCCGTAATAAGTGAAATAGCAGCCCAAACGAACTTATTGGCACTCAACGCCGCAATAGAAGCCGCACAAGCTGGTGATGCAGGACGAGGATTTGCTGTTGTCGCGGAGGAAATCAGAAAACTTGCCGAAAGCTCCAGATCTTCGGCCAAGGAGATCGAGATGCTTGTACTTGGTGTTCAGAGTGATACTAAAGATGCCGCAAAAGTGATTGAGACCATGCACGAAAGCGTGATAGCCGGGAATAAGACCTCTCTCCAGGTATCAGAAGCCTTCAAAAAAATTACCGAAGCTTCACATAAGACATTAGACTCTTCTGAGGAAATTCTGGACGCCGCACAAAATCAAATCAGAGATATCAACAATGTTGTGAATATCACCGAGGGTATCGTTGTGATCGCTGAGCAAACAGCTTCAGGGACCGAGGAAGTGGCTGCAAGTGCTTCTGAACTATCTTCTGGAATGGACAATTACAACCTCAGAGCACAGGAGCTATCCAAAATTGCTAATAAGTTAAAATCAGGAGTAGAGAAGTTTAGTTTATCAGAAACACAGTCATCCGAGAATGAGGAAATTTTGTCCGATCATGGAGGCCAAGATCACGAATCATCGGATGAAATCGAGGCTCGCTTTGATTCTTCCGAAGCAATTTTGGACACCTATTGACGTATAGTCACATGTTATTTGCGCTTGAATGCCAGTAGTTTAGCGAAAAATATCCTACAAGAGAATAATTTTTAGTAGGATTGCTCTTATGAAAGTTATCTCGATTATAGGAATACTTGCCACAGTTATTTTCTCATGCAGTCAAGTCAAAACCGCCGAAGACTTCGTTTTTGCAGGGTCCTTTACAGAAGGACTCGAAGGGCCCGCCGTAGACCGTGAAGGCAACCTTTATTTTGTCAACCCAAATAAACTAGGTGCTATAGCAAGGGTATCTATTATGGGACAGCTTGAGATATACATTGACAGCCTGCCCAACGGTAGCGTAGCCAATGGAATTAGGATCGGAAGTGACGGTACTCTATATTTTGCCGACTATATCAATCATAATATTCTCGCTGTACAGCCCAACAGAAAGGCAGTAGAGATTTTTGCACATGACAGTACCATGAATCAGCCCAATGATCTAGCCATCATGTCCAATGGAATCATTTTGGCCAGCGACCCTAATTGGAAGAAAAGCAACGGGAATTTGTGGAGAATAGATGCAGCTGGACAAACCACCTTGCTAGAATCTAACATGGGTACCACCAATGGAATAGAGGTAGCTCCGGGTGATAGCCTTCTATATGTCAATGAAAGTATGCAACGAAAAATCTGGGTTTATGATTTGAGTAGTGATGGAGAAGTTTCAAACAAGCGACTATTGATGGAATTTGAGGATTTTGGTCTCGATGGGATGAGGACTGATACTAAAGGTAATCTGTATGTTGCCCGATACGGCAAAGGAGTAATTGCGGTCATTTCCCCGCAAGGAGTGCTGCTTGAAGAAATACAGCTGAAGGGCCAGAAGCCGACCAATATCGCTTTTGGAGGAATGGGTGGCAAGACCTGCTATGTCACCTGTCAGGATCGTGGATGGATCGAAACATTTGAGGCCGATCATTCAGGGCGAAGCTGGACACTGATCCGATGATATTAATGACAACACTGGCGCAAACCCGCTAATTTTCTGTTTGTTTTCGAAACTAAATTTTCAATAATCTGTACATTTATGTCATGTACGTTTCTATTACCCGACTCAAACTTAGATCAATATGGTCGCTCGCCAAATTTGGACGCCAATCCAATCTGGTCGCTCGCCAGGCCAAAGCAGCACCTGGCAACTTAATGGTCAAGCTATCCAATCGATGGTTCAACACATTCTACACCATTACGCATTGGAATTCCAAAGAGGCCATGCAGCAGTTTATGATCAATGGAGAACATAAAAAGGCCATGCAGCAATGGGCGGTCTATGCATCTGAAGTCAAAGTCTATGGCTTCGAGACTATGGACCCACCCACCTGGAAAGAAGCAAGACTAATGGTAGAAAATAAAGGAAGAATTACAACCAGGCATGCATGAATAGAATAGACAGACTCACTGCAATCATGCTCAAACTGCAAAGTAAAAGGCATGTGACAATAGATGATATATCGACTCATTTTGATATCAGCGAACGTACAGTATTTCGTGATATCAAAGCCCTGGGTGAGGCTGGAGTGCCAATAGGGTTTGAAAAAGACAGAGGCTATTTTATTGTAGAAGGCTACTATATCCCCCCAGTCATGTTCACCAAAGAGGAGGCTGGTGCCATTGTGCTTGCCAGCAAACTGCTGGAGCGGCAAGGTGATAAATCGCTAGTGGATGCCTTCGAACAAGCGCTGACAAAAGTACGTGCCGTCCTGAAGTCTACACAAAAAGACTATGTGCAAGAGCTTGAAAAATATATTGAAGTAGTTTCGCCTCAAGTACCGATGGAAAAGGCCTTTCCAGATATGTTTTTAAGTGATATTAAACATGCTCTAATCAACCATCAGCTCCTTAGTTTTGAATACTATGCCAACTATAGCGACTCTTTCTCCTCCAGAGAAGTAGAGCCATTAGGTATATGCCACTACGCAAATCACTGGCACCTCATTGCCTATTGTAGAATGAGAAACGGGGTGCGAGATTTTCGCACCGATCGAATCAGTAAACTCCAGGTACTGGATCAGCAATTTGACCCAACCCTCCGCGATGATTTTAAAGATCATATATTCGTCAGACAAATGCAGAAGGATGTCAGTGAGGTAAAAGTGCTCTTTAGAAAGAATGTAGCTCGCCTCATCGGAGACCAACGATACTATTATGGATACATAGAGGAGAAAAAAGTAGCCGATGGGGTAGAAATGACCTTCATGGTTGGAGAGTGCGACTACTTTGCCAGATGGCTATTGATGTTTACTGATTCGGCAAGAATACTCAATTCGGACCGGCTAGAATCCCAGATGCGTGAGTTGATAGATCAACTGGATTATCATTACTCACCGATATTATCCTAAACTATTCTTAAAAAAATTACATTCGTTTATTGCACTGACATAGGGTTGTCAGTGGTGATATTTTCATTTGTATAAAACATAATTAGATAACCGAAATTTTATACAAATGACTGATCAAGTAATGGAATTGGTGATTTACAAAATCAAACCTAATCAGGTTGAAAATTACCAAACCAAAATTATTCATCATTTTAGAGAGCTAGTCAAAAGCTTCGATGGCATGCTGGGATATCGTACCTACCATGCGGTAAAAGAAGAAGGACTCTTTGTAGATCAGGTAGAATGGAAAAACATCGAGTGTGCAGAATTTGCCGCTGAGAAAGTCAAGGAGATGCAGCAAGATGAAACCTATTCTCCCTATCTCTCTGCCTTTGAGGAAGTAAAATTTTTCTTACATGTAAAACACGTAGCCTAATGGAAAAACTCAATTTAACAAAACTCGACCCTGCTTACTATAAAGCCAATAGTAAGCCTGTAGAAATCAATTTATCAACGATAGAATGCCTAACGATCAGTGGGGTAGGAGCACCTCATGGTGATCGGTTCCAGCAAAGTATTGGAGTCATTTACGCCACCGCATATACAGTGAAAAAATACTGTAAATTGGATAATAAAGATTTTGTAGTGCCCAAACTTGAGGCGTTTTGGTGGGTGGAAGGAGATCAGATTTTTGAAGATACCCCCCAGGACGAATGGCACTGGCAACTGATGATTCGAATGCCAGACTATGTCACCAATGATCACGTAGATCAGGCTGTAGAAGAAGTAATCAAGAAAAAGAAACTTGGTTTGGCCAACGAAGTGCAACTCAAACCAGTCAATGAAGGCCGCAGTGTACAAGTGCTACATACAGGCTCATATGAGGAAGAACAGCCATCAATAAATAAAATCTTTGATTACATGAAGTTAAACGGTTTGCAGATGAACGGTCATCATCATGAAATTTATATTTCTGATCCTACTAAAACTCCTGTCGAAAAATTGAAAACAATTATTCGTTACGCCGTTAAGTAGAGTTAAATGAAAGTAGATGGCCCATGTACACACGTCAGGTTGTCTACTTTCAATTACCCTCTTAGGGTTATAAACTTAAAACTTACCGTTAAACTTAAACCGCACCAATGGCCGAATTACTAAAAAACGAATTCAACGAAGAATTTGTAAACGCGCTAGGAGATGGCCTGGCAGCCCATGATGAGTCTTTCAATCTGGATGGATTTGTATGCTCCACGATCAACGAAAACTGGGAAGCTCGCGAACTAAAAGATAGAATGCGACACATTACCAATATGGTACATGCACATACTTCCCTGCAATACCTGGAACAACTGGAAATAATGATCACGCTGTCCAGTCACTATGGAGGACTCAAGGGTATGACCTTTCCGGATTATGTGGAAGTTTATGGTTTGGATCACCCCAAAGAATCGCTACAAGCGCTAAAGTACATGACCCGGTATTCCAGTTCGGAGTTTGCTATTCGTCCGTTTATTGTCAAATATGAAGAAGAAACCATGCAGGCGATGTTAAAATGGAGCAGGGATGAAAACGAGCACGTAAGGCGATTGTCTTCCGAAGGCTGTAGACCTCGACTCCCATGGGCCATGGCACTTCTGTCCTTCAAAGCCGACCCTACGCTCATAATTCCAATTCTGGAAAATCTAAAGGTTGACGACTCTTTATACGTGAGAAAAAGCGTAGCCAACAACATCAATGATATCACCAAAGACAATCCTGAAGTAGCTCTTGACCTTTCAAATCAATGGTTCAGAACCCACGAGCATACCGACTGGATCGTCAAACATGGATTAAGAAATCTATTGAAAAGTGGGAATGAACAAGCTTTGCAAATCATAGGATTTGATGATAAAGCGCAATTTGAAGTGCCAGAGATTACACTCTCAGATCGAAAAGTGAAAAAAGGCGGAAGCTTCAAATTCGATTTTAAAGTGACCAATCTTGAAACCAAAATGGCTTTTGCTAAGGTCGGGTTTGTAGTGTCTTATCAAAAAGCTAATGGCACCCTATCAGACAAAATTTTTCATGTGACAGAAAAAGAATTTGCTTCCGCCAATGCCATGCAGTTTAGTAAAAAGTTGTCATTCAAAGACCTGACCACTAGAAAGCATCATCTTGGACTTCATAAGATAGGTGTCCTGGTCAATGGTAAGAAACTCGCAGAAGAGGAGTTTGAATTAATTTAATCCCAAAACATAAATTCAATGAATCCATTATCGAAATACCTGACCGGATTGGTAGCGATATGGATAGGTTTTTTGGGTTTCAACCAATTCAGATTCGCACCGGATTGAGTTCGAGAAGATCTTCTATCTTTGATCCTAATTACACAACCTTATGTCAGACGGATCGATCAGAAAAAATATAACACCCGGTATACTTGTTGAAGTTGTTCAGAAGCATCATCAGCGCACTGGAGAATTGACTGAGGGTGTTGTGAAAAGACTACTTACCAAATCTTTCACTCACCCTCATGGAATCAAAGTTCAGCTCGAATCTGGAGAAGTCGGCAGAGTGAAAAACATTCTATAATTTCAGTTTAATTTTTTTCTTTTAACCGAGTTACCGTCACACTACGGTTATTTCTAGATCAGTTGTATATCACTATCAAAAGCTGTATTATTATAGTAAGAAGCGATTTTATTGCAAACTTAACAATACTTGCTATCGCTGATAACTGACCATCTGATGATTATTTCAGTATTGAAATAACATCGCCTAAACCTAAAATCATGAGCATTCATGCAAGCAAGAAGCCTCAAATTAAAAATCGCTCGGTAGCCAGTCATGCCCCTATAGACAAAAAAGTAAGTCAAGTAAGAGGTTCTGAGATTAATAGTAAAGCTTCTTCTGTGACCCAGTTGCAGTCTCTAGCCGATACGTTTACTTCTGATAGCAAACCAATTCAAAAGAGGGAAAATAACACAGGGCTGCCAGGTCATCTGAAATCAGGGGTAGAAAACCTTTCAGGCTATGCCATGGATGATGTCAAAGTTCATTACAACTCAGACAAACCGGCACAATTAAACGCACATGCCTATGCCCAGGGTACCAACATTCATCTTGCTCCGGGCCAGGAAAAACATTTGCCGCACGAAGCCTGGCACGTAGTACAGCAGAAGCAAGGAAGAGTAAAGCCCACTACTCAGCTGAAAGGCAAAGTACATATCAATGACGATCAACAACTTGAAAAAGAAGCTGATGTGATGGGTCTCAAGGCTGATTCCATTCAATTGAAATTGATATCTGAATCCACAAACTTCTTGAATAGTCATCAGCAGAGCAATACAGGAGCCTCTAGGATGAAATATCATATGAGTCCGATTAAGGGTACGGTGACTCAACGGATGAAAGGTTTGGTAGCTCCAGATGAGGTTTATGTGCATACGACCATTGGCCCTATTAAAGGTCAGATCTTGGCGGCGTTGGATGCGGGTGAGGCCTATCGAGTTAAACTTACCGGATACCACAATAAAATTTACGAAGTTTCACATTTTATAGTTGATACTGATTTATTACACCTTCCCAGCAACACGAAGCTTGCAAAACCAATCGAAGCAGATGCTGTCTATGAGGTAAGCATTAAGGAAAAGATTTTGAAGGAATTGAACTCACTCATTTCTGCGAAGGAGGAGAAAATAAGTGTGATGGAGCGGATGAAACAGGCAGATGATGATACAGTGGTTAGTGCGGAAGATGATGCAATTATGCAGAAAGATGAGTCTGAGGTTTCAGGAGAAGTGACCGCCATGATGTTAGAAGTCTCTTCTTTAAAAACGGATGGAGCAATTAGCCCATTTATCGTAAATGACTCCAGTTTTAAGGCCTTCTTACTTGACCTTCAGAAAGCAGTAAAAATGGAAGTGGAGCACGTGGCACGTGTAAAAAAGCTGCATCTAATATTTCTGGGTGATGGACATTATACTCCAGTCATTATCCAGATTGGCTCCAACGGTAAGCTTCAAGTATTTAGCGTGGATGCTTCTGGAACACCTAAGAATTTTGGAAAGCTACAAGCTATCGCCGATGCAAGTTTTGGAGAGGTGGAGAAGGATGTTCGTTTCTATTCCGATGGTGATGTGCAGATGGATTCCTATCATTGTGAAACCTTTAGTATAGATGATTTGCATAAAATGGCCAGTATGACGACAGCTGAACTAATTAAAGGTATTCCTGAAATGCATCTACCGGATATCACGGGTCCTGGGGCTGATGATGTAGTTTATCATCAAGAGATCGAAGACATAGATCCAAGATTTATGCACAATTCTCAAAGTAGAACAAAAACTAATCTATACAAGGAGAAGCGAGACAAAGGAGATCCACATTTGGCAGCCATGGATAAGCACATCGATGATCATTCAATTCTTTTTAAAACCGGAGCAAAGAAAAACAGATCAATTGACTATAGCCGCTATCAAAAACTACTTGAGGTAAGAAAATTACTAAGCCAATCATCCTTACAGCAAGTAGAACACATTCTTGATAAACGTATCTACAACTATCGAGATATGATAGAGCCAAAATAATCTTGTCTTTGACTGGCTGATCAGCTTATTACAATCATGACTATTATCCCAAAATCTATTATTTTGCTGACCTGATCAACAAAAAATCTTACCGGTATGTCAGGACTCTGTGCCAATTGCAACCAAGAATTAACGGCAAAGTATTGTTCGCATTGCGGGCAAAAAACACTAAAAAATGATCGGTCGTTGGCTCATTTATTTGGAGATTTGATCAATAATTTACTATTTGTCGACAATCGATTTTGGGTCAGTCTTAAGTATCTGTTCTTCAAGCCAGGACTCATGACCGTTGAGTTCTTAGAAGGCAAAAGACGCAAGTTTATGCCACCGGTCACTATCTTTCTCTTTGTCAATGTTTTTTATTTTTTCACGTCACCCATGACAGACTATTCGCTACCGTTGGTCGACCAACTGTATCAGCCTACTCATAAAGCAATTGCCAATCGTCTGGTTGAGAAGAAGTTGGCGGAAGAGGAGTTGACCATGGAAGAGTATGCAATAGAATACAATCAGGCATCAGATAATGTATCTAAAACCATCATGATTCTGAATATTCCAATCATTGCTTTCTTCGTCTATCTATTGGCCATCAGAAAAAGAAAATTCTATTACGACAGTCTAATTTTTAGTATTCACTATTTCACCATCTTTTTATCATGTGTTATCCTCAGCGGAGTACTGATACCTCTTTATATATGGTTTATCCGCCTCATCGGAAGCAATCTTAGTGCCTGGACCTTTTGGTTTCCCTTCTTTATGTTCGTTCTGCCAGTGATATATGCCATGTTTTCATTTTATCGGTTTATTGATACCAAATGGTATCATGCTATTTGGAGCGGCCTTTTGGTTTTTCTTGCCGGAGGTGTTGCTCAGTTTATCTATCGGTCAATTGTATTCTTCGTTACCTTTTGGACCACCTAAACCCAGCAGCGTCTTTCAAAAATCAAATTGAACATGACAATTATTTTGCAAGTTGCTCACCATGTGATTATCTTTCTTATTTAGCATAAATGAGCAACAATGCAGTTTGAACCACATGTCCTGAGTGCCCCATTGACTGATCATATCGAGTCAATATTTCATTTCAAAAACTTTGAACCAGACCACTCAATTGAGCGAGTGGTGCCCACTGGACACGTATTTATCATTTTTGAGTTAGACGACTTTGTTAGAAATACCTTCGACAACGACACTTTAAAGCCTAAAGAAAGTTTTACCAAGGTCTGGATTTCTGGAATGCATCGCAATTATATATCCATTTCCTCACATCAAAAATCAGAGATGTTTGTGATACAATTCAAGCCATTTGGTGCATATCCATTTTTCCACTTCCCACTAGAAGAACTGACCGGAAAAGTAGTGCCTGCAGAAACAGTCCTGGGAAACGAAATTCTGGCACTGAGAGAATCTCTCTACAATACGGATGAGAACTCAGATAAATTTCAGCTGGCCGAAAAATGGCTCCTGGATAGGTTTGACGAACAAAAACGACCGTCAAAGGACCTTTTGGATGTGGCGAGCAAACTTCAAGAAGTGTCTGCCGCTGGAATCAATGATGCCATGACTTCATATCCCAATACACAAAAGCATCTCATCGATCAGTGCAAGAAATACCTCGGTCTCACACCCAAATATTTTCATCGAATAATAAGATTCAACGAAATGCTGGTTCTACTAAAAGAGCAGAAAAAAATACAGTGGTCACAAGTAGCCTATCAATGCGGGTATTCAGACCAATCCCATTTCATCAAGGAATTTAAGCACTTCTCAGGCTTCAATCCACAGGAATTCATAGAAGAACATCATAAGGACGAACCAAATTTTTTTCCACTAGATCGCGAAGGTTAATTTTTTACTATATCGACTCTGCCGCTCGTGCTAAACTTGTTCAAAAACTAAAAACATGGATTTAACCTCATCATTAGGAGCCGTATCATGGCTCGCATGTATCGCCGCCGCAGTTTCCTCATTTTTTGTAGGAGGCTTATGGTATGGCCCTTTGTTTGGCACCGCCTGGATGAAGGAATTCAACTTTACGGAAGAAGACCTTAAGAAAAGAAACCTTCCCAAGACTTTTGGACTTTCACTGTTGCTCTCGCTTATAGCGGCGATCACGCTGGAAATGTTCATTGGCCCCGAAGCCAATACAATGTTTGGCTCAATCGCTGGATTTCTTGCTGGATTTGGATGGGTATCCACCATGCTGGGTATTTTGTATCTATTCGAAATGCAGTCTTTGAAAGCCTATCTGATCAATGCTGGATACTGCGTAGTCGCACTCACTCTGATGGGGGCAATATTAGGAACATGGTAAAATATAAATAATGGAACAAGGATTATTAGATAAAACTGGAAAGTCACTTGAGCATTGGATTGATGTGGTGATGAAAGCTAAGATCGAAAAACATAAGGCCATCATTGATTTTTTAAAATCTGAACATGGCTTCACCCACGGTTATGCCAATTTCGTAGCCCTTAAAGCAAGAAAATCGGACGCTGGGTCACAAGACGCAGTAGACCTGCTAGAAAATCAATACAAAGGAAAAGAGGTCTTACGTCCCATATACGAAAAACTCGTAGTCGCCATAGAAAAGTTTGGATCCGATGTCACAAGGACGCCCAAAAAGGATAGCGTCAGCATGATACGCAAAAAGCAATTTGCACTGATCAAACCAGCCACGAAATCCCGAATTGATCTGGGTTTGAAATTGAAAGATAAACCAGTGGGAAGCAGACTAGAAAACTCAGGACCTTTTGGTACGATGTGTACTCATCGAGTAAAATTGTCATCTGTGGATGAAGTTGATGATGAACTCATAGGCTGGTTGGAAGAAGCTTATCAAAAGGCAGAATGATGAAACGCTGGGAAGGTTGCATTATGATCCTTTTATGGCTTGCCAGTTGTCAATCCGGACAAGGGCCGTTGGAAAGTCATTTGGCTTATCAGTTGCCCAAAGAAACCACTGGACCACAGCTATTTGCCTCTGGCCTGATCAGAACCAATAATGGAATCTGCTTTACCAATGATGGATACACAATAATAGTCTCGTTGCCTACAGAGAGGAAGTTTTCCAATGGAAAGGCCATCATGGCACTGCTGCCCTATGATTACAAAGATGGCAATTGGCAGAAGGGGACTCTTGCTGGACTTGACCATGGGATAGATGCATACCATCCTGTGCTGAATACAGGTAATGACACCCTTTTCTTCAATTCGAGATATGATCCGGAAGCGCCCGATACAGCTAGACCCCATGATATATGGTATTCAGTGAAACAAGAAAATATATGGGGTTATCCAAAGCCGCTCGGGGAGATAAATTCTACAGCCTATGATTCCTATCCATCCGTTGCCAGAAATGGAAACTTGTACTTTAATTCTGACCGGGAGGGAGGCAAAGGGGGCATGGATATATATGTGTCAGAATATAAAAATGGCACTTATCTCTTACCAAAGCCACTGACATCAATCAACTCCGTTGAAGTTGAAAACGATTTGGTTGTCGACCCACAGGAAAGATTTATCATTTTCAATCGGTATATCACCAGCTCTAACTCCATTGATCTTTACATCTCTCACAACTTGGATGGGAAGTGGTCCAATCCAGAACCACTCAACACTGTCAACAAGTCTGATCAATGGGAGCTCACGCCAACACTCACGCCAGACGGGAAATATTTTTTCTATGAGCTGGAGGGCCAAATCTGGCAAATTAGAATATCAGAGTTGATCAATATTTAATCAAAATATCCAGATACATTTTTTCTGATTTCTAGGCTATGGTCAGATTACATTGAGTGGATTTGTTTTCAATTATCAAATCATGAATCAGAACGAAACCGATAGTTGAAAGTTCTAGAAGATCGGTGTTGTTTCTTTTGCCTAAATCTATTAATATTATAAAAGCGCATCTATGGTTCACTTCTGTGATGTCGCATTTTTTTTGACCAACCTAAATGAACACACGATCTACCAAAGAACATGGAGGAAAGTCTCGATCTGTGGCTAATAGATTGGCTCAGGTTAGATCTCAGTCAAGTGCCTATTGGGATGGTTTGGAGCAGAACTCTCAATTTGTAGTCCAAAATAAGCTCCAGGAGTTGGCAGAAGAGAGCTCTCTTTATGATAAAACGCTACAGCTGCAGGCTCTTGCAGATAATATCACGCCTGCGAGTCTAATAAGTTCATACAACAAAGAAAACAAGACAGGACTTCCTAATTCGCTCAAAACCGGCATAGAAAGCCTCTCAGGATATGCAATGGACGATGTGAAGGTGCATTTCAATTCAGACAAACCTGCTCAACTCAATGCTTACGCATTTGCCCAAGGAACTGAAATTCATATTGGCTCAGGAAAAGAAAAGTACTTGCCCCATGAAGCCTGGCATGTCGTGCAACAAAAACAAGGCCGCGTACAACCCACCAAACAATTGAAGGGAAAGATAAATGTGAATGACGATGCCAATTTAGAGCGTGAAGCAGATGTGATGGGTGATAAGGCGATGAGAGCAGCTAATACTAATGTGGGACTTGAAAATGATAGTTCGGATGACACATCAGCACTAATCAATGGTTCACCAATGTCCAGTACAATTCAAGGGTATTTCGATGCTAATCATTCAATGGAAATAGAATTGGTAAGAAGATATGTGGTTCAAGAGAGGCCGGATATGCTGGAAGAATTTGATCGAATAGCTGATGATGATCGTAGCGAGATTGGACTAATTGATTGGATTTCCCAGAATTTTGGATTTGAACATATCAATGAAGTATTTGATTGGGAAAATGGAGCTCAGGGTGGAATAGGCGAAATTGATTATGGTTTGGAAGATGGAGGCATTGAGGAGAGTGTTGAAGCATCTGATGAAAACGTATGGGCTAAGTTTTTACAGGACACATCTAGCGATGAAATTAGAACATATGTTGGCGTATTGCCAGACTTGGATGTAGATATCAGCGGGCTCATGGCTGGCGTTGTTGCAGCGATCAATGGTGGTCAAGTGCCTATGGAGCTTTTGGAAGCTCAGGTGTTGGGGGCACTTCAGGGACTTATGCCAACAGAAGGCGATGATTCTGATGCGATGCAAGGTGATGGACATGACGATGAGCCGGCGGGAGTAGGTGCCACTGAGTTAATTGAAACAGAATATCTCCAAATGGATTATTGGAAGGCTACAGATCCTGGCTGGTTGGAATCCTTGTTTATGGATTTAGGCGTAGTTCAGGAATTTGGTGAGCAGGTAGGACGTGCTACCTTTGAAAATTGGTTAAGTGCAGGAGTAATGACGAGAGCACAAATCAGGGAAAAGGCCGCGGAGATTGCAGCTCAAAGTGGATCTGATGATACTGCGCAGCCAATGCAATTTGCCAGGGGTGCAGGTCCTTCGGGACCAAAAAGTTATCCCACCTCGGCACGTGGACCCTATGTTGGGGTTCAATATACTAAGGATGACGATGGTTACTTCAAATTTACCGCTCCTACCCAACAGACCGTTTGGAAAGACCCTACAGAAGGAGCAATCGTTGATATGGAATCAGGATACACTAAAACTGGATATGGGTTGTTGAAAGATCAAAAAACGGTGGTGGAATTAAAAACGGCTACGCGTAGTCAACACTTCTCAATTGCGAATCGAATAACAGGCCAGGCCGGTTCAGGAAGTCCTGCTAATTTCACGTGGCATCATTTGAAGGAGAAGTATAAAATGATTCTGGTAGACCGAGAAGTACACAGAAAACATGGACATAACGGAGGGGTATATCTATGGGACCTGTAGCTAAATACAATGAAAGGTTGGGGGCTTTTCAAAGTAAGCATTTGGTAGGAATCGAATATATTCAAGTGGATGTACATGGTCCCGAGAATATGGCCAGAGAGATACATGACAATACAGTCGATCGTGGAATAAAATATCTCACAAGCCGCTACAGCCAATTGCTCACTGCAATCAGCAATGAATTACTTGAAATCAAAAACGACGGCTGGCTTCGTAAGAACGAAGCACCGCTGTCTGAAAAAAAATTCAGATTGCTGATTACGCCAAGGCGCATTGAGTTGTTTGAAGATGGCAGTATAGAAATTGGCTGGAAGGATGGAGGTACTTTCTGGGGACATGAGATCGTACTGCGAACAGATAGCAATCTCACCCCAAATTGGATAGATATTGAAGGCTAATCTCTGATCGCATTTTTTACAAAGATCAATCTTCTAAAACCTATAATCTTCTTCCGCTCACAGGACTTATTCAATGTTTTTTTGATAGAAAAAACAAAAAAAACTCCCGTCTGATTGATCAAACGGGAGTTTGTATTTGGGACTTGCCCGATATATTTTGCTTTTGGCTTATTGAAATCAGAAAGCTGGAAGTTTACATTTCCAATGCTTCATTCATTTTTCTAACGGCCGCAGCGCTTGCCTCGAATTTTGCTTTTTCATCATCGTTCAAATCCAGCTCGATGATTCTTTCAATACCGTTTCTTCCAAGGATCACCGGTACGCCAATACAGATATCTTTTTGTCCATACTCACCCTCAAGGTAAACAGAACATGGCATCATGATTTTTTTATCTCTGATGATCGCTTCCACTACTTCAGCACCAGCAGCTCCGGGAGCGTACCATGCAGATGTACCGAGAAGTCCAGTCAGAGTAGCTCCACCTACCATGGTGTCAGCAGCCACCTGCTCCATTCTCTCCGCAGAGATATAGTTAGATGCAGGAGTCGCGTTGTAAGATGCCAATCTTGTCAACGGAATCATTGTTGTATCCCCATGACCACCGATGACCATTCCTTTTACATCGTTAGGATTGCAATCTAGCGCTTCGGACAATCTGTATTTGAACCTCGCACTATCCAGTGTTCCGCCCATGCCAATTACTTTGTTTTTGGCCAATCCACTTGTCTTAGCAGACAGGTAGGTCATAGTATCCATAGGATTACTGATAACCACTAATACGGCATCCGGAGAGTGCTTCACCAAATTCTCTGTCACAGTCTTTACGATTCCTGCATTGGTACCGATCAACTCTTCTCTGGTCATTCCAGGCTTTCTTGGAATCCCCGAAGTGATCACCACCACCGACGAGCCAGCAGTCTTTGAATAGTCACCTGTAGTACCAATGACTTTGGCGTTGAATCCATTGAGAGTGGCACATTGGTTGAGGTCCATAGCTTTGCCTTCAGCAAAACCTTCTTTGATATCCAGGATCACAACTTCATCGGCCAATTCTTTCATGGCTACGTACTCAGCTACACTGGCACCTACGTTTCCGGCACCTACTACAGTTACTTTCATCTTGTTTGTATTTTATAATTCTAAAAAAGGGATCATATTCTGGCGCAAAAATAGCCAATAATTGCTCTTTATGGGACAAAAAGAATGAATTCTTCGGTAGAATTGATGCTACGACTTTTGGAAATTTGTGATGCGAAATGCTCGTCAGTGACTTTGAATGAGATGCGTGCTCTATACTTTGCCCAGATAGACCTTACTCAATTCAAAAAATCCAAAATGAGACTTGTAAGTTTTGAACAGCTGTGCGGTGTACTCATTATATACCTCTGCAAAGGCTGTCATTACTTTAGCCCTTACTTCAGGGTGATCATTCAATATTTCAAGTAAGTTGATTTGAGGAATTACATACAGCTGAGCCTTTTCTGATGTGACCGCAGAGGTATAGATACGTTTGGCGCTTTCTATTAGACTGTTGTCACCAAAAACCTGCCCTCTATAGGCCTCAGCTAGTTGCTCGAATCGATCATTTACATCTATAGAGAGAGAGACAGAACCACGATTGATTAAGTAGAGGGCATGACTTGGGTCGCCAGCAAAAAATACTACCTCATCCTGCTGATAGTCGCGGAGGTACATATACGGCAAAAAGAGCCCCAACTCGTCTTCATCCAACTTTTCAAAATGACGTGTCTGAGCCAAAAAAGCTATCAGGTCTAATTCTTCCTTGCTGTATTTCTTCTTGAATGGATTAAACATGGTCGGTCATTTTAATGATCAATACGTGTTTGGTCTTAGGTGTGATTTTGAACCGATCGTCTATTCTATGCCCAGCAATCCAGATGATATCTTGGTTGGACTCAAAGACCAGAACACGCGATTTCAAGTTTACGGGAATTTTCTCATCAATCATAAAATCACTTAGCTTTTTTTTGCCCTTCATACCTAGTGGGTGAAAGACATCTCCCTGCTGCCAATTTCTAAGCTTTAGTGGGAATTCAATTTTGTCTGCATCCAGGTAAGCTTCGTTTCTATTCTTTGTCCAACCGTCAGTGGTTTCGGTTTTTTCAAAAGTAAAATTGGCTACAGCGGTAGATAGTTCTTCATCCTGCTCATTAATGACGAGGTCCACTATGGGCTGGTCATCATTTGGCAATATTATTAATGACTCACGGTCAATACCCAGTACATATTGACTGGAGAAAAATTGTTTACCTGAGGACTGAGTGTCTATGGCATCACTGATAGAAGCACATTGATTTGAATTAAATCCATAACCTTTTAAAAGTTCCGTCAGGATTGCCAGACCTCCTTTTGACTCCTCATACCAGCTAAGAGATAGTAGTTCATTGTCAAGATTTTTGATCATGTATTTAGCCTTGATACGCTTGCATTCTACAAGTAGCAGTTTTTCCAGTGCATCAAATCTTCGGCTTGTATTCAACAGGGTACGTTCCAGAGCTGGATTGATCTCCTTGAGTGGTGGTACGACCCGATGTCGGATCAAATTTCGGCGATATTTATCGTCCTGATTGGAACTGTCCTCGCGCCATTCGATATTATGTTGCATGGCATATTGCTCGATTTCCTCTCTGGTCGCAAAGAGTAGTGGTCTTCGGATGTTTTCTATTTTAACAGGGATTCCTCTAAGTCCAGCTACTCCGGTGCCCTTTGTCAGATTGTAGAGCATGGTTTCCAACTGATCATTGGCGTGATGAGCCGTGAGAAGATAATCGAAGCCCTTATCCTTCATCAACTCAGAAAACCAGTCATATCGTAATTCTCTTGCAGCCAACTGCGTAGACAGTTTTTGCTGTTTAGCGTAAGCCTGTGTTTCGAATTTTTTATGGTAACAACTAATACCATTTAGTTTGGCATAAGACTGCACGAAAGCTGAATCCTGATCGGACGCTAGTTGTCGGAGTTGAAAATCACAATGAGCAATCGCAAAAGTATGGCCGCTGGCACGGATCAGGTGAGCCAGGACCATAGAATCGAGCCCGCCACTGACAGCCAATAGGAGCCTGTCATTGGGGCCAAATAACTTTTGCCTTCTTATATAATTTTCAAAATGTTGGCCGAGTGCAGTCACCGAAACGAATTTTTGATCAAACTTAGTTTTTTTTCGTTAGTCAAGCGAAATATGATTTATTGATTTAGACTGAAAAAGTAGATTGGCCCTTGACTTCATTGCATATGAATCTCAAGGATTCGATGTAGCTTTGCCCACATATTTTTACACTATGCGAATAAAGTTTTTGTTCTTGATGGTTGGTGCTCTGATTTTAGCCACTCCGGCATTGGCTCAAAAGGGAGAAAAAATCAAATATAAAGCCGATCGGCTAACGAATGTCAGGAGCGGTAAAGTACGTTACAAAAAACTACTTCATAATGTAGTTTTCACTCAGAAGTCTACCACAGTATATTGTGATTCTGCATACTTCTATTCACGAGCCAATGAAATGGAAGCCTTTGGTAAGGTCCGAATTGTGGATGATTCGGTCACGATCACCTCAAAGAAGCTGATCTACAAAGGCAATGAAGGCATGGCGCTGCTACGCAAGGACGTGGTCTATAGAAAAGGAAGCAAAGTACTCTATACAGATATTCTGGATTATAATTTGATTACCGAAATCGGAGAATTCAAGGAATATGGCAAACTGGTAGACGAACAGAATACGCTGACTAGTACCTACGGAGTATATCATTCGAAAATAAGCCAGGCATATTTCTTCAAAGATGTGTTATTGGTTTCACCTGAGTTCAATCTTAGAGCAGATACGCTGGAATACTCTTCCATATCAAAAGTAGCCGTCACCAAAGGTCCCACCTATATTGAAAATAAAGACGGTACCACTGTGGATGCAGATGGTGGACGGTTCAGGACGGCACAGGATCAAACAACTTTTGCCGAAGGCACGATTGAAACACGAAACTATATTGTAACTGGCGATGAGCTTTTTATCGATGATAAGAAAAAATTCTATACGGCAGAAGGCAACGTAGTGATGACCTCCAAAAAAGATGATATCATCATATTTGGAGACAAAGCAGTGTATGATAAAAAGGCAGGCATCAGTCATGTCTATGGTCGGCCTTTGATGAAACGTGTCATGCGACGTGATACCTTTTTTATGTCTTCCGATACCCTGGTGTCTATTGAAAGTGTCGATAAGGACAAAGAAAGGATACTGGCCTACTACAATATATTGATGTACAAGCGTAATATGCAAGGCAAGTGCGACTCGGTCGCCTACTTCTTGTCCGACTCCACCATCCATATGTACAAAGACCCGGTGCTATGGAACAAATCCAGCCAGATGGTATCAGATAGCATCGATCTACTATTCAAAGAGGACATTCTGGAGACTATGACCTTACGGAAAAATGCATTTCTGATCTCTATTGATACCCTGGGGCAACACAATCAAATCAAAGGCAGAAAAATGGTGGGTCACTTCAATGAGTTCGGGGACATACAGACCATGGACATCAACGGCAATGGTGAGAGTCACTATTTTTTACTCAAAGGTGACAGCCTGCTGATAGGGATGAATAAAATATTCTGTAGCGCCATGACCCTGCGTTTTGGTGACAACCTTATGAAAAACATTTCATTTTACACGCAGCCCGAAGCTAAGTTTATCCCTCCGCATGAGCTCAATGAGGAGGATATGTTTCTTGAAGGATTTGACTGGCGCGAAGATGAACGACCGGAGCTGCACGATGTAGCTACCTATTATGCGAGCAAGTCTGCTCTGCCAGTGGATCAAGATGAACTAAAAGCTAAAGCAAAAGTGTTAATTGAAAACAACAAAGATAAGGTGGAAGCGGGTAAGATGATGTTAGATAATGTGAAGAGCGAAGAAGCCTTGAAGCAACTAAACACTGCTCGGGATCATTTACAAGAAGAGCGCTAGATAATGCGTAAAGCGGTTGTATCTCAGCTCAAAAAAAATTGTTGTATTTAAGGTAAAGAAGCTATATTTGCACGCTTATGCGAAAAATGAGGTTTTTAGGGAATTTTGTGCTTGTTTTAGTCGCTGTTTTGGCGATCTCCTGTAGTGAATTTAAAAGACTACAGAAAAGTACAGATTGGCAGATGAAGTATGAAGCAGCTCTTCGCTACTATGAAGAGGGGGAGTATTACAAGGCCAGTGTTTTGTTTGATCAGGTGTTGCCGATCATCAAAGGAACCCTTGATGCAGAAAAGGCAAGTTTCTACAGAGCCTATTCCTATTTCCACCAGAGACAGTATATACTTAGTGGCAGTTACTTCAAAGAGTTTGCAAGAATCTACTCCAGGAGTGATTGGGCTATAGAAGCAGCTTACATGTCTGCTTATTCGTCATATCTGCAGTCACCAGACTATAATCTTGATCAAAGCAGTACCTATACAGCGATCAATGAGTTTCAGGCATTCATCAACAGAAACCCGTATAGTGAATATGCCGAACCTGCGACGAAATATATAGATGAGCTTCAAAGAAAGCTTGAAAAGAAGGCATTTGAAAATGCCAAACAATATCATAAACTTGAAAGGTGGCAAGCAGCAAGAGTTGCTTTCGAAACCTTTGCTGATGAATTTCCGGATTCTAGGCTAAACGAAGAGATTCTTTTTTATGCCGTCGATTCTGAATATAGCTATGCAAAGCAAAGCATCAGATCGAAGCAGAAAGAAAGATATGAAAAGGCTATCGAACTCTATGAGAAGTTAGTCGACAAATATCCAAACAGCGAGTTCTTGAAAAAGGCAGAGAAGTTCTATGTGAACTCACTGGAAGAAACGAAAAAATTATCTAAAAATTCATAATAATGGCGGTCAAACCATCAATTGTAACAAGAGACATCATCGATTTGTCAACCAATACTGGCAACATCTACAAGTCTTTAAATGTAATTTCAAAAAGAGCGAGACAAATCTCTTCTAATGTAAGAGAAGAGTTGAGCGGGAAGTTGGCAGAATTTGCATCTACAGTAGACAATCTGGAAGAAATCTTCGAAAACAGAGAGCAAATCGAAATTTCTAAATTTTATGAAAAAATGCCTAAACCTACTATCGTAGCCATCGAGGAATTCAACGAAGGAAAAATTTTCGTGAGAGATGCTGTGAAAGAAGAAGGTGGCATAGAAATTTAATTGAGCCCCCAATGCTAGAGGGGAAAAAAATATTACTAGGAGTATGCGGCAGCATCGCCGCATACAAATCCGCACTTTTAGTCAGACTCCTGATTAAGGCAGGCTGTGAAGTACAAGTCGTGCTGACAGCTCCAGCCAAGACTTTTGTAACGCCGCTTACACTAGCCACACTATCAAAAAATCCAGTCTTATCAAAATTTGAAAAAGACGATCAGGGCCAATGGGAAAATCATGTGGAATTAGGGCTATGGGCTGATCTGCTGGTCATAGCACCAGCCAGTGCCAATACAATCAGTAAAATGGCTCATGGTCTGTGTGACAATTTATTGACTGCCGTTTACCTATCCGCCAAATGCCCGATAATGCTAGCTCCTGCCATGGACTTAGATATGTATAGGCATCCTGCTACACGAAAAAATCTTGAAACTCTACAGTCATTTGGTCACTTAGTACTCGAAGCAGAACATGGCGAGTTAGCCAGTGGTCTCGTCGGAGAAGGAAGAATGGCAGAGCCAGAAGCCATTTTTGAAAAAATAGAAAGCCTGCTAAGTAAAAAAAAAAGATTTGAAGGGAAACAAGTCCTGATTACTGCAGGCCCCACCTTCGAAAAGATCGACCCCGTAAGATTTATTGGCAATCACTCCTCAGGCAAAATGGGTCTTGCTTTGGCCCATAATATGGCAGCAGAGGGTGCAGAGGTAAAATTGATTGCAGGACCCGGGCAATACAACATAGAATCAGATCTGATCTCCCTAATTCGTATTTCGTCAGCTGACGAGATGTTTGCACAAGTAGATTCACATTATTCTACCGCCGACATTGCCATTTTCGCCGCCGCAGTGGCAGACTATAAACCTGCGGTACAAGCAAAGGAGAAAATCAAGAAGTCTGATCAGACGATGACCATCGAATTGGTGAAAAACAAGGACATCGCAGCGGAAATGGGCAAGCGCAAAAGAAAAGATCAAATTAATATTGGGTTTGCATTGGAGACGGAAAAAGAGGAGCAATTTGCCAAAGAGAAAATGAGCAAAAAGAACTTCGATCTCATTGTACTCAATTCACTAAATGATAATGGCGCTGGATTTTCTGTGGATACTAATAAAATTACTATCTTCAGCGTTGATCAACCACCAAGACCTTTTGAACTAAAATCAAAATCAAAAGTCGCAGCTGACATTGTTAATTGCATTCATGAAAAAATCCATTCCTAATTTCCTAATACTTGCCTGTCTCACCTTTGCTTGCTTTCCTGCCTTCGGTCAGGAGCTGAATTGCCAGGTACGAGTCAATTCGATTCAGATCGAATCTACGGAGCGTAGAGTTTTTCAGGAAATGGAGGTTGAGTTTGCCAAATTTTTGAATGACCGTAAATGGGCCGATGAGCGATTCGAAAACAATGAACGAATTACTTGCGGTATCAATATCACCCTAGAGTCACAGCCTTCATTAGGAAATTTTGCCGCCACTGTACAAGTCATAGTCGCACGCCCAGTCTACAACTCTTCGTATGAAGCCGTATTGCTCAATTTTGCCGACAGAGATTTTAATTTTGAATACACCGAATCGCAACCACTGGATTTCCAACCAACAAGCTTTATTTCCAACATTACATCCATGCTGGGCTATTATGCCTATATGATGCTTGGTTATGATTATGATTCATTCGAGCCACTCAGTGGACAAAAATACTACGAAGCAGCCTGGGCTGTGGTCAACAACGCACAGCAATCAGGCTATGGGGGATGGGATCAATTCAATAGCATTAGGAACCGATATTGGCTAGCCGAAAACAGTATAGATCAGACCATGGAACCCCTTCGTGAGGCCATGTACGAGTATCACATCAAGGGATTGGATCTAATGAGCGAAAACCCAGATGAGGCTAGAACGAATATTCTTGAGGCCCTAAAAAAAGTACAGGCTGCCAATAAAGCGAAACCAAGATCAATTTTGGTCATTGCTTTTATGGATGCCAAACTGGACGAAATAATTGGAGTTTATTCAAATGGAGATTTGGCCCAACGGAGAGAAGTATTCAATATTCTCAAAAGTATTGATCCAGCTCGAACTGACGAATTTCAAGAAATTCTAGATAATTAGCCCGCGAACTTTTTTCTGGTTTAAAACTTTGAAAAATATAAGCTTCGTCATATCCTGAAAGTTTTTATTTTTGACCTCATTTTGCACCTATTAAGAAGGATGACCAGTTCATGATTTCCAGTTTATCTATAAGTAACTATGCCTTGATCCGAAAGCTCCGTCTGGAGCCAGATGAAGGACTGAATATCATCACGGGTGAGACAGGAGCCGGTAAGTCCATTATGCTAGGTGCCGTGGGTCTACTGCTGGGAAATAGAGCCGATACTAAGGCCCTGCTCGACAAGGATACCAAATGCGTGGTCGAAGGAGAATTTGATATCTCCAGACTTGGGCTCGAAGGCCTCTTTGAAGAAGAGGACATCGACTTCGAATCGCAAACGATCATCAGAAGGGAAATCAACCCTAAAGGCAAGTCAAGAGCGTTTATCAATGACATGCCCGTCACGCTGGAAGTATTGAAAACGATCGGCCTACGACTGATCGACATTCATTCTCAGAATGAAAGTATTCAACTTGGAAACAAGAGCGTCAAGATAAAACTACTCGATGATTTCGCTCAGTCTGCCAAAGAATTACAACAGTTCCAATCTGATTTCACCTCCTTTACAAAGCTATCTAAACAGCTGATTGAGCTTCTCGAAAGAGAGAAAAGCTCTAAACAGGATGAGGACTATAAGAAATTTTTGCTCGATGAATTGGTCAAATCTGAATTGAAGCAAGATGAGCAGTCTGAGCTGGAAGAAGAACTGCAGGTGCTTGAGCATGCAGAAGAGATCAAACTCAAATTGACACAGATTTCATCAGAATTTGATGGGAGCGAACCATCGATCAACGATAGACTACGAGAGGCAGTAAGTGTGCTTAAAAACATCTCAGGGTTTACCAGGGAGCTGGAAACCTTAAGCTCAAGATTTGAATCCGCTACAGAAGAGATTGTAGACATTGTGAGGGACGTGATCAATATTCAGGACAGCGTGGAGCACAATCCCGGTAGAATAGAAGAAGTCAGCCTTCGGCTCGATCATTTATACAAACTACAGCAAAAGCACAAAGTGGGAGATGTAGCTGCGCTGATGGAAATTCAAACCAAGCTTGAAAAAGAAACAATAGGTACGATCCAATTGGAAGAGGAGATTTCGAGATTGAAAGAAGAGAAGGATCGGTTGGAACGCCAAATGATTCAATCTGCAGAGACACTTTCTGAAAAGCGCAGAAGCCAGATTGATGTTTTTTCAACTTCCCTCAACGAATTACTGGCAGAAGTAGGAATGCCAGATGGCCATGTTGAGTTTGTATACAAAAGAGCAGAGCCTTGGAAGTTGGGGATCGATGAGATTGAAATTCTCTTTAGTGCGAATAAAGGAATCAAGCCCGAACCTGTAGGCAATGTGGCCTCAGGTGGTGAGTTTTCCAGACTAATGTTCTGTATAAAATATCTGCTTGCCAGCAAGACTGCTATGCCGACTGTGGTATTTGATGAAATTGATACCGGTGTGTCTGGTGAAATAGCCATGAAGATGGCCAATATGATGAGACGAATGTCTTCAAATCATCAGATCATTTCCATCAGTCATTTACCACAAATAGCAGCTAAGGGACAAGCTCACTATTATGTCTATAAAAACAACGAATCGGCGAAGGCAGAAAGTATGATTAGAAAACTTGAAGCAGAGGATCGACTCGAAGAAATAGCCAAAATGATAGGCGGAGAAAACCCTTCGGAAACTGCACGTAACAGTGCCAGAGAGCTGATTGAGATGAAATAAATTGTGCGCAAAGTGCTACTCTTACCAGAGTGGTTATCTTTGCTTTTTTTAAACCAATAAGATACTATATCAAATGTCTAATAATCTATTAAAAGGAAAAAGAGGAATCATCTTTGGTGCTTTGGACGAGAATTCAATTGCCTGGAAAGTGGCGTTGAAGGCGAAGGAGCAAGGAGCTACATTTACTTTGACTAATGCGCCAATCGCATTGCGAATGGGTGCCATCAATCAACTCGCTGAACAGTGCGGCTCGGAGGTGATACCTGCAGATGCTACTTCAGTAGAAGATCTTGAAAATCTCTTTTCAAAATCTGTGGAAGTTTTAGGTGGAAAATTGGACTTCGTATTACATTCTATTGGCATGAGCCCGAATGTAAGAAAAAATAAAGAATACAATGATTTGAACTACGACTGGATGCTCAAAACCATGGACATCTCAGCCATTTCATTTCATAAAGTGATGGCTGTAGCCGAGAAGCAAGATGCCATGAATGAGTGGGGATCAATTTTGGCACTGACTTATATCGCCGCGCAGCGAACCTTCCCAGATTATTCTGACATGGCGCAGGCCAAATCTATGCTCGAATCCATTGCCAGAAGCTATGGAGAAAGATTTGCCAGATTGAAAAAGGTAAGGGTAAACACCATCTCGCAATCTCCAACTATGACCACGGCTGGATCAGGAGTAGGTGGATTCGATGTCTTCATGGACTATGCCGAAAAGATGTCTCCATTGGGTAACGCGTCTGCAGCAGACTGTGCAGACTACTGCGTGTCGATGTTCTCTGATCTGACCAAAATGGTAACCATGCAAAATCTGATGCATGATGGTGGGTTCTCTTCATCGGGAATTACCGCCGATGTAATCGAGCAAATGAAGAAGTAAAACTTGAATAAAGCGATCGTATCAAAAAATATACGTCATTGAGAACATCCTGAAGTAATCTCATGGTTTGATTAGTTTTCAAAATTTGAGATCATTTCGTTTCCTCGTGAAGACAGACCATTGTTTTTTGATGCGATCTATTCCAATACATCAATGATAGCCTTCCCAAACGCAAAGATCAATATTGGTCTAAACATCACTTCAAAAAGAGAAGACGGCTATCACAATCTTTCCTCCTGTTTTCTTCCAATAGAATGGAAAGATGCTCTGGAAATCATTCCCGCAAATGAGTTTGAATTTGCTTCATCCGGATTGCCTATTCCGGGTGACCAAAGCTCGAATCTTTCTGTACTGGCATACGAACTGATCAAGGACAATCATCAGATCTCGCCAGTGAAAATGCACCTACATAAAACGATCCCAATGGGTGCAGGGCTAGGAGGAGGGTCAGCCGATGGTGCCTTTGCACTCAAACTGCTCAACGACCAATTTGAGCTAAACCTTTCTCAGGCTCAGCTTGAAGAATACGCTTTGACACTCGGCTCTGATTGCCCTTTTTTCATTGATAATCAGCCAAAACTCGTCACCGGCAGAGGTGAGGTGATGGAGCATGTATCAGTTGATTTATCAGGCTATTCGATTGCCTTGGTTTCTCCCGGAATACATATTAGCACCAAAACAGCATTCGCAGGCATCACTCCGCAAGATCCAGGATATGACTTAAAGACTATTCTAAAGCGGCCACCAAACGAATGGCAAGGAATTGTAGTCAATGATTTTGAAAAAACAGTCTTTGGTTCACATCCGGAAATCCAGCAAATCAAGGAATCACTGCTAAACTCAGGGGCTGACTATGCATCTATGACAGGCACTGGCTCAGCAGTATATGGGATTTTTGAGAAAGGAAGAGATTTGGATCAGGTAATGACGAGATTTGAGCAGTTTGACACTTTTACCTTTTCTTGTCCTATCTAATATTTGATTTATCAAAAAAAAAACAAAATTCAACAAGCCTGCATGCTAAAATCAATCCATCATATCGCTATTATTTGTTCGGACTATCAGAGATCGAAGGCTTTCTATGTGGAAATATTGGGACTTGAAATCATCAACGAAGTTTACCGCCAAGAGAGAGAGTCCTACAAATTGGATCTGGCGCTAAACGGCAAGTATGTTCTTGAACTGTTTTCATTTCCCGATCCACCCAAAAGACCCTCAAGGCCAGAGGGCACGGGCCTTCGTCACCTTGCCTTTCAGGTCGAGGACATAGATTCAGCGGTTGAGCAGCTATCACAAAAGGGAATCCGGACCGAACCCATTCGGATCGACGAAAATACCAATAAGAAGTTTACTTTTTTTGCAGACCCGGATGATCTGCCCTTAGAGTTATATGAGGGATAAGGCGTATTGGAGTAAGACTTCATAAGAAAGCTTTATTTTAGCTAGAGAACTAAAAATCATGAATGAGCATTGTTATTCATAATCTGAAGTGATAGAATATGACACGAAAAATACCTGTTGGTGTTAATAGACGGTTGAGCTGGGTAATATCAGCCCTTATGCTCACCATGGTCAATTCAGTGGCTTTGGCCCAATTAAAAAACTATAACACCGAAGTGGACATATGGTTGCCCGGTCAGATCAAACTATTTGATGGTACTGCGGTAAAAGGTAATATCAACTACAATTTCATCACAGACTTATTGAGCATTCAATTCGCTGATAGCACTTCCAAATCTTATACGGCAAAGAAAGCCAGTTATTTTGAAATGAGAGAGGCTGATAATCAGCTGAAAAAATACTACTCTTTGCCATTCGAAGTACGGAAGAACAAGGACTTGCAAAACGTATTTTTTGAAGTGGTGCATGAAAGTCAATCTGTCGCCATCTTGTCCAGGCACGAATATGACTATGCCATCAGAGGGACTCCAAGTGGTCAAAATAGTGCTTCGGTAGAGGTGGACCGAACTGTTGAGATGGAGAAAGTCACTGAGGTATTATATATAGCATCTAATAAGGGCGAGATTCTGGAATATGCAAAGAAAAAAAAGGACAAGTCGTCAACATTGGTCTATGATACAGAAAATAATTTGAATAATACCAAATATGGAAATAGCAGAACAAGGAGATATGCAGGAGGCACATACAAGGTCACGAATGTAGAAGCACTAAATGTGATAGGTGGGGAAAAGTATGATGATCTGGTCAAGGAATGTGAAGTTCAAGGGCAGAAGCTCAATACTATTGAAGGGCTCACCTATTTTGTTGATTATTGTTCTCAACTTGAGGAGAATAAGTAGCTGGCATATTACATTGCACACTGTTGCTTTTTGCACGTTTATGTTGACTTCCCCGTCAACTGGCTTTATCGGTTCAGAAAATGTGCCGATTTATTATAAAATTTATCCCTATTTCAGCACCCGCTAACTTAATTATAGAACCTTCCAACCAAAATATTCTGATTGATGAATAAACCGATAGAAATAAACTCCCAATTCGAACTGGCCGCTAGCTACGTCAACACGACTAATGAGCATTTGTACCTTACCGGAAAAGCTGGATCCGGGAAAACCACCTTTCTGAAGTACATCAAAGAAAATTGTCATAAAAAAACAGTAATAGCTGCTCCGACGGGAGTGGCTGCGATGAATGCAGGTGGAGTTACTTTGCATTCATTATTTCAGCTGCCGATGGGTAGTTTTATGCCAGATCAAAGTTTGTCAGGAGACGAGTACGGAGAGTTTTTCGATAAAAAAAAGCTGCTCAAATACCTTAGGCTGAATAGTGCCAAAAGAGAATTGTTGCGAGATTTGGAATTATTGATCATAGATGAAGTTTCGATGCTGAGGGCTGATTTGCTTGACGCAATAGATGCCATATTGAAATCAGTAAGACGGAATAGCTGGAGTGGATTTGGAGGCGTGCAAGTACTCTTCATTGGCGATTTATTTCAATTGCCCCCAGTGATCAAAAACAATGAATGGTCAGTACTGCAGAAATACTACAAGACGATTTCATTTTTTGATGCGAAGGTCCTTCAGGATTCACCCCCGATCTACTTAGAACTCAAGAGTGTTTATCGTCAGAGTGATCAAAAATTTATCGATCTTTTAAATAAGATTAGGAATGATAAAATGGATAGAGGGGATCTGGAATTGCTAAATAAGTACTACAAACCAGATTTTGAACCTGAGAAAAAAGGCGAATACATTACGCTCACCACGCACAATAAGAGGGCAGATATAATCAACGAGGAGCAGCTGGGAAAGCTAGAGGGTGCGACTCACTCTTTCCAGGCCACTGTGACAGGTGATTTCAATGAAGCTACCGTGACTGCCGAAACGGATCTTAAATTAAAGAAAGGGGCACAGATCATGTTTATCAGAAATGATAAAGGAGAAGACCCTAGATATTATAACGGTAAAATTGGTTTGATCAAGCAAATCGATCAAGATGACATCGTGGTGGTTTTTGCAGATAGTAAGGATGAGATCTTGGTTGAGAAAGAAACATGGGAAAACAAACGATACAAGCTGAATAAGGAAACGGATGAACTCGATGAAGTAGTGAAGGGTACTTTCACACAATATCCGATTCGTTTGGCTTGGGCAATCACTATTCATAAAAGTCAGGGACTCACCTTCGATAAAGCCATCATAGACGCTGGTCAGTCGTTTTCGCCTGGACAAGTGTATGTAGCACTTAGTCGGTTGACCTCTTTGGATGGATTGGCGCTTTACTCAAGTATTTCGGATAGCTGTATTCGTAGTGACCAGGCAGCGATAGATTTTAGTACCAGAGAGCAGTCCGCAGAGGACTTACAAACTCAGCTAAAGAGCGCCCAAATATCGTATGTCAGTGCGTTCTTGTTAAAAGCCTTCGACTGGAGCAAGTTGAAATGGGGGATTAAGGATTTCTTCGAGAATATGGAAGAAAAGAGAATCCCAGAGAAAGATAAGGCAATTAAGATGATTTCAACCATGCGAACGTGTGTAGGGAAGCAGGAGGAAACCGCAGGAAAGTTCGTCAGCCAACTAAACAGCATGCTTCCGGAAGCACATGATGATAAATACCAGCAGATCAAACTTAGAGTAAAAGCGGCTACAGATTACTTTAAAAATACGCTGGATCAAGAAGTGCTGAGTCCATTGTCAAATCACTACGATTCACTGAAAGTGAAGTCCGGGGTGAAAAAGTATATGCGTGAAATTCACGAACTGATATCGCTGGCAAAACAGAAACAGTTCTTGCTAGAAGAAATGGCATTGCTCACAGAAGGATTGTCTCAAGACAAAAAACTTCCCCACCTGCTAACCGAAATGGCAAAAAGAAGAAAAATACAACAGCAAGCGGTGGAAGAAGAAATTAAGAAATCTAGTAAAAAGAAAGTAAAAGGAGAAAGTCAACTGTTGAGTTTGAGTATGTACAAGGATGGCAAGACGGTAGAGAAAATAGCAGAAGAAAGGAGCTTGAGCCCAACCACAATTGAAGGACATCTAATGAGTTTTATTGGTACAGAATTTTTGCTGAGCGAATTTGTCAGCGAAGAAAAGATTGCACAGATCAAAGAAGTCATGAAAACGATAGGAGCAGGTGAAGGCACAAATGCAATCAAGGCAAAGCTAGGTGAAGAATTTAGCTATAATGAAATCAGAGCAGTATTGAACCATGAGAATCAGGCCTAGTGCGATCCGATAGATACATTGAAGTTAGGCTCAGAACACTTTGACATAGGCTCACCAATCTATACCCTTCTTCAACAAATCTAGTGTTTTCTGCTCGTCAGAACCCGTTTCAGGGATATGATTATACTCCCAGTTGGCCTGAGGAGGAAGGCTCATCAAAATGGATTCGGTTCGACCATCCGTATCCAATCCAAATTTAGTACCCTTGTCCCACACCAAATTGAATTCTGCATATCTGCCTCGGCGCAGATATTGCCATTGTTTATGTTTATCGGTAAATGGCAGTGCCTTGTTTTTGGACATGAGATGCGTGTAGATGGGAGCAAATTGGCTCCCGACGTCTTTCACAAAAGCCCAGCGATCTTCCAGACTGAATTTTTCGTTTGCCGAAAGGCGATCGAAGAAAATCCCACCAACTCCACGGGTTTCTTTTCGATGTTTGATATAGAAGTAATCGTCTGCCCACTGTTTGAATTGGGAGTAGTAGGACTCGTCGTGACGAGCACAGCAAGTCTTGAGCTGCTCGTGAAAATACCGGGCATCGGCGTCTACGACATAGTGTGGCGTCAGGTCGATACCACCACCGAACCAGGATACTCCGTTGCTCATTTCGAAATACCGGACGTTCATATGAATGATAGGCACCATTGGGCTGTGGGGGTGCATCACAATCGAGACACCCGTGGCAAAGAAGTCCGCCTGATCAATCTTCAAGGCCTCTAGGATTTTGTCTGGAGTAGGTCCATGCACTGCCGAAAAATTGACTCCTCCTTTTTCGATTATGGCACCGTCGTTGATTACTCTTGTTCGGCCCCCGCCTCCCTCGGGGCGATCCCAGAGGTCTTCCTTAAATTTACCTTTGCGATCCGTTTGCTCCAGTTTACTGCAGATATCGTCCTGCAATCCCTTGAACCATTCTTGTATTTCTTCTTTATTCATTTGTCTATTATTAGAACGGATATCCTATACCAAGATTCCAGACCAGCCGCTTATAATTGTCATAATCCGGCAAATCCAATGCCCCTCTCGGTACTTCACTTCCATAAATCGTTCGATCCCCGGGGTCATGAACTTTCCACGCCGCATCGAGTCTCAGGAGCAAAAATGAAAAATCCAATCGGAGGCCATATCCAGCTCCAACTGCTATTTCTTTTAGAAAATTGTCGAATTTGAATTGACTACCCGGCCTGGCCTGCTCCTCCTGCATGGTCCAAACGTTGCCCATATCTACAAACAAGGCCCCATGTAGGAATCCAAATATTTTATGCCTCAGCTCTATGCTCGTTTCGATCAGGATCTCTCCAGGCTGCTCGAAACTGTTGTCATAGATGCCCAACGAATCAGGGAGATACGATCCGGGACCGAGTCGTCTGGGTTCCCATGCTCTGATGCTATTGCTACCTCCGGCGAAGAAAAATTCTTCGTATGGGAGTGTCTCATTCTCTCCATAGGGTACTGCGACCCCCAAATGTGCCCTATAGGCCATGGTCACTATTGAGTTTACAGGTGCGGAATATCGATAGTCAATGTCAAATTTGGCGTATTTGAAATACTCCAACTCTCTTTCAAAAATGTTTTTTGCCAGCAAGCTGTAGAAATTTCCTCCTGATTCTATTTGATATCTTAGAAATGCTGAATGCTCATTTCTGTTGCCATAGTCATTGATATTGTGAGTCACAGAAAACCAGGTGCTACTTACGAACGATGGCAAGAAGGAATTGCTCAGATTGTTTCCACTGGCCGATAGGCCATCCAAAAAGGTTTGATACGAGTCAGACACGTCAGAATCGATAAAGCTGATATCAGCAATGTTGAACGAGTAGTTTCGACGTCGCTTGTAGTTTTGCCAACTAAAAATCAGTGAAGTATTTACATTGGTACGAATATATTCAGGCCGATCGGAGTAGTTCAGACCAAATGAAAGACGGGTTTTGGGGTTGAGTCGACCAAAATTGGACTTCAATTTCGAACCAATCGGTAGCATAAACTGTGGGAAGGTAAATGCAAGATTTCCTCCATAATCCAATGAAGAATAGGGGTTTCCTGTATCCGTAGCACCAGATAACCCTTCAAAACCTATCCGACCACTGAGCTCCATGACCTCGAGTCCTCTAAATGTGTTTCGATTTTTAATAGAAGCGTTGAAAAAAGGACCCGGCAGTCCTTTGCTCACATTGAGGCCGAGCTCAGAAGACGTTTGAAATTTCTTCAATGGGCTAGTGGTTATGTTGGATATAAATTGACCGCCGGTGGTATCATAGTTGACACTGATAAATTGAAATATATCAAGGTTCGAAAGCTGTTTTTGAGTTTCCAGCGTGTTGGATCGGCTAAAGAGGTCGCCCGGCTTCAAGAATATTCTTCTGGCTAGAATCTTCTCGGAGTATCTATTATTTACGAATTGATAGGTGACCCCGTCGAAGAGTTCACTCTGTCTTGCTGCGGTTGATTCGGTACGACTAGGATCTGTTTTGAATACTATAGAATCAATATGATAGATCTTGTGATTGTTCTGATCGTCAGAATTTCTGATACTCAGCCCCACAATCACCCGCTTATTGTCCAGATAAGACGAATCCACTAAAAAATTAATAAACTGCCGATTAAACTCATAATAGCCATTATTTAGCATCAACTCGTTAATTCTATCCCTCTCTTTGACCAGATTTTCCTGTTCATAGTTTTCATCGATATTGAGGAATGATTCTTCGTTCGTTTCGGCTAAAAGATTGTAGATAGCGGTATCCGAGATGTTGTAGAAAAGGGAATCGATACGATAAGGCTGATTTCTTTCAATTTTATATAAGGTGGACACCATCTTGAAGGACTCTTCCGTGGAGTAGGTCACTTTTGCGTTGAAGTACCCCTTTGAAGTCATATAGTTTTGAATCTTGGATGTCGTTAGATTTTCCTTCGCAGTATCAAATATGGCCAGAGGCTCGCCCATACGCATCCCAAAATTTCCCTCTTTGATGTTACGATTCTGTTTGGCGATCTTCTTATTCTGCTTGTTTCGTAGCTTTTTCTTCTTTTTAACGTCGTCTTTTTTTGCGATTTTCTTAGCGAACTTAGCTCTGATTTCAACCTTTTTTTGCTCGTATTTTAGAGAATCGTAGCGTTTGAGACCGTGTTGATAGATATCGATATATGGAGACCAGGGGATAAAAAGGATTTTTCGGTTAGGCTTATATGCGTAGAGAGATTTGATCTCGTCCTTGTTTAGCTTCTCTGCACCATCCAGTTTCTGCTCCACCAGTAGCGATTTTCCACTAGGCAAATACCTACGGCCCATACATCCTGATAAAAACAGAATAATGGCAATGAGAACCGGTGCATATAAAGTTTTGAAGTAGCTAATGATGTTGTTTGTCTATTCGATTATCTATGACCATGAATTATACAATATCCATTAAGTTTGGAGATATGTTAGTATCGGTTTTAGATCATTTCTGACTGCCGAATGCACTTAGTCTTTTAATTAAAGTACAACCTTTGATGATTTCAAATCGAGATTCAAAATTCATTAAATCCTTACAATTAAAAAAATTCAGACAGTTAGAAAATCAATTTGTTGTCGAGGGCGCAAAAAACGTGCTGGAATTGATTCAATCAGAGCTAAAAATAATTAGCCTGTTTGCCACAGCAAATTTCATTGAAAAACATGAAATAGAGCTAGCCAATTGTCAGGCATCAGTCAATGAGGTCAAAGAAGCTGAACTTAAAAAAGTAGGCTCATTTGTCAATAACAACGCAGTCTTGGCGGTAGTAGAGATGCCAACAGTGCAATCGCTGGATGCATCCAAGTCAGTATTAGCATTTGATCGCATCAAAGACCCTGGCAATCTGGGCACTGTGATACGAATAGCCGACTGGTATGGCTTTGATCAAATCGTATGTTCATCCGAATCGGTGGATTGTTTCAACCCCAAAGTGATCTCAGCAACCATGGGCTCATTTACCAGGGTTAAAGTACACTACGCCTCACTGAGTGATATTCTGCCAAAATATAATCACACCTACGGTACCACGCTGCAAGGTGATAATATTCATGAGATCCATTTTGAAGAGCCAGCTATCATCGTTTTTGGCAATGAATCACAAGGGTTGGATGATGCGCTCAAACCATTGATCAAACAAGAAGTCTTTATTCCCGGCTACGGGGATGCTGAATCTTTGAATGTCGCGATTTCAACTGCCGTTTTTTGTGATAACTTCAGACGTTTGCTCAAAAGGTAAGCTCAGGGCAATTTCTTATCTAACAGTGATACAAATTTGTGGATTAACTGATTAGTAGTTCCCTCTTTCCAAATCAATGAGAGATAGGTAATCTGTTTTACATTTTTGAGCTCGATGAATTTAATATCCAGATCATATCCATGCTGGAGAGAAGTAGGCACGATGGCAATACCAAGTCCATTTTCTACTAACCTAAAAATCGTATTCGCATGAACAGATTTATGAGAAATCCTCGGTGAAAACCCATGATCGTCGAAGATACTCATCACTTTGTTATAGTAGGTGCGGCTATAGTCACTAGAAAATAGGATGAAATTTTCTTGTGAAAATTGACTTAGGTCTTTAAAATTTGCTTCAGTGATACGATGGGAGCCAGGCAAGACGATTGAGAAAGTGTCCTTAAAAATCTGCCTGTACGCAATACCATCAGGAGCCTGCTTAGCACGGATAAACCCGATGTCGAGCTTGTTGTGTTCAATGGCGAAAATCTGATCCTCGTTGGACATTTCCTCCAGGCTGGTGTGAATTTTGGGGAATATATCCTTGAGCCTCAGCAAAAGCTCAGGAATGACAGCCTGCATCGCCGACCCAACAAATCCAATATTGATCTCACCTTCTTCTCCTTTGTCAATCAGCTTGATGGATCGTTTGATGGATTCGAGGTGATTGACCAGGTTGGCACTCTCGTCATACAAGTATCTTCCGGCATCTGTCAGCTCCACCTGACGCTTATTTCTAATAAACAGTTGTACCTGTAGTTCCTCTTCCAACTGTTTGATCTGCCGACTAAGACCGGGTTGAGTGATGAACAGTCGTTCGGAGGCCTTTCTGAAGTGCAACTCCTGAGCTACTACCATAAAATAGCGCAAGTGTCTAAATTCTATTTGATTACTCATTGTTATCAATTGTTGACCTAGAAAGTATTTTCAGTAATCAAAATTACCACTTAATATTGTTTCTATAATGAAAACATAGACTTTTTCATTGCAGGAGAGGAGGCAGATTTGGGAAATAGGTTTTGACCTTAGATTTCATCTAAAATTTGTACTTACACTCCATCAACAACCCCAATGATAACTTATATAATATGACGATTTTCAATTACGGAATTGATCATTTGACCCCAGGTGTGGCCTACGACATTGCAGAAGGCCGTACCCAGGGCGTACTCAATGATGAAGCCAGGTCAAAGATTTTGGCCAGCCGTCAAAATGTACATGACATCACAGAACAAGAGCGAATAGTCTATGGTGTAAATACTGGATTTGGTTCGCTTTGTACTACCATTATTTCCAAAGCGGATACTGGCAAGTTGCAAGAAAATATTTTACGTAGCCACAGTGTAGGAGTCGGAGCTGAGACGCCGCTAGATGTAGCCAAGCTCATGATGATTCTGAAGGTACATGCCCTGTCCAAAGGGTATTCTGGAGTCGCGCTCGAAACGCTGGAAAGGATCATCTGGCATATTGAAAACGATTATATTTCCTACGTGCCACAGCAGGGCTCAGTAGGAGCGTCAGGAGATTTGGCACCCTTGGCTCATCTTTTTCTCCCGTTGATAGGAGAGGGTAAAGTCAGTGTAGACGGAACTTGGATCACCACGGCAAAATTATTTCAAAAAGAAAATAAAGAACCACTAGCCCTTGGCCCGAAAGAAGGTCTTGCACTCATCAATGGTACCCAGTTTATCGCAGCCTATGCTTTGAAGGGTTTTGTGCGATTGAGCAATTGTCTCGATACAGCCGATATCATCGGAGCCATGAGCTTGGAAGCGCTAAAAGGCTCTATGAAACCGTTTGATAAAGAATTGCACCAGATAAGACCCTATCAGGGATCTATCTATGTGGCGGACCGGTTGGAGAAATTGGTGACTGACTCAGAGATCATCAACTCTCACCAAAACTGTAGTCGCGTACAAGATCCATATTCGCTTCGATGCATGCCGCAGGTACATGGGGCCTCAAGAAACGCTTGGTTGCACCTCAAAGAGATGCTCACGATTGAACTAAATTCGGTGACCGATAATCCCATTATTTGCAGTGTAGATAAAACAATCAGTGGTGGTAATTTTCACGGTCAGCCGATGGCGTTGCCGATAGACTATGCCGCATTGGCTGCCGCCGAAATTGGAAATATTTCGGATCGCCGAGTCTATCTCTTGCTGGAAGGAGACGTGGAGGGTCTTCCTGCTTTATTGATGAACAATACAGGACTGAACTCCGGGTTTATGATTCCTCAATACACCTCAGCCGCTTTGGTCAGCGAAAACAAAGGGTTGTGCTTTCCTTCCAGTGCGGACAGTGTGCCTACCTCGCTTGGTCAGGAGGATCATGTCAGTATGGGATCTATTGGTGGCAGAAAACTCAATACGATTCTGGATAATCTTGAAAACATTTTGGGTGTGGAGCTGTTTTGCGCCGCACAAGGGTTTGACTTTAGAAAACCGTTGAAATCTAGCGCGATCCTCGAAGAGGTGCATGCGCATGTCAGAAAGCATATCAGCTTCGCCACCGAGGACAGAATTTTTGGTGATGACATGGTCATCGCTACTGATCTAATTAGAAATAAAGAAATTGTATCTGTTGCTCATAGTGCTGCAGATCGTCACAACATTAACTTATACAATCATGATGTATTCGGAATTTATTAAGAAATACGCATCTCATCCCAACTATAAAGCGCCAGTCGGGAATACGCTTCATGCCAAATCATGGCAGACGGAAGCTGCGTTGAGAATGCTACTCAATAATCTCGACGAGGAAGTCGCAGAAGACCCTTCTGAACTGGTGGTCTATGGAGGTACCGGCCAGGCAGCTAGAAATGTAGAATCACTTCAAAAAATCATCGAACTACTGCTCAAGCTCGAGGATGATGAAAGTCTGCTCGTACAATCTGGTAAGCCTGTAGGAATCGTCCGCACTCATGCCGAAGCACCACGCGTGCTTATTGCCAACTCCAATCTTGTGCCGGCCTGGTCCAACTGGGAGCACTTCCAGTCACTGAAAGAACGTGGCTTGATGATGTACGGTCAAATGACCGCAGGGAGCTGGATTTATATCGGTTCGCAAGGCATTCTGCAGGGTACCTATGAGACCTTTGTGGCTTGTGGTGAAAAACATTTTGGCGGAAGCCTAAAAGGAAAACTGGTTGTCACAGCCGGTCTCGGTGGTATGGGAGGGGCACAGCCTCTGGCTGCCACTATGGCCGGAGCTACTTTCCTCGGAGCAGATATAGACCCTGCCAGGATTCAAAAGAGACTGGATACGAAATACATCGATCGAATGACTCACTCCTACGAAGAGGCTAGAGATTGGGTACTGGAGGCCAAAGCCAAAGGCGAAAACTTGTCCGTCGGCTTGGTGGCTGATGCTGGGGATATGCTTGAAAAACTCATCGCAGATGGCATAGTGCCAGAAGTACTGACCGACCAGACCTCGGCGCACGATCCGGTATTTGGCTATGTGCCTAATGGCTTGAGCTTGGAGGAAGCAGCTGCTTTACGGAAAACTGATCAAGTAAAATATAAAGATCTCTCCTTGAAGAGCATGGCACGTCATGTCGGGCTGATGCTCGATTTGCAAAAGATGGGAAGCAAGACCTTTGACTATGGAAACAATATTCGAGAGTTTGCCAAGCAAGGAGGCGAACCCAATGCCTTTGATTTTAATGGGTTCGTGCCGGAATACGTGCGACCACTCTTTTGCGAGGGCAAAGGCCCTTTTCGCTGGGCGGCCATGTCAGGAGATCCTGAGGATATATATGTGACAGACCAAGCGTTGATTGAGGCTTTTCCTGAAAACAAGCACATGATTAACTGGCTCCGGGAGGCGCAGAAAAAGGTGGCCTTTCAAGGTATACCTTGTAGAATTTGCTGGCTTGGAATGGGAGAGCGCGAGAAGGCTGGATTGATATTCAATGATCTGGTCAGGACGGGCAAGGTGAAAGCACCGATTGTGATCGGTAGAGACCACCTGGATTGTGGCTCTGTAGCCTCACCTAACAGGGAAACAGAAGGTATGAAGGATGGTACCGATGCAGTATCAGATTGGCCACTGCTCAATCTGATGTCAAATGCCACAGGCGGAGCTACCTGGATTTCTTTCCACCACGGCGGTGGAGTAGGGATGGGGTACTCTCAGCATGCGGGCATGGTCGTATTGGCCGATGGGACCGAGCGTGCCGAAAAATGCCTTCGACGTGTGCTGCACAATGATCCCGCGATGGGCATCTTTCGACACCATGATGCAGGCTACGACAAAGCCACCCAGTTTGCCGATGACTTTGACTTAAACGTGTGGAAATAAGCTGAATACCACTAGCGAATCTCCAGATGGGAAAACCAGAGAGATATTTTGATATTGCTGGTTAAGTAATCCATTGGTCTATGGATCGTCACAGCATGCGGAGTACTCATGTCTCGCAAACTGTGACGATAGGTCCATTTTGAAGCCAGTCTATATATTGACCTCCCTAAAATAAATATGGGGTGAATGGGGATCTAACCGATCTATAGTTTGATGATTTTTTTGACAAAAACAGCATCTGAGGATATGAGTCGTATGATATAGCTGCCAGTGTTCAAGGCAGAAAGGTCTATCTCGTTTTTTCCAGCGCTGATGTAGCTTTGATATACTGTAGATCCGTTGAGATCTACTACTCGTACTTCATAGTCGTCACCTATCTCGAATGGAAGGTCAATGCTTAACTTGTCGATACAGGGTACCGGGTATGCAGTTATTTCTTCGCCTCCCAACAATGATTCTTCGACAAATTCCCTTTGAGTAGCTGGCTCCTGCAGGTCGATGGAGTCCTCTTGGGCCATACTTATGATGGGTTTGTAGAGGATCTCGTCATTACTTATTTTTGATACATAGGGCGTGTTACGCACCCTAAAGTATACTTTCTTGGTGCCAGCTCCCTTACTGAGCTTAAACTTAGGCTCTGAATCATAATTTTTCCATACCGAGCCTGCAAAATTAGAATTTTCACTGGCTCGATAGTGCGTAGGGCAAAGGCCACACGCATTGTACAACTTGACATAGCGCGCAATATTTGAAGTCTTTGGTGCCCCCTGGTTGATGTCAAAATATTTGACTGTAGGGACTCTCTTTTTAAATTTGGTTAGCGACTTGCAGGTCCATTTAATATTTTGACTGTCGTCGTAGATTCTATCCATGGCTGCGAGTGGACTCCCACCGGTAGTTGTCAGATCGGCAATCGGCTGAGAAGAGGTCACATCTATCGCGTAGTACATCAGCGCATCAGGATCCACTACATGATCGAGTCCTAGTATGTGGCCTACTTCGTGCAGGAAAGCATTGTAAAAACTTCCCGACCCGGCGGGCACCTTGCCGGAGGTTCGGTAGTTCCAGGAGACTCCTGGTGCGGGACGGCTTCCTATCTCTATATCGCTTTTGTATTTTCGGTATTGGTATGCTTTGTTGTCCATAGCACAGTTGCTTGCTTTTGAGACGGTACCCATGCCATTGTTGCGACTAGGGTTTTGCCAGATTACATTCCTGCCGCTTTGGTTTGCTGCAGTAGCGGTCACAAGATTACCGTCCGAGTCTCTTTTCAAGCGCATGTCCATACCCAGGTAGCCAGACCAGGCACACAGTGCTTTTTCTATACATTCTATAGCCCCGCTATTGTCAGCCAGATTCTCATGCAAGGTGAATACCAGACCATTGGTGGTACCTTTTGTTACAAAGTAGAGTCTCCCATCATTGACCACGTTGGGTATGCTCGTGTTCAAAATGGCATGGGTCACGGTCAGTGCATTTGGACTGGTGGCGACCTTTTTGTTTGCCGTTACGACCTGGAAGATCCCAGTTCCAGCTGGTACTTCTTCCATTGAAAGGTTATCATAAACATAAGAAGGCACTTTTACTTTGATTTGGGTGTCAGACCAGCTTTGGATGTAACCATCTATTCCATTGATAAATGTATTACTCTTAGCGTCCGCATTTTGGAAATTGACCTGTCCGGTGGTGGCACCAAAATTCTTCCCGTTGATCGTGAGTACCTGCCCCACACCGGCTATTACCTGCGTCGGGGTAAAATTATTAATGACCGGGTCAATACTAATCTTGAAGGAGGTCGGGTTGACGTAGGTGGTCTTGTCGTAAAAATCTGTGGTGAGATAGTCCCCATCGACGGTCGGTGTATACAGAGAAAGTGACTCGGTGAAAGTGTGTTCTTCAAAGTGCACGTTGGCATAGCCGTCCGACGCCGTGGATTTGATTTCTATTTTGACATGATATAGCTTCACCCGGGTAGTGGTCAGCTGGGTTCTATTCCATGCAGAAAAATCATATTTTTCATTGAGGCTAATATTTACCCGCGAGCCGGACACGTCGTATACATGAGTTTCGTAAGTGCCACCACTAAAGCTGGAGCCTCGAGTAAGGGTGATCTTGCCATTCGCTTCCAGATTATTGCCAAATATCTTGGTGTTAAAATCTATTCTGGCAATGGCATTGCTGTAGTAGGTATTGTTGTGGTTGGCTTTGGCAAATACATCGAAGTGATAGTAGCCATCCGATACACTCTGATTGTCGATGGACAGTACCAATTCATTGCTGGCAGACACACCATTGAGTCGTGCTTGGCCGGCTCTGTTTATTTTGGCCTGCTCTACCAGCTGCTGCTGCCGAGCCATAAAAGCATCTAGCCTGGGGTTGCTGAACTCATCGACCGAACCAACGCGCAAAGAAGTTTTTTTTTTGAAATCCTGATACTGGTTTGGCACAGTAATTCCTTTTTTCTTTTTCATGAAAAGGTAAAAGTCCTCGAAGGTCGTGAAATAGAGGTGATCTAAACCATAGACTTCAAAATTTAAATTTGGATGAAGTTCGCGTTCTTTGTAATAAAATGCAGCTTCCGGTAGGTTTTCTAGTGGTTTGACAGTAATGGTATTTTCAGTAGCTTGATACGCCGTAGAAGCCTTTTTACAAAATAAAACCATTTTCTCAGAAGAATACCGTAGACAATATTCTGTATTGTACTTCAGTATAATCTGAGAATTGTCTTTTGAACGAAGTACACCACAATCTCTTATTAGTTCTATTTTTCCCAGATGAATTTCGTCTCCACCTTTAAAAACATGCGTTATCTCGAAAATGGCCGAGCTCCATACTTCACTCGTATCACTATTGGGAAAAGATTTTTGCGAGACGAGTATGGCTTCGAATATGTAATCAGACTGTTTGAAAAAGTCATTGGTGGATAGTTTGCCATAATAGAGCATACCCGGAAATTTATCTAATTTTTCAAGTTGTGCAAAAATTTGTAGACTCATCATAAGCATGAGGAGCGATAGCCATAGTGTTTTCATGGTAGGATAGTTTGGTTCGATTAAGAAGTGATAGGTACCAGGGTTTCGTGCCTGGCACAAGGGGCAAAGCAAGTGAATAGTAGGACTACAATTTGGCCATATGAGAGGAGGAATCAGCCAATAATGAGAAGAACGGTCTTTCTGGATATGGCTAGCCTGGGGTTGCTGAACTCATCGACCGAACCAACGCGCAAAGAAGCTTTTTTTTTAGAATCCTGGTATTGATTTGGTACCGTGATTCCTTTTTTCTTAGCCGCGAAACGGTAAAAGTCTTCCTGAGTTTTGAAATACTTGTGATCCAGACCGTATACCTTAAAATTTAACATACGCATATCGGTAAAATATAAGGCCGCATCTGGTAAGTTTTCTAGTGGTTTAACAGCAATAGTATTGTTAGTGGATTGATAGGCAACCGGAGATTTCTTGCAGAAGTAGACCATTTTTCCATAAGTTTTGAGACAGGATTCCCAATTGTATTCTAATAAGAGTTCTGATTTATCTTTTGTGTAAACTAGACCACAGTTACGAATCAATTCTATCTGGCCAGTCTGAATTTCTCCTTTTCCTTTTAATACATGGGTAACTTCGAGAAGCGTAGAAGTCCAAACTAAAGTAGAATCGTTATTTACAATGTCTTTGTGTGAAATTACGCTCCCTTCAAATATATAGTCAGATTTTTTAAAAAAATCATTGGTCGAGAGCTCGCCATAGTACATTTGTCGCGGTACTCTGTTCATTTTCTGTAATTCATTTTGCGCAAAAATTTGTAGACTCATCATAAGTATGAGCAGCGATAGCCATAGTGTTTTCATGGTAGGATAGTTTGGTTCGATTAAGAAGTGATAGGTACCAGGGTTTCGTGCCTGGCACAAGGGGCAAAGCAAGTGAATAGTAGGACTACGATTTGGCCATATGAGAGGAGGAATCAGCCAATAATGAGAAGAACGGTCTTTCTGGATATGGCTAACCTGGGGTTGCTAAACTCATCGACCGAACCAACGGGCAAAGATGCTTTTTTTTTAGAACTCTGGTATTGACTGGGTACCGTGATTCCTTTTTTCTTTTTCATGAAATGGTAAAAGTCATCGAAGGTCGTGAAATAGAGGTGATCTAAACCATAGACTTCAAAATTTAAACTTGGATGAAGTTCGCGTTCTTTGTAATAAAAGGCCGCATCTGGTAAGTCGTCTAGTGGTTTAACAGCAAAAGGATTGTCAGTAGTTTGATAGGCAATTGAAGATTTTTTACAAAATAATACCATCCTTTTAGGCGAAAAAAGAAGGCAATTGTCCCTATTGTAGTCTAAGATGACTTCTGACTTGTCTTCTGTTTGTAAAATTCCACAGTCTTTGATTATTTCAATTTTTCCAAGACGAATCTCATTGCCTCCTTTAAAAACATGAGTTATTTCGAAAATGGCAGATGTTGTTATTTTCGTTGAATCACGATTTGGAATTGCTTTTCGAGAGATCCGTGTAGCCTCAAATATATAATCAGACTGTTTAAAAAAATCATTGGTGGATAATTCGCCATAATAGAGCCTGCCCGGGTATTTATCCAATTTTTCCTGTTGAGCAAAGATTTGTAGACTCATCATAAGCATGAGCAGCGATAGCCATAGTGTTTTCATGGTAGAATAGTTTGGTTCGATTAAGAAGTGATAGGTACCAGGGTTTCGTGCCTGGCACAAGGGGCAAAGCAAGTGATTAGCAGGACTACAATTTGGCCATATGAGAGGAGGAATCAGCCTCGTCTATGTATACATCACAATAGCGAAGCTCATTTTGTGTTCGTTTTCAACTTTCGTTTCACGCCTACTACAGTTAGTTTACTATGTCTGTTGATATTTTCATTAATCATTCGTTTTATAAACATATATTAGGACTTATATTCGAACATGACCCATGGTAATATATTAATTACTGGAGCCTCTACTGGAATCGGCTTGGCTTGTGTGAGGAGATTTATCACTGAAGGATACACCGTCTACGGCAGTGTCAGAAAGCAGTCTGATGCAGATCGATTGGCTGCAGAGTTTGGAGAAGCGTTTCAGCCAATGATTTTTGATGTGACAGATGGTGTTGCCATAGAGCAAGCAGCTAAGTCACTGACGGATCTCCTGGATGGGCAAGGTCTAAAACTATTGATCAACAATGCAGGAGTTGCAGTCACTGGACCTGCGGAGATTTTGGATGTAGATGCCTATAGACATCAGTATGAGGTTAATTTTTTTGGACTCATTGCGGTCACCAAGGCCTTTTTGCCTTTGTTGGGTGCTCAGCACAATTGCCCATTCAATCCGGGTAAAATTATTAATATGAGCTCCATAGCAAGTAAACGAGCCATGCCATTTATGACGCCCTATTCTAGCTCAAAGGCTGCTGTGGATAGTTTTACAGAAGGACTCAGGAGGGAGTTGTTGATCTATGGCATCGACGCAGTCACGCTTAATCCTGGTCCCATCGAAACTACGATTTGGGAAAAAATCGACCCTGACATGCAGGCCATTGAACCTACTGCCTATGGAAAGGTGCTGAGACGGTTTATGAAACTGGTAGATAAGGAATCAAAAAATGCTATTCATCCTGATGATTTTGCCAACAAGGTTTTCAAGACCTACTCAAGTAATAAACCAAAAACAACGTATGTCATTATCAAAAATAAATTCTTCAAGTATACCTTGCTTAATTTAGTACCGACCAGAGTAATCGATGGTTTTGTAAAGAAAATATTAAAAGTCTGATCATGCTTAATAAAGAACACGTTGCCCTCATTGAAAAATTTTATACTGCCTTCAATGAAAAGGATGCAAAAACTATGGCATCCTGCTATCACAAGGAACTGGAATTCGAAGACCCTGCCTTTGGCGTATTGGATTACGAGCAGACCTGCGCTATGTGGGCCATGTTGCTCAGTGGTAATAACAATATTGAGATCACCTATAAGAATGCATGGTCAGAGAATGAATATGGTGGTGTAGATTGGGAAGCAAAATATCCTTTCTCCAAGACCGGCAGAAACGTCCACAATATCATCGACGCAAAATTCGAATTTAGAGACGGTCTCATCGTAGGCCATAGGGACTATTTTGATTTTTACAAATGGAGCAGAATGGCGCTTGGTACACCGGGCTTGCTACTGGGCTGGACTGACTATCTGCATAATAAAGTCAAGGCCCAATGCGCTTCCATGCTGGACAAGTATATGAAAGAGGCTGGCTAACTATTCGGTGGTCTTCTTTTTCCCAAAATGTATTTCTCCATTCTTAGATAGAAGAATGGCCAAAGGCCTGGTATTGTCGAATTGGCCAAAGATGATAATCAATGTGGCCGTAATTGGGACAGACAAAATCATACCTACTACACCCCACATAAATCCCCAGAGCGTAAGTCCGAGCAGGACGACCAATGGGCTAATATTCAATCGATCACCCATAAGCCTGGGATCCAAAAAATTACCAACCAGAATTTGAATTCCACCGACCGCTATTAGCACAGTCAGCCCCACACTACTTTCACCATATTGAACCAAACCAAATAATGTAGGAAACAGTGTGGCGACGATAGACCCAATCGAAGGGATGAAGTTGAAGAGGAAAATGATAAATGCCCATAGCGCCGGCAGTTCAATTCCGATCACCAAAAGCGCAAAGTAGCTCAAAAGCCCGGTCAGAAAACTGGTGAAAATCTTCACTGATAGATAGTCATCAAATAAGTTGGTGACGGCTCGAATGGTTCCATAAATATTGATACCTGCTTTGGTCGTCTTGAGTACCTTTTCGATTTTTTGTTGAAACAGGCTTTCTTCCAGTAGCAAGAAAACTACATAGATCAGAATAATAAGAAACTGACCAACCAGCGTTGCAAATGAGCCTGCATACAGCACAATGCTCGTTTTATACTCACCGATAAGCTCCAGGAAGGACTCATCTAAATCTTTGATTCCGAGCAAATCTTCTAGTCCTATGAGAGCCTTGGTAATATTATCACTGTAGGCAGGAAAGTTGTTTGCCAGACTCTGAAAATTGGCACTGATGATACTCGCTATAGTATAAATCGCCAGAAATACCACCGCAGTACTGATGATCGTCACGATCCAATTGGGCAGCCTAAACTTCCCAAATCTAATTTTGCTAACCAGATCTCTCAGCTTCTTGATTATGTACCAGATCAGAATTGATATACTGAAGACCTTGAGGAAATTTTGAAAATACATCAGGATAGCCACAGTGCCAGCCATCAATATCATCCAATAAGCCACATTGGCAAGTTTTAGTTCTTTAGAGTCTTGCATGTTATAAATATAAATAATCAGGCCAACCGCCTATCTCATTTTTGCTCTTTTGGTCAAATAAGTGCTTAGGATCTTATCAAAACCACCTTTGATGTCGGCGTCTACAAAATCGATTTTCAGTTGCGAGCATTTGAGCAATAGGTTATGAAATACTTCATCCATATTTTCCTTATATGCCTTCTTGATTTCTGTAGGAGTTAGTTTTACCACTTCTCCTGTTTCGAGATCCTCAAATCGGTGTGGCCTATCTTCAAAATCAAAGTCCAGCTCCGTCTCCTTGTCATTTACATGAAAAAGCAGAACTTCATGCTTGTTGTGTTTTAGGTGATTTAGAGCAGAGAATATTTCTTCCTGATTGGATTGATTCTGAAGCATATCTGAAAATATCACTACCAATGATCGTTTTGGGATTTTTTCTGCTACTTCATGTAGCACTTTGGCCACATCGGTTTTTTGATGCACTGGAGGCTGCTCATAGAGCTGCTGGTACTTGGTCAGCAGATTGTGCACATGGGCAGAGGTAGATTTAGTATCAGACTGAAAGTTTATTTTCTCCCCAAAAGAGAATAGACCTACTGCATCGCGCTGCCTTTGAAGTAAAAAGGAGATAGCGGCTCCGGCCAATATGGAGAATCTGATTTTCCCAAAACTCGGCTTTGGGTAATACATGGACGAAGAAGTATCCAGCACGATATAACACCTCAGATTAGTCTCCTCTTCATACCGTTTGGTGTATAGACGATCCGTTTTAGCAAAAACTTTCCAATCTATATGACGAGTGCTTTCGCCAAAATTGTAACGCCTATGCTCAGCGAACTCGACAGAAAATCCGTGATAGGGGGATTTGTGCAATCCGGTGATAAAACCTTCGACCAGCTGACGAGCTAAAAGCTCTACATTAGCATATTCCTTAAGTTTATTGATGTCTAAATTAAGCTTCACAATTTTCTTGTTTTTTCTGTCAACGGACGTAAGATAGAAATGATCCGGAGTGTTACCAATTTTCTAACGATAGTACCCTTTTAAAATGATTTTTTTAATTCAATTTTATGCTTGCGCTAATCTTGCTTAGAATATATCTTGTGATTTGCTTTTGTGAAATAAAAAACAGTATATTTAAAGCTTTTAAAGAATTTTAATAATCATCAAAATCGAAATTCTTTCAATTTAAATAAACCGAAGAATAGTGGAAGATCATAAGGATAAGGAAAGAGTAGAAATTTTTTCTGAGAGAGTACGAGCGGGTAAAAGAACGTATTTTTTTGATGTAAAAGCCACACGTTCTAACGACTACTATCTTACGATTACGGAGAGCAAAAGACGCTACAAAGACGATGGTTACTTCTACGAGAAGCATAAGATCTTCTTGTACAAAGAAGACTTTAATAAATTTGTACAAGCCCTCAACGACAGTGTGAACCATGTGAAAGAAGAATTATTGCCGGAAGTAGATTTTGAGCAATTTGATAAAGAAAAAGAAGAATTTGAAAATGCTACAGAGACAGTACAGTCAAGTGATGATAGCGAATTGAAGTGGGATTAAATCATTTCCACTTATAAGAAACCAGAAAGCTCTTGGGTACACCGAGAGCTTTTTTTATTTTTAGACCATGATCAGAAGAACACTCATATTTATTGTCCTGACCGTTGCATTATTTGTTTTTAGCGCATGGTTATTCAGCGACATATTTATCTATATCTGCATCTCTATCGTATTGGCCACCATACTCAGGCCGCTTACCAATCTGATCAGTCGTACTTATATTTTTAGAGTTAGATTACCAAGAGTACTTGCTATTCTGGTTTCCTACTGTGCAGTGATTGGAGTTGTTTTTTCTTTCATCCTTTTATTTATCCCGCTCATCTTAGAGCAAGTCAATGTACTCTCCAACGTCAGTTTCGATGAAGTATACTCCAACTTATCGCAACCAATTGTCGCATTGGAAAATTTTATGATCGAATACAATCTAGTCAGTGAAGATGAACATAGTCTTACGCAAACTATCCGATCCAATGTCTTCCAGTTCGCCGGTAACCTGAACTTTAGAGATATTATCAACAACCTGCTGACCTTTACCGGTGGTTTCTTTATAAGTGTATTAGCCATCTCATTTATTACCTTTTTCTTACTGCTTGAAAATGGATTGTTGAGTAGAAGGCTGATCTCCATTGTGCCCAATCAATATTTCGAACTTTTCATTTCTGCGATTCACAAAATAGAGCACCTGCTCTCAAATTACCTGATTGGATTAGTTCTTCAGATGATGGCTATCTTCTCTATTGCCGGACTAGGCCTCTCGATCTTTGGAGTTAAATATGCGCTCACCATTGCAGTGTTTGCGGCTGTAGCCAATCTAATCCCATATATGGGACCATTGCTAGGGGCTATCTTTGGAGTCATCGTTGGGCTATCTACCAACGGACATTTTGCTTTCGATCAGGTGACAGTCATTCTTATTCTCAAGATAGCATCGGTATTTACAGTAGTTCAAGCAACTGACAACGTTTTACTCCAGCCACTCATCTTTTCAAAAAGTGTAAAGGCGCATCCATTAGAGATTTTTGTTGTTATCTTTGCGGCCGCAAGTTTAGCAGGTATTCCAGGCATGATTGCAGCCATCCCAGTCTACACAATTATTCGTGTATCAGTGGTGGAAATCAGATCAGGATTCAAAAGCTACAGGATTTTTCAAGTATCAAAAAATATTATATAAATGGGATTGCAATGCGGAATTGTAGGTTTGCCAAACGTTGGTAAATCAACACTCTTTAATGCGTTATCAAATGCTAAGGCAGAAGCTGCCAACTTTCCTTTCTGTACCATAGAGCCTAATGTAGGTGTGATCACAGTTCCCGATGAGCGTCTGGGTATACTGGAAAAACTGGTCAATCCACAAAAAGTATTACCTACCGTCATTGAGTTTGTGGACATTGCTGGTCTGGTGAAAGGAGCAAGTAAAGGAGAAGGCCTGGGCAATAAGTTTCTCGCCAATATCCGTGAAGTAGACGCCATCGTTCATGTCACCCGATGTTTCAACGACGACAACATTGTTCATGTAGACGGTGTAGTCAATCCTGTAGCAGACAAAGAGGTGATAGACACTGAGCTACAGCTTAAAGATCTAGACTCCATAGATAAAAAAATACAGCGAATAGCCAAAATGGCTAAGTCAGGAGATACCAAACTAAAGGCAACACTGACCGTCCTGGAGGAATACAAGACCCTGCTTGAGTCTGGAAAAAATGCCAGATCCATCGAACTTACAGACGACAGAAAAGAGGCTATAAGTGACCTTCAACTCCTTACAGTGAAGCCGGTAATCTATGTGGCAAACGTAGAAGAATCCTCGATTCTTACAGGCAACGAACATGTGGAGGCATTGAAAGCGTCTATTGCTAGTGAAAATGCCGAAGTTGTAATGGTAAGTGCTGCCATCGAATCTCAGATCGCCGAATTCGACGATCCGGAAGAAAAAGAAATGTTTCTTGGCGAATATGGATTGAAGGAATCAGGACTGGACAAACTTATACGGGCGGCCTACGATCTACTTGACTTGATCACCTATTTCACTGCTGGAGTTACAGAGGTCAGAGCATGGACCATCAAAAAAGGATGGAAAGCACCGCAAGCAGCAAGCGTGATTCATACCGATTTTGAAAAAGGTTTTATCAAAGCTGAAGTCATTAAGATTCCTGATTATGTGCAGTATGGATCAGAAAACGGATGTAAAGAGGCGGGTAAATTGGCTATAGAAGGAAAAGAATACGTAGTGCAAGATGGAGATGTGATGCATTTTAGATTTAATGTGTAAATGAGGGGTTTCTAGGTACGTTATTTAAGAGTCATACCCCTTTTTTAAAGTATCAGAGTATGATTTCGAACTAAAACTTCGTAATTTTGCCTCCTTAAAAATTAACATTTGACCCTCCAAATTAATTTTTATAATTAAATATCAACTTAAAAGTAGCAATTATGGCATTTGATCTTGACATGATTAAGAAAGTCTATTCCCAAATGGGTGATAGAATCAACAAAGCCAAAGAGCTAACGGGCAAACCGTTGACTCTGGCAGAAAAAATATTGTACTCACATCTATATGAAGGTCAGCCCAAAGAGACCTACAAGAGAGGAGAGTCATATGTTGATTTTGCACCGGATAGAATAGCATGTCAGGATGCCACGGCTCAAATGGCCCTTCTGCAATTTATGCAGGCAGGTAAAGTAAAAGTAGCTGTACCTACGACCGTTCACTGTGATCACCTGATCCAGGCGAAAGTAGGCGCAGACGAAGATTTGCAAAATGCCATCAACACATCAAACGAAGTTTTCAATTTTCTGGAATCAGTATCTGATAAATATGGAATCGGTTTCTGGAAGCCAGGAGCTGGGATTATTCACCAGGTAGTGCTGGAAAACTATGCATTCCCGGGTGGGATGATGATAGGTACTGATTCTCATACCGTCAATGCCGGAGGGTTAGGCATGGTAGCCATAGGAGTAGGAGGAGCAGACGCCGTAGATGTAATGGCAGGTATGGCTTGGGAGCTTAAATTTCCTAAGCTAATCGGAGTCAAACTAACAGGCAAATTAAACGGATGGTCGTCTGCTAAAGACGTAATCCTAAAAGTAGCTGGGATTCTTACCGTTAAAGGTGGTACTGGAGCCATTGTAGAATATTTCGGAGAAGGAGCCAAAAACCTCTCTTGTACAGGTAAAGGTACTATCTGTAACATGGGTGCTGAAATAGGAGCGACCACCTCTACTTTCGGATATGACGAGTCCATGGAGAGATACCTTAGAGCCACAGACAGAGCGGAAGTTGCTGAATTGGCTAACGAAATCAAGGAACATTTAACAGGTGATGATGAAGTATACGCCAACCCAGAGCAATACTTTGATCAGGTAATCGAAATTGACCTTTCTACCTTATCACCACATGTCAACGGTCCTTTTACTCCAGACCTTGCCACGCCTATCAGCGAAATGAGAGCTAAGGCAGAAGCCAACGACTGGCCAACCAAAGTAGAGTGGGGTTTGATAGGGTCATGTACCAACTCCTCGTATGAAGACATGTCGAGAGCAGCTTCTATTGTAGAGCAAGCTGTAGCTCATGGAATCACTCCAAAGGCAGAATTTGGAATCAACCCCGGATCTGAGCAAGTACGATTTACTATCGAACGAGATGGAATCATAGAGACCTTCGAAAAGATGGGCACTAAGGTATTTACGAATGCCTGCGGACCTTGTATCGGACAGTGGGCTCGTGCTGGTGCAGACAAACAAGAGAAAAATACGATAGTTCATTCGTTCAATAGAAACTTCGCCAAGCGTGCGGACGGAAATCCTAATACACATGCTTTTGTGACTTCGCCCGAGATGGTAGCTGCCATTGCGATATCTGGCGATTTAGGATTTAACCCAATCACGGATACCTTGACAAGCGCATCTGGGGAGCAAATAAAACTGAATCCTCCGACCGGCGATGAGCTGCCGACCAAAGGATTCGACGTTGAGGATCCTGGTTATCAGGAGCCTGCAGTAGACGGATCTGGTGTTCAGATTTCAGTGGCAGAAGATTCGAAGAGACTCCAGCTGTTGTCACCGTTCGCGCCTTGGGATGGTAAAAATATTTCCGGAGCTAAGCTCTTGATCAAAGCACAAGGAAAATGTACCACCGACCATATCTCTATGGCTGGCCCATGGTTGAGGTTTAGAGGTCATCTGGATAATATAGCCAACAACACGCTGATCGGTGCTGTAAATGCATTCAACGGTGAAACAGATAAGGTCAAAAACCAATTGGATGGCTCATATGGTGCTGTTCCTGACACTCAGCGTGCCTATAAGGCCGCAGGTATTCCGACCATTGTAGTTGGAGATCATAATTATGGAGAAGGTTCGTCACGTGAGCATGCAGCCATGCAGCCCAGACACTTGGGTGTCAAAGCCGTACTGGTAAAATCTTTTGCAAGAATTCACGAAACAAACTTGAAGAAGCAGGGAATGCTGGCGTTGACATTTGCAAACGAAGCTGACTATGACAAAATATTAGAAGATGATACTTTTGAATTCACTGATCTGACAGATTTCGCCCCAAATAAACCATTGACGTTAGTGGCAAAACATGCGGATGGATCCGAGGATTCAATTATCACAAATCATACGTATAATGCAGGACAGATTGAATGGTTCAAAGCCGGGTCAGCCCTGAATTTGATCAAAAAACAAAATAATGCGTAAGAGGAATCGTTGGTTTGGAGGGCTTTAGTCTAACAAAATCATTAAATTTCTTACATTTACATAGACATTTAAGAAGATATCAAGCAACGGTTTCAGTGATGAGACCGTTCTTTTTTATTATAAATCTAATAACATGAGTGTATCATATTATACAGAAGAAGGACTTCAGCGATTAAAAAATGAATTGAACGAGCTGAGGACGCATGGAAGGACGGATATAGCCAAGCAAATAGCAGAGGCCCGTGACAAAGGAGACTTGAGTGAAAACGCTGAGTATGACGCAGCAAAAGACGCTCAGGGTCTACTTGAACTGAAAATAGCAAAGCTTGAAGCTGTTGTAGGCAACGCCAGAGTAATTGATGAATCACAAATAGATACTTCCAAAGCATCTATCTTGTCCAAGGTGAAAATCAAGAACAAGAAAAACGGAATGGAAGTGTCCTACATGTTGGTTGCTGAGGAAGAAGCAGACCTTAAGGCTGCGAAAATTTCTGTCAAGTCACCAATTGGAAAAGGTTTGCTAGGAAAGAAAATAGGCGATACCGCCATTATAGAAGCGCCTGCGGGCAACATAGAATTTGAAATCCTAGAGATAGGAATCTAAAACATGGCTAGCATATTTAGCAAAATCATCAACAAAGAAATTCCGGCACATATAGTAGCCGAAAACGAAAACTACCTGGCTTTTTTGGATATCAATCCATTAATGGAAGGACATTGTCTTGCCATCCCGAAGCTAGAGGTAGATTATATCTTTGACCTGGATGATGACACTTTGAGTGGATTGCATCTCTTCGCTAAAAAATTGGCCATAGCCATTCAGGCAGCCATTCCATGTGAGAGAATCGGTGTATCAGTGATTGGGCTGGAGGTGCCGCACGCTCATGTACATCTGATTCCAATGAATAGCATGGATGATGTAAACTTTGCACGTCCCAAGCTAAAACCTACACCAGATGAATTGGCCAAAACTGCCGAAAAGATCAAATCTGCCCTAGCTTAACCTAAGCATGGTTGAAATTCAGAAACCTATCACTTATACAGGTCATTCAGATGCTGTCTATACGCTAGAGAGAGGTATCGAACCTCATTTATTCTATTCCGCTGGTGGAGACGGAAATATCGTAGAGTGGGATTTGAATACATCAGATAGCGGTCGCCTCATTGCTAAAGTTCAAGCCTCTGTCTATTCAATCAGATTGGTACCAGAAAGACACATGCTGATAGTCGCACAAAACTACGAAGGCATCCACCTGATAGACGTACTTTCCAACAAAGAACTTGGGTCGCTGCAGTTTACAACTTCGGCTATTTTCGACATGAGAGTAGCTGGAGATTTACTGATTGTGGCCACAGGAGAAGGTAAAGTATACGTGATCGACCTTCCAAAGCTAAGAGTTATTAAAGAAGTCGAAGTATGTGATCAAAATCTTCGAGATCTACTTATTCAAGGAGACAATACCTGTCTGGTAGCGTCAAGCGACGGTTTTATTCGTAAATATCTGCTACCCGATTTTACTCTGGTCAGTGAGTTGCAGGCACATGACAATTCGGTATTTGCACTTCTGCCTAAAGGTGATACGCTTGTAAGTGGAAGCAGAGATGCCAGATTAAAATTCTGGAATACGGAAGATGAGCTGTCTCTGGATCAGTCAATCAATGCTCATATGTATGCAATCAATGATGTAGTAGCGCGACAAGATGGTGCATATCTGGCAACGGCTAGCATGGATAAGACTATTAAAATTTGGGACTATGCCAATCGCAAATTAATCAAAGTAGTAGACAAGGCAAGACATAAAGGTCACCTGTCATCGGTCAATAAGCTGCTTTGGCTTGAGCACGAAGATCTTTTGATCTCCTGTAGTGATGACCGTTCTATTGGCGTATGGCGTATAAATATTGAAAAATAATGTTTATTATTGCAGATATAAGCCGCCCTTAAGTAAATAAACTACCATTTTTTACGTAATTAAAAAGTATATTGAGAGTATTAGGTATAGAAAACTAGTAGTCAAAATAGCTTGAAAAAGACATCTTTCGGATGAGGTGATTCAATCATAATTGATCCCTATGGTGTTTATTTAAACGATCAAAAGACGCATAAAACTGATATAATTGACAGTGCATGCGGCATTGAACAGAAATTTTAGGCACATGAAAATTACTCCATTAGAAATCAGACAAAAGACTTTCGAAAAGTCTTTTCGAGGACTGGACAAAGACGAGGTAGCAGCTTTTTTATTATCCCTATCGCATGAATGGGAACGATTGCTTGATGAAAAGAAAGCTTTAAACGTTCAGCAAGATAAACTCGAAAAAGAAGTACAGAAGCTTAGAGAGGTGGAAACTACCCTTTTCAAAACGCTGAAAACGGCAGAAGACACCGGTGCAAATGTGATCGATCAAGCCAATAAGACGGCCACCCTGCACATGAAAGAAACTCAAATCAACGCAGATGCCATGATCAGCGACGCCAAAAATAAGGCACGCACTATCATCGAGAAAGCTGAGATGGAAGCCCGCGATATCATGGAAGAGATGACTAACGAAGTCAAAGGGCTTGAAGAAAATTACCGCATTATTGAGAATCAACGAGATCACATCATTTCTCAACTCAAACTCCTCTCTGGCGACGTAATGAGCAAGGTAGAGAAGATCAAATACCAGGAATCTGGCATTGAAACCCATGTTAAAAAGGTAAAACAACTGCTCAGAGAGACTTCGGAGAAGGTAAGCAACCACTCAGACGAAAGCTTTTCTAAGATAGAATCTATTCAACTCGATGAGATAAAGCCAGTCAAACCGGAAGAAGCAAAGGCAGCTCCTGTAGAAAACAAAGAATCTGACGCAGAAATGGTAAAGAAAAACTACATCTCAGAGCAGAATCCAATAGCCAGAACTCCCGCTCCAAGTCCTGAAGCAAGATCAGCACCAAAGAAAGAAGCGGTGGTAGAAGGTGGATTGTCCTTTTTTGACGAACTGGAAGATTAATTAATGACGACAATACGGCTGGAAGGTCTAGACTTCTTTGCTCATCACGGGTACTATGATGAAGAAAGAAAAGTAGGTAATAGATATACGGTAGATGTATCAGTTGATCTCGATGAGGTCAACTTTAACGACGATGATTTGAATCATACGGTCAACTATGAAGACATCTACCTCACCGTCTCTACGGTCATGTCGGTCTCCACTAAGCTTCTGGAAACCCTTGCTTCAGCTATTTGTCAAGAACTTTTAAGGCAGTTTCCAGATATTACTCAAGTCAGTACCGCTGTGAGCAAGCACAATCCACCTATAAAAGGAGTATGCAATAAAGCCACCGTTTCCATTACTCAGCGAAGAAACAATATTTAATACCCAAGTCGTGCAACCCCTTTGGATTTAATAGGTCTTTGGTTTGTCATTTACTACAAACATAAAAGCCATGAAAAAATCAATACGTGTAGCACTACTACTGATCTTCGCTTCATTCACCTCTTTCACATTTGCTCAGAAAAGTAAATTTTCATTCAATGAAGTTTACAAAGTCTCGGATTCGCCATCATTGGAAGTGACCGGGAGTGATGGAAACATTGCAGTTTTCCCATCCGAAAAAAATGAAATAGAAGTATTCTTCATTGTAGAACGCAATAAGGAAGTATTGGACATAACCAGATCTGAGCTTGAAGAAGAATTTACTATTGAAATTTCCTCAGGAAAAGACTTTCTACGAATTTCTGTCAAGGAAAGATTTCAATATCGAATGATCGATTGGAGAGACAGAATCAATGTGTCTTTCGAGATATACACGCCTTTCAAAACAATGACCGATTTGCACACCTCCGATGGGAATATCGATGTCAGAGGACTCATAGCCGATCAAAAATTGTATACAAGTGACGGGAATATATATGTGTCCAAGATCAATGGTAGAGTCAATGCCCGGACGTCTGATGGTGATATAATTATAAATAGGGTGAATGGTGACGTGGAACCAGTCACAAGTGATGGCGACATAGAACTGACACAGGTAGAGGGCAATGTTGACGGGAGAACCTCAGATGGCGATGCAGACATCCGTGGTGTCAAGGGTGATGTGAATATGGTAACCAGCGATGGAAATCTGACAGGAGAAGACATTATTGGGGATGCGAAATTGAGAAGTAGCGACGGCGATATACGTCTGCTTCAATCTAACGGCAAAATGACCCTAAATACCTCCGATGGAAATATCACTTTTCGAGACTTGAAAGGTTCACTGAGCGCACGTACCTCAGATGGTCAAATCAAAGGTAATATGTTAAGACTGGATGATAATCTAGAATTGAGGACCTCTGACGGTGGTATCGCAGTGACTGTTCCTAATAATCAAGGCCTGGATTTACTTCTCCGTGGAGAGACGATCAGAACGCAGCTTGACAATTTCTCAGGTACGGCCAAAGATCACTTGGTCGAAGGGCAAATCCGAGGAGGGGGTAAGCTGGTTAGTCTGCATGCTTCAGACGGTACGGTTTCACTCTCCTATATGGAATGATTTGTTGTTGAACCTACAGAATACTATAAAGGACCTTTAGGGCCCTTTTTTTATTTGATGAAATGAAGCGAATTTGACCACTCACCCATTTGTCAGGTTTGTAGATATTTCTAATCATATTTTTAGACTGATCTAAATAAATTACTAGATTTGCATTAAAATATTATTAGAATAGTAAAAATGAAAAAAATCTTGTGGTATACCCTGGTAGCTTTGATTTTTCAGAGCTGCGATGAGATCATGCCTAAGGCTCCTGCCGAAAATGAAGTATTAGATGGTCCAATTGATGGTCTTTCGGCTGCTCAGACTCGAACGTTTATTGCCGGAGATGAAGCTTTTGCCGAAGTTTTTACTCCTGATACTGGCTTGGGCCCTTATTTCGTGATCTCTTCGTGCATTGCCTGTCACCCAGGGGATGGAAAAGGCCATCCGTCGTCGGCACTGGTTAGATTTGGTAGATTCGATGGTGGCAATTTTGATCATATGCTAGGCATGGGTGGTCCACAACTGCAGAATAGAGCCATTCCTGGGTTCGAACCTGAGTCCATTCCTGTTTCTGCTACAGGTATTACCACTTTTTTAGCTCCAGCGGTTACCGGGTTGGGGCTGCTGGAGGCCGTTTCTGATAGTGATCTTTTGGCCAATGCTGATCCTGACGACGCAGACGGTGATGGAATATCAGGGGTCCCCAATTATATTACTCCACCCGAATTCTTTACGCCCGGGTCATATCATACTGCCAATAACGGGAGATACATAGGCCGATTTGGCAAAAAGGCGGGAGCGATCGATTTGCTCATGCAGACCGTAGGTGCCTACAAGCAGGATATGGGCATCACTTCAGAGTTTGATTCAGAAGATCCTATCAACTACAACGAAGCTGATATTCCGATAAGTCAGGTTGATGACCCTGAAGTATCTACCGCAACAGTGAATCAGGTGGTTTTTTATCTGAGTACTTTGAAACCCCCAGTCAGACGCAATCAAAACGACAATCAAGTCCAGCAAGGTGAGATGCTTTTCGAGCAAATCGGTTGTACGTCATGTCATTTGCCTACCCTTAGAACAGGGGATCACGCAGTAGAAGCTTTGGCAAACAAAGTATTTCACCCCTATACAGACTTGCTGATGCACGACATGGGACCAGGTCTGGACGATGGATACACAGAAGGAACGGCTACTACCTCAGAATGGAAAACTCCGGCACTTTGGGGACTTGGTCTATCACCAGATGCCCAAGGGGGTAATTATTTTTTGCTGCACGATGGACGGGCTGGAAGTATAGAAGAGGCAATCATTCTTCACGGCGGAGAGGCCGAGCAGGCAGCCACACAGTTCTCTGTGCTCTCTAATCAGGATAAAGAATTTGTCATCAAGTTTTTAGAGTCACTTTAAAACTATGAAAAGAAGAGAATTTCTTAAAAACAGTGGCATGGTTTGTTTGGGAGCTGTTGCAGGTGGCAGTATGCTGGCTTCTTGCTCTAAAGTATATTATGCCAGCTTTTCTGTAGAAAACAAATCGATCAAGATTTCTAAGTCCGAATTCGAAGATAGGGATTCGGTCATAATCAAAGATGACCGACTACCCGCACCAATTTACATAGTACAAGAAGGAGATGGTTATTCTGCGGTTCTGATGCTGTGTACGCACAAAGAATGCGAAGTAACCCCCTTTGGACAGGAGCTACACTGTCCATGTCATGGTAGCGAGTTTACCAATAAGGGCCAGGTAATTACGGGTCCAGCAGAAGATGACCTCAAGAAATTTAAGGTTACTTCTGACGCTAATTTTATCTATATCACCTAATCCTGTTAAGCGAATCCTGATATCATGAAAATCTTAAAGACCATACTCTTACTTTCGATTTTAATCGTTTCGCAGCTGAAGGCTCAAGACAGAGATTCTACTTATACAAACCTTGAGGCGATTTTCAACAGACCCTTTATTTATGAAGCTCAAAGAGGAGCTTCTTCTGCGTCTATTGGTGGATATATTGAGGGTAATACAAATTATTTTACAACTGATGGTATTTCTGATGGTTACAGCATGGAGCTACGGCGATTCAACATCTTTATTTTTGCCAGCGTACACGAAAGGATCAAATTTATTTCTGAATTGGAATTTGAGCATGGCACTGAAGAAATTGCCCTCGAGACCGCGCTGTTGGATTTCGAGATTCATCCCGCTCTGGTTTTTAGAATGGGAATCTTGCTGCCGCCAATAGGTTATTTTAATCAAAATCATGATAGCCCTAAATGGGAGTTTATTGACCGGCCGCTGGTTTCTACTCAGGTGATTCCATCTACCTTGTCAGAGGTAGGATTAGGTTTTTATGGAAAAGTGCCTGTAGGCAAACATAAAATGACCTATGAGCTCTACCTGACTAATGGGTTGCAGGATGGAGTGATTGCGAATACGGACAACAGAACATTTTTTGGAGCGGGAAAATCGGAAGATATGTTCGCAGAAGACAACAATGGAGTGCCTGCAGTATCAAGTAGAGTTGCCTTTAGCCTTTCAGGACTTGGTGAGTTTGGTGTTTCCGGATATACTGGCATCTACAACGAGTTCGAGATAGAAGGGCAATCGGTGGAAGAGAAACGGAGAGCAAGCCTTTTTGCTTTAGACTTCAATATTAAACTGGCCAAACTTCAATTAATCAGTGAGACTGCATGGGCAGCTATTGATATTCCCAACAACTATGGGCAGCAGTTTGGAAGCCGTCAGTTTGGTACTCATCTGGATATGATCTACCCCATCATGAAAAAAGACCTATTGGGCTGGAAGGATGTGACCCTCAACGTGATCAACAGAGTGGAATATATCGATTACAACATAGACGAATTTGAAGAAACAGGTACTAATATTTATGATCATATATACGCACTGGTGCCTGGGCTAAGCCTTCGATTTTCAAGCAATACATTACTAAGGATCAACTATAGAAGACATTGGGAACGTGACGTTCTCGGGAATCCGGTATCAAAAACAGCAGGTTTCCAATTTGGATTTGCCAGCTACTTCTAAGTTTTCCCAAGACTTAAACCTGAAATATGCATTAGATAATCTATTCCAATCATAAAGCACTTTGAAATAGACACTAAACATATATTTATTGAATCACCATAGCGGTGCTATGCCTCTTCAATATAAGTGACTCTTTCTTTGCGCTTTATAGCTTTCATCA
>NZ_JBDVDW010000024.1:0-1015 GCF_039941815.1 Reichenbachiella sp.
TCCAATTCCGAGTTGGTGTCATCCTGGCCCGACAAGTGACATTGAAAACAAACGGGACAGCACGAGGAGCGGTGACCGACGAAATTGAAGCGCCAGAAGGACAACACTCATGGTCCCGCCACTCTTCAGCAGACGTCTGGCTAGTCCGATGAAGTTTTCACTCTACTGACAATTTTATAAACAGACGATTTCTCCAGATGACTGCAGTACACCCAAAACGAACCTCGTAAGAGCGATAGTTCAGCCGGATAGAAATTTCGCAGTTGATTTGTATGCTGTTTCTCGAGGCTCATGAAAATGGCGTATTACCAGAGACGGGGTTAGGTTTTACTAGGTCGATAGAAGTAGATTTTCCATTCTATTTAGACACAGGAAACGAATAGATCTCGCCCAGCGGGATTAACACTCATACACGTTTCACATTTTAGTTCAAATAGTTTTAGCGGAGAAATCAGCACGACGCCGTGTTTCTGAACGGATTGGTTGCGTTTTGACAAAACTATTGACACGATGAACCTCTGAGAACGCAACGAATTCGAAGAAATTGGTCCATGACATGGATTTTCTTCTATTAATAGTATTTGTGAAAACTCTGAGCCCTAAGAAACTGAGTGTCAAATATAGGGGAGGAAATAGGTATTTTCTATCTCGTCTCCTCCAACGTTTTTCGAAAATGGTTTTGGATCATCTTCTTTGTCTCATCACAGGGAACCCGGTTTATACTTTACTTTTCTCCACCTAGTTCTCGTTTGCAAAAGGACATAAAACTTGGAACGATACAGGCCGAAATATCAACATATACCTGCGAGGCGTTTAGTTTGGAAATGCGACATTGATCATCGATTTCCATTTTTTCGTATTCCGCTTCTCCTTGCCCACATGTTCACGACAAACTTTGTGTTAGCGGCTGACACTCAAAATCGCACGAGAAAAAGCAGGTAGCTAGTAGAAAGAGCGCTCAAATCATCGAACGGGCCATACGAGGTAGCAAATTCGACAGCAACGATTTGCTTCG
>NZ_JBDVDW010000025.1:0-1087 GCF_039941815.1 Reichenbachiella sp.
GTTGTTTTTTATCCTGAACTTTGGTTGTCTTTAATATCGTCTCTTCCGGGGCGTTCCCCCATATCGCAAGAGGAGATATCGGAAATCGTCGAGGGCACCTTTCAGAAAGTGGAGCTTATTCGATCTAGGATTACCGAGAATCTTGCTAGCACCATGGCGCTTTATTACTTGATAGTGGGCTGACTTGATTGATGTGTTGTTTTTCACTCTTCCAGCCTCGTGATTTTATACGGTAACAACGAAAAATATATTGATCAAATTGATAAATTTTGCTATCAAATATAGATCATATGAATATTTGGATCTGTAAAATTATGCAAAAATCTGATTTGGGCCTGATAAAGGTGTTCCTGTCTATCTATGAGGACGGCAGCGTTAGCAAAGCTGCAGAAACCCTCAACCTAACTCAACCTTCTGTTAGTTACTCACTATCACGCTTACGGGACTTGTTAAATGATTCGCTATTCACGCGTACGCGGGATGGCATGAAGCCTACGTTTGCTGCGGAGCAGTACTACAGAGTATTTGCCAGCTCAGTCGGAAACATCGAACGAGCCATCGCCCTCGCAAGAGACTTCGACGCTGCTATCTCCACAAAAACCTTCCGCATTGCGCTTTCAGATTTGGGAGAGTTTTATTTGCTTCCTAAACTGCTCGAGGCCCTCCGCGAGAAGGCACCAAATTGCAAGCTAGAGATTGTTACTACTGAAATACCGAAAATAGAGGAGGAACTGCTTCAGGGTCGTATTGATTTGGCGATAGGCAACCTTAGTTTTTTAAGAAAAAGCACCAAAAGTATTTTAGCTTTCACCGAGAACTACAGCTGTATTGTTTCAAGCAGCCACCCCAGATTGAAGGAAACTGTCACCAAAGAACAATTTTTGGAGGAAAACCATATCTACGTATCTAAGGCGAGCGGCCATTTTGATGCGAGCGCATATCTCAGAAATAGCGGTGAGACTATTAAGATAGGCCTACATATACCACACTTCTCATCTTTACCGGCAATTATCCCCAATTCACAGATGATTGCTTGTTTGCCTAGCAGAGTAGCAGAGCAGTTTGCTAAATCAGAGGGTATACGTTC
>NZ_JBDVDW010000026.1:0-276741 GCF_039941815.1 Reichenbachiella sp.
CCACAGCCAAATTCTGATAGCCCGAGACAAAACTGGAGAAATTATCCGATTCCGAAACGTCAAGAAGATAGCTGTCCGCTCCACTCACCGCCTCCCAATGGGTGACAAACTCAGCCTGAGTATAATCAGTGGCGGATTGGGGAGTGGGTGCTTGAGAAATCGTGAGCGCAGGCTCACCTGTCGAACTAATCGATATACCAGAAGAATTGGCTGCTTTCACTCTATAATAATAGCTACTGCCCCTGGCTAAGTCTGAGATTTCTTGGGTAGTACCATTAACAAACAAATTATTGTATCCAGGTAAAAAACTAGAAAAATCATCAGATTCAGAAACATCCAAATAATAGGCCGATGATCCACCCTCGGCCTCCCAATTAGCACTAAAGGATGTCTCTGAAAAATCTGATGGTGTTGTGGTTTGTGGCTGACCAGGAACAGTGATTATTTCAATCACATTAGAATAATTGGATTCCCCGGAATTATTGATGGCTTTCAACCTATAGTAATAAGTAGTACCACCATCCAGGCCAATAATATCTATTGAAGTGCCTGTAATGGGATCATCATAACCTGCCAAAGGGTTGATAAAATCGTCGTTATCTGCGATTTCTACCAAATAGCTATCAGGAGAGATGGTATTGTCCTGCCAGTTGGCGGTAAACTGGTGCGGTTCAGGATTCGAAGCAGACTCAGCGGATGGATTTGCAGGTTTGAGCAGTACTGTTCCATGCACAGGTGAAGGGTCAGAAAATCCTGATGAATTCACCGCCTGTACGCGGTAATAGTATGTTTTTCCTCCGTCAAGTCCAATGACAGTCTCAGAGGTACCAGATGAAAATTTATTATCATACCCATCCACCACACTCGAAAAATCACTCACTTCGGATACATCCAATCGATAACTGGAAGCACCTGTTTCTGCTACCCAATTGGCTCTGAAGGAAGTTTGGTTCAAATGACTGGGTGCTGAAGTATTGGGCTCATCAGGAATCGTAATTGTACTCTTGCTGGCTGAGCTACTTGAGGTGGTAGTGCCAGACGTATCGTATGCTCTGACGCGAAAATAATAAGTAGTTCCAGGATTTAGACCAGTGACTGTTTGAGAGGTTCCAAGGACAGAGCGATTATTATAGCCACTGACATAAGAGCTAAATGAGGATGAGGTGGATACATCCAGTCTATAGCTATCCGCTCGCGTGACTGCTCCCCAGCTGGCCTCAAATGAATTTTGCTCTTGGTTACTGGCGTTGTTCAAGGAAGGTGTATTCGGTATGGTATATGCGTTTCGTCCATTGGAAGACACAGATGTACCGCTTCCATTGACTGCTCTGATTCTGTAATAATATTTTGTTGCAGATTGCAGACCTGTCACCGAGGCCTCTGTCACAGATCCGACATTCTTATTATTGTATCCACTCACAAATGATGAAAAGGAACTTGAAGTAGACACATCCAGTCGATAACTGGTGGCAGTATTGGTACTATGCCACCTCGCCAAAAATGAACTAACGGCTTGATCATCAGCTGATCTGGTGCTTGGTTTGACTGGTTCGGTAAGGACCGTTCTGACCGAGGTGCTTCTATCTCTAATCAAAGAGAGGGGAGCAAAGGGTATTTCACCACCACCACCTCCTCCTCCACCGCCATCGCCATCTTCACAGAAGTCAAAAGCAGTGACTATGATTCCGTAAGTAACACCACCGAACAGACCTGAAATCGTATGCTCACGCGTAGATCCCGCGACTATCGTACCCGGAGACTGAACCCAATCTCCCGTACCGATTCTATAGAAGACTTTATAGTTGTCAGCATTAGCAGAAGAGGTCCAGGTCAAATAAATAGTCGATTCAGTAATGTTACTTGCCGAAATAGAATTGATGCTAAACGCCCCCAACCCCGGACATGAGGCAAGGACTTGAATAGATATTGAAACGAAAAAAGCAACAAATGCGAGTGATTTGATCATGTATTTCATAGCTCTGGTTTTTAGTTTGGACTTATAGGATCTGGTATAGAAAACTCAGACGTGGAATTGGAAGAAGGCGACTTGCCCAGAAAGTAGGCAACCGCCCCTCCTAAAATGGCAACTGGTACGAATTTGAGTACCAATGGCACCTTTCGTTTTACACGAAACTGACTTGTGCGCACTACTTCATCTGTATTTTTGGTATCAGCTATCACAAAGCGGTAATCTTTACCTGGTTTCGTATGCGCAGGAAGGTGGAGTTTGTAGTGTCCTACATTTGCTATGTTAGGAAACGTCTGCACCTTTTTATCTCCCTTATAGAGATTGAAGTTGAGAATATTCTGTGGCCGGCCTCCGGTCCAGATAATGTTATAATCTCTCCTCCGTTTTAGAATCTGAATGTCTTCAAATCCTTCCATGTTGATAAATGGGATAAATACCCGGCCTCTGATCTCGAGTGCTACTTTTCCATTGAAGGAAGAGCCAAATTCCTTGCCGGCATCCCAGATAAGTTCTTTACCATATCCCGGTTTGATCTCCATGCCTACTTCCTTGCTGACCTTCTCAAGCGGATTTAGAAAATTGTCTTCGGATGAGTAGAGTCTGATAGTGTAATAGCGGCCGACAATAGAGTCTTCCAGATTATAGGTCAAATGAACCTGATTCTGATCAAATTCTATATTCGTGATTTGGATGGTTTGTGCATCTGCCTTTTGCCAGATGCCAGACAATAGCAGCATGACAGCCACCAAGCCATAGTTTTTCAATAACCTTTTCATTTTTTCTTTCCTTTTTAGCTGGGTTCATGATGACATTATTGATGTCATCATCGTGCATCTTGCACAGGTTGGTTTAGACTTTACTTCTTCAGTTGAGATATGGCCATTTGCCAAGTTTATATTTCAACTGCTTTGAAATTCTATATTAGTGTTTTCGACGATTCTCCTGACTTCAGCCATTTCTCTACCTCCTATTCCCATATTCTCCATGGTACTAATCAGATAGCCAGACATACAGTCCAGATGGACGTTATGAATGCCTTTAGAAATTTCAGTTGAGTTTAGGTTTTCCAAGTCCTGGCTCTCAGTCCTTACTGGTCCTCCAAAGGCTTCCATTAAATATGCCTTGTGTCTGGACTGTAATGATTGCATATCAACTCCTTTGAAATACTGTTCAAGCGCTCTGTCTGCAAGCACTTTGCGATAAAAAATATCAATAGCAATATCCAGTGATTTAGCTCCTCCTATTCTCTCATATAAACTCCTGGCATTTTCGTTATGCATACCCTCCTTTTGGTTTAATTGCTTCAAAGCGATTTCTCATAACTAATAATCGTACACAGGTGGCGCTTATGGCTAGATTATTATTAGCACCGCCTCTCTTATTTCCAAAACCGTCACTTTCATCTTATGAATGGTGACATGTAGACTAAATAAGCAGCGCTAAGGTAGATTCAGGAGTGATTTTCGACTATCAACGTCGTTACGAAAACCTACAGAATGGTAACATGCCTCTAACTTTCTACTGAGGTTGCGTATTATCGGATGTAATTTCTGTTCTTGGTAATTAGTCGATGAATGAGTCATCGGAAACTTTTTCGTCTTTGGGAGAATAGCCAAATTCATCATTAAAACACTTGCTGAAATAGGCGGGACTTGAGAATCCGACCTGATATGCAATCTCTGAAATGGTGGCCGCCTTTTTTTGCAACAAAGTCCTGGCTCTGCGCAATCGAAAATTTCTAATGAATAGACTGGGAGCCAGGCCGATCAGAGCCTGAAGTTTTCTATGTAAGTGTACTCTGCTCATTCCCATCTCTTCGCTGAGTTCTTCTACTCCAAAATTTTCGTTGCCCAGATTCCTTTCTACGGCTTCTGTCATTTTTTTGAGAAAATCCTGCTCCATCGAATTCACCTCTATATCCTTGGGTTCGAGCAACATCGATGTTTTGTACTTCTCTTGCAGTTTCTTTCTGATGGCAATTAAATTGTTGGTCCTGACAACCAGTTCACGAGTATTAAAAGGTTTTACTAAATAATCATCCGCCTGATTTTCGAGGCCCTCAAGTTTGTCCTCTTCATCTGATTTAGCCGTCAGCAGAATCACTGGAATATGACTGGTTCTTGGGTCTGTTTTTAGTTTTTTACACAAAGCTGTTCCATCCATTTTGGGCATCATGATGTCACTGATGATCAGGTCGGGAATAAGATTAAGAGCTTTTTCGAGGCCTTCCTCACCGTTCACAGCCAATTGTATTTGATATTTGTCTTCGAATGTTCCTTTTATGTATTCGCGAAGATCTGAATTATCTTCTACGATAAGGATTATTGGCTTGTCAGACTTTTCATCGTTGTAATGAGCGGACTCCAGGGCTTGGTCTTCTACGATCTGATGTCCTCGGCTTTTATGGACGCTGGTAGCGATTCCGACCACTTCTTCATCCGACAAGTGAGATTTTCCCATAGGGAGCACAATATGGAAGACCGCTCCCTGATCTGTTTCGCTATCTGCAAATATCTCCCCGTGGTGTAATTCTACGAATTCTTTGGCTATGGCAAGGCCAATGCCGGTTCCTTCATACTCTCGGGTCTCCGAACTATCCGCCTGAAAAAATCTGTCGAAAATGTAGGGTACTTTATCCGACGGAATACCAGGACCAGTATCTTTTACAATGATTTCGAGTCGCTCCGGCTCTTGCTGTTTGAGGCGCTTTAGTTCCAGTGTAATTGTGCCGTTTTCAGGTGTGAATTTAACCGCATTGGACAGCAGGTTGATTAGAACATGTTCCATTTTTTCCGCTTCATAATAAAGCGATATTTCATCCTCTTCACATATATATTCTAGTGAAATGTTTTTCTTTTCAACCAGAGATTGAAAAGAATAAAACAACCCACGAATAAGCGGAACAATGTTTTCAAATGAAGCTTTTAGTGAGGCTTTTCCCGCCTCGATTTTAGAGAGCTCCATGAGCTGATTGACCAGCTTGAGCAACCGCTGGGCGTTGCGCTGAACCATATTAAGCTTTTGAGTACCTTGGCTTGTAGATACTTCGCCAAATAGGCTCTCTATTGGACTCAAAATGAGGGATAGTGGAGTTCTAAACTCATGCGAGATATTGGCAAAGAACCGCGACTTCATTTTGTTCAACTCTTGGAGCTGATGTGTCTGTGATCTTTGAGACTCAAGCATTTTCTGTCTAAAGCTAGCCCTTCGTTTCAGCGAAATATAAACTAGGATAGCAGTGCCCAAAATAATCATGACACTGATGATCAAAAACACTCGCCAAAAAACATCTATCTGTTTTTGCTTCTGAAGGATGCTTATTTCCTGACTCTTTGAGAATAGCTCCTGCTCTTTGATGTCCGTTTCATATTTGGTCTGGATCTCACGAATCTGCTTATTTTCTGTCTGTCGAGACAGGCTATCGTTGACTGCAGTGTACTGCTTATAAAATGACAATGATTTCTCGAATTCACCAGTCGCTTCAAATAGCATACTAAGCGCACTCAATGCTACTCTAGTGCCAAAATAGTCACCATCACTCTTTCGCATTTCGAGTGCTTTCATCAGATGCCGTTCTGCTTCATCATACTTTCCCACCTGAGTCAAAATTTCACCAAGATGGATGTAATTCAGCGAAAGTCTTTTCTTGTCTCCCAGCTGCTCATTGATCTTCAGCGATCGCAGGCAGTACGTTTCTGCCATCTGATAATCTCCTTTGATTCGATAGATATTCCCAATGTTATCCAACGAATGGGCAACGTTTCTCTGGCTTCCCAAATCCTGCCTTATTTTCAGACTTTTATTAAAAAAGAATAAAGCACTGTCCAATTTTCCCTGTGACACACACACATTGCCAATATTATTGTAGTCCATGGCAACTTCAGCCTTCCTTCCGGTCTCCTGATCCAGCTTTAGGCTTTTCTCATGAAATGCCCTGGCTTTGTCATAATTGCCCTGATCATTATTGATCAGACCCATGTTGTTGTAGATGCTAGACATGCCATATTTATCATCAAATTTTTGCTTTAGCGCTATGCTCTTTAGATAGTATTTGAGTGCTTGTTCGAAATCTTCAAGTCGCTGATGTCCAACGCCGATATTTGTATAAAAACTTGATGAGAGTTGATCGTCTCCCATCTGTTCGCTGATTGCTCCCCCCTTTTTATAAAATTTTATTGCTTCATGCAAATTTCCCTTATACACGTGTATGTTACCGATAGACTTGTACACATAGGCTTGGCCTTCAAGGTCATTTAGCTCAAGGCGAATATCTAGTGCCCGATTGAGGTAGGAATGCGCCTCATCAAACCTGAACTGTCCACTGTAAATACCACCAAGTACATAATAAATATCAGCAATGCCCTCGTCGTCGGACAATTTATGGAATTGATCCAGAGATTTTAGCCCATATTCAATGGCCTGATCATAATTGCCACCAGCGTCAAGCCACTCAGCTATACTCATATTTGACCTGGCCAGTCCTTTTTGATAATTCAATTTCTCACTTAATGAAAGTGCTTGTTTGGCATAGAACTCTGAGCTATCCAAACTAGACTTCAGATAGGCCGTCACCAGCAGATTATACGTATCAACCAGCTCCTCGCCTTGCTGGGTTTTCGAACGACTCAGAAGACTGTCAATCTTATCTCTCTGTGAGAATGAAAGAGTAGGATAGGTGAAAAGAAACAAGAAAAGAATGCATCTGTAGCTGTTCACAAGATTTGTTTTTACTGACATGAAATATAATCACAACAACAAATATGTACAACCCCTAATGAAAAAGTGGATTAAGATGCATGAAGGTTACTTCGTTGAAAGGAAATGTAACGTGATTGAAATCGAAAAGAGTACTGGCCGATCATTTCGAGATAGTTTTTCTGGATCAAAAAAAATGGGCTGCATCCAAATGCAGCCCAGGGCATCGAGGAGTCATTCGCCAAACTCCGTCGCCCGCATTAGAATGAGATTAGTGAATACTGCGAATAAAAAGAGACTGCGCCCTCATGCAGTCTCTTAAACAACTCAAAATTACCATATAATATTTTTGACAATTGCGCTTAGCTTTATAGTGTCTGGTAGAATAATGAACTTGAAAGCTACTTTAACCGTATCGTCGCAGTATCTTTTTTGCCGCCACTATCAGTCTGTTGATTGCTTCCATTGTATTGGACAGCAATACTTCCTTCGACAAGTTTAATTTCATCAATCCTGGCATTTACAAAATCAGGGTTCATTTCAATATATTTATATGTGATTTTTGAATTCTCAGGAATATTAAAATCATGCACATCAATTTCTCCTACACTCTTCTGGTCTTTGTCCAATAGTATTACTTTGAAATCTATCCGTTTCAATTGACGATCAGATCCATTAGTTAGCTGATAAGACAATTCCAAGTTTTCCCAACCATACTTTTCTATCCTAATCACTTCGTCGACTTCAACATTTATCTGTCCGTTGTCGTAAGAGGAAGCTTGTGCCAATGCCGCCACACCAAACGATATGAAACATAAGGTGGCTACTATTTTTTTTATCATCATATCTGGTGACAGATGATAATTGATCATTTTTATTGACATTGTATTTTTCATGGCGAATGAATTTTTTTTAATTGATAAATTTGTTTTCTAAATCAGACGTGCGCTGGTAGACACGGCTGATTGATGACTCGCTTTTCGCTAAATCATTGAATTTAGAGCTGTTATCGCCAAGACTATTACATAAGCAATTAGCGCAACATGTACTACTGACAATCCTGCTTTGATTGTATCTTTTGTTCGTGAATTCATAATGATATTATTTAGAGTGTTATAAAATTATTTCTTGCTTGATCCGCCTTTGTTCTCTTTGATCGACACCTGGCTGGATATTGGAATTAAATACTTTTTGTGCACCGCCCCCTGCTTATCAGTCCCTATTGCCCTTACCCAATATTTGTTGTTTGAGTAGCGACCCAACACTACGGCCTCTACCTGAGTACCGTCTTTCATGACCACCATTACGTGCTCACGCACATGGATCACTTCTTCCTTCGAGCTATTTGATTTTTTGTTTGTTTCTATACCTTGGCCGTGAACTGCACCAAATGCTAACCAGGCAATGAGAAAAGTGATTATTGAATTTTTCATGTGAATGCATTTTTGGTTTCTATAAAAATTTATGAGACAAAGGTGTGGGTTGCAAACGTGATAAATCGGCCAAAAAATCACCCAAAATGGGCATCGGAGGGGTAGAAATAGGACAAAAAACGGGTGAGATTCAATGAAAATGGCCTAAATAGGAGGTTTTCCTAAAGAATTTGGACATATAGATGAGCTTTAGCGAAAAAGCCAAATAACTACAAAATCAGTCCAACTATTAAAGCAGTTAGGAACACCCATAGTAGACTGAGGATGTCTTTAAATCGGCAGCATAACTAGTCGCGTTTTTAATCGGGAAGAGTATAAATTAATCACTACGGAGCGTAGGGAGGTTTTAGTTCTTTAGGTTTTTCTGGGTTGGTGTTGCCATGGCAAAAACCAAATGTGCTTAAAGGTGCGGTGGGTTTTCTACGTCACTGAAACCTAACGATTAGTGTATGGTGTCGTGCGGGATTACGAAGCGATTTCCTATCAGTTTACACCGATTTTTTTACGAGCCACAAACGCTTGAATACCGCCAAAACCCGCATGCACTATACACATTGTTGTAGCCAGTTGTTGTTCATCCATTCCGAAATCTATAATCTATCACTTTCCTGTTTTCAATCGTTAAGATTAAAGAACCAGTATCAATTCCTTTTCTTGCCATACCAAGATAATATCAAAACTCTTTTTCAGACTTCTTTTCTGGTTCACCCAGTAAATTAATAACCTCGTAAGCAGTCAAACCAACAAGTTTATGTTTTCTAATCAGGTCTTTTCTCATATCCCAACGAAGAGTCATGGTTGATTCTGTTTCAGTCCATTTTTTCCATTTTTCAGAATCAAATTTTGTCTGGCTACATGAAATTATTGATAATGTCAATATCAAAATTATAAACCCGTATTTGAAGTCTTTTCTGAGCATTATTATCTTTTTATCCTTTCATGGTTTTCGAACCTTCTGTAATCGATTGTACCTATTTGATTATCTTCTATTTTTGTAAAAGATTCAATTTCAAACACGAATCTTTTTGAATCACTGGAAAAATCCCCAAAAATAAATTGTCTAGTTATTGCTCTTAGAAATACTTCTATTTTTGAAACAAGCAGGTGATTCGATTTTAAATAAATCTCATCCAATTTCTTTGGGTCACCTAACATTTCATAAAACTCTTTTTCTCCATAATAGTCTTTCAACACCTCTGATTCTATTAACTCCCATTCTTTTTTAGAGTCAAATTCTTGCTCAGTTCCAAGTATTGCATCAAGATTAAAGTAACGGGCTTTCTGTCCATACTTAGATAATGCTTTGCAAATTGCAATAATGGTTCCATCTCTTGTTATTATATCATAGTCATCTTGCGCGAAAGGACGATTTATTGGGATACAAATATTTTCAATCTTACTCTTTAGAAATTCTATATCATGTCCTTGTTTGTAATTCCAAATCTCACCAGGATTAGGTAATCTATTATTAAGTTCTTTGAAATTTAAACATAACATTGATTTAAAAAGTCTCTCTAAACCTCCAGATAAAAAAATTAATACAGGGTCATAGAAATCATTAACCGCACTTATTTTTTGAATCTCAGCAAGTCCATTTCTAAGATATTTAATAGAATTCCCTATCTCAATTATAACTGCTATATTTCTATATATATCATTCATTTCGATTGGCTACAACAATTCAGTAAGTATACAAAAGTACACTTATATACCGTATGGCATCATCTGATCTATAGGGTTGCTTATTTTGTTCTTCCCTAATACTGCAACATGAGGGTATATTTTATAACTGCTCTTTGCGTCTGAGTTCTACGATAGAAATTGTCCTATGGCCTTGAGAGGTCTTGTCCTCAACGTCAGATGCGGGCTTGATGGGTAAATGACCTTCTCCAGATTTTGGCGGTCGATTTGAATTGTGTTAAGATGAAATTACAAATTAGAGCTTCCTATGCTTGAAATGCTAATGTTAAATAACTTGAATTTAGGCAGTTGCAGTCTCAAACATCCCATCGACGACCTTGATCAAATTCTCAGGTTCAAAAGGTTTAACTACATAATTAACTGCGCCTAGGGCTCTGGCCTCGTCTACGATACTGGCTTGACCAAGTGCACTGACCATCACCACCTTACATTCAATTCCATCTTCGCGAATGGCTTGAAGTATGTCCAGACCATGCATATCAGGAAGGATATTGTCGAGTGTTATCAAATCAGGCTCCAATCCATAACACAAATCAATGGCCATTTCTCCATTTCCAGCCTCACCGACTACTTCATATCCCGCTTTTTCCAACGTACGTCTGATCAAGTGTCTCATGTATCCCGAATCGTCAATTATCAATACTCGTTTCATAGTAATTTTGCTTAGTTGCTCAATATTTTCCAATTGATACCCCGGTGGCTCGTCAGAGTAATCATCTATTCAAATATCTTTTAATTTTAACCCAATTTGTAGTGAAATTGAGGATACTCGATCATCCAACATTTTTGGTAGTTGAATCACATTTTTTGCTCTTTGAAATGATTTGTCCAAGTGATGACAATCAAAGAACAGCGAATCTTGAAGTGGCCCTTAGGAGTGGTTAACTTTCGGTATTCCGAAATATTTGGTTGGCTACCTCTACCAAATGATGTGAATCGAATGGCTTGACCACATAGTCGGTAGCGCCCATTGTTTTTGCTTCTTCCACGATACTCGACTGCCCTAATCCGCTGACCATGAGCACCTCGGAGGTGACGCCTTCCTCCCGAATGGCTTTTAGGATGTCCATGCCATGCATGTCAGGCAAAATATTGTCCAGGGTGATCAAATCGGGCTTGAGTTTGATGCACAGATCTATCGCCAATTCTCCGCTACCTGCTTCCCCTACTATTTGATACCCTGCTTTTTCTAACGCGGTTTTGATCAGGGATCTCATGTATCCCGAATCGTCAATTACAATTACGGTTTTCTTACTTTGATTCATTTCAATTATTACCTAGTTCGCAAACTCATTGACAGCCTTTACGACGTCGCTTGGGGTAAACGGTTTAACAATGTACTTGGAAGCGCCTAATTCCAGTACGTCGGAAATGGTAGACTGCTGACCCACGGCGCTGATCATAATCACCACTGCGTCTATCCCCTCCTCTCTGATAACTTTTAGGATATCCAAGCCCAACATGTCAGGCAAAATGTTATCCAGAGTTATCACATCAGGGTTTTTCTCAATGGCCATATCTATGGCAGCTTCTCCTGTTTCGGCCTCTCCGATTACCTCATATCCAGCTTTGGTAAGCGCACGGTTTATAACCTTGCGCGTATATCCCGAATCATCAACTATTAACACTTTCTTGTTCATATCTTTCTCTGATTGGTGTTAGTCTTTTTTTATAAATTCTGGTTGAATTGTTGTGAACGTCAAATATGTCTATACTCTCGTTGGGCATGGTGTCGTAGTATCCTAGCACCAGATATCCACCGTCTTTCAGACAATTATTAAGAAAATTCAGAATCCTACTTTTCAATTCTGAGTCGAAATAAATCATCACATTTCTACAGAAAATCATATCAAATTTTTTATCCATTTTGAGCTCCACCAAATTATGGCGCTTATAGGTCACTTTCCTGGTATATCGCTTCTTGATGTTGGCATTTGTATCATTGAACTCGAAATAATCTTCAAGAGACTTATCAGGAAAAAATTTCAAGAAAGGCCTTAGATAGTTCTTCAAAGCTGCTTTCGAATAGACTCCTTTTTTTGCCTTATCGAGCGCTGTCTGGCTAAGGTCTGTAGCTAGCATATTAGATTTGAATAGCATATTGGATTCTTCCAATACAATAGCCATAGTATAAATTTCTTCGCCTGTGGAGCAGCCCGCATGCCAGATGTCTATCTCATTGGCCTTACTGAAGGTGGGAAGAATTTCGTCCCTTATCATCGCCCACGCATCCGGATTTCTAAATAGCTCTGTAAGGTTGACCAATAGATCATCAATACTGCTCGTGAAAAAATCATCATCCTTAAGAATTTTGCCCCACAGGTCGATCATTCCTTTCATTTTATGCTTGGTCATCAATCGGGTAATTCCCCGGTTAAGAGACTTTACCTCATAGTTGGTAAAATCCAATCCATATCTTTTTTTCATTGCCAGCATCAGGGCTTTTACTTCTTCTTCTGATATCATTTTTCTACTGGCGCATTTTCTAAAATTTCAAATTCTTCTATTTGCTCCAATACCTCAAATAGTGAGCTATTAAAAAGCCACAAAAAATCTGGTGACATGCCCAGTTTTGGTATATGCATTTGGCAGTGAAGAACTAGTATTGGATTTAGCAGGGCGGCTTCTCTGCTAATAACCTGTTCCACTTCAGTGGCATATACTGCTTGAATTTTTGGCACGTCTCCATACAAATCGACACGGAGTTTATCAGCCATTTCAGAAATGGTGGCAGCGGCCAATACGTTTTCTATTTCTTTCAGAAATTCAATAAGAATCGCGCGATTTCCATCGGTCATTTCATCTGTCAGGCACTCCGACCCAATGAGTTTCATTTCTTCTTTGGTAAGAAGAAAATAATTGATGCCTGTGACACCTCCAACCAGTTCGGTTTTTAGCATTACCACGTGATCTTTGATGTCTCGCTTATGCCCAAGCCCTTGTGCCAGCCAAGTTTCATACTTCTCCAAATTGACTCGAACAGGGCTGACCTCATGGCCTAGCATCGTAGTAAGCGCCTGTGCCGTTTTTTCTACTCCGTATTCCAGGATGTATCGGGCTTTGTATTCCTCGTTTGTGGTGATCTCCCTACTCGTGGTCATGAGGCGCTTTTAGATTCTTGAACTTTGAGTTTGGATTTATAGAGGATGTCTGCGATGGCTACCACATCTACTACCAGACAAACATTTCCGTTACCTAGAATAGTGGTTCCGCTCATTAGTTTGTTAGTGTCCAACGGCTTTGGAATTGTTTTTTCTATTATCTCTTTTTGTTGCAGAAGTTTATCTACTACAATTCCAATGTATTTATTGCCATGTGACACCACGATTACGTCAAATTTTTCGTCGTCACCACAAGCATCAAATGTTTTATGAAAAGTCCCTGGCTCATAGACATCGGAAAAATCCTTCATATTGAATAAGTCACTAAAAAATACAATCGAAATCGTTTGCTTCAAGTAACTAGACATGAGCCCGATGCCAGCCTTATGGATATCTTTCTTGTGAAGGGATATTACAGCTTCTGTGTAAGCCAAAGCAAAGGCAAATTCTTGCTCTCCCATTTGAAAAAGAAGGACACCTTTGACAGCCATGGAAGAGGGTAGTTTCAGGCTCACTGTTGTGCCTACTCCTACTTCTGTATTGATCATGATTTGTCCACCAATAGATTCGGTAGAGTTTTTGACCACGTCCATACCAACACCTCGACCTGATATTTCACTGACCTCTTCTGCATTGGAAAATCCAGGTTCAAAAATGAACATGATTATTTCATCACTTGACAGCTGATCCAGATACTCAGGGGTAGCCATCCCCTTTTCCAGTACTTTTTTCCGAATGGCACTTGCGTCTATCCCTTTTCCGTCGTCGGTGACTTCTACTATTACATTGTCCTTTTCACTTCTGGCGGACAAAGTGATAGTGGCTTCTTCCAGCTTATTGAGGCGTTCTCTCTCCTCGGGGCTTTCAATGCCATGACTTACAGCATTTCGAATCAGATGAACCATAGAATCGCTCATAATCTTGAGAATATTGCGATCGATTTCAACCTCAGTTCCCTTTACCTTGAGCTGCACGTTTTTATTTTCAATGGCGGCTACGTCACGAGCGATTCGGTGAAATTTATTGAAGAGTGTTCCTATCTGAACCAGACGAACGTCCATCACACTGTATTGCAAATCTGATGTAATCCTCTGAAGACCTGCGTACTCGGTATTTCTTTGACCATTCACAGCATTGATTGCCATCAGGCGATCCCGTTCAATAATCAACTGACCTACCTGGTTCATCAGTGTATCCAGCTTCCTGATAGGCACTTGTACTAAGTCTGTAATTGCCACCTTGTCTTGAAGATTTTTCAAGAGGTCAGCATTTTCCTCGCTTGATTCCGGACTCATACTATCCAGCAGATCCAACACAGATTTTTCATCGTTTTCAGTAAGCGAAGGTCGTGATTGACTGTCCTCGCCTAGATCATCTGGGGGATTCTGGGATTCTGGTTCACTTGTTTCTTGTCCGAGCACTAGCTCTACGGGTTCAGCTGGTACTTCGTTCTCGATTTGCTGAACCTCCTCTTCTGCTACTGTATCGTAATTATCTTCAGACTGATCAGGATTATTTTGGAAAATTCCTTTTACTTTTTTCCACCATTTTCCCCATAAACTATCTTCTTCTACCTCTAAATGTTCCTGGCTTTCATAGTCTTGGACAAGGTCGATGGTTTCAGTGTTAGCCATGTACTCCTCCTCACGTGCTGACTTGGGCTTTTCTGATTCGGACTGATTTACTACTACCTCCTCAGCAACAGTATCTCCATTTTCACTAGAATTCGGAGTCTTTTCATCGCTAGCACGAGCCTTTCTCAATATGACCTCAAGTTTGGTTTTGATTCCTTTGTGGCTGATTTTTTCCTTCGTTCTTATATTGGCAATTAGTTCTCCCAACTTATCGCTTGCCTTATATAGACTGGTAAATAAAGATTTGCTTGTCTCGAGTTCTCCTGCTTTGATGGCCATGAAGATATCTTCGGTGACATGGGATACATCCGCAATGCCACTGAATCCCATTCCCATCGCACTTCCTTTTAGTGTATGAGTGATTCGAAATATCTCGTCTATGATATCATCATTGTCGGGATTGGCTTCGAATGATGTAAGTAGCTCATTGAGCTGTTGGTGCATTTCCTGAGCTTCGAAGGAAAACATTTCCAACAATTCTTCCTCTTCTTGTGCACTCATCGAAAGATCCATTTTCTCTTATATTTAAGACAAACAACTAATAATAAATTCTCCCATTTCATGAATGGGGACTACTCGATCCACACACCCACTGGCTATCGCTTCTTTTGGCATTCCAAAAACTACGGAGGTATCACGGTCTTGCGCTATGGCAAAACCTCCTTTTGCCTTGATCGCTTTCAATCCTTTGGTACCATCTCTTCCCATGCCTGTTAGTATCGTGCCTATGGCCTTTCCGCCATAAACATCTGCTACTGATAGCATCAGTGAATTGATCGATGGATTGTTGTATTCTTCAAAGACTTCATCCACAAAATCCACCACGACTTTTCCAGATGCTTTATTTTTTCTGATAATCATATTTCTATCTCCTGGAGCGATATAGATTATCCCGTCCTCGATAGGCATTCTCTTTTCTGCTACACGTACTTCCTGTGGCACAAGCAAATTCAATCTTTTTGCAAATGAGTTTACAAAATTTGCAGGCATGTGCTGAGCAATAAGGACAGGTACAATCAGGTTTCGTGGAAATTTCGTTATTACTTTCTCCAGCGCATTAGGTCCTCCGGTAGACGAGCCTATGACGACGACATCGTATTCGCGTTGTGCGCTGAAAGTGTGCTTCAAATGATTGATTTCCGACCGTCCGGAAACCAATTTATTTACATCCACTTTCGCCGCCTGCCGTACTTTTTTTATGATTTCGGAGTCTATTGTCCTGAGCTTAGCCGTATTTCCTTCAGGTTTATTTAGATAGTCAAAAGCACCAAGGTTTAGGGCCGAGAGAATGGGGCCAATATTATTATTACCGACTGTACTAAGAATCACCACTGGCACCGGACACTCCTGCATGATCATCTCTACTCCATAGAGTCCATCATATTTTGGCATTAGCATATCCATCAAAACCACATCGGGATGATGATATTTGGTTTTCTCCAACGCCTGTTTTCCGTTTTCTGCTGTAGCTATCACTTTTATGGTCTTGTCTGCGCTTAGTATATCTTTGATCAATAATTGCATAAAGCCCGAATCATCGGCAATAAGTACTCTTATCTGAGGTGAGGTCATCTACTTACTTTAGTTCAAGGAAAAATGGACTCACAACTTGGTTTTAATCTCTCCACTCTGCATCATCAGCAGCACATCTATCAAAATGATCATTCGGCCTTTGATCTTGACGATACCTTTAATAACAGATTCGTCCAAGGTGGAATGTTGCATGATATTGGCCGAGCTGTCAATTTTGGATGACAATACGGTGAGTGTATTAGGAACTTCTTTGACCAATATTCCGACATGATATTCCTCGCTTTCAATTACCAAAGTGTAGTTTATTCCATGGCCATTAGAGGCCTTTTTAGATCGGCCATTCAGCCCGAATTTCTCTTCAAAGTCCATGATTGAAATCACATTTCCCCGAATGTTAGCAATGCCCTTTACATAATCGGGTGTTTGCGGCATGGTCGAAATACGTGGAGTGAGTACGACTTCTTTGATCTGGGCTATAGGCAGAGCATATTCTCCTTCTCCGAGTTTGAAGACTATCAATTGCTCTCGTGTTCCTTCTTCGATTTGCTCTTGCTCTTCGATTTCCTCTAGTACCTCCTGTTGATTATCTGGTTCCATATCTCTTTGTTCGCTTTTGATCGTTCTTACCTAGACAGTTCTTAGTTTGAACTTGGATACTCCTTCTTGCAACTGGTTGGCAATGTCTGCCAAGCCTTTACTGGATGAGTTGAATTCATTCATACCATCGCTAAGGTCTTTCGATGAGGTAGCTATTTCTTCTGTTCCTGAGGATGTCTCTTCTGATACAGTCACGATTTTTTCAATGTTTTTGACTGTTTCATCCATGCTCATCTTTTGCACTTCAGTGGCTTTCAGTACTTCTTCTGATAAGCCAAGGGTTTCAATAATTGACTCATCAATTTCAATGAATACCGTTTCTGCTTCCTTAGAAGCTCCGTTTCCTGCTTTCACACTATTACCCATTTCATCTATGGCCTTACCAGCTTGAGAAATGTCTTTTTCTACAGCCTTGATCACCTTCTCTATATCGCCTGCTGAGGTACGGGAATCTTCTGCCAATTTTCTGATCTCCTCCGCTACCACGGCAAATCCTCGCCCTGCATCTCCAGCTCTTGCTGCTTCTATAGCCGCATTTAGTGCCAATAAGTTGGTCTGACCTGCTATATCGGTAATTACATTGAGTGTCCTGGCTATTTCTTCGGACCGCTCGGTCAATACTTCTATAGATTCTGAGGTGACATTTGCAGCGTCCTGAATCTGGCTCATACTATCGACTACTTTTTTGACTGTGTCCAGACCCTTTTTGGCATTTACCTGTCCTTTTTTGGCTGCGTCATTTATGGTTTGTGATTGCTCTCCCATTTTCTCAGCTGAGGTACGTACCTCATCTATCAATTTGGATGAGTCATCTATTTGTCGTGCCTGATCTTGTACACCTTCGGCCATTTGGCCAATGGCAGATGCCACCTCTTGGGTTGTTCCTTGCATCTGATCACTTTTGGTTAGCATCTGCTCAGAGCTGGTGGCTATCAGGGTACTGCTTTCGTTGATATCGCCTAGTAGGTTATTCATATTGTCCAAGGCCACGTTTAATGCGTCGCCCATCTCTCCGACATATCCCTCTGATTGTAAATCAAATCGATGGGTTAGGTCGCCCTCTGCCATATTCGTAATGATGTCTTTCACTCTAAGGATTGGTACTTTGATATCTGTAATGTCCGCAGCTATTTTTACCACTTTGAATACTTGTCCTTCAGCATCTTTTACTGGTGCATAACTTGCATTGATCCAGAGTTCTTCTCCGCCGTTCTTGAATCGTTGAAATTCTCCGGACTTCACCTTGCCATTAGCCAAATCTTTCCAGAATTGCTTGTACTCGGCTGATGACGCATAGGCTTTATCGCAAAATATACGGTGATGCTGGCCCACCATTTCTGATTTGTCATACCCGAGCGTATTGATCCAGTTTTCATTGACATCCAGGATCGTTCCGTCCGGTTCAAATTCGATAGAAGCCCACCCAGCATCCACGGCTGCTTTTATTGCCTCACCTTGCACTCTGTCGCTTACCATTTGGGTAATATCTGTCGCTATTTTAATTACTTTGGACACCTTCCCCTTGTCATCAATAATTGGTGTATAGCTGGCATTAATCCAAAACTCTTCTCCACCATTTTTCAATCGTTGAAATTCGCCTGATTGTACTACTCCTTTAGCCAGGTCTTTCCAAAACTTTTTATACTCCGCTGATGAGGCATACTCATCATCACAAAACATGCGATGATGTTGACCTACCATATCAGTTTTTTCGTACCCCAGGGTTTTCTCCCAATTTTCGTTAGTATCCAATATGATACCGTCCGGTTGAAATTCTATGGATGCCCAGCCAGTATCGACTGCTGAGCGGATTTGGTTGGCATCGTTCAATGCTGCTTCTAATTCCTTGATGGTTTGATTCAAGTCACTCACTGACTGGCCATTTTTAGAATCTTTGGATGGTGCTTTTGTCTCCATTGCTATTTTTTTTATTATCCGATCTTTATATCTGGTTTTCTTTGAAGAAACAGAAGGCTCAGAGGAAAAGTCCTGAGCCACAGATTCTTCAACGCTCATAAAAGCCTATCATTCACTGGTTGATTGATCTTGCTTGTTATAATTCGTGATTTCAAAGATTGAATAAATGATCTTGATATAGAAGCAGAGCAAAGTATACTCGCTGAGATTACAGTTATGCTAGTTGAACCTTAAGATTAGTCCGTTGAAATTTTAACCCTATTGGATCGAATTGATGTAATGGAGTACAGGCAATTAGTATTCTTTTGATCCGAGCGCATCTATCGCAGTTTGTACCAATACCTCTGATGTAAATGGTTTGACCACATAATAAACGGCTCCCAGGCTAAGGCTCTCACTTATAATAGAGTGCTGTCCCACTGCGCTGATCATTATTATTTTAGATTTTACTCCCTTACTGGCTAGTAGCTTTAGTATATCTGTTCCATACATATCTGGCAAGATATTATCCAATGTAATCAGGTCAGGGGAAATTTTCAATGCCAGACTTACTGCAGATTCTCCATCGGCCGCTTCTCCTATGACTTCAAAACCTGCTTTGGTTAGATTCTTTTTTATCAATAACCTCATGTACATGGAATCATCGACGATCAATACCTTTTTTCCTAATGAATTGTCTGTGGTCATAGACTACTCTTTTTTGACTGTGACATATTTCTGGGATTCAACGAGTCAGCGTCTTAAACAAACTTTTTTTGGAATTTTCGTTGGTTTGAAAATTCTGAAACAAGAAAATGAATTCGAGAGCTACTCCAATTTCATGAGCGTAAAAAGTGGTTTTAAGTGGCATTTTGCAGTTTAACCCTATAGAGTCTACCAGTATATGCTTGTTTATTTCTTCCCCATTTAGGACATACATTGTTGGTGTTTTACTTAGCGTTTTTTGATCCCAGCTGTTATCCATTTGAGAGATGATAGTAGACGCTATTAAATTATCCAACTCGGCTATGAAATCATTTTTAATATGACAGTTATCGCAAGTATGTCCTTCGAACAGTTCGTTGGATAAACAGATATCACATAGTCGGTTGAGTTCACTGCTGTCAAATGTTAAATAGCACGTACCTTTTAAGCCTCCATTTATTTTTGTTTTTATCAAATGGGTGTGCTTTCCTTTTTTTGAGCAATACTGTGGATTGTGGTTCTGTTCCTCAGTATTAAAATAGTGGCTTCTGAATGTAATTGGGGTGTTTAGCACTAGCTGTAGTGAAAATGCGGCATCTCGTAATCCACTATTAATTTGTCCTATCTTTTCTTCACTATTAGCTGTGATAAATTGATTTCCATTCATAGCTTATTTGATTCTTCAATTGGCTTGCAACGATGTGTACTCTAAAAATTTGTGACTCATAACCAAATATCAGTCAATTCATCCGCTCTTCCATAGCGGACAAATTATACTCGTTGAATCCATAAAGTCACCTGTTGAAATTGAGGTTGAGCATGTCGATTATAAGGTCTCAATCCCGGCAAACAATTCATTTTTGTATTTCGGACTGACGGGTATTCTCTCTTCTCCTATTTGGACCTCACTTTTACTTATTTTTTGAATAAGCTTCCTATTGATGATATAAGATCGGTGTATCCTCATAAATGTACAATCAGGAAGTTTTTTCTCAATGCTACTCAAGGAGCAATAGACCACATGAGTACGTGTGTTGGTATGTACTTTTATGTAATCTCCATAAGCTTCGACGAAAAGGATATCTGCATAAAAAATGTTGGATAGTTCTGAATCAATTTTCAGAAAAATACTTTGACTCTTTTGAGTAGGAGTAGGCTCTTTCTTTAGGTTTGATTTTGCAATTTGAACAGCCTGCATAAATCTTGCATAGTCTTTGATGGGCTTCAGAAGAAAATCTGTCACTTGAAAATCAAACGCCTCTGTGGCATATTTACTATTAGAGGTAACAAGAATGATCTGTGGCTTCTTGGCAAGCGACTTGATGATATCCATCCCCGAAAGCCGGGGCATCTGGACATCTAAAAATACAATGTCGGGCTCATGCTCTACCATAAAACTCACCCCCTTTTCAGAGTCCTGAAATGTGCCTATCAGATCCAGGCATTCAGTTTTATTAATAAGTGAAGCGACAATTTTGAGCGCGACAGGTTCGTCGTCTATTGCGATACACGATAGTTTATTAGACATAGTTACGTATTTTCTAGCTGTTGTTTATGTCCTTATAGTGTATGACAATTAATTTTTCTCGCTGCTGCATACATCTATATGAGACGTTAATTTTTTCCTTTCAAAATAATAAAATATTCTCATTATGGGTAATAATCACCCTCTGGAGGGGGGCAAAAAAATACCTATTTTAAGGTAAGGATTGATTATCAATGAATTTGATGTGATCAATTTCTATATGTAATAGTTTTTCTCTGATCAGTTCGATGAAGGCAGGAAGTTCTTTGGCTAACAGTTCCTTTTTTTCATCCAGCGCTGCATCCTCCAATTTAGAGGACTGCTCTACCAATGCGTCCAGTTCGAGGCTCTCCAGATTAGGCTTGATTTTATGAAGAGTTTCTGCCAATTTCACGAATCGATCTTGTTCTAGTTGGCTACTTAAGTTATTTAGTTCATAAGGGACCGTTTTCGTAATGGTCTCTATGAGATCAAGCACCTCATCTTGTTTTCCGTCTGTAATCTGATACAAATATGGAAACATGCGCTGCAATTGATTGCTAGGTCCTAATGGCACATTCGATAGTTCTAATTCCTGTAGGTTTTTAGTGTATTTGACAATTGAATTGTATAAATCTTCCATTTTGAGGGGCTTTCCGAGAAAATCATTCATGCCAGATGCGGTGACTTTTTCGAGGACGTCTGATGAGGTAAATGCTGAAAACGCGAGTATGGGGACATTTTGAAAATATGGGTCTTCCATATTTCGAATGGTTTTGGCTGCTGTATATCCATCCACTTCTGGCATCTGAATGTCCATGAATACTATGTCATACGATTTCTTTTTTATCATCTCTATGGCTATTTGGCCATCAAACGCAAAGTCTACTTGCACACCCCAGGATTCAAGAATTTTCTTCAAAATAATGCGATTTCCAACATTGTCCTCGGCAGCAAGAACACGGCAGTTTATTTGCTCCATTTTTTTGGATACTTCCCCATTTGACGCTGTTTTCCGGCTTGACTCTTTTTGTTCCTTGTATGGTAGCTGAAGATCAAAACTGAAAACTGATCCTTGATTGACATAACTTTCTACATAAATTTGACTACCCATGAGCTCTACCAACCTTTTGGATATAGCCAGTCCAAGTCCGGAGCCTCCATATTTTCTTGCTACTTCGGTCCCTGCCTGTTCAAACTCGCTAAAGATTTCGTTTAATTTATCTCGCTCAATACCTATACCAGAATCTTCTACATACATTCTAATAGCACAAGTGTCGTTGCTTTTAGAGAGCTGTGTCACACCTACTTTGACATATCCGGAATAGGTGAACTTAATTGCGTTATTGACCAAATTGAGAATAACTTGAGATATCCTCATCGCATCGCCAATAAACACCTCTGGTAGCACTTTATCGTAGCTCAAGACCAGATCAATTCCACGTTCCTCAGATTTGAGTTGCTGTGATTTTTTGATATCGACTAGAATGTCCTTTAGATTAAAGTCAATTGATTCTAGGGCGATTTTACCTGCTCCTATTTTGCTGAAATCGAGAATTTCGTTTAATAGAGAGAGCAAGTTTTCACTCGAAAATTTTAGAAGATTGAGATTCTCTATTTGGTTCCTTCTTGGGTCTGACCGAAGGAGTAGATCCGCCGCACCTATAATCGCATTCATGGGTGTCCGTATTTCATGGCTCATCGTGGCTAGAAACTGCTCCTTTGCTTTTGAGGCCTGTTCTGCCAGATCTTTTGCTTGAATTAATTCCTCAGCCTGAACCTTCTGTTCGGTAATGTCCTCAGTAAACATAATAATGCCACCGACTTCTCCTTTTGATTTCATCCATGGCCTAATTTCCCACTTCAACCATTGTTCGGACTTACCGTCTAGTTTTATTTTTTCACCCTGACTTTTATCTACACTTCCGGTCAAACATTTCAGAAGTCTTGGCTCCCACTGTTTTATCAATTCAGGTGAGAGAGCGCCTAGAGGTTGGCCCAAAACATTCGATTTTCCAAGCTGATAATGGTCTATCCATTGTGCACTCACCGCCAGGTACTCCAGATTTTCGTTTAGCATGGCAATAGCCGCAGGGGCCGAAAATACAAATGCCTTTAATACCGTTCTTTCAGAAAGCAACTGCTCCCTGAACTCATCTCGTTCAATCAAAAAACCAACCCACCTTGAAAATAGATTGACAAATTCTATCTCATGTGTAGAAAATGAAGTAATTCTCTTAGACGGTGAAGAAAAGTTGACTGTGCCTCTTTTCACACCACCGACGTAATATGTTGTACCCGCAAATGATTTTAGACCCAATTGAGCATAACAAGGATGCTTATGAAATTTCTCTTCATTCGAATTGTCTATTGTCAGCGTCCCCTCCTGATTGTATACCGTATTGCAATAGGTATCTTTCAAATTGAGCGTATCTCCTTTTTTGATATCGAACTCAGGTAATTTTGTCAATACATCAAATATGACATAATCGTCTCCTTCTATCGTACTAATTATTCCAATATCAAGTTCTAAATAGTTCAGTGTTAGGTCTAAGGCTAACCGCAACTGTTCTTTAACGTTGAGCGTATTGTTGGTTATGATTTCGTTTAGCTTCTGTAAGCCTATTTTGTGTTGCTCAGACTTTCGCTTTTCCTTGATTTTATTGGTGATATCTCGCAATTCAATCATCAATCCTACTACTTTATTCATACCATCACGGATCGGACTGCAATAGCCTAGTAGCTCATAAGATTCTCCATTCCTACTTAGAGACAAGATTTTCGAAACTTTTTTCTTATATGCCTTCTCAATTGCCTTCTCAATATCAGGATAGAATTCATTGATAACATTAAAATCAATCTTCTCGCCTATTTTTGGATTGAATCCTGTGAATTTATTCATTCCAATGGAGTACACTTTATTGAAGCTCATATGCACACCGTCAATATCAAGTATACATACTGCATGTTTAGAGTTTTGAATAAGAGACTCTAATTTGGCTTGCTTTTTAGCTAATTCTGCATCTTTTCTTTTTCGATCCGAGATATCTCGAGCAGTGATTTGAAAGCTAGTTATTACATCATTTTCATCCCTAATAGCCTTGATAATAGATTCCATCCACAAAAAATCCCCATTTTTCTTCCTTAATCTAGAAGTGGCGAATCTTAGGTTTTGTTGCTCATCATTTTCAATTCTTCTATGTTCTAAGAGTCTGGTGGCATCCGTTGGATGTGTAATATCAAAGGTATTTACACCTAATAGTTCACTGACTTCATAGCCGAGTAGATCTTTTACAGAAGATGAAACATAAAGGTAGTTGGACTCAGTATCCACCAAGGAAATAAAGTCTCGCGAGTTTTCCGAAATCAAACGATACTGTTTTTCGCTCTTGCTCAGTTTTTCTCGAGCTTCAAAAAGTTCATTAATATCTCTGGTTACGACATAGGCATGCTCTACTAGATCCTTCTTATAGTCAATTTCTACACTTTGCCCGACCCATCTGATTCCATCTTTTGTTAGCGCTTGAAACTCAAAGTAGTCTGACTGGGTCTTCTTTTTGATTAAGCTGAGATAATGCGATATGACTTTGTCTTTATGATTAGGTGCTACAATATCCCAAAAATATTTTTCGTGCAACTCCTCATGGCTATACCCGGTAACCTTGATCATAGTGGAGTTGACATAAGAAAATTGACCTTTTCCATTGAGTTCGAAAATCATATCTCCAACTCGCTCAAGCAGACCATTAAGCTTATCATGGCCATCCAAAATTTGAGTTCCTGTCCTATTTAGCAATCGATTTTTATCATGAATTTTGAGCAGAGATTCCACTTGCAACGACAGGAGCTTCAGCGATTCTCTCTGAGTACTGTTCAGCTCTTTGGGCTCATCTCCTAGGACGCACAGCGTTCCTATTGGAACTTGATCCTCACCTTTGATGCATACGCCAGCATAGAATCTGACATGAGGCTCTTCAGTAACTAAAGGATTATCGCGGAATTTTTTGTCTACAGATGCATCAGAGACTTGCATCAAGTCCCCCACATTATTGATGGTATGGCCACAAAAAGAAATATCTCGAGGAATTTCGGATGCATTCAGCCCAAGATGGGATTTGAACCATACTCTGTCATTGTCGATGAAGCTAATACAAGATATGGAAACCTGACATATGTTAGCTGCTAGCTGAGTGATTCGGTCATACTCATCCTCGGGCAAAGAATCTAATATCTCGGTGCGATGTAAAGTTCTAAGCCTTTTCTTCTCATTTCTAGGATGGATGGGTACAATCATTATCTAGTGCTAAACTCAAATCTTAGAATAATCGCTAAAAATATAGTTTTTCACATTGGTTCGCACTAAAACTCTACTAATCGAAGATTTCGCCGGTTGAATGATTAGAAATACTCGTTGGAAGCTAGTTATTCGAATCCGAAGTATGCTTGAGAAAGTATCCGATTCAGAATTCCATTTCACAAAAAATCAAAGGACAAGCTTATCGCATAACGTTTCATCTTCAGAAGAATTATCGAGCAATTTTGACGCAAACCGTCCATTTTAAGCTCGGATTTGTCCGATTTGAGCTCCTTTTTAGCCGCAGTTTTGCTTGACCTAACCTTGCCTACTTTATTCATAAACCATTTGACAATATCATGAGAACAATTCATTCCTATTTTTATAGCACAGTTACATTTTGTTTATTCATATGCCTGGTTAGTTGCAAAACAGAACAAGTTAGCACCAAGTCCTTTAGTCTGACCAATGAATTAGATTCTGTAAGCTATTCTCTCGGAATGAGCGTGGCATTGGGAGTAAAAAGTCAAGGAATAGACTCCCTCAGTCAGAACGCATTATCCAAAGCTTTTAGAGATGTATTTGCAGAAGATTCACTGTTGGTGACAGAAGAGAATGCCAACCGTCTACTTACCGAATATTTTCAAAGCCTAACTGCTAAAGTCGGGGAGAAAAACCTCGAAATGGGAAGAACCTTTTTAGAAAAAAATAAATCCAATGAAGGGGTGATTACAACAGCTAGTGGCCTCCAATACAAAATAATTGAATCCGGTACCGGTGCTATCCCCTCTGCTTCAGATCAGGTCACCACTCACTATACAGGCACTACCATCAGCGGAGAAGTATTTGACTCCTCTGTAGAGCGAGGAGAGCCAGCTACGTTCCCGATCAATGGAGTGATACCTGGCTGGACAGAAGCCTTGCAAATCATGCCTGTGGGTTCAAAATGGAAACTCTTTATTCCATCAGAATTGGCCTATGGAGCTCGTGGTGCAGGCCCAAAGATTGGCCCAAATTCAGTATTGATTTTTGATATTGAATTGATCAGTATCAATTAGGCAATTCGAAGTGCTATGTGCCTTCTTAATAATGAAGGAGTTCTTCCTGTTAAGTGGCATTCGTCCTTCAATCTCAATTTGAACTAAGCATAAATCTTTTGTATTTTCTCAGAAATCAGCAAGGATCAAAAAATAAATTTAGCGACAATCCACAAACCTTATTATTACTTAGCTTTGAGTTTTTAATCTCATATATATGCCAAGTAGCACTCAGACAAAAAAGTATTTTTATTGGTTTGCATCGTTTACAGCCTTATTCGTCATTTTACTCACCATATATTTTAGTTTAGGTGGCTTAGAGGAAATTGAAACTGCAGTCTCAAAAAACAACAGCTATAGTCTGGCAGGAAAAGAAGTATTTGGCAAATTAAGCTCCAAAGAAGAGCATTTCCTGTTTGAAGAAATGAAGAATCTAATAGCAGATGGTTCACTCAATGGCACTTTGGCCATTGTCAACTACAACAATGACACTCTCGATAATTATGAGGTCCACAGATTCGTTGGCATACTGCTGGACGACGAAGTCTCTATGATACCTGCTGGTTTGGAAATATTAGAAATCGAAGGTGAGACTACCTTTCAAGCCGCCTTAACTATGCACCCACTGGTCATGCCTAATACCAGAAAAGTAGAATCAAAACTCAAAGTGCTTGCTGATGAAAGAGGTTTGGCTCTGAAAAACTACACGCTCGAAAAACTGTATCAGGACAATTCAGTGATTGTGGAAATGTTTGCCAAATAGCTATTTCACTGATTTATAGATTACTCCGCCTTTCATTACGAATTCAACCGATTGCATCAACTTGATGTCATTCAAAGGATTTCCTTTAACAGCAACAAGATCCGCATAAAGGCCTGATTTGATAGCTCCAATATTTTCGGTTTCTTTTAAAATCGAGGCGTTTACAGTAGTTGCGCACTTGATCGCCTGCAGCGGAGACATACCTCCCTTTACCATCAATTCAAACTCCCGCCCGTTGTCACCATGCAAAAATACGCCCGCATCAGTACCGAACCCAATGGGCACTCCGAGCTTAACCGCCCGTTTGTAGGTTTCAAATATTTGAGGTCCAACCATCGCAGCCTTAGGTACGATGATGTCAGGATAATATCCTTGCTCGGCTGCTTTTTCAGCTACAAAAGCGCCTGCAAGTAGCGTTGGAATAAAATATGTATTTCTCTCCTTCATCATTTGCATGGTCTCATCACTCATATAGGTGCCGTGTTCTATCGTAGTCACTCCTGCGCGTACTGCGCGCTGCATCCCTTCATCACCATGGGCATGAGCCGCCACATGAAAACCATAGTCGTTGGCAGTCTCCACGATGACCCTGATTTCATCTTCTTGAAAGTGTGGTCCTACTCCGTTTTTCGCAAGACTCAGCACTCCGCCGGTAGCCGTGATTTTGATTAAATCTGCACCATTTTTGTACTGTTGTCTGACCGCCTTGCGAGCGTCTGCCTGTCCATTCACCACCCCATCTTCGGGTCCGGGGTTGCCCATCAGTTTATTGCTAAATCCATTGGTCGGATCTGCATGACCACCAGTGACTCCCAGTGCTTTCCCAGCAGTATAGATTCTAGGGCCATCAATCAGTCCCTTGGCAATTGCATTTCTCAGTGAGATATTCACTCCACTCCCTCCTAGATCTCGCACCGTAGTAAAACCTGCCATTAGGGTGCGTTGGGCATAAACTACAGACTCGAAGGCTTTATCCTCAGGATTCTGAGTAAACTTGTTCATGTATTTGTTCTTGCCGGTTTCGCTCTCTATATGCACATGCATGTCGATCAGGCCTGGCATGATCGTATATGCTTTTAGATCTATCAACTCGTCTTTTGCACCTGATTCTATATAGCCTTTCTTCACAGCCACTATTCTATCACCTTCTATAATTATTGATTGCTCACGCAAAGGCTTGTCCGAAAACCCGTCAATGAGCATTCCACAATGAACGATAGTTTGCTGAGCTTGTGCAGCACAAACTGTGAAAACTAAGAGAAGTGTATAAAATTTTGACATAGGGATGGAGTTTAGCTGTAAGAATAATCAATCATGGGCTACCATCAAAATATCAACTAGTCTACTGTATTGGCTAATTCTTCACCATGAATTTGCTTGTCATACAAAGATTTGTAAGTACCTTCCAAGTGGATGAGATCCTGATGAGAGCCTTGCTCTACAATTTGGCCATCGTCCAACACAATGATTTTATCGGCCAGCTGTGCAGAGGAGACGCGGTGAGAAATGATAACCGTTGTTCGACCCACCATGATCTTTTTCATGCTGTTCAATATGCTGTTCTCCGTTTTTGTATCTACTGCTGAAAGGCAATCATCCATGATTAGTATTTTTGGCTCCCTAGCAATTGCCCTGGCGATTGACACTCGTTGCTTTTGCCCTCCGGACAGGGTAATGCCTCGCTCGCCTAGCATCGTCTGAAAGCCTTCAGGAAAACGATCGATATTTTCGGTCAGGTCGGCATGGTCGGCAGCTATCCGCACCTGCTCATCCGTCATGTTTCGATTGCCAAAAGCGATATTGTCAGCAATTGTCTCAGAAAAAAGGAAAACATCCTGCGGCACATAGCCAATATTGCCTCTGACGGTGGATAATGAATAATCTTTGATTGAGATTCCATCAATTTTGACCTCTCCTTCTGTGGCGTCATACATTCTGCAGAGAAGGTTCGCTATGGTGCTTTTACCCGAACCCGTAGTGCCGATGATAGCAAGGGACTCGCCTGGTTCAACATTAAAAGACACGTCTTTTAGAGCTACAATTCCTGAATCAGGGTAGACAAAGTTTACCTTATCAAGTGTCAGCTGACCTGATATTTCACGCGTAATATTCTTTTCTGAAACAATATCATTTTTGGTATGCAGAAATTCATTTACCCTTTTTTGTGAAGCCGCCGCACGCTGAATTATACTTGTAATCCACCCAAGTGCCGTTACAGGCCAGGTGAGCATATTTACATAAATGATAAATTCGGCAATGTTACCAGTGCTCAATTCTCCCTGTAATATCCCCACCGATCCTACATAGACAGTAAGAATTACACTAAGACCTATCAAACTCATGATCAACGGAAAGAAGAGGGATTGAACAAAAGCCAAACGAAGAGACTTTTGCTTGTAATCATTACTAGCAACCTCAAATTTTTGATTGTAATCTTGCTCTCGAACAAATGCTTTGATAACTCGGATACCAGAAAAAGCCTCCTGCACAAAGGTGGAGAGATCCGAGAGGCTTTCCTGAATCTCTTCAGATCGCTTATTGATTATATTATTAACATAGTAGATACTGAACGAAAGGAAGGGTAAAGGCAGCAAAGAGTATAGTGTAAGCTCGACATTGATTGACAACATGAAGGGGATGACGATCAAAAACATGGTGAACAAATTGATACCATACATGATCGCCGGGCCTACATACATTCTCACACGGCTCACATCTTCAGAAATCCGGTTCATCAAATCTCCCGTATTGTTTTGCCTATAAAAACTCAGCGAGAGTGTTTGGTAATGTTCATAAATTTCATTCTTCAAATCAAATTCTATCAACCTGGACATGACAATAATTGTCTGCCGCATAAAAAACATAAAAATGCCTTTGAGAATAGCAGAAACAAGTATAACAAGTCCAAATATCAGTATACTAGAAGCAAATAAATCATAAGTACCACTCTGGAGTTCAAAACCATTGAATCCATTATAGACTCGAAAACTCTCCTGTATCAGATCGAATGAATGACGAACGACCACGGCTGGAATGATCCCGAATAGATTTGAAATAATGATGAAAACCGTCCCTAAGATTACGTGATACTTATATTTGAATAAGTACTTATTCAGATGTGCAAGGTCCTTCATTCAGAGTGGCAAACGGTATGATTATCAAAAAATGCAATAATACAAACTTCAAACGGCATTGTATTTTGAAAGTTGGCAATATGTTCCAATAAATGGCTTCAAACCGAAGCTTCAGAATTAAGAATTATTCAAGAGTGAATCTCTTTATCTGTTGAAATTTATCCTAACTTTGCGCTTATTTTCAATACCCGATTCGATCGGTCATAAACCCAAAACTATGATAGAGGTGAACGAACCAGTGAATAAAGAAGAAGTGTCCATATTCTCAGGCATTGAAGAAATGAATCATGAGCAAGTGGTGCTTTGTCATGATAAGGCAACAGGTCTAAAAGCCATTATCGCCATTCACAATACAGTACTTGGCCCGGCTATGGGAGGCACCAGAATGTGGCAATATGCAACAGATCAAGAGGCACTGACAGATGCACTTAGGCTGTCTCGCGGCATGACGCTAAAAAATTCTATTGCAGGTCTTAATATTGGTGGCGGTAAAGCTGTCATTATCGGAGATGCCAGGAAATTTAAAAATGAGGCTTTGATGAGACGATTTGGAAAGTTCGTTAATAGCCTTGGCGGAAAATACTGGACTGCCGAAGATGTCAATATGACCACGAAGGACATGGAATATGTTAGGATGGAAACACCATATGTGACCGGACTGCCTGATTTCATGGGAGGATCTGGAGACCCATCTCCGGTTACCGCATATGGGGTATACATGGGCATGAAGGCAGCGGCCAAAAAAGCTTATGGATCCGAAAAACTAGAAGGTAAAAAAGTACTTGTACAAGGCACTGGAAATGTTGGCACCTATTTGATTGAAAATCTTATCAAAGAAAAAGCTCAGATTATGATCTCTGACATATTTGAGGATAAAGTTAAAAAGGTGACGGATAGGTTTTCCGTAGAAGTAGTAGCAGCGGATGCAGTATTCGATACCAACTACGACATCTATGCTCCATGTGCGCTCGGAGGTACGCTCAACGATGAGACCATAGACAAACTAAATTGCGACATTGTAGCAGGAGGGGCTAACAATCAACTACTTGAAGAAGAGACACACGGAAAGGCGCTGGTAAATAAGGGCATCTTATATGCTCCGGATTTCCTAATCAATGGTGGAGGAATCACCAATGTTTATTATGAATATGAAGGCAATTACAACAGGGACCGAGTGATGAGTCAAACAGAACGTATATATGACACTACGCTTGAGGTTTTTGATCTTTGTACTCAATCAGGCTCAACACCGCAGTCAGCGGCAATACAAATCGCCGAAAATAGAATTGCAGCAATTGGAAATAACAAATTGCCGCTATAAATTACCTGAGTGATTTAATTACTCGCAACTGATATTTAATGCTAAACAGACGTTCTTTACGTATTAAAGGTATGCAGGCCATTTTTGCCTACCACACCGCCCGAGAAGCCGAATACAATATTTGTAAACAGGAGGCTCAGGAACAGTTTATACCCGATCTCAACTCTATGGAGGTCCAGGATAAGGACGAGCTGGCAAAAAAACGAGAATTAACAGCAAAAGGGTTCGAAATATTGATTCATAAAGGTACGGATCAGCTACCGGAGGATATTTCAAGCGACATCATGAAAGTGATCAAGGAAGCACAGCAGAGCTATCTCAATAGACTCGCTTCTAACAGAGATTACCTCAAAAAAAGAATGCTTTCGGGGATTACTTCTATCTATGACGACTATATCAAATTCCTCTACATAATCGTTGAAATCGAACAGCTGATTGAGGTAGAAAAGCGGAAAAAGAATAACACCCACAATAACTTCGTGAAGAATGTGGTGATCAACAAGCTCAAAAACAATGAGGCGCTGGAAGAAGAGCGCATCAGGAAAAAAGTGGCTTGGGATACTGATCTGATCAAAGCTTGGTACAAAGAGTATATCAAGCCGCAGGAGTTTTTTGTAGAATACGACAACTTGGCGAAAGCCACCTTGGAGGATGATCAAGAATTGGTGCAAACCATTTACAAATCAATCATTTTCAAGCATGACAACGTCAATGACTACTTCGAAACTCTAGACATCGGTTGGAGTGAAAATAAACCCATATTGAAGAGTATGGTTTTGAAGACTATTAAATCCATTGAAACTGAAGCTAGTGAGCCATTATTGATGGAACTTTCTAAAAACTGGGACGAGGATTTACTATTTTTGAAGGAGCTATACGATTTAGCTATTGATCGCGAAGCAGAATACGAAGCAATGATCGATCAAAAATCCAATAATTGGGAAATCGATAGAGTAGCACTTACCGACAAGGTAATACTTGAAATGGCCATTGCTGAGATGACTCATTTCACGTCTATACCTGTCAAAGTGACAATTAATGAATATATTGAGTTATCCAAACTTTATAGTACTCCAAAGAGTAAACAGTTTGTAAACGGCCTTCTGGATGTGCTGTCTGAAGACCTACAGAAAGAAGGGCAAATCAAAAAAAGTGGACGAGGACTGCTAGACAACAAATAATATGAGTAAAAATTCGAATTCTTTTTTAGCATTCTTGACCGGTGCAGCTACAGGCGCCATACTTGGCATACTCTATGCGCCGGACAAAGGAGAAAATACAAGAGACAAACTTTCCTATCAATTAGACAAATACAGCAAAAAGCTGGATGAATTGGTAAAGGAGTTTATTGATGGAAAAGAAATGGCCAGCAATGAGGCCAAATCAGAGGGAGAGAAAATCGTAAGTGATGCAAAGGAAAAGGCCGAGCGTCTACTAGACGATGTCAATGGATTGATTACCAAAATCAAAGGGGAAGACTCCTAGCGCTAAGCCCCAATTGTTAAATTGTTGTTAAGGAAAGCAATACCGTGGATCAAACGACCCTCCTTAGCTAAATTTACTTCTATTTATTTTTTTAGAACCATTTTCAAATCAAACATACTAGTTATGAAAAGTATAAAAATTATTCCAGCAATTGTAGCCGTCATGGCAATGATCTTAACCGGCTGCTCTAACGCTGACACGGAAAGCAGAATAGCAAGGCTCGAAGGAAGAGTAGCTGAATTGGAAGGCTCCGGCACAGCATCTGCGAGATCTTCCAGCACCGCAAAGCCCGCCGTGGCTAACACCCCAGAAACTAAGCCCGAAGGTCCTCTACCGGTATTTGCCTTTAGCGAAGAGTCTCATGACTTTGGCACCATCAATGAAGGAGATGTGGTAGAACATGTATTTGAATTTACTAATACCGGAGACGCACCACTGATCATTTCAAGTGCGGCAGGATCATGTGGGTGTACAGTCCCAGAATGGCCAAAAGAACCAATCGGAGTAGGTGAAAAAGGAGAGATCAAAGTGAAGTTCAACAGTAGAAAAAAACCTGGTGTTCAGAACAAAACAGTAACAATCACTTCAAATACATTTCCAAAGCAGAAAAGAATCAAAATCAAGGCAAACGTGACCCCAGCACCAAAAGATGCTGATTCACCGTCTTAATATATACATCCATTTATAACAATTAACGAAGCATGTTAAACTTCATTCTATTACAATTAGCTGGCGGTGGTGGCTATTCAAACCTGGTCATGATCGGTGTCATGGTCGTCATTTTCTATTTTTTCTTCATTAGACCTCAACAAAAAAAGCAGAAAGACCAAAAGAGCTTTTCAGAGGGTGTATCCAAGGGAGAAACTGTTGTGACGATCGGAGGAATCCATGGCAAAGTTTTGTCTGTAGACGACACTACTGTAACTTTAGAAATCGATAAAGGTGCTAAGATGAAGGTTGAAAAATCTTCTATCTCTATGGAAGCTTCCAAACGTCTGGAGAGCTGATTGTTTAGATGAATTAATAAACTGAATGGGAATATTTAGGTTTTTATTACCTGGATTAAAAGATAACTGGAAGGTAGTTGTGCTCTCAATATTAGGGGCAGCTACCTTTTGGTTTTTTAATGCGATGAATAAGTCGTATGATACAAGAGTGGACTACCCTTTGTCCTATTCTTTCGAAGAAGATAGCGTGGTGGTTACCAAACCACTCGCCAAGCAAATTAAAATTGATGTCACTAGTGGAGGTTGGAATCTCATTAGAAAGACGCTACGAATCAATGCCACTCCAATAAATATTCCACTAGACAACCCTACTGAAATAAAATTTTTAACCAGATCCAGCCTGATACCTATGATCTCAGATCAGCTGGATGGACTCAAACTCATTTATGTCGTAACCGACACTATTTTTTTTAACATAGAAAAAAAAATAACCAAAAAACTACCTGTTTATATTGACAGCATATCTATCCCTCTGTCACAATCCTATCGCATGGTAAGTCCAATCACTTGCAACCTCGACAGTGCGATTGTTTCTGGCCCAAAATCAACCATGGATCAAATGACCTCGTACGTACAGGTGGACTTCAGCAATATGAGTATTGACGGCAACTTTGAAGATGAGCTGGGATTTTTTGTAGGTGAGCATGTAGTAGTCACACCGCCAGAAGCCACTGTATCTTTTCAGGTGGCTAAGTATCTGGCCAGAGAAATGAGTGTACCGATAGAGTTGCTTGATTTTCCTGAGGATTCGTCTGCTTACCTGGCCAACAACGAAATCACGCTGTACTATACTATAAAAGAGGAGCATGAAGACGAGGTATCCTCAACAGATTTTAGCGTGACCGTCGATTATTCAATGCGCAACATGAAGGATTCTACTGTCAGCCCAATTCTTATGTACGCACATGAAAAAGCATTGGACATCGTATTGGCGTCAGATAAAATCAAGTTGAATTATGCAGACACACCATGAAAACGGTAGGAATAACCGGCGGTATAGGTTCAGGTAAAACTACTGTCTGCGAAATCTTCAAAATTTTGGGTATACCGGTCTACCAAGCCGATGACCGAGCAAAGTTTCTAATGCAAAACGATCCAAACTTAGTCTCACAAATAACTGCAGCGTTTGGAGCAGAATCTTACATTGAATCACAGCTCAATCGGCCCTACCTGGCGAAAATGGTTTTCTCCGATCCAAATCAAACAGCTAAAATCAATGCATTGGTACACCCTGCTGTGAGTAAAGATTTTCAATCTTGGGTAAGCGTACAAAGAGCACCATATGTGATCAAGGAAGCGGCATTGATGATAGAATCGGGATCATACAAGCAGCTGGACAAGCTTATAACGGTCACGGCCTCTATGGCAATCCGAATTCAACGCATTCAGAAAAGAGACCCGCAACGCTCAATGAGCGAAATAAAAGCCATAATAGACAAGCAGGTCAGTGAAGAAAAAAGAATGGAATTATCCGACTTAGTCGTCAACAACGACGGCCAATCACTACTGATTCCGCAAGTATTAGAATTGCATGAAAAGATGCTGAGTTAGACAAAATTAGGAACCCGGCTTTTCAAACAAACTTGCAGGTGCGCCTTGCCCAAAAACAATGTCATCAATGATGACATCCGAGCCTGACCGTCCTTCACGATTTTCATAGCCAAACGGAACAGAAAAGGCTCCAAGGTTTTTGTAGTTCTTGAAAATCACTTCTTTCTCCACCTCTGAGGTGTTTTCCTCCTTGTAAATCCTAGCCAAATGAATTTTGTAATCCTTCTTATCAACGAGGTAATCAACAAAAAAACCAGAAGGCATGATGGATCGAATGATATAATGATGATCTCCCTGGATCACTTCTGTACCAATCAGTTCCAGTTGGTTGTTTAGCCCTGGGTAGTCATATAGAGGAGACCCAATCCCCGCCTGCATCAATATCAAGTCTTTCTCACGCTGAGTCATCAGTTGAGCACTATGCACACCCGTCCAGGGCGCAATCGTCCAGGCTTGCTTTCCATCGAATGCATGAATATACTTTTGTCCTTGCCATTCACCTTCAATACGGATTTTGTTGGGTGACTTTTTAGTGATTTGATACTTCCTTCCACCACCAAAACCGTCCACTTCCCGTACCTCCAGAAAAATTGACCTCAATGAGATAATCTGTTCCTGCCCTATCGCCTCAAAATGTGCTTTTAAAATTTTATCCAGGTTTTGCGCCTGCGCAGCATATGATCCAGTCAGTAGGGCACAAACAATTAAAATACTTCGTATCATTTTCCTCATTTCGACTTTGGCCTTATATGAAAGCAAGTTAATTGGTAATAAACATTTTTTCACAGAAATTACACTCACTTAACTCTGAGAAAAAGACAATTGATGAAAAAAATGATCCCTTTCCTGCTTGCAATATGCCTTTGTTCTAGTACCATCGCACAGCCCACATCTATTGACAAAGCTCATGAGTTACTCCTCGATGGAAACTTAGAAGAAGCGTTGAGTATGTTCGATGAATTGGAGATTAAGAACAAATCAAATGCCGAATTCTACTTCTTGAGAGGGTCATGTCAATCTGAGCTGGGCGACAATAACAAGGCCATTCTAGACCTGAACCGCTCGATCGAACTTGAAAAAGACAATTCGAATACTTATTATCAGCGAGGGTTTGCCTATTTCTCCATTGGCAATAGCGAGGCCGCATTGGTAGATTTTAACCAAGCCCTCAAATTAAGTCCTGATTATGGAGAAGCCTATCTCAATCGTGGTTCGGTACAATACGACTTGGGTAACTCAGACGCTGCGTGCAAAGACTGGCAAGCCGCATTAGACACTGGACTCACACTGGCTCAAGCCCTTCTGGATCAGCTCTGTAAGTCCTGATCCATCGCTTCGTCGATCAGTTCTGCTATATCCTTGACCTGGACCTCTGATTCTTTCTCTTTGTTCTTTACTCCATCGGAGAGCATTGTCATGCAAAATGGGCATCCGGCTGCGATGACCTTAGCACCCGTGTCAATTGCTTCTTCCGTTCGTTCTATATTGATTTCTTTGTCACCGGCTTCTGCATCTTTAAACATTTGGCCACCGCCTGCTCCACAGCACAAGCCTTTAGTTTTGCAGCGCTTCATCTCAACCAAATCAGCATCCAGGGCTTTCAATACTTCTCTTGGCGCTTCATAGATATCGTTGGCTCTTCCCAGATAACAAGAGTCATGATAAGTAATTTTTTGACCTTTAAACGCCCCACCACTTACCGTCAGCTTACCCTCGTCGAGCAGCCCCTGCAAAAAAGTAGTATGATGGACTACATCATAATGCCCACCTAAATCAGGATATTCGTTTTTGAGAGTATTGAAGCAGTGCGGGCAGGCCGTCACAATTTTCTTCACCTGATACATATCCAATAGCTGAATATTCGCCATTGCCTGCATCTGAAAGAGAAACTCGTTGCCAGCACGCCTCGCCGGATCGCCCGTACATGATTCTTCCGGTCCAAGTACTGCAAAGTTTACGTTCAACTTGTTAAGAATCTTCGTAAAAGCAATTGTCACTCTTTTGTATCTATCATCAAAAGAACCTGCACATCCCACCCAAAATAAAATCTCTGGAGTTTCTCCTTTAGCCTGTAGTTCAGCTACCGTTGGTGCTTTTATAGTCTCGCTCATCTGCTTAGTTTTTGTCATTTAAATCTTGTGCCCAATTAAATCTGTCCGTTGGTGAAAATTTCCATGGAGCAAAATTTGTCTCAATATTTGAGAACATAGAGTTCCATGAGGCAGGAGAACCTGATTCTTCCATTGCTACATATCTTTTCATTTCCAGAATAATAGACAAGGGATCAATATTGATAGGACAGGCCTCTGTACAAGCGTTACAGCTGGTACAAGCATTGATTTCTTCCTTAGTAATAAAATCATTGAGCAAAGATTTGCCTTCGCCTTTTCCAGCACCAATCTCTTCTATTCTATCCCGAGTATCCATCATTATTTTTCTTGGGGATAGCTTCTTTCCTGTCTGATTGGCTGGGCATTCGGAGGTACATCTACCGCACTCGGTACATGAATAGGCCTCCATCAAGCTCTTCCAACTTAGATCAGTAGCATCCTTGGCTCCGAAGGTTCCAACCTCCTGGGGTGGATCTCCTGCGTTTTCAACTGGCATACCTAGCATGGACTTCACTTCAGTAGTTACGGCATTCATATTATGAATTTTACCCTTAGGCTCTAAATTGGAGTAGTAAGTGTTTGGGAAAGCCAAAAAGATATGAAGGTGCTTAGAATAAGTTACATAGACAGCGAAAGAAAAAATACCGATGATATGAAACCACCAGGCGCCACGCTCTACGATTATCAACATACTATCAGAAAATCCTTTCATAATAGGAATAAGCATGCTAGAGATCATCAGCGATCCAGTATCTACATATCCAGCTACACCTCTGCTCTGTAGTATCTGGTCCGCAGCGTTCATTTTTAATATGGCAAGCATGAGAATGCACTCGATTATCAGAATTAGATTGCCATCAAGTGCAGGCCAACCTTTCATTTCAGGCTTGTTGAACCTTGGAACGCGGATTATATTTCTTCTAATGAGGAAAGCGATGCAGGAAATCAAAACGCCAAGCGCTAAGAATTCAAAGAAGTTCATGGCTATATTGTAAAATGACCCAAGATATGGTGCAAAAATTCTGTGCGTGCCTAGCAATCCGTCTATGAGGAACTCAAGCACTTCAAGATTGATTACAAGGAACCCAACATAAATCAACATATGAAGAAAGGCCGGAATCGGCTTCTTAAACATTTTCTTTTGGCCGAAAGCGATCAGGATCATAGCTTTCCATCGGTCCCCAGCTCTGTCACTTCGGTCCTCCGTTTTACCAAGTTGAATATTACGCTTGATCTGCTTTATTCTCCGCACCAAAAAGAAGATGGGGACAGCCACTACTACCACAAAAACTGCCTGTAAAATCCAAGTCATATTGTCCTTTGTTTTTTATTTCAAATATCTATTAAAATGTTTGTAGCATTAACAATTATTTTTACTTTTGTGCCTCGTTAACGCGGTGATGTAGCTCAGTTGGTAGAGCATCGGACTGAAAATCCGTGAGTCGGTGGTTCGAGCCCACTCATCACCACATAACAGCGAAAGGGTTTCTGATTCAGAGACCCTTTTTTTATGCCCTCCTAATACTCCACTCGAGATGTGCTCTTTACTTTTTAATACCAGATTCGAACTGAATTCCATATCACTAAAATAGTGAAGATTTTAATAAATTTAGTATGCATGCATAATATTTCGTTGTGTTTGATGCCAAATCAATGACGCTTCGATCTTATAAACCGATTCTTTGTATAGGTATAATAAGCTAAGTATTATTTGACCAGACCAAAATAAGAAATTGCATAAAAAAACCTCCGCCACTGGCAGAGGTTTTAAATTCATTTACATGAAAATCTTTCCCTATTGCTGGAAAGGGGAAGATCTCAATTGATTGATCTGAACCATTGGAATGGAAGATCCATAGGTGTCGTTTAGCGTCTCAATAATTACGTTAGTCACAATCGCATGTCCTCTTGGGTTTGGATGGATAGCGTCGTTAGAAAACAATCCATTAGGAGAGAAATCAGGCTGGTAATCGTAGCCCTGATATACAATTCCTATTTCGCCATCTGCGGCATCAATTCCGGCAGCTGTCAGACCTAGTGCCTCTGCTTGACCACTACTCAACCCAAAGGCATCTGCAAAAAAAGGGTGAAGATCAACTACAGTATAATTGGCAAATGCTGGATTGGCTAATACGCCATCAATTATAGCATTATAGGTGCCTCTCGCAAGACCTACTTCTCCTTGTTCTGAAAGCGTCAATACATACTCGTCGCCTAGTGGATTGGCTATTCCTATTGGCACATCAGGCAATCCCTCTGCATCAGTACCAATCACTGTAGCTGCAGGCAACAACATCAGATCTGTCGAGTTTGCTTGTCTTACTTGTCCGTAAAGCGCTAATGCTGGATTGATTCCAGAAAGTGCGGCTGTCAAATCAGTAAGGTCTGTATCCTTGATCAACACCGGATTAGCTCCCAATGCGTAGGTAACCTTTCTGGCATCAGCGTCATCCTGAGAAAACGAAGGATCTGCTGCAGCCAGACCATCTAGCGCCGCGTTGTAACCGCCAAAAGCGGTTGCTGCATTTAGATCATCTACATCATCTTGTGAAGTCAGCGGTACTGCATTATATGGTACAGCTCGGAAGTAAGGTAATATTGTCACTGGAGGCAAGTTTAGAATAACTCCCTTGGCTCCAGCTGAGCTCGGACTACTTACCAGTTTGGTGAGGTGTGCCGTCAATTGCGTCTGAAAATCCGCTGCGCTTGTTACAGAACCGGAGGCAGCTCCAGCTCTAGCATAGCCAAGATAGTCATTAGCTCCAATCCAAAGTGAAATGAAGGTAGGGTTTCTTGCTATAGCATCATCAAGCACAGTTGAAGTAAACGTCACTGGGTCGCTTGAAAATCGGAAGTAATAAGGGTTGAAATCATCACTAGTAGGATTTCCAAGATTTGGATCATCCAAATCAGTGATATTGATTCCTGGTACTCCAAAATTCGTCAAGTTTGTGATCTCATCATCTGTAGCTCTGGTTCCGATATTGTTGTCCCCTGCAGATGGTACGATTTCAGCATCACCTAAAACACCATCATTATTGGCATCCAGATCCAAAAACAATTTACCCAATACGGCTCCTCCGGCTTCTAAATAATATCCATTGGCAGAATTAATATTTGGGAAAACATAAGATCCACCTCCAACGCCTTCCACTTGAAACTGCTGCGCGAGAAGGCCTGTAAAACTGTTTATTTGCCCATCTGTGTATAGCGCTCCATCTTGAAATCCGGCGGTCAACGAATTTCCTAAGGCTACGTACACCGAAAGATCCAAATCATCCCCAGAGGATCCAGTCACCACTTCATCAGCTGGTAATGGATTCTCAACAAGAATGTCTGTAATCAACTTATCCTCCTCATCGCAAGAGAATGCAATGACAGCAGAGACAAGTAATAATGTATATATTTTTAAATTTTTCATCTTAGTCTCTTTATTAGTTTAAGAATTGGTCAAACGTGATAGACACGTAGTAGATAGCTCCCATTCGTGGGTTTCCAAAAGAAGTAGTATATCTTCTATTCAGTACATTGCTACCTCCAAGTTTCACCACAGATTTGATGCTTGGTACTTTGTAGCTCACCTGCGCATCCAATGTGCCAAAAGCAGGAATTACACCTGCACCAAATGAAGACTCCCAGAAGAAAGCTTGCTGCCATCTCCAGGCCACGTTAAATCCAACATTCTCAACAACATTTCTATTTGACAACGATAGATTTGCTCTGTACTTTGGTGTATTGTAAGCAGATCTAAACCCTTGAGCCACTAGCTCATCATCATCCAACAGCTCATTGAAAGCTACGTTACCACTAGCAGTATATCCTCCGCCCAGTGAGTAATCTGCTTGTAAGCCCCAACCATGAGATTTGATATCTCCATCGGCGTTGGTGTCAAATCCATAATTCTGGATACGTCCACCAGGAACTGCATTCCCAATGATAGCATCTTTACCAGCGTCCGAATTTGGATCAAATCCAGTCACTGGGTCAAACCCATCCACGTTGGTGTTGTCTGTAGCATCCACTGCCTGACCAAAAGTGATTTCAGCGATGAAGTCCTGATAGGTACTGTGATAGTAGTAAGCATCTATCATCAATCGATCTTCTAAGAACAGTCCACGGTAACCAATTTCAAAAGTCTTGATTTTCTCTGTCTTGAAATCATCATTGACTTTATCTGGAGTTACCAGAAGGTCTCTTGCATTGGCATTTCCTGAAGCAGCAGCGGTTCTGGCTGCAGCAATACTAGCTTCTGTATACACAGTATTGGTTCTAAAGTTGTATCTATCAACCAGGAATTTGTTGCTACCAATGAGTCGGCGAGTCTGAACATCCAGATCAATGAATTGATCCTGGGTGGTAGGGATTCTAAAGCCTTTTTGGAACGAACCTCTCAAGTTGTGACTTCCTGCGATAGTACCTACAACAGAAACTCTTGGTGAGAACTGACCGTCAAAGTTTTCGTTTTTGTCATATCTACCAGACACTTGAACTTTCAATTTGTCTTCGAGCAACGCCTTTGAAACTTGAGCATAAGCTCCATATTCGCTAAACGACTGTTCACTTCCATCATCATTCAAAGCAAAAAGTGTCCCTTCGGAATCAAGATTGTATTGTCTCCAGTTACCACCTACGACGATATCTGCAAAATCAACCATCTCTGAGAAATTGTAACTTCCCTCCACGTGGTTCATGCTAGATGCATCTTTGAATTTCGCTCCACCTTCAAATATTGATGTTTCACGTAGCGCTGCAGTTCGAGTATCCCATTCTGTAGTACCCGGTGCATAGGCCTGTTGCAATCCATCGGCATAAGCTCTAGCTGCTGCATGAGCTTGTGTGATGTTTGCTCCCTGACCTCTCGCTCCTAAAAATCCTAGTGCGTAATCAGGAATATAACTTTGTTGGTTCATGAGCGAGGCCAACGTGTTGGCAGCATAAGTATCTCCTGAATCCTCACGGGTAGTATACCCTCTCAAGTAGAAATTTGAACCTCTAACTTCAAGTTTTCCTGTCCAGATAGAGAAATTGTCTAGTACGAATCTGTCGTTGGCAGTATACACTGTGCTACCAGAGCCCCAGTTGAACTGAACGAAGGTTTCAATATTATCAGTCACTCTATAGTGTAGAGCGCCACCGAATTTGATACTTTCTGTTGTATTATCAACATATGAGCTTTCAGAGAATCCAGTAGGAGTAAATGCTCCGTCTGCCCCGCTAGGAAGCTGTCCTGAAACTGCGGAAAACGCAGGATCCAACAAAGGAATTAGACCGAGGCTAAAGCCAAAGTCTCCATAGGTATTTGTACCGTCATAAGTTCGGTTATTGGCTCTTGTTCTGCCCGTAGTTTCTACAGATCCACCGTGCTCTACTCCATTGGTATCAGTGCTTTGGTCTCTGTTGTCCACTCCAATAAAATCTTGCGCTCCTACATAGGAGGCAGTTACTTTGAATGCAAATTTATTATTGAAAGCCTTTGCGTATCTAATACCGTAATCGTTGTACATAGCTGGGTCGTGATCCTCTCCGTCTACATGGTTTACACCAACTTTTGCATATGCACTTAGTCCTTGGTATTCGAATGGGCTTTTACTATTCAATAGCAAAATACCATTCAGTGCATTTGGTCCATAGAGAGCAGATGCAGCTCCAGGAATCATTTCAGCACTTTCCAAATCCAGGTCATTGATTCCGACGATATTCCCTACGGCAAAGTTCAAACCAGGTGCTTGGTTATCTATCCCGTCAATCAACTGAACGAAACGCGTGTTACCGTTTGCACCAAACCCTCGAGCATTCACTGATTTAAAAGTCAAACTCTGAGCACTCATGTCCACACCTTTGAATCCTGCCAGGGCATCATAAAAACTGACCGAAGCTGTATTCTTTATGGCGAGTACATCCATTTTCTCAATAGAAACTGGTGATTGCATCACTGATTCCTCCACACGAGAGGCGGATACAACTACTTCCTGGCCCATAATAGTTGACTCCTCAAGGCTAACCTCTAATCCTTGAACATTTGAATCACTAATTTCAATCTCGGTGGCATTAAAACCGACCATTGAAAAGATTAAAGTCAGTGGAGGTGCTGACGATACGTTTAGTGAGAAATTTCCGTCGGTATCGGATATCGTACCGACTACCTTACCCTTAACCAAAATGCTTACGCCTAGTAAGGGATCCTTCGTGTTGCTGTCTACAACACTTCCTGATATACTGGTTTGTGCCTGTGCACCAAAAATGGTCAGTGCTACGAGTACAAAACTCAGATAAAATCGTTTAGTAAAAAGTTTACTCATATTCATCATTATTAAGTGTTTTGCTGATCATTACGTCTCGAAAAAAAGATTTCGACTCTCTAATATTAAAGAAAAATTAATAAAAACAGCCTTTATTGATTGCCTAATAGTGATTTTTGAGAAAAATTATGCGTGCATACTATTTTTCACTTAAATATTGGACCAATTTCTCACACAAGTTGGAGATTTCGGATGACATAAATTCATCACCAGTTGCGGATAAAATTGTACTTGCTGAGCTTCCTAAAAGATTGACATGAAACTGTTTCATTTCATCAACATTCATTTCTTTGGTCCATAGATCGAGCATCAGTGTATCGCGTTTTTTTTCATCCCATATTCCTATTGAAATAGACTTAGTGTTCTGCTTTTCGGCGCCAGCATCTTCGGCTGACCATAGGATATTTTCGGGTACATTTTGTTCGTCTAGTGTAACCTCGATATTGATTTTAGATTTTTTCATTTGCTTGTGTTTGATACCTGCCTTGATAAGTGAGGCGCAAAGAAACAAAAAAGCAGGAGGACATAAAAGTCTTCCTGCTTTAGGTAGTTTTCTTTAGCCAATTAATCAGAGTTTCATCTCTGGTATATCTCCTTCTACGATCAAAGTGCCTTCGGTGGCTTCTTTGATTTGCTCAACTGATACCCCAGGTGCTCTTTCTATCAGTTTGAATCCTTGGGTGGTCACATCCAGAACTGCCAGATTGGTGACTATTTTTTTAACACAGCCTACTCCGGTCAGCGGAAGCGTGCATTTTTTCAATATTTTAGATTCTCCTGCCTTATTTGTATGCATCATGGCTACAATGATATTTTCGGCCGAAGCCACAAGGTCCATTGCTCCTCCCATACCCTTGACCATCCGACCAGGAATTTTCCAATTTGCAATATCGCCGGTCTCAGATACTTCCATAGCACCAAGCACGGTCAATTGTACATGCTGTCCCCTGATCATGGCAAAACTGGTCGCCGAATCAAAGATGGAAGCTCCTTTCAATAGTGTTACGGTTTGCTTCCCTGCATTGATCATATCTGCGTCTTCCTCTCCTTCATAAGGAAATGGGCCCATCCCCAATATTCCATTTTCAGACTGGAATTCAACCTCGATCCCTTCAGGTATATAGTTGGCTACCAAGGTAGGAATACCTATACCCAAATTTACATACCAACCATTCTGCAATTCTTGTGCGATACGCTTAGCTATTCCGGTTTTGTCTAACATAAGTCTTGAATTTGTGTTGATATATTAATTTCTTGAACGTACAGTTCTTTGTTCTATACGCTTCTCGTAGTCTTTTCCCTGAAAAATACGCTGAACAAAAATCCCTGGTGTGTGAATAAAATTAGGATCTAATTCTCCCGGCTCTACAAGTTCATCTACTTCAGCAATAGTAATTCTGCCAGCCATAGCCATAGGTGGGTTAAAATTACGTGCCGTACCTTTGTATATCAAATTTCCGAATTTATCCCCTTTCCACGCTTTGACTATTGCAAAATCAGCCGTAAGCGCTGATTCGAGAATATGCGGTTTACCATTAAATTCTCTGACTTCTTTTCCTTCTGCCACTTCGGTACCAAATCCAGCTGGAGTAAAAAAGGCCGGAATCCCTGCCCCTCCCGCTCTGCACCTTTCTGCAAGGGAGCCTTGTGGAATCAAATCAACTTCTAGCTCACCACTTAGCATCTGCCTTTCAAATTCGTCATTCTCTCCTACGTACGAAGATATCATTTTCTTGATTTGCTTTTTTTGAAGTAGTAATCCTAGTCCAAAGTCATCTACTCCAGCATTATTGGAGATACAAGTAAGATTTGAAATTCCTTTATCGTTGAGGGCGGAGATACAATTTTCGGGAATGCCACAGAGGCCAAATCCTCCAAGCATCAGGGTCATGCCATCTTGAATATCTCTAATGGCTTCTTGGGCATCAGCTACAAGTTTGTTCATGTGGGGTAATGTTGTTTAGTGTACTTTGCTTCAACACAAACTTAACGTTTTTGACGCTTTCAGTCTTATGAAATTCGATGCATCTGAGAGATTATTCTTTTAGCAGAAGCAGGGACGACGTTTTATCCTTTTCAAGCTGGCTCTTTAGGTCCTCTAAAGAATCAAATTTTTTCTCCTCCCGAAGAAATTGTACAAATTCAATCTTGACGGTTTGAGAATAAATATCTTCGTTGAAATCGAATATATGGGCTTCAATTACTTTATTTAATCCGTCGACGGTTGGTCGAACACCAATATTTACCATGGCCTTGTGCCACACCTGGCCGATCTGAATTTTGGCTGCATAGGATCCATCCTTTGGTATTAGCTTAAAATCTTCCTTTACCGCGATATTGGCGGTAGGAAATCCAAGCTCAGTCCCAACCCTTTTACCTTGCACAACTGTGCCTGTCAGACTATACCTGCGTCCTAATAATTCTGCAGCATGATCCACTTCTCCATGAAAAAGCGCTTGACGAATTTTGGTTGAGCTGACTCCCACATCATCTATGTCCTGACGAGGGATTTCTTCTACCTCAAACCCGAATCTCATGCTATTTTCTTTGAGATATTCAAAGCTGCCAGTACGATTCTTTCCGAAGCGGTGATCATACCCAATGATGAGTTTATTTGTCTTTAGTGCATCCACAAGCATTTTTTGAATGAAGTTCTCAGATGACAGCTGCGAAAATTCCTTTGTGAAATTGACTTTGATCAGATAGTCAATTCCTACCTCTTCGAGAAGTTCTGCTTTTTCTTCAAAGGTGGTAAGGAGCTTTAGCGTTTTTTCTTCTGGAAAGAGTACAAATCTTGGATGCGGCCAAAAGGTAAGCACCACACTTTTGCCTTGAATTTTCTTCGCGGTCTTTACAATCTTTTTTAGGATCTTCTTATGTCCGAAATGAACACCATCAAAGGTACCGCTGGTCACCACCGCGTTAGGAATATTAGGAATTGCTTGATTTGCGTCGATTATGACCATCTGTGTGAAAATATTACTAACAAAACTAATCTCTTTGCAGTCGGGAAATAAAGTCTTCTAATACGAAAGCGTCGTCAACTTCAAAGTCACCTATGGCGGTACGGCGCAATTCTGACATATAAGCTCCACAACCCAGAACTTCTCCTACATCCCTCACAAGGCTCCTAATGTAGGTACCTTTCGAGCACTTGATTTTGAATTTTACTTCGGGCAACTGCTCAGCATTCACTTCAAACAATTCAATTTGAACAGGTCTTGGCTTAAGCTTTATTTCTTCTTTTCTTCTAGCCATTTTGTAGGCACGCTCTCCATCGATCTTGATCGCACTATATATGGGTGGTACTTGCATGATATCTCCTGTCCATTGAGCCGCTGCCTTCTTAATCGCCTCTGCGGTAATGTGATCGTAGGGCGCTTCGCTGTCGAATTCTGTTTCCAGGTCCACTGAAGGAGTGGTCTTTCCTAGCACCAATGTCCCAGTATAGGTTTTGCCTAAATCCTGATATTCATTAATTTTTTTGGTGGCCTTGCCAGCGCAAACTATCAATAGACCTGTAGCTAGTGGATCAAGTGTACCAGCATGCCCTACTTTTTTGATTTTAAGGCGACCGCGAATTTTTTTCACTACATCAAAGGATGTCCACTCCAAAGGTTTGTCAATGAGAAACACTTCACCTTCTTCGAAATCCATATCCGATATGTGAATGGGAGCTACCATAATAGGCCTCCAGCCACAGCCAGTAGCCCAACCACTGCACAATAGGCGGCGAAATAGATAAGTTTACCTTTTTGCACGATTGAAATCATCCATTGACAGGCGAGCAATCCAGAGAAAAAGGCGGCTAGAAATCCAACTGTCAGATTCATTCCTGAAATATTAGAAACGAATTCTGGTTGCTCCAAAAAGTCTTTTGTTTTCAAAAGCATAGCTCCCAAAATTGGGGGCAGAACCATAAGAAACGAAAATTTGGCGGCCTTTTGTTTGTCGACCCCAAGCATCAAAGCCATGGAAATGGTAGCACCAGATCTGGATATGCCTGGCATGATAGCTATGGCTTGGGCTAATCCAATTATAAATGAGCTTTTGAATGTCACTTCTCCCTCATTCTTTTTGCTGAAATAGGTGATGGAAAGGAGGGCGGCGGTTACAAGTAGCATCGTACCCACGAGTAAAATGTTGCCTCCAAACAGCGATTCGATTTGGTCTTCAAAGAATACACCTACGATACCGACGGGAATCATAGAAAGTACAATCATAGCTGCAAATTGAGTGGACTGATTCCATTCAAATTTGAATATTCCTTTTATTATCTCAAGTATCTCGTTTCTGAAGATCACTATAGTACTACAGGCAGTAGCGCCATGTAGGATGATGGAAAAAAGCAGATTGTCTTCAGACTGGACACCAAGAAAATAGGTACCGAGCTCCAAATGACCGCTACTACTCACCGGGAGAAATTCAGTCAATCCCTGAATAACTCCAAGGATCAAGGCTTCGATAAAACTCATTTATTGTCCTTTGGCTTGTAAAGTATGGCTACAAATTCTATGGCAAAGCCAAGGAGGACCACGATAGGGCCTAATGTCAAACCGAGGAATCCAAATCCATAAGGTTCTGTATCCAATGTCATGATAAAAAAGCCGAGAATTAACACAACGATGCCGGCAAGCATGATCATGTAATTTATTTTTTGAAAAGCCAGTTTATTCTTATCGCTCATAATCTAATAAAGTTCGTCTAATGACATTCTCATATACTTTCTGATAGCCACAAATGTACTCATAAAACCTACAAAAATTCCCACAAGCACAATTCCTGAACTCAACATAACTACCTGATCTATTCGAAGCAAATCTATGAGACCGTCGACTTCGGTATCCATATACCTCATCAGTGAAGCGAGCATTCCTATTGCGAGCACACCAGACACAAATCCGAAGAAAGAGGCTCGGATCAAAAACGGTTTTCTAATAAATCTGGTTGTAGCGCCTACCAGCTGCATACTACGAATCAGAAAGCGTTGAGAAAATAAAGCCAGTTTGATTGTATTGTTGATCAATATCACTACTACTATCAGTAAAATGATAGTAAACCCAATAAGGACGAAGCTGACCTTTTGCACATTTTGGCGAATGCTGTTGACCACTGTTTCCATATAAGTAACCTCATACACTCCTCTAATAAATCCAATTTCTTTTTTTATTTCTGATAGATTCTGAGACGCATGAAAATCTGGGTTGATCTTTATGACTACCACATCTCTCAGCGGATTGTCTCCAAGAAATTCTACAAAATCCTGACCAGCTTCTTCATAGAAATCTTTGGCAGCTTCTTCCTTAGTGAGATATTGAATTTGAGCCACACCTTCCTTTTTGATTACATAATCTTTAGCAGAAAGGGTTTTTGTGATTTTTGTGATTTCGTTCTGACTGAGGTTTTTATTTAGGAAAACTTGCATCTCCACATTTTCCTGAATGATAGTGCTTAGGTTTTTTGTCATCAAGAGGAGCAATCCAAATAGCCCCATGACAAATAGTGCAAGAGTGATGCTGAATACTACACTAAGGAAGGGATAACTTCCCAGGCGTTTCTTTTTTCTGAATTTTTTGTCCTTTGCCATAATGCTAAGGTCAAAAATAATCCAATTAGGGAAATAGTTGAGAGATAAAAATAAATTAGTCTAATGTGATTATCCTTTGACCTTTAGAGCACCCAACTCATCTATGAGCTCACGGTTTTCTATTTTGGACAACGGAGTAATGGAAGACGCATTTTTTCTCAACTGATAAAAATCACCTTGATAGTAGAAAAACAGCTTCTTGTTGCCCGGTGTGCTGATTTCGATAATCTCATATGGAGATTCGCTGAACTTGCCATAAAGGAATAATCGGTTTTCTTCCAGGCGGTAGTGAAAGTTGTATTTTCTGGAATTGATGGTCTGGATATTGACTTTGTCGAATTCCGATATGCCTGTTACTTGCTCTATTCTATCCAGTGCGTTAATGTCCACTCCCATACCATCAAAGGTTTCTTCGTGGCTAGGATTGACTTCTGGAACACTAAATGTGATATTTTGGGTATTATCTAATCGCGCTTCTTTAAAGTCTCTCTTCTTTAATACTGGTGATGCCTCTACATAATCGAGCATTTGCATATTGCCTTCATATCGATAATCTAGTTTGCCATAAACAGCGGGTGACATTTGACTGCCTAAGGTGTAATCATTCTTGGAGTCGAGTGCATCGATATGGTATTTGATAGCTGCTTCTTTGTTGTAAAAGAAATAGGCTCCAGAAGCGATCATTAATGATGTCACGCCATAAGTCAGCGTCTTCATCATTGAACCCTGCATCAGGGTACCTATCAATGTAGGCTCAACTGAAATATTATTTAGTCTTGTTTTAAGCTCTGCGGTCCGGTGTGCTTTCAACCCTTCGACAATATCATTTTGTCTTTCAAACTCAGACTTTAGCAATGGATCACTCTCGACTCTACCTTCAAACAGTATACGGTCGGTCTCAGACATGGACCCACTAAAATATGCTTCAAAATCTCTGCTGTATTTATTAATACCCATTTTTCTTAGTCTAGTACATCTTGAGAAGAATAGTTTCTTTTAACCATCATATCCAGCTTTTTCTTGCATTTGTATTTTTTTGTTTTGGCTGTGTCTGTGTTTGCAAAATTGAGCTTTTCAGCAATGTCAGTCATAGACAATCCATCAAAATAATGATACGTTAATATTCTTCTACATGTATCACCGAGTTGATTAATACACTCAGTTATTATTTTTATTTTCTCGTTTTTCTCATGTTCCTGATAGATGGATTGATCTACTTCTTCTGAGGACAAACGCCCTTTTCGATCAAGTTCTTTTCTCCATAGATTAAGACATATGCTATATATGTATGTGCTAATCTTCGAAGTCAATACCAGCTTACCAGATACGGCCTTCTGCCAAAATACCAAGAGCGCGTCTTGAAAAATATCTTTAGCCTCATCTTCGGACCCATTATTATTAAGTACAATCCGAGTCATCATTTTGTAATGCTTCTTGTACAAGTAGTCCAATGCTACCTCATCCCCTCTACTTACTCTTTCTAAGACTTCATGATCTTTCATGACTTAAAAGCTCTCGCTCTAGTTTAAATACTACAATCTAACTAATTGTAACCCTTAGGGCTAGAATAATGTCATCAGTCTTCCAATTTAGCTGATTTACGACAAATACTCACACTAGCTAACGTGAATAATTTCGTTTTCTGCTACTACAAAGATATTATCTTTTTTGTTGGGCTTGATTTTAGCCAAGCCTGTAAAGTGTCCAAAGGCAGGAAGAAATGCATGATCCGGCCTGAACATGAAGCATGGCAATTTCAATGATTGCTTTCCATGTCCAACCAGAGAGACTGCGGGATGTAGGTGTCCTGAGATGTTGTACCAGTCAGAGTTTTCATTTCTTTCATGAGTAAATTCCAGGTTATCAATGACTAACTGTTCTAGGACTCTAAGTCTGGAGTTTTGGTATACAGAGTCGGGAAGTATATCGTGATTTCCTCTGATTAGAATCATTTCAATATTCGCATAGTTGTGAGACCAGGTATAAAATAAATCCCATTCCTGATTGAAATCACTATGAAAAAGATCTCCAACAAACAAGATTTTCGCAGGATTGAATTCCGCTATGAGGGCATCCAGAATAAAAAACTCATTGATATGGACTCGGGAGGAGATAGGCACTCCTGCCTTTCTAAAATGACTGGCCTTACCAATGTGTAGGTCTGACAAAATCAATGCTTTTTGTTGACTCCAGAAAATTACTTTATCTGGCAAAAGGTAAAGTGACTGTCCTTCAATAGTAAACTTGTAGTTTCCCATACTCCTTTTTCTAACCAAGCTTAAAGGTATTCAGTTCGTTCACTTTTTTTGCGCTTTGGTACCAGTCATTGGAAACCAGATGGAGATCATGAATTTTCATTTTCCCAAACGAATCGCCTCTCATGATATTCAGCAAATTGAGAACCTTTTGAGGATTGGTCATTGGCTTTCTGAAACGCATGACCGTAAGATGAGCGGTATTGATTTTGTAGCGCTTATCAATGGTGTTTTCAAGATGACTACTTCTAAAGGCAGTTCTAAGTCTATCCCTGAGACTATTCAATTCATTTTTATCCGAAAACCCTTGAACCAATACTCCAGACGGGCTTGCGGTAACGCCGCGCAGCATAACTTCGATGGGGTCGGACAAGCATGATTGGATCAGCTCAATGTGTCCTGACGCGTCAAATTTATTTGGCAAGAAGCCCTTGTGGCATGAAATAATCGATAAAACTGTGAGATGCACGTCGGGAGCAGGGTAGTAATATTGATTTGGTTCCAACTCGCGTAGTCGATCTTGAAAGTCTTGAATTCTGGTAATAATGTTGTCGTCAGGGCGTGCCAGGAGGGTAACTCCTCTCCTCAGATCTTCTTTTGTATCCAGATAGGGATCAATAGAGTGAGTCCCTTGACTAAATTGGTGCTGTGCCGCTTTCCACAAATCATTGTAGATGGTATCAGACGATTCATTCATACTTCAGCCAGGTCTGCGTTCGATAGAAGATCGCAACGTACCCTCTAAGTTTGAGATTTCCATTCTCAAGCCACAGTTTGCAAGTATATACTTTACCATTTTCAGGATCCAGAATTTTGCCGTCTACGTATTCATCACCATCCCGACGCAAGGCCTTTAGGATTTCCATGCCTCGCACTTTTTTCATGTAGCGCTCATCTTCTTCGTCACACTCATCACAAACCGGGTCAGGGTCCTCGTGAGGCTCGAGAAACATGTCGGTAATTTTCCCATAGTAGAGATTATCTTTTTTATAAATTTCGACCACAGATCTTGGCTTTCCAGATTCGTCATCAATGGTCTTCCATTTTCCGACTATGTCATTCTGGGCAGCAAGGTTCAGTGAAAAGGCAAAGGCCAAGAGGAAACTTAAAATTTTCATCCGTTTTAATGTTTAATGACTATTCCATATTCAATTGCATTCTGGCTATGCGATCTGAAAGTGTCTCTGAGCTGATCCGCTCTCGCATACCATCTACTAAAATAGGAAATGAAAATGGAGTTGGTTGTGTTGTCTTCACCATTTTTATTTCTTGCTTGTTGATGCGCTCCATAGACTCCAGAAACCGCTCTTGCTCTAGCTGGAGAGAAAGCACTTCTTCTTCGGCTTGTTTTAGCAACAGGTTGTCCTGATCATAATCGGCTAGTGCTCTGTAAATAATGCCCGAATTCATTTGTAAATGCTTTCCTCTTATGGGCTGCCCTGGGTATCCTTGAAAGACAAGCCCTGCGATAGAGGCAATGTCTCTAAATCTTCTTCTGGCCATTTCGGACCGATTGATGGAGGAGGAAATATCGAAGAAAATATCCTTTGTAGTAAATAAGTCTTGCTCAAGTGCATCTTCGATTGGTATTTCTTGATCGGAAAGCAACTCAAATCCATAATCGTTCATTGAGATAGAAAATGTAATAGGCACCGATTGAGCAATTCGAAAGGCGACGACTCCGGCCAGCACTTCGTGCACGGCTCTCCCTTCAAACGGAAATACAAAAACGTGATATCCTTCTTTGGTTTGAGTTTTTTCTATAAGCAGAGTTTGGCTGTCGGGAATAATAGAAAGTTTGGCTTGAAGATCTAACAGGGGCTTAAGCCTTTTCATTTCTATCGAGTCATAGATCCCTTTGGCCGCTGACTCAAATTTCTGCCTGAGCAGCTGGGATAGCTGGGAGGACAATGGTATCCGGCCCCCACCCCAACGGGGTACAATCCCTTTCTTCTTTCTGCCTTTTTTGACAATAACAGTCAGGTCTTTGATTCTTACGAATTCCAGGGTTTGTCCGGCAAACCAAAACACATCACCGGCATTGAGACGTGAGACAAAACTCTCTTCTACGGTACCTATATACCCGCCTGTGAGAAATCTTACTTTGAGGGCAGGGTCACCCACAATGGTACCCATGCCCAGGCGATGTCTCATGGCCACCTTCTGACGATTGACTTTGTAGACACCATTTAGGATTTCGACTTTAGAGAATTCATCATATTGTGATAAACTCTCTCCTCCTGTAGTGATAAACGTAAGGCACCACTGCCATTCTTCAGGTGACAATGCCTTGAAACAATTAGTTGATCTGATCTCTTCGAATACCTGATCTGGATAGAATCCATCTCCTACAGCCAGAGTGACAAGATATTGTACCAGTACGTCTATGCATTTGGTCAGTGGTTTTCTTGGCTCAAATAGATCATCATCTATGGCGGCTCTTAGCGCGGCAGCTTCCATGAGTTCGAGGGCATGTGTGGGTACAAAGTGCATTCTACTGGTCTCGCCTGGCCCATGACCGCTTCGCCCTGCTCGCTGAAAAAATCTGGAAACTCCTTTGGGACTACCGACTTGAATCACCATATCCACTGGCCTGAAATCCACACCAAGATCGAGACTAGAGGTACAGATAACGAGCTTAAGCTTACCCATATTCAATGCATCTTCGACCCATCGTCGGATGTCGTTGTCGATTGATCCATGGTGCATCGCCATGAGGCCAATCATCTCGGGATATTTATCCACGATCCCCTGATACCACAACTCTGTTTGGGACCGGGTGTTAGTGAATAGCAGTGTAGTATTATTCTGTTTCACAATGTCCATGACCTCCTTCATGAGGCGAATACCCAAATGTCCTGCCCAAGGATAGTTCTCTACTTTTTTCGGGATCACGGATTTGATCAAGATCTTCTTCTTTATGTTGGATCGAATGATTTCACCTTGGCCATGAGGGCCTATAAGTGCAGACAAGGCCTCGTCCATATTGCCAACAGTCGCAGATATGCCCCAGGTCTTCAGTCCGACATCTGACCAGGCTCTAAGTTTGGAGAGTGCCAGTTCGACTTGAACTCCACGTTTGCTACCCAGGAGTTCGTGCCATTCATCGACAATTACGCATTGTAAATCACTAAAATAGTTAGGGGCGTTTTTTTGAGTAAGCATCAGATGCAGGCTCTCTGGAGTGATGATAAGGGCATCGGGTGCCGAGTCTGTAATTTTCTTTCTCTCAGTGGTACTGGTATCTCCAGTCCTAATGGCCACTTTTAGCTTTAGATCATTATCATCATTGAATTCTTCTAGAGCGAGCTTGATATCATTGGCCAGTGCCTTTAATGGCGTGAGCCAAATCACTTTAATTTTCTTTCTTTCGGATTTATGATGATAGGCATTGACTGCAGCAGGAATCCAAAGTGCAAAGGTTTTACCACTGCCAGTAGGCGCATTGAGTAGTCCGTTGGGCAGATTAAAAAAAGACTGCCACATTTCTTTTTGGAATTTATAAACCTTCCAATTTTTCGAATGGAACCAGTTTACTCCTATTTCTATGGCTTTTTTTGCGATCAATTCAACGAAAGTCTATAATAATTATGATATCTTAATATTATCTGTTGATAAATTAACAAACATCCAATTAACTCTTCATTTCTTTACGAACCAATAATTTGAATTAGTCGTTCAACCTATTAGTTTTGCGAAAATTTTTAACACACACTAAATTATTAATCAATGATTAAAGTTGCTATCAACGGATTTGGACGAATCGGGAGACTTGCGTTCAAAGCATTATTGAAAAAGGAAAATGTAGAAGTCGTTGCAATCAACGATCTGACTGATACTAAGACGTTGGCACACTTGCTAAAGTATGATTCTACTCAGGGTAAATTTGACGGAACCGTTGAGGCGGCTGCAGATGGAATCATTGTAAATGGAAAGAAGATCAGCATCACAGCTGAAAGAGTTCCTGCTGACTTGCCATGGAAGGCTTTAGGTATCGACGTGGTATTGGAATCTACAGGTAGATTCGTAGACGAAGCTGGGGCTAGCCAACACTTGACCGCTGGTGCTAGAAAAGTAGTTATATCTGCTCCTGCAAAAGGTAACATCCCAACTGTAGTGTTGGGTGTAAATGAAGATATTCTAACGGGCGATGAGACTATTATGTCTAACGCTTCCTGTACTACCAACTGCCTGGCTCCTATCGCTAAGGTTTTGCACGATAGCTTCGGACTAGAGCAAGGATTTATCACTACTATTCATGCATACACTGCGGATCAAAATCTACAGGACGGCCCTCATGCTGACTTGAGAAGATCACGAGCTGCTGCTATCAATATGGTACCTACTTCAACAGGAGCTGCCAAGGCTGTTGGGTTGGTATTACCTGAATTGAACGGTAAACTGGATGGCAACTCTATGAGAGTACCTACTCCTACTGGATCTATTACTGATTTGGTTGCTACGCTATCAAGAGAGGTAACTGTAGAGGAAGTAAACGCTGCAATGAAAGCTGCCGCTGAAGGGCCAATGAAAGGTATTTTGAAATACACTGAAGATCCGATTGTATCTTCTGACATAGTTGGTGACCCGCACTCTTCTATTTTCGATGCCGGCATCACATCTGCCAATGGCAAAATGGTAAAAGTGGCTTCTTGGTACGACAACGAAGCGGGTTACTCAAATAGAGCGGCCGACTTGATCGCTAAAATTGGATAATTTCAAATTCGCGTTTAATGAAATTGAAACCTCGGCCTCTGGTCGAGGTTTTTTTGTGTCTATGCCCTATCGAGATCCGATAGAGTGGCCAAATTATCAGCTAGAAGTGCTTCTAAATATCTCCTGAACCGTCTCTGGATAGGCTATGCCTAAAATACAGGCAAGAGTAAAAATTATTATTCCAAGCGTGAAATTAGCTCTATTCATATTTTTATCCGCTTCATCCACTTCCTTCAACGCCATGCGATAGGAGAAATTACTCACGTTTTCTTCTTTAAATACTGGGAAAGGTTTAGGCTTCGTGGCGAACAAAAACTTCTTTACCAAAACATAAGTTGAAAGATTTTTATCATTGAGGACATTATTCAAATAGTCCAATTTGCATGCGGCTTGTGTCTTCTTTGCACTCAATATTGAATTGATAATTAGCAAAATAGCCAAGAGGATAAAAATCAAAATTTTCAATACTTCTCCCATCTGGATTTCCATAGATTAGATATTTCAGGTTGACTAGTTGAGTAACTCTTCCTGTCCTTCGCCCACCTCAAGATTGTGCCAGACTTGCTGCACATCGTCATTGTCCTCCAGGACGTCGATAAGTTTCATTACTTTCTTAAACTCTTCATCATCCATTACTTTTGTGTTGTTTGGGATTCGCTGCAATTCTGCATTTTCTGGTTCAATTTCTAGCTCTTCGAATTTTTTATTGAGATTCCCAAAGTCTTCCAAAGCACACATGACCGTCAAATATCCCTCTTCGACGGTGAAGTCATCAGCTCCACCGTCAATCAGTTCAAGTTCAAGAGATTCTATATCCATATCCTCAGTGATTGGCAGTGTAAATACTCCTTTTCGATCGAAGATAAACTCTAGTGAGCCATTAGTACCCATGTTGCCTTCATACTTGCTATAGGCCGCTCTAACTTCCTGTACAGTACGGTTTTGGTTGTCCGTAAGACATTCTACAAATACAGCAATACCAGATGGGCCATACCCTTCGAAGGTCTGCTCGATGTAGGAGCTAGCCTCGCCGCCAATACCTTTCTTAATCGCTCGTTCTATGTTGTCCTTAGGCATATTCACGCCTTTGGCATTTTGAATGGCCATGCGAAGTCGAGGATTACCCTCTGGATCACCTCCGCCACCTTCTTTTACAGCGACCGTTATTTCTTTACTCAATCGAGAAAATATCTTACCTCGTTTGGCATCAGCTGCGCCTTTCTTTCGTTTGATGGTCGACCACTTACTATGTCCTGACATAATTATTAGAAATTCAAGGTTCAGAGTTCACGATTCAAAATTACAAATTCAAGTTGAAGGATCAAGTCTTCTTGTATTTCAGATTGAGGATAATTCCAAGAATGACTAACATCATACCTGCATAACTCATCCAAGCATAAGTCTCACCGAAAATGACGAATCCAAAGGCAAGAGAATAAATGATTCCCATATAGTTGATAATTGAAACCTTGGATAGCTCCTCAGACTGGTAGGATCGAGTCATGAAATATTGGGCAATTTGAGTAAATAGTCCAACCAATAAAAGATACATCCAATCCCACCCTAATGGGGTGACCCAATTGAAAATAGAAATGATACCTGCGAGTGGTAGAGACACCAATGGAAAATAGAATATGATTACCAGCGGATGTTCTGAGGTCTTTAAGATGCGAATGCAGTTGTAAGCCAATCCGGTAAATAGTGCTCCACCCACTCCTATAATGAAATGAATAAGTGAAATCCGAGTGTCGAATCCCTGGATGATCACTATCCCAAGAAAAGAGACCAGAAAGAATAGGTACTGCTTGAATCCTACTTTCTCTTTTACAATAAACACACCTAAAATGGTAGTAAAAATGGGGGCCAAATATTGCATGCTGGCAGCTGCTGCCAAGGGTATTCGCTGCAGTATATAAAAATAGGAGGCTAGTGCTATAGAACCAACAACACCCCGTAGAATCAATATTTTTTTGTTGTTTCCCCAAGGAGAGATATTGTCCTTAAGAAAAAAGAAGACGCAAATCACAATTGAGATAATCGACCGAAAGAGTATTATTTCAATAGCTGGAATATGTGAAATCTTTTTCACACATACTTTCATCAATGCAAAAGTGAAGGTGGAGATGATCATGAACTGAGCTCCCTTAGAAAACTTCATGCTTCGGATAGTTTAGCTGATGATCTTGCCGTCCTGAATCACAATCTTGCGATCCGTCATTTCGGCCAAGTCCTGATTGTGAGTGACGATGATAAAAGTCTGATTGAGCTCTTTTTGTAATTGGAAAAACAAGTGGTGCAATTCATCAGCGTTTACTGAATCCAGATTGCCACTAGGCTCATCGGCAAATATCAGTGAAGGCTTATTAATAAGCGCTCTAGCCACTGCCCCTCTTTGCAACTCTCCGCCTGATAGCTCTGAAGGCTTGTGATCTCGACGATGCTCAATATGAAGTAGCTTCATCAGCTGATTAGCATATTCGGATAGGGCTTTGCCATTTTTACCGTTGATATATGCAGGAATGCAAATATTCTCCATAAGTGTGAACTCAGGCAATAGGTTGTGAAATTGAAATACAAAACCTATTTCCTGGTTGCGAAATGCGGCCAACGACTTAGAATTGAGGCCGAAGACATTCTGGCCATTGATCTCTACCGTACCTCCGTCTGGTTGATCCAGGGTGCCTAGGATTTGGAGCAGCGTACTTTTGCCTGCACCGGATGCACCGACTACAGATATAACCTCGCCAGTTTCTACTCTTAGGTCTATGCCTTTGAGTACTTGTAATTCTCCATAAGACTTAACGATATTCTTGGCCTGCAGCATGAGTTATACGTTGTTCAGCAAATATAAGAATCCCAAGTTCAGAAGCAATAGCTTGCCTCAAAAGCTTGAATGTCTAGTTGCCAATTGAACATAAAAAAAGGGTTTGGAATTTGATTCCGAACCCTTTTTTTATGTCCTTCACTTGACTTTTTAATCGTTTTCTACGGTCTCAGTCTCTTTGTTACCACAGTACGTACACTTATACTTTTGAGTAGTGTAGCTTCCTTCGTCCTCTTCACTTTCCAGTCTCAGAGTTCTAAACTTACAACTAGGGCAAAGCTTGTTAGGATTACCTACATACTTTTCGATTACAGTCACTTTAGTAGCCTCGTCTAACCACACATCGTAATCAAAATGATTCAGTTCTTCTTCATGAATCATTTCCTTAGTCAGGTAAGCATCCTCCTCTTCTTCGTTGAGCAATCGCATTGGAGTACCATCATGTGGAGACTTTCTTTCTTTAAATCGAATTTTGGCTAATTTATCTTCCAAAATAGACGGGTAGTAGACTCGCAAATAGGTGTTGATTGCGGATCCCACAAGGAATGCAAATCCAAGAGGTAAAACTAGCTTCATAACAAGAGCCAAAGTATTAGCCAAGTCTCTATCCTTAATTAGAATAGCTGAAATGAAAATAGCTCCAGCAGCCACCAAGCCAAGAGAAGCAGTCCAGAGGACATTGATCTCGTTTTTTGCTCTAAATCTATATTTAGTAGATCTTCCAGATATCACCTGCATTACACCGAAGTAAAACAAGTATCCTATAAGTGATCCGCTAACGAGTATCAGTGCTATAAACTCAGCGAGATATTGAGCGTAGTGCAACATCTCAACTAAAGACGCATCGGGTTGATTCATAATATTATTTTAAAACTATAATTATTCACATTTTAAAGATAAGAAAAAAAATAGGACTTGAACTCAACTATTTAAAAATATGATGATCAACTCCCTGTGCCTCAAGCCTTAGCTTTCGACAGTTCTTGGTCTACATAATCAAATGTGGACAAGACTTCTGCTTTTCCGTCTATTACGGCCACATTGTGCTCGAAATGTGCAGAAGGTTTTTTGTCGGCTGTCACGATAGTCCACCCATCTGCGAGCTGCTTTACATTTCTCGTACCCATGTTGATCATGGGTTCTATAGCTATGACCAAACCCTCTCTAAACATTGGGCCGCGACCACGCTTCCCAAAATTGGGAACCTCTGGAGATTCGTGCATGTCTTTGCCCAGACCATGTCCTACCAATTCTCTTACTACGCCGTATCCGTTGCTTTCTGCATGGTTTTGAATGGCATAGCTCAAGTCTCCCATTCGATTTCCTTTTTTGACCTGCGCTATTCCCAAATCAAGGCATTCCTTGGTGACCTCAAGTAATTTCTTTGTTTTAGGCTCGACTTCACCGACTTCAAAAGTATAGGCGTGGTCGCCATAATATCCATTTTTGAGGGCGCCTATATCCACTCCGACTATATCACCTTCTTCTAGTGGACGGTCTGTTGGAATGCCGTGTACGACCTGCTCGTTTACGGAGGTGATAATCGCGTTGGGGTAGTCATAGAGTCCAAGAAATCCGGGTACAGCTCCTTGATCACGGATAAATTCTTCGGCCCAGGCATCAAGTTGAAGCGGGGTAATTCCAGGCTTTATTTTAGAGGCCATGAGCCCAAGTGTCTTAGATACAATAATTGCACTTTCACGGATGAGCTCTATTTCTTCTCTGGTCTTGTATTTAATCATTCTGTTCTCATAATTGGAGTGCAAAAGTATATGATTTACACAAAAAAACCCGTCCCGATAGCAATCGGGACGGGTTTTTAAAATCTTAGGTTTAGGATGTTTAGATCACACCTTCAAGCACTTGCTTGATTGGCACTCTCTTGCCATCCTTGAAAGCCACGATCCAAGCGTCTTTTACGCCCATTTCTCTAAGATACTTTTTGAAAGTATCTGCTTCCCAGTAATCTTTAAACTGACCAATGGTATATTTCATTACACCATCTTTCTCATCAAACTGAAATGAAGGGTTGTTCTTAGAGAAATCAGAAAGGTCTTTCTTTTTGAAGGCTCCAATTTGAACTTTAAAAAGAACACCTTTTTCATTGGCTCCTCCGCCAGCTCCTAAAGAACGTGTATTACCGGCAGTCGCACCACTTCCAAGGTTTTCAACCGCCTTCTTCTTAGCATCCGCAAGCTCTCTTCTTAGGCTGGATACCTGATCTTGATAGTCTGCGATCTGATCGTCCTTTTCTTTGATGCGATCATCTACGCCAGCTACTTCTTTCTTCAAGCTACTTAGTTGACCTTTAAGAGATTTGTTTTCCTCCAAAAGTGCTTTGTATTGCTCTGGACTAAGCGCTTTGATTCTTTTTTTCCATTCTTTTGTTTCCTGCTTCGACATCTGTGCGTTCGCCGATTGAGTAAAGGCAACGAAAGTCAGAAGTGAAAAAATTGCTAGTATATTCTTCATGATTTTATGATTTAATCCTACTTATAGTGTCTAATGTACAAAAAAATTCGCCTAAATATAGATCAATTTAGTCAATAATTGTACTTTTTCAAGTTTTTGAAATGTTTGATTATTTTTTCATTGAACCTACCATATTGGCAGGCACGACCCATTCATCAAATTGTTCATTGGTCAATAGTTCCAATTCTAGTGCGGCCTCACGCAAGGTCTTGCCCTCTTTGTGTGCCTTTTTAGCGATTTTAGCGGCATTTTCATATCCAATATGAGTATTCAAGGCCGTGACAAGCATCAAAGATTTCTCCAATTTATCTTCGATTACCGGATGATTTGGCTCTATTCCGACGGCACAATTGTCATTGAATGACTCACAGGCATCACCAATCAACCTTGCAGAATTAAGCAAATTATAGATCATCATAGGTTTAAAGACATTCAATTCGAAGTGTCCGGTCATTCCACCTGTGGAAATGGCCACGTCGTTACCTATCACCTGAGCGCAGACCATAGTGAGTGCCTCACATTGGGTAGGGTTGACTTTACCGGGCATGATTGATGAGCCAGGTTCGTTTTCAGGAATAGTAATCTCTCCAATGCCGCTTCTAGGTCCTGAGGACAACATTCGAATGTCATTTCCTATTTTCATCAAGCTTACTGCGAGCTGCTTCAAAGCCCCACTGGATTCTACAATCGCGTCATGAGCTGCTAGCGCTTCAAATTTATTCTCGGCAGTGACCAGGGGTAATCCAGCGTGTCCTGCAATTTTCTCAGCTACCAATTCGGCATATCCTTCCGGGGTGTTTAGCCCCGTGCCAACGGCAGTACCTCCCAGTGCTAACTCTGATAGGTGTGGCAAAGTATTTTGTAATGCTTTTAGACCGAAATTGAGCTGTGCTACGTATCCTGAGAATTCGTGTCCCAGGGTCAGGGGAGTAGCATCCATAAAGTGGGTTCTTCCAATTTTGACCACATCCTTGAATGCTTCAACTTTCTTTGCCAACGTGTCCCGCAGTTTTTCAACTTTTGGAATGGTATTTTCCACTAGCATCTTATAGCCAGCTATATGCATGGCTGTAGGAAAGGTATCGTTGGATGATTGAGACTTGTTTACGTCATCATTTGGATGAATAGTTTTCGACTCATCGGAGAGGGAGCCGCCATTGATTACATGGGCTCTATTAGCTATGACTTCGTTGGAGTTCATGTTGGACTGCGTACCAGACCCGGTTTGCCAGACGACCAACGGAAACTGATCATCTAATTTGCCTTCCAGTATTTCATCACAGACCTGACCGATGAGATCTGACTTGCTTTTGTCCATCACACCGAGTGCCGCATTTGTTTCTGCTGCAGATTTTTTTAGGATAGCAAAGGCTCTTATGATCTCCATCGGCATCTTCATATGCTCTCCGCCAATTTTGAAATTCATCTTAGAGCGTTGGGTTTGTGCGCCCCAGTATTTTTCTGCAGGGACTTTTACCTCCCCCATAGTGTCTTTTTCGATTCTATAATCCATGATATATTGTTTGCAATACTGGTACAAAGATAATGAGTAATCTTTGTCTTTTTTAAAGATGACTAGGTTGTAATTTTAGAAATGTAGTGCCACAAGACCACACCGATGGTTACTGATATATTAAGCGAATGTTTGGTGCCGAATTGTGGTATTTCCAGGCAATGGTCAGCGGCGGAGACCACCTCCTGCTCCACACCGAATACTTCGTTGCCGAAGATAAATGCGTACTTTCCTTCAGCCGAAGGCTCAAACGCGTTGAGCATGAGGCTTCCTTCAGCTTGTTCTACAGCGAAAACCTGCCATTGATCTTTTTTCAAATCCTTGATGACTTCTATCGTGCTGGTCACATGTTCCCATTCTACAGTATCCGTGGCTCCTAGAGCAGTTTTGTTTATGTCTCTGTGAGGAGGCTTACCAGTAATTCCGCACAAATAGATTTTTTTGATATTGAACGCGTCAGAGGTCCGAAAGGCCGACCCGACATTGTTTAGGCTGCGAATATTGTCAAGTATTAAGATGACGTCATTTTTCTTGACTTTTTTGTAGTCTTCGGCGCTGTGTCGATTCAACTCTTCGTTCTTTAATTTTCGCATGGATACTCTCTCTTTTGGTAAGCCTGGCTGCAAATAAAAATGATTCGAAGAATTTCTGGCTGGTGATGTCCTAATACTTTCTACGAGTTATTAAATTCGTGTTTTGATTCAGGAACAAATAATGGCTAAAGAAAAGAAAGAGACTCCACTAATGAAGCAATACAATGCGATCAAGGCTAAGCACCCTGATGCGTTGTTGTTGTTTAGGGTTGGAGATTTCTACGAGACTTTTGGGTCTGATGCGGTGAAGGCCAGTAAAATCCTGGATATTGTACTTACCAAAAGAGCCAATGGATCTGCTTCACACATCGAGCTTGCAGGATTTCCTCATCACTCATTAGACACCTATTTGCCTAAGCTGGTGCGCGCCGGAAACAGGGTGGCTATTTGCGATCAGCTAGAAGATCCTAAGTCGGTCAAAGGCATTGTGAAGCGTGGCGTGACAGAGCTGGTCACACCAGGCCTGACGCTGAATGACAGCGTCCTGGATCAAAAGAAGAACAATTATCTGGCGTCTATTAGTTTTGGGAAAGACACGCACGGCATTGCATTCTTAGACCTAAGTACGGGTGAGTTTATGATTTCGTCTGGAGATCTCTCCTATATAGATAAGATGGTACAAGGCTTCAATCCATCTGAGGTGATCTACTGCAAAAAAAATCGCGATCAGTATGAAGGCCAATTTGGTGAAGACTTCAATACCTTCTGTTTGGAAGAGTGGATTTTTGGATATGAATATGGCTACGAAAAGCTCAACACTCATTTCAACACTAAGAATCTCAAAGGGTTTGGCATAGAGGATTCAAAAGAAGGGATATGTGCTGCTGGAGCCATCTTGTTTTATCTTGAAGAGACGGAGCACAAAGAGATCAGCCATGTATCCTCGGTATCCAGAATCGATACAGAACGATATGTATGGCTGGATAAGTTTACCATTCGAAACCTTGAGTTGGTGTATGCGCAGCAGTCTGATGGCGTGCCATTACTTGCTGTGTTGGATGATACGCAAACGCCCATGGGTGCCAGGCTCCTAAAAAAATGGATGGTATTGCCACTGAAAGAAAAGGAGGAAATCGAAGGACGACTCAACGTGGTGGAGGCTTTGATCAATGATACCACCACTACTCAGGAAGTTTTATCTCATTTACAACAAATAGGAGATGTAGAGCGACTGGTGTCTAAGGTGGCAGCACTGCGAATCAATCCCAGAGAGCTGCTACATCTAAAGAAAGCACTAAAAAATATTGCTCCGATCAAAAGCATTCTTGCCGGTACCAAAGATGAAAGCCTCAAAAAATTTGGCGATAAGCTGAACCCTTGTGCTCAATTGATTGAAAAAATTGATCTAAATCTGAAAGAAGAATTACCGCTCAATGCTACTCAGGGAAATATCATCCAGGATGGCATCGATAGCGAACTTGATGAGCTAAGGAAAATCGCGTTTTCCGGCAAGGACTATCTACTACAAATTCAGGAGCGTGAAAAAGAAAGAACAGGGATCTCGTCTTTGAAGATCGCCTATAATAAGGTCTTTGGGTACTATCTGGAGGTTTCTAATGCACACAAGGATAAGGTGCCCGAAGAATGGATTAGAAAGCAGACGCTTGTCAATGCAGAGAGATACATTACCGAAGAGCTCAAGACCTACGAGGAGAAGATTCTGACTGCCGAAGACAAATTGAGCAGTATAGAGCTACGGCTATTTAATGCACTGGTGGCCTTTACCGCTGATTATGTTTCTGAAATTCAAAACAACGCTCGCAGCATTGCTCAGATAGATTGCTTGCTGTCTTTTGCTCAGGTGGCGGTCAAACATAACTATTGTCGTCCGTCTGTGAATAACGAAAGGGCGATTGACATCAAAGAGGGACGCCATCCTGTGATTGAGACTCAGTTGCCAGCTGGGGAGGATTATATCTCTAACTCCGTTTTTTTGGATGATCTATCACAGCAGATAATGATTATCACAGGCCCCAATATGGCGGGTAAGTCGGCCTTGTTGCGTCAGACGGCCTTGATTGTGCTGATGGCACAAATGGGAGCCTATGTACCGGCGGCTTATGCCAAAATTGGAATTATAGATAAGGTATTTACCAGAGTAGGTGCTTCAGACAATTTGTCCAAAGGCGAATCTACTTTTATGGTGGAGATGACGGAGACTGCGAGCATTCTAAACAATCTAAGTGAAAATAGTCTGGTGTTGATGGATGAGATAGGTCGTGGTACCAGCACCTACGATGGCGTATCTATCGCATGGTCTATAGTAGAACATCTGCATAATCATCCAAAGTATCATGCGAAGACCATGTTTGCCACCCACTATCATGAGTTGAATCAGATCGCGACTGACTTTCCTCGGGTGAAAAATTTCAACGTCTCTGTGAAGGAACTTGACAACCGGGTGATTTTCATGCGGAAGCTTAAGGAAGGCGGCAGTGAGCACAGCTTTGGTATCCATGTGGCCCAAATGGCCGGGATGCCTAATGAGGTAGTGATTCGTGCCAACGAAATTCTATCACATCTCGAAAAGGACAAAATCAAAGAGCAGCACAGTGAGAAAATAGAGTCTCTCCCCAAAAACAATTTTCAATTGAGCATGTTTGAAAGTGATCCACACTTTGAAGAGGTGCTTGGGTTACTCAACAAGCTGGACGTCAATACCATCTCTCCTGTCGAGGCACTCCTCAAACTGAATGAGATTAAGAATATTTTGAAAGGAAAAAGCTAGCCTTACTTGGGCAGTTTGAAATTCAGTGGAAGGGCCATTTTCACTCTGACCACTTTCCCGTCGATTTGGCCGGGAGTCCATGCAGCAGAGTTCATGACCAACCTTACTGCTTCTTTGTCACAATCAGCGTGAAGGCTTTTTAGCACTCTTGCATTTGAAATGGAGCCATCTTTTTCGACTACGTACTCTACAAATACGCGACCTTCTATATTCTGTGCTTTTGCATTATCAGGATATTGCATGCTGGTCTGGACATATTTGAAAAACGCAGACATGCCTCCTGGGTAGCTTGGCTGCTGATCTGCCAACGAATAAATAGTATCATCTGTCTGTGCTTGACCTATGCCAGGTGTCAAGAAAACTGCGAATAGGAGGAGGGAGATAATTTTTGCTCGTTTCATGTCGTTCACTTTTTGGTGACGCAAAATTAACACGAAACGTTCGAAATACCGCCTCATCTTGTTATTGGTATGTTATCTTTCTAACCAGCCTAGAAAATCGGGGACTCGTACGCGGCTGATTAGGATTTGGTCTTTGGGCTCTGGTTCCAGTTTGACTTCCAGTCGACTATTGAAATACTTGTTGACCACTTTTATAGAGTGGATGTTGGTAATATACTTTCTCGAGAGCCTAAAAAAAGTAGTAGGATCTAGCAGCTTACTCAGCTCATCAAGCTTGTAATCAATAATAAACTTAGCATTTTCTTTTGCCACCAGATAGGTGTAGTCGTTTTCAGAATAGAAATAGGCTATGTCCTCTACAGATACATGGCGTAGTTTATCACCGGTTTTGATAATAAACCTTTTTTTGTATTCGACAGCTTCCAGGCTAAGATTGAGCAACTTTTCCACCTGATGGCTACTTAGTGTAGACTGGTCGTTTTTTGTAATTTGATGTTGAAGTCGATCATACTTATCCAAAGCCGATTTTAGTTGAGAAAACTCGATCGGCTTGAGCAAATAATCAATGCTATTGACCTTGAAGGCCCGTATGGCATAATTCTCAAAGGCTGTTGTAAAAATGATGGGGCAGGTAAGGTTTGTAGAATTGAATATTTCAAAGCTCAACCCATCCGACAGCTGAATGTCCATAAATATTAAATCAGGCTCTTGGTTTTGATTCAGCCATTCTATCGAATCTTCTACGGACTCAAGACAAGCCACCACATCGATTGCTGCATCTTCTACACGCTTCAAAAATCGCCTGAGTTCCTCCTGAGCGTATCTTTCATCTTCAATAATCAATACCTTCATAATCTGGTTCCAGTAGTGGAATTTTAACCGTAAAATATTTTTCTGTTTGTTCTATGACCACCTTCTTGTCGGTGACTATGTCGTAATGACTACATATGTTGTCCAGTCCTATTTTTGAAGAATACCCCTTGGAGGTTTTTAATCTTAGGCTATTCTTAATTACAATATTGTCCTGCTCAAGCCCGATCCACATAGAGAGTGGGTATTTCTCTGATACGACGTTGTGTTTGATAGCGTTTTCGATCAGCAGTTGCAACATTAACGGCGGTACTTGATGAAGATTCTTTTCCGCCGAAATATAGAAATGCAAGTGCAGTTTGTCACCAAAGCGCAATCGCATCAGATCGACATATGAAGTCGTGGCTTTCAGTTCTTCGGCCAACGTGACCAATCCCTTGTTGCGATGCTCCAGCACATTGCGATAGACGCTGGCCAGCTGCCGGATAAACTGATAGGCGGTTTCAGGATCCGAGTGCACCAGCGATGAAAGGGTATTGAGGCTATTGAATAGGAAGTGCGGATTGACCTGCGTCTTGAGCATTTCGTGTCTAAACTCCAGGCTGGATTTTTTGAAACGTTCAAGTTCGATCATCGATTTTCTCCAACGATGTAGAAAATAGATACCCATCTCGATAGATACCACTAAGACTGTAATCGAGAAGGTGGTCGTGATGACCACAGCATCATCGAACATCGGTCGGACGTTAGCTTTTCCGAGTATATTATCAAAGATGAATTTTAACCCTGCAACGGTGAGTACAACGAAGAGCGTATTTGAGATGAGCTGCGCCAAAAACCGTCTCGAAATGTTTTCTACCCATGGTAGCTTTCTTTCCAGCTGTCGATTGATCCATCGTACGCCTTCTAAAATAATAAAAGATATGATCAGAGCAATGAGGTAATCCAGTGGTTGAAACCGAGGCTTGCTTGCCTGGTAGAATAGGCCATAAATAAAATCTATGAACAGCTGCGTACCCAAACCCATGATTACTATACTAGACCATCGCCACCAGTTGATAGGAGACTTGAGATAGAACCTCGGGATATTTACATTGCTTTTGGACATCCGGGAAATTCGAATCATATTAAAATATAAAAAGGATTCTGGAGGCCAGTCCAGAATCCTTAGCATGATACAAAAACAAAACTACTTAACGATTTTCTTTACCAACACACCGTGCTGATGGGTGTTATTAAATTTTCTCAATTTTTTTGGCCACCGAGTAGGACTGGCTTGAGACTTTGTATAAATAATTGCCTGATGGCAACTTAGAAATATCAAATCTCTTGAGGGTGGTTAAACCTTTTTTCACGGTCTCGGTATACAACAACTCTCCTTTTTCATCAACAATAGAAATTTTCAACCTGCCCTCCGTAGGCTTTTGGAGTTGGATAAAAACCATATCATTCGTATGGGAAAAAATTTCTGCTTTGATTTCACTTTCTGCTGGTTTTGCATCGTCTACAAAAGTGAATGCTGATGTGCTCAAGGCAATGATAGCGATTACTAATACTTTTAAAGAGTTCATCCTTATATGGTTTTTGTGACTAATTATTTATGTAGCAAGATTAGCCTGTGGTACTGATTTGGGAAAGCTCAAATCGGTGAGTTTCACTAAAACATGGGTGAAATTTAGTTTCTATTTGCTCAACTAAAAGCTGTTTTTAAACCTAAATTCCCCTTCCTGTGAAAGCCGATAACGGAATCTGCGAAATGGCAGAAAATCAGCACTGTAATTGAGAATCACTAGTTTTGAAAAATGCTGAGTTGACCCTGGCGAATAATTCTGTAGCGGCAGGACTTGTCGCAATCACCTCACTCGAATAATGTGAAGTTATCAGGCGGAAAAATCTGAGAATTAGCCAATCAAAGGCATGATTCTAAAAATAAATCAATTGTTTCTTCTTATTTTCCAATCAAATGTTTCGAGATTCATTTATTGAATTTATCTTCGCAGACTGAATTACTGTCAATCCATCCCACTTGAAAATGAAAAGGTTCGTTTCCCATTATTCCTTTTTACTCTTCTTGCTCATTTCTGGAATCTGCCATGCGCAGTCCCAAGAGGATCAAGATCTTGCCACCGATCACAAAGCCTTTAAAAAAGGAGCCAGACTATTTAAGAATGGCAACTTTGTAAATGCAGAAGAGCAGTTTCAGCAATTGCTGGATTCGGGCTATCGAGACAATGAGCTGATCACCTATCAGGCACAGGTCCATTTGGAGCTCCATGAGCCTCATGCGGCCAAGGATGTAATTCTATTGTCTGAAAAAAGAGATCAAGACCTGGATTACCTGCTTGCCATTTCATATTACTATTTAGAAGACTTTGACAAGGCCAAAGAAGAGCTCGCGCTTGTTACCGATACCGCCTCCTTTCATGTGGATGACATGTACAAACGGATCAAATATGCCGTAGAACACTACCATGATGCACAGGGATATGTAATACAGAATTTTGGGCCAGAGGTAAACACAAGCTACCGTGAATATGCACCGGTCATGTATGACGGATTCAAAGAATTGCTATTTACCACACGAAATGATTCTAGTGAGTTTACCGCTCACGATGGACTGGCATTCGAAGCGATACACGATACTTCTATTGATAGTCTGAACCAATGGCATGTGGCTGATCCCTTTGAATTTCATACTACACATGAAAAGAGACATGACGCTACGGTTCAAGTTTATAGAAATCACACCAAACTGATCACCTTTCACAATGGCCGCCTGTTCAAGTCTCATCTGGTGGACAACGCCTGGGAAGAAGATGGGCCGCTCAAACTGCACGAGGTGGAGGCGACAGATACACACTGCCATATTGCAGATGATGAGTCTAGCATCATCTTCGCTTCTGATTTCAAGTCATTTGGACATGATCTTGATCTTTTTGTATCATACAAAAAGGAGGATAATACATGGGGCGAGCCCCAGCCGCTTACAGAACTAAACACGGATTTTGATGAGGATTCGCCGTTTCTAGCTGGAGACAGTACATTATATTTCAGTTCGAGAGGGCATAATTCGCTTGGTGGCTATGATGTTTTTAAATCAACCTATGATAAAAAGAAAAAGAGATGGGGGAAGCCTGTCAATCTTGATTACCCAATAAATACGGTTTCTGAGGATATTTATTTCTCCACTTACGGTAAAGTAGGGTTTATCAGTTCGACCAGAACAGGAGGATATGGGTCATTGGATTTATATAGGATTCTACTATTCAATGAGATTATGATCCGTGGGACTGTGATAGAGGAGCAGACCAAAGATCCAGTACCAAATGCTCAAATCGAAATAGCTTACGATTCTCTATACTTCAGGACCTATACCGACAAGGAGGGAAACTATGAAATGTTTGTCCCAGTGAATAAGGATATGAAAATAACTGTCCTGGACGGTACAAAACAAATCTCTCAGGGAGAGTACTTTCTGGACGTATTTTTTAGAGAATCGGACGATCTTACATTTGATTTCGAAATTCCAAATGCAGGTGCAGTTCCTGGTGGCAGTACCGTTCCTGTCACGGCTACAGGATCCCAGCTGATTCATGTAGAAATGAAAAACGACTTTGAGGACAAACCTTATATTAAGTCAATTGCAAAAGATGAGATCTCAAGCTGGTCTGACAGTCTTAAAAATTATTATGAGCAGGTGCGGATTGCCAACGCACCTCCCGGACCTGGTATGGTGACCGTATATCTGGAGTTTAACAGTGCTGAGCTAAGTGCATCAGTAAAAAATGTATTGGACGAACTGTATAAAGATTTACTAAAAGACGGTGAATATCAGGTCGAGATCAGTGGTCATACAGACCCAAAAGGAAGTCAAAGCTACAATCAGCGACTTTCTTTACGACGGTCTAATGTAGTCGCAGACTATCTTTTTACCCATGGACTGGGAAAAGAAAGAGCCACGGTCGTAGGATATGGGGAGACCAAGCTGATCGACACTACCGATTCTGCAGAGGCTGATGCCAAAAATAGAAGAGTAGAAATACGCTACTTCTAAACAAAAAAGAGACTCCAACGGATACGCTGGAACCTCTGTTGATTTAAATATTTTGATCGGAACCTGTTTTCCAGGTATTTACTCCTTCTCGATTCTTTTCTTCAGACTGTATCTATCGGTTGAAACTTCATAGATATACGAACCGGAAGGTAGATTAGAGATGTCGAATCTTTTCAGTATCCTGATGTCATCTTTCATCGACTCTGAATGTAGTACATGGCCATTCAAATCTGAGATCTGAATATATACCTTGCCCTTACCAGCTTTTTCCAGCTGTACATAGATCATATCACCTTTCATAGGATAGATCTGCGCCACGATTTCGGTTGACTTTACGTCATTTGCTCTGTCCACATTGGCCAAAGCTACATTTGCAATTGTCGTGAATGCCACGACCAAGAATAAATTTAAACTAGCTTTCATAGAAGTATCGTTTATTGTGAACAATTAATTACAGGACAAGATTAACGGGGTTTTGCAGGTGTGGAAAGCAAAAACCGGTGAGCTTTACTAATAATCGGGTGAATTGTAATGCGCCTCTGTTGAATTGTAATGCGTTTTTTGGCACAATTTCAAAGCATGGGATAAAGTAATACTCAAAACTGCAAAAGGGCAGATTCATTCCCCATTTATTCCAGTTCATACTATTCTGTGAGCTTTCTATGCCAAAATTTTCTTTCTTTACAACGATGAAGTTCAGTCTAAAAATCATTCTGTACATAGGAATTTCCGGGATTCTGCCTACGGTCTTCTTCACTATCCTGAAGCTGATCAACCATGAATTTGAGGGCAGCTTCCTGTATATCTGCGGCAATTTCTTCTTCAATGCAGGATTGAGTTATTTGATGACAGTATTGGTAGCCATACCCGTCATGTATACTTTGATTAAAATAGACCAGCATTTCCCATGGCACCGCAATGCCATCATAAGATTTGCACTTGATTTCTTCATCACTCCGCTCGTAGCGATGATAGCCATCACCCCACTGGCCTATTTGACTTTTGTGAGCGGACTGGATTTTAAAAACAACTATTTGAGAGAGCACATGATCAATCAGGTGCTGACGGCGCTAATTATGGATCTTATTCTCGTCGGTGCGTACGAGGGGTATTATTTTTTCAATCTATGGAAGGCTTCTCTGATCAAAAATGAGCAGCTCGAAAAAGAAAACATTACATCGCGCTACGAAGCTCTCAAAAATCAGATCAACCCTCATTTTCTTTTCAATAGCTTGAACACGGTGTCTTCCCTGATCCATGAAGACCCACATAAAGCCGAAGAATTCATCGACGAATTCTCAAAAATTTATCGTTTCCTGCTTGAGAATCAGGATAAGAACCTGCATTCGCTCGAAGACGAGTTGAAGTTTGTAAAGTCCTATTTATCTCTGCAGCAGATACGGTTTGGTGACAGTCTAAGCTCGAGCATAGATGTCGAGGCTGACAAGCTGCCGTTTATGATTCCTATGTTGTCACTCCAACTGCTCGTAGAAAATGCCATCAAGCATAATCAAATCACAAAAGAGCATCCTTTGGAGGTGGCTATCGACATAGAAGATGATTTTTTGGTGGTGAAAAATACTTTAAGATTACGAGCCAAAAGCCTGGACTCCACCGGTATCGGGATCAACAATCTCAATGCACGATATGAAATGTTGGCTAACCTGGCACCCGTATTTATAAAAACAGATAAGGAGTACGTGGCCAAATTGCCACTAATCAAAGAAATGATCGATGACTAGAGTGGTAATTGTCGAGGACGAGAATCTGGCCGCACAAAAGTTGATTCGCCAGCTAGGCGAGGTGGACCCGGCAATGGAAATCGTGTCGGTGTTGGATACTGTCTCCGGTGCAGTGGATTTTCTCAATACTAATGAAGTAGATCTGATATTTTTGGATATCCATCTGGGAGATGATCTTAGCTTCAATATCTTCAAAGAGACAAAAGTCAAAACCCCAATCATTTTTACCACGGCCTATGATCAATATGCCATTCAGGCCTTCAAACTGAATAGCGTCGATTATTTACTAAAACCCATCAATAAATCAGAGTTGAAAGAAGCGCTTGACAAGTTTCAAGAAAACAGACAAGTGAGCTCGGTCGATTACCGACTACTTGTCGAAAGTCTTCAATCTACCATGGAACCCACCAGCCAGAAGCGATTTATGGTATATAAAGGAGACAAGGTAAAAACCATAAACACGGCAGAAGTCGCCTATTTTTTTGCTGAAGGCAAATATGTATATCTGGTGAATATGGATGGAGTAGAATATCTGATAGACTATACTCTCGACAAACTTCAATCTAAGCTAGAGCCAGAACAGTTTTTTAGAATCAACCGACAGTTTATCATTCAGATATGCGCCATCAAAGAAATGATCGCTTATAGCAAAGGCAGATTGAAAATAGAGCTCGATCCTACTCCTAGAAAAGAAACCATCGTGAGCACAGACCGCTCATCGGACTTCAAAAATTGGCTTAACAAATAATTTTTATCCGGTCATTTGCCGGTTCACTCCTGAAATTGACGGCTTCATTTACTTCTGGTTTGTCGATACCAGATTATTTATTCTCTTGAGAAGGCAAACCAATATCGAAATGAAGAAGAATCAAAAACCTCAAGCCAACATCAGTACACAGGTAGAATCGACTAAGGGCAACACTAAGCCATCTAGCTATGATGTCATGAAGGAAGACGCAGAAAAAATGGCATTAGTCATGCAACTTGTCTGCTGGTAAGAACAGCCTGTGGATATCAATACGATCGATAGGGAGTATTGCCTGGCAAATCGCTTTTGGTCTCCTGATCATGGTTGTATTTCATCGCGCCGATGTAAAGGCTCATCAAAAAGGTAAGAATAATAATAGAAGCAATCATAGCTGAATTGATTAGTTTATAAGCAAGATTATCCCCTTTGAGTTTTCAACGTTTGCCATTTTTATTTAAAATCCTGCCATTTATATCCAATGCTTCCTACAGTTCATTATTCATTAGAAGCGAATATCATGACGCAATTCGCTCAGCCTTTTTTTACCCCTATTTTCAGTCATAAGCTAATATCCGTGCGGCTATCCCTGAGTTTTGGGCTTTAGTCAAGAGAAATATTCACTGTTTGTGAATTCTTTTAGCTTCAAAATGGAGGCCTGTTGCACCTTTTCCAATTTCTTGGAGCATCCACACATAGCGTTGATTACCAGTGACATACGAATCATAGGTAGCATAATTGTAATATAATACATAAACTATATTTATGTATTATATTATTATATTAAATATTTATTTATGAATAATTGAGCTTTACTTTGTTGAAATAAAAATCAGAAAAGACATGGTTCAATCAGTTTTCACAAGTGCATTTCTACTCCCGATCATCACCTTATTTTTCATCGGGATATTGGCTAGTTTCAAATCACGTTTATCATTAATCATGCGACTGACCAAAATTGCTCCGTCGATTGGATTATTCAGTGCGGTCATAGGTGCCTTTTGGGTATTCGACCAAGGTATGGTAGAGAGCAGTGGTATCAGTCAGTATGGATTGGGGCTCTCTTTGAGATTTGATCAACTTAGTCTGATCATGTACGGTATGGTTTCCATCATCGCACTGGTCATCTTGCGGTTTAGTCACAACTATCTTGATGGAGACGCTCAACACATAAAATTCTTGGGGAGATTGTCGCTTACCGTAGCGTTGGTACAGTTGCTTGTGCTCTCAGGCAATGTTTTTCTGCTCTGGGTATCGTGGGTGGCCACCAGTATGGCGCTCCATCGACTACTCACCTTCTATCCTGAGCGCAAGAAGGCTAAGCTAGCCGCTATCAAAAAATTTATCGTAGCCCGAATAGGAGATACAGCGTTTCTCATTGCCATATGTCTGGTCTATAGTGTTTTCCACACCGGGCATCTGGAGTCCATTTTTGTCGAGCTCAAAAATCTGAACACTCAGGATATTCCTGTCCAACTGGAGCTGGCGGCCTTCTTATTGGTCATAACGGCCGGATTAAAATCAGCACAGATTCCATTTCATAGTTGGCTACTCGATGTCATGGAGGCACCTACACCTGTATCTGCGTTATTGCACGCTGGCCTCATCAATGCAGGCCCGTTTCTAATGATCCGGTTTGCCTACCTGCTGGATGTGGTGAGTATAGCGCCCATCATGCTATTCGCCATAGGAGCAGCGACTGCCTTTTATGGTGCCTTGGTATTCACTACTCAGCCCACGATCAAGACGGCGCTGGCTTACTCAAGTGTTGCACATATGGGATTTACCCTCATGGTCTGTGGTCTCGGTGTATACAGTGCCTCCCTACTGCATCTCGTCGCTCATTCATTTTATAAAGCACATGCATTTCTATCCTCGGGTAGTATAGTAGATCAGGTGCAAACCAAGCAGGCATCCAACTTCAAAAGAAAAGGAAGCATCTGGAGAATCATACTAGGATTTGGGATTGCCATATCTTTGTACATCACTATCGCTCAATTTTGGAAGATCAACGCCAACACTGAGTATCAGGTGCTCATCATAGGTGGAATCATTTTTACCGGGATCATAAGCTTGTTGATCAATGCCATCGATTCGTCGAATTACAAATTTTCTACGCTGATCATCCTGGTCAGCACTGTCGGCGTGCTGATGTCATTTTTCTGCCTGGAACAATTCATGCACAGCTACCTCGGCAATCAAATACCGGAGTTGTCCGTACCGACGCCATTCATGATGTATCTCTCCGGAGCCACGCTCTTGCTGTTTTTCTTCACCGTGCTGATTCAGACGCTCTCACCGGTGCTACAAAAAGGAAATGCCTTCAAGAATTTTGGTGTACACGCACGGAATGGGTTTTATGCTCATCTGATCATAGATCGGACGATAAAATCACTCCTGAGTAAGAATTATAAAATCTAATTAGTATAAAATCAATACGGAATAATCAGATCAAAATGAAGAATCAAAATCTAACACAAACGATTACCGAAGCCTGCAAGAAAATAGCTCCTGCCTGGCCGTTGAAAAATTTTGTAGCTGTGAATCCTTACCTCGGACTTACCAATATGCCATTTGGTAGAGCGGCTAAGATACTTTCCGAAAGATCGAGTATTAGCATGACTATGCCTATCCCATTTTATCTCGATCAGCTGGATAGAGGACAGATCATACACGCAGACATAAGCGCTGCGCTAAACAAAAATCACAACTATTACCTGAGCCCTGAAGAATTTGTAAAGGAGACCAGATTTCTTGCTGATAGCAATAGCGACGGCGAAGGTTTTAGAGTACTTACCCTATTGGATATAGCGGAGGAGATCTCATACAAGCAATGGAGTGATTTTATGGTAGATAAAATATCGTCCTGGGCCTCTTCGTATTTCGATGAATATCAAGCCGCATGGAACACGACAGAAACAAAGGAAAATCTATATCAATCATGGAAGGCTGATGCAGCCGTAGACCTTTCGCCAGGACTGATGGGGTTGAAAAATTTCCGATCTACAGTAGCTCAAATGCCAGAGGATGCAGCCGAAGCCACCGCCCTGATTCTTCAAAAACTTGAAGTCCCTGCCGATCTTCATGAAGTCTACCTGCACAGCCTACTGCTAAAACTGAACGGGTGGTCGTCCTATATCTCTGGCAAAGATTGGAACAATACACTCTACGGCGGTGAGGCCAACAACTTACAGTCTTTCCTGAGTATCCTTCTGACCTGGGAGTATTGCTTATACGAGCAATACCAATCCGAAAACATTCAACCGATTTGGGACAAGCACAAAAGAAAAATACAGTCACACGAGTCCATGGGCTATACTAACGAGTACCTCGAGACCAAATTGATTCTTCAGGATGCGTTTGACTTTGCCAGCCAACGTCAGCTAAAAGCCCAGTTTGATCATCATTTTGTACCACAGGAGAAGGACAAAAGACCTAAAGCTCAGGCGGTATTCTGTATCGACGTTCGGTCAGAAGTGTACAGAAGAAGCCTCGAGACGGTCGACACAGAGATAGAGACACTGGGATTCGCCGGCTTCTTTGGGTTTCCTGTAAACTATGTGCCCTTAGCTCATAGCCATGGAAAAAATCAGTGCCCTGTGCTGATCCCTTCGGGACCTTTAGTCAAAGAGACCTTAGGGGAAAGCAGTCAGGTAGAAGCTGCTAGAAAAAGCCGGGTAGTAAAGCATCAGGTAGAGAAAACATGGAAAAAATTTAAGTCCGGAGCAATTTCCTCCTTCGGGTATGTGAGTCCTGTCGGACTGACTTATTTCCCAAAACTGATCAGCGACTCTTTCGGGTGGACACGACCGACCTCTGATCCCAAGGAAGACGGACTGGGCAAATGGCTAAAGAAAGGAAGAGAGCTGGACCTCTCTCATATTGGCTTGGAGGATAAAATCTCGATGGCCGCCTCCGCGCTTACAGCCATGGGACTCAAAGATCATATGGCGCCATTGATCCTCATAACCGGTCACGGGTCTACGTCTGTCAACAATCCACATGCCACCGGGCTAGACTGCGGTGCCTGTGGAGGACATTCGGGTGAAATCAATGCGATGACTGCCGAGCGTATTCTCAACGATCCCCAAGTGCGCCAGGGACTACTGGAGCAAGGGATAGAAATCCCGGACGACACCCATTTCATCGCCTGCTTACACGACACCACCACAGATCAGCTGCACATCATTGGCGCTTCAAACGTGCCAGCAGCACATAAGGAGGCGCTTAGCGGTATTGAAGAATCACTGAGTCAGGCTAGCGAACTGGCGCGACAAGAACGAGCGCGTAGGCTCAATATCAATGACACCGACATCAAGGCTTCGATTCTCAAAAGAAGTAGAGACTGGTCGCAGGTGCGTCCTGAGTGGGGACTAGCCGGATGTAGTTCTTTTGTGATAGCACCGAGAAAGCGCACCGTGGGGATGGATCTCGGAGGCAAAGCATTTTTGCACTCCTACCGCTGGCAGTCCGACGAGGGCTTCAAAATTTTGGAGAGCATCATGTCTGCTCCCATGGTAGTCACCAGCTGGATCAATCTGCAATATTACGCCAGCACTACCGACAACGTTCACTTTGGGGCGGGCAACAAAACCCTGCACAATGTAACGGGGGGTATCGGTGTACTGGAAGGCTCCGGAGGTGACCTAAGAATCGGCTTGCCGCTACAGTCACTGCATGATGGTAAAAACTATCAGCATCTGCCGCAGCGCCTTAATGTGATCATCGAAGCACCGATAGAAGCGATCAATAGCATATTGGCTAAAAATCCGGGGATAAAGGATCTATGTGATAATTCATGGATCAACCTGCTGCACTTGACAGAGGACGGTAAAATTGGCAAACGATATTCTCGAAACCTCAATTGGGAGACATTGAGTCTAGCTGAGGTGGAACCTGAAGAAGAATTAATTCTGGTATAATACCGACAAGAATGAAATCTAAAACAGCACCTATTACCTAAATCAATCCGCCAAGGGGACTTGGCGATCATCGAAACCCCGAGACCTATGATCAATGTATTAATCTATATGAATGACAAGGAGCAGGCGGAAGAACTCGCCAGAGAGCTAGTCAATGAAAAACTCGGGGCCAGTGCCTCAGTGAATGTCGACAACAACTACTTTGAGCTCATCGATGAGAAGGTTCGGAAGATAGAGCACGTCGTCATCACCTTGCAAACCAAGGCTTTGCTGTTTAGCGTATTGACCGAATTTGTGGAAAAAAGACTCCAATTGGAGGTGCCCATTTATGCGCTACCGCTGATTTCTGCAAATCAGTTTTTTGATCAATTTATTAGAAACAACACTAGAAAAGTTTAATATCATGTATAAAGCAATATTCTTTTTAATCGCAACTGTAGGGTTATTTGTACTAGCGAAATCGTCAAATGACACTATTAATTATTATCTGTTTGTCTCCATGACAATCATCTCAGTGGCCATTTTTCACAATGCCTTGTCTGTAAACAAAAACACTCAGGCAAAGCGTTGACAGTGGGTAAGAGCTATCGTTTCTTGTGCATTTTCTGTGCAGCTAGATGAATGACGATTCGGCTGGATATTGGGTTTGATGAAGGTGGTTTGTTAAAAGACGGTTGGATCAAATGATCCTTTGAAGTTCTGTATTACCTGCTTAATATTTTATTATCTTGTAGAATAATAAATACTATGGCTAATAATAGATTATCACTAATGTTGAAAACAAGCATACATCCAGAGGAAATACCAGAAGATGAATTCTTAAAACCAATGAATCTTTCCGCTTATAAATTAGCAAAGGAAATCGGTGTTCAGCAAACACGAATTAGCCAGATAATTAAAGAAAAAAGATCGATTACTGCTGATACTGCGATTCGTTTTTCTAATTTTTTTGGAACAAATGAAGAATTTTGGATGAATCTTCAAAGAGAATATGATCTTAGAAACGCCCACGCTGAAAAAGAAATTAGCAGAATTGAAAAATACGAATTCGTTTAGATTCACATAGCGAATAAGTAATCATGTTTTTCTTTTATGTCTAGATTGATGTACCGAGTATATGTGATAGAATTATCCAAACGGGTGTTTACTGAAAACTCAAAATTCCGTGCAGCCAATCCACAATTCAATGGCGTGCTAGAATGCTTGTATGTCGGCATGACCAGTAAGACTCCAAAAGAAAGATTTGAGCAGCATAAGAAAGGTGCCCGAAGTAAGAAAGGCCATAAGTTATCATCTAGCATAGTTCAGAAATACGGGACTTACCTGCGCCCCAATCTATATAATCACATAGAGCCTATGAGTACTAGAGCAGAGGCATTGAAGATGGAAGAAAAATTATCCTTAGAACTGAGAAGGCAGCGTTACGCCGTTTGGTTTAATTGACTAGAGCATCTCGCAAAACGCATGATAGCATACGACAAATATTATGAAGTTGAAAGCCTCTTTGGTAGCCCCTATCCGGAGTTGATAAGCTATATGGCCAATCAAGTGAAAGGCACGGTGCTGGACTTAGGTTGTGGACAGGGAAGAGATGCGATCGCATTGGCTCGGTTAGGGTTTGATGTAGTAGGAGTCGACCACTCCAAGATTGGAATAAATCAGATGATGAGGATTGCTAGTAAAGAAAACCTGAGTTTGAAAGGCCAGGTAGCAGATATATTCGGGTTCAACGATTTTACGACTTTCGATTTTGTACTCCTAGACAGTATGTTCCATTTTGCCAAGAAGGATGTAGCGAAAGAAACCAAGCTGATTAAAAATATAATCGGCGGGATGAAGGCTAATGCTCAGTTGGTCGTCTGTATTCAGGATAGTGGGAAAAAAGTCAAAACCTTGCTACAAATTATTGAAGAAACGCATGCCAGGTCTATTTTTGAGAATCAATTTGTTTACGAGTTTGAAGACAAAGAATCAGGGCATAAGTCAAAGACGAATTACCAATTGATCGTGCTTGCCAAGCGTAAATAGTCACAAAAATTGGAAGAATGAAATGAATGAATCACAAGACCTTGTAAAGTCAGACAATTATCCTGCGAGTACTGATACTGGATTAAACGCCTTTGAAGTCGTTGGAGTAGTATTCTTATTGGTTTTTATTTTTTATGGGAGAAGCAAATTATATAAGTATTTAAAAGAGAGATTTAAGAAACGGTTTAATTGATTCTCACAAAACGAATGTTGGATGAAGTATTTGGAACAATTTGAAAGAAAGCCAGAAAATTTATTTGGAAAATTATTCTGGAATATGCTCTTCTGCTTAGCCCCAATAGTACTGTTTGTCAGTTTGTTCGTATTAGCCGGAGTGGTTCCTATGAACTTCAATGATGAACTATATTATGGGCCAGTTGGTTTCGTGCTGGTAATATTGCTTGCTCCTTTTATTTCGCTGGGTTGGGCAATTGTAATTTGGTTGTATTACTCTGTGGGAAATTATTTTCTTAGATTATTTAATAAATTATTGTAAATGCCCTAACAAAACTAACATCTCAGGAAATGCCAATATTGCCGGAAAATCGAAAATGCCCTAAATGTCGAAACGAATTGAGTTTGTTCAACTCAACCAATATAATTGCAAGATTGCCAGGTTCAAGTCCGCTCCTTGGCCTTGATGACATTCCCATAGGAGCAGGTCAAATCCAGAAATTTAGATGCAACACAAAGGGTTGTAGCAACAAAGGGAAAGTTTATGACCATGTCGAGAATATTGGTTTTTGAAGGTGTAATCCCTGACAATTCGAAAGAAGGTTAGAATGCAGTCTATTAATTAAGTCTTAGAATAATAAACTAAGCGGACCCTCCACACTCACAGATGTATGTATTACTTTTTAGATGAAGGCTTACAGTACAGATCTTTTGATTACGATTTTGTGAATCCGTCATTCAAAGGATAAAAATGCGTTTGATGACCTTATAGTCTAGTTGTTTAATATCTATCACAGTCATACAATGTTTACGCCAATGAGAAACGGTACCTCCTTTTTTGGTGAAAATGGCTAGCTCTCCTGCGCCTTCTTGTTGCCCATGTGCAGAACTCTTTCTATATTCGGATAGCTATTGGAACAAGTACTCGATAGTCCCGTCGGTAGATTGAGAAAAGTTAAAATAGAAATATAAAATGTGCATAAACGCTATTGAGTTTATGCAATTGATGGAGGTAAATAAGGATGAGCGAATACGTACTAGATAGGAAATACTTGATAACTGAGGGAGATGTAGAGCAAAAAGTAATAATGCCCTTACTAATGAATTCAGCACCTGAAGGTCTTGGTTATGATAGTACTCACATTCAGAACAAATTAAGTCTTAATAAGCTCGCGATAAAAAAGAGAGCGAATTCAAAACTGTATTATCCAGACTTCTTAATTCTAATGGAAGGTTTGCCATTTATAGTGATAGAAGCTAAGAAACCGGGTGAAGACTTAGCCGAGGCATTTAGAGAAGCTAGGTTATATGCACTAGAGGCAAACGCTCTCTATAAAAGTGACATTAACCCCTGCAAATTGATATTAGCAACGGATGGACTAAAAATTTATGCTGGAACTTGGGATAATACTGAACCGATATTTAATATTGAAGTATCTGATTGGTTGTCAACAAATTCAGACTTCTCTGCATTTTCAGAAACATTTGGTTTGCGAAAAATAAAAAAGGATTCTTCCCTTCTAAGGAAAGAATTGAGAACGGATGTTTCCTATAAAAAACCAGTTCTTCTTCTTGGCGGTAAACATATTCAAAATCAGCATATCAAGAACTCTTTCGGTGAAACTATTTCAATCCAATATAGACATCTTTTCAATCCGACTGTTGAAGCTGAGCGTACGGATGTTGTGGTTAATGCGTATGTTCAAGTTCAAAAGCATCAGTCACATGTAAGCCCTATTGATAGATTAATTCGAAAAAAAATAAGACCATCAGTTCAAGGCACAACTGAAATTTCGAACAATATTGAGCCAGAAGAAATTGTAAACAAACTGAGGGAGGCTAGGAATTATAATAATCAAGTATTACTTCTGGTTGGGAGTGTTGGGTCTGGTAAATCTACCTTCACAACATATTTAAAAGAAGTTGCCTTAGATAAGGATATTAGTTCTCAATTAAACTGGGTAAGATTGGATTTGAATGATGCACCAGTTAATTCCGCTGAAATCTATAGATGGCTCAAAAAACAGATTTGTGAAGGTCTTGAAACTAATGATTCAAATTCAGACTCACGCTCCTTAGAATCGATTAAATCAATATATTCAAAAGAAATTGATGAGTTCAATAAGGTTGCATTGGCACTTTTTTCTGAAGAATCAGATTCTTACAAGGAAAAGTTATTTTCTAAAATTGAGGAACTCAAAGCCGACCAAGATGTTACATTAGAGGCTTATATCAGGCATTTTGTGCATTATCAAAATAAAGAATTAATAATAGTTTTAGATAACTGCGATAAACGAAATTTAGAGGAGCAACTTTTAATGTTTGAAGTGGCCAATTGGCTGAAAGAAAACACAAAATCAATTGTATTCTTGCCTCTAAGAGAGACTACATTTGATCATCATCGTCATCAAAAGCCACTAGACACTGTTGTTAAAGATTTGATTTTTCGAATTAACCCTCCTTCATTGGAAAAAGTTATTTATAACAGGGTAAAATATGCAAAACGACTTTCAGAAAAATCTAAAAATAATTTTTACTTCCTTCCCAATGGCATTAAGGTAAGTTATCCATCGAAAGATGAATTATCCTACTTGAAGAGTATTTTAAAATCACTATTTCAAAACACTTTCTTTAAAAAGCTATTAACAGGCATCGCAGGAAGAGATATTCGAAAAGGAATTGAAGTTTTTTTAGATTTTTGCAAAAGTGGTCATATAAGTGAAAGGGAAATTTTTCAAATGAAGCAATCAGCCGGAAAATTTGCGCTTCCAAATCACATAATTAGTAGGGTTTTTATTCGTGGTAATAGGTTGTACTATTCAGATTCTGAAACCAAAGTGCGAAACCTCTTCTACTCAGAACCAAGTGACCAACTCCCTGATCCTTTTGCAAGGACTGCAATACTTAAGTGGTTAAAAGAAAATAACCGTAAGAGAGGACCAAGTGGTATTATCGGGTTTCATCAGGCTTCTCAAGTAATCAAAGAATTAAATATCTTAGGGCATTCAATTGAGAGACTTCAAAATGAACTATTAAATTTAATAAAAAGCGCTTTAGTTATTTCAGAGTCTCAGGATAGTACAAAATTAGATAATGACGAATTGATCTCAATAAATGCTCCTGGGCTTGTTCATTTAGACTTATTAACCAATATTGATTATTTATCATCTTGTGCCGAAGATGTATGGTATCGGGATGCAAACCTTGCTGAAACAATAACACAAAGGATCTCTGGCAAAGCAAACTTTTCACACTTTTCATTGCAAACTTCAATGAGCAATAGTGAAGACCTAATAAACTACTTGGAAGATTATTGCAATAATTTTTATTCAGCTCAGAAAGACATTCTGTCCTCAGGATATTATTCGCCCCCACTTGAATTTGACAAAATGAAAAGAGTCATTTCTAATTTTAAAAGTTCATTAGGCATATCTGACCACAGAGAATTTGAACCAGAAACAGTAGTCACTGCTAAAATTGTAAATGTGTTTGATTACGGACTAATCTGTGAACTTGACGGAACTTCACAAGTTGGATTATTACATGTGAGTGAAATGAACGAAGAAGATGCCAGCTATGACGTTGGTGACGAATTGTCTCTTGTAGTATGTCAATATAAATCTGAACATCATAAATACGAACTGAGAATGAATCGACCTGAGGGAAAATAAAATAGCCATTTCCAAAAAGTGCTAAAATGATAAGTGAGCAGAATATATTGACCGAGAATAAACATCTTAATCCAGTATAACACTGCGTCTCGCACCAGTTTTAGCTGGACGTTTAAGTAATTTTTTTTATAACTAAAACAACAGATAATCTAGTGGTTAGGTAGGAAGTCTGAACAAATAAAAAAATACAAACACCTAACTAACAGATTTACAGCAAATTAAATGGTTGGATAAGTGCACACGGAAGAGTCGGCCTGACATCTCGATGAACCCTCAACACTTACAGATGCTTGATAACAAAAAAGACCACCATTTCTAGCAGTCTTTTTGTGCACACGGAAGGATTCGAACCCTCAACCCTCGGAGCCGAAATCCGATATTCTATCCAGTTGAACTACGTGTGCATTTTTTAAATCCTTGACTTCAAAGAGAAATTCTCGTCCAGCGCCAGATTTCAAATATTTTTCTCGGAGGACAGCTTCCTTTCGAGAATCTAAAGTTTCAAAATAAATCAAATCCAATGGAATATAACCCTTAGTGGATCGACTTTTACCATTATTATGCTCTTTGATCCGCCCCTTTAGATTCATGGTTTGACCAACATAGAACCAACTTTTAAAGCTACATCTTAAAACATAAACGTAATACAAATTAATATACCATTTGAATATTCAAAGCCGAAATCCGATATTCCCTGTCTGCCGACAGGCAGGTATCCAGTTGAACTACGTGTGCGTTATTTTAATCTTTCTTCTGCACGAATTGTCTTTTAACGTAAATTCTTAAACCTAGGTGCCAAAATCGATAATCTTTCGAGCGACATACCATTGGACTGCGAATTAACAGTTGAACTACGTGTGCAGTAATTCAAGATTTCAAATCGGATAGCCAATTTGAAATCCCAAATCAAAAATATTTAAATCAATTCTTTCACTTTATTAGCGGCATCTTTCAATACAATCGCTGAATAAACCTTCAAGCCTGATTCTTCGATGATTTTAGCGCCTTCTTCAGCGTTGGTACCCTGTAGTCTCACAATAATTGGGATATTGATCTCACCAATATTTTTGTAAGCCTCTACCACTCCGCTAGCTACTCTGTCACATCTTACAATACCACCGAAGATGTTGATCAGGATTGCTTTTACGTTAGGGTCTTGCATGATGATTCTGAAACCAGCCTCTACAGTTTGAGCGTTGGCAGATCCTCCTACATCGAGGAAGTTAGCAGGCTCACCACCAGACAACTTGATGATGTCCATCGTCGCCATAGCGAGTCCGGCACCATTCACCATACAGCCTACGTTACCTTCAAGCTTCACATAGTTCAAGCCTGATTTAGCCGCCTCTACTTCTGCTGGATCTTCTTCTGAATAGTCTCTCAGCTCGGCTATGTCCTTGTGTCTGTACAAAGCGTTGTCGTCGATGTCTACTTTTGCATCTACTGCCAATATCTTGTTGTCTGACGTCTTCAACACAGGGTTGATTTCAAACATAGCAGAATCTGTAGCCACATATGCTTTGTACAAAGAGAAGATAAACTTCACCATACCCTTGAAGGCTTCGCCTTCCAGGCCTAAAGCAAATGCTACTTTTCTAGCTTGGAATGCTTGCAATCCTACAGAAGGATCGATCCATTCCTTGATTATTTTTTCGGGAGTCTCATCCGCTACCGTTTCGATGTCCATACCGCCTTCGGTAGAAGCCATGATCACGTTACATCCTTTGGCTCTGTCGAGCAATATTCCGAGATAGTATTCACTAGGCTCAGATTCGCCTGGGTAGTATACATCCTGAGCGACCAATACTTTGTTGACCACCTTGCCCTCTGGTCCGGTCTGATGAGTCACCAAAGTGCCTTTCAAAATATCACCTGCTTTTTGAGGAACCTCATCCAGGTTTTTGGCCAATACTACACCATTGGATCCGGTTTCGTTTACCTTTCCCTTGCCTCTTCCACCAGCGTGGATCTGTGCTTTGATCACATACCATTCTGTACCAGTGTCGGCATTTAGTTTTTTAGCGGCTGCTTGCGCTTCTTCAGGAGTTTCTGCAACAATACCTTCCTGTATTGTCACTCCATAACCTTTGAGTATTTCCTTTGCTTGATATTCGTGAATGTTCATATCCTTGTTTTTTGTGTCCCTCCTTAGGGATTCCTTCGGCGCGAAGCTACAGCAATACCACATCATTTTCAAGTAGAATCTAATGTCTCATCCATGAAGCATCATATTTATTAACATAAAATAATTAATTTGGTAGATACACACATTTCAACTGCCCAATCATTGAATCAAGATTCTCTCTCATATCGGATTTTCAACGCTGCCATACTTTACTTTTTAGTCGTGCTATCTGTCTTCTCAGTCTATCGTCTCTATACTGGGGAGTACCTTATCGTCGGTCTTTACCTGATCGGAATCGCGATATGCCTCTGGATCTATAGGTATAGCAAAAAAGGGAAAAATCTCAATCGAGTCGTTCTGCCCTCAATCTTCTTTTCGATATTATTTGGTGTCTTTTTCTGGTTTAAAGTAGGCGGAGTACATGGTGGAGGACTGGTGTTTTTCACGTTCATCCTGATCTCCATTATAGTGACGCCACGAAAGCATAGTCGTATAATGGTGGCTCTCCTGTTTGCCTGTCAGGCCCTGCTTGTGCTTGCCGATTTTTACCTGCAGGATTTGCCCATCTGGGGAGACAATCCCAACGCCCGTACGATTTATCTCATGGCCGTATTTATCAATATGTCGATCGTATGGATGCTGAAATCGAACTATGACAAGAAAGAAGAAAAGATGGCGGAGTTCAGCCTGGGACTACGGGAGCTGCATAGACTAAACCTGAGCCACAGCGCAGATAAGGAAGACGTGCTAGCCGATTATTTACAATCAGGTGTCAATCTGTTCAATATGGACGTAGGGTTAATCTTCGAAACCAAAGACAATGTGCAGGTGGTGAGAAAATCCAATATGCCCGAAGCTACCTCTAACGATATTCTACAGGCCAACCTTAATATCATTCAGGAAATAGAGCAGCAAGTTTGTACCTTTTATCGAGCCAGCGCCTCCAGCAATCTGGATAAACGGGTGGCGAAAGGACAAAATCACAGATACTTCATTGGCACACCACTGGTCGCTAACAATAAGAGCTATGGGGTATTATTCTTTTGTGCGCACGACTCACTACGCAAAAGATTCGAAGATTATGATGTAGAACTCATGGAGCTAATGGCGCTAAATATTAGCCAGCATTTTAGCATGCAAGAATGGGAAGAAGCTCAGGCCAAAACCGATCAGGCATTGCTCCTGAGTGATCGCAGATTCAAGAGCATCTACGACTACGCCAATGTGGGCATCTGCGTCTGTGATATGGAAGGTAAGATTGTGATGGCTAATCGAGCCCTACAAAAGTTGCTCGGATTTACAGAGGACGAATTGCGCATGCACACCTTCTATTCACTCTCGGACTCAGGGGATTTGGATCAGCTAAGCGAGGATCTCAAACTGTACGAGCAAATCATTCTCGGAGAGATAGACCATTACATTTTAGAGAAAAGAAAAACTACCAAAGAAGGGAACCCTATCTATATAAGTAAGACGGTATCTACCATTCGCGATGAAAATAATGAAGTAAAATTTACCGTCATGATTGCGGATGACATAACGGCTCGTAAGGCCAATGAGGAAAAAATCAATGGTCTAAATCAAGAGTTGGAAATCCAGGTTGACAAAATGGAAGTAGCTAACAAGGAGCTGGAATCTTTCAGTTACTCTGTATCCCATGATCTGAGAGCACCTTTGAGAGCAATAGATGGGTTCTCAAAAATCATTCTTGAAGATCACAAGGATGAATTTACAGATGAGAGTAAAAGGCTGCTCAACGTCATCATCAGTAATAGTGGCAAGATGGCTGCGTTGATCGATGATCTGCTCACCTTCTCCAGGATCACACGCAAGGTGGCAGAGTTTAAGCCCATAGACTTCAATCTATTGATTTCAAATATCATAGAGGAGCAGGCGCTGGATGAGAAAATATTCGAAATAGACCAGCTCCCTGAAGCCAAAGGAGAAAAGATCCTAATGAAGCAAGCCTTAGCCAATCTCATCGGCAATGCCATTAAGTTTAGTAGCAAGAAAGAGCAGCCCAAAGTTCAAATCGGATATGCAGATAAAGAGGAGCACTATGAGTTCTTCGTCGCCGACAATGGCGTGGGGTTCAATATGGCCTATTATGATAAGATTTTTGGAGTGTTTCAGCGACTGCATACAGAGTCAGAGTTTAGCGGTACCGGGGTAGGACTCGCCATAGTTCAGAAGGTGATTCTCAAGCACAATGGCAAGATCTGGGCAGAAAGTCACGAAGGAATAGGCACCACGTTCTATTTCACAATACCCAAATAAACGTCAAACATTGTAGTTTTATGCCTAGTTGATTATCTTCAATGTTCTTTCATATGACTACGCCCATGCCCGATGATTTGAGTGCTGACATTGTTTTAGTTGAGGACAATCCCAATGACGCAGAGATTACCATACGCTCTTTGAATAAGCACCATTTAGCCAACAAACTAGTGTGGTTAAAAGATGGCGTAGAGGCCCTGGATTATCTTCTGGCCAAAGGCCAATATGCCGACCGCAATATCAAAGACATGCCCAAAGTGATTTTTCTGGATCTAAAACTACCAAAAATAGATGGAACGGAAGTGCTGAAAGAGATCAGAGCCAGTGATACTATTAACAAAATACCTGTGGTGGTATTGACCTCCTCAAAAGAGGAACAGGATGTAGTCAAGACCTACAATCTCGGTGTGAACAGTTATATCGTAAAACCTGTAGAATTCGAAAATTTTGCCAAAGCCATAGCCGAAGTAGGCTTTTATTGGTTGGTGACAAATACCACACCTTCTATTTAAATATAAACTTGAGAGATACTAAACTAAATATACTCATCCTTGAAGATGTAGCTGAAGACGCAGAATTAGCCCTCCATGAATTGAAAAGAGCAGGCTTTTCCTACGAATTTCACAGGGTCGACAATTTGAAGGATTTCAGGTTCAAGCTTTTTGATTTTCTGCCTCACGTTGTATTATCAGACTACAATCTTCCGGCATGCAACGCCATCGATGCCTTCAACCTGGTCAAAGAGATCAATCTACCCTTTATCATTGTGTCAGGCATCATCGGAGAGGAGAATGCAGTAGAAGCGTTGAAGCTGGGCGTGACAGATTTAGTCTCCAAAGACAGCTTATCCAGATTGCCTATTGTAGTAGAAAGAGCGCTCAATGAGCAGAAGGTCAATCGAGAAAAGAAATCAGCTGAGCATGAATTGATTCTGAGCAAGGAACGACTCGAGCTGGCACTGGAAGGTACAGATTTGGGCATCTGGGATCTAGATTTCATGTCCAATGCCATTGTCTACAACAACAAGAGCTTAGAGATCCTTGGCTTCGATTCAGAAGACGCTATTCAGGATTTTAAATACTTCCAAAAATATGACACCGAGATTCAGCAGTATGTCGTAGACGCAATGAATGAGCATATAGAGGGCCAAGTCGCGTTCTTTGATCAGGAATTTGCAGTGAGAAACAAAACTGGCGCGATCAAATGGGTGCTTGCAAAGGGAAAAATCATTCGACGGTCGCTAAAAGGAGAGCCACTACGAGCCTCAGGTACGCTACTGGATATCACCGAGAAAAAAGTCTACGAGGAACAGCTCAAAAAGAATCAGTCTATATTGGAAAATGCAGAGTCAGTGGCGCACGTAGGGAGCTATGAGTGGAACGCCAAAGGCAACACCTTTGTGATTTCTGCAGAATTTCGAAGAATATTTGAGTTGGATGAGCATCAGGAAGTGTCAGTTTTTCGACTCATTCGTGAGACCATGCATGAGCAAGACAAACCCTACTTTAGAGAGATGCTGGCGGGCAGCAAAAATTTCTTTGACATAGAGCATCGAATCGTGTTAGCCGATGACACCACCAAAATCGTAAGAAACACCGGCAATATCACTTCGCGTAGTGATGGCAAAATATTTTCTGTACTTGGAGTGGTACAAGATATCACCGAGCAACGAGAAATCAGCAAGTCTATTTTCAATGCACAGCAGTTTGAGCGGAGTAGAATGGCACGTGATATACATGACGGAATAGGTCAAATGCTTGTGGCTGCAAAATTTAAGCTATCTTCGTTAGAGGCAAATTCTGAAGAAGAGTTGACTCGCAAAAAAGATGAAGTAGAAGATCTTTTAGCCACCACCATTGATGAGGTGCGCCGCGTGTCAAGAAACCTTTCCAACCGACACCTGGAAGAGTTTGGACTTAGCAAGACCATGCATTATCTGGTCGAAGAGATAGAAAACATGGGAGAGTTTAATGTAAACCATGTCATTGACATTCCGGATGACTATGACCTTGAACTATCCAATACGATATATAGAATTGCCCAGGAGGCGATAAATAATATCATTAAATATGCCAAGGCCAAAAACGTATCTGTGCGTATCGAGCCCATTGATCAGAACATCGTTCTGGAGATTAAAGATGATGGGATAGGATTTGATACAGAAATTAAATGGAATGGTATAAAAAATATGAAAGAAAGAACATCTTTGCAAAACGGACATTTTGAGATAACTTCAATACCGAAAAAAGGAACGGTAGTAAAATCCTGGTTTCCAATTAACAATTAAATCGCCATGTCGAATATAAGTATACTAGTCGTAGATGATCACTCCTTGGTAAGAGAAGGTGTAATCACCATGCTCTCTATTTATGATGATTTTGAAATTATCGGAGAAGCCGAAAGCGGGGAAGAGGCGCTACAAAAAATTGCCACTCAGGCACCAGATGTCGTCTTGCTGGACATCAATATGCCCGGAATGAATGGCATAGAGACCGCCAAAAAAATTGGCGAAGACCATAAGGAGGTAAAAATTATTATCCTTTCTATGGAGGTCACACAGGATCATATCTCTGAAGCCATCAAAGCTGGAGTCGCCGGATATCTAGCCAAGGACACCAAAAAAGACATTCTCGCAGAAGCCATTAGAAAGGTGATGCAAGGCGAGCAGTATTTTGGACAGAAAATTTCACAGGTAATTTTCAAAGGGTTCTACAATCAAAGCAAGGGTGAACGAGTCGCCAACGAAAACAAGGATCTTAGCAAGCGAGAAGTAGAAGTGCTCAGACAAATAGCCTCAGGCCTATCCAATAGAGAGATCGCCGACAAGCTATTCATCAGTATACGAACTGTGGATGCACATAGAAATCACATCATGCAGAAGCTTGGACTCAAGAGTACAGCCGAGCTGGTGAAGTACGCTATACGCGAAAAGATCATAGAATTAGATTAAGTTAAGAGAACTTCTTAGGACTATAAGAGAATCCCCTAATACTGAGAATTAACCCCTAGACCAACTAATGTTATCACTTAGTCAGTCGGGGCACCAGTCGAATATTTTAGGCGTGTATTCATGCAACTGATTATAGGTATAGTACAATTGAACGGTACTAAAATCGCTATTAAGGCACATTTTAACTCCTGATTCTCCTAAAAATTTAATTAAGCAAAACCTCTATTTTTTAGTAGCAAAACCTCAGCTACTTTTGAATTGTGATTGATTGTAATACAAGTCAGTCACCGTTTATTTGACACAGTTATTCTAAACGAAAAAGCTATGAAAGGATATTTTATAAGATCGTCACGTGTGACTCCTTCAATATACTTCAACCCCTCAAAAGGGATTTTTGATATGAGAGGGAAATCAAGTCCGGAGAACCCACTGGCATTCTTTAATTATGTCCTGGAAAGCTTGGACAAATATGCCGAGAACGGAGAAGCAGCCTTAGTTGCTAATCTGGCATTCGAATACTTCAATACGAGTTCATCAAAATGTCTCTACATTTTCATGAAGAAGTTGTCCAAGATCGATGAGATGGGAAAGAAAGTTGTAGTCAATTGGTACTTTGAAGAAGGAGATGAAGACATGATGGAAGCAGGAGAGGATTTGTGCAGTTTCTTCGATATGGAATTCAACTTCCATGAAATACCTGAGATAAAAGTACTTGGAGAAGAAAAACAGTCAGCTTAATGACTTAAAGATAATGGGATAATACAGGTGGATTAAAAGGGTTGCTCTAGTGGCAGCCTTTTTTTATGAAAGCCCTACCCCTAGATCAATCGGCATTTTTTGGGGATTTGAAAATTCATACATAAATTTTTTCTAGTCTAAACAAGAAGAACTCCACACCGTAACACCTCTGAATTGAGATCTAAAAACCTTGATTTTAGCATTGATAAATTCTGCTGAAGCATTGGTGCTTCTGTTGTTGAAGTAGTTGCGGATCGAGATGTAGTGGTTTTGAATTGTTCAGGCCACTGTGTGAAATGATTTAAATCCAGCTTTCTCTACTTGGTCATACCACAGGGCTAACCGTGTAAATGCCTCCCCTTTGATCTTGCTGGTTTGATAGTTTATAGGCCTGTTCTAAAGCCGGGTATTGTTAAAAAGTATTTCAGTACGATGTGCCTGAGATACAGTTCAGTTGCGTTCACTCTTAAAAAAACAGGTACCTGCTCCTTGCCAGTAATTGCTTTTCAGTATCGCTATTTTCAAATCGATGTGCCTTGAAAGACCAGCCCACCTCACGGCTCAGTTGGATCTCTTTGTTTTCGTGCTCGACGGCTACCTATCAGTAGGCAATTCTCATTTCTTGGGATCAGTCTGGAAAGTTGGGGAATGGGATAATAGTCGTTTACTCAAAAAAATCCGACACTAAAATCGACACCTTTTAAACAAAAAAACCCCTGACAATCAATTATCAAGGGTTTATGTGCCAGAAGTGGGACTTGAACCCACACGACTCGAAAGTCACAAGATTTTAAGTCTTGCGTGTCTACCAATTCCACCATTCCGGCAGTAGACATTTTAGCGTGATTTGGATACAAAAAAAGTGTATGCGCGATGCTTATGCACCTTCTCACTCACATACACTCTCACACTCAATTGGAGCGAAAGACGAGGTTCGAACTCGCGACCTCCACCTTGGCAAGGTGGCGCTCTACCAGCTGAGCTACTTTCGCTTTTCACTATCCCCTCTGGTTAAGGGACTGCAAAGATAAATAGCGACTTTAATTTATCAACTCTTTCGCGAAAAATTTTAACATTATTTTCTCAGACTGAATGTCTGAGAATTCTGAAGCTGCTTACAAGCTTCTCTATCACCACCAAACAGATGATTCCCTCTATAATAAGGAACAATTGACGAAGCTTTGGGTCAGCTAACATTTCTAGAAATTGAAGAGATTCTATACGAACCTGGTCCAAATAGGTAAACTCCATGGCTTCGCCTCCACTCCCCATCAGAAAGTAAGACGACAGTATGAGTAATCCAAAAATACCCATCATCCAAATCAATATTTTGAAATTAGCATGTCGTTTTTGGGCTAACAGGGCCGAAGCTATTACAGTAGAAGTAAAATTTGTCCCTACTTCTTTTAGCGGCAAAGATTTCATCCACTGATCCAAATCTTCAATGTCCTTCAGGTCACCTGAAAGATCCCCTCTACCCTCGAGGGCATCAAAGTTCTCTATGTCCTTTTCCTTATGGTCCATGGTCTCAAATTTAATAGTTCTATTCGACTGGATTATAAGATACTCTCCAGTTCTGAAGGGAGCAGCCGCCTGAGGCTCTCCGCCAACTTCTTTCTAGCTCTGAATATTTTAACTTTCAGATTACTCTTATCAATCTTCGTTATATCTTCAATCTCGTCCATATCGAGTTCATCAAAATAATACAAAGTGATCAGCATTCGCTCCTCATCCTTCAACTGACCGACGGCCTTGTTTAGATAGTAGCTTCGGTCCTGAAGATTGAGCCCACCAAATTCTTCGAAACTTGTGTAACCGGGAATTCCGGCGGGCCGGTTGTCAATATCTTCGGTTTGCACTCTCTTTTTGCGTGTTCGGCTGATAGCCATGTTCATCACTATTCTATAAAACCAGGTGGTGAACTTAGAATCACCCTTGAATTTATCAATACTGGTTAGCAGTTTGACAAATGCATCATGGGCTACTTCTTCTGCGTCCTCTTCGTTGTGCAGAATACGATCTGCTATAGTAAATGCGAAGTTTTTGTGCCTATCTACAAGGGCTTCAAAACAGGACATATCCCCAGCTTTGATTCTTTCCAATAAAATAATATCTGAAATGGTCTCTTTCACTGTCGGTTGGACGCCGTGAGTTTAATTCAAGTTACAAAGAATTTTTTTAGTTTTTTTGTAACCAGTCCAGAAGACCTGATGTCCTATGGGCATATCAAAAATTTAAAATTATGCAAGGACCAGAATTTTTAATCCCAATAGTATTTTTTATTTCAATAGCCATTGTAGTAATCATTATTAGAAAATTTCAAAATGATGAAAGACTCGCTCTTATAGAAAAAGGAGGGGACGCCAATATTTTCAATAGCACAAAAAGGGGCAATTCATTCCCCGCTTTAAGATATGGCTTACTTTTGATTGGAGCCGGTATCGGAATTTTAGTTGGAAATATTGTAGCTGAATCCAGAATCATAGACGAGGAAGCAGCAGTTTTCTCATTCTTAATGATATGTGGAGGAGCCGGCCTCTTCGCTTCTTATTTCATAGAAAGAAAAGAAGCAGCCAAACAAGAGAAAAAATAAACTCTCTTGCACTCAAACAACAACAATATGATCCCCCTTATATAAGGGGGATTTTATGATTTAAAGACATTACCTCCTTCGTTTTGACTGCTGTCAAACACTCGAATGCCAATCACCTCTGCTTCAGCAGTTTTTTCTCCCTGGCAATAGAAATCACAATGCATAACGGTCTTCCGACCTTTCACCTCCAGCACCTTGGCCCGAAGTTCCACCTCATGCTTGTTGGAAGTAGGTTTCAAATACTTGACATTGAGCGTACCCGTGGCATATCGATATTCGGGCATGGTATCCAACTCCCGGTCCTCTTGTTTGTAAGCGTGTGCCATGGCTGTACCCATGCAATGACAATCTATTAGTGTGGCCATTATACCGCCGTTCATGAGATCGGACCAGCCGTGATAATGCTCTTCTGACTGCCACCTACAAACAGACTCATCACCTTCCCAGAAGCTTTTGATGCGTAGTCCCTGATCGTTAAGTATGCCGCAGCCAAAGCAGACATTCTCAGGCATATGATTTTGAAAGTATTTTTTGTCTTCGGATTTCATTAAATTCATTGTTGGATTCAATGACGAAGATGGAGAATAGTAAGAATAAATCGAAGAAGAAAACGAAAAAAGAAACCACTGAGCAAGAACCGCCAAAGGATGAGAAAACTCAAACGCCGGAAGGTATTCCGGACGTTGATTTCAAAAAATTTTTAGGCTGTGGATAATTATACAGTCGCTATCAAAAAAGCGACTAATCCAACAGCCCAAACAAGAACATAAGTTCTAATAATCTGAGTTCTTATTCTTTCAATAGCTGACATAAAAAAGAATTGTGGTTTGATTAAATAATTTATGCCAGCAAGTTAGAGGATAGATTATTTTGGGTCAATTAGTAAATTCACCTAAAAATAATTTGCGCTATTCGCTTAGAAATACGCGCTTGACTCTTTGACTTATATTGGTCAATATTTCATAGGGAATAGTCTTGGTCCAGTCAGCCAGATCGCTGATGGTGGGATTCTCTCCAAATATAACTACCTCATCACCAGACTTTACGGGCACGTCAGTTATATCTACCATTGTCATGTCCATACATATGTTGCCAATGGTTGGAACCAAGTGATTGTTTATAAGCATTTTACCAGTACCATTGCCGAATGCCCTAACGTAGCCATCCGCATAGCCAATAGGTACAATTCCAATGGTGGTGTCTTTTTTTGCAAAACCGCTCCTTCCATAGCCAATAGACTCTCCGGCCGGGATCTTTTTGACCTGCGACACATTACATTTCAAGACACTTACCGTTTTCAATTGGCCTTGCTCAGTTAAGGTCGGGTCGAATCCATGGAGCCCAATTCCCAGGCGTACCATGTCATGGTGTAGGTGAGGATAGTTGGCTATACCACCAGTGTTTACCAGGTGTCTCATGGGTTTGTACCAAAGGCTATCCATAATCACTGCACTCATTCTGTCAAATCTTTCGGCTTGCTGGTGAGTAAAATCTGCATGTCTTGGATCCTCACTTCCTGCCAGATGGCTAAAGATACTCTTCACCTTCAGGTGCTTGTGTAGCTTCAGTTGTTCAACCAGACGCTTGAGATTGGCTTCAGTAAAACCCAGGCGATTCATTCCTGTTTCCAATTTGATATGCACCGCCGGTAAATCTTGCATATTTTCATAGTAGTCCAGAAAGTCTATTAATTGATCAAGGCTATAAATCTCGGGCTCAAGATTGTATTCCTTTAGCAATCGAAAAGATGACGGAGATACATTCATGATCATAATAGGTATGTGGATCCCGTTCTTTCTCAATTCGACAGCCTCATCTGCATAGGCTACACCTAAGTAGTCAACCTTATGAAATTGTAGCAAATTGGCAATCTCAAAGTTTCCACCCCCGTAGGCCAGAGCTTTGACCATGACCATTATTTTCGTTTCTGGTTTTAGCTTAGCTCGATAGTAATTCAAATTGTCAATCAAGTGCTCTAGGTTCACCTCCAGAATAGTGCCATGTGCTTTTTGCTCCAGGCTGTTGACGATCGATTCAAAACCAAAGTCCCGAGCCCCTTTGACCAGTACAATCTCATCGTTGGGAATATATCCAGCTTCCAAAAATTCTTCTGTGGAGTCATGAAATTTTGCAGGGATGTGAATTTGTGCACTGGACTGTTTGATTTCTCTGCCAATCCCTATAAACTTTTGTATGTTGTTTTTTTTCAACAGCTCGTTGACTTGCTGATAGAGCACCTCGTTGGACAATCCTGTCTGATACAAATCCGAAAGGATTACTGTTTTCTTTGTCTTTTGCTTTTGGCGGCTCAAAAAATCCAGAGCTACTTCGAGGCCATACAAGTCATTGTTGTATGTATCATCGATTAGGTACGACCGATTAATGGCTTGCTTCATCTCGAGCCTCATTTTGATCGAAGAGAGGCGATTGAGCCTTAGCTGAATAAATGCCTGTTCATATCCAAATGCGACCATGGCGGCCACACAATGCATGGTGTTTTCTACTGATGCCGGATCATCGTTTTTGAGATATAGCACCAAAGATTTCCCAAGCACTTCCAATTGATACTTTTTACCTTTTTGTTCTGTGATCTTCCATGCGATCAGCTCGGTAGTGGCAGGCAGGACTCTTTTTAGTGTTGCCAATACCATTTCTTGATGTTGACTGCATACTACTTTTTGAGCGTGTACAAATAGTTTGGCTTTTTCCTCCGCTTTGTGTGCAAGATTTTCAAACCCTGCATTATGGGCTTCGCCTATGTTAGTGAAAATTCCAAAAGTCGGTTGAATCACTTTTTCAAGTTTTTCCATCTCTTTGGCTTCTGAAATACCGGCTTCGAAGATGCCTAAGTTGTGATGCGCCTCCATAGTCCATACTGAAAGCGGCACTCCGAGTTGTGAGTTGTAGCTTTTAGGGCTCTTTACTATATCAAATTGATCATCCAACAGTTGTGCCAGCCACTCTTTCACGATGGTCTTCCCATTGCTACCAGTGATGCCAATGACAGGATAGTTGAACTGACTTCGATGTAGCTGCGCCAGTGCTTGCATGGCTGCAATAGAATCTTCAACCATGAAATACGAAGCGTCAGGTTTCATTTTGACCTCTTTCTCAACCACAAAAAGGCGAACGCCTTTGTCGTAGGCATCATTAATAAACTGATGGCCATTATGGTTTTGTCCTGAAATTGCAAAAAAAACAACTCCAGATTGAATGGATAATTGGCGTGAATCATAAGCCAAACCCTGGACTTCGATATCAAGTGGTGCTTGCAGCAGAGTTCCAGAGCAACATTTTGACAATCCGCTAAACTTCATAAGTACAGTATTTTTGGGTCTAATTTATCATGGATGATCCTATTGAAATCCGCTACCTAAATTACATACAATATCTTAGAAATATGGTATCGATTTTTTTCATCCTTTTCTCTTTTGAGTTATGGCAATTCGCTTAACTTGCGAAGTTTAGTCCATTTAGAATTCTCCATAAACTGCCCTTTTGCAGTAGACGAAATGAAAGTATCTCCAAGTCAACCTTTTAAAATCATTTATACACTGTTTGAGCATCAGTACTTAGGCTATTTGTTCGAATCTTTTGTGATTCAACTTGATGCGGAAGGCAGACTTACCTTTTCGCATCAAAACATTTCCGCTAAGAACGCAAAGGAATTTGATAATGGCCTAGACGAAAATGACTACGAGCTGATCAAATTGATGGATTCGATGCAGCCTGATGTGGTGGCCAAAAAATATGACCGAAAAAAAGGTAAACCAGATGCGTTTTTCTTAAAGTGTTTTGATGAACAAGCTGGTGACGAACATGCGCAACAGGAAATTAAAAACTACGTGGAGCGCCGAAGGGCCAAAATAATGCCTCTAATGCATGGCAAGAGGTTGTTTGAAATGGGTAACGATGGAGAGCCTGCATGGAAAGAAATAGAAGTGCTCGATAAGAAGGCTACTGTGCTGTTCCACTTCAGAAGAAACGAAGAAAACACTCATTATTTCCCAACCATAAAGCATGAAGAGGAAAAGATAGATTTTCAATATAAGGGTGCCTATATTTTGTGCAACGACCCGGCTTACATCGTGGTGGAAAATAAGTTGTACAGTTTTGAAAAGAATGTTGATGCCAATAAAATCAAGCCATTTCTTAATAAGAAATTTATAGCTGTCCCGAGAAAAATAGAGGATAATTATTATCACAAGTTTGTGGCTCCGCTCATCGCCTCCTTTGATGTCTATGCCAAAGGATTCGAAATCAAAACTGAGCATGAAGAAGTAAAGCCCGTCTTGTATTTCTCGGAGTTGGCCTCCAATGGTAATTCTATGGATCTCTTCGACGCCAATGGAAATGCTACGGCCAGTGATGAGTCAAAAATTCTCTTCGAATTGAAATTCAATTATGGTAAACACCACTACAGTGCGGAGCACATGAAGCAGGTAAGTGTCCACGTGGAGAAAAAGGATGATGAGTATACCTTTAGAAGGATCAAAAGAAACCTAGAAAAAGAAAAAAAGTTTGTTTCATTTCTCGGTGAAACAGGGCTTGCTTTGAAACATGCGCGGTACACTATGGACACGTCCAAAGCCTTTTCCTGGATTCAAAGCACTAAAAAACTGCTTGAGGATTCCGGCATTAGCCTGATGCAGAATGGCAAAGGAGAGAAAAGGTATTTTCTCGGCAAGTCTGAAATGACCATCGAGATTAAAGAAAATATTGACTGGTTTGATATTCATGCTATTATCAAATTTGGAGAATTCGAAATTCCCTTTAGGATCATTCGTGATTATATTCTAAAGAAAAAACACGAAATAGAATTGCCAAACGGTGAAATCGCCGTGATCCCTGAGGAGTGGTTTACACAGTATTCCGAGCTGTTGGCCTTTGCGGATCAGGGAGAGGAAGAACTGCTCAAACTTCAAAAACACCATATCTCTTTAGTCAAAGATCTAAGCGATTCTAATCTGGCAAATCTGCAGCTTTCTCGTAAGCTGGAACGATTAAGAGGTTTTGATGAGATAAACGATTACGAAATCCCCGCAGGTTTTAAAGGTGAACTAAGGCCCTATCAGCGGGCAGGTTTCAACTGGATGAGATTTCTCAATGAATATAGACTAGGTGGGTGCCTTGCAGATGACATGGGTCTGGGTAAGACGGTTCAGACACTAGCGCTACTACAATCGGTGCATCAGGAAAAAGATAGTGGTACGAGCCTTTTAGTCATGCCTACCTCCCTTATATACAACTGGGAGAAAGAGTCTGAAAAATTTACCCCGGATCTGAAAATCTTAAACTATACTGGAGTAAAAAGGGTAAAAGACCCCACTCGGTTTGTTGATTATGATTTGGTAATTACCTCATATGGACTGATTCGACAGGATATTGACCTGCTAGCCGAATATCACTTCAATTACATCATACTGGACGAATCTCAGGTGATTAAAAATCCGGAATCGAATATTTCAAAGTGCGTTCGAGATCTGAATTCATCCTATAAACTGATCCTGACTGGTACTCCGATTGAGAATACCACTATGGATCTTTGGTCTCAAATGACCTTCTTGAATCCTGGTCTTCTCGGAGGTAAATCCTTCTTTAGAAATCAATTTCAGCTGCCGATTGAGAAAAAAAACGATGAGGAGAAAACCAGAAAACTATATACCATCATAAAACCATTTCTCCTGAGAAGACACAAATCTCAGGTGGCTACGGACTTACCGGAAAAGATCGAAACGGTGAGATACTGTACGATGTCACCAGCACAGGAAGAGGCCTACGAAAAAGTGAAATCTGCCTATCGTGACAAGATTATGCAGGAAATAGAAATGGGCGGCATTGGAAAATCTCAGTTTATGATTCTTCAAGGACTAACAAAATTGAGACAGATAGCCAACCATCCGTTTTTGGCGGACGATACCTATAATCAGGATTCGGGAAAGCTAGAAGATATCAGCTACATGCTGGAGAACGCCATCAACAAGAATCACAAGATTCTCGTATTTTCTCAATTCGTAAAGCATTTGAAAATAGTATCCGAATATCTCAACGAGAATAAAATCAAATATTCCTATCTGGATGGTAGCACTAAGGACAGACAGAAAGAGGTAGAAAATTTTCAGTCGGATGAGAGCATAAAGGTCTTTTTGATTTCGTTGAAGGCAGGGGGCTTGGGGCTCAACCTAACCAAAGCGGAATATGTATTCTTACTTGATCCCTGGTGGAATCCTGCCATCGAGGCTCAGGCAATAGATCGAGCACACAGAATAGGCCAAACCAACAAAGTCTTTACTTATAGATTTATCACTAAAAACACGGTGGAAGAGAAGATTTTGCAATTGCAGCAGAACAAGCAGAAACTAGCCGATGATTTGATTACTACGGAAGAGAGTTTTGTGAAGACACTGTCTAAGGATGATATCGCTGGACTATTGGACTAATCTTCAAATGCCGTCGAAAACATCAACGCACTAGCATTTTTGATTCTTTGCGATGGGTAGATCCCTTGAGCGATTATTATCATGCGATAAGCATCACGATAAGAAGTTTCATTAAATTGTTTTAGGGCCTGATTGTAAAAATGCAAGCCAGCTAACTGACGAAGATCCACAACATTGTCAATGTATTGACTCGCTTGAATAGTAGGATTATCACTGGCCAGACCAGACATCGAAAGCTCCATGTTAATTCTAACTGACTCTTGATTTACAAATTCAACCCGCTCCTCTATTTCTTTGGAGTCCCAGGCAAAACCATACAAAGCATCAGTAGACTCAAATAGATAATTATTACCACCAAGTGATGCAATCAAATAGACATGATAATCTGTCTCACGTACTTCATACTCAATACCTAAGTCGTCAAGTATCAAGGCATAAAGAGCAGTACCGGTAACGCAGTCATATTTTTTCCCTTTTTTAAAAATTTCACTAAACGTCACATATTGCTCATACTGCCCGAGCATTTTTCTATGTACCGTATAAAAAACATGCTTTAGGAAAAGAACATCAGATTTAATAGAATTTCGTTTTTCAGATAGCTTTCCAATCAATACCTCATAGCTCTCCTCATAGGCTTTCACTTCATCGGGACTCAGATCATCAAACTCAGATCGGATAAACAAACCGAGTTTGGTCTCCCCTGACAAATACCTATCACCTGTAGCCAACAATGGTGCTGCCTGCAGGAGAATTGCCATCAATATGAGAAGAATTTTGTTCAACGTTATCTTTCGATTTTCTTAATGTTACTCCAATGTTACATAATTGTTAACAAAAAAACTAGCTAAAAACCACTTCCAGAGGTTTTTTAGGAGCTATTTGGTAAAAAAACAAATCATTGGCTATGAAAAGTACCTAACTTAGAAACAGATAAGACTATTATTAACTGCACTTGATTATCTTTCTCAATTGCAATTAAACAATCAACACTATGTCCAATCAGTTTCAGTCCATATTTGACAATCAAAAGAAAAACAGCTTGATTCTTCGAACCGAATCTATAGACCGAAGACGAGACAGACTCAAATCATTAAGATCCTGGATTCTCAACAATAAAAATAGGATACAACAGGCTTTGCTTTCAGATTTGAAAAAATCAGCAACCGATACCGATATATCAGAGATATTTACGGTCACCACTGAAATCAACGATGCACTAGCACATATGCATCAGTGGGCTCGGCCGCGGCGTGTATCTCCAGGCATGACTTATCTGGGAACCACTGCCAAGATCCAACCCGAACCCAAGGGGGTCTGTCTGATCATAGCTCCATGGAATTTTCCGTTCAATTTGATTGGTAGCCCGCTGGCCTCCTGCCTCGCGGCAGGCAATACTGCCATTCTAAAACCTTCGGAACACACTCCGGCTACATCGAAATTGATCAGGGAAATGGTCGAAGAGACGTTCGAACCAAACGAGGTCACGGTGGTAGAGGGGAGCGTACCCGAAACTACGGCGCTACTGGAATTACCTTTTGATCATATCTTCTTTACCGGCAGCACCAATGTGGGCAAAATAGTGATGGGAGCTGCAGCCAAAAACCTGAGCTCTGTCACGCTGGAACTCGGCGGTAAGTCTCCTGTGATTATTGATCATACGGCTAACGTCGACGATGCGGCTAAAAAGATCGTCTGGGGCAGATTTACCAACAATGGTCAGACCTGTATTGCTCCCGATTATATTTTCATCAGCGAACAGGCAAAAGAAAAATTTGTAGCGTCTGCAAAAAAATACGTAAAACAACTTTTCGATAGCAAGAATCAGGGCATGGCGGATTCAGACGACTATTCCAGGCTCATCAACACGAACCACACCAAACGACTGGTAGAAATACTGGAGGAAGCAAAGTCTTCTGGTGCGAAAGTGGAATTCGGTGGTGACTATAATGCGGAAGAGAAATTTATCGAGCCTACACTCCTTTCTAACATAAATGAATCCAATAGAATTTGGAAGGAAGAGATTTTTGGACCAGTGATGCCAATGAAAGTATATAGTGATATCCAAGAAGTAATCGAGCATATCAACAATAATGACAAACCGCTTTCACTGTATCTGTTTTCCAGGAGCAGAAAAATGAAAAAGCTAATCACCAGATCTACGTCCTCTGGTTCGATGGCTATCAATGATGTGGTAGTTCAATACGCCCATCCAAATCTACCCTTCGGTGGTGTAAATCACAGTGGTATCGGTAAATCTCATGGCCAATTTGGTTTTCTGGAGTTCTCGAATCAAAAGTCAATGTTGCATCAGAGAATTGGGCTTACCAATGCGCTCCTCTTCTACCCTCCTTTCAACGGGTTCAAAAAATGGGTGGTCAGTATACTAATTAAGTGGTTTTAAAAAACCGGCCATTCATGTATCCATAAATGACCAGCCATTACATCAAGATTCTTCGTCACTATTTAGGTTGTACCAATTGATATTTCGAGTGAAATACATAGTAGCTCCCAAGATAAGTGTCAGACCAAGGCTGCCCATGAGCAAGGCATAGTCGACCAGCTGAAGAGTCACAAATAGAAATCCATAGATTCCGATCAGTGTAGATACCAAAACCATGACGAGCTTATGCGCCTGGAAAATGCTAAGTGCATATAGTGTGATCATGGTTACTATTCCGAAGGTGGAGATTCCATAAGCCACATTGAAATTGGAATGCTCGGTGATCGACACCAATAATATATAGAACAGACATAACGCGAGCCCAACCAGTATATATTGAAAGGGGTGAATTTTGCGCTTGTGGAGAATTTCTACCAGAAAGAAGATCAAGAAGGTGAGCGCAATGGTCATGACACCATACTTGGAGGAGCGCATAGATTTTTGATAGTCATCAAGTGGTAAAATCAGATCAACCCCGAATTTGGACGCTTCCATCTTTTCAATTTGATTCTTGCTGATCCATGACTCAGGTAAGTTTCTGTTTAGCTTTAATATGTTCCACCTGGCTTCAAACCCATCTGCCGTTACCTTACGATAATCAGGGAGAAAATTTCCATTGAAACTTGGGGCATTCCACCCTGATATCAGCTGTATGTCCGTGGTACTCCCAAGCGGGACAAAGGATAGATTTCGACTGCCTTGAAGTTTCAGCGTAAATTCAAAAGCGAGCGGTTGATTTTGGGCCTCTATCGGTGGCAACTCTACCGTAATTCCAGAATAGATCATGTTGGAAATTCTGGAGCCTGGTTCGACTTCCAAATTTTGGCTATCCCACTTAAAATCTATTTGATTCTTTATTCCCCTAAGGTCAGAGACACCCATCGTCAAAAAGGCCTGATCATAACGTATCTCCTTCAGGTTGGTCTTATCCAAATGATGGTTGAGTATAAAGTCACCAGAGATGGTCAGATCAGACTTGTATACCACCACTTCATAAATTCCTCTCCTTAGTGTCTCGGGAACTATTTTTCCATCTATTTTTAGATGCTCAGGCAGAATATACCAATACTTCGTTACCGTCTTTTTTGCTATCTCCTTTTTCTTGTCCTTTCCACGTTCCACCTCATATTCGACTTCATATCGCAGTGGTATAGTAAGTATAGGGCCATTTAGTAGCTGGCTATCTGCCCATTTGGAGCTTACTTCATGGATCGTTTGATTGCTGAGAGACTCTCGCTCTCTGATGATAGAATCTATCATCGAAGATGGTATGAGCAATAGAAGCATCAGCACAGTGATTGTGGCTAGCTTGAGCATTACTGAGTTTTTCGCCCAGCTTCGCGCCTTATTTGGTAATGGGTTTTCCGTATTCATTTTAATTATTTTAAAAGTACTTTTTATTTCAAAGTAATAGGTTAAAAAAATATTATTTCAATAGTTGTTCGATAGCCTTGATATGCTTCACGAAGGCTTTTCGCCCCTCATCGGTTGCCGCATATTTGGTATTTGGCTTACGCCCTAAAAATTCCTTTTGGAATGAGACGTATTCACTTTTTTCAAGCGATTTCAGATGGCTGGCCAAATTTCCATCTGTGACCTCCAGTAAATCTTTGAGGCTATTGAAATCGAGATAGTCATTCACCACCAAGGCGGACATAATCCCGAGTCTCACCTTATTTTCAAAAGCCTTATTTAAATCTTTGAGTATATTCTTCACGATCTGTATTTCATCTGCATCATAACGCCATAAATGATATGCAAAATGCCGAAACCGATTGACCAAAACAATAGACCGTAGCCAATATAATTCAGAGCTAACAGCCCTATAGCTATCTCGATCAATCCCAGACTTTTGATTTCCGACAAGGTAAACTTGCTGGCATTCACCAGTGCCAGGCCATAAAATACCAAAGTGAGGGGAGCTACAATGCCGACATATCCTTTGGACAGTAAAATAAAACATAAGATACCGCCAGTGACCAATGGAATGGCAAGGGCAGAAAGAAGCCTTTTGGTCTGATGGTCCCAAATATTTTGCTGCTTCTTTTTAGCCTCTCTGGTGGTGAAAAAGACTCCGGCACCTATCGATAGTAGCAGCGTTAGAAGTGCTATAGCAAGAAGTGTCAAAAGGCTTTCCTTAGTAATGACAGCAGATCTCAAACCCAGGTAATCCTGGTTGGTATACACCGTATGATAGGCAGCATAGGCTCCGCCTAAAGCGAAAAGGCCGGCAAAAACTCCTGACCAGCCACTCAGCGAAATGAATCTTGAAGATCGATTCATTATGTCTTTGATTTCCTTTAGGTCTTCTAGGTATTGTTCTTCTTTCATAAAAGTACTTTGAATTACAAAGTAAAGATAAAAAATTAAGTCTAACTTCCAAATATCTAGTAGATTTCGTGCTAAACAGTGCTTGATGATAGACATCAAATTCATAAATGATCTAGATCACCTCATGTCATTATTCAAAAAACCATCTTTGATACATGAACGTCCGCATAAAATTTCTGGGTGGTGCAAAATCCGTCACTGGTTCTAAATATTTACTTGAATTCGATTCGTACAAGGTCATGATTGATTGTGGCCTTTTTCAAGGCCTAAAGGAGCTCAGGCTCCGAAACTGGGATCCTTTTCCTTTGGATGCCAGTACAATCGACGCGATAATTCTTACCCATGCGCACATAGACCACTCTGGATATCTACCTCGGCTGGTAAACGAAGGGTTTTCCGGGCCTGTCTATTGCACCAGTGCTACTGCTTCTTTGCTCAATATCATGCTCATGGATGCCGCCAAGCTGCAGGAGGAGGAAGCGGAATATGCTAGAAAAAAAGGTTATTCAAAGCACAGTCCACCACAGCCTCTCTTTGGGATCAAAGATGCCGAAATGGCGCTGAGCTTACTCAAGCCGTATCCTTATCAAACCGTGGTAGGAGTCAATGATCATTTGAATTTTACATTTCATGATGCCGGCCACATTCTTGGGTCTGCGATCATAGCCCTGGAGTTGGCTGGAACTAACCAGACGAAAAAAATTGTGTTCTCAGGAGACCTTGGGAGATATGACCAGCCGCTGCTTTATGATCCGAAGCCTATAGAAGAAGCGGATGTGTTATTCATAGAGTCGACTTATGGCAACCGTATCAACAAGACTAATGATACTCTTAGCGAAATGGCTGAAGCGGTCAATACTGCCTTCGATAAAGGTGGCTGCCTACTCATTCCTTCTTTTGCTGTCGGAAGGACACAGCTATTACTCTACTATTTCCATGAGTTGATCAAGCGAAGTTTGATACCGGACTGCAAAGTTTTTGTGGACAGCCCAATGGCAATCAACGCTACCTCCATCCATAAAAAGCACCGCCATGATCATAAGCTAAGTATAGGCAAGAATGAACATGAATCCGTGTTCGACGATCCTCATTTTCACTACTACAAGTCACAAGAATCATCCGTCAATCTCAATGCGGTAGACCATGGCGCCATTATCATCTCTGCCAGTGGCATGTGTACTGGCGGTCGTATTTTACATCATTTATATCATCGCTTGCCCAGAGAAAAGGATACGGTACTTTTTGTTGGATTTCAGGCCATCGGCTCTAGAGGCAGGAGGCTGGTAGAGGGTGAGCCTACTTCAAGAATCTTTGGGCTGGAGGTGCCCGTAAAAGCCTCCATTGACACTATACATGGCCTATCTGCACATGCTGATCAGGAGGAATTGCTCCAATGGGTAAACCACTTCAAGAGCGCTCCAAAAATGACTTTTGTAATTCATGGTGAGTTAGAAAGTGCCCAGGCTCTGGCCTCAGAGCTCCAAAAGCAAAAAGGATGGAAAAATGTAATCATCCCCGACTATCTGGAAAGTTTTCAGCTTTTTCAGGGTATATAGCATAGCTAGATCGTCTGCCAAATCAATCTTTCTTGATTTCCATACGCATCTCTACCATATGCTTTTTGAAACCCGCTTTTTCATAAGCTGATAAGGCAGGTTGGTTCTCGGCATAGACGTCCAATCTGATTTCCGTTACAGCTCTTGAAATACACCAGTCTTTGAGTTTTTGTAACACCTCCCCTATTAGCCCCTGACCTCTATGATCCGGACTTACATACATAAATCCTAAATAGGCAAATCGATCATGTTTGTGAAAAGCTTGCGCTTTGCGCAGGTCGGCATATCCGGAAGCCACGATTACTCCATCAATCTCGGCGACCAACACTTCACACTGATCCGATGCCACCAGGGCTTTCAAATCATAGTAGTTGATGGGTTCTGGTCTCAAGGTTGGATCAAAAGGACGTTCGGCTGATATTATTCCCTGCTCGAAGGAATAAAGTGTAGGTAAATCCTGTGGATTGGCTGGTCGAATAATATACTCAGACATGGTCGATTGAATTAAATAGCAAATGAAACAATCTTGAAATACGTAAGATAACTAGATGAGTTCATTCCTACTCCCTGAGGCTTATGCTCATTCAATCATTAGTTACTATTGAGAAATTCGAAGCACTCGATCTGTTGTTCAAGATAATCTTTGGAGAGCATATCCCCATGCCCGTAGTTAGGTACCTCGATCAACTCGGCATCCACACCATATTGCAATAGATTTTCATGCAAAAGCTTATTGGCCTCATACGTAAAATCAATCGTGCCTGTGCACTGGCAGAGTTTCGGCAGCTCGCTCCAGGTACGCTTCTCATCAAAGGTACCAACGGCACGGCCAGTGGCTAGTAGAAGCAGTCCAAATATTTTTTCTTTACCATATTCGATCCCTTTTCTAAAAGCAGAACCAGCCCCGGAAGAGTATCCTGAGAGATACACCTGATCAGCGTTGACAGCCTCACTGGCAATCAAAGAGTCGATCAATTGATCATAAGGGGTCCAGCCCTTGTCAAAAAAAACATCAATTTGGGGCGATACTACAATAGCGTCGTACTCGTCGGCCAGAGGCGAAAGCTGATAGACCAAATCGTCGGAGGTGCCTGCTGTAGAGGCAAAAGCTACAATGAGGGTTCTGTCTTTTACCTCTTTGAACGGATTGGACACATACATATGAGTGGTCAGCAAAAGGTAACTGTCCACTGTATATCCGTAATCAAAAATCAGGGGGTGGTCCCACGGTAGTGGAACAAAATTATCGACTGGCGGCTGATCCTCCTCTGCACATGAGTAAAACATAAAGCTGCCAAGCAAAAAACATGTAACAAGCTTTTTCATCTTGCTATATTTTTGATATGTCAGATAAATCTAATCACTTCTTTTCATAAATAAGCTTGCCTTGCTTATTCCATTCGCGTACTATGTAGGGTTTATATTCTTTGTCAAATGGGTCTTTCGGATACATGATCTCTCGCTTGCGGCGGTTTTTTATGTCGTAGTATTCTCTCCAAAGACCAATTTTATAGTCGAAATGATACTCACCTCTGGCAGCCAGATTGCCACTTTTGTGAAATGCGTAGTAGTTGCCTTCTTTTTCACCGAAATGCACGGGGATGATCTCTTCTAACTGCTTTTTCTCCTTGTTGTGGTAAGCTACAAGTGACTCTTTGGGCCACCCTTTGTAGTACTTTTCTTTTGTTTGGAGAATATTGTGCTTATTCCAGGTGGACCATCGGCCATGCTTGGTTCCCATATAGAAAATACCTACTTCGATCACTTGATCTCCCACCATTTTCTTGTAAGGGCCGTGGAGGATACCAGCGTTGCCCTTGTCGATTTTTCGCGATTTTATGATTTTTCGTTTCCTAAAATCATACCAGTAGATATCTCTGACATAAGGTAAGGGGTCTTCATACACCTTGAGTACCGTGAACAGCTCAGTCACGGTATTGCCTCCAAAGCCCTGACGGGTAAACGCTTTACGCGTTTTCTTTCCGAAAAAGACATTACGCTTCGGTTTCTTTTTTTTGATTTCGACAATGTCCTCCTCATCAACAGCGTCAAGATCAACAGTCAGAGGTTTTTCATACTGAGTCTCAAAGTCCGAGTCGCTTGAGTAGTCCTGAGCATAGGATTTGGACACGATCAAGGCTAAAAGTAAAGCCAGCGAAATTTTAATAATTATCTTCATTTACAAGTCAAACGTCTTGTGAGCTAGGTCATTGTCAAATCAAAGCTATAAAGATGCGTGGAAATAAAAAACCTCTTCGCTATCGCAAAGAGGTCTTACTATATATTATTAGTCCCGGAGTGAATTCCAGGACCAGATCTTAGTTCAATTTACTCAGCACTAATCGCGACGGATCTTTTGATAAATGTGGTCAACGCTTCGCCCTGAAGCAATCCCTGCGACAAAAGTGCCAGGTCATACGCTTGACGAGCCAGCTTCTCTTTGTTCTCTGCTTTTTTTGCTTTCAGCACTTTAGATATCAAAGGGTGATTGGCGTTGATAGCTACCGTATATTGGTCAGGCATATCTCCCATCATCATCATACCGCCTCCGCCTTGTTTCTGCATGTCTTTCATTCTCCTCATGAATTCTGGCATAGTCACAATCACTGGCATCTCATCAGCTGCCAACGATTCTACATTTACAGTAGAGTTTTTGTCATTGATTGCCTTTTCGAAAAGCTCCTTGGCCGACTCTTTTTCTTTATCTGACAATACAGATTCTACTTTTTCGTCTTTGTCGATCAGCTTGTCTACTGTATCAGCATCCACACGTTTGAGCTGTGTTTTCTCCAACTTGTGCTCGAGCGTTCCGATGAAATGACTATCGAGTGGTCCATCAAACTTGAGCACATCGTACGACTTATTCTTCACTGATTCTACAAAAGCATGCTGCTGAGCAGGATTGGTAGAATATAAGTAGACGAGATTGTCGCTCTTGTCTTTTTGTAGGGCTGACGTTTTTTCTTTGTATTCATCGAAGGTGAAAAATTCGTCATCTACGTTTTGTAGCAAGGCAAAATCCTTCGCTTTGTCGTAAAATTTTTCGTCACTCAGCATGCCGTACTTCACAAACAAGCCTATGTTTTCCCATTTTTCCTCGAATACTTTTCTGTCTTTCTTGTACAGCTCAGCGAGTTTGTCTGCTACCTTTTTAGTGATATAGCTATTGATTTTTTTCACTGCGCCGTCAGCTTGTAGAAAACTACGAGATACGTTGAGCGGAATATCTGGTGAATCAATTACACCATGGAGCAGCATCAAAAATTCTGGAACTACGTCCTTCACATCATCAGTGATAAACACCTGGCGTGAATACAGTTGGATTTTGTTCTTCTGAAGTTCAAGTTCGTTCTTCACTTTCGGGAAGTATAGAATCCCAGTCAAATTAAATGGATAATCCACATTCAGGTGAATCCAAAATAGGGGCTCTTCCGAGAAAGGATAGAGCTCTCTATAAAAAGCAAGATAATCTTCATCCTTGAGCTCAGATGGAGATTTGGTCCAAAGCGGAGCAGGATTGTTGATTATATTGTCCTTTTTGACCGTTTTGTACTGAGGCTTACCGTCCTTGTCCTCACCATCTGGTACACTTTCATCCTTCTGACCAAACTTGATTTCGATAGGCAAAAACTTACAGTACTTAGTAAGTATCCCCTGTAGCCTAGCCTGATTCAAAAATTCTTCAGACTCTTCGTTGATATGCAGTATGATATCAGTACCACGCTCCGTTCTGGTACCCTTTGTAATTTCAAATTCTGTGCTACCGTCACAAATCCAACTAGCAGGCTCCGATCCATCTGCGTGTGATAGAGAATTGATTTCAACCTTATCGGCAACCATAAAGGCAGAATAAAACCCGAGTCCAAAGTGTCCGATGATTTGCTGCTCATCGCCTTTGTCCTTGTACTTCTCAACAAACTCTGTGGCTCCTGAAAATGCAATCTGATTGATGTATTTTTTAATTTCTTCGGCAGTCATACCGATACCTTTATCAGATATAGTAATGGTTTTGGCCTTTTCGTCGAAGCTCACCTCAACTCTTAGTTCGCCTAACTCTCCTTTGTACTCACCGATACCTGTAAGCTGCTTGAGCTTTTGCGTGGCATCTACTGCGTTGGACACTAATTCTCTCAAGAAGATCTCATGATCGGAATAAAGAAATTTCTTGATGATTGGAAAAATATTCTCGGTGTGAATCGAAATATTACCTTTCTCTTGCATGATCTATTTTTTATTTAATGAATTAAAGTTTGATCGCGGTTTTCCCGGCACAGGGCTCATATCAAATGCCATTCCAACGGGGAAATAGCTGGAATTAATGACATGATGTCAGCGAAAAAGGATTTTTTGACAGGAAATCGCTCCTCTTATTGCTGAACTTCATCCGAAAGTGACGTGCAATATTCTGATCTACTTAAAATTGAAATCCTAAAAATGGCTGTGATAGTTGGCAGGGATTAGCCGCTCGGCGCTATTATCTAATTCTATCTGCGGATCTGACCAGTTTCTCATCTCTGCGGATAAACCGGTTGGACAACAGATTGAATAAAAGCGCAGAGACACCGAGATAAAATGAGATCAAATAGTTGCCCTGTTCGAGAGGGGCAATCATGCGCTCGGCTTGATAAACATGATACACGCTTAATCCCATCACTGCTCCCATAAAAAGAGAGTTTAGTGCTCCTAACTTCATTTGAAGCAATCGATTTTCATATCTGGAGATAGAGTATAGAGCCAGTCCGGCAGCCATAAGAGCTAATATGGCTATATAGAAAGTCTGCCCTTCCGATAGTACATTTATCTCTTTTGTTTCGATATCCAATTTGGTATGCTCAAAACTGAAAGCGGTCAATTCTACCTTTTCGTTTTTCTCACGATCAACTTTGTTCCAAATTGGAAAAAACATCAAACCGATCATGCATGCCGCCACCAGTACTAAAAATATGGATTGAACTCTTTGTATCATAGGACTAAAATTTGCACAAAAGTAGCTAATTGCGCTTCAATATCCGCAGTTCCAATTTTAGATTTTAAATACTACTCCAAAGAAATTTCTTTCTTTTCAACCTCTTGTTCATTACCGCTAAGCGATTCTTTTTGATCTGGTTTGATAGCCTTGGCCATCAGGCTTTCATTTTTTGACTCATCAAGATTGCTTAGATACTCATTGATCTTTGCCCGCACTTCCTGAGTGGATAGATTGTGTTCGAATTGCCCGCTTCTGGCGATGGTAAGCTGGCCGGTTTCTTCTGATACAATAAGTACCAGTGAGTCAGTATTTTCAGACATTCCAAGTGCCGCTCTATGCCTCAATCCAAACTGAGCAGGTATATCATCTCGCTCAGATACTGGCAAAATACATCGTGCTGCGACGATCCTATTGTTGTTGATGATAATGGCTCCATCATGTAGGGGAGACAGCTTATTGAATATGGCTAGTATGAGTCTTTTAGAAATTTTGGCCTCCAGACGATCACCAGAATCAGCAAAAAACTTCAGCTCAGAACCTCTGGAAAACACAATCAATGCACCAGTATTAGATCCGCCCATATTCTTAATAGCATCAAGTATGGGAGATACATCCAGATGGTTTTTATCGTACTTTTCATGCCAAAATTGCTGCACATTTTTTAGGATGTTTCCTTCTTCGAATACGGTAGTTTTACCCAGCAACAAGAGAAACTTTCTGATCTCTTGCTGAAACAATACAATCACCGCGATGACCCCTACTCCCATGAACTGCCCGAGAATAATACTGAGGAGCTCCATATCCGCGGCTTTTACCACTAGATAGATCATATAGAGAAATAAGAATCCAAGAAAAATCTTTATGGCTACACTTCCCCGCATCAGTTTGTACACGTGATAGAGGAAAAAGCTTACAAACAAAATATCGAATACATCGACCCAGCCTATTTCTAAAAATCCTATTTGAAATCCTAATATCATTTTTTAATAATTTTTCATAGCGCAGTACAGTTGTATAGTCTCCCTGGCTTCCTTCACATCGTGCACTCTTAGGATGGATGCTCCCTTCATCAGGCATGCCATGTTCAGTACCGTAGATCCATTGAGTGCATCATCCGGAGTGATGCCCAGCTCCTTGAAAATCATGGATTTTCTAGACACTCCACATAGCATCGGCAGACCTGTCATATGCAATAATTCCAACTTATTTAATAACTGATAATTCTGCGCTTTAGTCTTTGAAAATCCAAATCCGGGATCGATAATGATGTCATTGACTCCCATACTCTTCAAGACTGCGACCTTCGCATTAAAATAATCAATAATATCCGAAACCAACTCGTCGTAGTCGGTAAGATTCGACATCGTCCGCGGATTGCCTCTCATATGCATCATGATATATGGTACGCTAGCCTTCGCCACCACATCAAACATCCTGGAATCCAGATCGCCACCTGAGATGTCGTTGATCAGTGCGGCACCATGCTCCAATGCACCCTCTGCCACGGTAGCTCGAAAGGTATCGATAGAGATCACCGTGTCCGGAAAGTGTCCCAGAATCGTATCTATTCCCGACATGGCGGCATCCCACTCATCACGCATCGGGATGTCTTCGGCGCCCGGCCGACTGGAGTAGGCGCCTACATCCAGGATGTCGACTCCCTCAGCAATCATTTTCTCCACTTTGGTCATCAGATCACGGTCCGATTTTATCTTGCCGCCATCATAAAATGAATCTGCCGTCAGGTTAATGATCCCCATTATTTTGGGTTCTGACAGAGCCATCAGCTGCCCTTTCATATTTGCAAATTTGGACTCAGGATGCATGGCCAAGGATAATCATCAAATGGTTCGATATAGAGTGATTTTGTGCATTCATAGATTCACTTCCATTAATCTCTGAAATAATTTGTTGCCAGCCTTTTACACTTTAATTTTATCCGCTCGATTCAACAAAAACTGACGAAATAGTGGAAGAAAAAACGCTAGGCGAATATACGGAAGTTATAAAGGCTTGTAAAGATATTTTTGAAAAGAAAACCAAGGACTATGGCACAGCATGGCGGATTTTAAGGGCTTCATCACTTACAGATCAGATCTTCATCAAGGCCAAGAGAATCCGCTCCATTCAGGAGAAAGGCGAGCAGAAAGTGCAGGAGGATATTTCAGGTGAATTTGTGGCTATTATCAACTATTGCATTATGGCCATCATGCAGATACGAATGAATGGTGACGAGGGCATGGAAATCCCATATAGCAGGCTGGATCCTATCTATACGTCTATTGCGGAAGAAACGCGAGACCTATTGGCCAATAAAAACCATGACTATGACGAAGCATGGAGAGATATGCGGGTGTCGTCTATGACGGACATCATTCTCATGAAAATACTGAGGACCAAACAAATAGAGGATAATCAAGGCAAGACTTTGATTTCTGAAGGTATAGAGGCAAACTACCAGGATATGATCAATTATTCGGTATTCTGCCTGATTAAATTAGATTTTGCAGAGAAGAGTTAAGATCGCTTTTCTATACGCCGTCTGTTAATATTATGTTATTGCTGGCCAGCGGCCTGCAGGACAACGGATACTTGATTAATTTAGACTTAAAAATTATCAGTTTATGAAACCAGCACTTTCAGTTGTAAGATTTCTTGTAGGGGGGTTATTTATTTTCTCCGGCTTGATCAAGGTAAATGATCCAGTAGGCACAGCCATCAAGATGGAAGAATATTTCGAGATTTTTTCACTCGATATTGCAGGGTTCTTCCACTATCTGGTACCCATAGCGCTACCGATTTCCATTTTTCTGGTGGTGCTTGAAGTGGTATTGGGTGTGGCATTGATTTTCAACTACAAACAGAATCTTACCCTCAAATCATTGATGGTCATCATTTTGTTTTTTACAGCCCTGACCGGCTACTCGGCTATCACCAATAGCGTGACTGACTGTGGCTGTTTTGGTGACGCGATCAAACTGACACCCTGGGAGTCCTTCTCTAAAGATATTGTACTCCTGATCATGATCGTTTTTCTCTATCTCAGCGAGCACAGCATTCAATCTCCTGCCGCAGAAAAGAGGAGTCATTTTATAGTTGGTGGATCACTTGCACTCTCCCTTGGCCTTGCGATGTATGCGGTAGCACATTTGCCATTCCTTGATTTTAGGGCTTACAAAATTGGCAATCATATCCCGACTGAGATGCAACCATCGGCAGAGTATATCTATGAATATGTGATGGAAAAGGACGGCAAGGAATATACCTTCGATTCCTATCCTTCGGATGGGGAGTACAAATTTGTGGCAATGAATCATCTCAATCCGGAGGCGGCACCTAAAATTACTGATTTTGGTGTGTGGAATGACGAGGGAGACTTTACCTCAGAAGTATTTAGCGGAAGCAAACTATTTGTTATCCTGTATGATGTCACCAAGGCGGACGTCGAAAGTATAGCGGACATCAATGCGCTCATCAAATCACTTGGCGATAAGATTGAGGTATATGCACTGACGGCTTCTGATGGATCGACGTTCGAAACATTCCAGCGTGAGGCTCAGCTCAATATTCCATATTATTATACTGATGCAACTGTACTAAAGACTATTGTCCGGTCCAACCCAGGCCTTTGGCTCATGAAGGACGGCACGGTCATGGGAAAGTGGCACTACAATGATGTGCCTAATTATGCAAAAATTTTGGATTTAATCCAGTGATTAATTCCTAATTTCAGCCAATAACACAAAACACGCATGAGAAGCTACATAATCATTTTTTCTCTTTTATTACTGCTTCCAGCCTGTGACAGACTGACCTGGCTCCCATCAGAACAAACTCAGGAAGCTGCTACTCCCAGGAAGAAGGATGGCCTTGTGGTAAACAAAAGAAAGGATGGCAGTCTGTACTCGGAGATCAACTATAAGGATGGGATAAAACATGGATTAGCCAAAAGCTACAGTAAGTCTGGAAAAATCCAGAATGAAATAATATATGAGCAAGGCTATAAAAATGGAGTCTCCAAAATCTACTATGACAATGGGGAAGTACGAAGATCCACCACTTATAAGCTGGATAGAAAAAATGGGCCGCTGATGTCCTACTTCACTAATGGCAACCTCTCATCCTCGGTGACCTATAAGGATGATATGCCCGGCAATGATTTGAAGGAGTATGTGAAGTCCGGAAAAGAACTCTCGACCTATCCAGAATTGAAATACCAGGTGGTCGATAGATTGATGCAAACTGGAGAGTACACCGTGAAATTTTATTTTACTAAGGACAACAATAGAGCAGAATTCTATATAGGCGAGTTAATCGATGGTAAATATTTTGATCGATCCACCTTAGAGCAGATGCCAGAGGTCAATGCGCAAGGAGTACTCACTTTCAAACCTGGCCCAGGGCAGTTCGCTATGAAAAAAATCCCTGTTATTGGAAAAGTAAAGACCAAACGAGGTAATTATCTGATTCGAAATTTGGTGTTCAATCTGGCCATTGAAGGTTAGTCGTTGATAGCGCGCATCCTGGTTTTCAGCTCATGATTATATGGTGCATAAGACATCCCTTTCTGCAAGATCTTCTTGGCTGAGGTATAATACCCCCGTCTAAAATAATAGACTGCAGCCCGTGAGTAAGCATGGCCTATTAAGTCTTTGTTGACTTGATATCCTGGATTCTCATCGTACAAGTTTTCAAATTTATCCTTGAATGTGCTTCCTTCCGTTTTCTTATTCTCCCCAAACAGATCCGCCATTTGTATCAGGGTAAAATCTAGAAAGAGGCCACCAAACTTATTGTTCTCCATCAAAGACCCATGGCTGCTGACCAAACTATCCAGCATATTGTACGATTCTTGTTGGTCATTGCTGTATTGTAGATATTGGCTGAGCGTAGATAAAAACAACGTTTCTGCATCGAGGTTGGCTGGCTTTAGATCAAAGGCCTGTTCGGCATACTTGATGGCAGTCCGGTATCGGCCACGATTGTGCAGGAGCCTGGCCCGTTCATAGTTATAGACAAAGTCGATTTCGCTGCGTAGGGATTTACGAGAGACTTGCGCCATGAGATAGTTGTAGCTCCTGGTATACAGCGTTTGATTTCCCTGATCGATTAGCTGATAGGCATTGAGTCTGAGAAATTCATTCTTCAGCTGTACATCGCTGACCTCTGGCTCGCTAAATCTAGACAGGCTTGCCAGATAAGATACTTCTTCAAATATGCTGTAGCTGGTTTTTGATATAGCTATACCTAAGGATGCCAATAGCATTTCTTTCACCTTGTCGTTTGGATAGAGCAGGTAGCATTTCTGCAAGGCGTGTATAGCCCCATCGTAGTCCTCCTTTCTAAATTTGTAAACGGCGTCATTCCAATACTGCACACCTACCAGCTGGGTCAACGTCAGGTTAATATCAGTGAAGTAGTATTTTTCAAATAACGCCTCCGTGTTGGAGCTTTGTACTTCCTGACTACTGATCAGCTTCGCCTCCTCAAGCTCCCTAATAAAATGTGATTTAAAATTTTTGCTGAACTTGTTAAATTTCCCAGTAGGGTCTGTAGTCTCAAGCAAATACTGATTTCCGTTTGACTCCAGTACGATGTACACGTGAGTCGGTGTTTCTTTGATGGAATAAGCAATATCCAGCTCTTCAAATATCAATGCATAGATAGCGGTGCCCGAGACACAATTATAAGTGCCGTTGGAAAATACTTCATTGAAATAATGGCTGAGCTCATATTTTTGAAAAAATCTCTCATGTACATGGTCATAGATTTGCTTGTAGTATTTTAATTCTCCCGATCCCGTGGCGCTGCTAATTTGCTTCAACTGTCCGATTTCATTAAAAAACATTTGCTTGTCGAGTTGCACATTCTGAGCTCGCGCCTCCAGGTTGATCGCCATCAAGGCTTCAAATACCACTTCTTCTCCAGCCAGCAGTTTTCGGAATTGCGTAGCCTCAAAATCAGAAGAGAACCGAAGGTCCTGAATCAGCACCAAACTATCCTGATCGGTCGGATCCTGACCACTCAAGGTCTGAGTTTGAAAGAAAAGAGGAAAAGCTAAGACTAGCAAACAACATGATCTCATAAAATGAAGGCTTTTATTACAATTCTACTTAATTATTACTACTTATTTGAATGGCGTAGCAGCCAAAATGAAAAGGTTTTTTTATCTTAAGGTCATGAAAATGAACAAAATTATCTATTGGGTAGCAACCGGCCTGCTTAGTGTGATGATGCTCATGTCGGCAGGCATGTACTTTATAAACACAGAAGAGATCAAAGGTATCTTCGAGGGCTTTAACTACCCCACCTACATCGTGATTCCCTTGGCCGTGGCCAAAATACTTGGGATCGTTGCGATCCTCACCAGAAGGTCAAGCCGGATACTGGAGTGGGCATATGCAGGATTCTTCTTTGATTTCATACTCGCTTTTGCTGCCCACTGGGAAGCCCAGGATGGCGAACATTTTGGCGCGGTGATCGCTCTGGTACTATTGATCGTTTCTTACATTTTTGGTAAGAAAATATAGAGCCCACTTACCTTTCAATAAGAAAATTTTAGTCGGATTTTGGATTTTTGTTGTATCATCTATCGGAATATACCCACCTACCCAGGGTCAATACCATTGGAGTAGGGACCGTTGAATTCTTCTTCATTTCTAAATAACGCCTGTTTTGTACCCTCAATATGACTGAATAGTTGTCCTCCTGCATTATAGATTTGCTTACCATTTATTAAACCAACCACCGTGGTAATTTCATAATCTGACAAAACCTGTATACATATGAATTCAATAAATGAGCACTCTTCTAGTACAAAAAAGCAAAAGCTAAATCCATGGCCTACCAACTGTCGACGTACACTCCACTATCCCGAGCATAGGGCCTGACAAGATCGATCAACTTCCCAACTATACTTGCTTCGAGTATCCGATAGGTGGAGTGACTAATGCCTTAGCCGCAACTCTACAATAAAAGCTAAATCGGTGATGAGACGCAAATCTAAAACGCATGGCCCGACCTTCTAAGGCCACCAGGGCAGACAGCTCTGTCCCGTTTTGTACCCTTCTCTTCTGTATGTAAAGCCACACTAGGAGGGAAAAAGTACAATAGTATATACCACTAATAATAATTATTTAACCAATTGCTATTGGCCCCCCCGCCATAGGTGATGCATACAAAGCAAATACGATGAAAAAGATTACTACTAAAATACTTCACATTTTTGGCTCACTCCTACCAAATAGGCCATCACAAAAAACAAACTACTATTGCCCACTCCAGGTAGACCGAGTGTCAGTAGATCATATTTTTGGAAGAGGGAGAGCACTAGTTATCCTCCTGGTCACTATGGCCTTCTTGGCTCCGAGCACAGCGGAGGCCCAGACTTGGGAGTCGGATGGAAGCCTTACCATTTCTAATAACAATTATGAATTAAACACCCCGCATACTAATGAAGACTTATCGCAGGGTAAATTTATAGGTTTGAATAAAACTCACTTATTATCATCAAGTATCAATCTGCCCGAAGGTTACATTGAAGTAAAAGGAGGCAATACATCAAACCTCAAATTATTACTGAAGGTATATTTGACAAAACCAGAAGGCACTCGTGGCAAAATGATCTATGGAGGAAGAGTAACCAAGTCTCATGTTGAGGAAAATAAATGGACTATCAAAAAGCTGAAAGCATCAGATTATACCTCCGGAGACAACTCTCATGGGTATTACTACAATGAAAAATATAAATCGACAAACACCAGAAAATTAATCACTCATAATAGCCCTGATGAACCCTTCTTCTCTCGTGCGGCTCATTACGCACCGTATGTAGTGGTGTTTGTCGGGTTAATTGCTACAGGAGCAGGAGTTCCTTATGCGTTAGGTTATAGTACTATGCCTATCCTTGCTGGAGTAATTGCAACAACTGGAGTAACTGGAACATTTGTACTTTATACTCATCAAGGGTTTCATACGTATGATCCAGAAACTTTCACCTATTCCTTGACTGAAACATATCCTCAAGGTGAGACAAACCTTCCCTTGATTATAAAATTATCTGTACATAACCCAGACGGTGGTGAAATAAATATTTCTAAAATCTCAATCCCCGGGGTAGGGACCTTTGAACCCCGAGCAATATTCCAACCTGAAGATATTGTAGTCAAGGTCGAAGATGCAAATGGCCAAGTCACCAAAACTTATCTAGAGAAAGGTGTAGATAATGATGAAATAATATCGACGGTCATGGGAGATCAGGTCACCTTCCACGTACCGGGCATACAAAGTCCTATAGACATAGAAGGTGTACCCTCTATCTGGCTCTCAGGATTTGCTGCAAAAAGAAGGTTTATCTGCGAGGCAGACACTCGCCCCGGAGAGTACACCCCGTACATCCCATGGGAAAGTCACACCCACTACAAGGCGATCAACCAATATCCGGATGGTTTTATGATCAAGAGACCAGATTGGGAAGTTAAAGGAGCTGTCAATGAGTGGAGCTGGATCGCGCAGCGTAGGACAGATCCAAACAAAAATATGTATCAATCTCAAGTAGAATTTCCAAGAACAAAAGGATACAATTGGGATGAATCCAAAACACAGCGAGAGAATCAAACCGATGGATGGTTTGCCGAGTGGCTTCACTACTGGAACAACAATGTCGAAAATGGAAGTAATACAAGTTACTCTACTTTCAACGAATCTCCGGCTTATTCACTGGGGATGGATGGCGATGAGTATCTCTACCCTACGAAGAAAATCGATACAAATAATAACTTATTAAAAATACCAGAATACTCATCAAATGGCAAATACAACTGGCTCCATATGTGGGACGAGGAGAAGCTTGGAACTGGCTCTGGTAATGATCTGTATTCCTATACCTATGATGATCGCGGTTTTCCATCGGGCGGTTTTTTGCTCAACGATTATATCACGGCCTATCGCAAGTTCAAAGAAACAGAAAATGGGAACGCGAATCACAATACCTACTTTTCCGGATACGAAATCGAAGATCATCGCATGTTTAGAAGAGACAGCCCAATGGGGTCAGCCATAGTACGTAGTAATAACAAACCAGGTGTATGTGCCAGAAACTGTTATTTCAACCCCCATATGAGACCAAGTGAGAATAAATTCGAAAATAATCAGCACCCTGGAAAAGTGAAAATCACATCGGCAGATGGGGCTAAGACTTTGTTTCATCTGAAAGTAAAATCACCCCAAGCAACCGATCATGGATTTCATGGATCCATCAAAGGTACACAGTGGCCAATGACCGACGCCTATACAGACGAGTTATTTACTTACAATTTGGTTGGGTTGCCAACAGATATGAGTAAGAAGGAGTCTGATAGGTATTCTTTAGAGTATGAATACTATGCCTCAGGCAAAGGAACGACTTTGACAGAAAGCAATAAAAACACCTCACAACCAGTATATGACAAAGATAAGGGTACACTTTCTAGGGATTTTGCTTTTACCAACGGCTGGGGAGCTATAGTTGCTTACTATGATACTGGTCATGGCAAGGTGATCATCGCCGGTCGTGACATACAAGCGGCAGGACTGGTCGGATCATTGACTGCCCCGGGCTCAACTCCCGAAGAAATGGTCACAGAAGATGATGACAAGTGGGCGGATATAGTTGCAAGCGACAATCTTGATCTGAAAGAGGGACGAGGTGAGCGTGTCAATGAATCGATAGAAGATCTGAGGAGCTATCCGCAAGAAGATTATTATTTCGAAGTGACGTCATACAACCCTATCACTAGCAGTCATGTCACCCAATACAGTAAATACTGGAGGGAATATGTCGTGCCAGTTGGCACTAAATTATCTTTTAGTGCAGTGGATGTAGGACGAACCTGGAGTCGGGAGTTTGATCCCTATACCCCATGGAGTGATATCGCGAGAGCACCTCACGAAGATAGTGTAGCGAAAGCATTAACCTACGAGCTATTTAAGCTGAACCAAACAACTCAGAATCAAAAACTCATAAGAGAGGAAAACAATACCAGATATTTTGAGAATGTGGACTTTTCCGAGCCAGGTCAGTATCTCATCAAAGCCAACTTTATGAACTCAAAATATCCTGGACAGATTAGCATAAAAGTGAAAGACTACCCTAATAGCGATCAAGGTACAGTGTATTGCAGCAGAATAACTGATACCGAAATAGGATACTTGCACAATATGTCGTCTGCTGAAACAGGTTATGAAGACTTATATGTTTGTAGAATAGACAGCTTTCAGAGTAAGTTTTTGTACCAAGACGGATTGAGAGACAAAGACAATCCGGAAAATGGAGCAAGTTTTAACTTTAACCATAGGTTTTCTAAAAACAATGGATATTGGGATGAATATTATTGGACGATTGATAATGAAGACTATTTTGACCAATTTGCAATATACAATTATTTCAGTATTGGAAATTATGACCCACAGGATGAATGGCCGGAAAGCTGGCAGAATCAATGGGTCAGACATATGGGCAGTGGCAGCAAGGATGCAACTTTTATTAATGAGTCCAACGTAATTAATGATCCTGCTAATTACTCTACCGTAGCGGGTGATGTTTTCAGTAAATTGAGTGATCAAACTACTGGTAGTCAGCAGCAGAGTTATCAAAGATGGTTGCCATGGATCTCATACGCCCCCTCTCGAGGATACAGAATAGATCGGTGGGTGAAAACCATCACTGATCTGGAAAAGTTTTTTAATGGCAGCGACGGTTATAAAGGAGCGTGGACAGGTCAGGAAGGGAGTTCTATGGGTGTGCCACCCAAAGTCACCAATGCCTTGGAGTGGTTTGATACAAACTCTACTCCAACCACCATGACTGATAACCAAAAAAACGCTTTGGAGCTATACTATGATTTGAAATATGGCAGGAAGGTGCTATCCGGTACGGATTTATCCAGTAGTAGCGCATTGAAAATCTATCAAGGGACCAAAAAGTTTTGGGTCGATAGAAATGGAATTCCGAATAATAGTACTAACAGCTTGTCGCAAAACAATTATTTGGTTTACAGCGGTTCCGCCTCTGGTGGGCGAATCGGAGAAGTAGACGAAGAACAAACGATCACTGTTGATCTTGATGGCACTCAGGTGCTGGTTTATCCAAATCCGGCAAGTGAAATCGTATTCATAGACATCCAGGGTGAAGAATCAGGCACGATGGCCTATCGCCTGGTTGATCTAAACGGCACAACGGTCATGCAGGGTACATGGGAGGTGATGACCGCTCAGCGCAAGGAGCTTCTTATAGGAGGGTTGGCAGCAGGCATATATGTGCTCGAACTGGAGACTAGCACGACAAATGCCGTGACAAAACTACTCTTGAAATAGGGAGTACACTCAGGATGAAAATGAGGAGCAATCAAGGAGATACTAATCCAACACGAGCAAATGTATAGCTCAAGCTAGTTGATCAGTTGACTTCTCTAAAAAAAAACAGTGAAAGTGTGGTAGAATCCTACTTTCACTGTTTTTTTATGCTTAGTATTATAGCAAATACTCATGGAGAAAATACAAATATAACTCCAGATCATACGGACACGATCTGGCTTCCAGCACAAAGAATTGGCAATTTTTACATATGTATTGGACGGCCATCTGTTGCAGCCAGGCATGCTTCTTTTACTGCTTCCATATAAGTAGGGTGGGCATGCGACATTCTTGAGATATCCTCGGCCGATGCTCTGAATTCCATGGCGGTGACTCCGGCAGCAATCATATCCGCAGCTCTCGCCCCGATGATATGTACCCCTAGTACTTCATCTGTGGCTTTGTCGGCCAATATTTTGACCAAACCGTCCGTGTCCATGCTCGCACGCGCACGGCCTAGCGCCTTATATGGAAAAGATCCTACTTTGTATGCTATCCCAGATTCTTTGAGCTGCTCCTCGGTCTGCCCTACGGCTGCCACTTCTGGCCAGGTATAGACTACCCCGGGAATCAGATTGTAATTGATGTGTGGCTTCTGACCTGCAAGCTGTTCGGCCACCAAGACACCTTCTTCTTCGGCTTTGTGTGCAAGCATAGCTCCTTTCACTACATCACCGATGGCGTAGATATTGTCCGCAGAGGTCCTGAGATGTCCATCCGTCTCAATTCGACCAGCCTTATCCGTCTGAATGCCTACCTTCTCAAGACCCAAGCCGTCGGTGTAAGCTCTCCTGCCTATAGACACCAGGCAGTAGTCTCCTTTCAGCTCCAGCACTTCTCCCTTCGGAGTATCGGCTTTGACCGTCACGTTTTTGCCTTTGGCCTCTACGCCAGTCACTTTATGCTTCAGGTAAAATTTAACACCTAACTTTTTCAAGGACTTGGTCAGTTCCTTGGACATGGTACTGTCCATCCCTGGAATGATTCTATCAAAGAACTCAACAACTGAGACTTCGGCACCGAGTCTTTTGTATACTGAGCCTAACTCCAGACCGATGACGCCACCTCCTATGATGATCATGTGCTTGGGTACTTCCTTGAGCTCAAGTGCTTCCGTACTGGTAATGACTCTTTTCTTGTCAATATTGATAAAGGGCAAGGACGATGGTTTGGAGCCGGTAGCGATAATGACCTTATCTGTCGAGAGGGTCTCTTCTTTTTCTCCTAACACTTTGATGGTGTTTTTGTCCACAAAAGAGCCATGGCCATGAAAGACGTCAATCTTATTTTTTTTCATCAAAAACTGAATACCATCTGTGTTCTGCTTCACCACATCACTTTTTCTGGCAATCATTTGCTTGAAATTGACCTTTGGTGCAGGTATATCTATTCCATGCGTTTTAAAAGTATGTTCGGCATTGTGAAAATGCTCGGAAGAGTCCAACAATGCCTTAGAAGGGATACAACCAACATTGAGACATGTACCTCCCAGTGAGTTGTATTTCTCTACTATCGCAGTTTTAAATCCTAGTTGAGCACATCTGATGGCTGCCACATATCCTCCAGGGCCAGATCCTATTACAGTTACGTCGTATTTCATTTTTTTAGTATTGGGTTCTAGGTATTAAATATTGGGTATTGAGCAATGGGTCTTGGGTATTGGGTAGTAAGTAATGAGTTAGATTCAATGTATATTGACAGTTAGAGTGTTTTTTTTAGATTGAAAATCATTTTTTGAATTACTTGAATTAATCTGTTAATTTCATTTTGATCTTTCACTTCAATCAGACCAACATTTTTTGAGATAATCGATTGAGTTTCCAGTTCACAACTAGAGCCATAGGCATATCCAAGAAATTGCCTAAATTCTCCTTTTCCGTTCCTGCCAGCTCCCTCCGCTATATTAGAAGCAATTGAAACCGCACATCTTCTCATCTGGCTAGTCAATCCAAATTTTTCAGAATCAGGAAAAACATTTGTCTTTAAATACATTAATTCAGCCAGTTCAATAGATCTTTTCCAAACCATGAGCTCTTTATAATTATGCATGACATTAGGTTTTGGTTCGGTAGTAAACTTACTAAAGTCACCGTTATCAGGTCTCAATACCCGATACTAATAATCTCAATACATCAATAATTTCAACATATCAAATTCCCAACATCAATCTTGCAGGATCTTCCAACAATTCTTTGATCCGGACTAAGAAGCTGACTGATTCTTTGCCATCAATGATTCTATGATCGTATGACAGCGCCAAATACATAATCGGTCTGATCTCTACTTGCCCGTTGATCGCTACGGGTCGTTCTACAATATTATGCATTCCTAATATCGCCGACTGAGGAGCGTTGATGATCGGAGTCGAGAGCATCGAGCCAAAGATTCCTCCGTTGGTCACGGTAAACGTTCCCCCTTGCATTTCATCTATGCTCAATTTATTGTCTCTTGCCTTCTTCGCCAATCGAACTACCTCGCTCTCGATCTGATTAAAGGACAACGACTCGGCATTGCGAATCACAGGTACAACAAGCCCCTTTGGTGCGGACACTGCAATTGAAACATCACAGAAATCATTATAAACAATTTCGTTTCCGTCAATTTGAGCATTTACCGCGGGCCATTCTTGTAGCGCCTGGCAAGCCGCTTTGATAAAAAAGGACATGAATCCCAAGCCTACTTCGTATTTATCTTTGAAAGCGTCCTTGTATTTTTTACGCAGATCCATCACCGGTTTCATGTCTACCTCATTGAAGGTAGTCAACATGGCGGTTTCGTTCTTCACCGCTACCAATCGTCTGGCTACGGTTTTTCTGAGCGGCGTTAGTTTCTTTCTCGTTTGCTCTCTTGCTCCGGCCACTTTTGGAGCTGCTGGAGCAGCCTCTGCCGCAGACTTGGCTGCAGCCACTGGTGCTGCTTTTTGAGCTGCCTGTGCATCATCTTTAGTTATTCTTCCACCCACGCCTGATCCGGTCAGTTCACTTGCCGGGATTCCTTTCTCAGCCAAAATCTTGGCCGCAGCAGGAGAAGGGTGTCCGGCAGCATAGCCTGGAGTTCCCACTGGAGTCTCTATAGTAGCTGCAGATGCTGGTGCTGGTGCTGTGGCACCGCCCTCCATCACCTCAATCTTACATATCAGTGCACCGATCTCAATGGTGTCCCCTTCCTGAGCAACTATTTTCAACACCCCTCTGGCCTCTGCAGCCAGCTCAAATGTTGCCTTATCGGATTCTATTTCTGCTATTGGCTCATCTAGCTCTACGATATCGCCGTCCTGCTTCATCCAGGTGCCAATCGTTACTTCTGTGATAGACTCCCCTACGGTAGGCACTTTCATTTCTAGTGTTTCGCCAGTCTTGCCAACCTTTGCTGGCGCAGTTGAGGTCTCGGCAGCAGTGGCTTTAGGTGCGGCGGAAGCAGCTTGAGAAGAGGATGCAGAATCATCTATGGTACAGACTACTGTCCCTATTTCTATAGTTTCTCCTTCTTCTACTTTGATGGTCAGGATACCTGCAGCCTCAGCGTTGAGTTCGAAGGTTGCTTTGTCAGATTCCAGCTCGCAGATCACTTCGTCCATTTCGACATAATCACCGCTTTGTTTTGACCATTGTGAAACAGTCACTTCGGTGATTGATTCTCCTACGGTTGGTATTTTAACTTCAATCATTTTTTTATCCTTAAAATTCTTTAGTCTTTTTTATCTATTTGGCAAAGGCCTGATTTACAATGCTTTCCTGCTCTTGTTTGTGCACCTTGGAATATCCTGTTGCCGGTGAAGCCGCAGCCTTTCTTGAGATTACATCCTTGGTCACCTCTCTAAATACTCTGAGAATAAATGACCACGCGCCCATATTTTCAGGCTCTTCCTGTACCCAGTAGACCATGTCTACTTTGTACTTTTTGAGCTCAGCCATTACTTGTTTTTTCGGGAATGGATGCAGCTGTTCTACTCTGATGATCGCTACATCTTTTCGCTTGTCAGCTTGCTGCTTCTCTAGCAGATCAAAGTAAACCTTTCCATTACACAGCAGCACCTTTTTTACCTTCTTCGGATCTGCATAGTCATCTCCAATCACCTCTCTGAATTTACCTTTGGTAAACTCGTCCATCTTTGATACCACCAGTGGGTGTCTAAACAAGGACTTTGGCGACATCAGAATGCATGGCATGCGGAATGGCATAGCCAGCTGCCTTCTAATCATATGAAAATAGTTGGCAGGCGTGGTCAGGTTGCAGATATACATATTGTTGCCCGAGGCTAGCTGCAAGTATCGCTCAGGCCTGGCATTGGAATGCTCTGGGCCTTGACCTTCATACCCATGAGGTAGGAGCAGCACCAAACCGTTCATTCTTCTCCATTTTGTATATGAGCACGAAATGAACTGATCTATCATCACCTGCGCGCCGTTAGCAAAATCTCCAAATTGCGCTTCCCATATTACGACAGCGTTTGGATCAGCCATGGCATAGCCAAATTCAAATCCCATACAACCAAATTCGGATAGCAATGAGTTATAAATTTTGAATTCCTTTTCACAGCCTTCGATATGATTGAGAAAGCTATAAGGTTCGTTTGTATTCATGTCCCTGACGACCGCATGTCGATGAGAGAACGTACCTCTTTTTGTATCCTGTCCTGATATTCTGACCGTCTTATTATCCAGCAATAAAGAACCATAGGCTAGCATTTCAGCGGAGGCCCAATTCAATTCCTTTTTATCAAAGAACATTTCTTTTCGCTGCTTCAGTACCTTATCTATTTGCTTGAGCGGCTTAAATCCTTTCGGCACCTGCATCATAGCTTCACCTACTTTTTTTACCACAGCATTGGTGATTGATGTATCTGGTGAGGCGTCAAAGTCTTCAGGCTTAGACAAACGCATTTGAGAGAATTCCTTTTCACTCTGTTGAAGAGTGTAAGGCAGCTTGTCTTGCTTCACCTGATTCAGTCGATCCTGTAGCATCGCCTTAAACTCTTTGTCCATGGTTTTGGCCAGACTGCCGTCAATATCTCCCCTTTCTATAAGAGACTTGTTGTATACCTCTCTTGGGTTGGCATGTTTCGATATGGTGTTGTATAGAGAAGGCTGAGTAAATTTTGGTTCGTCCGATTCGTTGTGTCCATGACGTCTATAACAAACCATGTCTACAAAAATGTCTCTCTTGAATTTCTGACGATACTCAACAGCCACTTTCATACAAAATACAACTGCCTCAGGGCTGTCACCATTCACATGCAGGACAGGTGCGTCAATAGTCTTAGCCACGTCTGTACAGTAAATGCTCGATCTGGCTTCATCAAAATCAGTAGTAAACCCCACTTGGTTGTTGATCACAAAGTGGATCGTGCCTCCTGTGGAGTAGGCATCAAGTTTCGACATTTGTATCAGCTCATAGCCAATACCCTGACCTGCGATAGCCGCATCACCGTGAATCAAGATCGGCATGATCTTGGAATTGTCATTTTCATACAACCCATCAATTTTTGCTCTGGCAAAACCTTCAACTACCGGATTTACCGCCTCAAGGTGCGAAGGGTTTGGTGCCAATTTCAAGTCAACTGTATTACCCGACGGAGTCACAATCTGAGAAGAAAAGCCCATGTGGTACTTCACATCTCCATCGCCCATGGTCTGATCTGGTACATATCCTCCTTCAAATTCGTTGAAAACCTGCTCATAGGTTTTACCCATGATGTTTACAAGTACGTTGAGTCTACCACGGTGAGCCATTCCCATTACTACTTCCTGGACTCCCAGCTCTGCACCTTTGTTGATTGCTGCATCCAATGCGGGGATTGTGGTCTCCCCTCCTTCTAGTGAGAATCGCTTTTGACCCAAGTATTTAGTGTGTAGGAAGTTTTCAAATACTACTGCCTCATTCAGTTTTGACAGGATCTGTTTCTTTTCCTCAATTTTAGGATTGAAAAACAGAGCTTCTCGCTCTACTTTTTCTTTGAACCACTCCAGAATATCGGGTCTTCTGATATACATATATTCAAACCCAACCGAGCCTTCATATATGTCTCGAAGTGAGGCTATGATTTTTTTCAAAGGAGCCCTTCCAATGCCGATGATATTACCAGAATCGAATTCTAAGTCCAGATCTTCTTTTGTCAAACCAAAATCCTGAATATCCAACAAAGCCTTTCGATCTTTTCTTTCTCGGACCGGGTTGGTTTTAGATTTTAGGTGTCCGCGAGATCTGTAGGCATGGATCAAATCCCTCACGGCTAATTCTTTATTCGAGACCGGCCCGGTAGCAACTTCGCCGTCCTCTCCATATTTCTGAAGTGAGAATTCAAAACCTTCAAAAAATCGCTGCCATGATACATCTACAGAATTAGGGTCAGCTTTAAAAGATTGGTACATATCATCAATCACTCCACTGTGTGCATTGGCGATATAGGTATATTTGTCCATCGGCTATTTAGTCTTTGCTGGCACAAATATAGTATGTGCATCTATGAATCAAAAACCGTATAACCGCCTAAACAAATATATTGTATTCAGCGTTGTTTTGGAAGGTTGTCAATTTCTGATAGAAGTATAAGGACTATTGATTTACATAATAAATAAAAAAGCACTACATTTGCGGACTTTTTAATACATGTGGACGTGATCCACAACATTTAAACTATACCATAATATATAATGGCAGTAAAAATTAGACTAGCCCGAAGAGGGCGAAAAAAACAGGCAATTTACGATGTAGTCGTAGCAGATGCCCGTGCGCCACGAGATGGCCGATTTATCGAAAAGCTAGGATCGTACAACCCTAACTCAAATCCTGCATTCATTGATATCAATGAAGAAAGTGCATTGAAATGGGTAATGGATGGTGCGCAACCTACAGAAACCGCTAGAGCGATACTTTCTTACAGAGGCGTGATGTACAAAAAACATCTACAAGTAGGTGTAAATAAAGGTGCGATCACTCAGGAGGATGCTGACAAGAAATTTGAAGCATGGATGAATGAGAAAGAAAGTAAGATTCAAGGCAAAGTTGATTCATTAGCAAAAGATAAAGATTCTGAAGCGAAGAAAAGACTAGAAGCAGAAGCGAAAGTGAATGCAGCAAGAGCTGAAGAAATTGCTAAGAAAAGATTAGTAATAGAAGAAGCAGAAGCAACTGCGGCGGCAGAAGCCAAAGCTGAGGAAGCTCCAGCAGCGGAAGAAGCTCCGGCGGCAGAGGCTGTTGAAGAAGCCCCTAAGGCAACTGAAGATGCGCCTGTAGCAGAAGCAACTCCAGCAGTGGAGGAAGCTCCAGCAGCAGAAGCTAAAGCGGAAGAAGCTCCAGCAGTAGAAGAAGCCCCCGCTAAGGAGGAAGCACCTGTAGCTGAAGCTAAAGAAGAAGCACCTGCGGCTGAAGAAAAGCCAGAAGAAGAAGCTTCTAAGAAAGAAGATAAGGCCGCCGAATAATTCGATATGACTATTGATGATTGCTACCAAATTGGTCATGTCATCAAGACTCACGGCTTAAAAGGAGAAGTACAACTTTTTTTAGATGTAGACAATCCTTCAGAATACCAAGATTTGGAATCAATGTTTGTTCATCAGAACAATACATTGGTTCCTTTTTTTGTTGAATATCTCCAGATCAATGCCAACAAGGCCATTGTCAAATTTGAAGAGATAGATGAAATAGAGCAAGCCAAAAGTTTGGTGGCCTGCCAAATCTATCTGCCCCTCAGCTTACTGCCAGACCTTGATGATGGAGAATACTACCTTCACCAATTGGTCGGTATGGAATTGTATGACAAGGGAAAATTAATCGGGACTGTCAAAGAATTGTTTGAAATAGGCCCGCAGGAACTCATCTCTGTTATACATCAAAATAAAGAGGTACTCATCCCCATAAAGGATGAAATCCTCCTGAAAGTGGATGTAAAAAACAACAAAATAGAGGCAGACATCCCCGATGGTCTTATAGACATTTACCTGGAAGACGATGAGAATTGATATTATCACATGTGTTCCCGCCATTTTTAATGGCATGGTGGACCAGAGTATTCTGAAGCGTGCTGGTGACAAAGGCCTGGCACAGATTCATATCCATGACCTTAGAGACTATGCAGTCAATAAGCACAATCAAATTGATGACTATGCTTTTGGTGGGGGAGCAGGAATGGTGCTCATGATAGAACCCATCGACAAGTGCATTGCCAATCTCAAATCCGAGCGTAGCTATGATGAGGTGATCTATATGAGTCCGGATGGAGAGCAACTATCACAAGGCATGGCCAACGAACTGAGCCTAAACAAAAACATCATCATGCTTTGCGGACACTATAAAGGTGTGGATGAACGCGTACGCGAACATTTGATCACTCGGGAGATCAGCATTGGAGACTATGTGCTCACCGGAGGCGAACTTGCAGCTGCTGTAGTAGCTGATTCTATTGTTCGATTGCTCCCTGGCGTAATGAATGACGAAACTTCTGCGTTGACAGACTCCTTTCAGGATGATTTAATAGCCCCACCGGTGTATACACGCCCGGCTCAATACAACAACTGGTCAGTGCCAGAGGTGCTCACCTCAGGACATCAGGCTAAAATCGAAGAATGGAGGTTTAACCAGCAGGTAAAAAGAACAAAAGAGAAAAGGCCAGATCTCCTGAAAAATAAAGAGTCAAAAGATTGACCCAATTGCTATAAATTAATTTTAAAAGCGTTGGGATTATTTAAGAAATTAATTTCTATATTTGCAGTCCGAATTTTTGAAGGGCACATAAAGCTAATAAAATGAGCGAGTTAATTAAATTGATCGAAGAAGAATACAAAGAGAAGAGAGCTGCGATAGCCTCTTTCAAGCCTGGCGATACCGTGAATGTTCACGTGAAGATCAAAGAGGGCAATAAAGAAAGAATTCAGCAGTTTCAGGGAACTGTTTTGCAAATCAAAAACCCTAGCTCTAATGGCGAAACCTTCACAGTAAGAAAAATTTCCAGCGGTATAGCTGTTGAAAGAATTTTCCCTATGCTATCTCCAAACATTGAGAAAATCGAAGTATTGAGAAAAGGTAAAGTGAGAAGAGCAAAACTTTATTACCTAAGGGGTAGAAAAGGTAAGGCTGCAAGAATTAAAGAAAGACTTTAATTTAGTCGCTCTAAAAAAAATGAAGGCCACGTTTACGTGGCTTTTTTGTTTTCTAGCTTTACACCTCATTCTTCCGACTCTCGTAAGTTGATTATATATGAGCATTTCATTTTACAAATATCAAGGCACAGGCAACGATTTCATCATGATAGACAATCGTGACGATGTGTTTGAGCATAACACACAGCAAGTGACCCATCTATGTGACCGTAGATTTGGTATTGGTGCAGATGGACTTATCCTAATAGAAAACCATGATACACTCGACTTTGAAATGATCTATTTCAACGCCGACGGCAGCCAGAGCCTTTGCGGAAATGGAAGCAGATGTGCTGTCAGTTTTGCGAATCATCTAGGCATTATTGGAGATCAATGTAAATTTCAAACCATCGATGGTGAATATCAAGCAAACTTGAAGGATGACCTGGTGTACTTACACATGCGCAACCAGCATCGCCCCAAAAAAATCGAAGATCATTATTTTCTAAACAACGGCTCGCCTCACCATATTCAGTTCGTAGACCTGGCCGACAATCAGGACGTCTATAGCCTGGGGGCATCAATAAGATATGCAGACAGCTACAAGCCCGCGGGTACCAATGTGAATTTTGTGGAGATTAAAGAAGGTAATCAGATTTATGTCCGTACGTACGAACGTGGGGTAGAGGATGAAACTCTATCCTGTGGCACTGGGATCACAGCCTCAGCACTTGCTGCAGTCGACCAAGGACTTAGTAGTCCAATCACAATTCAAACCAAAGGCGGCCAGCTAGAAGTACGATTCGATCAAAAAGAAGATAAATCTTTTGAAAACATCTGGCTTATCGGTCCGGCAGTGCAGGTTTTTAGCGGACGAATTGACAGATAAAGTCTATGCGGTTCATTTTTTGCTAATAGCCTGCTCAGATTCATATCTAGAAGAAAAAAGAAATTAAATTTACCGACTTATTAAAACGTAAATATTCATGTTAAATATTATTACAAAAGGCATAGCCAAAGTATTTGGTACAAAAGCAGATAGAGATTTGAAGGACCTCTTGCCTTACGTGGATTTAATCAATGGTGAATATCAGAAACTGCCACAAATATCAGATGACGAGCTTCGTGGTAAAACTCAGGAGTTGAAAGATGAGATAGCTCTACATCTAAAGGACATAGATGACCAAATGGCAGCATTGCATCAGCAAATTGAGGACAACCCCGAACTTGACATTGTTGAGAAAGAGAATATATTTAACAACATTGATGAGCTCGAAAAACAAAGAGATGAAGCACTGGAAGTAAAGCTTTTGGAAATCCTTCCAAGGGCTTTTGCCATAGTAAAAGAAACTGCCAGAAGACTCACGGAGAACAAGCAGCTAAAGGTCCAAGCCACCATGATGGATAAAATGCTGGCCGCCAATAAAGCTCATATCGAAATAGATGGGGACACCGCCACATGGCACAACAAATGGGTGGCGTTTGGCCAAGACGTAGAGTGGAACATGATTCACTACGATGTACAGCTCTTAGGTGGAGTAGTGCTGCATCAGGGAAAGATTGCCGAGATGGCAACCGGAGAAGGAAAAACACTCGTTGCCACATTGCCAGCATTTTTGAACGGGCTGAGCGGTAGAGGTGTGCACGTGATTACCGTCAACGACTACCTTGCCAAAAGAGATGCCGAGTGGAATGCACCTCTATTCGAATTTCACGGACTCAAAGTAGATTGTATAGACAAACACCAGCCCAACTCTCCACAGAGAAAGGCCGCTTATGAGAGCGACATTATCTATGGAACAAACAACGAATTTGGGTTTGACTATCTAAGAGATAACATGGCACGTCATCCTGACGAGCTCATGCAAGGCAAGCACCACTTTGCCATGGTGGATGAAGTGGATTCAGTTCTGATAGATGATGCCAGAACCCCGCTCATTATTTCTGGCCCAATTCCGAGAGGAGACGAACACGAGTTTCATGAGTTGAAACCTCGCATCAGCAAGTTAGTAGACGCACAAAGAAAAACGGCCTCGCAATTTTTGAATGATGCCAAAAAAATGATTGCCGAGGGCAATGACTCTGAGGGTGGTTTGGCTTTATTCAGAGCCTTTAGAGGACTCCCTAAATACAAACCGTTGATCAAGTACCTGAGTGAAACAGGTATTCGCCAGATTCTTCAAAAAACTGAAAATATCTATCTGGCAGAAAATCAGAAATTGATGCCCGAAGCAGACGAACCGCTCTACTTCACCATCGACGAAAAAACCAACGCAATAGAACTCACAGATAAAGGCATAGACCTGATCACGGGAGAAGGTGAAGACACCAATTTTTTTATTCTTCCAGACATCGGGTTGGAAATCGCTCAACTTGAGCAGGATACCTCACTCAGTGAAAATGATATGCTTCACAAAAAAGAGGAGTTGATTCGAGACTATTCTGTGAAGGGGCAAAGAATCCACTCTGTCAATCAATTGCTCAAAGCCTATACTTTGTTTGAGAAGGATACTGAGTATATCGTGGTAGACGAGAAGGTGAAAATTGTAGATGAGCAAACAGGCCGTGTTATGGACGGCAGAAGATACTCTGATGGGCTTCATCAAGCTATAGAAGCCAAAGAAAATGTAAAAGTGGAGGATGCAACGCAAACCTATGCGACCATCACTTTGCAGAACTACTTCCGAATGTACCACAAACTGGCAGGGATGACTGGTACGGCAGAAACTGAGGCTGGCGAATTTATGGAAATTTACAAGCTCGACGTGATCGTCATACCAACCAATCGTCCGATTGCCAGAAAGGACATGGAAGACAAAGTCTACAAGACCATACGTGAGAAGTTCAATGCGGTGGCAGACGAAATAGTAGAGCTCACCAAAGCTGGAAGACCAGTACTCGTAGGTACCACATCGGTGGAAATATCAGAACTGATCAGCCGAATGCTAACCATGAAAAGCATTAAGCATCAGGTACTGAATGCCAAACAGCACGCACGTGAAGCTGAAGTCGTGGCAGAAGCTGGTAAACCAGGTACAGTGACCATCGCTACCAATATGGCTGGTCGTGGTACGGATATTAAGCTGACCCCTGAATCAAAAGCGGCCGGAGGACTAGCCATCATCGGTACAGAAAGACATGAATCCAGACGTGTAGATCGTCAGCTTCGCGGTCGATCTGGTAGACAAGGAGACGTAGGGTCTTCACAGTTTTTTGTATGTCTGGAAGATAACCTAATGCGTCTATTCGGATCAGAACGAATCGCCAGAATCATGGATAGACTTGGCCTTGAAGAAGGTGAGGTCATTCAGCACAGCATGATCACCAAGTCCATCGAACGAGCACAAACCAAAGTGGAGGAAAATAATTTCGCTACTAGAAAAAACTTGCTGGAGTATGATGATGTCATGAACTCTCAACGCGAGGTAATCTACACAAGAAGGAAAAATGCACTTTACGGCGAAAGATTAGACCTTGATATACTTAACATGCTGTATGACACGGCAGAGGATATTGCCATCAATGCAAAAACCGCGGGAGACTACGACAGCTTGAAATTGAATTGCCTTGGTATACTTGGGATGAGCACCAAAATTGGTGCTGAGGTATTTACCAGCACCCCTCCGGAGCAGTTGGGAGAGCAGCTATACCACGAGAGCCTCGAGGCCTACCACGCCAAAAACAGAATGGTGGCCCAACGTGCAATGCCGGTGCTCAAAGGGATCCATACGAACAAAGGGGCTACATATAAAATGATTGAAATCCCATTTTCAGATGGAAAGAAACTGATTAAGGTAGTAGCAGATCTGGAAGAATCTATCCAATCAGAGGGAAGAAAGATGATTAAGGCGATGGAAAAAATGATCGCCCTTGCCATTATTGACCAAAGCTGGAAAGAGCATCTCCGCGAGATGGACGATTTGAAGCAATCTGTACGAATGGCTGTGCACGAACAAAAAGATCCTCTTCTTATTTATAAGTTTGAGGCCTTCGAAATGTTCAAAAGATTCCTGGCACGTGTAAATGAAGATACGGTCTCCTTTCTGACTAAAGCTGAAATTACAGTGCAAGAAGCTGATCAGGTAAATGCAGCCACTCCCACTCAACAAAGAGCATCACGTAACTATAACGAATCTAAAGCTGAAAGTGGGTCTGCACTGACAGGCAATAATAGAACAGCACCTGTAGAAAAAACGGCTCCAATTAAGTCCGATAAAATTTACGGAAGAAATGACCGGGTATCCGCTCAATATGCCGATGGTACAGTCAAATCTGATGTTAAATATAAGAGTGTCGAAGCCGATGTGGCCAGTGGAAAATGCGTAATTGTTGAAAATTAAAGTCGGACTAAGTACCTTGTGTAATTGATCAATTATCTAAAATTTCGTATTTTGAAAAGTATTGCATCAAAAATAAGCCTAGTGTTTCCAATTGTCAGTATTGCTACCCTGTTGCAATTTTGTGCACCGACCATAGCAACCAACTCTTCCAGCTCAGTCTATGAGGAGGATTTGTCGGTCTATAGACCTGAGCCTACTCCTTTAGTAGAAGTTAGCCAGGAGGAGACAGTAAAAGTGCCTGAAGCTACCTCAGAAGAGGAATATGTCACTCCCACCAATGCTATCAAATCGGAATTGGACACCGTGTTGTATAGAATAAAAAAATCCAAAGAACATATTAAATATGTAGACGGGTTTTCTATCCAACTCTACTCAGGAAATAGTAGAGATAGGGCCAATCAAGTAAAGGTAAAATCGTATGAGGTACTTGAAGATCTAAGGCCCAAGGTGAGTTACGAACAGCCCAACTACAAAGTGAGGGTAGGCGAATACTTCTCTAGAATGGAGGCCAACTCTAATTTTGTTCTTCTTAGAAAGCATTTCTCACGAGCAGTATTAGTTCCTATAAAGATCAAAATCGACGAATAATTCCTTACTGCTATTTGCCATTATGGCAAGATTACCCACCTTTATTTGGAGAGATTTAAAATTTAGCCACAGCCACAATTACGGCCACCAGAACTAGGCTAAATTCATTAAATTGTCAAAAAATTACCCATGGCGTTAATAGAAAAAATAAAGTCGCTTTCTCAATCCTGCCATCAGCAGACAGTTGCATATAGGCAACATCTACATGCACATCCAGAGTTGTCATTCGAAGAAACTGAAACTGCCAAGTATGTATTGGAGCAGCTCAATACTATGGGGATTTCTACAAAGTCAGGCATAGCTGGCAACGGCATAGAAGCCATAATCGAAGGCAAAAATCCTTCTAAAAAAACTATAGCCCTCCGTGCGGATATGGACGCGCTACCGATCATAGAAGAAAGCAATAAACCCTACAAATCCAAAAATGATGGTGTCATGCATGCCTGTGGCCACGATGTGCATACCTCCTCGTTATTGTCCACCGCCTATATTCTCAACGAGATAAAAGATGAATTTGAGGGCACAATAAAATTTATTTTCCAACCTGGTGAAGAGGTTTTCCCAGGTGGAGCTTCGCTCATGATCAAAGAGGGAATCCTGGATAACCCGAAGCCCAATGCGATTTTCGGACAGCATGTAATGCCTCTGGTGCCGATAGGTAAAATCGGATTTAGAAAAGGAATGTACATGGCTAGTGCGGATGAAATATACGTCACTGTAACCGGCAAAGGAGGACATGGGGCTCTTCCTGAGCACAATATAGATCCTGTGGTGATCGCCTCACATATTATTGTAGCCCTTCAGCAGATAGTAAGCAGAATGGCTGCACCAAAGATCCCTAGTGTACTGAGCTTTGGGAAAGTACAGGCCAACGGGGCTACCAATGTAATCCCAAACGAAGTAAAAATCGAAGGCACCTTTCGAACATTGGATGAAGAATGGAGAAAAGAGGCGCATACTAAAATGAAAAAAATGGCCGAAGGTATAGCAGAATCCATGGGTGGATCATGTGATTTCAACATACAAGTAGGTTACCCATTTCTAAAAAATGAACCCGAGCTTACTGAGCGAGCCAAGCAGTCTGCAATAGCCTATATGGGTAAAGAAAATGTGGTTGACCTCGATATATGGATGGCTGCCGAAGACTTCTCTTACTACTCTCAAGAAGTCGATGCCTGCTTCTACCGCCTAGGCACCCGCAATGATGAAAAGGGCATAATTTCGGGAGTACACACCCCGACCTTCGATATTGACGAAGATGCGCTGGCTCATGGGCCTGGCCTGATGGCCTGGCTGGCCATAAATGAGTTGACCTCTGAATGAGAATAAATATCAAACTTCTGGGACGGGTCTTGGGGCCATTGTTGTTTCTCATGACCTACTTCCTACTTCCCTTAGAAGGGTTGAGCAACGAAGGCCGAGGAGTATTGGCTACTACTGTTTGGATTGGTATCTGGTGGATCACTGAAGCTATCCCGATCGAGGCTACCGCATTACTGCCAATGGTTCTATTTCCTCTTACAGGAGCATTGTCAATGAAATCTACCACATTCCCCTACGCTCATCCCCTTATATTTTTGTTTTTGGGTGGGTTTATGATCGCTATTGCCATAGAAAAATGGAATTTACATAAGCGCATCGCACTCAATATTATTTCAATTCTCGGATCCAATCCCAGACAGCTAGTGCTGGGTTTTATGTTAGCAACAGGGTTTCTATCTATGTGGATTTCCAACACGGCCACTACTTTGATGATGATTCCGATTGGTCTGTCAGTCATCTCAAATCTCAGTAATGACAAAAGTTTTGCTAAAGCTCTGCCTCTGGCCATCGCCTATTCAGCATCTATTGGCGGCATGGCTACACTTATTGGTACTCCACCCAATATAGTATTTGCTGGTGTGGTCAAGGATACTTTTGGAATAGAAATCAACTTTCTAGAGTGGATGATGATAGGTCTACCCTTCTCCAGCCTTATGATCTTAATTACCTGGCTTGTAATCACCAGATTCTCATTCAAACTATCTCACGATCATAATTCTGGTGATACTGGCATCAAAGAGAAAATTGCTGAATTAGGAAATATGTCTATAGAAGAAAAACGAGTACTTGCCGTTTTTGCTTTTACAGCTACTTGTTGGATCACGCGAAGCTTCTTACTAAACCCGATTATTCCATCTCTAAACGACACCACCATTGCCATATTCGGTGGACTTTTGTTATTTATTATACCGAACACAAGAAGTGGAAGGTTACTCGATTGGAAAATGATGAATAAAGTGCCTTGGGGTGTTTTGGTACTTTATGGTGGCGGACTCTCTCTTGCCAACGCTTTCGCACAAACTGATTTAGCGGGTTGGATCGGCGATCTACTCAATCATTGGGGCAACATTGAGTTGGTACTCCTGATTCTATTAATTGTGGCGGCAGTCAACTTCATGACTGAAATTACTTCCAATATTGCCACAGCCAGTATGGTACTGCCTATTCTGGCAGCTCTGGCGATTTCGATCGAAATTCATCCATACTACCTAATGGTGGGTGCTATCCTGGCCGCTTCTTGCGCCTTTATGCTGCCAGTAGCCACAGCCCCGAATGCAATCGCCTTCAGCAGTGGCACTATCAAAATGGGCGATATGATAAAGGTGGGTATCGTGCTCAACCTGCTCTCCGTACTGATAATCACATTTGTAGTATATGTGATCATGCCAATAGTGTGGACGCTAGATCTCTCCCAATTTTTATCTGGAGTAAAGTGATTTCTGATCTAGTAGTTATGCCTTATATTTATGCCTTAAAATACTGAAAGGGAGCCGTGGACATTTTTAAGATTAGTAAATTAAAGGAGACTATTACTGACTATATAAGAGTCAGGATTGAGCTGTTCAAACTGGATCTTACCGAGCATCTATCCAATGTACTGGCACAGATGATCGCTTACATTATCATTCTTATCATATCTGGACTTGTAGTCACCTTTCTTAGCATTGCATTGGCCAATTTTTTGAATGCCTATTTCGAAGGTGATTCTATTGGATATTTGATTGTTGCTGGCCTTTATTTTGTGCTTCTTCTAATTGTATATTATTTGCTCAGGTCTGGCAAATTGAAAGCTTTTTTTGAAAGCAAATTAATGGATAATATATCAGATCAAAGTCCAAAAAAATGAGCAGGAACAAGGCGATAGAGGAGAAAAGAAAACGACTGCAATCTGAAGAAAAGAAAATCGCTGCTGATCTGGAGCAAGAAACAGTAGTCCTAGAATCTAAAGTTCAAAGTGGACTAAAAACACTGGCCATTGCAGGCGCGGGATTGCTAACAGCAATAGCCCTATACAAATTGATAGCCTCTGATGACGAAAAGCCCAAAGAGAAAAAAAGCGAAAAAAGAAAGAAGGTAACGAGTAGCATGCCCTCACCTATTACAGCTTCCGTAATATCATTAGTGATTCAGAAGCTGCTGCCACTGGCATTGGAAAAGATTTCATCATTCAATAGCAAAGACACAAAAAATGAACACGCTACTAAGTCAGCTTCGAGATAAAAAGACTCGGAAAGAGAAGTCTTTGGCCGTATTGATAGATCCGGACAAGGCATCAGACCATGGTCAGCTAGTTCGGCTCATCAATCTATGCGTGGAAAACAAAGTGGACTACCTGCTGGTCGGTGGCAGTCTGATTGCCAATGATGCATTCTCTAAAGTGATTGCAATCATGAAGTCAAATTGCAACATTCCAGTCGTCATCTTTCCGGGTAATCATATTCAAATAGATTCTAACGCAGATGCCATTTTTCTCTTATCACTAATCTCAGGCAGAAATCCTGACTTTCTCATAGGTCAGCACGTATTGGCTGCTCCCATCCTGAAAAAGAGTGAGTTGGAAATCATTCCTATGGGGTACATGCTGGTCAATTCTGGTGCACCTACCTCCGCTAGTTATATGAGCAGTACAGTACCGCTGCCATCAGACAAACCGACTATAGCGGCATGTACCGCCATGGCTGGAGAAATGCTTGGTCTTCAGTCCATCTATCTAGATGCTGGAAGTGGTGCCGAAGAGGCAATACCCCAAAAAATAATATCCACCGTAGCCCGATCGATAGATGTGCCACTCATTGTTGGTGGAGGGCTCAATGCCATAGGGAAAGTCAATCTGGCGCTTGAAGCTGGTGCAGATATGATTGTGATTGGAAATGCTCTGGAAAAAGAAGAAAGGTTATTGATTCAGATTTCGGATCGCATTCACGCCATCAACAAAAACTTAGACATTCATTAAGGTCTCTCTGCGACGCATCTTGCCGGCAGGGATTCCAAACATCATCTTGAACCTTCTACAGAAGTAGGCGGTATCTTTGTACCCCACCTCTTTGCCTATTTCCCTAATACTCTTCTTGGAAGTTCGAAGCATATTTACAGCCATTTCCATGCGCTGGTATTCAATATAGTCTTGAGGATTGATACCAGTTAGCATCTTAAAGTATTGACCCACATAGTCCTCTGAGACGTTGGCAACATTGGCCAATACCTTGTTAGAGAGGTCGTCTTGCAGATTGTCTTTGATAAAAGAGAAAATATCAATTAGCCTAGGATCCTTGAAATAGGTAGAGTTTGTGGCTAGCTGTTCTACAAAAAGCCCTTTGTTGAGAATGTGTCTGATAAGCTCCACTACCAAATGGTCCGTTTCAAGATTTACCACTCTCGCTTTACCAGGAGCATCGGAATAAATCTCAGATACAATGAGCTTGACTAGCGAAATCAGATTGTGATTAGCTTTGATTACAAACGCTGGAATATCCAATGAAGCAAAGAAATTGACCGTGTCAAAAACTTTAGCTTCGAAGTTGATCATCGTAATATTCTCGTGCACAGGGGCGGGCACAAATTCTTCGCTGGTTTGGAAAAATTTCTCTTTGTTGTTGATAAAATCATCATTTGACAGGTTCATAGAATTGCCACTACCGTAGGTCAATCCTACCATTTTCCCTCCTGGTACAAAGAGTATTTCATTCTCTTTTACCACCTCTTTTTCCTTGCCAAATTTCACCTCTCCCTTGTGCACATAGATGAACACATTTTCAACATCATAATAGTTTTCAACCGTCAGCGGTTGCAAAATATTAATATTCTTAGCTGAGATGAATCTTACTGAAAGAGACTCGATGATCTTGTTATAGTCCTCCATTGAATTATTTTGGAGTAGCCCTTCGATTTGAGCTAATTTCCATTGGTATTATTGTATAAATCTAATATAATGTATAATAAATACAAAGATTAATAAATAATTTAATACCTGGGGCTATTTATACTATTTTAATATTTCTCTCGCAATTACGATTTTTTGGATTTCAGAAGTGCCTTCGTAGATCTGTGTAATCTTGGCATCGCGCATCAATCTTTCTACATGAAACTCCTTAACAAAACCATAACCACCATGCACCTGAACCGCCTCTACGGTGGTTTCCATAGCTACTTTAGAGGCAAATAACTTGGCCATAGCTGCTTCTTTCACGAAGTCTTCTTTGTTATCTTTTTTCGTAGCCGCCTGCAAGCAAAGCATTCTGGCAGCTTCAATATTAGTCGCCATTTCCGAAAGTTTAAACTGGATTCCCTGGTGCTCGCAGATGGCTTTACCGAATGATTTTCTTTCTTTTGAATAATTCAGTGCAAGCTCAAGTGCACCACTAGCGATACCCAAAGCCTGAGATGCAATGCCTATTCGACCTCCATTGAGCACCTGCATAGCCATAGAAAAACCAAAGCCATCTTCTCCGATTCTGTTTTCCTTAGGGACTTTCACATCTTGAAACATCAGTGAGTGCGTATCGGATCCTCTGATTCCTAATTTGTTTTCTTTCGGGCCAACTGTAAAACCTTCTGCGCCCTTCTCAACGATCAGCGCATTGATACCCCGATGTCTTTTCTCAATGTCCGTTTGTGCGATTACTATATAAACCGAGGCACTGTTGCCATTTGTAATCCAATTTTTTGTTCCATTTAATAAATAGTGGTCTCCCTTGTCTTCAGCAGTAGTCCTTTGTGAAGTAGCATCGGAGCCAGCTTCAGGCTCAGAAAGGCAAAAGGCACCTATGATTTCGCCGGTTGCCAGCTTGGTTAAATATTTTTGTTTCTGCTCTTCTGTACCAAATTTTTCAAGTCCCCAGCAAACTAAAGAGTTGTTCACCGACATAGCCACAGAGCAGGAGGCGTCCACTTTCGATATTTCTTCCATGGCCAGCACATAAGATACGGTATCCATGCCGCCGCCATTATACTTTGGATCCACCATCATCCCCATAAATCCCAGTTCGCCCATCTTCTTGATCTGCTCCGCAGGGAACTGCTGCTTTTCATCACGCTCAATCACACCAGTTAAAAGCTCCGTCTGCGCAAATTCTCTGGCGGCGTCACGTACTGCTAGTTGTTCTTCTGTCAATGCGAAATTCATTTTGGGATTTGTTATAGTTTCGAAATATAATTTGTTATTAATTGAATTAATGTACTATAAATTTCATATAGAGGTTCAATTACTTAATTATCAACATATTATTCTGAATAGAGATAGTATGTATGCATACAAATATATAAAAAAAGGACTTGAACATAGTTCAAATCCTTTACATATTATCCTTATTCTGACTAGTATCAGTCTCTCCCTCCGAGGAACATCATCACAAAGTACAGAAGTTGAGTGACAGCAGCCAATGCCGCCACTACATAGGTCATGGCGGCCCAATGCAAGGCATCTTTTGCCATTTCATGTTCCTGGCTTGTGACTATACCTCTTTGGTCTATCCAGGCCATCGCTCGCTTACTCGCGTCAAACTCGACTGGAAGTGTGATCAAAGAAAATAGTGTAATCACAAATTGAGCGGCTACTACGACCATGAAGATGGTGTCCATTCCAAAAGATTTCATAGCGAACCCAAAGAAAAACATCCCGAAGATGATGAAATTAAGAATCTTCGCGCTGACATTCTGAATAGGTACCATTGCTGATCTTAGTTGCAAAAAGCTGTAGGCGGTGGCATGCTGAACAGCGTGCCCGCATTCGTGAGAAGCAACAGCTGCGGCTGCAGCACTTCTACCCGAGTAAACTTCGGGGCTTAGGTTTACAGTTTTATTCGCTGGGTTATAATGATCAGATAAATGCCCTTGTACTGAGATCACTTTCACATCTGTGATACCATGATCCGCCAGCATCATTTCCGCAATTTCACGACCTGAAAGTCCGCTTCTAAGTCCAAGTTGGGAATACTTTTTAAACTTGTTTTTGAGCCGGTTGCTCACTAAAAAACCAAGCACAAAAAAGACTATTAATAAAATAAACATTTCTATATAATTTAATTTTTCAATTTACCTAGTACTCTTTACGATTCCAGAGCCAATTCTGTTTTTCTCTTTCGAGCAATAAATAGTGTGAGGAGTGCGCTAAACCCTCCTACCAAAAGAATAGTTACTAACTGCGAGGTATGAAGTAAGGTTGCAAAGAATAAACTACTGGTGGCCTCTACTCCATAAATAATCAGCACACCGCTGACTAAAGTATGGTAAGCGCCAATGCCCCCTTGTACAGGCATAGCCATAGCCACTCCGGCAGCTGCTAGTATCGATAGTCCAGCGCCAAACCCAAGTTCAGACGTCTCAGGGATAGCGAAAAAGATCACATAGCTCATCAAAAAATAAAAAAACCAGATACCAATCGTCGACAGAATAAAACCTGGAATGTTTTCAACTTTCCTTATAGACAGCAGTCCATTGACCACATCAGTCAATACCCTATGAGCCTTTTGTAAAAATGTGTTTTTGAATTCATGCTCCAAGATTCGCTTCAAAATCAATATTCCAGCGACCCCCAAAGCAATAAGCACGGCCAAGATGATGGCTATATCCGCAGTATGATCTACACTTGTATCCCAGCCAACTGATGAGCTGAAAAAGCCATAGACCAAATCAAATTCAACAATAAAATCAAGAAAAATTAAGGATAGTAAGATCAGAAAATCCAAAGCTCTTTCAGTGATTACAGTCCCGAATGAGATGCTCATTGGAATCTTGTCATTTTTTTTCATCACGCCGCACCTGGTCACCTCTCCCAGCCTGGGAAATGCAAGATTGGCAAGGTATCCAGTCATGACGGCAAGAAAAGTGCGCCCATTGGATAGTTTATCATAACCTAACGGGCGTAAAACCAAGTTCCACCGATATCCTCTAAGCCAGTGGCTTAGGACAGATAATACGATAGATAGCAAAACCCAGGAATAATTGACGTAGGCTATCTTTTCAATAAATTCTTCGACTGACACTTTTCTGAAAGCAAAGTAGAATAGTGCTCCAGCCAAGAGTAGAGATAGGCTGTATTTTATTATTGATGAAATCTTCAACCGTGTTGTTTTAAGTATATATTATCTATAATTCTCACCTCGCCGACATGAGCTGCGGCGCAAATAGATACATTTTCTGCCATTTTTATATCATCCACATGCTGCATGGTGTCAGAATTGACCACTTCCAAGTACTCAAGACTAAATGAATCAAGGTCCGTTAAGTCCGCTTTTGCATGATTCAAGGCCTGTACAATAGCTATCCCGTCCAACACTTCTGCCTTCAGTTTTTGCATGGTTTTATAGAGATTTGTTGCTATTTTTTTTTCAACTTCAGACAGTCGAAGGTTACGTGAAGACATCGCCAAACCACTAGGCTCACGGATGGTTTGCACTGAAACTATCTCTGATGGAATATTTAAGTCATGCACTAGTTTTTTTATTACGGCCAGCTGTTGCAAATCCTTTTGGCCGAAAAAAGCCTTGTCAGGTTGCACCATATTAAGCAGTTTGGCCACTACGACTCCTACACCAGAAAAGTGCCCCGGTCTGAACTCTCCCTCCAGGACCGTTTCCAAAAAACCAAACCCCATATTGAGCACTTGCTGACCATTGGGGTACATTTCTTCAACCGAAGGAGCAAAAATCACATCACATCCTTCTTCAGCTAACAAGCGCTCATCCGCTTCCTGGCGCTTAGGATAATTGATTAAGTCTTCGCTATTGTTGAATTGAGTTGGGTTTACAAATATGCTGCAAACGGTCAGATCGCAAGACTCTACAGAAGATTTGATGAGTTGAGCATGCCCATGATGCAAAGCACCCATGGTCGGTACAAGCCCAATAGAGTGGCCTTTTTTTCTCTCCAGATCTAAATTGTGGCGCAACTCTGCTATTCGATTAAATATTTTCATCATTTCCTGCTACTTCAAGCAGTATATCCGGTTAAACCATATTGCGGTATTGAAAATGATCCAAAAATAGTGTAATTTTGTGGTCATTTTGAAATTATCAAACTAAAAACACGGTTTATGTCAAAGTACAAAATACTATATGTGGCGAGTGAAATTAATCCTTTTTTACAAACCACAGAGGTAGCCGATTTTGTGAGAGCACTTCCACAGGCGATGCAGGAGAGAGGAATGGAGATTAGGATACTGGTTCCGCGCTTTGGATTGATTAATGAAAGAAAAAACAGACTTCATGAAGTCGTAAGATTATCAGGGATAAATATTGCAGTAGGCGATGAAGAAAAGCCATTGATTATCAAAGTGGCATCTATCCCTAATGCTAAACTTCAAGTTTATTTTATCGACAATGAAGACTATTTCCACAGAAAGTCTGTCTTTTTTGACAAAGAAGAGAATTTCCATGCCGACAATGACGAGCGTGCCATATTCTTTTGCAAGGGAGTATTGGAAACAGTTAAGAAATTGGGATGGTCACCGGACATTGTCCATTGTAATGATTGGATGACAGCTTTGATTCCGCTGTACTTGAAGACCACTTACAAAAACGATCCTATATTCAAAGATGCGAAGTCAGTATTCACCCTATATGATAACGAATTCGAACACAAATTCGAAGGAGATCTCATCAATAAGGTAATGATGATGGATATTGAAGAGAGCATGCTTGAGCATTTAAATACAAAAGATTTCGAAGGTTTTGTAAAGCTGGGCATCGAATATGCCGATGCTGTCATTAAGTCTAAGAATGAGACAAACAAAATCATTGATAAATTGATTTCATCTGCTCCTAAAGACAAGAAAGTAGAAACCATTCAGAAAGACGACAACTTTTTAGACTCCTACTATAACTTATATAATGAACTTGTTGGATAAAAATTGGTTTGGGTTGCTGATAGTCGCAACCCTGTCCATTTTTTCGTGTGAGGATTCCAATGACATTGGACTTGGATTGGATCCTGATGGCACCAGACTAAACGTACTCTATGCAGAACTGCCTCTAGAGACTACAAATGTACTTATTGATAGCATCAGAACGAGCTCAGACACCAGGCTGCTTGTTGGTAGAAACTCCGATCCCATTTTTGGGGATATAGTTTCTAATGCCTACTGTAGACTGTCCTATGCCAACGTACTGATCACATCCGATACCTCTCTTTTGAATGATAGAGACAAGCGCGGCAAGCAAATATACTTTGTAGATTCTGCGATGCTATACCTACAGGTATCGAAGGTGCATTCAACCTCGTTTACGACAGATCAGGTTTATAACATATATCAGCTAGGTGATACGTTATTCTCAGGGCCGAGCTACTTGTCAGATTTCAATACCCCCTATCTGACCGACCAGCTGGAGGGCCAGTTGAGCGTAACACTCAATGAAGATAGGATCAGAGACAAGGATAGTTTACAGTATGTCTTGACAAGTCGTCTGAGTGATAGTTTTGCGGAGAAAATATTTTCATATGTGGAAGATGAACCAGCCACAGCGAGTAGTAGGTTGTTTTTTGATTATAAAGGCATTGCTATTGTGGGTGACGAGGCCAATACTGCGCTTGTTGGATTTACCCCGGGAGATTCATCCAGTATAAGAATACACTATCATATTAGAGACCATTACCTGGACGAAAATTCGATGGAAACCGACTCGCTATTCACAGATTCACTTTCTATGATATTATCTCTCAATAGTGCTTTTTACAACGGAATCACTGTCGACAGATCAGGCGCACTCATGGACGCAGAAACAGGAGCCTACAATAGCTTCTCGGCCGGAGATGGAAATGTTTACTTGCAACCTGCCTCCGGCATTTACCCTAAAGCGAACCTCGATACATTGGTTAAATTCATGGCAGCAAATCCTAATATTCAAATTAACAGAATGGAATTTGCCATAGAAACTAGCGAGAATAGTAAATATGAGGCGAATGTTGGAAATTTGCGCTTCTTATATGTCGATGGAGCTGATGGGTCTAGAATAGATCCGTCTGGACTAATCAACAACAATCCATTTGAAACCGCTGTGATGAGTGATAACGGATATTTGGCTGGAATCCCTGAAATTATCGTGGCCCCACTAGATGAAAGCTCTTTGATTTATACTGGAATTCCTACATTCTTTGCACAGCTTGTTGAGTCTGGAACACTGACAGTGGATCACATGATTCTTATGCCAACAGATGTGAGTACGCCAGATTTTTCTATCCTTGATCAAGAAAACGGCATCAAAATAAAACTTTATTATACACTTCCCGAATAAGGTACTATGTGCGGAATTGTTGCTTACATAGGTCATCAAGAGGCCTTACCCCTTATCATAAAAGGTTTAAAGAGATTAGAATACAGAGGATATGATAGTACAGGGGTGTCTGTCAACAATGGAGCATTAAGGATATTTAAAAAGGCGGGTAAGGTTTCCGATCTTGAAGATGCTATCAGCGGACAAGTCATCACGGGAACAATAGGAATAGGACATACGCGATGGGCCACTCATGGAGAGCCTAATGACAAAAACGCTCACCCTCATTTCTCAGCGGATGAATCTCTTTCTATCATACATAATGGTATCATAGAAAACTACGACACCATCAAACAGCAGCTTCTTTCAAAAGGCTATTCATTCAAAAGTGATACCGACACCGAAGTCCTCATTACATTCATCGAGGACATAAAAAAACAAAACGGTGGTGATTTAGAAATGGCCGTGCGCTCAGCACTCCACGCCGTAGAAGGTGCCTACGCCATAGTAATATTGAGTAAAGATAATCCCGATCAAATTATCGCTGCCAGAAAAGGCAGCCCAATGGTACTTGGTATTGGTAATGGAGAATATTTCATTGCCTCTGACGCAACTCCCATAATAGAATATACCAACGAAGTGGTCTACTTAAATGATAGCGAAATCGTTGTGGTAAACAGAGACAGCTTCAAAATCACCACCATAGATGATATTGAGCAAACTCCCTATATCCAAAAGGTGGAGTTAAAGCTTGAAGAACTTGAAAAAGGAGGCTATGAACATTTCATGCTCAAAGAAATATTCGAGCAGCCAAACTCTATTGCAGACAGTATGAGAGGGCGGTTGGATGCCACCAATGGCACCCTTACCTTAGGGGGAATCTATGAGTATTCGCAAGCACTGATCAATGCAAGAAGAATCGTAGTACTAGCCTGTGGTACCTCGTGGCACTCAGGCTTGGTAGCCGAATACCTTTTTGAAGAATACTGTCGTATCCCTGTTGAAGTAGAATACGCTTCAGAGTTTAGGTATAGAAATCCTGTCATTTATGAAGGCGATATCGTCATAGCCATCTCTCAATCTGGAGAAACTGCGGACACCCTAGCAGCCATAGAGCTAGCAAAATCGAAAGGCGCTATTATTCTTGGAATAGTAAATGTTGTAGGATCTTCTATTTCTAGAGTCACACATGAAGGAGCCTATTTGCATACCGGACCGGAAATCGGAGTAGCCAGTACTAAAGCCTTTACAGGTCAGCTCTCAGTCCTGACCATGATAGCACTGAGTGTCGCGTACAAAAAAGGCACCATCACACAAACCAGATATAAAGAACTGCTGGTAGAAATGGCGCGGATCCCGGCTAAAATCAAAGAAGTACTAGACAACAACAGTGTAGTAGAAGAAATTGCTGAACGTTTTAAAGACGCTAAGAATTTTATCTACCTGGGTCGAGGATACAATTTTCCAGTAGCACTGGAAGGAGCACTCAAACTCAAGGAGATATCATATATTCATGCTGAGGGATACCCTGCTGCTGAGATGAAACATGGACCTATTGCACTGATAGATGAAGAAATGCCGGTCGTATTCATTGCAACACGTGACAGCTCATATGACAAGGTGGTCTCGAATATTCAAGAAGTGAAAGCCAGAAAGGGTATAGTAATAGCGGTTGTAACCAAGGGAGACTCCCTAATTCCTACCATCGCCGATTATGTTATTGAGGTTCCCCCATGTGAAGAAGCCTTGATGCCAATCGTTTCAGTAATCCCTTTGCAGCTACTGTCCTACCATATAGCCGTGATGCGAGGGTGCAACGTAGATCAACCAAGAAATTTAGCCAAATCCGTAACTGTAGAGTAAACCATGCATAAAATTATAAACACCGAAAACGCCCCTGCTCCAATTGGGCCATATAGCCAATCAACCCTGGCAGGCAATACCTTATATGTGTCAGGGCAAATCGCGATCGTACCAGGTACGGATCAATTGCTGATCGAGGATATTGAAAAAGAAACACACCAAGTGATGAAAAACATGGGTGTCATTCTAAAAGCTGCTGGAGGTGATTACACAAATGTGGTAAAATGCGGGATTTTTGTCAGCGACATGGGAAATTTTGCTAAGATCAATGCGGTCTATGGTGAATATTTTCAATCCAATCCACCTGCAAGAGAAACCGTGGAAGTAAGCTGTCTTCCAAAAAAAGTGAATGTAGAGATTTCCTGTATCGCAGTATTATAATCTAGCCCGAAATATTGATAAATTTGCCATGCCGGATTTTATCCGGCATATTTTTTTGATAAAACTGAGTCCATGAGTAGCGAAGTAAGAGTAAGATTTGCCCCAAGCCCAACAGGTGTACTTCACATCGGGGGAGTCCGTACAGCACTATATAACTATCTATTTGCCAAGAAACACGGCGGCAAGTTCATATTGAGAATAGAAGATACAGACCAGGCTCGATTTGTTGAAGGGGCTGAGCAGTACATCAAAGATGCACTCGCCTGGTGCGGGATTCAAATAGATGAAGGGACAGATGAAGGAGGAGCATATGCTCCATACAAACAATCCGAGAGAAAGGAGCTCTACAAGAAGTATGCTCAGCAGATGATTGATGATGGTACCGCTTATTATGCCTTTGATACTGCCGAAGAGTTAGATGAAATGCGCGAAACCCTGAAAAAGGCAAAGGCGAATTCATTGAACTACAACTCAATTACCAGAAATACAATGAAAAATTCGCTTACACTTTCTCCTGAGGAAGTAAAGGAGCGAATTGACTCTGGCGATCCCTATGTAATCAGAATCAAGGTTCCGGCCAAGGAAGACATCCGACTAAACGATATGATACGTGGATGGGTCAACGTGCATACCTCTACTATGGATGATAAGGTCTTAATGAAGTCGGACGGCATGCCTACCTATCATTTGGCCAATGTAGTCGACGACTATTTAATGAAAATTACCCACGTGATCCGAGGTGAAGAATGGCTACCATCAGCTCCTCTTCATGTACTACTATATAGATTTTTAGGCTGGGAAGACAGCATGCCTAAATTCGCCCATTTGCCGTTGTTATTAAAGCCTGATGGCAATGGTAAACTGAGTAAGAGAGACGCTGCAAAACATGGTTTTCCGATTTTTCCTATGGAATGGAAACTCTCAGAAGAAGATGCCTCTCTAAAAGGTTTCAAGGAAGAAGGATACTTAAATACCGCCTTCGTCAACTTTCTGGCACTATTAGGCTGGAATCCGGGAAATGAAGAAGAAATATTTAGTCTTGATGAATTGGTAGCTGCCTTTTCAATAGAACGGGTAAGCAAAGCCGGAGCCAAATTTGACATAGACAAGGCTGTATGGTTCAACCAGCAGTACATTCGGAAAATGGATTCCTCAGCGCTAGCAAAAATGCTTATAGAACAAACCACCACCGAGAACATCACATGTGACAAGTCTAAAGCCGTAGCTATAGCAGATCTCCTTCAAGAAAGAATTGACTATATACCTGAATTGTTGTCGAAAGGGAGATACTTCTTCGAAGTGCCGGTTTCTTATGTAGAAAAAATCGTCAGGAAAAAGTGGAATGATTCCGCCAGGAATGTATTCAATAGCTTTTCAGAACTACTTGCCAATGGCTCTGATCTAAAAGCAGAAAACTATCAAGCCTTTCTGGAGCAAGCTACTGCGTCCAACGAAGTGAGCGTTGGTGCGGTTATGCAAATACTAAGAGTTGCGCTGACTGGAGAATCAGGTGGGCCAGATTTGATGAAGATCATGGAGGTGCTGGGAACAAAAGCCGTATTGGAACGTATAAAAAATGCAATCACAGCATTTGATCAGACCCCTGAAAATGAGTAAGAACAAAAAGAAAACCAAACCAAAAGTTAATTCTGAATTAGACGGATTTGAAGTCAATATCAACTCTTTTGGTGAAATAAAGTCCACGATGAAAATTGATGAGTTAAATCAATTTTTGAACAAAAACGTCGAAGACAAAAAACTGAAGGATCGAGAAGATTTCGAAGACAAATCTTAAGCGGACTTTCCATACATTAAATCCTATCAACATGAGAAGTCACGAAATTGATTATGAAATCAAGGGTGAGAGCATCCAGATCGTAGAAATTGAGCTGGACCCACAAGAAACTGTTGTGGCAGAAGCTGGAGCCATGTTGTACATGGAAGACGGCATAGCATTTGAGACCAAAATGGGTGACGGCTCGCAGCCCGATCAAGGTTTTCTAGGCAAGTTGATCTCCGCCGGATCGAGGGCACTTACTGGTGAATCTCTGTTTATGACTCACTTCACTAATCAAGGCAGTGGCAAAAAGAAGGCCGCTTTCTCGGCTCCCTATCCTGGTACTGTGATCCCAATAGATCTGCAGCAATCACCTAATCAGGAATTGATAGTTCAAAAAGACGGCTTCTTATGTGCAGCCCTCGGCACCAAAGTGTCTATTACCCTCAATCGGAAATTAGGCTCGGGACTGATAGGTGGCGAAGGGTTTATTCTTCAAAAACTTCAGGGTGATGGTATGGCGTTCGTTCATGCGGGAGGTACGGTTATAGAAAAGGAACTAAACAACGAGACACTAAGAATCGATACCGGATGTGTGGTGGCTTTCGAATCTACATTGGATTTCGATATACAGTCCGCAGGTGGACTCAAGTCAATGATATTTGGTGGAGAGGGCATGTTTCTCGCTACTATGCGAGGAACTGGTAAAGTATGGTTGCAATCTATGCCGATCCGTAAATTGATACAGGCGATCGCCCCTTATGGGAAAAATGCAACCAAGGAGGCCTCATCTATTCTTGGCAACTTATTAGAGTAAACTGTCAGTCTTCCCAATACCCTTTAATGTGAGATCCTCAAATAGCCTTGCGGTATATTCCTTATGGACTAAAAATATCACATATTTGCAGGCATAATTATTAACTCAGAATTCATCGAAAATGACCAAAATTGGTATTCTAAAAGAAGGCAAAATCCCTGTTGATAAAAGAGTTGCTATTACCCCTCACCAAGCCAGTCAAATAAAAGAAAGTTTTAGTGACTTGGAGCTAGTTTGTCAAAAAAGTGAGATTCGATGTTTTTCTGACCAGGACTATATAGAGGAGTCCATTGAAATGGTAGACCATGTCGATGACTGCGACATTATTTTTGGAGTAAAAGAGGTTCCTCTAGGTCAGCTCATACCAGACAAGACTTATTTTTTCTTTTCGCATACAATCAAAAAACAGGACTACAACAGGGAGCTTTTAAATGAAGCACTCGACAAGAACGTTCGTCTTATTGATTACGAAACGCTCACCAGTGCCGATGGTCAAAGAATAATTGCATTTGGCCGATATGCCGGAATTGTAGGTGCGTATAACGGGATATGGTCGTTTGGCAAGAGGTACAACCTCTTCAATATCAGAAGAGCGCACGAATGCTTCGATCTTGCTGATATGCGAACAGAGTACGATAAGGTAAAGCTGCCTGTCATAAAAATAGCAATAACCGGCGGTGGCCGAGTGGCAAAAGGGGCTATGGAAGTGCTTTTGGGATTGGGTGTACGACAGGTGACCCCGGAGCGATATGTCAACGAAGATTTTAATGAACCTGTATTTACACAACTCAACAGCCGTGATTATAACAAACCGGAAGAGGGGAGAGAGTTTTCCAGAGCAGAGTTTTTTGATCATCCTGAACACTTTGAGTCTGACTTTTTTCAATATGCCAAGTGTACAGATCTGCTTATAGCCTGTGCATTTTGGAATCCTGCGGCACCGGTCTTATTTACAAGAGAACAAGCCACCTTGCGTGATTTCAAAATAAAAATTATTGCAGATGTAACCTGTGATATAGAAGGGTCAATACCTTCTACAGTCCGGCCTACAACTATAGATGATCCTGTATTTGACTTTGACGCAACAACAGGTGCAGAAAAGCCCGTCTTTTCTGATGAAGGTAATATTACAGTGATGTCCGTGGATAACCTGCCCTGTGAGTTGCCTAGAAATGCCTCTGAGGACTTTGGTGCCGAACTGATCAAAAATGTACTGCCTTGTCTGCTTGGAGAAGACCCTGACCGTATAATTGAAAGAGCAACCATCACAGATAAGGGTAAACTGACCTCGCATTATGCGTATTTGCAAGATTATGCTGATGGAAAGGAGTAAGAATTGAATAACTAACTGAGAATAATATTCGAAAGTGTGATAACTGATATATCTTTGCAATCCTTCGAACAAAAGGTAATTTATGGCTTGGTTTAATAGAAAAGACAAGGGTATCCAAACGCCCACTACTGCAAAAAAAGAAGCCCCTGATGGCATCTGGTACAAAACTCCTAGCGGAAAAATTGTACATATGCGTGAACTGAGAAACAATTCATATGTGAGTCCGGAAGACGACTACCATGTAAGAATTGGATCTAAAGAATATTTCGAAATTCTATTTGATGACAACAAGTTCGAAGAGCTTGATGCTGACATGAGTTCAGCAGATCCATTGAAATTCGTTGATTCTAAACCCTATCCAGCAAGAATAGAGGCTTCACAAAAAAAGTCTGGTTTAAAGGATGCCGTTCGTAGTGCGGTAGGTAAACTGCATAATCGACCTATCGTGATTGCATGCATGGATTTTGGGTTTATTGGTGGCTCTATGGGTTCTGTAGTAGGTGAGAAAATTGCAAGAGCCATTGATCATTCACTAAAGAATAAAATTCCATTTCTTATGATTTCAAAATCTGGCGGTGCCAGAATGATGGAAGCGGGTTTTTCTCTTATGCAAATGGCGAAAACCTCAGCCAAATTAGCTTTGTTGTCGGAAGCAAAAGTTCCTTACATTTCTTTGCTCACTGACCCAACTACCGGAGGTGTAACCGCATCATATGCGATGCTTGGTGATTTCAACATAGCTGAGCCAGGTGCACTGATCGGTTTTGCAGGACCTCGAATAATTAGAGAAACAATTGGAAAAGATTTACCCAAAGGTTTCCAAAGCGCTGAATTCGTGCTTGATCACGGCTTTTTGGATTTCATAGTTGATCGTAGAAGCTTAAAAAAGAAACTCGATACGCTACTTCAGCTTCTAGAAAATTAGAAGCGTAAAGGCAAACAAAAAGGGGCTCAAATTTACATTTGAGCCCCTTTTTGTTTTTCGATGAAATCAGTTTCGTACCTCTACTGTCTCGGCTTCTACTGATGGGTCATTGCTGTCCTCTTCCATCTCTTCGTGAAAGAATGTCTTCTGAAAGATCAGTATGGTAAATACGCCAAGAAAAATTGATGCGTCAGCCACATTGAAAACAGGCCAAAGGGACATGTATTTTCCACCCATAAAAGGAATCCAGTCTGGTATATGCCCTTCCCATATATCAACATAAAACATATCTACTACCTGCCCATAAAACCAAGGTGTAGGAGAACCAATGGGCGCATTGTCTAAAAAGACTCCGTAAAAAGTACTATCTATCACGTTGCCAATGGCTCCACCAAGAATCATGGCTATACAAATGAGCATTCCTTTATGTACACCTCTATTGACCAGAGTATACAAGTAGTACCCTATACCGACCATGGCCACCAAACGAAAAAGTGTAAGGAAAAGCTTTCCGTATTCTGTGCCGAGCTTCATTCCAAATGCCATCCCTGGATTAGTCAGATAATATAATTTGAAAAAGTCTCCGACCACATGTATCTGTCCGGGCATCCCCATGTCCATATTGAAATGTACAAGTAGCTTAACTACCTGATCTAATAAAATCACCCCAAGGCTCAATAAATAATATTTGTAGTACTTCACGCTTATCAATTCTAATTTAATACATTCAACTTCACCTCCACCTCAAACGCATCCATTTCCAGCTTCTCTCCTCCTTGAATTGAAGTAACGAGTACCAGCTCATTTGCTTGCGTTTCCTGACAAATATAGTCTCTAAATGATTCGATCGATGCCTTTACAAAATCATCATCGCTTTTCAACTGGACTGCAATCTTGTCTTGCACTTCTAATCCACTATCCTTTCTCAGGTTTTGAATTCGATTCACCAAATCCCTTGCAATTCCTTCATGCTTTAGGTCATCAGAAAGCTGTATATCAAGAGCTACTGTAAGTCCATTCTCACTTGCTACCAACCATCCCGGAATATCCTGTGAGGAAATTTCCACATCCTCCAAGGTCAGCGTAATCTTTTGATCACCTAAATCAAGTAAAAAATTATTTTCTCGTTCCAATTCAGAAATATCTTCCTTAGAGAAAGATGTAATTTTCTGCGAAATATCTTTCATCCGCGAGCCATGCTCTTTACCCAATTTTCTAAAATTAGGTTTAATCGATTTTACCAGAATACCAGAAGTATCGTCAATAAATTCTATTGCCTTCACATTGACCTCGCTCAGAATCAATTCTTCCACAGCCATCACATGAGCTTTAGTATCCTTATTGAGGACAGGAATCATAATTCTGGAAAGCGGCTGTCTTACCTTCAACTTTTCCTTTTTTCTCAGAGAATGTACTAGTGAGGAAATTTTTTGAGCCATTTCCATTCTGATCTCCAAGGCTGCATCGATCAATCCAGCATCCGCTTTAGGATAGTTCGAAAGATGCACGGAATCATGGTTTTCATGCCCAGATACAGCATTCAGATCACAGTAGAGCCTGTCCATGTAAAATGGCGCTATTGGTGAAGCCAATTTGGCTATAGTCTTCAAGCAGGTATACAATGCCTGGTATGCAGCCATCTTATCCTCATTATAATCTCCTTTCCAAAAACGTTTTCTATTGAGTCGGACATACCAGTTGCTCATGTCATCGATCACAAAATCCTGTATCAATCGAGCTGCTTTAGTAGGTTCGTACTCATTGTAGGCCTCGTCCACCTGATTGATCAGTGTATTGAGTTTACTAATTATCCATCGATCACTTTCCGTTCTTTTACCCTGATCTACTTCGCTTTCGCTATAGCTGAAATTGTCCAAATTAGCATACAGTGAGAAAAATGAATAGGTATTGTAAAGGGTGCCAAAAAACCTCCTTTGTACCTCAGCCACACCTTCAATATCAAATTTGAGATTGTCCCAAGGGTTGGCATTAGATATCATGTACCACCTGGTGGCATCAGGCCCATATTTTTTCAAGGTCTCAAATGGATTGACAGCGTTGCCCAAACGTTTAGACATTTTATTGCCTTTCTTATCCAGCACCAGCCCATTTGCTATTACATTTTTGAAGGAGACCTGATCAAAAAGCATCACAGCAATGGCATGCAAAGTGAAAAACCAGCCTCTGGTCTGATCTACCCCTTCCGCAATAAAATCTGCCGGATATACATCGTTAAGTCCTCCATCGGCCTGAGACGCAGCTTTTGGGTCGTCGCCCATAAAATGAAATTGGGCATACGGCATTGCACCGGAGTCAAACCATACATCTATCAAATCTGGCTCTCTGGTCATCCTTTTGCCAGAATCACTCACCAAAAATATATCGTCAACATACGGACGATGAAGGTCGAAATCTTCACTCAGTTCAGTTTCCATAAAACCAGCAGCTACTGATTTTTTCACTTCTTCTTCCAGCTCTGCGATAGACCCAATACATTTTTGCTCTTGACGATCTTCGGTCACCCAAATAGGTAAAGGTGTGCCCCAATACCTGGATCGGCTCAAATTCCAGTCCACAAGGTTTTCTAGCCAATTGCCAAACCGTCCACTTCCTGTCGAGGCGGGCTTCCAATTGATAGTATTATTTAATTCTACCAGACGATCCTTATAGGCCGTAGTCTTGATAAACCAGGAATCCAATGGATAGTACAATACGGGCTTGTCAGTTCTCCAGCAATGCGGATAACTGTGCTCATATTTTTCGACTTTGAATGCTCTATTGGTCTCCTTGAGATGGATGGCAATCAGGACATCAGTAGGTTTAAAGTCTGGTGCCGCACGCTCTTGATCAGAGTAATACTCTTCCTTTACATACTTCCCAGCAAAGTCGGTAACCTCATTGATAAATCGTCCTTGCTTATCTACAAGTGGAATATCATCTCCTTTTTCATCCTTGGCTACAACTGGCGGTACACCTGCTGCCTTCGAAACAAAATAATCGTCCGCCCCGAACAAAGCTGCAGCATGCACGATTCCCGTACCATCCTCTGTCGTTACATAATCACCTGGGATCACCTTGAAAGCATCAGCTTCCAACTCAGTATTTGTAACATATGGAAACAGCTGTTCATATCTGACATCCAGTAGATCTGCACCCACATATTCCGACTCTATTTGCCATGGGATGAGTTTGTCACCCTCTTTGTAATCTTCCAGACTAATATCTTTGGACTTATCGGAAAAGTGCTTGCCGACCAGATCCTTAGCCAAAATCACGGCTATGGGTTGAAATGTATATTGATTGAAGGTTCGAACTTTGACATACTTAATCTTTTTGCCAACCACCAGAGCACCGTTTGAAGGCAACGTCCATGGTGTAGTGGTCCAGGCTAGGAAAAACACTTCCTCATCCTTCGAGAATAGTTTATTCGAAACCTCATTTTTTTTGACTTTGAACTGCGCCACAACCGAGGTGTCCTTGACATCTCTATATGTTCCAGGCTGATTGAGTTCATGAGAACTAAGTCCTGTCCCTGCGGCAGGAGAAAAAGGCTGAACTGTGTATCCTTTATACAATAACCCCTTATCGTGAAATTTCTTGAGTAGGTGCCAAAGGCTTTCGATATACTCCTTTTCGAAGGTAATATAAGGGTCATCAAGGTCTACCCAATACCCCATCTTCTCAGTCAGATCATCCCATTGGTCTTTGAATTTCATGACTGCCTCTCGGCATTTTGCATTGTACTCTTCGACCGTAATTTTCTTCCCTATGTCTTCTTTCGTGATTCCAAGCTCCTTCTCTACTTGTAGCTCAACCGGAAGTCCATGGGTATCCCATCCACCTTTTCTTTTTACCTGAAAGCCTTTTAAGGTTTTGTATCTGCAAAAAATATCCTTTACTGCTCGAGCCATCACATGATGAATGCCCGGAGTACCATTGGCAGAAGGTGGTCCCTCGTAAAACACGAAAGTCTCGGCGCCTTCTCTTTCATCTATTGACTTTTGAAAAATGTTGTTGTTTTTCCAATAACCCAATACCTCATCTGCCACTTCGGCATAGTTGATATTCTTATACTCTTTATAACTCAATTTCTTAATTTCTAATTCTTACAAAAGTCTTCTATACGGGGTCAATCGTTGTCCTTATCAGCCACTTCGATCATATCGATATCAATTTCCTCATCTTCGAATTCATCATAGAATTCGGGATATTTTTCAATGAGAGGATGGTTTTCTCTACTGCTACTTCCGGTATCAAATCTCAACAACAAGGCCGGCAATACGATCAAGTTGGTGAGCATGGCCATAAGTAGTGTGGTGGATGTCAAAGCACCAAGAGCAACTGTACCTCCAAATTCAGATGCTGCAAATATGACAAACCCGAAGAATAAAATAATCGAAGTATAAATCATGCTTGCGCCAGTTTCTCTTAAGCTTTTACTTACTGCCAATGGCACAAAAAAGTTGTTGGCAAACAGCTCTTGTCTATACTTAGCGAGAAAGTGAATGGAGTCATCTACGGATATACCAAACGCTATGCTGAATATCAGTGCTGTACTTGGTTTGAGCGGAATCCCCGCAAATCCCATCATACCGCCGGTGATCATCAATGGAATAATATTAGGTATCAGACACAATATGATCATCTTGAAATTCTTGAATAACAAGGCCATAATAAAGGCAATGATTACGAATGCAATGATCATACTGGTAATTAGGTTGTCGATCAAAAACCTATTTCCTTTGATAAAGAGCAGTGTTGTGCCTGTAATAGTCACGTTCATCTTAGTACTTCCAAAGATCTCATCAATTTGTGGTTGGATGACTTGATTCACAAGTGAATCTAGCTTGTTGGAGCCAATGTCCGCAATTTTTAATGATACCCGTATTTTCTGCCCAGTTGAATCAACAAATGCCTTAGATATGCCTTGCTGATCAGATTCCTTTTTAAGGTATCTGAATATGAAATTTTTGTCTCTGTTATTAGGCAGTGAATACTTCGACGGGTTGTCATTATAGAACGCCTGCCTTGTAGCCTTTATAAAACTCACCACAGAAAGCGGCTGGGACACATCGTCTAGTGAATTGAGAAATGTTTCAAATTCATCTATCTTTTTAAGGTTTTTAAGGCTTTGTACTCCCTTTTTAGTCCCGGTATCAATGATGATTTCGAGCGGCATGACTCCGGCAAAATTGTCTTCAAAGAATTTTAAATCTTGCTTTACCTGACTTTCCTCTGGTAAATCATCGACCATGTAGGATCGGGCTTCGATTTTCGTGATGCCATAGGCAGATAAACCAACAATGATAGTAGCTCCTGCAAAAATGTAATACTTATGTCTATGCACGAGCAGATCCAAACCGGTAAGCACTTTGTCCAGCGGGGCGAATTTGAGATGTCTAAGATGACGACTCGATGGTGGTTTGAGATATGAAAACACTGCTGGAATCATGATAAGACTCACTACAAAAGTGGCCAGAATATTTACCCCCGCAATGATTCCAAATTCCCTAAGAACTACAATATCTGTAAAGGCCAAGACGAGAAACCCTACCGCAGTAGTGAAATTGGTGATTAGTGTAACAATCCCAATTTTTCGAATGATACGTTCGAGTGCTTTTCTTTGGTCACCATGTAGGAAATACTCCTGATGGTACTTGTTGAGCATGTATACCGCATTGGGGATGCCGATCACTACTATAATGGGTGGAATCAGTCCGGTGAGTAAGGTGATTTGAAAATCAAAAAGAGCTAATGTCCCCATGACCCACACTACGATCATACCTATAATGACAAGAGCTACTATGACCACTTTAAATGATCTGAAAAACAAGAAAAGTATAAAGCCGGTAACCATCACCGAGAAGATCAGAAACATATTGAGTTCCTTCTTGATTTTTACGGTATTGATATATCGCACAAAAGGCAGGCCGGCATACCTCAGATTTATTCCAGTATGTTCTTTGAATTGCTCAGTTACCTGTAAGACATCGCCCACTACAGTGTTACGCGCCTTAGAGTTCATCACTTCGTTTTCTATAGTGACAAGCACCATATTGGCTCCATTCTCCGAGTTAATGAGTTGGCCGCTATAAAATTTTAGACTTAGGCAATAGGCAATGAGGCTATCGAGTTTGGCTTGACTCTGTGGCACTTCATCAAAGACATTTACAAGTTCAAATCGTTTTTCCTCTTTGTCTCTGACCAGTCTTTTCAAGCTAGGGATACTCAATACATCTTTTACATATTTAATATTTTCAAGCTCATCAGTCATGTATTTGAGCATACGAAAGTTATCTTCTTCGAAAACTGAACTGTCCTTAATTCCTATCGCAAGGATGTTTCCGTCTTCCCCAAATTCCTTTTTGAAATTTTTGAAATAGATCATCTCTGGATCCGTATTCGGGACAATATTGGCGAGACTAAAGGACCACTGGACGAATTGCGCTTTATAGGCCATAAAGCCTGTAATGCCAAAGAGCGTCAGGATCAGTATGAGCCTGTACTTAAGAATTATCTGAGAAAGTTTATACCACATGAGTAAAAATGAATCTGCAAAGGTAAGGATTTTTACTATTTATATAAGGCGTGTTTTTGATAATCATATGACCCATTTTATCCATGAAATCTCGAGTCCGTTAACACAAAAAAAGGAGGAAAATTTTCCTCCTTTTTGTCTTGTTAATTTCGTATTAACGCTAGTTCTGATACTTTAGTACAGCTTTTTTCAACGAGTCTCGATTGGCAACTATAGTAGGATCAGAATAGACCTTGGCTGATAACTCTGCAATTACAGCTTTCTTGAAGCCGAGCTTGACTGCTACTTCTTCACAATATTTCACTTCGCTTAAAAATACTTCCTTATCTATCTTCATGAGTTGGACCACATTGAACAGGTATTCAAACTTCTCATCATCAGTCATGGTACTCAAAGGTGGCAATGGCTCTGGATTCTCCAACAGACCAGTGATTTCGTCTTCTGTGACACCATTGGCTTTACCCACCATCAGAATCATATCCTTCTCATCGTCTGCGAAGTCGTTGTCTATATTTGCCAACTTCACCAACATACTAAGTTGTGATTTTATGCTCATTATTACTTACAGTTTATTAATGCGTATTATGTTTCAGTCTAGTTAAGTCGATTTATACTTATTTGCCAATGCCTGCAAATTTTCTCTGGTCGCTCCAAATGCCGCATCACCAAATATCCTTGTACTCAGTGCGCTTACCACATGCTTTTTATAACCAAGTCTCGTGGCTAATTCTTCACAAAATCGAATTTCACTCAAATATACTTTTTTATCTACTTTCATGAGTTGAATTAAACTATAGAGGTATTCAAACTTATCTTCATCAGTGAGATTCACGATTGGAGGGAGTTCGTGGCTTTTTTTTGCCAATAGCTTTTCGAATAATTCATCGATTTCGGATTCAGGGATTTTGTTCGCTTCGCCCAGCGCATAAATCATTCTTTTCTCTGGTGGAGACAATTGATTGTCGACAAGAGAAAGTTGAATAAGAATGCTCATCTGGGTACGAAAGTCCATGAATAATGCTTCAACGCTTTGCATTAAAGATACAAAAAATATTAAGATTTATGGAAGCCCAATAAAGTGTCTTAAAAGAGCAAAAAATGACATCCCTACAGTGAAATAATCCTGAATGACGATTTATGATACATTCAGAACTCTGGCTAAGATTGTTTGACTCAAGCTTCTAATGGCGCTTAAACCGCTTGCTCCCTTACATTCCATGCAAAACAACACGTCAGGGCTCCAGAATTTACTTATTGCAACTTTTACATAATTGACCTTCAGTTGCTGTATGTTTAAAAAAATACTTTAATTTAGAATCCCAATCAGCATTTTAAAAACATTATATATATTGAGTTGTGCTTTCTTGAATTAATATTTTTCTGTGCTTAGCATAACTTAAAATAGTAAAATATATGGGCATAATTATACCGTTGATATTAATAGCCATTAGCTGTGTGGTGATTTGGAGAGCTGGAGATGGCTTTATGACAGCATCAGAATATATCGGCAGAAACCTATCGGAAGGTGTTAGAGGAGCATCAATCAACGCCATAGCCAGTTCAATGCCAGAAGTATTTACCTCCCTATTTTTTCTTTTTGTATTGATGGACGCTTCAGGATTTTCGGGCGGAATTGGAACTACGGCTGGTAGTGCAATTTTCAATAGCATGGTTATTCCAGCAGTATCTGTAATAGCGGTAATAGGTATAGGTCTGGCAAAAAGGATCGAAGTATCAAAAAAAGTGATGCTCAGAGATGGTATTGCACTGATTATTACCGAAATGATATTCTTAGTTCTGATTAGTGGCTCTAAGCTAGACTGGTATCATGGGCTTATCTTGATGGGTGTTTATGTGGTATACATCACTTACATGTTTATGTCCATGAGAAGTAGCCAGAAAAAAGCTGACACAGGAAAAGTTGAAGAAGAAGAAGAGGAGGAGGAAGAGGAAGACAGAGGCCCTGCTCCGTCGTTTTTCTTAAGCTTGCTCACTTTCAATCTGGAGGATTTATTCATCAGAAACAACAAGGTCTCTGGCAAAAATGCCTGGCCTCTACTGTTTTTCTCTACCTTATCTATCGCCCTGGTATGCTATCTATTGGTAGTGGCCTGTGAATGGATGGGGGCAGAAGTATACGAAGTGCCTTACTTAGGATCGTTTAATGGTCTTGGCATTCCACTTATGTTTGTTGCCTTGGTATTGGCTTCCGCAGCTTCCAGTTTCCCTGACACTATCATCTCTATTAAGGATGCCCAGAGAGGGCAGTACGATGATGCGATTTCAAATGCGCTAGGTAGTAATATATTCGATGTGTGTTTTGCTCTAGGCTTCCCACTATTTATTTTCTGTATCATTCATGGGCCTATTCATATGCCCCCAGAGATTGTAGATTTGAGTAGTGAGTTGCGTTTCTTACTCTTGTTGCTGACAATTCTGGCAGTGGTGATATTCACTTCGACTAAGTATATTGGAAAACTTAAAGCTTTCATGCTGTTGATTATATACTTCCTATTTATTGCCTACATCATTGGCAGAAGTGCTGACAACGAATTGGCAGCTTCTATAGCTGACTTCCTTGTATCTACTGTGAGAGTGCTAAGTATCAATTAAACTCTTTCTACAAAAAAATTGAAAAGGCGAATCTCCCGATTCGCCTTTTTTGTTACTTCAACCTGAAAGTCACCGGTAGCACCATTCTTACCTTGACCGGGCGCCCTCTTTGTTTTCCCGGAGACCAAGGAGCAGCATTACTGATGACCCTTACAGCCTCCTCGTCGCAACCACCACCTATACCTTTGATTGCTTTGACCATAATCAACTTACCATTCTGGTCCACAACAAATTGAACAAAAACACGGCCCTCAATACCCATTTTTCTAGCTTGACTTGGGTATCTCATGTTTTTGCTTACATACTTATAGAAAGCATTCATTCCACCGAGGGGAGCAGGGTTTACTTCAACGATATCTATGATTTCGTCCGTCTCTTCATCTTCAATGGGCTCATCGAAAACTAGGGCTTCAATTATATCGTCTTCACTTACCTCAGTATCTATAATAACCTTCACCTGCTCTATTATTTCTACTTCGTCCTCAATTTCGATTATTTTAGGTAACACTACCACTGGTGGTGGCGGTATTGGGTGAACGGTCGGAGGTAAATCTATTAACTCATCGAAATCCGAATCTGGTTCGTCAAGAACAACGAATTTTCCATCATCATAAAATTTCCATTCAAATGCGGAGGTGACTAGTACCAGACTAATGGCCAAGCCTATATTGAAAAACGCACTCCTTTTCTTTTCCAAATCAATCTTTGGATTTTTTCTTAATTCCATGATTATACTATTTATAGTTAAGATAATGTGCTCACCGCCTTGGTGAACTAGAATTAAGACTTTCCCGGGCGAGTCTTGTACTCTTATTTATTCTGTTTTGAATTCGTCAAATATGTCAGTATCGTCCTGTTCTACAGGTACTCTTTTCTCTTGGAGTCGTTTTACTCCCGCCACTACCATAGCAACTATAGCCAGGGTGGCCAGCACTATGGCCAAAATTCTAAACCAGCCGCTGCCTCTTCTTCTATCCGAAGATTCCTTATGATAAAGCCCCTTGAAATCCTTGTGTCTTTCAATCTGACCTTTGCTCAAAGCCTTCCTTCTCAGTCTGATGTCGTATTTAGTCATCCCCTAACTTATTCATTTTTTCATATCTCTCTTTCAACTTGTTCAAAGATCGATACATTTTCATTTTTACGGCACTCTCCTTCTTTTCTAAAATGAAGGCTATTTCCTTAAAGTTTTTGTTTTCAAAAAATTTTAACTCCAAAATTTGTATCTCCTCATCATCCAACTCCCGAATGAGCTCTGCCAGCACTTTTTGCTTTTGTTCGGCGTCAGCCTCTTCCAAGTTGCCACAGTTCATGACCATTCTTACTTTATGGTCCTCTAACGCCAGCAGTTGCCTTTTGCTTTCTCTAAAATACTTATTGGCCTCATTAGCTGCAATTCGATACAACCATGCACCAAATGGGACCCCTCGATATTCAAATTTATGAATGGCATTCATGGCATTCATAAACACTTTTGATGTCAGGTCTGCAGCTACGTCTTCGTCATCTGTTTTCCTGAATACATATCTAAAAATCGACTCGTAATACCTGTTGTAGATGGGCTCGAAGTGCTGCAAATCCTTTTTCGCTAGAGCGATCATTGCTTCTTCGTCTTCCACATCATTACGATCAGTATTTGTATCCAATTGATTAATGTTTTGTAGGTATAATCGTTCTGTATAAAAAAAGTCACAACTTTCTTACCAAAAAAAATAGCCTGTTCTTCTATGCCTCTCAGAATGCATTAAATTAGAGCTATGAGCGAGAGCCAATCAGTCATTGACAAAAAAAAATATCGTACGGTTTATCTGAGGAAAAGAAGGATGCTTTCCTCCAAGGATTTTGATCTGAAAAATGCGAGGCTGCTCTACCACTTTCACCGTTTTTTCGACTCCTCCAGCGCATCGCTTGTACACTCTTTTCTCTCTATTTCGAAAAATAAGGAGGTCAATACCTGGCCGTTGGTCGAATGGCTTCGAACTCAAGGAAAACAAATTGCAATTTCCAGATGTAGTACCAACAGCAATGAGCTTACACACTACCTGTTCGAAAATTATGATCAGCTCAAAGAAAGCTCCTATGGTATACCCGAACCCCAGCATGGAATTGAAATCACACCTGATTCTATTAACGCGGTCTTAATTCCCTTAATTGTCTTTGACCGCCTGGGACAAAGAATTGGATACGGAGCAGGGTACTATGACCGTTTTTTGGCAGCGTGCTCATCTGACTGCCTAAAAATTGGCTTGAGCCTGGCTCCCCCGTTGGATAAAATCCCTTTTTCTGAGGCTCATGACGTTGCCATGGACTATTGTATTACTCCTTTGGGGATCTACGATTTCAAGACCTAATTTAGCCTTATGAACAATTCTCTCGACGTATTGATTATTGGGGCTGGACCCATTGGCCTCGCATGTGGCATTGAAGCCCAAAAAAACCAGCTCTCCTATCAAATATTGGAAAAGGGATGTCTCGTCAATTCTCTATACAACTACCCAATGAATATGACGTTTTTCTCCACAGCTGATAAGCTGGAGATAGGCGGGGTTCCATTTATCTCGCACAACAACAAGCCTACCCGGTCCGAAGCCCTAGAATACTACCGCAGAGTCACTACCAGCTGGAATCTAAATGTAAACCTCTATGAGGGGGTATCAGATATAAAAAAGGGCGATGTTTTTGAAATAACTTCTGAGAAGCACTCATACAAGGCCAAAAACCTCATCATAGCGACTGGGTTTTATGATTTGCCCTTTCTGCTGAATGTCCCTGGTGAAAACCTGCCAAAGGTGAAACACTATTACGATGAGCCTCACCCATACTTCGGACAAAAAATAATCGTGGTAGGCGCTGCCAATTCTGCAGTGGACGTAGCGCTGGAAACCTATAGAAAAGGAGCTGAGGTGACAATGGTGGTGAGAGAGCCTGAAATCAATCCGAGGGTAAAGTATTGGGTACGTCCTGATATAGAAAACCGAATCAAAGAATCATCTATCAAGGCCTATTTCGAATCCAATATCACAGAGATACGCGAAACAGAAGTGGATATCAGGACTCCATCAGGCAGTACTACACTTGCTAATGACTTTGTACTCGCTATGACTGGATACCAACCAGATTTTACCTTCTTACAGTCTCTGGGCATAACTATCGGTACGGATGAAATGAAAACGCCTACCCACAATGCAGAGACAATGGAATCAAACATCAAGGGTATTTTTCTCGCTGGTGTAATTTGTGGTGGACTTCAAACCAATAAATGGTTTATTGAAAACTCTCGTGTGCATGCTGAAGTGATAATCAAGCAAATATTGAAAAATCAGCAGTAATTGATTCTTATCCTACCTGATCCTTCTTCTGGAGGAAGCTTTTCTATTTTGATTATCTATTCGTTCAAACTAGAAAAATACCTCTTGGCTTCTTTAATCACTTTTGGTGAAAGGTAGATGGCAGAAATCATAGTGGGTATGGCCATAAGACCGTACATCACAAATATCAGATTAACCACTCCATTCAATGACCAAACAGAACCTATCACAATAATAGCTACATACCAGTAATTGAAATAATGGCCGTTCTCAGCACCAAAAAGAAAAGAGAAACATTTCTTTCCATAGTAGGCCATTCCAAATACTGTGGTGAAAGCAAAAATCAATACTGGAATAAACAGAATGTACGAGCCGACAACAGGAATCGATTGATCAAAAGCCTGGGCTGTAAGTGAGATTCCATCCTGACCGCCGGTCTGCCAAACACCTGTAGAAAGGATACAAAGACCTGTCATCGTACAAACGATGAGTGTGTCTATTACTGGCCCAAGCATAGCTACCAAACCTTCTCTTATCGGTTCATCAGTTTTAGCTGCCCCATGCATCATAGGGGCAGTACCAATACCAGCCTCATTGGAAAACGCCGCACGCTTAGCTCCTTCTATGATCACGGCTCCAACAGCTCCTCCTAAGACCGCATTTGCGGTGAAAGCATCCTCAAAAATTAATAGGAAGTTTGTAATTACTGCATCTGCATTGATCATCATAATAATCAACACACTGAATCCATAAATCACTACCATGGCTGGCACCAGTTTTGACGCCACATCAGCGATTCTCTTGATTCCTCCAAAAATGACAAGTGCGGTAAAAAAAGTTATGATCAGGCCAATGATAATATTGATCATTAACTCATTTTCCCCAACCAATCCCATGGGACGAAGCAGTACATCCTTGGTCACTTGTACGATTTGATTGGCTTGAAATATCGGTGTCGCTCCGAACAGGCCTGCGATACAGAAAAACGCCGCGAGGGGCTTCCATATCTTGGGCATGCCTTCGCGAATCACATACATCGGCCCTCCTTGCAGGTCTCCTTGACTATCTCTACCTCTATACATGACAGCCAGGGAGCAGGTGAAAAATTTGGTCGTGATTCCCAGCAACGCACTGATCCACATCCAAAAAATTGCTCCAGGGCCACCAGCCACTATGGCGAGTGCTACGCCACTGATATTGCCCATGCCTACTGTGGCTGCCAAATGTCCGGACAAAGCTTGAAAATGGCTGATTTCTCCTTTTTCTTCTGGGTTGTCATATTTCCCTCTGAGCACATCTATTCCATGCTTGAAATATCTGAATGGAAGAAACCGAGCATAAATTGTGAAAAACAATCCCCCTCCTAATAGCAAGATCAAAAGTGGCATTCCCCAGACATACCCCACGGCTGCATTGAAAAAATTCTCAAGGGATTGAAGCAATTCAAACATATTTTTTTATCTATTTAAAGTAGTGTGGAGAGCACTTTCCAGACGTTTTCAGCCAATATTTTGTGCCCCTCAGCTGTAGGATGGATGCCATCTGCAAGGTTGAGTTCGGGATTGCCCGCTACACCTTCCAGCAGAAAGGGTATCAAAGGAATGTCGTACTCTTCGGACAACTCTGGATATATCTGTTGAAAGCTCTCTGTGTACTCCTGTCCCATATTAGGTGGAATCATCATTCCTGCCAGGACGATCCTGCAATCAGGAAATTTTGCCTTCACCTTTTCGATAATCGCTTTCAGATTTTTTCGTGTTTCTGCTGTACTTATTCCTCTGAGTCCATCATTGGCTCCGAGCTCAAGTACGAAAATATCCATTGGGTTTTTCATCACCCACTCTATGCGCGAATTGCCGCTTGCCGTAGTCTCTCCACTCAATCCGGCATTGACGGCCCGATAGTCCAGAGCCAATGAGTCCAGCCGCTCCTGAATCAAAGCAGGAAACGCCTCAGAAAGGTCAAGTTGATAACCAGCGGTAATACTATTGCCAAAAAAGAGAATGGTTTTCTTTTTGGATTCTTGTTGTATGTCCTTTGTCTGGTTTGGTTTTGAGGTTTCTACTTTCTCGGTTTTCTTCTCTGGCTGACAGCTAAATAAAAATACGAAGCATATAAGAGCAATTGACCTATTCATTCGTCGAAGATAGGAATTTCTGTGAAATGATTACCCTTTACTTCAACACGCTCCCTTTGGCTGCCCACCAGGGTTTGACGTCAATGGCTAGTCTACCAGCTTTTACCGCAGGGTCATTGTTGATAATACTATCTGCTTCAGCTTTGGTAGCCACGTCATATATAACTATTCCCCGCATGTCTCCATCATCACCAAATGGACCTGCGATTAGCAATGTCCCAGTTTTCGCATTGGCGCTCATGTAAGCTTGATGTGCCATTTGAATTTCCATGACTTTAGCAGAGTCAAGTTCGGGTTTGTCAGGAACTCGCATCAAAAATCCCATAAAATATTGCTTCATGACGTAGGTAGTGTCACCATCTTTCATTTCAAATTCCCTCGGTGCCTGAGCAGAGGCATTCCAAATGATGAGAACCAGCGCGGCTAGTACTGTTATTTTTTTCATATTGGTTTTTTTCAAAAGATAAACATTATTCAATTACCGAAGAAAGTATAGATCCAGAATTCGGATTAAAGGCTCTTGAGATGACATAATTGGAGCACTTCTATGTTTGAATAATTCGAACCTTTTTATTCGCAACTCAGTTTAGGTAAAAACCCCTAATTTTGCAGATGTACATTATTATGCTCTGAGTTTTATTTAAATTCGCGGCGCAATCAACATTAAAGTCAAGAAGCGTATGAGATGGATCATGAGATCAAAGATTCACAAAGCGGTAGTAACTGAAGCGAATCTAAACTATGTGGGCAGTATCACAATTGACCGAGATCTGATCGACTTGGTTGGATTAAGAAAAGGTGAAAAGGTACAGATTGTAAGTAATACATCTGGTTCGCGTCTGGAGACTTATGTAATCGAAGGACCTCGGGGGTCAGGTGCCATCTGTATGAATGGAGCAGCGGCTCATCTCATAAAAGAGGGTGAGGAGATCATTATCATGGGCTATGAGCTTACTGATCAGGAAATCAAACCGCAAACGATTCTGGTAGACGAAAACAACAAGTTCGTCCAGTGGCTCGAAGAGTCCTATGAACTGAACAGAGATATTAACTTCAATTAAGGTTACCTCATCTATTCCTTTGCATTCATAAACTTCTGGTATTACATTCCGTAAAATTCGGAAACTACAGATTACATGTCTACAATCCTCAAAGTTCAAAATCTTTCAAAGACTTACAGGAGCGGTTCCAAATCGCTACAAGTGTTGAGCAATATTAGCTTCAGTCTAAATGCCGGCGAATCAATAGCCATCGTAGGCCCATCCGGTAGTGGTAAGACTACGCTATTGGGATTGGCTGCTGGCCTGGATCAATGTGACGAAGGACTGGTTGAAATAAATCAGATAAAACTTAATAGTTTGAGTGAAGACGACAGAGCACAGCTAAGAAATGAACATGTAGGGTTTATTTTTCAAAATTTCCAGCTGATCCCCACGCTTTCCGCTCTGGAAAACGTGATGGTGCCTCTTGAGCTCAGGGGAGATAAAGGTGCAAAAACCATTGCAGAACGACTGCTGATGGAGGTAGGGCTGGCTGACCGTGCGGATCATTATCCCACTCAACTATCAGGAGGAGAGCAGCAACGCGTCGCTATCGCCAGGGCTTTTTCAAGTGAACCAAAGGTATTATTTGCAGATGAGCCTACAGGAAATTTGGATAGCGAAACAGGGCAAAAAATAGAGGACTTATTATTTACCCTCAACCGCGACAAAGGCACAGCACTTGTATTAGTAACGCACGATCCAGACCTCGCACAAAAGACAGATCAGATCATTCACCTCAAAGGAGGTAAGATGGTAGAGGCAAATGCAATGAAATCCTCTGTAGCGAGCTAGTATGGACTCGAAAATCAAAATTGGTAAAGCAAGATATTCTCGAAGTTGGTTGCTAAAAATGGCTTGGCGAGACAGCAGGAGGAGCAGATCCAAACTGCTATTGTTTACTACTTCAATCGCCATCGGCATAGCCGCACTTGTAGCCATCAATTCTTTCAAGTTAAACCTGGATGAAGAGATCCAGCTGCAGGCTAAGTCTCTACTGGGTGCAGACCTTGAAGTCTACACAACGCAGCCTTACAGTCAAGAACAGCTAGATTTAATAGATTCCCTTGGAGAGGAGAGATCAAGCCAGACCCGATTTGCATCGATGGTCTATTTTCCTCAGACAGATGGTACTCGTTTGGTACAAGTCAGAGGAATTCAAGGATTCTATCCATATTATGGCAAAATCGAAACCGAGCCTCATTGGGCCGCAGGCGATCTAACCAATGGCCCGTATGCTCTGGTGGATGAGAAGCTCATGATGCAATTCAACGTAGAGCTGGGGGATGACATATTGATCGGGAAACTCAAATTTGAAATCCGAGGTAAGCTGAGAAATGTCCCTGGTCAGAGTGGAATTTCAACATCTGTCGCTCCCGTTGTGTATGTATCTGAAGGCTACTTACCTTATACGGGCCTAATAAAAAAGGGCAGTAGAGTGACCTACTCAAAGTTTTTTAAGTATGCTACGGAGAGTCGGGCCGATGAAATAACAAAGTTATACAAGGACAGATTCAAAGAACTTGAATTAGGACATGAAACGGTAGAAGAGCGGAAAAAAGACACAAGTGAGGCCTTCGAAAACATGTCTGTTTTCCTGAATTTAGCGGCTTTCATTGCTTTGCTTCTCGGAAGTATTGGGGTGGCTGGTGCAGTTCATATTTATCTAAAGGAGAAAAATCAATCGGTTGCAATATTGAGATGTTTAGGCGTCAAAAGTAAACAGGCATTCTACATCTATCTATATCAGGTTTTGTTGATGGGTATGGTAGGCTCGGTGATCGGAACTTTTGCAGGGCTAGGATTGCAGTATTACCTTCCTCAACTCCTTGGTGAGGTTCTTCCGTTCTCTTTCGAACCACGTATATTTTGGGTAGTGATTGTAGAAGGTATCCTGTTAGGAGTAATTATTGCGGTGTTGTTCGCTTTGCTTCCACTCATCAAGCTGGGCAAGATATCTCCGCTACAATCAATTCGTGCTGCCTATGAAACACAAAAAAACTCGATCAGCATAGAAAGCATTATCATCTATGTATTGCTGGGCTTGTTCCTGTTTGGCTTTGCCTTTTTCCAAATTGGCAAATGGAAACAAGCACTTGCATTTGTATTAGGCCTGGCCGTGACTTTCGGTCTTTTGGTGCTGATTGTAAAGGGGCTCATGTATGCAGCGAAAAAAATCTCCACAAGGACTTCCTCCTTCCTCATCAAACAAGGCATCGCCAACTTGTATCGTCCCAATAATCAGAGCACGATTTTACTACTAACTATTGGAATCTGTGCTGTCTTGATTTCGACTCTCCTCTTCTCGAGGTACATTCTGGTCGAACAAATAACTCTGGTAGGTTCGGAAGATAGGCCAAATATGGTGCTCTTCGATATTCAGACTACTCAGAAAGAAGAGCTAAAAGCTTTAACTCTCGATTATGATTTACCTGTGGTGCAGGATGTGCCAATTGTGACCATGCGGTTAAAAGAAATCAATGGAATCAACAAAAAGAAAGCAGAGCAGGATTCGTTGGAAGATCTTCCGGCTTGGGTATTTAATAGAGAATATCGAGTGACTTTTAGAGACACATTAGTCAACTCCGAGACACTAACAGAAGGTAGATTGCAGACTAAAGTAGAAAGCCCCAATGACAGTATCTTCGTTTCAGTATCCGAAGGATTTGCAAAGGGAAGAAATTGGAAAATCGGCGACGAACTGCTCTTCAACGTACAGGGAGCACTGGTTAAAACCTATATTGGTAATTTTAGAAAGGTAGATTGGAGAAGAGTTCAGACCAATTTTCTCCTGGTATTTCCTACTGGTGTATTAGAACAAGCACCGCAGTTTCATGTGCTGGTGACCAAGGTAGATAAATCGGATGTCTCAGCTAGGTTTCAACAGGCTGTGGTACGGCTATTCCCAAATGTCTCTATCATAGATCTTGACCTTATCATTAAAACACTGGAAGATATCCTCAACAAAGTCTCCTTTGCAATCAACTTTATGGCCGGTTTTAGTGTGCTCACTGGGTTGATTGTACTTGCAGGGTCTGTGGTACTCAGCAAATCTCAGCGTGTACAGGAAAGTGTGTTACTCAGAACGATCGGGGCTAGATCTTATCAAATATTCTGGATCACCTGTCTCGAGTATTTTGCTCTAGGGTCAATCGCATCTTTGGCTGGCCTTATCCTGGCACATTCATTTAGCTGGATGCTGGCAAAATTTGTCTTTGAAAATGACTTCATCTTCAGCACCTATTATTCTGTTCTAATTTTTATCTCCGTGACTTTTGGCACCCTGGTAATCGGTCTGTTCAACATCAGACCAGTACTAAGAAAAAGCCCCTTAGAAATTTTGAGAAAGGAAATTTGAGGGTGTATTATCATATTCTTGTCTTATATATAACTAATTCAAGAAATAATGAGACATTTTGTAGTCATCTTTTTAATTGTACTGCTAGGTTTTTCTGTCACTTTCTTAATGATATAGTTGTTTTTTCAGGGTCTATTGGACTTTCCCAATGGATATTTTGCTTAGCAACCATTGGTAGTGGTGCTCACTAGTAATATATTACGTTAGTAATTAAATGAGACGGAATGAATGACAATCAAATTTGATTGTAAGGAAAATGGTTTGATGAAGTCTCAAAATAGTATTGAATCATGAAATTGATTTGGAACAATAATCTTGACCCAGAGGTAGAAGATAGACTGCAATTCCTGAGCCTGTCATATGAAAAACGATGGGAGTATATGATGAAACTGATCATGTCTAATCAATCCAAAAAAATTCCTACCAATAATAAGAAGCGAATTGAATGGATATAAATAATCCATATTATCTCGAAGTACTTAAATCGCTCAATTCCTGTAAGGTCGAATATATTCTTGTCGGTGGTCTAGCCGTAGGCTTGCATGGGTATTCCAGATATACAGGCGATATGGATTTGTGGGTAAATCCGACAAAAGTGAATATCAATAGATTGTACAGGGCTCTCCTAGAAATGGGATATGACAAGTCAGTTGTCGAATCAATCCAGACGACCAGAGACATTGAAAACCCTACACCGATTCGATTGATCGAAGATGACGGCGTTTTTAAAGTTGATCTAATGACTCACACCTTTCAAAAAATCTATTCTTTCGAAGAGTGCAGAAATAGCGCTCAAATGTATGAAAGCGATGGAGTATCAATTCCTGTTGTTCATATAAATCATCTCATTAAGATGAAGGAAAACACAAAACGTTTGGATGACAACTTGAAAGATTTAGTGGATGCCCAAGAATTGAAAAAAATAGTCAAATTACAATCAAAAATTAAGGGTCAAAGTCTCTGATCAGCGGATCAAAAAAAAGGAAACCCCTGCTGGATTTCCTTAAAGTCAATTTGAAATAAACGGTATTTTCTAAGCAGGCACCTGCTCCAAAACAGCAGTTTTAACTGTTTTGATAATTCTTGCGGCAATCTTGTAAGGGTCACCATTAGATGCTGGTCTTCTATCTTCCAACCATCCTTTCCATCCATTTTCTACGGTTGCGATAGGCACGCGAATAGAGGCTCCTCTGTCCGATACACCATAGCTAAACTTATCAATTGACTGCGTCTCATGCGCTCCAGTCAATCTTTGATCATTTTCAGCCCCGTAGACTGCTATATGTTCTTTTACTAGCGGTGCAAATGCCTCGCATATAGTCTGATACACTTCTTGTGAACCGCAGCTTCTCAACGTCGTGTTGGAGAAGTTGGCGTGCATCCCGGAACCGTTCCAATCTCCTTTGATTGGCTTGGGTCTCCATTCGATAGCCACTCCATATTTCTCTGCTGTCCGTTCCAGCAAGTATCTTCCAATCCAGGTGTGATCACCGGCTTCAGCGGCTCCTTTGGCAAATACCTGAAATTCCCACTGTCCTGCAGCTACTTCAGCGTTTATACCTTCTACATTCACACCTGCTTCCAGGCACAAATCCAAATGCTCTTCGATAATCGCTCTTCCATAGGCATTGTTTGCCCCCACTGAGCAATAATATGGACCTTGTGGTCTAGGGAAGCCACTCTCAGGAAATCCTAGTGGTTTTCCAGTATTGTTATCTATTAGAAAATACTCCTGCTCAAATCCGAACCAGAAATCATTGTCATCGTCATCAATTGTAGCACGGCCGTTGCTTTCATGTGCTGTACCGTCAGCGTTCAACACCTCTGTCATTACCAGAAAGGCATTTTTTCTGTCTGGATCTGGAAAGATCGCTACCGGTTTTAACAAACAGTCTGAAGAATTGCCTTCTGCTTGTTCGGTCGAACTACCATCAAAAGACCACATCGGGCAGCTTTCAATTTTACCGTCGAATCCATCAACAATTTTGGTTTTACTTCTTAAACTTTGTGTTGGCTTATATCCATCCAACCAAATGTACTCTAGCTTTGCTTTTGCCATTTTATTAATTTTAGCTTTTACTTTATTACATTAATTTTATTTCAAACTGCGTCTTAAACCGATGACTAAGCTGTGGATTAGAAATTTGCCAAGGCGCTAAATAGCACCCCGGCAAAAGCTAAATCTCGAATTTTTTAGAACGCATATACTGCTGCCAACGTGAACGAAGACAGGCTTTTGTTCAATTCTGGGTTGATCAAAACCGGCTCATCCGGGTCAGTTAAATCCCATCCATCATTGTCACTTACAAATCCATCATAAGACAGCATGTCCATTCTGAATTCTGGAATGATTGTCAAGGCGCCAACAGAGTAGTTAGCTGACAGCGTTAAATCAATCACATTTTCATCCAATGCTATTGCACCTACTCCTTCATCCTTGAAGTATTCCCCTCTGATTCCCATAGAGAAATCATCTGAGAAAGAGTTTTGTAGATATAGTGCCGCTCCCGTGAAGCTGTCTTTAGCTTTGGTTGCGTTCACTCCCAAATAGATTGCATCAGTCAGATCCCAACCAGCAGTCAAATCCACTTGGTAGAAATCATCAGATAGAATAGTATTCAGGTAAGCACCGCCATATCCCAATTGAGCTCCAAAGGCATATTCTCCATTTGGATTGTAATCGGTAGCATCGGTAGGATTCAGTACAGCCAGCATCAATGATGCTTCTCCCATTGTGATATCCGCTTTCAAGCCAGTGTGTGAAAAAGGGCCATATGAAAACATGTATGACGTGGAATAGTTGTAATTACTGGCTGGTGAAATCACTTCATACCCTAAAAAGGTGTTGAAGTTACCTATGGTCAGAGTCACATTATCGCTTACATTCCAGTAGGCATATAATTGATTGACTATGCTTGAAGAAGCGGTAGTAGATAAAAATACCGCATCAGTACCTCGTGGTCCGAAAACCAGATCAGCTACAAAACCAGTCTTTTCTCCATCTAGCGCTAATATTACATTGGCCATACCTAAGGCAAAACCAGTCTGATTTGCAAAAGAAGTACCAGGAGCCAAAGTAGATCCGTCGCTGGCATCATTGGTGCCGCCACTTAGCACTGCTCTGTAGTATGCATCTACGCTACCCGAGATAGAAAGCTCTGGTGTGGATACTTCTTCTTGAGCAAATGCATCATATGACAGAGTAAAAATTGTTATCATAACAATGGTTAGAAATTTCTTCATGATTAAATTTGTGTTTTGGTTCATAAATTTGTTTTGACAGATTTGTGATATTAAGTCCTGCTTCTACATGTTGGCAGACATGTGAAGCAGGCTCTTTTTTTATCAGTCGTCGTAGACGATTGTATATCCCCTGATCCCATGTTCGTGGGTGTCAAGTCCTTCTGTTTCGTGTTGTTCTGATACTCTCACTCCGATGGTTTTCTTCAGTATGAAGAAGATGGCAAATGCTATTGGGAAAGCACCCAAAGCGTACATAGCCACACCGTAGAGTTGAGTAACAAATGAATGGTCAGGATTTGTAGAGAAGATACCTACGGCTAGTGTGCCCCAGATTCCACATGTGAGATGTACTGATACCGCACCTACTACATCGTCCAATTTTAATTTATCAAGTGTAATCGCAGAGAAGACCACAAGAATTCCTGCAACAGCACCGACGATCAGTGAGTTATTGACAGAGATCACATCAGCTCCTGCTGTGATACCTACCAAACCGGCTAGAATACCATTGAGCACCATCCCAAGATCTAATCTCTTGAATACAAAGTAAGCTGTGAGAAACCCGAAAAGACCACCAGCACAAGCTGCGATACACGTAGTAACTAATACAAATGAAACCAAATCCGGATCAGCTGATAGCACTGAGCCACCGTTGAATCCAAACCAGCCTAACCAAAGTAGAAATACGCCGATAACTGCGAGCGGTACTGAGGTACCAGGTTTGTCGATGACTTTTCCATCTACATATTTTCCAAGTCTTGGGCCAATAACCATGATACCGGCTAATGCTCCCCATCCACCTACTGAGTGAACGAGTGTAGAGCCTGCAAAATCATAAAACCCTGCAGTATCAAGGAAGCCTGTTCCCCATTTCCAGCTACCCAATATTGGATAAACAATACCTACATAAACTACAGTAAACAACATGTAGGTAGATATTTTGACTCTTTCTGCAATAGCTCCAGACACGATAGTAGCAGCTGTAGCTGCAAACATGCCCTGGAATAAGAAGTCTGTCCAATAGGTATATCCCCCACCAGCATAATCGATCGATGCTCCATCTCCGGCATCTAGTCCAAATCCAGCAAATCCGAACACTCCATCTATAAAATTAAACTCACCTGGATACATGAGGTTGAATCCACATATCATATAAGTGAGCAAACCAATAATTGGTGTGATTGTATTTTTGAAGAGGATGTTTACGGTATTCTTAGATTGACCGAAACCGGCTTCAACTCCGGAAAAACCAAGGTGCATTATAAACACCAAAGCTGTGGCCAACATCATCCAAACATTGTTGGCTGTAAATAGTGCGGTAGCACCAACAGATGCAGCATCGACTACGGCGGCGGTAAGTTCTGCAGGAACTTCGGCAACCACTGGCACCTGAGCTTCTACTACCTCGACCGAATCTTGAGCTACACTCGTCAACAGATTAATCATAGCATGTAATTTTTAGTTCTAAATTGTTTTTCTCATCAATCGCCCACCTTGGGGATTCAAGACTTTTCTATAGAATTCTGCAAAGTCCACTGATATTGGTTCTATTTCTAACCATTACCTGAAGGATTTGCAATAATTCAAACTAATTTGGGTGATTATTAATGCTGTTGAGGCGCTAAAGTATGGTAATTACGTATAACTACGTAATTTTTGGACCTATTATTTTCGTAATTACGTATATTTTTACATTTCTCGTTATTTTTTTACCCTTCTGTTTCATTTTTTGTAAAATAGCGGTTGTCACATCACTATAATTATGAATTTTTTGCTGACATGGGTTTTTCATCAATTTTCATTCAATAAAAAGTCTATATTATTGGCATTATTACAGTCATTTGAGTATTTCATTGCAATCATGCAAATACCAATTGGAGTCAAAAAAGATGGCCGAATCACCTAGTTTGTCCAAAAAATGAAATAGTAATTAGTCTAGAATGAATTCAAAAGAACAAGGGAAGTCTGGGGAGGATTATGCACTAAAACACTTATTAAGTCTAGGGTATGACTTGATAGAAAGAAATTATCGATACAGACGAAGTGAGATTGATCTGATCATGTGGTTCAATGTGACTTTGGTGTTCGTAGAAGTCAAGTGGCGCAGTAATAGCAAGTATGGTTTTCCCGAGCATTTTGTTTCTGCCAATCAGCAAAAAATGATAATGGAAGGGGCAGAGCATTACATCTTAGAAAGTAAACACAACGGCCCGATTCGCTTTGATATAGTCGCTATAAATGCTCAAGAGAAATTGGTGCATTTCAAGGATGCATTCCATTGATCATACAATATGGCTAACGGGTACTAAGGTTCGATTAATTCTTTAACCTGAAATAATTTGCACAAAGTATCTGAGACAGCTCGATCTAAACCACATAGTAACACTACTTAGATATCATATAAATACGTTCGATCAACTCCTGAAACTTCTCTTTAATGATGCGACGCTTAAGTTTCAACGTGGGTGTGAGCTCGCCTGTATCTATGCCCCACACTGTTTCTACCAGTTCGAATTTTTTGATTTGTTCCCAGTTACCAAATTCCTCATTGAACCCTTCTACCTCCGATTGAAAGAGTTTGACCACTTCAGGATGATTAATTATTTCCTTGTGATCAGTAGTTGAAATTCCATGTGAAGTTAACCAGTCTTGAAGAGCCTCAAAATTGGGTACTATCAGCGCAGAAGGAAACTTTCTACCCTCACCAACTACCATGATCTGTTCGATGTAGATGCTTTCTTTGAATTTGTTTTCCATCATTTGGGGAGCAATGTATTTCCCTCCTGATGTTTTGAACATCTCTTTTTTTCGATCCGTTATTCGTAAGAAGCCTTCTTCCAATACACCGATATCACCGGTATGGAACCATCCGTTTTGGATCACTTCGTCTGTCAGGTCTGGAGCCTTATAGTATCCCATCATTACATTAGGGCCTTTGCACAGAATCTCACCATCTTCGGCGATTTTCACCTCTACATCCTCGATTAGCGTTCCGACCGCTCCTATGCGCACAAATTCTGGTGTAGCAGCCGTAGCGGTGATCACCGGCGAGGTCTCCGTCAGGCCATAGCCTTCGCATACAGGAATTTCTGCTGCCCAGAAGATTCTAGCCAAACGAGGCTGCAATGCTGCAGCTCCAGATGAAATCATCTTAAGTTGTCCACCAAGAGCTTCTTGCCATTTAGAAAAAATCAACTTTCTTGCTATCTTCAGTTTAAAATGATACCAGGCGCTGAAGGTGCCATTAGGGTCATATCTTAGCCCCAGGTCGATGGCCCAAAAGAATAGTTTGCGTTTTACCATTGGCAGCTCATACCCTTTGGATACAATTTTATCATACACCTTTTCGAGTAAACGTGGCACACATGTAAACATGTTTGGGCTTACTTCTTTGATGTTTTCACCTATCATGTCCATGCTTTCAGCGTAGTAGATGGCGAGCCTATTATAGAAGTATACATAGATGGCCGTGCGCTCATAGATATGACACATAGGTAAAAAACTCAGTGTTCGATCTTGTCCTGCAACAAGGCTATTCATAATTCTGTCGCTCACACCAAGCGTATTCGATACGATATTATTATGGCTCAGCATCACGCCTTTGGGTCTACCTGTAGTACCAGAGGTATAAATAATAGTAAGCAGGTCCTCCGGCTTCACTTCTTCCATTATACTCTTGACTTTGGTCAAGTCCCCATCCGGATCTTTATCTCTTACGGCCGTCCAATGTTCTACACCTTCTACCTCATCGAATGAATAAATAGAATCAATATTCATAGCCGCAGTGGCCGTTTTTACCTTTTCAATTAGTTCTTGATCTGCAGCAAAAATCATTTTCACCTCCGCATGTCCAAATATATATTCGTAGTCTTCAACCGTAATGGTGGGATACATCGGAACGGTAACAATACCGACTTGCTGACAAGCAAAATCAACAAAATTCCACTCCGGTCTATTCGGTGAAACGATGGCCACCTTATCTCCAGGCTGTAGACCAAGTGCCAGCATACCAAGGCTCATCTTATTTACAATCTCAACGACCTCATCGGTCCCATAACCCTTCCATTGTCCAAACTCTTTGTAATTCAGGGCATTTGATAAGCTGCCTTGTTCTTGCTGATAATAGAGGAATTCAAATACGCGTGTGGGTCTCATACTGTTTTGTTTATAGTCTTCTAATATAATTATTCTGCCGCTTTTGAGGGCTAGAATTTACAATTATCAGCGACTTAATCAGGACAATCTTCTCAGCCTGTAGGCATTCATTGCGGTCTTGCCCAGTCTATTCGTAAGTTTATGGTTGACATAAGCGCCCACAATGGCACCCACTCCTGGTATGAGTTGAAGCAACTTGGCCAAGTCTAGATGATCTCTGTACTCTTGTTGAAAAGACTGCCAGTCAAAATCATTGAGATCAGAAGGTAATTTGTCCTTTTGGATTTCCCAGTTGCTTACAATCAGAAAAATTTCATTTCTCCTCTTTTGGCTTGAAAACGCCAACTGAAATATATATAAGATGAATAGCCGTTCTCTATAGTCTTTGGTATCGTAACCATATGAGGAGGCTATATCAAAAAGCATTTTCATTTTTATGGAAAGCCAAAGTGGGAAATCTGCCAGCCCACTGACAAACCCTCCGAATCCTGTAATCGCACCCTCTGCCGTAGCTGTTGATGTATATCGATTGATTTTATCTTTTACTTCCTCTTCTATTTGCATCATCGAACGTGTACCTATTTTAGGCTTAGTCGTGAACTCAGCTCCAAGTAGAACAGCACGGGTCAATTCTTTAATGACTTTGGTAATCAGCTGATGCAGGCGTGTCGGGAGAAGTGAATTGATACGTGTCTGCAGCCTTCTAATGGCCGCTCCAGAAAAGGAAGGCGTTCGTTGCATTGCCAACTGCCACTCCGCCAGCTCTCCTGCTATCTTATCTTCGTATTCAGCCATGATCAAGTGTTTTCTGCATTTCCCATTGTTGTAAGTCACAACTAAAACCGTTGGATTCAAAAAAAGAAATTAGAATTTTCGCCCTCTAGATATTCATCAAAACAAAAAAACATTTTTTTAAACCATCTATTAAAAATAAATTTTAAGGAAAAAAATTAGTTTAATACCTTTTTAATATTAAAAAGGTATTAAACTAATAATTGTATTTAACAGGAGTTAAGTAATTTAACTCAAGCCTCATTCCGTCCTAAGTAAAGTCTTTTTTTAACCAAAAACCCTAATAAATGATGGGATAATCGGGTTTTTACTGCTAATAGGTGAAAGAGGAACGTATAATTTCGGAGTATAATAATAGTGAGTTGTACCTACTATTACTCCTTCACATGTTTTGAAAACTGATGCCGTATAACCTCCGTTACTAAAAAAATAATATCTCCATCTAATTGTACACCCTTCGACCCTTGAAAATTGTTGCTCAAGATCAGGAACAATTGAATAGATGGATGAACCAGTATGCTTAATTATTAATTGATTCAGCTCTTGTAAAGAATTTTCATTTAAATCGTCTTCTCCAAATGAAATACCAATATCAGGATTTTGATTTGATATACCCAAGGTTCTACCTGAAGCTTGAGCATCTTCAAACTCACCACTGTCAAATTGAGCAAATTCGATCTCTATGTGATCCTTTGCATAATTACCAATTTCTTCCAAAGCCTTTTCAGTGTCGGAAGGCTCATAGGTGTCAATTTTTGGTTCATTTTCACAACAAGTGAAAAGGTATAGGCATGCCATAATTATGCCAAGAAGTATTTTAGAATTCTTCATGTTTATTAGGTTGGTTAGTATAAATATTTGGTATTATTTCGACTTCAATTCTTGAAGTTCTTTATATAGTCTTCGCTGCTTGTTTGCTTCCCTGGCGCTTATTTCTCTTTCGAGTCTAATGACTTCATTCAAACTGTCGATTTTTAAATTTAAGCTGTTTAGTTGATCTCTGCATTCGTCTTTAGATGCTATAGGCTGACAACAACAAAGCGTTGAAATAAAAAAAAGAACCAGAATCAACCAGTTTATATTTGTGAGGTGTTTTTTTTCTTTATTCATATTGATTTGGTTGGTTTTTGCCGAGTTGTAAATACAATTATTCACACTGAAAGCAAGGGGGAGTTGCGTGATACCTTATCCAATCTAAAGCAAATTATTGAGAATCTATTACAGTCATCTGAATCAATCAAACCTTCTGGATAATTGTTTGATCAACCGCGACCTAACAGGATGTTATTCTTAGACTTCTTGTCCTTTATAATATCATCATTATCCATAATCAAGTGTTTTCTGCATTTCCCATTGTTGTAAGTCACAAGTAAAACCGTTGGATTCAAAAAAAGATATTAGTCCCTTCTCACGGTCTTCTATGTTTAATACGGATAAAGTTTTGTTTTCGCTCAAAGTATGCATTTTGATAAGCATAGCACTTCCAATACCTTGTCTCCTAAAATCAGGCCTGACCGCCAACTGTGTAATCCTTCCATTCACAGGTTGAAAGATTATGTAGGCGATAAGCTGACCTTCTTTTCTATACTCAAGGATAATTTCTTTTTGGAGGTGGTATTTCACTTGGGTGAGCTGATCCAACATGCCTGGAACCACTCCGCCGAGCTCGGCATACTCATCAATGACAAAATCCCCGACTTCCAACAAAGCATCTGGCATGTCTAGTGTTCTTTTTAGCCGTCCGCCTTTCAACATCAAACATTGGAATTTTTTACTCTTTTGAAATCCTACTCCTTCATAAGATAGAATCGCGACATGGTTGTCTTCTAAGACTTCGAGCACACATTTTTTTACCCCTTCTTTTCTCAGCTGCGGATCTACAAATTCATACATTTTGGCAGTTAGTCCATGTCCTCGATAGCCGGGTATTACTCCCGTGCCTCCATTGTAAGCGGCGAGGGAATCTTCATACTTATTCACAGTATGTAATATAAAAGCTATCAGTTTGTCTCCAGAGAAAACTCCAGGTGAGAGATCAAATCTGATATTAAGCTTTGAAACCATCCGATCCTCAAACGCTTCACGAGACATCTTCATATTTACGCTATAGTCAGAAAAAGCTTCAAGGAAAGTCCTATACATCTGACCCAAATCCTCTCTGGTAAGTGATCGAAAATTAAATACTGGGTTCATCAGCAAAGTCTAGCTCCATTTGGAAGTAAACGCTCGGTAGAGGAAAGCACAATATCTCCGTTTTCATCGGCGAATCCTGTAACTAAAATCTCGGACATGAATTTCCCAATTTGCCGAGGTGGGAAGTTGACTACACAGATCACTTGTCGTCCCACAAGCTCCTCTAGTCTATAAAGAGCAGTAATCTGAGCACTGGATTTTTTTATTCCAAGATCTTTTCCGAGATCAACCGTGAGTTTGTAGGCAGGCTTCCGAGCTTCTGGATAAGGCTCTGCCGTGAGAATGGTTCCAACCCTAAGGTCCACTTTTTCAAATTCATCCCAGGTAAGTTCCGCTTGGCTCATAGCTATATTCGTTCTAAGGTTTTATGTATTAGTTCGTCCACTACATTTCCTGGCTCGCTGGAGAACTCATTAGTAATTCTATTGGCCAAGATGGCATTGAGGCTGAGCACCTCATGCCCTAGCAGTCTGCCCATGGCATAATATCCAGCCGTCTCCATTTCGAAATTTGTCAATCTAAAATCTCCTTTTCTATATTGATTTAGATTATCCATAAGATCAGGAAGTGCATTTTTTGCCCTTACCACGCGGCCTTGTGGGCCATAGAACCCTGGACAAGTGACAGTATTTCCTTTAACCATATCGAAGGCCAACTGGTCGAGTAGTGCGGATGACCCGGCAACACAATAGGGCTGAAAAGGCAAACCAGTTGTGGCTTTCAGTTCCTGTGAAACCGATCGCTCAAAATCGGTTTGATTTAGCGAATAAAAAGTCATCAGTGAGTCCAGCCCCACTGCATGATCAGATGCCAGAAGCGTGCCTACTGGAAGATCTTCTTGCATGCTGCCGGAGGTCCCTATTCTAATGATCTTTAGCGCAGTTTTTTCTTTTTTTACTGCCCTTGTCTTCAAATCTACATTGGCTAGAGCATCTAGCTCGGTTAGAAAAATGTCAATGTTGTCTGTGCCCATCCCAGTACTCATGACGGTTAGCTCTTTGCCTTTATATATGCCTCGATGAGTTACAAATTCGCGATACTCCTGTTTAAAATCCACACGCTCAAAGGCAGACGTAATACTGCTCACACGTCTAGGGTCGCCAACAGTCAGAATGGTATCGGTGATGTCCTCAGGCCTAAGGTGTAGGTGGTAGACGCTTCCATCTGGATTGACGATAAGATCGGTTGTTGAAATTGTGGACATGCTTATTACTATTGGGTTATTCCCGAAAAGATAGTAAAAATCTAAAGCAGCCTTGCCGGAATGATCGGATTATGACTCTATTTTTTGCGCAGGATTACCAAATACCGTTTCTCCTGCTTTCACATCGGCAATCACGACCGAACCAGCCCCTACTCTGGCATTTTTTCCAATTTTCACACCACTTACTATGACGGCGCCAGAACCTATAAAGGCACTTTCAGCCAGTTCCACATTGGCACTGACGGTTGCTCCAGCTCCTACCTGTACAAAATCCTCAAGCTTTGTATCGTGATCCACTGTACATCCACTATGTAAGATGCAGTGATTTGCCATATCTGTCCCCGCTCCTAAAGTGACATTGGCATTGATAAAATTGCCATGACCCATTAGCGCAGACTTAGAAATATGTGCTGATGAATGGATAGCGTTGGTTGGCATAATCTTTCTTTTCTCGATCAAGGCCTTCGCTATGGATTGTTTTTCCTTGTTGTCATCAGTGGCTACGAATGCCTCACATTTTTGGCCAATCAGCTTCAAAAATCCTTGGTCAGTGGTCTTGCCTAAAACAGGAATGTTATCTATTTCAGTATTATGCAGTTTTTTGTCATCATCGAGAAATCCATAAACAACATTTCCGTTGGACTCAAAAATCTCAAGTGCAGCTCTTCCAAGACCGCCTGTACCAAAAATAATAACGGGGTTTTCCATGCGGCAAAGTTAGATATTCTAATCAAACCAGTTAATTATTCCAGAGAAATTTGGGCATTGGGATCGTGTTTAAAATGAGAAGCACCACAAATGGGAGGTAATAAATTTTGAACCGAGCAAGAGTGCCAAAGTTAGGGGCCGAATAACTAAGAAAAATAGACAAAGCACTGATGTAAATAACAATGGCCACTAGCTCTATAGACCAAGTGTAGGACTTTTTTCGAGCATTGTACAGTCCATAGAGGGCACCTATTAGCAACAGTGAGTTTTCAATACAAGAAAATAGCGCTGGAAAAGTTATATCCTCGCCTACCAATGGGCGGAATATCCCTGAAAACCACAAATATGGTAGATTGATCAGGATATCGAGGTCGTTACCAAACCAATACAAGGCGTAGAGAGCTCCCTCAGGAGCCAATAAAAGGTATTCCTGATGACTAGTATTCATGACTTCCCAAAGCACAGAGAAACTCAAATTCGGATTTAACCATGAAAGAAAAAACAGGACAGGAAGGAGCAAGGCAAAAGCGAGTAAAATGGATTTTTTCCATAGAGAAAAAATCTTACGATTGTCCCAAAAATTCTGATGATACATAATCAGAAAGATCAGCAAAGGAAGAAAGACTGCTGCGATATAATATTTGATACTGACAAGAATAATAGCTGCCAAAAAACCAATAAACAGGCCTTTCAGTCGTGTTTTTTTGCTTTGTCGCCAAGACAAATAAGCACCAATCAAAAAGGTGACGGCACCGAATGTCAGGCTTTCTTTGAGCAATCCAGAAGACCAGAATATTATGGATGGGAAATAGTAAAAAGCTGCTGTGGCTGACCCGATCATCATCGGTTTCCACTGGGTGAGTTTATTAATCAGATAGCTACTACCAAGAAAACTAAATAATGAAAAATAAGCTGAAAGCAACCAATAATCAGCATGCGTCAACCATTGTAATACTGCTGTAATTCTGACAAAATAAATGGCCCTGACTGGCTGACTTGGAACGGTCGAGGCCGTAATGGCCTTAAAAAACTCTGCAAATTCAAGGCTCGTTAGTGCAAGGGCCTGATCATAAAACATTAGCGTATCTCCATTGCGATAGTGATGCAAAAACAATTGACCAAGTAGAATGCCGCACAATACCTTTAAAATTAAGGCGGGCCAATAATGCGCTCGTAACAGTGTGCGCTTGTATTTAGAATAACCCGTCATACTGATACCTATCAGTAGTGCTGTATTGATAATATAAATGAGGGTTATCTGCAAGTGTTAGCTATTGATGAGACTTACTCCAATTTTACAAGATAGACATTTCTTTTTCAAACAAAATTCATTTCTAAGACCAATCAGTGCTTGAGATTCGAAGGCATCATTGGCCTTCAATTCCAGATTTTCCCACATGCGAATAATGTTATTATTCTCTGGCTGGACCAGCTGGAGCAGTTGGATAGCCTTCTGCATATATTGATCGTCGTTGGTATACTGCGAATAGGCTGCCAGTAAAGGAGCTACTGTATTAATCAGGATCAAATCTATACTGGAACGTCCGATGCCTCTTTTGATTCGACTACTTTTCTTGCCAAAATCATAGTGTACTTTCCAATAATCAGACACCTCAAAATCAAAAAGTTCGAGGAGCTCAGTTTGATTTTCAAAATGAAGGAACCGATCGAAGCATTTGACATTTTTTGAAAGGAAGGAAGCAAATTGTGCCAGCCTAACCGTCGGAAAATTACCTGGCCTAAGTCGCAAATACTTCCATTCTGCACGTACCATACAGAGATCTGTCAGTCGGTACTTTTTGGAAAGGTAGTCAAACTCATTTCCCAGCAGGACAGCATGGCCATCTTCTCTATCAACAAGAAATCCTGCCATTCCAAAAATGAGTGCCTCCATTTCATCAGGACGCGTCACATGTTTGAGTAGTGTTTTATGGTTTACAGATTCAGCCAGTTTGAGAAAAGCATGATCATTGGTTTTGAATCCAAAATTTCCGGCCAAAAGCTGAAAGGTGGTCTCCGCCCAATCACCTTTGTTTTTTTCCAGTCTTTGCAATACACTTTCAGATTTTTGCTTTAGTCGTGCTACGCCGGCATAGTCTATCATGGCTTGCTTGTCTATGTCTCGAACTTGGTCAAATTGAGAAACGCATGGGATTTTTTCAGGGCTTTTGACGAGTTGATTACATTTTAGAAGTAATTCTGGAGCAATTCTATCCTGCAACTCAAGCACGGAAAGCACTTGTCCATTCTTGCAGGAAACTTCCAGATCGTGTTCCCAGACTACATGCAGCACTACATTATCATAGGCTGAATCATATTGATGTTTGTGACGGTTCCAATCAGATGATTTCAGGTGTAGCTCGACATGACCATACCATGTGATGTCGTCGATCAGGAGTTTCGCATTGAGAAAATCCGGCCCGGCGTCGGTGTTATATTGACCTTTAGTGAAAATTTGTAAGGGCTTTCCTTCTACAGTAGAGAGCTCAATAGTATCGAATTTTTGAAATTGCCAGATAAAATGTAGGAATGATTCGCGCACGGTTAGGTATTGGTCGGTTGAAAAAGATAGTCAGTTGAGCACTATTGACTGAAGTCAGTTTTAGGTGAGACCAAGCTTTTGTGTGAAAGACTGATCACCTGCATCAAAGGTGCTCAATTTTTTAAGCAATCCATCTATTGAAGAATCAGAAACGAACAACTTAAGATTTGCTTCTTTTACAAATCCACTTTGATGCATGTGCTGGATCAGTTCGAGCAATTTATCATAGTATCCATTGATATTTAAAATGCCAATCGGTTTCTGAATCAATCCAAGCTGCGCCCATGTCAAAACTTCAGCCAGTTCTTCTAAAGTACCAAATCCACCAGGCATGGCAATGAACGCGTCTGATTTTTCTACCATGATCGTTTTTCGCTCATGCATATTTTGCGTCTGAATCAGCTCTGTGACTTCTGTATTGGTGATCTCCACTTGATCCAAAAAACCCGGGATCACACCAGTCACACGTCCACCATTGCTAAGGCAGGCATTTGCAACTGCACCCATTATTCCAATTTGAGCACCTCCATACACTAGTCTGATTTTCTTAGCCGCCAACGCTATTCCCAAGGCTTCTGCTGCCTGGATATATATTTTATCATTGCCACTGGATGACCCGCAATAAACACATATACTTTTCATAGAACTAAGTTAGTGGCTGATCCGAAAATCCCAACTATTCGCACTCTAATTATAAAAGTTGGACGTGTGGATTAGGCGAGATAAATTTGCGCACATTTTAAGCAGAGATATGGCAAAGGAAAAAATCAAGGAGGAGGATAAGCGTGCGCTAAACAAAGAAAACTTTGGGAAGCTGCTGGGAATTTTCAGATACCTACTACCCTACAAGTCAAAGTTCATTGTAGGGCTTATATTTCTTGTGATTGGTAGCTTTCTTCTTCTTGCATTTCCATTGATTGCTGGCAAGCTGATTGATGTCGCCTCCGGAGAGGGCACCTGGATCCTAAACGATATAGACACCATAGCATTCAGTCTGATCGTGATTCTTTTCCTCCAGGGGATCATCTCATTCTTTAGGGTGTACTTATTTGCTCAGGTGAGTGAAAATGCCATGGCCGATGTCCGACACGATCTTTACAACAAGTTATTATACTTGCCAATTCCATTTTTTGATAAACACCGCACTGGTGATCTCATGAGTAGAATGTCTGCTGACGTCACTATGCTTCAGACTACCTTTTCTACTACACTTGCTGAGGTCATCAGACAAGTAGTAACTCTCGTGGTAGGCACAGCAGTAATTTTTGTCAACACGCCTGCTTTGAGTGTTTTTATGTTAATGACCTTCCCGGTTTTGATTATTGCAGCTATGGTTTTTGGAAAGAAAATTCGTGGACTCTCGCGTCAATCCCAAGATGAACTGGCCAAATCGTCGACAATTGTGGAAGAGACGCTGCAGTCTATCCTGGCGGTGAAGTCATTTACCAATGAAGTCTTTGAGAAACTCAGATACCAAAAGTCACTCAAAAAGGTCGTCACGACTGCATTGAAAGCTGCCACCTACAGAGCAGTCTTTATTTCATTCATCATCTTTGCCCTTTTTGGTGGTATGGTAGCCATCATGTGGTATGGTGCCCTTTTACTTCAGCGGGGTGAAATGACCGTCGGAGACTTGATATCATTTGCCTTTTATACTGCTTTCATAGGTGGGTCCATTGCAGGAATCGGCGATTTGTTTGGGCAAATACAGCGAGCCATTGGTGCTTCAGAACGGATTTTAGAAATACAAGATGAATCTCCCGAGACTGATCCAAACGCAGAAGTTGTACTGGATGAAATAAAAGGTGATATCCAGTTTGAGCAAGTAGATTTTCAATACCCAAGCAGAAAGGATTTACCTGTGCTGAAAGGACTTTCATTGAAAGTTGATGCTGGAAAAAAAGTAGCACTGGTAGGAAAAAGTGGTGCTGGTAAGTCCACGATTGCCCATCTGCTCATGCGGCTCTACGATGGATATGGTGGAGAAATCAAAGTTGATGGCCAATCGATTGATTCTTACGATCTATCGGCTTTCAGAAAAAACATTGGAATTGTCCCACAAGAAGTCATCCTCTTTGGCGGGTCTATTCGAGAAAACATATCCTACGGTCGCCCTGGGGCATCAGATGAAGAGATAGAATCTGCAGCGAAGAAGGCATATGCATTGGACTTTATCAATTCTTTTCCAGATGGATTGGATACACTCGTCGGAGAACGCGGGGTAAAGCTGTCAGGTGGTCAACGACAGAGAATTGCAATAGCCAGGACTATACTCAAGGATCCTGCTATCTTGATCTTAGACGAGGCCACCAGCTCATTAGATGCTGAATCAGAACAACAAGTCCAATTGGCCCTCACAGAGCTCATGAAAGGTCGAACCACAATGATCATTGCACATCGATTGGCAACGATAAAAGAGGTGGACCAGATTTATGTCATTGAAAACGGCTGCATTAAAGAATCCGGTGCACATAGCGAATTGATAGACAACCTGAAGGGTACATATCACCATCTTGTGAATTTGCAGCTAGTGAAATAAATACACAATTCTTATATAAATTTCATTATCTCCCTGATTATCATTTCCTTTGCGCCTTGTTAGTTGAGATTTTTAATTAACAAGTAGAAAAAACCACCAAGATAAACATATCCATGATTCTCAATTTGTTTTCGGGCACTAACGAAGTCCTGCTATTTGGCGTCTTCGGAATTGTGATCATTTTATTCCTATTAGTCGATTTGGGACTGCTCCATAAGGGGCCAGCAAAAATCACCCAAAAAGACGCACTTCTCCAAACGATCTTTTGGATCGTAGTTTCCTCAATATTTGGTGGGTTAATCTATTTTTTTGGAGGCGGAGCAGATGACGCCTTGGAGTACTTTTCGGCCTACGTAACAGAGAAGGCCCTTTCTGTTGACAATATTTTTGTAATTCTATTAATACTCAGGTATTTCAAAATCAAAGACGAATACTACCATGACATCTTGTTCTGGGGTATCCTTGGAGCCATACTTTTTCGAGCGGTTTTTATCTTTCTTGGAGCACTTCTTATTGGAGAGTTTCACTGGATTCTCTACATTTTCGGGATATTTCTGGTTTACTCGGGCATCAAAATCTTCAATGAAGATGATGACATGGAAATCGAACCAGAGAAAAACTTACTTACCCGATGGGCTAAAAAAGTGCTGCCAATCTCAAACGAAGACAGGGGTGGCAGATTTGCATTTATCGAAAAGGGCAAACTATGGTTTACTCCATTATTTCTTGTGATTCTCTTAATTGAATCTACCGATTTGATTTTTGCCGTAGATTCCATTCCTGCAGCCTTTGCTATTACCCAAAATGAGTTTGTAATCTATACCTCCAACATATTTGCTGTCATGGGATTGCGAGCTATGTTCTTTTTGCTTGCTAATATTTTGGATAGATTCTACCTGCTTCAAAAAGGCCTCTCCGTGGTACTTATATTCATTGGCGTAAAAATGCTGATGGAAATGAGTATTGTACAACAGGGTTTCAATATGGCGTTTGGTGTTGAGCATGCACATATCCCAGTCATCTGGTCATTTATTGTGATCATAGTTGCACTTACCTTGTCTATTGTGCTCTCTATTATGTTCCCTCAACCAGAAGAAATTGTAGAGCCAATAGAAACCACCAAAAATTAACGGTGATAATCATTACTTTTGAATGCCAATTTCCGTTAGGCATCTAAAAGAATATTGTTATGTACATCCCATTTGAAGAAATGGCTGAATCCTCAAGAGTTTGGATTTACCAAGCCGATAGGTTTCTTACCGGACAAGATCAAAAGAAAATCCAGAACAGCTGCAAAGAGTTTATGCAACAATGGGCGGCTCATGGGCAATCGCTCAAATCGTCCTTTCAAATCGTTCATGATAAGTTTTTGGTGATCAGTGTAGATGAAGGATTCAATTTAGCAAGTGGATGCTCAATCGATGCTTCCGTGCATTTGATTAAATCACTAGAACAAGAGCTTCAGATAAATTTTTTCGACCGTACCAAAGTTTGTTTTCTAGTTGATAACGAGATAATTGAAGTCCCGATGACCGCCATCAAGTCTCAGGTAGAATTGGGAAAAATTGCTGATAACACGCTCACCTTCAATAATTTAGTGGAAGATATAAAGTCATACAATGAGCAATGGCAAGTGGAAGCAAAAAACAGTTGGCTAAAGCGTTATTTTTAGTAAGGGGCGTATATGAGCAATGTGTTTTATATTTAGCCAAATAATATATGGAATCTATGACATTTGTTAACAAACTTCTATACGTATTTCTGATTATAGCACTTGCCGCCTGCAGTGCCTCAAAAAAAGCCAATAAGAGTTTTGAATCTGGAGAGTATAGCGATGCCATATATCAATATGAAAAATCAATAAAGCCTGATGATCCAGAGTCAAATTTTCTACTCGCAGAAGCCTACAGAAAATCAAATCGGATTCAAGAAGCTGAGCCGTACTATATGGCCGCTATCGACGCTGGTATCGAAGACGAAAGTGCGTACTACTACTATGCTGTTGCGCTAAAGGCCAATGATGATGTAGAACGAGCCAACAAAGTGCTAGAAAACTACCTAAAGAAAGGACAAGACGAGACCGTTGTAGCTTTAGCTGAAAGAGAACTCAATAATCTGGGTCAACTTCCCGACATAGAGACCAGAGTCAATTATTTCAGAGTCAAGAATCTCGAAGCTCTTAATACGAAATATGCGGAATACTCTCCATTTTACAGTGGCGGCAAACTATATTTTACGTCCAATCGACATGGCGGTAAAATTTATAAAGGGACAGGGACGCCGTTTACGGACATCTATGTTGTCAATACACGTGGGGCAAATGTGGACATCGCCACCCTGGAAGAACTAAGCCCTATTGTAAACGAACCCAATGTCAATCTGGGCTCTATCACTATGTCCAAAAATGGGAACACTGTAATTTTCGCCAAAGGCAATTCAGGAAAATCCTCAGGCTCCAACGAAGTCAATCTTTTCTTCACAAGATTTAGAAACGGAACCTGGCAGACCCCCCGCCCACTGAGTATCAACGGTCAGGATTCCTGGGACTCTACTCCGTCACTAAGTCCGGATGGCACCACGCTATATTTCTCATCTAATAGAGAAGGAGGGTTTGGAGGATTGGATATCTATACCGCCACCCTCAACCGCAGAGGACGATGGGTAGACGTTCGAAATATGGGTGAACATATCAATACTCCTGGCAACGAGATATTCCCATATGTGGGCGGCACAGGAAAAATTTATTTCTCCTCAGATGGATGGCCTGGGTTTGGTGGTTTAGACATTTTTGAAGCTACAAGAGAGGGAGGTCATATTAAACTTGAAAATCTAGGTGCACCAATAAATTCTAACGCAGACGATTTCGGGCTCTTCTTATTTAATCCTTCAAGAGGATTTTTTACTTCCAATAGAAAAGGTGGTAAAGGAGACGACGACCTCTATACTTTCGTAAATGATGATCCAGATCTGAAAATTGTAAATTACTGGCTCTCTGGCGTTACCCAAACACATGATGACAACGGAACGCTTGGCCCCCTTTCCAATACCAAGGTGATACTGAGAGACAAGGACAACCAGATCATCGACGAAAAATTTACTCAAGTGGATGGCAAATACAGATTTAGAGTTTTCTCTGAAGAGACCTACTATCTCGTAGCCGAAAAAGAAGACTATTTTACGACAAGAATTGACTTTTCAACCGTTGGGAAATCGGCTAACAGAGAAGATTTGGTAGAGATGATTACCAATGTGGAATTCAACGTCGATCTGCCACTAGATAAAATTGTGGTTGACAAACCAATTGTCTTAAACAACATTTACTATGACCTGAACAAGGCCAATATCAAGGAAGAAGCAGCTGCCGAATTGGACAAGCTGGTAACTTTAATGAAAGACAATCCCACGATCAATATAGAGCTGAGCTCACATACAGACGTCAGGTCCAGTCATGACTATAACATGAACTTATCGCAGCGCAGAGCACAGTCTGCTGTAAACTATCTCGCCTCACAAGGTATAGAAGGTAGAAGAATGATTGCCAAAGGATATGGTGAGACCAAATTGATAGTAAAAGACGCAAAGACCGAGGAAGAACACCAGGTCAACAGACGTACAGAATTCAAAGTGACGAAGTACAATAAAAAGTTTGCGAAACAGCTCGCCGAGGATGCCGACGAAACAGATCGCTTTTTTGACGACGACGAAGACTCGCAATAATCACTTACTTCTTGAATAGGGAAATTACCTAAGGGCCTATTAATATTTGATACTCACTTAGATAAGAATGAAATATTTGACAAATATTAGTCCTTTTGTCTTCTTTATTTTGCTAATTCTGACCATTATAGTACCTTTTATAAAGTAAACTTGAATTTTAGGAGAATCCCGTATTCTATTTTTTTAAAATTCAGATCATCTTTGAAGTTGAAATTATCTTATTCAGCCAGCTAGCATACGATCCTGCCCTAATTGCTTATTAGGTTGGATTTGAAACTATCAGGTAAATTTCGAGAAGTACATTAGAAGATGAGCATCATAAAATGACGCTATGAGAACAAAATTCTGTTTATGAAAGGTTTTTTTATTAGAGCGACCAGGGTGACACCATCCATATATTTCGATCCGGGAAAAGGGCTTTTGGATATCAGAGGTAAGTCCAGTCCTGAAAATCCCATAGTATTCTATAGGTATATAAATGATTCTATTGATCATTTTGGTAAAACTGCTAAAGAGGCGATTACTCTAAATGCCGCATTTGAATATTTCAATACCAGCTCTTCTAAATGTATCTACATCCTTTTCAAGAAATTGAATGACCTTAAAATTGAGCGAGGCAAAGAAATTCGCATCAATTGGTATTATGAAGAGGGCGACGAAGATATGCTGGAGGCAGGTGAAGATCTTAGCTCTTTTTTCAACTATGAGTTTAACTATGTAGAGATCCCTGAAATAAAAATTTTGGGTGAAATGAAACAAGAGTCAAATGACTGACCAGTAAGTCTATAAACAAATCAAAAGAGGCGGTCTCAATTCCATTTGAGATCGCCTCTTTTTTTGTGCCGTATTCCAGATAAGCATTCAAAGGCACCAAATAGCTATTCGACAAGCCAAATTTAAATCTAACATATCCAGCCATTCGTCGACCGCTTGCTAATAGTCATCTAAAAGTCACCCTTCCAACCTAATATAATTTTCCAAAAGTCCGTTTTACACTCAGCAAATCATAATCTTTGTTTTGTATAATTAATTATGTTAATAATTATACATCAGGATTATGGTCACATTATAAATCAAGTATTAATTACTATTATCCTATTTAAAACCGAATAAAATGGACAAGGAATTTAAAAGTTTATTGGTGTATTTCATGGCGCTTGTACTACTATCTATGGCAAGCTGCACAGATGAAACTACAGATGATCTGGCCAATCTTGAGATTGGAGATTATGAAAGCGAACAATTCAATGACCTAACCATCGAGGAATTTAGTGCACTCGAGACTCCCATGGAAGCTTTACTCAGTGCAGTCACTAGTGGTGGTCGCAAACTGGGTACTGATATTGACGAATTGACCTCAGCCATTCTTGAAGTGCTGGAGGGAGCAAAGAAAATTGAGATTACGGAAAGTGAAGAACGAGGCCTACCAGTCTATGAGATCGAGTTGCTGCTAGCCTCAGGAGGTACACTAGAGGTAGTCATTGTCAAAGACATCTTTGAGATTCTCGAAATTGAGGGTCAATCAGGCCTATTTGATTATGATATTGACCCCCAGGGAAGTTTCCTCGCGCTTTCCGAGGCTCTGCTACTTGCCAAAGACTCTCTGAACGGTGAGATCGTTCGCTGGGAACTGGAACTAGAAGAAGATAATCGATGGGAATTCGAGGTGCATGTCGAAACCAGCCTCGGGAAATTTGAAGTCGAAATTGATGCTTTTTCAGGTGAGATACTGGATATAAATAAAATAGAGGAGGAAGATGAAGATGACTTCGAAGAAGAAGACGAACAAGTGCCAGACAACGTACTAGAAGCTATTGGCTGGTACATTGAAGCTGATCTGATACAAGCATCTAGCTACCAAGAGAAAGAGGTCAACTACTGGAATCTGTATGTGAAAACTTCCTCTGGCGCTTTGGTGAAATTAGTCATCACCGAAGACACAGAAGACCTGATAGATGCAAGAGATGAAGATGGCCCATATGACTATAATTTGACTCCCGGAGAAAATTTCATCTCACTAAATGAAGCTATTGAGATAGCCCAAGATGCCTTTGATGGAGAGGTCTATTACTGGTACTTTGAAGAAATCTGGCATCAGGAAGCAGGTCATTGGGCATATGTCGTGAAAATCGACAATGGTCAGAATGAGTTGTACAAATTCGGAATCGACGCAACAACAGGAGATATTCTCTTTGAGGAATTCTTCGACTAGGACATACAGCTATGGTAAGACCTTCGTCGCGGCCTAGGGCTGTGGCGATTCCTGAGCAATCCCGCGCCTTTATTGGTGCGGGATATTTTATTCTGAGAGCTTTTTGAACACCTCAGCGATGTTTTGAACTAACACCACTTCGATATTGAAATCAAGTGCTGCAAGCGACTTGGCATTATGCTTAGAGACAAAAACTTTTTTGAATCCTAATTTCTCAGCTTCGCTAATCCTACTTTCAATACGGTGAACCGCTCTTACTTCGCCACCAAGCCCTATTTCCCCAGCAAAACATATGTCAGAGCTGACTGTACGGTCCTCATAAGAAGACACGATAGATACTGCAATGCTCAAGTCCAACGCAGGATCGTCGATTTTTAGCCCTCCAGCTATATTCAAGAATACGTCCTGGTTGCCCAATTTTAGCCCTCCACGTTTTTCCAACACTGCAAGGAGCATATTCAGACGCTTGGCATCATATCCCGTAGTACTTCGCTGAGGTGTACCGTACGCCGACGCACTCACCAGCGCCTGAGTTTCAATGAGCAGTGGTCGGTTTCCTTCTATGGACGCACCGATTGTCACCCCACTTAGTTGCGTGTCCTTGTGAGAAATTAGGATTTCGGACGGATTGGACACCTGCCGCATGCCTGTGGCAAGCATCTCATAGATGCCTAGCTCAGAGGTCGAGCCAAAACGATTTTTGATCGTGCGCAATATGCGATAGCTCAAATGTCTATCCCCTTCGAACTGCAGTACAGTATCTACCATATGTTCAAGCACCTTGGGGCCTGCTATTGTACCCTCCTTTGTAATGTGTCCTATTAGGAAAACCGGCACATTAGACGACTTCGAAAACTGGAGTAGTTCGGCAGTACACTCGCGCACCTGACTCACACTACCCGCAGAACTATCTACCTTATTTGTAAACAAGGTCTGGATAGAATCTATGATCAGTACATCTGGTTTGACTTGTTTGATCTGCTGAAAAATATTAACCAAGGAGGTCTCAGCCAACAACAAGCACTGATTCGTTTTCATCTGCATGCGGTCTGCTCGCATTTTTATTTGCTGGGGACTTTCTTCTCCAGATACATATAATATTTTTCTATCACTCAGTCCCAACGCAACCTGCAAAAAGAGGGTAGACTTACCGATCCCTGGTTCGCCTCCGATCAACACCAGCGATCCTGGTACGATCCCTCCACCCAACACTCGATTCAATTCTTCATCTGTGGTCTTGATCCGCTGACCACCTTCTGCTTTGATCTCCTGAATAGCAACGGCCTGGTTGGGGCGAGCACTCTTCTCATCTTCAGACCAGATTTTTTCATTCGATTTAGAAGATGCGACTACCTCCTCGACATACGAATTCCACTCATTACATGCAGGACATTTACCTATCCATTTTGGTGACTCCGCACCACAGTTTTGACAGAAAAAAGCTGATTTTGTTTTGGCCATTTGATCCTTCGATTTGAAGCGACAATTTACTTCGATTTTTAAAAAGAAATAACAATTTACAGACAATGACCTTTGTCATAAAAATAGACTTGCTGCCTAAAGTCAAATCCCATAGTTTTGTCCTTATTTTTAATAGTTCTAAATAAGTGTTCATGAGATCGGTGGCGCAGCTAAAGCCTGGTGAAAAGGGAATCGTAAATAATTTTACCAATGAATATATCTCATTGAAGCTTCTTGAAATGGGCGTACTACCCGGAACAGAAGTAGAAATGAAATTTGCAGCCCCTCTTGGGGATCCGATCTGTATTAGAGTGTCGGGGTATGACCTGTCGTTGCGTCTGGAAGAGGCTGGTACCATTACATTATCCTAAATCAGCCATGAGCAACATCCCTCTCAATATAGCCCTGGTCGGCAATCCAAATGCCGGTAAAACATCTGTCTTCAACCTGCTCACAGGGATGAATCAAAAAGTAGGAAATTTCCCAGGAGTCACTATGGATAAAGTCTCTGGTACATTTCGTGAAGATGGTACGACTGCCAATGTAATAGACCTACCTGGTACTTATAGTATATACCCAAGGTCCATGGACGAACGAGTAGTGTTTGATGTGCTCAGCGACCAAAATGCTTCAGACTTTCCAGATAAAATAATAGTAATCGCCGATGCCTCTAATCTAGAACGAAATCTGCTACTCTTTACTGAGATTCAAGACCTGGGATTGCCAACCATCCTGGCGCTGTCAATGCTGGATGTAGCCAATAAAAATGGTCTGAATATTGACCTGCGGGCACTTGAGGAAGAATTCGACACTAATGTACTCACTATAAATGGCCGTAGTGGAGAAGGCATCCCTGAGCTTAGAAAAAAACTGTGCGAAGAACTTCCTTCCTCAGATAGGTTGTTTTATGACATCAACCTGCTATCTCCAGAGATCATCCCTGTAATCAAAGAAAAGTTCGGATTAGAAAACGATTATATCGCGTACCAATACGCACAGCAGACCTACAGCAAAAGCTTTCTTACCAACGAAGAAAAAGCCTTCATTGCAGACAAAAAAGTAGAGTACAACTTTTGTGATCGGCAGTTTCAAACAATTGAGACAGTCGAAAGATACAAAGTGATCAGGGACAAGCTTTCTCGAATCGTCACTAAGACCAATTTGAAAAGTACCTCGACTAAAAATTTGAAGATAGATAGAATTCTAACACACAAAATCTACGGATATCTCATCTTCTTTTCCATACTATTCATACTATTTCAGTCCATTTTCGCTTGGGCAGAACCATTCATGGACTACATCGATTTTGGATTTGCTAAGCTCAGCGCCTGGGCCAAGCTGTATTTGCCAGCAGGTGTACTGACAGATCTCATTGCCGAAGGCATCATTCCCGGACTGGGAGGTGTGGTAATTTTTATTCCACAGATCGCACTGTTATTTTGCTTTATTTCAATTTTGGAAGAGTCTGGCTATATGGCGCGAGTTGTTTTTCTGATGGATAAAATCATGCGAAAATTTGGGCTAAACGGAAAAAGCGTTGTCCCGCTGATTTCTGGTGTTGCCTGTGCCATTCCTGCCATCATGGCTGCTCGGAATATTGAAAGTTGGAAAGATAGAATCATTACCATATTCGTAACTCCTTTTATGAGCTGCTCAGCTCGCCTACCAGTATATGCTATTTTGATTGCCTTAGTGATTCCCAATGAGTACGTTTTTGGTTTTATAAGTGTTCAAGGCATGACTCTGATGGCCCTCTACCTCATTGGTTTTTTAGGAGCCATATTCTCAGCCATGTTGATGAAGAAGATCCTCAAGGTAAAAGAGCAAAGCTACTTTATCATGGAGCTTCCAATCTACCGCTGGCCGAAATGGAAAAATGTATGGATTACAATTTTTTCCAAAAGTAAAACATTCGTTTTTGAGGCTGGTAAAATCATCCTGGCCATCTCCATTATTCTATGGGTACTTGCCTCCTACGGGCCGGGAGAAGAATTCGCACAGGCCGAGCAAAAGATAAGATTAGAGCATCCGGATTTGGAACTTGAGTCCCCTGAATTTGAGGATTTATTGAGTGCCCACAAATTAGAATACTCCTATGCCGGACTACTCGGGAAGTCCATAGAACCAGTCATAAGACCCTTAGGATACGATTGGAAAATTGGTATAGCATTGATCACCTCTTTTGCTGCGAGAGAAGTATTCGTAGGGACAATTGCAACCATTTATAGCGTGGGATCAGATGCAGAAGACGAATCCACAATCAAAGATAAGCTACGTGCAGAAATCAACCCCACCACAGGTCAGCCCATGTACTCCATAGCCCTAGGTGTATCTTTAATGTTGTTTTATGCGTTTGCCATGCAATGTATGAGTACGCTCGCCGTCGTATATAGAGAAACCAAGTCCTGGAAATGGCCTTTACTTCAACTCGTTTATATGTCTACTGTTGCCTATGTTTTTGCCTTTGTCGCTTACCAATTGCTAAAATAACACATGACAAATCCCACCGATACTAAGAGCTTTTTTGAGAGCCGCATCTTTGACCTTCAAGGTCAAATTCAATCACTCGAAACCCGGGTTAAAACCTTATCCTGGATTAGAGTATTGTTGTTCGTCGGTGTGGTGGTGGCCATTGTCTATTTCACCAACGTAAGAGCTATTCAGCTAGCGTTAATAGCAATTCTAGCATTTGTCCCCCTATTCGGCTGGCTTGTCAAAAAGCACAATCAAGTCAATTTCTCTTTGCGTCAGCATCAGTTTTTGTCGGCCATCAATCAAGACGAACTTTTGCGCACAGAAGGCAGACTGTCTGGCCTGGATGATGGCATAGACTACTTAGATCATCAGCACGAGTACGCGCCAGATTTAGACCTGTTTGGCTCTAATTCTCTCTTTCAACTGCTGGTAAGAAGCAGACTGCGTGGCACCAGAGACCTCATGGCCAAATGGCTCCTGAATAAGTCTTCAAAAAATAACTTAGAGGAAAGACACACTGCGGTAAAAGAGCTTGAGAAAAACACGGAATGGAGGCAAAACCTCACGGCATACGGGTATCATGGTGATCAGGAAGATAAGAAATATGCCAACGTTGTTCTTTCGCTGATCCAATGGATAGATGATAATCTAAATCTACTGAAAAATCCCTTTTGGCTTATTGCACGTTTCTTAATGCCACTAGTCTCCGTGATATTCATATTCGGTATCGCATTTTTGGAATGGCCTTATCAATGGATTTATCTTCCAATTCTGGTAAATATTGGATTGTTATCAGTGCTTTTTAAGTCAACCATGGAGGTCACCAACGAATTTGGGAATATCGCTTCATTTCTCAAAGGTTATGAAAACGTAATCCTGGAAATAGAAAAAAAATCATTTCAATCTGAGTTGCTAATCTCATTACATGATCAGTTGAAGACAGAAAATGGCTCCGCTTCTGGCTCTATCAAATCACTGAGAAGGATATTAATGTTTTTATTAAATAGAGCTAATATCTTGTACTTACCATTCAACGTACTCTTTCTTTTAGATGTCAATTGGTTGATCCTTGCCGTACAATGGAAGAAGAAAAATATTGATAAGGTAGAGAAGTGGTTCGATGCAGTACATCAAATTGATGCACTCAATGATTTGGCTTCATATGCCTATACAAATCAAGACTTCGTTTTTCCAACTGTAACTTCCGAAAGTCAACACCTTTTGACAAGAAACCTGGGTCATCCTCTAATCAACCCTTCTCAACGAGTCCTTAACGATTTTGAACTTTCAGGTCAAGGCCAACTTGGGCTCATTACCGGATCCAATATGTCAGGCAAGAGCACATTCCTTCGCACTATCGGAGTCAATTTAGTTTTAGCTCAGCTTGGTGCCCCGGTTTGCGCATCAAAGTTTGAATTCTCTTTGGCCCAAATTTTTACCAGCATGCGTACTCAGGACAACCTTGAGGAAAATGTAAGTTCGTTCTATGCAGAGTTAAAACGGCTCAAACAATTGTTGGATCTGCTGAATAAAAATGAGCCCACCTTTTTCATGCTGGATGAAATACTCAAAGGCACCAATTCTGAGGACAGACACAAAGGAGCCATATCACTTATATACCAACTCGTGAATCATGAATGTCGAGGACTTGTCTCTACCCATGACATACAACTATCTACCCTATCCAAGGATCTGCCCAAGGTGCAAAATATGAGTTTCAATAGTGTCATAAATGGTGACGAGATAATATTCGACTACAAACTTTCCCTATCTCCATGTACAAGCTTCAATGCGAGTAAGCTCATGGAAAAAATGGGGATAATCAAAATCTAAAATTCGCTTTATGGAATGCCATGGCCTGCTTAGCTTTGCAGCATTCAATCCAATTGATTAATAAATGAGCTTCGATCCAAATGTAAAACTGGGTGTCCTGGGCGGTGGACAACTCGGCAGAATGATGATTCAGTCAGCAATCGACTTTAATTTAGAAATAAAATCGATGGATCCTGATCCAAATGCACCGTGCAAATCTATCGCTCACGAATTTATAAACGGAGACATCAAGGATTACGATCAAGTGATGGCTTTCGGATTGACCTGCGATCTGATCACAGTGGAAATAGAAAATGTAAACATTGAGGCGCTCGAAGAGCTGCAAAGAGTTGGCAAGAAGGTTTATCCACAACCACACGTCTTAAAGACCATAAAAGACAAAGGAATCCAAAAGAAGTTTTACGTAGACAACGGAATTCCTACTTCAGAATTTGAATTGACTTCTTCTGTGAGTGACATTCATTCGCTTACTCATCTACTGCCTGGAGTTCATAAGCTAAGGACGGATGGCTATGACGGTCGAGGTGTTCAAGTGATCAAATCCAAAGATGATATATCCAAAGGATTTGACCGGCCCGCTCTTATCGAAAGGTTTGTCGACTACGAGAGAGAGATATCGGTCATCGTTGCGAGAAATAAAAGCGGGAATATGGCAACTTACCCGGTAGTAGAATTAGAATATCATCCAGAAGCCAACCTGGTTGAGTTTTTGTTTTCACCTTCAGATCTGTCTGAGGATATTCAAGAAAAAGCCAGTGAATTGGCAAAAAAAACAATTTCTGCTCTGGACATGGTTGGACTACTGGCTGTCGAGATGTTTGTAACCAAAAAAGGCAATCTCGTAGTAAATGAGTGCGCTCCTCGCACGCACAATAGCGGTCATCACTCGATAGAGGGAAATATCACCTCACAATTTGAACAACATCTTCGAGCCATTCTTGATTTGCCGCTTGGAAAGACTGATGTTATAGGAGCGTCTGTTATGATTAACTTGCTTGGAGAAGAGGGTTATACAGGAGTGGCTCAATACGAAGGCCTGGATGAAGCATTGAACATTGATGGCCTTCATGTACATTTGTACGGAAAAAAATTAACTAAACCCTTTAGAAAAATGGGGCATATTACGCTAGTTGGCAATGATCTAAGTGCTTTAAAATCGCTAGCTCGCTCTGTGAAGGAAACCATTAAAATCAAAGCATAGATGAAGCCGACTGTAGGAATAATCATGGGAAGCAAGAGTGACCTGACCATAATGAACCAGGCCGCGGAGCTACTTGATCAGCTAGGTGTGACGTACGAACTAACCATTGTATCTGCTCACAGAACACCACATCGGATGGTTGAGTATGCTGAAAACGCAAGGTCCAGGGGACTCAAAGTTATAGTTGCCGGAGCGGGAGGTGCCGCCCATCTACCAGGTATGGTAGCCTCACTAACTACTCTCCCCGTCATCGGTGTCCCGGTCAAATCAAGCAACTCAATAGATGGATGGGACTCCGTACTTTCAATTCTTCAGATGCCAGGAGGTGTACCAGTGGCGACAGTTGCTCTCGATGGTGCCAAAAATGCCGGCATTCTTGCTGCTCAAATCATAGGTACGATGGATGAAACTGTGGCAGAAAAACTAGCACAATACAAAGTTGAAATGAGGAAAAAAGTAGAAGAATCGATTCGTACCCTATAAAATCCACTTATCTTTTTGTAAAAGAAACAATAAAGTTGATCTTAACCGTTTAGCATTTAGTATTTCTAAGATTAGAAATATTCGTATATTGCCATTCAACGTGGCTATAGTGGAATAAATAAAATTTGTGCAACTTACTAATTCTATCTTGACCAAAACATATCAGTATCTAAACGCCGCTGTTCTTGGGCTAATAACGGTGCTATTCTCAATGTGTAATACCGGAGAATTAGACTTCGATAATATTGAGACCCCGAATCTGACTTCTCACAATTCTCTTGTAATCGGACAAACTACCTATAAGATCAAAGATCTTATTGAGAAGCTCGAAGATCCAAGGATTGAAATCACAGAAGACAACGCTAATCTTTTGTCGATTTCTTATCGCGACACTACTTTTTTTAATGACTACCTGTCAATAGTGGAGCTGGAGGATATTAGCAACCCTGGAGTCATAGATGCAAGTCTAACACCTATCGCTGGTTCTCCAACCAATCAAGATGTAGTCATACCCACACAAGATCTATCTTTTGAATACAGTTCACCAAATAATGAAGAACTAGACTCGGTAGTATATAGTGCTGGTACAATTGCTCTAGTGATTGAAAATGGTTTTAACCAGGACATCGAATATGAACTCACCCTCACAGATGTAGTGAATCGAAGTTCAGGCGATCCAATGGTGCTTTCTGGAACATTGCCAGCTAATGGTACGGACAACGTAAATGAGTCCTTGGTCGGCTTCAAAACCATTATTGTCTTCGACAATGCCACATCCACTAACCTTTTCTCAGGCCAGTTCGATGGAATACTAAAGGTGAAAACGGGTGATTTTGTCAATGGGACAGAGTTTATTAACTACACGCTCTCGATAACTGATGCGGACTTTAGCGAAATTTTTGGTTGGTTTGGAAATAAGACTATAGACATTGAAAGCCAGTCTATCGACGTAGACTTCTTTGAGGGAATTTCAGAAAATAGCCTTGAATTCGGTAGCCCGGAAATGAACTTCTATGTAGAAAATTCATTTGGCGTCCCGATGGGTCTAAATTTATCAGGTATTTCTGCTAGTAATGCAGAAGGAAGCAATCTTGCACTATCAGGTGACGCTGTCTCTTCTCCACAATTAGTTCGAGCACCTGGGACGACTCAGGTGGGGAGCTCAGTGAGCTCAATAATTAATGTAGATGAAACAAATTCTAATCTCAGAGAATTACTCGGCATTTCTCCTAACCTGTTTGAAGTAACTGTGGATGCAACAGCTAATTATAACAATGATAGTGATACCGGTGATAGAAACTTTGTGTCTTCCGGAAGTGAAGTCGAAGTAATCACAGAAATCAATCTTCCGCTGATTGTGAAAATGAATGACGTCCAACGCGATTTTGGTACCGGCATTGAAGGATTCGATTTTGAAGAGGCTGACACCATCAATCTAGTCCTTACCACAGTCAATCAAATGCCCTTCGAGGGGACAGTAGATATGCAATTTTTGGCGGCTGATTCCTCTGTTCTTTTTGAGTTTACTGACATCGCATTCCTTCAGGTACCAGAAATTCCCGTTTCAGGTAAAATTGAGGAGCCTATCACGACAAAAGATACCGTTTCGGTTTATAGAGAAAATGGTTATCAAGAATTACTGGATGCAAGCATTCTAAATATTGTGACTCACTTTACTACGTTTGAAGCGAGTGAAGACACCTATGTTAAAATATTTTCAGATTATGAGTTAATCCTAAAGGTAGGCGCTCAAGTAAATGTGAATTATGAATTTTAATCTGAAATCTCGATTTATACTCATTTGTCTCTTTGGATTACTGGGATCCCATATTTCTTATGGCCAATCTGGTATTTCGCTTTACCATTTGTCAAATAGCACATTTCAGGGGAATCATTTCAATGCAGCCTTTTTCCCAGAAGGAAAGGTTTTTGTAGGCCTCCCTGCAGTTTCGGGTATTGCTATAGATTTCAATGGCCGATTTAGCTATGACGATGCGGTGACCATCAACGAGAATGGCGATAAAGAGTGGGATATTGACAATATCGTGGACAACGCCAAAAAGAAAAATTACCTCAGTTTCGAAGCTGAGCTTTCTACTTTCTATTTGGGTTGGCGAAAATCCAAAACAAAAGCATACTCTATTTTTATTAGGGAGCGTGTTGCTGCACGTCTTTTTTACGGTAAAAACCTAGTCAGCACCTTGTGGAATGGCAATACTTCTCTGGTAGGTGACAAAATTACTCTCAGTCGCACTGCCTTGGATATGAGATACTATCGCGAATATGGCTTTGGAATATGGAGAAGCATTCCTAATCGAGGCATTAATATCGGTGTGCGGGTCAAATTCCTGAACGGAATGATTAGCGCAATGACAGATAGCAAATTCGAAGGATCGATTGGATTTGAAGAAGAGAATTTTCAAGCGAACTTCGATTTGAATAATGCAGTAATCAACACTTCGGGCTTCAATGTATTTGATAGTGATCAGCTATCCTCACACTTAATTAGCAATGGAAACATAGGCGCAGGTATTGATATTGGCGCCCATTGGAAAATTAATCAAGAATTATCAGCGGCTGTTTCCGTAAATGATCTTGGATTTATTAGATGGAAGGTAGATCCAGAAAATTACACCATGGCCGATACCACCTTTAGATTTGAGGGTATTGATCTTGCAGACGTAGGAAACTTCGAAGATGCTTACCTAGATTCTCTCAAAAACAGAGTACAAGACACTACGTTGAATAAAACATACATCTCTGGACTCAATACTACTTCATACGCAAGTCTGATGTACCAGCTCACACCTAATGACAAATTTACAGGTTCTATTGCAGCCCATATTGTTAAAGGTAATTTCAGAATGATCTATTCTGCTGCTTACACCAGAAAAGTAGGTCGTATCCTGGATGTCTCTGCGAATGTATCACGGATACCTCAACAAGGAATAGATTTGGGGCTAGCTGCCGCCGTCAACTTTGGTTCGGGTCAAATATATTTGGCCTCGGACAAGCTACTACGCGTATGGGATGTACCGAAAATCGACGCTGTAGACTTCCGTTTTGGATTTAATCTTATTTTCAGAGGCGGAGGCAAATCTCCCAAGGACGACAACAGTGATCTGATGCACCCATCTCCATACGGCAAGAAGGAAAAAGTAGAGAAAAGTGACGGGATATACTGGATCATTAGGAAGCAAAGACCACGTCCAGTATATGAGAAGACTAAGTTTAGGGATACCTAATTCATAGCTACAGCAAACCCTTCAATATCCTTTAAAGTGATTTTTCCTTCGTAAAATGCTTTTCCAAAGATTACGCCATAGACGCCGATATCATTTAATCTTCTAATATCATCCACGTTTCTGATTCCGCCACTGGCAAACAAGGATAGATTTGTGAATTTTTCGGTCAGCTGCTGATAGAGCTCGAAGGATGGCCCTTCCATAGCGCCCTCTCTAGAAATGTCAGTCGTCTTAAGATATTTTAGACCTCTAGAATAGAAATGATCTATGTGCTCAAATACATCCACTTTGGTTCCTTTTTGCCATCCGCCAACGCGAATTAGACCATCCAGAGTGTCTGCTCCGAGGGCAATTTTTTCACGACCATAAGACATCATCCATGATGTAAATAGATCGGGATTGTAAACTGCAATAGTAGCAGAGGTGATACTTTCTGCACCATATTCAAAACATTTAGTGACGTCACCATCCGTATGGATTCCTCCAGAAAAATTGATAGCAATGTCTGAATAGCCTGACATCATCTCCAAGATGTGGTAGTTGACGGGCGTGCCTTTTTTGGCTCCATCCAAGTCAATCAAATGCAGTCGATTGATCCCGTGATCTTCGAACTGACGGGCAAGATCAATTGGACTTTCATCATAAATCTTACCTGAAGAATAATCTCCTCGAGTAAGTCTTGTTACTTTTCCGTCTTTGATTGATATAGAGGGTACTAATAGCATGCGCAATATTTGAATTACAGGTGAACAAATAAAAACATTATCCAGTTAACTAGGCAACGTACTGCTTTAAAGAATTGTTAATTCTTATAATTACCGGATCGTCTCTTCAATGAGAGCCCAAATAGGAAATGGGCGAATACACAAGATAACAAAATTAGTCTATTTTTACAAGCTTAAATCCTTGCCCATGGACTGTGAGGATATGTACAGACTCTTCTTCTTTCAGATATTTTCGAAGTTTTGCAATATATACATCCATACTACGCGCATTAAAGTAGCTATCATCTTTCCAAATAGCCATGAGTGCTACGCTCCGGTCCAACGTCTCATTTAAGTGTTCACAAAATAATTTTAGTAGTTCGTTTTCGCGGGAAGTCAACTTCACATCACCTGATGGCCGTTCAAGTACGCTCTTATCATATCTGAAAAGTAGATCCCCCAATTGATAAGAGGATATTCCGGATTTGGCGCCACCATTGCTATTGGTTCTTTTTAGGATTGCCTTTATTCTAAGAAGCAGCTCCTCCATACTAAAAGGCTTGGTCAGGTAGTCATCCGCTCCGAGTTTTAGCCCCTCAATAGTGTCCTCCTTCATAGATTTGGCCGTAAGAAATATCAATGGAGTCTGTCTATCCATTGCCCGGATGTCCTTAGCTAAGCTAAAACCATCTTTCTTTGGCATCATCACATCAAGAATACAAAAATCGAACTTGTCTTGCTGAAAGGCCTCAAGCCCAGATTCGCCATCTTCACACAAAACGGTATCATATCCTTTGAGTTGCAGATACTCATTCAATATCTGTCCAAGGTTTGGGTCATCTTCCACCAGAAGAATTTTAATCTTACTCATATCATAGATTGTTTAATTGGTAGGGTATGAACACCGTAAATTCACTTCCTTTCTTCAATTCACTCTGCACCTGAATATCTCCGCCGTGTGCTTCGATCATACTTTTTACATATGCCAGGCCAAGTCCAAATCCTTTTACATCATGAAGATTGCCGGTAGGCACTCTATAAAACTTTTCGAAGATTCTATTGATTACATCCTTTGACATTCCGATCCCTTGATCCACAATTTTAATCACAATGCCTTTGGCATTGTCCAGAGTCATGATTTTGATAGATGGCCTATCTTTGGAATATTTGTTAGCGTTGTCCAGGAGATTATAAACGATATTGGTGAGATGCATTTGATCTGCCAAGACCGTCTGATTGATAGCTTTCAGGTCTTTGGATATATTGCCGCCTTTGCTGGATACCTGAAGATGGATATGGCTCATAGCCTTTTCTATAATATCATGGACATTTACTTCTTCAAGTTTGAGATCAAAATCGTTTCGCTCGATGACAGCCATTTGCAACACCTTTTCTACCTGCAAACCGAGCCTCTTGTTTTCATCATGAATGATGCCCAGATACCGCTCGTTCAATCCCTTGGTATTTCGAATCTGATCGTCTCTCAAGGCCTCACAAGCTAGTGATACCGTGGATATCGGTGTCTTGAACTCATGGGTCATATTATTAATAAAATCATTTTTAATCTCCGAGAGCTTTTTTTGTCTATAAATTGTACGAATCGCATAAGAAAAACATACCAGAATAATGATAATGAATACTAGCGATGAAAGAAGGGTAACCCATATTTTGCTCAATATATAGGATTGTTGGTCCGGAAATCTGACGATAAGGTAGCCGGCTTCCCCCATGATGTCATTTGGAAAGAGGCTTGCTCTCAAGTCTGAATTCAGGAGCTCATCCCGGTTATCATGGATTCTTTCAAATGTAAATTTATCTACGAGAGGATCAAATACTCCAAAATCATACTGGAGTTCTATCCCCCGATCAAGCAGGCTACTTTTCAATAAGGAATCTGCCTCGTTGAGGTCTACTCTACTTTCCAGCGATTTGGTGCCGGCAAAAAGTTCGTGCATAGCCAGCTGGACGTACTCGCTTTTTTTAGCAATACGTTTCAATCGTTTTTGATACTCCTCATTATCAGAAATAATCGAATCTACCTCTCCTTTCATGATATAAATGGCGGCATCAGGTTCATCAGGCAAAGTTTCCTTCATCCTAATAGACACGTTTTTTAGTTTGGGATTGTCTTTCTCCGAGTCGAAATAAAAGCTAAGCCACTCGGGTCTATTAATGGAGTCCTTAGCATAATCTTGTACCTGGATCACTTTCTTCTCGAAAGTGCTTTCTATTAATTCAACTCTGGTGGAATCCGTATCAGATGGACTCTTAAAGGCGAAATTTGTATGGAAGTTGTCAACTGTAACTACCATAGCCTCTTTCTTTTCCAGTTTTTGAGCCACAGCTGTCAAGGCATCCTGTGCATCTCGCTTAAATGCCTCTTCATTTGCACTTACAATACTCCCAATCCAGTAGACCTGAAAAACTATCAACCCAACCAGGGAGAGCCCCATAGCCACAATCAACCAGCGAATAGCCACTTTATTCATCCCCAAATTTACGTTTTTGACAGCGCATAGGTCAGCATTTAACTTTTTTTAACTCTAAGCTTAGGCTCATCCACCAAGTAGGCCCATCAACTCAGATAACTGAGTAATTTCCCTAGTGACTTGTTCGTCGTGTTTTATTTTCGCGGGATTGAAGTAGACCTGATCCATTCCAAAGCTGATGGCTCCTTTGATATCCGTATTCAGATTATCCCCAATCATTAGAGAATGATCTAACTCGGCACCAGAATGCTTTAATGCATAGGTATAAATCCCAGGGTTCGGTTTTTTATGCCCTGCCTTTTCTGAAGTGATTACTTTATCAAAATATTTATCAAGGCCAGAAGACTCTAGTTTAATTGATTGCACATCTTCAAAACCGTTGGTAATGATGTGTAATCCGAATCTGTCCTGACAGAAATCCAACAATTCGAATGCACCGTCGATGACCTTCTTTTTACGGGAGCACGAGGTCAAAAAGGTATTGTTTAGCTCAATGAGTAAGTCATCATTGACACCGGACATATCGGCATTAGCTGCTTCCATTACAATCCGAAATCGATTATTTCTAAGATAGAATTTATCAATTTTACCAACATTTAAAGCGGCCCACAATTTGTCATTTTCTTGGAAAAAAATATCGCGGAATCTCTCTGGGTCCGTTACGCCATACTTTGACATGTCGAAGTTCTGGTATATTTCGATTAAGGTTTCTGACGCATTGGCGTCATAATCCCACAAAGTGTGGTCGAGGTCAAAGAATAGGTGTTTGTAAGATTTCAATAGTGAGTTGTTTTTTTGTTTATTGATAGCTCCCTGTTGGAGTGAAGCACATTGAGGGTTTCCAAATCTTTTTGCAACTGCTGATCTTTATTCAAAAACTCAAAAATCTGAGATACCATTCCCATTACTTCCTCTTTGATTTGATAAAATACCCATTGATCCTTCTTTCTTGAATTTAGCAGGCCAGCGTGTTTTAAATAGGAAATATGTCTTGAGGTTTTGGTCTGAGTAAATTCCAGCACATGTTCGATATCTGAAATACTAAGTTCGTTTTGATTAAACAGGAGATACATAATTCTCACACGGGCCTCCTCAGAAAATGACTTGAAAATCTGGGAGCCAAATTGAATGTTAAAATGCTTTAATTGCATAGATTCGTCATTTATTTGTCGGGCCCCAAAGGCCTGATACCAAAAGATTGCTGAATTATTGTGTAGTTTTGTAATTGAAGAAAACCATCAAGTGCAAATTAGCATTTATTAAAGAAAAAGAATTGGTGAAACACTTATTAGCAACCTTCCTCCTCCTCGCGTTCATGTCATTATTATTTGTCGTAAAGGCTCAGGATGATAAAAAAATTATTCAATTCTCAGGGATTGTCGTGGGAGAGGACAGCACCTCAGGTGTAGCCGGTGTGCATATATTTGTACCAAAAGGTGGACGAGGAACCACATCTAATCCATATGGATATTTCTCTATGCCTGCATTGGAAAAGGACAGCCTAATCATCAGCGCGGTGGGCTATGAGAAAATGCACCTTATTATTCCCGAAGGAGACAGCGACAACTATACGGTAATCATAGAGCTCTCTCCGGACACTACCTTTCTCTCTGAGGTGGAAATCTATCCTTACCCTACTGAAGAGCTGCTCAAGGAGGCTATTCTAGCTATGGAAGTCCCTTATCAATACCAGTACAAAAACATGCAGCAGAGTCTTGATCAGGCCATGTTGAACAAAATGTACAAAAACCTACCCATGAATTCGGGTAACAACTACAACAATTATTTAAACCAGCAGATGGTAACGTACAACAGTCGATTCCAGACTACCTCTGTACCTCTACTCAACCCTTTTGCCTGGGGTGAGTTTATCAAATCTCTGAAACGAGGTGATCATAAAAAACGGAAGAAATAAGAAAAGGAGCAACTAATTGCTCCTTTTCATCAACCAACCGTAAACTATTATTTTTATTCCTCTATCTGATATATTAGAGCCGTACCCGAGTCCATAATTAAATTGCTTTGACCAAGAAGTACAACCAATTGTTGACTGCTGGCTTCTTGCATCGGAGTCATTTCACCAGTCATGATAAGATTGAAATCTTTGTCAAAAATCTGCACTGGCGCTGGGCACGCCACACACTCTTCCAGGTTAAGATTCTCTGTATCTACAATGTCGACTATCTCAGTTTGAGATGATTTCTCCTCATTGTTATTTTTTTCTCCTGGGTAGGCTTTGAGTCCAAAGCTGAAAACCACCAGGGTAAATGCGAGTAAATAGGTGTATGTTTTCATGAGTAATATATTTTGAGTAATTGACCTTGTCTGCTTTTATGCCAAACCAATGCCAATATTCTTATATTATTGATTATTAGATAGTTACCAATTTATCACTGTAAAAAAGCATACTCATACTGTTCATTTTTGTACAGAAAATGGCTCAATCCTGTACAGAAAACCTTTTAGCCCGGCATGACGTACTTTTTTCCTTTCTTAAGTATGATGGTTTTGAGCTTTGAATTATATTGTTGGATTCAATCCGAAATAAATCTTGATGAAGTCAAAACTGGATATCGATAATCTTCCCACTTTAACAGAGATGCTGTATTACTGGGAACAAAAAAAACCCAATGATGTGTTTTTAAAGCAACCTCTGGGTGATCAATGGATCACTTACACCTGGAGCGAATCGATAGATCAGATAAGGAAAATGGCTGCCTATCTAAAGCAGCTTGGGTTAGCGCCGGGTAGTAATATCGCACTGGTCTCCAAAAACTGTGCTCATTGGATACTTGCTGATCAGGCTATTACTATGGCTGGGCACGTCTCTGTACCGCTCTACCCCACACTCACTGCTACACAACTCAACGAAATCATAGTGCATGCAGAAGCCAAGGTGATTATTACTGGCAAGTTGGATGACTGGGACGCGATGAAAAGTGGAGTGCCTGATGATGTACTGGGTATCGCACTTCCACTAAGCACGGAGACCAACTATGTCAGCTGGGAGTCCGTGCTAGAAAATACAAAACCGATCGAGGAAAATTTTGTACCAGCCAGTAGTGACTTGGTCGCCATCCTATATACCTCTGGCACTACCGGTACACCTAAAGGTGTGATGCTGCGCCATGACAACTATCGCCTGGCAGTGAGGGCGATTGAAAAAGTAATAGAAGTTATTTCAAAGCCTCATATTCTTTTTTCCTACCTGCCTCTTTGTCACGTGGGAGAACGGGTGGCTGTAGAAACAGCAGCTATATATTCAGGAGGTACCATATCATTCGTAGAATCTCTGGACACATTCCTAAAAAACCTACAGGACACCAGACCGACTATCTTTTTCGGAGTACCGCGTATCTGGTCAAAATTTCAACTTGGTGTATTGGGCAAGCTTCCTCAACGTAGGCTTAATTTATTGCTAAAAATCCCAATTCTTTCGGCTCTCATTAAAAAGAAAATCAGAAGAGGACTCGGGCTCGATCGAGCTGAAATAGTCATAACAACTGCTGCGCCGTGTCCAAAACCACTTCTCAACTGGTATGAGAAGATCGGGATCTCTCTCCTGGAACTTTATGGAATGACCGAAAACCATGGTGTATGTACTATCATGCCTTCTGAGAAAACCAAAGTTGGAAGTGTGGGCAAGGCCTATCCTGGATCTGATCTCATCATAGATGAGGACACTGGTGAAATCCGTATGAAAGCAGATTGGGTCATGTCTGGATACTATAAAGAACCAGAATTGTCTTCGGAGGTTGTGCGTGACGGCTATTTGCACACAGGCGACATTGGAGAACTAGACGACGAAGGATATTTGTTTATTACTGGGAGGCTAAAAGATACTTTTAAAACCGCCAAAGGTAAATTCGTTGTGCCTGGGCCTATAGAATGGGGCTTCGCACTCAACAATGACATAGAGCAAATTTGTGTGCTGGGGAGAAACCTTCCTCAACCCATTGCATTAGTCGTGTTGTCAGAAATCGGTATGAATAAGTCGCCTGAAGAAGTTCTGGAAAGCATTTCTACAACGATATCGGATGTGGTAAAAGATTTAGTGAGTTATGAAAAACTCAAGAAGGCTATCATCGTAAATGAGGCTTGGAGCATAGAAAATGGAATACTGACCCCTACTTTGAAGGTGAAAAGGAATGTGCTGGAAAAACTATATGATGAGAAGCTCAGTGATTGGTATGAGCTTCCTGATACAGTCATCTGGGAGCGCGTACCCGTATAGTTCGATCAACATATTGTGAGTAGTTTTGCTCCATTAAAGGAAACGAAATGAACGCAGTACTGAATAAGCAAACAAAATTTATTGACCTGGGCCTGATTGACTATCAGCAAGCCTGGGACTATCAGACTGATTTGTTTGAAAAAACTGTAGCCCTCAAAATAGACAATAGAAAAGCTGACGTCACTGAGCAGGTATCGACTCCTAACTATCTGATTTTTTGCTCTCACCCACATGTATATACGCTGGGTAAATCTGGCGATCAAGCTCATCTACTATTGGATGAAAAAGGCTTAGCAGACAAGCAGGCCTCTTTCTACAAAATCAATCGTGGCGGAGATATTACCTACCATGGTCCGGGTCAGATCGTAGGTTACCCAATTCTCGATTTGGATAATTTCTTCACTGACATCCATCAGTACTTAAGGCTGCTGGAAGAAGCCGTGATATTAACATTAGCAGACTATGGCATTACAAGTGGGCGAATCGACGGACTAACCGGAGTATGGATTGATATCGAAAATCCTGATAAGGCAAGAAAAATCTGTGCTCTAGGTGTAAAATCAAGCAGATGGGTGACCATGCATGGATTTGCTTTTAACGTACTAACGGATCTCAACTATTTTCAAAATATAGTTCCTTGTGGTATCGATGACAAGGCAGTCACCTCCTTAGAATTTGAGCTAGGCAAAAAACCTGATCTGGATAAGGTACAGAATAAGCTAAAACAGCACCTAGCCAAATTGTTCGAATTTGACTTGATAGAAGATTAGAGCACAATCTTACCTAGTCGAGCCATCACATCTTGTTTGTAGTTTCTTCCGATTGGAATACTTTCATCGTTGAGTTCTACCTCACTGGCAGAATAGCTCTCTATTTTTGGAATATTAACAATAAAGGAACGATGCACTCTGATAAAATTCGCTACGGGTAGTTTGGTTTCCAGTACGCTGATTTTTTGATGGGTGACGACTTCCTTATCGTTAGTCTTGATCTTGACGTAGTCTTTGATACTTTCTATGTACAGAATTTCTTTCAGACTTACTTTGATATTTTTTTTGTCACATTTAAAGAAAATAAAGTCATCCCCGTCTTTATTGGCAGATACCTCAGCTTCTGACCCTATGGTCTGACTTATCACTTTGGATACCGCCTTCATAAATCGATCAAATGAGATTGGCTTTAGCAAGTAATCCATAACCTCCAGTTCAAAGCCCTCTAGCGCATATTCTCTATAAGCAGTGGTGAAGATTACCTTAGGTGGATGTTGCAGTGTTTTCAAAAACTCTATACCGGTCAGCTTTGGCATTTGTATATCAAGAAATATTAGGTCTACTGCTTCTGCTGATTGTATAAAATCAAACGCTTTCACGGCATTTCTAAATTTACCAACGAGCTCGAGTGATTCAATTCGATCTACATATGATTCTATAACCTCGATAGCGAGTGGTTCGTCGTCTACTATAATACACTTAAGCTTCATTCTCAGACTATTTTCCTAAAGTTAATTTCCATAAGTACCGTAAAGGTTTTTGCTCCATCTACAATATCCAAACGATAATCATCTCGGTAGAGCAAATCCAATCTTCTTTTTACATTTTTTAATCCAATTCCGTGATCGTGGTCATCTAATCGCTGGGTTGTACTTTTACTATTTTCGATGCTCAGTTTCAGGGTATTCTCATTCAAGGATAGATTGAGATATACCCAGGACTTCTCCAGTTCTTCGTTTACTCCATGCTTAAAGCTATTTTCTAAAAAAGGTAAAATAATCATAGGAGCCACATAAACTCCGCTGGTTTCACCTGTGATCATGGCCTGGATATCAAGGTTATCACCATGTCGCATTCTTTCGATTTCAATATAATTTTTTATAAAATTTAACTCGTTATCAAGCGGCACCTTTGGTGCATTGCATTCATAAAGCATGTAGTTGATCAATTCTGACAGCTTCAAAACTACCTCTGGTGCGTAGTCAGATTTTTTTAGCGTAAGCGCATATAGGTTGTTGAGGGTATTGAATAGGAAATGGGGGTGAATCTGAGTCTTGAGAAATTTCAATTCTGCTTCCAGTTTTTCATGAGCCAATATCTGCTTGTCTTGCTGATTCACATACCAGTGTTTTAAAATTTTGATGGTGGTAGCCAGGAAGACCACAGGATAGATTTGAACAATACCTTTGAAAATCTTGAATATTTGAAGTACAGGTTCAGAAAGGTATTGAGGGTAAAACAGTGGGTACTCTACATAGAATGTAATCAGTCTATAAATAGTCCCTCCAGTGAGCGCTGAAGCAATAAGCAGAAAAGTGAAAGAGACCCATTTTCCTTTTAAAACATACTTGGGCAACAATACATAGATTGTATAATAAGTGATTACGATCTTGACAGGTAGGTATATAGTCTGATCGATTAATGCTAATTTCCATTCACCTTTATAGCTTCCCCAGAGTGCTGCATAGAATAGCACATAGCTCAGCCAAAAAATGACATGGCAAAACAGCCTATTTTTGAACAATTCTCTGATTCTGGACTCTAATCTTCCCATTGCGACAAATATACGTTTTCGATAGATTATTGGCATATATTGTCCATAAACTACCATTTATAGCTATCGAATGTCAGCTATGGATCAATAAAGCACATCCAGCTGTAGTAAATGGCCAAATAACCTTAGAAAACTACCATTGGTCACATTCCGTAAACTTCTTAACTGACTCCCGTTAGTTTTGTAAACTCAACTAACTACTGATGATCTATCGACTGACAGCCATGCTGGTCATGCTGGGTACATACGCCTCCATTGCAAATGACAATAATGTCAATAACAATCGGGATGCTCAACTGAAAATCTCCAAGATCGATGGAGTGATCAATCTCGACGGCATATTAGACGAAGAACTCTGGAAAGGCGCCGAGGAAACCTCAGATTTTATCAATAAATGGCCACAGGATACAGGCTTGGCATTGGCCCGTACCAGCGTAAAACTTGCATACGACGACGAATTCTTATATGTAGCCGCAGAATGCTATCAGGACATGAGCACAATTGTCATTCAATCGCTCAAAAGAGATAATACGGACGCTTTCTGGGACAGTGACGGTTTTACAATTGGGCTGGACCCTATCAACACTAAATCCAATGGATATGTTTTTGGTGTAAATGCTGGGGGTGCTCAAATGGAAGCTGCACTCAATGCCAGGCAAGGAAATACTAATATGGACTCCAATTGGGACAATAAGTGGTATTCTTCGGTACGACAGTACGATGACCATTGGACTGTGGAGATGGCCATTCCATTCAAAACACTTCGCTACAATCAAAACAGTAGCATCTGGGGGATCAACATGATTCGCAATGATATGAAGCGCAATGTATATTCTACCTGGGCACACGTACCCATTGCGTTTGATGGGATAGAATTGGGCTACTTCGGGACGCTACATTGGGACAACCCTCCCAAAAAGAGCAAAGGTAATAGGGCACTGATCCCTTATGTGTCTACTTCCAGATCTCGTGATCATGAGGAAGATGAGCCGTCAGAAAGCAATCTGGATGTGGGCATGGATGCGAAAATAGCACTTACCTCATCGCTAAGCCTTGACCTGACGGTGAATCCAGACTTTTCAAATGTTGATGTAGATCAGCAGGTTACTAATGTTTCGAGATTTAGTGTCTTTTTCCCTGAGAAAAGGGGGTTTTTTCTGGAGAACAGTGATTTATTTGCTGATTTTGGGACTTGGGGTGTTCGTCCATTTTTCTCACGAAGAATAGGAATAGACGAAGACAATGAACCGGTGCCTGTGGCCTTCGGGGCAAGAATATCGGGTAATCTGACAGACGATTTGCGAGTAGGCATTATGGATGTACACACCAAAGCCACGGAGGAGCTCAGTCCTACCAACTATTTTGTGAGTAGTGTTCAGCATCGAGTGTTCAAGCGCTCCTCTGTGAAGGCCCTATTCACTAATAAAGAAGATTATCCTGAAGAGGAAAGTACAGAAAAAACATATAATCGAACTGGCGGAGCAGAATTCAATTATACCTCTGCCACCGGGGCCGTCAATGGCTCTATACGAGCGCACATGTCAACAACTGAAGAAGGATTGGGCGACAATCAGTTTGTATCACTCAATGGAAACTACCGAGGGACTAATATCCGAGCAGGCTTTAATTACAATATGGTTGGGGAAAATTATATCGCAGAAATGGGATTTACTCCCAGACTCCATCATTACGATGCCGAACTAGACACTACCATTAGGATTGGCTATCATTCGATCAATCCATGGATAGGCTATGTATGGAACGGAAATGATCAGACGAGCTATAGAAACAGAGAGATTTTTACCTGGTCGGTATTCGAATACGATATGAACGGGAATTTGATGGGTCGAAGAACTTCTGTGAATGGCGGAATGATCTTTCAAAACAATTCTCGATTCTATTTCAGAATGCTTAATAGTTCAATTCAATTGCAGGTACCCGCTGACTTGATCGGAGAGGATACCCCACTGCCGGTAGATAAGTACAATTTTACATTTTTGGGCACCAGCTATTCTACCAATCAGCTCAAGAAGATATTTTCCCGTACTGAGCTCAATTTTGGTGGATTTTTCAACGGTAATCGGATTGAGTTCAGCGAGGAAATCAGCCTGCGCGCTCAGCCGTGGGGAGTATTCAGTATTAGCTATCGTATGAATAGAATTGCTCTGGATAAGGGATATGGTGAAACCACACTTCATTTGCTAGGCCCTAAGGCTGAAATAAGTCTGAGAAATAATATGTGGTGGACAACCTTCGTGCAGTTCAATACTCAGGATGAAAATTTTAATATCAACAGTCGCTTGCAGTGGCGATACAAACCTATGTCCGACTTTTTCCTTGTCTACTCGGACAACTACGCTACATCAGATTTCAAGACAAAAAACAGGGGGTTGGTATTCAAGCTTACCTATTGGCTCAACATCTAAAATAACTGCGCCTATTTTGGCTTTTGCAGCAGGATGTAGCATTATCATTAAACTATACGATTATTTTTCATTTATTTAGCCGGGTATCAAACTTCTAGGCATGAAGAAAATTGCATTCACCTTTTTATTGTCCGCATTGATTACTAAGTCATTCGCACAAGAGCAATGGCTCATCACTACTAAACAAGACACTTTAAGAGGTAAAATCTATCTTGAATATGGTGGCCCTTATAAGGCTGATGTAGCCCGAGTAAAGGTGGGAAAAGAAAAATCTAGCTACTTGGCCTATCAGGTGTTAGTCGTTTTTTTGGGAGAAAACAATCAGTTTGAAACTATCAAGCTAGACCAGCGCTTCCAGTTTGTGAAAGTCGATGTCAAGGGAAAATACTTTTCGCAATATTTGTATAAGGACCCTGCGGCTGGATCCAATAGCAACTATGCCATGAAACTTCTTGTCAACTGGAAGGGTGAACAATACAAGGTGAGTAATATGACTTCTAAAAAACGATTTATGGAGTTTTTTGAGGAATGTGAAGAGGTAGTGACCAGGCTCGAATCTGGCGAATTGAAGAAAAAAGATTTAGCCAATATTTTCAATATTTATGATTCATGCATTGATAATCAAAATGCAATTCTGCCGGAGCAGCCTACGAAAAAAGCTGAGAAGAAAGTGCGTAAAACTACCGGCATGTCTGATTTCGTAGAAGAGCTCAAGGCGAAGGATTTATTGAACGACGATCTCACCAGCATGCTCAACGACGTGAATCTAAAACTAAGCGACGGACAAACCATCCCTCAGTATCTTCAGCAAGCCGTCCTTACCCAATTGGGTGAAAATGGCGAGCTGAAAACCAAATTTCTCAAGCTTCTGGAACAATAGTTATTATCATGGGAATGATTGTGGCCCAATAGGTGTTTCGATAAAATGAGATACTTGACATGCTTCATTTTATTGCTGATCTATGTTGAAAATCTTGCCCAAAGTTCTGGGCAGCCCATCGCAATTGTAGAATTATTTACCTCGCAAGGCTGCTCCAGCTGTCCATCTGCCGATCGCGTCCTTAGGGAGGCAGTAAATTCAAGCACAACCAAAGGTGAAATCTATGGATTATCCTTTCATGTAAGCTATTGGAACAGGCTGGGTTGGAAAGATCCTTATAGTTCAGAACAGTTCACAGAAAGACAAAAATGGTATGCAAAAAAAATGCATCTGAATCGAATATATACTCCTCAAATGATTGTGGATGGCAAGGTCGAATTTGTAGGCTCACAAAAAGACAAGCTTCGAACAGCTCTGAAATCAAGTTTTGTATATAATAAAAAGTCTGAAATAGCTATTTCAAATCTGAAAAGAACCAAAGGGCAATTGCAATTAGTCTATAGCTCGCAAAATATAACACAGAATGGTGTCGTCAATGTCGCTGTGGTTCAAAAAACTGCCTCCAATCATGTCTCCAGAGGCGAAAACAGAAACAAAACACTGGTTCACTCAAATGTGGTACGTGCTTTTTATACTTCCCCTATCAAAAACATGGATCAAATAGAATTTGATCTTCCTCAGCTGTCTGATCAATCGGAATATGAAGTGGTGATTTACGTTCAGAACCCTCATACGCTTAAAATATCGGCAGTGACCAAAGTCACTCTTTAGGCTAGACCTAAAGGCGGAGCATAAAAAAACCGGAGAAGTCTCCTTCTCCGGTCTTATATATTAAATAATAAAGGTTGCGAACTAGATAACGACGAGTTTTAGAATTTATTTCTTAATAAATTTCTCAACTGTAGTTTCTTCCTCAGTTTGTATCTGCATAAAATACATTCCTCTATCCAAAGCAGAAATATCGATTACTTTTTGCTCTTCTTCTAGTTGGATGTACTGGACCACATTGCCATTAATTCCAAAAATAGTAAGACTCATCACTGGGTCCCAAGAATTAATAGTGATCGAACTAGTCGCAGGGTTCGGGAAGATCATTACGTCTTCATTTACCCCAGACAGTTCTTCGTTGAGCGGGCCATCTACTCCGGCAAATCCTCCGCCCACTTTAACAGGGCTGCCTACCGCAAATCCACTGAACGATGATCCCGAAGAAGCAGTAACTGTAACTGCATCTATATATATATGATCTGGATTGGCAGAAGCATCACACTGGAATCTAAACTGCGCATTGGTAGGAAAGCTAATAGACGAACTATTCAAAGTGACCGTGGCACTATAGAAAGTGTTGTTGTTGAAATCAGTACCTGATGCATAGGTCGCAACAGTTTGCCAGCTAGACCCATCATAGAATCTTACCCAGAAGTCTTCTCCAGACTCCATACCATAAGCATAGAAATAAAATTCAATATCAATTTGTGAATATCCACTTACGTTATACGATGGTGAGGTCATTGCTGAAACAGTACCTGAGTTGTCTCTGATTCTGATAGAGTAGTTGCCTTCCCAAGATCTTGATCCTGAGTATCTAAAACAATCGCTACCGCCATCTGACCATCCATCCCATCCACTTTCGAAGAAGTGAGACAGTATAGTTGTAGAACCGCCACCGTTAGAATTGGTAGTCACATCTATAGCTGAAGCCGGTGATTCGTTGCTCGCTGCATCAAGGGCAGTCACAGATACTGTGTATGTGGTATTGGCTCCTACACCAGTCACCGAATACGATGTATTCGAAGTAGAACCATCTAAGAATCCATCGACGTATACGTTGTATCCGGTCACTCCAATATTATCAGTCGAGGCAGACCAGGACATATCAAAACTTGAAGTAGTCACGTTAGAAGCCGTCAGGTTTCCAGGTGCTGTCGGTGCTTCAGTATCGGCTGATCCCGTCACAATATTCAAGGTATAATCCTCCACCTCACCATAGGAGAATGATTCACAAGAAGTAGGTACTCCATTGTATTTCATGGATACTCTCATTCTGGTGTTGCCATTGGTAGCGCTGGCTGAAATGCTGATAGATCCACTGATTGGCGAAGCAGTAGTTGCAGATTGTGTCAGCACTTGCTCCCCTGAATCAGTAAAATCACCATCCTGATTGTAATCAATCCACACGGAGTAACCTTCATTGTATAGGGTACCCGTCCACGTGGGAGTAATCGTCATATTGTAAGCACTTCCTTTTGCCACAGTGGTCGACTGAGTGGTATAGTCACCATAGCCTCCCGCAGAGGCACTTGTACTATTATCAATTGTGTTGAATTGCACACGACCGATATACTCATCTGAAGTATTGTTGCCGTTAGAGGCACAATAGCTCACTGGAGGTGTACCAGTGGTAGTCACATTCAGGTTGGAAGAGGCACCGCTTCCTCCAGCCGAACAATTGGCTACTACAGAGCAGGCATACTGAGTACCTACATTGAGTCCGCTTGCTACATAGCTAGTCCCAGCTACATTAGTAGAAGATCCTCCTACTGATACTGTGTAAGAAGCTGCTCCCGAAACGCTATTCCAAGAAAGAGTAAATCCGTTGTCGTTGATGCTTGATGATGAGAAGTTGCCTGGGGCTGCTAGTGCACAGGTTTGTACATATTCTGCTCCAACACCTACCGCATACCAAGCGTTGGTCACAGCTATTTCCTGAGCTGATCCGCTACCGAATAATTCCACTGCTGATTGGATAGAATATGTTCTAAAATCTGCATAATCAGAAGTAGTATTCAAATAGATAGATTCAGTTCTCCAGGTAATTGCAGCAGCGTCATCCACGCCTATTCCTGTGACGCTGTAAGAGTCGTTGTTATCATTGGTGCTGGTTTCGCCTGCTGCCAATACGTAAAACCAGTGATTGGTCACACCACTGTTGGTATGCACACCACAATAATCGTTTTGATTGCTAGGGTTACAATTTTGGCTTACCCAATAGGTTCCTCCATAGGTATCTGGATCTCCATAGCCTTTAGGATTTGACATTGATCTAAATGTCTGTCCGATCTCAGTACCAAGATTCCAAATGTCCTTATTTAGTCCATAGGTTTGGTTGACATAGTATTCTACGCAAGCACCCCAGATATCACTCAATCCTTCATTCATTGCGCCAGACTCTTTTTCATATACCAAATCTGCGGTACCCGTACAGAACGCATGTCCTATTTCGTGAGCAGTGATGTCTACAGTAGTCAATGGATCCAGGCTGTTCCCTTTGCCATATACCATCACATAGCCAGTCCAAAATGCATTGTCATTATATCCGGATGGATAGCCAAAAACTGCTTCGATGTCTGTATTGACATAACTTGTAATAGCGGCTCCATTTCCATCATAACTATCTCTGCCATAGTTAGTCATAAAGAAATCATAGGTAGCTTCGGCAGCAAAATGTGCATCTAGTCCAGCATTGTCCTTGTCTGCATTGTCAAACTCGGCAGCCGTCCAGTTATTGTTGCTATCTGTATATTCCGATGCTCCATTTGGAGCGCCAGTTATCTGATTGGCACTTGTGGCTGTAGTCGCGTCGTATGTCAAAATCCCGTTTCCCCGAGAGTAGTCTCTCAGTCGGTAAGTACCAGCGTTGCTGTCGGTATGGATAGACTGTGTGCCGCTATACCGAGTGGCAGCAGATCCTATGGCATCGGCATGCTTGATTACACTATTGTAGCGCACGACTTCACCAGTCTGAGCATCTACATAGATGTAAGCATTCACAAACGGCTTTTCTCCCAAAATATGGAATTTGTAAGCCAATCTTGACTTATAGCCGTTCGCTGTACGCTGAACAATGACCAGTTCGCCTTCAGGTTTTTCAACGACGTCCTCGCGTCCACTGGCGTTGCCTTCCCAGGCAAATACAGATGCGTTTGTAGCTGACTTGGCATAATCCAGGGCCTTGTCGCTAGAAAGAGATGGGTTGACATCTACTTCGTCTACGGTCGCATAGTTTCCTGTCATGTGTGTAGCCACTCCATTTTTAGAGTGAATGGTGTAGGTTGATCCTTCTACTCTGAATCCTCTGTAGAAGTGTTCGAATTTCTCATGACGATAGCCAAGCTTGTCGTCTTCGGATCTGAGGGCTCTCATCTCCTCGTCCGAATTCATTCTCAATTGGCTCCTGAGCAATTCTGTTTTAAGAATCCTTCCCTGGCTAGGTTCTAGCTGGATGAATGTTTTGGATTTGTCTTGCGAAAATCCTTGATAGCAGAATAATACCGCTATCAACAGTGTAGATAACACTTTTTTCATAGTAAAATGGTTTAGTTGAATATAGTAATTAGTATGATTTGTCAGGCTGACCGCGGTCAGGCTGAAGAAAATCCGAGAAATGTGTGTAAATGGGATTTACTATCTATGAAGTGATAGCAATTTATTCGATAGAAAATTCCGAATAATTCCGAATTAAATAGCGTAGTCATGTAGGTTAAGTTGGGTTATAAAAGATTATTCTGCGTTCAGAATAATCTTTCAATATATATTTTAATATTCACTAAAACAAAATAGTGCGTTTGAAGCTCATATTGTCTGTTTTTTCACTAACGAACGTTAGTAAAATTCTGAGAGGTTGAAATGCGAAGAGGCAAATTCATAGGTTTATTGCTCGGATGACTAAATCGATAAAAGTATTTTCAAGAGGCTTCTCTGGTTAGAAATAATTTTTTCAATCATATTCATTTTTCTACCTGATAGCTGTTTCTACCATCTCTTAGAATGTGATTAATACCTCTCAAATTCGAGCGATGTTTTGAAAACTCTTGCATCAGGGTATATATTATTTACCACCGATTTGATAGTTGACGTGGGCAAATGCAATCCTATAATATTAGTGGGGCTGATGTACTCGTCTATCAAATCTTTGTTGGCACTCGTCAGTAGCGCATTGAATGTAGGAATAAGCAATACATCAATATTTTCTGATGTCAAATCAAAGGACTCAAAATTCTCCTTCGAATAAAATACGTCTCCCAGGTGTAGTATTTTCTTGCCTCCTATTTCCACCAAGTATCCATAATTATCGACAGTCGAAAAATCGTTTCCAAAAAGGTCAAAATGCCTCATATGAAGCACTTTGACTTTAATTCCATCATAGATTTCCTCTGCAGAAGAACCTCTTACTGGTGCCAGGTCGCTTAGCTGAGGCTGACTAGAAATGGAGTTAGTCAATCCGCTCGGTACAACTACGAAAGCATCTGGATTTGCTGTCAAAAACCTATTGACAGAGGTAGAGCTGACGTGGTCTCCATGGGCGTGTGTAACCATAGCCACTTTTACATTTTTGAAATCCCCAGACCCTTGTTCAAGTTGTGATTGTACACCCCCAGCTATTGGCGACCAGCCTGACAGATCTCCTGGTAGGGCATCAATGATAACCGCTTTTGACCCATTTGAGATATAAACTCCGTCATTGCCTATGTACGTGATTTTGATCGACGACTGTTTGATTGCAATGGCATTGGATGGCTCAGAAAGTACGCTGGCAATACCTTCTGCACCTACTGACATCACGAACCCGGTATAGCTTACCCCTTCTTCGATTTTCTCTCCACTGATGTCTGTGTAACCCAATGGTAACTCTGTCTTTTGTTTGGATTTTCCTTTTGACAACTCCAAATAGTCATCCCCAACATTTGTAGCCTTGGACAAATTGAAGGCATTTGCTTCACTAGATTTCACCAGAAAAAAGCGGTAACTGGCTAAACCACTTTCGTCTTCAAGTGCAGAAAAAGAGAGCTGTAGGTCGCTGGCATTGGCATGGTTGGTGACATCATCAATGACGAGGTCGGATACGGCTACTACTATGAGTGGAGCTTCCTCATCGTCTCCTCCACAATTCACAAAAAGAAGGATAATTGTACTAATGATGATAAAATTTTTCATGGTTTTCTGCTTTGATTATTTTACAATACTCACTTCTCTGATTACTGTAGGACTTAGTGTAGTAGAAGATGTAACCGACGGGTGTACATGGTTGATATACATCCTGGTACCGTCTTCATTAAATGCTATGTCATTGGGAAAATAGAGCGAGGACTCGCTTGCGAGGCCGTTAGTCAAACCGATAGAACCAGAGCCTACAAAATCACTGATTTTACCTTCTAGATCCATCTTATAAATGACATGATTTGATCTACCCACTATGTAGATAATTTCCTCATGTAAAATGAGATGTGCATTGCGGGCTGAAGGTGTAGTGGCCAATAGCTCAGGATCTCCTCCTCCTGCAGGGATTTTCACGATATCTCCGCTGTTCCAGTTGCTTACATAAAGGTTTCCAGCCTTATCAAAATCCAGCCCGTTGGGCCCATTAAATAAAGAAGATCTGGCAAATACATCAGATGCCTTTGCCTTAGTGGTACGAACAATCACGTTGTTATTATAATTAGTGGAATAGAGCTTTCCATCATCACCAAATGCCATTCCCACAGGGCCACTAAATATCGTTCCACTAGTGAACAATTGCGTGTTACCCTGTTCATCGACTTGAAAAATAGAATTATCTAAAAAACTGGCCTGATAAAGGACTCCATCGGCGTCTATATCATTGCCAGAGGCTGTGTTGAAGCCATTAGCAAATATTTCATAGTCACCAGAGGGTTTTATGCTATATACTCTAGCTCCTCCGCCATTGGAGGTTATCCCAAAATCACCCATATAAATTATGCCTGCTTCGTCTACTTGCATCCCGCCTGTTCCTGTATCTTCAATAATTGCAAGCGTTTTTAGTGCTGTCCTTTGTGTCAAGGTCACCGAATTAGACTCCTTTGATAGGCCATTTGCTAATGTCATGTCGGGGTCACCAATAGAAAGGACTACGACTGAATATGCGATATCTTCTGCTATGGCAGACCCTTCAATATCAAGCTGATCTGCTTTAAGCTGAAGGATCAAGTAGTTTGTCTTTGGGTCAAAGCTGGCATATTGATCTTTACCCAATGATTCTGCTTCTGCCAAGCTCAATGCACTGATTTTGGACACTGGGCCAACAATGACCCGTAGCTCTTCTATCGAACTCAGATTTGATGGCAAGGTGAGCGTCACTTCGAAATCACCTGCATTATTGTTGTTGCCGGTGTCTATCAATACAAGGTCAGTAACTACTGGTGTCGTGTCCAATACTTCAATGCTGTCTTCATCACTGCCACAATTAGCAAGAGAGACTAGAAGTATCAGAAATAATATGGTTCGGAGGATTAGTAGTCTCATCATCAGATTTGTTTATTCTATTATATCAATTTCTCTAATCACCACAGGGCTGATAATCCGCTCATCGGGGTTACTACCTTCGACATCATTTACATACATTTTTTTGCCATCAGCGCTAATAGCGATGTCATTGGGCAACGAAAATGTTGCCTGGCTCAAACCGCCGTTAGCCGTGCCTCTGGTGCCACTACCAGCAAATCGCACAACTGTTCCGTTAAAATCAACTTTATAGATGGCGTTGCCTCTGCGCGCTACGACGTAGATAAAATCCTTGTGAATCAGCAGATGCCCATTGTTCCCACCGGGAATAGTAGCGAATACGCTAACTTCCTTATCCGGTGTAACTTTGACCACGTCACCGTTGCCAAAATTGGCCACGTAGAGATTACCTTCTTCATCGACATCGATTCCGTTAGGGCAATTGAATAGGTCGTTCGCGACGTAGATAGAGATCACTCCCTCAGCCGAAACTTCGTTGATAAGATTGCCTCCGCAGTTGCAGGTGTACAACCGTCCATCGTCCTGCACGGATACTCCAATAAGTCCACCTGTAAAACCGCTAGCAAATGTGCTGGCAACGCCAGCTGGAGTAATCTTACTCATATAGCCCGCCGTACTGGATTGGTACAGGTTACCTTCCTTGTCAAAATCGTTTCCAGATGCTCCATTCATTGCATTATTGAAAACTGATACTTCTCCAGATGGAGTGATTTTATAAATACTTGTTCCGCCAGCATCCAGAGTAGCACCAAAATCTCCCATATAGATATTGCCATCAGCGTCTATATCCATCCCGCCCGAGCCCGCATTGATTACTTCGGTGATGGTCCGTACTGCACTTACCTGCTCCAGGGTGATATTTACCGAAGTGCTGGACAGCGGGGAACCGTTGTTCTCTGTACCTACAGAACTTACAAATAAATTGTAAGCCTGACCTTCGGTCAAAAGATCTCCATCGACGTCCTTGGACTTGGCAGTAAATATGACTGTAGTGAAACCAACAGCTGTGTCTATGGCAAGAAAATGCTGACTAACACTAGCAGCAGACAAGGAATCAAAATCAACGGCATTTTCACTTTTCACAACATACGCTCTAAAGGACTTGATCAATGTCAGATCTGTGGGAGGAGTAAACCCAAGTTGCAAATCACGGCCATCGCCAAAATTGGAAATATCCCTTACCTCTAAACCGGAAGGTGCTTTCAAATCTGGAAGCGGGGATGAATCTGAATCACCGCATGCGGCTAAAAATAAAAGAAGAAGAAAATGGTAATTTTTCATATTGCTAGATTTTAGATTAGTTGTTGTTTAATTCGGTAAGTCCGATCTGTCCCAGCCACTTGTGAACCTTAACATACAAAGAACCCCCTGGGCCGATCACTCCGCCATTTGCTGATTTGTTAGAAAAAATCACATAACCAAGGTTCTTATCGCGATTAAATTCTGTCACATGTGTGATGCCAATACCAGCACCCGTGTGACCCAACCAGCCGTCGCTGCCTGCGGCTTGTCTCCATACCAATCCGATGCTTGAATCATAGGCGAGATTATTCCCTGGAGGATATTTTATAGCTAGCAGTGCGTCTACCGATGAGCTTTCCAAAATTTTCACTCCTTCGAGCGATCCGTTATTCATCATCATTTGGAGTACTTTCAGCCAATCTGCCGTAGAGGTTACTAGCATTCCGGCTGGATAGAAGTACAGCGAGAAGGGTTCAAATGGTATCCCGTTGCCATCATAAATGGCCGCATATCTGGACTGATCAATATCAGGAAAATAATAGCTAGAGGATGACATTCCCATTGGATTCAAAATGTGATCTTTGGAATAGTCATTAAAATGTTGGCCAGACAGTTTCTCAACCATATAAGCGAGCAGAGTGATACCGTAATTAGAATTTTTGTGAAATGTTCCAGGCTCCACATTCATCCAAATACCCGAATTGTAGATTTCGCTTTCAGCAGTAATAGCATCTTCTATTATGGGATGGAGTGCTATGGCAGAATCCGCCTTATGAGCGAAAAAGGCTTCATCAATGATTTCTCCTCCTACTGGATTGGACAACGAGCTTCCGTGCTCCATCACCATCTGAACAGTAATGATCTTGTCTGGAAAATTAGGGTTTCGTACATCAAAGCCGACAAGCTCACCAATGTCTTCATCAAGGCTTAATTTGCCCAACTCTACCTGTTGCATGACTGCTATAGAGACGATTAATTTGGAAATAGACGAAGTCAGGTACAACGTATTCTCATCTGTATTTTTGGTCTGCGCTGCATCATAATGGCCAAATCCCTTTGAATAAATCACCTCTCCATTATCAAGCACAGCTATAGCCAAAGACGGAATATCAGTGCTAGTCATGGCTGTCTTGATTTCCTTCTCCAGATCTACTAAGACAATAAATTCTTGTTCACTTGATCCTGAAGCTGATCCCACTCGGACTGAGATACTTCCATCTGAGGCTCCGCCAGGTACGAGCACCACCAATTGACTTGCAGTAGCAGATAGAACCTCCGCCTGAATGCTACCAAATCTTACAATGTTTTCGCTGGCTGTATTGGAGAAATTCTTTCCTACAATTGTGACCTCATCATTTTCATATCCAAGTTCCGGGCTGAAGGATGTGATTTGCGGGCTTTCGACTGTTTCGGCGTCATCTTCGCAGCCACTCAAAACAGATAAGATTAGGCTCAAATAGAGAATACTGGATTTCATAAAAATATTATTTTACACTTAATGTTTTTGAGTAAATTTTATTCTGAACAAGGTCTATAGATATCAGGTTTTTATATGGCTGGAATGTTATAGCCTTGATGTCCATTACAATATTGACATTATGCTATGATACACTGTAAGAAGAATCCTGAATGTTTTCTGAAAAGCAACCCAAAAACTGAATTTTGACATTTCCACGCCATGATTAGCAGTTCTGACTTGAAATTGAGGCCTTTTCGAATCGGTGATTGGCTCATCCTACCAGAAATAAATAGGATTATTCATTCGAGTGGGAAACATAATATAGGGTCGAGAACCATGAAAGTATTGGTCTGTTTGGCACAAAACCAGGGTCAGGTGGTGACCAAAGAAACACTAATGGAAACCGTATGGAAAGATGTAGTAGTCACGGAAGACTCGTTGATGAAATCCATCTCGGTACTGAGAAAAATCTTTGAGCTGCCCGGCGAAGATGGCCCTAAGATCGATACCATCAGGTCGGTTGGCTATATCTTACTCTCTCCCATAGAATACACTCAAACTCATCGCCTAGTCGAAGAATTGAAAAGAAGAAAGCCAAAAAAAATAGCTTTACTTATAGTATTAGCAGGCTTAGTCATCTTTGGATTCTACATCATAAAGTCCAGCGGTACAATAGACACTGGTGGATTGGTAAATGTAACAGACGATTGGGGGCAAGAACGAGTCCCCAGGTTTTCTCCTGACGGAAGACAGGTCATGTTTGCTGCTGGAGCCGGCGGCAATAACAATATGGATATCTATATTAAAAATTTGATCAGCGAAGAGGTAAATCAAATAGATAATCCTCACAATATAGAAACAGACCCGGTTTGGTCTCCATCAGGTGAGAAAATAGCCTACTTTCGAAACGATGGTAAGCAGGTCTGGATCATCCTAAAAAGTATGGTAGACAGCACAGAAAAAAAACTGATCACTGTCCATGCAATAGTAAACCTTTCGGCTATGGTATGGACACCGGATGGAGCATCGATCATCTACTCTGACCGCTTGGTTGGACAGCGAGTTTTTGCCTTGCATCAGGTCGATATCAAAACAAAAAAAATAACTCAACTTACGACACCTGAAGCTAGAATGATCGGTGACAGTTCGCCCAGAATATCGCCAGATGGTAAAACGTTAGCCTATATAAGATCTCATAGATACAATGCGCTTTATTACCATCTGATTCCGGGTTATGGGCGGCTGATGATCAAAACTATGGACAGTGATTCCTCAATAAATCTTACCAAGGAGCCAGAGCAGATTACAGGCGTGTGCTGGGCAGACAGCGATCATTTGATCTATTCGTACGTGCACAAAAATTATGCTTTCAGGATGGCAAGTCTGCATATTAAATCCGGTCAAAAAACCACACTCCATGAGTCTTCAGATATTATTCGAAATTTGGACTATCACCTCCCAACCAATCGCTTGATTTTCGAAACCTGGAATGAGTCCTACAACCTATGGAAGTTTTCGGATCTTCCTCAAAGCACAAATTTTAGTAGTCGATTGATGAATAATCATACCAGTTGGAACCCATCATATCACGAAAAAACAAATCAGCTGGCTTACGTCTCAAAGGAAACTGGTTTTGCAGAAATTTGGATTCGAGACCTTACCAGTGAATCTAGCATACAAGTCACTGATTTCAACGGGCCTATCATCCGGCACCCGCAATGGTCTCCTGATGGTAAGCAACTGGTATTTGAAATAAATAATGATCGCAATGACGATGTCTATCTACTTGATATTAAATCCAAAACGGCAGATAGGATCGTTGAGGATAGGGCGGAAGAAACTTACCCCATTTGGTCTCAAGATGGCCTAGCTATCTATTATGGGTCAAATGAATCGGGAGAATTCCAGATCAGAAAAATGACGCTAAAGGACAGTTTGGATGTACAGCTCACCACCAACGGTGGCATTCGAGCGATACCCTACCAAGACGTCCTGTATTATAGTTTGCCTTATAGTATGGGTATTTGGAAATTGGAGGGAGAAAAGGAGGAGCAAGTCGTGGAGAGCTTTATCCCCAATGACATTGGAAATTGGGAAATAGTAAATGATCGTATCTTCTATATATCACGCAGCCGGTATGCTAAGCCGGAGTTGTATTATCTCGATATCGAGAATGGTACGCAGCACCATTATCAATCTTTCAGCTACCAGGTCTCTTATACTTTCGACGGTTTGACCTATGACACTGCAAGCAATTCCTGGCTAGTCACACTCATGGATAGGGTTAGATCTGATATAAAAATGATCACAATAGATCCTACCATTTTCAATCCCGCAATCAAGTCTAGAGCTTCTGGGTATGCGTTCTATCAATAAGCAAAAAACTGGCTACACTTTTTTGCAAACTACCACCTTGAAGCTTTGATCCATTAGAGTGGTTGCAAAAAGATAAATATCACCTCCCTCCTGAATTCCTGTTTTCTTACGAATCTCCTTTACAGACATTGGATAGTTTCTCACTGTGATGTTAGCCTGATTATTGGACAAAAACTTCTTTAATTTCTTCTTGTTCAATACGGTGATCGCTAAGATCTCAAAGGCTCTTCCGGGAAAATTTTCCACCTGTGTCTTGGAAGTATATAGGTGTGAATTTCTGTGTAGCTTTTGAAGGTCAAATGCATTCGCTACCGCGTTGAACCCCCCAGCCTTCATTATCGCGGCATTCGGTTCGTATAGATAATTCAGCGGCTCGCTAAATATTGGTAGTTTTTCTTCCTGCTCAGGGGTAAACACAAACCGATCCATTCCCTGCGGAGTGATGTTCACTGCTGTTCGTACTGCCGTTTGGCTGGATTTCGGTTCTATTTTGAAAAGCAACTCCTTGCATTCGTTCCTGACGGCAACTACATGAACTTCGCTGACCTGAGGTAGTACATCGAGCGACTGATGTATGTCAAGAAGCGGTGACATTTTGATAAGTATAGTGGATCGTCGTTTGGCTATCACTGGAAGTATTGCACTGAGATCCGGCGTGCAGTCTTCTATTTGAAATACCTTCTGATTTGAGTCGTCTCTTCTGGCCGGATCCAGGTAATATAAATCGGAAGGAGATTTTTCCTGATTCAGATATTCTTCTGCCACGTCATTGATCACCGTAATATTCTTAACTTTTAACTTTTGAAAATTGTAAGCAGCCAGTGCGGTAAGATCATTTGATTGCTCTACATAGTTGGCCTGTTCGAAAGACTTTGAAAGGTAATAAAGATCGATTCCGAATCCGCCAGTGAGGTCTGTCACAGATTGTCCACTAACTAATGAGGCTTTGTACCTGGCCGTAGGTTCTGACGAGCATTGCTCCATTGAGACACCTACCGGGAATATTATGTCTTCTTTGGCGTGCCACTCCGGCAATTTTATTTGAGCTTTTTTTCTGGATTGAATTTGACCCACTATGTCTTGCAAGGGTAGATTAGGATGTTTTGCCTTTTGAAGCATCAGAGCAGCTGGATCATCGTCTAAATGATCCAGAAGAAAGCGCCGTGCTTCCGGCTGACTGAGATTATCTATGAGAGCTTTGGACATAAAAAAACTGGCTCAAATGTAGAACATTCAAACCAGCCTTTTATTTGTGCGAATAGGTTTTCGCACTAATAACTAAAATAGGTTTCTTATTAGAATACCAGATTCTTCTCGGTCACATACTGTGCAATCTGTATGGCATTAGTAGCTGCTCCTTTTCTTAAATTGTCTGCCACGATCCATAAGTTCAATGCGTTTTCCTTGGTCTCGTCTTTCCTGATTCTGCCAACAAAGACTTCATCCTTTTTATGTGCAGTCAATGGCATTGGATAGATATTGTTGGCCACATCATCTTGTAGAATAAGTCCAGGTACTTCGGCTAGAATTTCTTTTACCTCCTCTAGATCGTACGGATTGTCAAACTCAATATTGACGGACTCGGAATGACCCCCCATAGTTGGGATTCTCACACATGTCGCAGATACTTTTACATTTTCATCACCAAGAATTTTTACAGTCTCGTTGGTCATTTTCATTTCTTCCTTTGTGTATCCGTTCTCCTGAAATACATCAATATGGGGTAGCACGTTCATATCGATTTTATGCGGATAAACCATATCGGGAGTCTCTCCATTACGCTCAGCCATCATCTGATCTACAGCCCCTTTCCCAGAACCCGTTACAGACTGATAGGTAGAAACTATAACTCTATTGATTCCATATTTTTTGTGCAATGGTCCTAATACGAGCACCATTTGAATTGTAGAACAATTGGGGTTGGCAATGATTCTATCATCAATCATGATGACTGATCCGTTGATTTCTGGAACTATCAACTTCTTGGACGGGTCCATTCTCCATGCAGAAGAATTGTCAATCACAATAGTACCCGCTTCAGCAAATTTTGGGGCCCACTCAAGAGAAGTACTACCTCCTGCTGAGAATATAGCAATATCGGGTCGCGCAGCCACCGCATCGTCCAGTCCGATTACTGTATGCGGCTTTCCCTTGTATTCTATGACCTTGCCAACAGATCGCTGAGAAGCGACCAATAAGAGCTCATCATATTCAAAATTTCTTTCCTTTATTACTTCCAGGATTTCCGATCCTACGAGGCCTGTGGCTCCTACTACTGCTAATTTCACTTTGTGTACTTTTTATTTAGAATTCAAAATTACAATAAATCCATTGAGAATTGTAAGGGGAAAACGTTGATTTCTTCGAAAATCGTTAATCAAATACGGGTTTTGTTAATAAATTAACTAATTAGAATAAGCTCTATCGATTTCTAACACATTCTTTCAGCAGTCGCTATCAATTCAATATACGTATGGAGCAAAGTCGTCCTAATCTAAATTATTCTCTAAGCATATTCACTGGATTTTCCAGTGCGGCCTTTACAGAATACCAGCCTATCGCCAACAGTCCTATTACCAATATGGTGGCTACGGAGAGCAACATCAGCCCGAAGCCAATCTCAATTCTATATGCAAAGTTGCTAAGCCATTCGTTGCCTAAATAGTATGCTATTGGCAATCCAATAACTATTGCCAATCCTATCACTGAGAGCTGTTTGACGGTGAAATATTTGAGAATCCATATTTCTGAGGCACCTAATGTTTTGCGTATAGCTACTTCTTTTCTTTTGAGTTCTGTCAGATAAGCTGAAAGACCATACATACCGAAACCTGCCAAGAACATGGCAAGCAAGGTGAAAATCGAGAATAGTTCCTGCGTATGTTTTTCGCTCTCATAGAGAGACTCCAGATTGTTGCCAAGAAACGAATACTCTATCGGTTTGGCAGGTATAAATTCAGCCCACTGAGATTCAATTTCTTGTATGGCCTGCTGATTTTTACTTTCTTTTATTTTGAAAACAAGCATATTGGGAGATCTCATGCCTGTAGAAATCACTAAAGGTCGGATTTCTTCATGGAGTGAATGGATATGAAAATCCTCAACTACACCGATGACTTTAAGTCGTCTTGTACCTGAAGTATTGTTGATAAAAGAGTTGGCGGCTTCATTTATAGTCAACCCAAGTTGATTTGCAGCCTCCCTATTGATCAGTGCATATCTTGTGGTATCAATAAAATCTCCTGGCCGGTAATTGCGCCCAGCCAACAATTCCAGACCGAATATCTCTGCGCTGTGTTCGTCTCCAGCAAAAAAGAACGACACATTAACGGGATTTCCATCGCTCTGTGGAGTCGTATAGGTAGTCGCTCCATTGACAAATCCTGGCACCGATGACATACCAGATCCTTGTAAGATGTTTGGAGATTCAACAAGTTTATCACGGTAGGTAGCTAGTTGATTTCTGAGTTCCCCTGCATTGTTGATGATCAGCAGGTTTTCTTTGTCATATCCCAGGTCTACAGTCTGCAAATACTGGTTTTGTTCGTATACCACCATTGTAGATACAATGACCACCAAGGACACTCCAAATTGAAGTCCTACCAGGATATTTCTAATCCAGCGTTCTTGAGCTGACTCGCCTCCCGATTTAGAATTAGTAGCTATTATTTTAGTGGGGTATACATTAGAGAGTTTTAGTGCAGGGTACACGCCCGAAATAATCCCAAGTAGGACTGAAAAAGTGCCAAAAAGCAATAAAAAATACGGCTCCAATAGTGCCCCATAGGTCCATTTGATGGCGGTGAGCTCACTAAAAGACGGAAGCAGTTGAATTGCCAATAGCGTAGCAAGTAATGCTGAAACAGTAGTAAGTACTACAGACTCTCCCAGGAGTTGCCAAATGAGCTGTACCCTGGAAGCTCCCATAATTTTTTTCAATCCTAATTCTCTCATCCGTTTACCTGCCTTTGCTGTAGAGAGGTTTACATAGTTGATACTTGAAATAATCAGAATAAAGATGCCAACAGCCAAAAACAGTTGCACATTACTTTTCTTGCCATTGGGCATAAATTCCCATCGGAGATTTGAGGTCAGATGAATGTCAGCCAGCGGTTGCAGAAAATAATCATAACTGTTGCCGTCGTCTAACCATTTTTGGAAATCCATCCCTGTGGTATTAGCAGCCATTTGTTCTAACAAAAATTGTCGGGCCTTACTATCGAAGGAGTCAACAACCGTCTTGTCGTCTAGCTTGATATAAGTATAATAGAAAAATGCTGTGCCCCATACATTTCGATATCTGGACTCAAACGAGTCTTCCATTGGAGCAATCAAATCACCCATGAAATGTGAATTCTGAGGCATGTCCTTGATGACTGCACTCACCTGATAGTTGAGGCTATCTCGGATGATCAATTGCTTTCCAACTGCGTGTGCAGTTTTAAAATATTTGAGTGCAAGTGATTCGGTCAGCACCACCTGCCTAGGTTGAGACAATGCCGTATTCGGATCTCCTTCAATAAATTCAAAATCAAAGATTTTGAAAAAATTGGGATCTGCATAAAGCCCATGCTTCTCGCTAAATAGTTCATTATTGACTTTGACCATAAAATCCGCATCTGTTAGCCTTGTGACTTCTTGGATTTCTGGGAAATTGGATTTCAATGCTCCGGAGATTGGTGCTGGTATAGATGCCCACCCTACTTCATTGTTTGGATATACTCTATTCAATGCTACTCGATAGACTCGCTCTGATTCGCTAAAATGCTTATCATAAGTCACCTCATTCTGAAGATAGAGATAGATGAAAATTGTTGAAGTAGTGCCCAGCACTAAACCAATAAGATTTATGCTATAGTACAGCTTGTTTCGACGTGCATTGCGAAGGAAGAATTTTATCATGGCTACAATTTTAGTAAGTTCTCCCTAAACCAAATTACTAAATTTGTAGAACAAAACCCATTTATCATTTACAATGACAGACATTTTAGATTTTTTTTCAAATCTAGAGAGCCCTCAGCGGGAGCTCATGGAGGTACTTCATCAAAGGATTTTGGTAGATGAAAGGATCACTTGTAAATTGAGATTCAAAATCCCTTTTTACTTTCAAAAAAGCTGGATTTGCTACCTCAATCCTCTAAAGAATAATGGCGTGGAACTCTGCTTTTTGCGTGCCAATGAACTGTCAAACGAGCAGAACCTATTGGACTTCAAAGATCGTAAGCAGGTGGCTGGCATCAGCTATTATTCCATGGATCAAATTGATAAGCAAGCCTTAGATCAAATCCTGCATGAAGCTATCATTCTTGATGAATCGGTGAAGTACGCTGCCAAAAGAAAAAAATAACACAACATTAATGTCTACCCTCTCATACATCTCGATGAACTCCTGATTTATCCTTATTTTAGTAAGCGAAAACCAACTTCAATGAGATATTTTATTACCCTTCTTGGTCTGTTCTTTTTACAATTTTCTCAAGCTCAGGTTAATGATAACTTTGCAGATGGTGATTTTACAAGCAATCCGGTCTGGAGCGGTGAGACCGCAGATTTCGATGCCAGCGGTTTTGATTTGCATCTAGATGCGGCCGCAGCTGGCGAATCATATTTAGCCACAGCTCAAACTGAATTAGGAGAAACTACATGGGAATTTTTAGCAGATTTTGATTTTAATCTCACAGTTTCCAACCACGCTTTTTTTTATCTTGTATCAGATCAGGCCGACCTATCAGGCTCACTCAATGGCTACTACGTCTCTCTCGGCAGCACCAATGACGACATTAGCCTTTATAGGCAAACCGGAACCACAAAAACGAAAATAGTAGATGGCACCAACGATGTACTTGCTGGTGATCCCGTACAAGTGCGAATAAGAGTGACTAGAGATGCATCAGCCAATTGGTCAGTTTATCATGATACCAGTGGCGGCAGTACTTTTTCACTGGAAGGGTCTGCAACAGATAACAATCACAGTGCAAGTGCCTATACCGGCGTGCGCTGTGTCTACACCAGTACACGCAAAGACAAAATTGGTTTTGATGACATCAGTGTGACTACAGCAGCGGCTGGGTTTGCGATTACATCGGTTGAAAAAGAAGGGGATGAGTCTATAAGGATCACCTTCAATCAGAATGTAGATGCTACCACTGCAGAAACCGTTTCTAACTACACGCTCAACTATGGTTTTGACAATCCCAATTCTGCTTCTCGAGATGTTTCAAATTTAGATGAGGTACTGCTTGTATTCGGAGATGATTTTGTAAACAACTCCTATACGCTCAATATTGATCAGGTGCAGAACGAGGCTCTGGACGAAACCATAGACGACATCGATCAGACACTTGATGTCGAGATACAGACGCCTTTTAGAAATATCGTTATCAATGAGATCATGGCGGATCCAAGTCCACAAGTTGGCTTGCCCAACGCAGAGTTCATAGAATTATACAACGCTACTGATCAAGCCATCAACATTGGAGATTTTATGATTGATGCCAGGACACTTGATGATTATACCCTGGAAGCCCATGACTATGTCACACTCACTACCACAGCTAATGCTGGCGATTTCACAGGGAATGTAATCGGTCTGTCAGGGCTATCCTTGTCTAATGCTGGTGAAGACCTGGAGCTCACTGATAATCTAGGAAATCTAGTAGATAGCGTATCGTATACTTCTACCTGGTATCAAGATAGTGATAAAGATGACGGAGGTTATACCCTCGAACAAATCAACCCTGAGCTAGCTTGTAGCTATGAAAGCAATTGGATCGCATCAAACAACACCGATGGTGGTACTCCCGGCACTGAAAATAGTGTGTATGATAATAGCCTAGACCAGACTGGTCCGAATCTGATTGATTTTATCGCAACCGATGCAAATACCTTTCTGCTGACCTTCGATGAGCCCATGGATGAAACCTCTCTGAATACTTCCACCTACATTTTCGACAATGGGGTTAGCGAAAATGGAGTCTCGCCTGTTAGCCCAGGTTTTCTTCAGGTAGCAGTAGATGTTACTCCTGATTTGACCAGTGGCACCACGTATACACTCTCCGTATCAGGAGCTACTGACTGCGCTGGCAATGCTATTCTAATCAACAGCTTGTCCTTTGACTATGACACCAATCCTCCTTCGCTCGACCGGATAGTTGTTAGAAATGAAAGTCAGATAGTACTATTTTTTAATGAAGAGCTAAATGAAACGCTTGCGGAAGATGAGTCCAATTATACTTCCGATCATTCTGCCTCTAATCCAGAATCGGCTGAATTGAATGAAACAGATGCCAGTCAAATCACTCTCTCCTTCGAAGATGAATTTGAATTGGATGTAGAACACACGCTGACCATCACAAGCCTACAAGACATACAGGGCAATGCACTCAGTTCAGACTTAACATCAAATTTCACCTTTTCTCAAGATGTAGATACGGTTAGGGTTTTAGGTATAAACCTGCTCGACGTATATTTCAATCAGAAATTAGATCAGTCAAGCGCAGAGACCGTAACCAACTATCTGGTGGACGATGAGGTAGGCCATCCAGTCTCGGCATCCCTTGATAATAGCAACAGTAAACTGGTTCATTTAGCATTTTCTAATAATTTTGATGACAATCAGGATTTGACATTATCCATCTCAGACCTTGAGAATAAGTCTTTGGATTATATCAGCACGCCAGATATGATATTTGTCTACGACACCTCACCTCCCAAACTAGATACAGTCATAGTGATCTCTTCTTCTGAGCTGGAGGTGGTATTTTTAGAAAAAGTAGACGAACAATCAGCAGAGTCTAAAGAAAACTACGAATACGAAGATATATTTCCAATACAAGCCACCCTGGCTACAGACGAACTGACAGTCACGCTCGATTTTGGTCAAGATTTTAATCAAGAGACCGTTTTTGAATTATCAATAGATGAGGTAAAAGATCTATATGGCAACGGCATAAAGACGAAATTAAAACAGGAGTTTGTATATGATATATTTGAACCACAACTGGATAGCATAATAGTTCGATCAGCCAATGAGTTGATTCTTTGGTTTAATGAAAACCTGGATCAAACTACTGCTCAATCCACTGACAATTATACTATCGGGTCAGGTGTAGGTCAGCCATCTACAGCAACAATCGATTTAGAATACCCACACATCGTTTATCTCGATTTACCCTCCGTCCTACCCGAGTCAAAAGCCATTGAAATGAGCTTGTCAAATTTATCCGACCAAAGGGGCAATACATTAGCTACCACCATTAATACGACATTTGACTATGACGTATTCTATATCTCCAGAATACAGGTAGTAAATCGCAATACGTTGAGCATTGAATTCAACAAAACACCAGATCCAAATACCAAGGAGGTTTTGTCAAATTATAGCACAAATGGTAAAGAGGCCTCGGAAATCACTTTTGCCACGACAAGAATCGCGAGTGTATCGTTTGAAGACAATTTCTTAGACAATAGTAGCGACACCTTGTCTGTTAGCGGCGTAGCGGATACCAAATTTTCGGATTTACACGTCAATATCTATCCATTTAAGGTGATAAGCCACATTAGCTCTGCTTCGCTTTTAGGGGATCGATCTGTTGCACTTGAGTTTGATCAGGCGCTTGACTTTGATCAAACCCTCAATCTGGCAGACTTTGATTCGTCCCCATCCCTAGGTGAATGCATAGCAGCTATAATAGACGAAGACGACAACAATATTCTACGATTGACTTTCGAAGAGCCGCTAGTGGCGGATCAGCCCTATCAAATCTCTTGGGCGAACTTGGAGAACATTTATGGTAACGATATTATCAATTTTTTCATCACCGTTGTTGATGATCAAACCCCTCCTTCTATTACAGAATATTTAGCCGTGGGAACAAATGCAATGTGGCTAAAATTCTCGGAGGCACTAAATGAGGTATCTGCAGAATTCTTGACTAATTATCAAATTACACCTGATTTTGGCTACCCAATAGATGCAACATATGAAGAGGAGGACTCTACTGTGTTGTTGGAGTTTTCATCGGAATTTATGGAATCCATTACCTATACGCTGTCAACAGACAATATTGAGGACCTATCAGATAATGCCCTATTTGGGTATTCTGCTGAGTTCAGCTATGAGGCTCAAGAAACACCAGACTTTGGAGAGCTGATTATTTCTGAAATCATGGCTGACCCTACCCCGGAAGTAGGGCTGCCTGATGTTGAATACCTCGAAATCTATAATACATCCTCCAATACCATTTCCCTGAGTGGAGTGAGCATTGTGGATGAAGGTGGAAGCACGACGATTGTGTCAGGCGAAATAGAAGCTGGTAATTATCTCATTCTGACAAGTACTTCAGGAATCAATTCATTTACGATAAGCAATGTAATCACTGTATCAAGTTTTCCTTCGTTAAATAACTCTGGAGAGACCCTCTCCCTATTTGTGGGAGAGAAACAGATTTTTACTACTTCTTACCGTACGGCATGGTACAAGAATAGCGAAAAGGAAGATGGAGGATGGTCATTGGAAATGATAGATTTGAATAATCCATGTGGTGAACTGAACAACTGGACGGCATCAGTAGATGAATCTGGCGGGACTCCCGGTTTTTCTAATTCGACCGCTGTATCTAACCCTGATAACTTTGGCCCTCAGGTAATAGGTGCCCTTGCCATAGACGAAGACTCGTTGGTCATAATAATGGACGAAAAGATACACCCTGAGCAATTTACCAATGCCTCTGTTTCCATTTCACCTCATGTGGCAATAGCCTCAGTTGCCCTAGCCTCTCCAGAAAATATGAATCTTGAAATTGATCTACAAGAAAACCTTGAAACGGGAGAATTGTACGAAATAGCAGTTTCCAATATTACAGACTGCAAATCGAATACTATTCAAACCGATCGAAATACTGCTACTTTCAGACTGCCCGAACTGGCCGCTGTTGAAGACATCATTGTCAATGAGGTACTCTTCAATCCAAATGTAGGAGGAGTGGACTTTGTTGAAATCTATAACAATTCCGAAAAGGCGATCAATTTGAAAAATTGGACCTTAAGTGCAGAGAAGAACAATCCTAAATCAATTACCACAGAAAATTTCGTACTCAACCCAGCCGAGTATCTTGTTTTGACTCCAGACCCTGAAATCTTGGCTATCGAGTACCCGAAAGGAGAGCCTACTGCATACTTGTCCATGAGCAGCTTTCCGACCCTTTCAGACACCGAAGATTCGGTAATCCTTCGGGATGAGTTTAATTCGATTATCGACCAGATGTACTATGAAGATGACTACCATTTTAATCTACTGGATGACGATGATGGTGTCTCTCTGGAAAGGGTCTCTTTTGATACGGAGAGTTTTAATTCTGACAGTTGGAAATCCGCAGCGAGTACCGAAGGGTTTGCTACACCAGGCCTACAAAATTCTCAATATCGAACTCTCAACGAATCACGTGCCACGATTTCCATAGACCCTAAAGTTTTTGTTCCTGACAATACTGGGTCTAATGATTATACAACAATCAGCTATCAGCTTGACCAGACAGGTAACTTTGCCAATGTTAATATCTATTCCACCTCGGGAGACTTGGTTAAAACACTAGCAGAAGGTGAGTTGTTATCAATTAATGGGTTTTTTACCTGGGATGGTATCAACAACCAAGGAGGCAGAGCATCAGTAGGCTACTACGTTGTGTTTTTTGAAATCTTCGATGGACAAGGAAACAAGTCGATTCAAAAGGAAACAGTCGTACTGGGCGCAAGATTTTAGGATTTTAGCCGTACTAAGTTTCATTTTTAGGAGATTCTCCTAGACGATTTAAGTCTTTACTCTATTACACATCCAATAAGTTTATGGCACTTTTGCTATTCACAAGATCAGTTAAAGACTCACCAGCTATGAGTATTTCGCAATCACTAGTATCAATGGGAATTAGGTTACTTTTCAGCAATGAAGAGCAGATTTGGTATGCCGTTATAGGAGAGCGAAAAAAATATCTTGGCGATGAGCAGGAATGTCAGAAGTTTCTAATGAGACTTAAGGCCTAAAAGCCGACAGGACTGTTTGTTTAGAAAGAGCACGGGATGAAAATCTCGTGCTTTTTATTTTTACTACTCTTGCCTTTGCTTGTCGAGATGCTCATAGTACTTGTTGATAGCCTCGGGTAAGATTTTGATCAGTGTGTACTCAGAGCAGTCTGCCACATACTGAACCGTTAGCCCTGAATATCGGATAAAATCTCTGTAGTAGTATTCATCAAAATATTCATTAATATGATCAAATGCATTATCCAAATTTGCTTTAGCTTTATTATAAACCAAATCTTCAGCTTGCTTTTGTTTTAGATACAAATAGTTTTTTTTCTCCTCTTTGTACTTTTTGCTAAATGTTCTATACAGTGCTGTCATTGGGCTACCGATGGCTCCAAGTCCAAGTTTATAATTTTTTTGAGGAGGTTTATTTGAGTATTTCACTCCCGGTATTTGAAAAGTCTTTGGTTTGGGTTTTTTGAGGATGGTTTCTGCTTGAAAATCAGAAGCGATCTCGACACTCTCCAAAATTATGGTGCTTCGATGCATAGCTAGAATCACCTTTTGCACCTCCTCCACATTTGTAACCACCATCGACAATGAATCATAGCCGACCAAGGTGAAATGTAGTGTATCCAAATGATTAACCTCAAACTGAAACCGCCCTTCCGTGGTAGTGGTGGTTCCTAGATGCCTTTCCAAATAGACGTGAACATTGGCAAGCTCCTCCAGGCTTCTTCCATCAAGTATTTGCCCATGAATAGTAATCTTTTGAGCAATGGCTGTCGAACTGCCAAAGCATAGTGCCAGGGTTATTGTGAAAACAGATATTTTAACAAAAAAAACGGGCATCTTCAAAATCAGACTCAAGATTCTCATTATGAAACTAATGCGCCTGCTGTCTTTGAAGATGCCCGTGAAGCTAAATTTTGCGGACAAAATATTATTTACTTGGTTTTCTGCCTGAGCCCTTTGGTTTTGAAATGGATTCTCTCATATCGGTATCAGCTTTGATATTGTCCATTTTATAATAATCCATGATTCCCAAATTACCATCGATAAAAGCTTGTGCCATGGCTTTAGGTATTTCGGCTTCTGCCACGATTACCTTTGCTTTAGCTTCCTGTGCCTTAGCTTTCATTTCTTGCTCTACCGCAACAGCCATAGCTCTTCTTTCTTCTGCCTTAGCTTCAGCAACTTTCAAGTCTGCTGCTGCCTGATCAATTTGTAGATCAGCTCCGATATTTTTTCCAACATCAACATCCGCGATGTCAATTGACAATATTTCGAAAGCCGTACCTGCATCTAATCCTCTTGTAAGTACTAATTTCGATATCTTGTCAGGGTTTTCGAGTACTTCTTTGTGCGTGACAGCCGATCCAATTGAAGTCACAATACCTTCTCCCACTCTAGCCAAAATAGTATCTTCTCCAGCACCACCTACGAGTTGAGCCAGGTTTGCTCTTACGGTAACTCTAGCCACTGCTATGAGCTGAATACCATCAGAGGCTACAGCAGCCACTCTTGGAGTCGTAATCACTTTAGGATTTACTGAAATTTGAACTGCTTCAAATACATCTCTTCCAGCTAAGTCAATGGCAGCTGCTTGATTAAATTCTAAAGCAATGTTTGCTTTATCAGCAGAAATCAATGCTTTAATAACATTGGGCACATTACCTCCTGCCAAATAATGTGTTTCAAGCTCTCCAGAAGTCACCTTTAGCCCGGCTTTGGTTGCCGTAATCAAAGAATTGACGATCAAACTTGGAGGCACCTTTCGGATTCTCATAAAAACGAGTTCGAACAAACCAACCTTAACGTCAGAAAACTGTGCTGTAATCCAAAGACCAACAGGGACAAAGTAGAGAAAAGTAAAAACTGCAATTATACCCAGCATTGCATAAATCGCGTATATCATCATATTCATTAATCTTTAATTGGTTCTACAAAAATTTTATTTCGCTCCAACTTGACAATTTTAATAGCCTGGTTTTCTTCGATAAAATGCCCAAGCGATGTCACTTCAAATTCTTTATTGTCAAATTCGGCTTTTCCTACTGGCTTCAAGGAAGACACTGTCATTCCCTTCATGCTAACGGTCAAACCAGAAGTCAGGTCTTTATTTACTATTGCATCTATCGATCCTTTGAGTGCAAATTTCTTCCATGCACCTGATTTAAAACTAAGTACAACGGCAATGCCCATTGAGATCAGCGTAGCTGTGAGCACTATGTGGCCAACACTTGTCCCATATAACTCATAGCTCCTATACACTCCAAAAGCACCTATTGCAAATCCTAGAATTCCCACAAAAGTGGTCCCTGGGACAAAAATAATCTCTGCGATAATTAGTCCAATGCCAGATATTATAAGAAACGCTATAAGAAAATAATCAAGCAAATCAGTTGGTTCAAAATTGAAGTTTAAATATACAAAATAGGCATGGTAATATTCCATGCCTATGTTTTATTAGTAAGCCTTAGCAAATACTACTCTGCCTTTGGAAGGTTGCCCTGAATACACACACTTACCATCTTCTTGCTTCTGATCAATTGGAATGCATCGGATGGTGGCCTTCGTCTCATTTTTGATTTTCTCTTCGGTCTCGGCAGTGCCATCCCAGTGGGCGTAGACAAACCCGCCTTCTTCACTTTCAATGATTTTCTTGAATTCATCGTAGGTATCAACTTCAAAGGAATGCGATTTACGATACTCAAGAGCTTTATTGTATATGGTTTCTTGAATGTTGTCGAGCAGTTCAGATATTTTCTGTGGAAAATCGCCATCTAACGGCATCACACTTTTCTCCAACAAATCTCTCCTTGCCACTTCGACAGTTCCATTTTCCAAATCTTTCGGACCTATGGCTATTCTAAGAGGTGTCCCTTTTAGCTCATATTCCGCAAATTTCCATCCTGGTTTATGCGTCTTTCGATTGTCGAATTTTACACTAACTCCAATTTTCTTTAAATCCTCTTTAATTTTTATGGCCACTTCTGAGATTTCCGAAAGTTGCTCATCGCTCTTAAATATTGGGACAATCACTACTTGGAACGGCGCAAGCTTAGGTGGCAAAACAAGACCCTGATCATCAGAATGCGCCATAATCAAAGCACCCATCAACCGTGTGCTTACTCCCCAAGACGTACCCCATACATATTCCATTGCCCCTCCTTCGGCATTAGCAAATTTCACATCGAAGGCTTTAGCAAAATTTTGACCGAGGAAATGCGAAGTACCTGCCTGAAGTGCTTTTCCATCTTGCATCAAAGCCTCAATACAGTAGGTATCCTCCGCTCCGGCAAAACGCTCACTCTCACTCTTCACACCTTTCAAAACTGGCAATGCCATGTGACTCTCAGCAAACGTTGCATAAACATTCATCATCTGAACGGTTTCATCAATAGCTTCTTGCTTTGTCGCATGAGCTGTATGTCCCTCCTGCCAAAGAAATTCAGCAGTTCTGAGAAATAATCTGGTTCTCATTTCCCATCGCACCACATTAGCCCATTGATTCACAAGAATCGGAAGGTCTCTATAGGACTGGATCCAATTCTTATATGAATTCCAAATTACAGTCTCTGATGTCGGCCTAACAATCAATTCTTCTTCCAATTTGGCCTCAGGGTCTACAACAACTCCTTTTCCGTTCTCATCATTTTTAAGTCGATAATGAGTGACAACAGCACACTCTTTTGCAAAGCCCTCCACATGAGCTGCTTCTTTACTAAGATAGGACTTAGGTATAAATAGAGGAAAGTAAGCATTGGAATGGCCGGTGTCCTTAAACATTTCGTCCAATGTGGCTTGCATTTTCTCCCATATGGCATATCCATAAGGTTTAATTACCATACAACCTCTCACAGCCGAATTTTCAGCTAAATCCGCCTTTTTAACTAGTTCATTATACCATAAAGAATAGTCATCTTTCCGCTTTGGTAATCCTTTACTCATCGCTATTGTTTAATTTTGGTATGGATATTGCTTTTCCTCGTTCAGAGAAAATTTGGACACAAATATAACAGGTTGTCCAGTAATTAAAATCAATGTTTTACCAATTAAAATCGGAGGTCGTTATGATACAGAAAAAATTCAAACTCGCTACTCTGTCGGTGTTTACCCTGATGATTGTATTCAGTGGTCAAACCATCGCACAAAATGAATATGACGACATGTATTTTACATCCAAAGATCGGAAGAAGGTAAAATACACCGAACAATCCTCTACGGATGCAAGTACTACATATGAGTCCTATTCGAATAATACCTATGGCAATTCTTCCTATTCTGCCAAAGAGGTGAATCCAGAATATATAGAGAAATATAAACAACAGGCTAGACAGTCAGCCAATGGTGTTAACTATGACCAAAACGCTGGCAGTGGTGACTACCAGAACCCCACTTACAGTAGTCAGGATTACTATGTAGAAGAGCCCGCTGCGGACTACGATGATCAGTCCTTCTACAATGACAGCAAGTATAATCGCCAATCGGATCAACCATCTGTCGTCAATAATTACTACGGCGGTGGAGGTGGAGGCGGATATTATGCCGACCCATACTTCAATAGATTTAATGCATGGGGCCCTTCTTTCGGGTTTGGTTACAATAGTTTTGGCGGCTGGTATTCAGGAATCAATATTGGATTTGGCTGGGGCAACGCCTTTTATGATCCATTTTTTTATGATCCGTTTTTCTGTCCTGTATATAGTTTCAATAGATATAGATGGTACAGCCCGTACTATGCTTATGACAGGGGCTTCTATCGAGGATATAGAAATGGATACTATGCTGGCAATGGCTATCAGTCAGAACGGTACTACAAAAATGTGACTCGTGGTGCGAGATATAGCAGAGGGTCCAATGTGGCAAGAAATGAAAACATTTCCAGAATGTCCTCGACCAGACCTACGAGAGCTACCGGCAGAGCAAATCTTGCCACAAATAATGGTCGCTCCAACAGTTCGGCCAGGGTGGCTTCAAATGCAAGTCAGTCCAGAGTTGGTAATAGCAGTAGAAGTAGATCTGATGCAACCAGAGACACGAGAAACTACAGTCGCTCGCAAAACGAATACTTGAGACGAGCAAATGTGAGCACCTCAAGATCCAGGCTCTCTGAAGTGTCTAACAGAACAAACTCGCGTAGTTCTACTAGAACGAGAGAGCCATATTCAAATAGGTCCTCCTATTCTTCTGAAAACTCAAGGAGCAGTTCTAGTACTAGAAACTCATCAAATACAAGAACCCAAAGAAGCTACGAGCCCGACAGAAATGTAAGTTCTCCTTCGAGATCGGTTAGAACTTCATCTCCAAGGTCTTCAGGTAGTTCTTCAGGTAATGTTAGAAGGTATAGTACTCAGCGATCATCGGGAAGTTCAAGTAGAAACTCCGGTTCATATTCCAATGGCCGATCTTCATCTCAAAGCAGATCCTATTCTGCTCCATCGAGATCGAGCAGAAGTAGCAGTACCAGGAGTAGTTCGGGTCGATCTAGCTCATCTAGAAGCTCAGGTTCGTCCGGTCGATCTTCTGGGTCATCAGGTTCATCGTCCAGAGGAAGGAGATAAACAAGAAATCAGATTTTAAATAATAAAGTATGAAAAGGCTAATTCTATTAGGTTTAACGCTCATGGTGTGCTCATTCGCAGCACAGGCACAATTCGGATACTACAACGACGCTCTTCAGTTTAGTAGAACCCAATCAACGGGTACAGCTAGAACTCAAGCGATAGGAGGGGCACAGGTAGCACTTGGAGGAGATATCAATGCGGCTTATGCAAATCCAGCAGGGCTGGGATTCAATAGAAGTTCGGTGGTTACATTTACTCCATCAGTTAATTTTTATAATAGCTCTTCCGAATATTTTGGACAGATCACAGACGACTACAAGGCTAATTTCAATATCGCCAACATGGGTGTGATTTTTAATTTTTCCAATAGTGATATTGAGAATAGTAAATTCAAAGGAGGCTCCTTTGCCATTACCATGACCAGAGAAAACAATTTTCACAGCGACGTGAGATATGATGGTTACAATGATCAGCAAATTGATAAGTCTTCGATTGTTGATTCTTGGTTAGATCAGGCCTGGGGCACACCGGTGAACCAACTAGAAAACCTTGGCATTGTATATGACGCATATAACCACTATTTAATTAATGATTATACTGAAGATGGCGATCCAAATTTCACCAGATATGACAAATTCATCGGTGACTTTCCTCGTCAGATAGAAGTGTTGACAAGTAAAGGGAGCCAATACCAATGGGATTTTGCTGCGGGAGGAAACTATGACGATATACTATACTTTGGTGGAGCCTTGAGCATTAATTCGGTCAGATATAGCAAAGAAAATACTTTCACCGAATCTGAGTTTTTATATAATAATCAACCAGACAATGCGATCAACGAAGTGAGTACTCGAACTACGCTTGACGTACGTGGAACCGGGGTAAGTGGTACTTTCGGGTTAATCGCTCGCCCAACAGATTTTTTAAGACTGGGAATATCTGCCACTACACCGACCTACTATAGTATGAGAGAAGAAAGCTCTGAAGACCTTTTTACCTCTTATAATAATTGGGAGTTTGCGATCACTGAGGATTCTTCGATTGTACTTGAAAACTTTCAGGATGAATACTTCTCAGAGTCAACTTACAATATCACCACACCTTTCAAACTCACCACAGGAGCGGCTTTTTTTCTAGGGAAATACGGATTTATATCAGCTGATGTAGACTTCATAGATTATTCATCTGCAAAGTTAAAATCTAGCGATTTTAATGTGTCAGAAGATAATCAAAGTATAAAACAACTCTATGACAACACCATAAATTTCCGAATTGGATCTGAAGTCAGGTTAGATGAATTCAGACTGCGTGCTGGATATAGCTATGAAGGTGATCCATATGCTAACAGCTCCATTGACAATAGTATTAGAAGAATATCGGCTGGACTTGGGTATAGAGTACAAGAATTTTTTATCGATGTATCTGCTGTCCATTCAAAATGGGACACAGCCAGAAGTCCCTACAGCATTTACTCTTTTAATGATCCAGACTTAGACATAAGTCCTACGGCATTTACTGAAAATAAGAATCTGAATGTATCAGTTACTCTTGGAATCAATTTTTGATTGACTCTAGAGTGCTAATAATATCCTTAAGATTAGAATTGGTAGTAAAAGAGGCTTTCTTGTAATGAGAAAGTCTTTTTTCATATAAGGCCTTCATTTCAGCATCCAGCGTATCATTGTTCATTTGTCCAACCAATGGCCTGCTATTTTTATCCTGCTTTACTCGCTCAATCAAAGTATCAATTGCAGTCTCCAGAAAAATGGTGGTTCCAGACATGTTCATCAAATTCATATTGTCATAGAAACAAGGAGTGCCTCCACCAGTAGCAATTACAGCTGGCTCATTGAGCCTGATGAGCATATATAAAACACTCTTTTCCAATTCCCGGAAGTAGTCCTCTCCCACTTGGGCAAATATATCTGGGATGACCCACCCAGCCATTCTTTCAATTTCTGCGTCAAGGTCAAAGAAATTTCTATCTAATTTCTTTGCTAATTCTTTGCCCAAAGTGGTTTTTCCAGAACCAGGCATTCCTGTCAAAAATATTTTCTCGGGGTATTTCAAGCGGTTCTATTTGTTAACTCCTTGTATTGCATGCTATGAAGTTGTGCATAATAACCATCTTTTGCAAGTAATTCGTCGTGCGAACCCATTTCTTTTATTTCCCCTTGCTCCAATACAAGAATTTTATCCGCATGCTGAATTGTCGAAAGTCTATGAGCTATGACAATCGATGTTCTGCCTTTCATCATCCGATCGATAGCGTGCTGTATCAATTCTTCCGTTTCAGTATCTACACTCGAGGTGGCTTCATCCAGTACAATTATTTTCGGATTGTAAACCATAGCTCGTACAAATGAGATCAACTGCCTCTGTCCTACCGAGAGTGTCGCTCCTCGCTCCATTACATTATAGTCTAATCCTCCAGGCAATCTTTCAATAAATTCCCTAGCCCCGACCAGTTCAGCAGCCTCGATGATCTGCTCCCTGGTAATATCATCATTGCCAAGTGAAATGTTTTTCTCTATAGAGTCTGAAAACAGAAATACGTCTTGGAGTACTACTCCAATATTTCTTCTCAGTGCACTCAACTCATAAGCTTGGATATTTGAACCATCTACTTCTATCGTGCCTTTATTGATATCATAGAATCGGCTTAGCAAATTGATAATCGACGATTTGCCTGCCCCTGTCGCGCCTACAAGTGCCACAGTTTCTCCCTGCTGGACTTCAAAATTGATGTTTTTAAGAACATAGTCCTCCTCGTTATAAGCAAACCAGACATCAGAAAACTTGACTCTTCCTTCAAGGGCTGCTGGATTAAGCGCTCCTTCGTTGGGAATGTGCTCTTTGTTTTCCAATAAATTAATCAACCTATTGGAGCTCACTATTCCCATTTGTAGCGTATTAAATCGATCGGCAATCATCCTGATGGGCCTAAAAAACATTTGGATATACATGATGAAGGCAATGAGAACTCCAGGCTGATATTGAGCATCTATCATCTTGACCGCGCCGTACCAAACGACCAATCCAATTCCTATCGCTTGAATAACTTCAGCCACTGGAAAGTAGACAGAGTAGTATAACACAGATTTTATATTTGCTTTCTTGTGCTCTTTATTGATTTCTCTAAATTTCTCAAATTCTCGTTCTTCACTATTAAATATTTGAACAATACTCATTCCCGTGATGTGCTCCTGAACGAAGGAGTTCAAATTGGAGACTGCCGTTCTAACGCTATTGAAAGAAAGTTTTATTTTTTCCTTGAAAATGTAGGTAGCAAAAATAAGTACAGGCAAGGTAGATAAGCTCACCAACGTAAGTCTCCAATCAGTATAAAACATAAATACTAATATCACGACTAATTGAAGCAGATCACCAATCATCATGGCTATTCCCTGGCTAAATACGTCTGCCAAAGTCTCGATGTCGGAGATGTTTCTGGTGACCAATCGTCCTATCGGAGTCTTATCAAAAAACTTTAATCGTAACTGCTGGATGTGCTTATAAAGATTGGTCCGAATATCTCTAATGATATATTGGCCTAGCCAGCTGGACAGGTAGGTATGCCCATATTGAACAAACGCTTGCACCACAAGGAGGGAGATAAGCAGGCCTATCATAAAAATCAACCCTTCAAAATCGCCGTTGGCTACCTCCTGATCTATCGTGACCTGAATGAGATATGGTCGTATCGGCACCAATATGGCCAGGGCTATTGTAAGAGCCACCAAGAGCCAAAATTGATTCATATAAGGTTTGGCAAAAACAAAAATCCTTTTCAGGACCTTTAAATCTAATATTTTGCCGTCAGTTGTTTCTTTCTCCAAAATGAATGTATAGTAATTTCTTTTATAGATAAATGTCTTTGGGGTAGATAATATCTCTTAAGTACAGGCCATGTGCCGGAACTGATCGACCTGCTTTTGTTCTATCATTACTTTCCAATACCTTCTTGAACTCTTCAAGAGTCATACGGCCTTGACCTACTTCTATCATGGTACCTACCAATGCCCTAACCATCCCTCTCAGAAATCTATTGGCACTTACGTTAAACTCTATATCATCGTTATGCTTTTGCCATAGAGCCTCGAATATTTCACAATTAAAATTGTTAACCTCAGTCTTAACTTTACTCATCGCCTCAAAATCAGTCCACTTCAGAATCAGCTCACAGCAATGATTCATAGCTTCGAGATCTAGGGACTGGCTAAAATAATAAGACTTGCCGTACAGAAATGGGTTCTTATGCCTATGCATCTTGTAGGTATAAGCTCTTGATATGGCATCAAATCTGGCACTCGCCTCCGAGTTTACTGGCATGATTTTATTGACCGCTATATCCTGTGGCAATAGGCTATTCAGTTTTGCTGATAAGCGTTCTTCGTTTAGTTCTTCTTCATGATCTAAATGAACCACCTGCATTTGCGCGTGGACACCTGTATCAGTTCGTCCACTACCTATGGTTGATATTTCTGTTCGTAAAATTTTGGAAAGAGCTTCATTTAGAATCCCTTGAACCGTATTGGCATTATTTTGAATTTGCCAACCATGATAATTGGATCCATCATATGTGATTTCAATGAAATAGCGCATCTGATAATCAGATCACTTTTAGTTCTTTCCCGATTTTGGTAAATGCAGCAATAGCCTTATCCAAATGATTTCTGTCGTGCACCGCAGACAACTGCACCCTGATTCGCGCCTGTCCTTTAGGGACTACAGGGAAGTAAAAGCCTATCACATATACTCCTTCATCTAAAAGCTTTGCGGCGAATTGTTGTGAAAGCACTGCGTCATATAACATGATCGGTACGATGGGGTGATGCCCTGGTTTGATATCAAAACCAGCTTCAGTCATTTTTTCGCGAAAATATTTAGTGTTGTCTTCCAGTTTGTCGCGCAGTTCGGTGGTTTCACTCAACATGTCAATAACAGCGATAGAAGCGCCAACAATGGATGGTGCCAGCGTATTAGAAAACAAATAGGGTCTGGACTTTTGCCTTAGCATCTCAATGATTTCCTTTTTGCCAGAGGTGAATCCACCTGAGGCACCACCTAATGCCTTACCCAACGTACCTGTAATAATATCTACCCTGTCCATCACACCGCATAATTCATGAACGCCCCTGCCTGTTTTTCCCATAAATCCTGTGGAGTGACATTCGTCAGTCATCACTAGAGCGTCATATTTGTCCGCCAGATCGCATATCTTATCTAATTGAGCTACGGTACCATCCATAGAAAAGGCACCGTCAGTTACGATGATTTTGCATTTGGCATCTTTGGCGGCTATCAGTTGTGATTCCAGATCGGCCATGTCATTGTTTTGATATCTATATCGCTGAGCTTTGCAAAGCCTCACCCCATCTATAATAGAGGCGTGATTGAGAGAATCTGATATGATTGCATCTTCTGGACCAAACAGCGGTTCAAATACTCCGCCATTCGCATCAAATGCTGCCGCATAAAGTATGGTATCCTCCATACCAAGAAAATCAGATATTTTCTGCTCCAGCTCCTTATGAATATCTTGTGTGCCACAAATAAATCTGACCGAAGACATCCCGAAGCCGTGTGTATCGATCGTCTCTTTTGCTGCCTCTATTACCTTAGGGTGGGAAGAAAGTCCGAGATAGTTATTGGCACAAAAATTCAATACCTCCTTTCCTTCACTTGTTTTAATTTCAGCACCTTGAGGAGTGGTGATTACTCTTTCCGTTTTAAAAAGCCCCGCTTTTTTTATTTCTTCTAGTTGGATTTTGAGTTTGCTCTCTAAAGACTTATACATCTGTGCTACCTTATTTTAGGTTTAAATATTGTTTTTGATTTCGGTGATGTCTGCTGGATATCTTCTTCTAACCCAAACTTCCTTCTAATCGGATTAATAAGGAAAAGTTTTTGTGCAGTAAAGCTATCTGGGTGCATTTGAGTGAATAGTTTAGTTAACTTTTCATACAATTCTCGTTCGTTGCTCTTGAATCGCGTCGAATCAATTTTTTTTGAAGCCAGATATGAATTAAAATCAAGATTATTTTCCATCACTTGGCAAATATACGTTTTGTTGATAAAGTTAGTGATCACTTTAGAGGCTATAAAAATGATATTTTCATTAAAAAAATCATTTAGGACATTTCCATATGAATGGAAAAAACACAGTCAATCGTAGTATTAATTCGTAGCATTAAATAGATTTGAAAAAACCATTAATTGCCACTATGGATCAATTGGAAACGCTAGTCCTGGAAAATTCAGATAATATTCTGACCATCACTATCAACAGAGAATCTGCACTCAACGCCTTAAATCAGAAAACGCTTAACGAATTAAAAAGCACATTTGAAATGGCCATAGACAGTAAGGATGTTTCTGGAATAATACTCACAGGAGCAGGAGAGAAGGCTTTTGTAGCTGGTGCAGATATCACCGAATTGACTGAGCTCACCGATGTCAACGGCAGAAGTTTTGCAGAAAAAGGGCAGGAAATATTTGACCTGATTGAAAGCTCCATGAAGCCGGTGATTGCTGCAGTCAATGGTTTTGCACTTGGTGGTGGTTGTGAACTGGCTATGGCCTGTCATATGAGAGTAGCAACTTCGAATGCCAAGTTTGGCCAACCAGAGGTAAATCTCGGAGTAATCCCCGGATATGGAGGTACTCAGCGGCTGACTCAGCTCGTAGGTAAAGGAAAAGCCGTAGAGTTGATGCTTACTGGAGATATGATTGGAGCAGATGAGGCGCTCAACCTCGGATTGATCAATTATCAAGTCGCAAGTCGCGAAGAAATGATGGATAAGGCCAGGCAAATTCTTGGCAAAATCAAAACTAAAGCCCCATTGGCCGTAGGAATGGTTATAGATTGTGTGAAAGCAGTTTTTACCGCAGGGGAGAATGGTTATCAAACTGAAGCCAACTCATTTGGTAGATGTTGCGGTACTGAAGATTTTAAAGAAGGAACTGCCGCGTTTTTAGAAAAAAGAAAGCCCAATTTCAAGGGAGAATAATCAGAAGAATTTTATGAATATCAGAAATCTGGCTAAGACATGAGTGCAGTCAAGGGATTAGCCGGAGATACCATTTGGTACGGCCTGAGTAGTATTGTCGGCCGACTTATTTCCTATTTATTGGTTCCACTCTACACTGAAGTGTTTCATCCGGGTGAGTATGGAATCGTCACAGAACTATATGCTTACACTGCATTTCTATATCCGATTTTTACCTATGGAATAGAGACCGCCTACTTCAGATACGCCAACAAGGATCCAGATCGTGAACCAGAGCTATTCAATCTAGCAACCACGCTGATGATTTTGACCAGCAGTCTCCTAGCCAGTTTACTCTATTTGTTTGGTAAGGATTTAGCCATTTGGCTGGAGTACCCTGGCAAGGAAATGGTATTTTATTGGTTGGCAACGGTACTCGCTGTAGATGCGGTCACCTCTGTCCCATTTGCCAGGCTTCGTTTTCGGAAAAAGGCCAAAAAATTTGCCCTGATCCGATTCTTCAATATCAGCTTTGCAGTGTTTCTAAACTTGTTCTTTCTAGTATTCTGTCTAAACATTTATAATGGAGTGTGGTTCCCGCAATTACAATCCTTCATGCTCGAGCACTTCGACTTTGCCTTCAAGGCCAAATATGTGTTCTTGTCTAATTTAATTTCGAATTCTTTATTAATTCTCCTATTAATTAAAGAATATGATGGCTTCAAGTTGACATTCAACTTAAAAAAAATCGTTCCAGTTCTTCTCTATGCGGCACCCCTGCTATTCATGGGATTAGCGGGAGTTACCAATGAAATGCTTTCTCGTGCCCTCCTCAAATTCTGGCTTCCGGATGGCTATTACCCTAACCTTACCAGTATGGATGCTTTAGGGATTTTCGGGGCATGTTACAAACTTTCTGTCTTTATGATGCTAGGCATACAAGCATTTAGATATGCTGCCGAACCCTTCTTCTTTTCTAATGCGGACAACAAAGAATCACCAGCATTATTTGCCAAAGTGATGACCGGATTCACAATTTTCAATACTTTTATCTTTGTGGCCATTTCGCTCAATCTGGAAGTAATAGGTATGCTTTTTCTCCGCAATCCAATTTACAGAGAAGGGCTTTTCATAGTGCCAATTCTTCTTATGGGATATCTGTTTAATGGTATTTATTACAACCTATCCGTATGGTACAAGCTTACGGACCGTACCATCTTTGGAGCACTTATTACCATCTTCGGGGCGTTAATCACTATTGGATTAAATTTTGTATTGATTCCCCTGATGGGATATTTCGGCAGCTCACTTGTGACTTTTGCCTCATTTTTTAGCATGGTGGTCGTAAGTTACCTGCTTGGAAAAAAGTACTATCCGGTACCTTACAATGTCTTGAGGATTCTTTCTTATGTCGTTTTATCATCGCTACAGGTTTACGCTTTTTATCAGATCGACACAGGTCATTGGATCTCGAATTTTCTGATTAGGAACCTGGGAGTCTTACTCTTCCTGATAGCTGCATATTTGGCCGAACGCAGACATCTGAAGGGACGAGTAGTTTTCGGATTAAAAATTCCTTAAATTAAGAGGTAGTTTGGCATCCATTTAGTGCATATTCAGCGATGAATAGACTAAAAGTCTTTATTTAGGGACTGATTTATCAAATGAATGAAAACAATGCTAATAGGGTACTGTTGTTTTTCATTAATTTTGCCAGCCCCAAACATATTTTATTTCACGGTCGTTTGATCGTTACAATGATGACAATAATGCGTACCATATTAATTTGTTTGCTACTGCTAATAGGCAGTCTTGATAGTTATTCACAGAAAAGAAAAAAGAAGGATAAAGGGCAAGTCAAGATTGATAAGGTAGATTTTCTCACAGAAGAAGAGCGAGCCGAGGTAGATCACTACTTTTTAGAAGGCGAAAAGTACTTTATACTCCAAGATCAGTCCAAGGCCATGAGTGCTTTTAAGAAAGTTTTGGAGCTAGATTCTAAAAACGCAGCAGCTCATTACAAAATAGCTCAAATTTACAGTGAGAATAATGATATGCATTCGGCACTACCGCATGCCATCTTCGCAAAAAACTACAACAGCAAAAATAAATATTACTACCTGCTGGTCACTCACATTCAAACCAGCCTTGGAGACCTTACGGCCACGGAGAAAACTTATCTCGAAATGTTGGCAAATGTAGAAGGAACAGAAAACTATCTTTTCGATCTGGCTGCAGTGCAGTTTTATCAGAAAAAATACGAGGAGGCGCTCAATACGTATCAAAAAGCCGAAGATCACTTTGGTGAAATGGAGCAAATCATCATTCAAAGACAGCAGATCTACCTCAATACCAATCGGCTAGACATGGCCATTGCTGAAGGCAAAAAACTAATAGCACTTTATCCCAACGAGCCTTCTCACGCCGTCACGCTCGCACAAATGATGCTCTCTAATGACAAATTTGTGGAGGCTGAGTCATTTATTCTTTCAAAAATTGAACAGTATCAAAACAATGAGCGACTTTATATCTTCCTATCCGAAGCTTATAGCAAACAAAATAAGGATGCCAAAGCAGTAGAAGTTCTCGAGGTTCCTTTTTCGAGCAGTACGCTAGATCTCACCAGAAAAATAAGGACGATGGCTGGGTATTTGGCCAAGCTGCCTAATGAAGAGCTCAATGCGCCATTATTAAAGCTTGCTGAGACCTTGGTACAGACTCATCCCAACTCCTATCAAGCGCTTGCTATGACCGGGGATTTACACTATAATATGAATAACCGCCGCAAGGGTAGGGAATACTATTTGAAGGCAGTAGAAATAGATGGTTCTAATTTCAATATCTGGCAGAATATTCTATCTCTTGATCTGGAGCTGGAGGCGTATGACGACGTGATCAAACATACAGAACAAGCCCTACAGATATTTCCAAATCAAGCTACATTGTATTATTTCGGTGGTACTGCTTACTTGATCAAAAAAGATTATGAAAGCGCACTAAAAGTATTCAATGCGGGCAAATCATATACTGCAAGAGATTCAAATATGAAAAGCCTATTTCATGGACAGCTTGGCGACGCATACAATAGTCTTGGAGATCATAGCAAATCGGACGAAGCCTATGAGATTGCGCTAGATGCCAAACCCGACAATGATCATGTGCTGAATAATTATAGTTACTTTCTGTCACTGCGAAAAAAAGATCTAGACAAGGCCTTCGAAATGTCATCTAAGCTGGTAAAAGCCTATCCAGAAAACCCAACTTATCTGGATACCCATGCATGGGTATTGTATATGATGGGAGATTTTGAAGGCGCAGAAAGAAATCTAAAACAAGCACTGCTTTATGATCCAAGTGCTACGATAATTGAACATTACGGCGATGCGCTATTTCAGCTTGGAAAAGTTGATGAGGCCATTATTCAGTGGAAAACGGCCCGAGATATGGCTGAGGACACGACTACACTCGACAAAAAAATCGCAGATAAGCAACTCTATGAATAGATTTATCCTATGCCTGACAGGCTTGTTAATACTATCAGCTTGCAGCAAAAAACTGGCCATATTCTCCTCCAAATCAGAACAACTCAATCTGAATAACTTGGAATACGAAAATCTCACAATCAAGTCCAAAATCAAATACAAAGATGAAAACCGAGACTTGAAAGCTACCGCTAATATTCGGGTAAGAAGAGACAGCATCATATGGTTTTCATTGACGCCTGGTCTTGGAATCGAAGCGGCAAGGGGTATTGTAACCAAAGACTCTATTATAATTCTAGATAAAATTCACAAAGAATACCAAGTGTTAAGAGTGTCTGAATTGTCGGACAAATATCACTTCGACTTCGACCTGAAACTAATTGAATCCATTATAATTGGTAATCTCATTTGGCCTATAGAAAGTGACGATGAAATTAGTAAAGAAGAAGGGTATTTCAAGGTTCAAAAGTCAGAGGGTGATCTTACAGTCATGAATTTTATCGGTTCTAATTCTATGAAACTTGAGAGAATGCAAGCTGTAAGTGACACCAGCAAAAATGCAATGAAAATTGAATATGTGGATTTCTTAAAAGTAGATGGCAAAGTAGTCCCATCAGAAATAAATATGCTCATCAATTATCGTTCGAAACGAAACAGAGCTAAAAAAGAATCCAAGGTTCAGATTCGACATTCAAAAATCAGTATCAATAATGACAATTTGAATTTCGGCTTTAGTATTCCTGAGAAGTATGACCCCATGTAGAATACTCAAGTGGTTGTTTTTTGCCACTATCCTATTTTGTACTTCTCAAGGCCTGGCACAAAAGAGCAAAGCTCAAATAGAAAAAGAGAAGAAAGAATCTCTGGCCAAAATTTCTGAAGTACAAAAAATACTGAAAGAAACTGAACAAGAGAAAAAAGCCTCTATTGGTCAACTACAAGCGCTCAATAGACAAATCGAAGCCAGACGTGCCCTTATCGGATCGATCACTCAGGAAATAAACCTGATTACAAGTGAAATAGGTGATCTCTCCATTGTGGTAAATTCGCTTCAATCTGATCTCGAACATCTCAAAGAAGAGTACGGCCAAATGATTTATGATGCGTATAAAGCGAATCAAGGCTATGGCAAGCTGACCTTCCTATTTTCAGCTGAGACATTCAACCAACTTTTTCTCAGACTCAAATATTTAGAACAATATACCAAAGCAAGAGAAATCCAAGTAGAGCAGATTGAGAAAGTACGAGATGCACTCGACCATCAAAGAAGCCAGCTAGTGGTTAAAAAAGAGGAGCAAGACGCTTTATTAAAATCAAAGATCAACGAGAACAAAAGCCTCCTGTCCTTAAAAACAAAACAGAGCAAAGTAGTACAGGAATTGAGCAAACGAGAAAAAGAACTCAAAGCCGAAGTGGCCGAAACTAAGAAAGCCGTCACTCGATTGGACAACTTACTAGCAAAAATCATAAAGGCCGAGATTGAAAAATCCAATGCAGGTAAAAACGCAAATACCATAAATCTTACCGTAGAAATGGCTCGCATATCCTCCTCATTTGAGGGTAAACGCAATCGTCTGCCATGGCCAGTCCAATCAGGATTTGTATCAGAGAAATTTGGCAAGCACCCACATCCTGTATTAAAAAATATCTGGGTTGAAAACCAAGGGGTGGATATCCAAACACAAAAAAATGCTCAAGTCAAATCCGTCTTCGAAGGCAAGATAGCGACCACAGCGTTTGTGCCTGGAATGAATCGTGTAGTGATTGTTCAACATGGAGACTATTATACCTTGTATGCTAAGCTCAAAAGTGTCGATGTCAAAAAAGGACAGGTGATTAAAGCCAATGAAAGTCTGGGAGAGGTTTTTACAAACAGCGACGGAATATCAGAGTTGCAGTTCCAGGTTTGGAAAAACAATGTGAAAATGGATCCCGAAAAGTGGCTCGCCAATAAGTAGCCTTCCTTAAATAGGAATCATTATCGTATTCGTAATTTTATTACGAAATATTGAATAAAATTCATTTTTTCAAGCATCTCTTTGAACATTCGTTCATTTTTTGGTCATTTTATTTAATCCGCTGCTCTGGTCAAACTATATTTGCCAAATGAATAAAAAGGTAATACTAATGATTTTGGACGGGTGGGGAATCGGCACCAACCCAGCAGTATCTGCAATTAAAAAAGCCAAGACCCCTTTCATTGATGCATGCTATTCTAAGTATGCACATAGCAAACTCGAAGCATCTGGGCTTGCTGTTGGATTACCTGAAGGACAGATGGGTAATTCTGAAGTGGGCCATATGAATATAGGCGCCGGAAGAATCGTATATCAAGATCTGGTCAAACTCAACAACGCTGCTGCTGATGGCACCCTCGCTCAGAACGAAACTCTGCTCGAAGCTTTCGACTATGCGAAAACCAATGCTAAAACGGTACATTTTATTGGGTTGGTTTCTGATGGAGGTATCCATTCCCACATAAATCACTTAAAAGCACTATGCGATGGTGCTGCAGCCAATGGCTTGCAAGATGTGATGATACATGCATTTACCGATGGTCGGGATACTGACCCCAAAAGTGGCAAGGCCTATTTAACTGATCTCCAGAAGCACCTGTCAAAGACTACTGGCAAGATAGCCTCAATCACAGGACGGTACTATGCGATGGATAGAGATAAAAGGTGGGCACGGGTAAAACTGGCCTATGACGCTATGGTGCATGGGATGGGAAAAAAGACTACCGACATCCTATCTGCCGTTGATGCATCCTATGCTGAAAATGTTACAGACGAGTTTATACTTCCAATCGTACAGACAGATGCGGCTGGCGAACCACTTGGCACAATCAAACCAGATGACGTCGTCATCTGTTTCAACTTCAGAACTGATAGAGGCAGACAGATCACGGAGACCCTGACTCAACAAGATTTTACTGAGGAGGGAATGAAAAAAATGCAGTTGAACTATGTCACCATGACCAATTATGACAACACTTTTGAAGGTGTGAAGGTCATGTATGATAAGGACAATTTGAAAAACACGCTCGGTGAAGTGCTGGAAGCTGCCGGTAAAAAGCAAATCAGAATCGCTGAGACAGAGAAGTACCCGCACGTTACTTTTTTCTTCTCAGGAGGACGAGAAAAAGAATTTGTTGGAGAAAAGCGATTGCTTTGCCCTTCTCCCAAAGTGGCCACCTATGACTTGCAGCCAGAGATGAGCGCCGCTGATATCCGTGACGCCATCATCCCAGAGTTGAACAAAGGAGAGGTAGATTTTGTTTGTTTGAATTTTGCCAACCCTGATATGGTAGGCCACACCGGCGTATTCGAAGCCGCAGTCAAGGCCTGTGAAACCGTGGATCATTGTGCACAGTCTGTAGTAGAAGCAGCAGAGGCTAATGGCTACACCGCAATCCTAATTGCAGATCATGGCAACTCAGATATAATGATTAATGCAGATGGCTCTCCAAACACTGCCCATACCACTAATTTGGTGCCTTGCATTTTTGCTGACAACGAAATCAAAGACCCGGTAAAAGACGGCAAGTTGGGCGATTTGGCTCCTACTATCTTGACCCTGATGGGTGTGGATATCCCGGAAGAAATGACAGGAGATATCCTGGTTTAAAATTATGCTTGGTTAAGGTTTAAACGCTAAGCTATTTTTATATATTTGCCAACCAGTTTGAAGGGGCATTAGCTCAGCTGGCTAGAGCGCTACGCTGGCAGCGTAGAGGTCATCGGTTCGACTCCGATATGCTCCACAAGGAAGTCTAAATCAGGCTTCCTTTTTTTATGCTTCTTCTTTTGGTTCCTTAGGTAAGAAAACCTTAAAAGTTGTGCCAACACCTTCTTCGCTGTCGACCTCGACACGACCGTTGTTGAGATGAACAAACTCGTGTACCAGAGACAATCCGAGACCTATGCCCTTTTCTCCCTTGGTACCTCCACGGCTTCGTTTCCCCTTGAATGAGAAAATATCTTCAATCTTGTTTTTGGGTATCCCAATGCCCGTATCTCTGACAATTACTACTCCGTATTTGTCCTGTTCTGTTACTTCAAGATTTACTTGTCCCTCTTCAGGAGTAAACTTAATGGCATTACTTAGAAGATTTCTAATAATGGTAGACACACTATTTTTATCTGCTACTACAGTTAGCTCTTCAATCTTGTCACCGATAAGATTGATCTTTTTAGCCGCAGCCAGATTGGCCATGATGCTGAGATTAGACTCACAGAGTTCCTTTAGACTCACGTTTTCCGGTAGATAGGGAATCTTACCCTCTTGACTCAGTGCCCATTCGAGCAAATTATCCAAAAGCACGGATACTTCTTTTGCCGAACTTTCCATCATTTTACCAAGTTGCTTTAAGCCTTCTTCATCCTTGCTATCAGCCAAGATATTTATGAGGCCGGATATTCCCTGAAAATTGCTAACTGGCCCTCTGATATCGTGAGATATAATCGAGAAAAATCGATCTTTAGTTTTGTTGACTTCGTCCAACTTATTGCGTTGAGCTGCGATGACCCTTCTACGCTGACGTACGATCCTAACTGCACGTCCTTTGATCCTGTTTACCTTGAGTAGCGTCACAGAGAGCACAAGCAATAGAGCAATAATAAAAACAGCACTCCAGCTTACAATCCTGTTTAATCGTGCCTGTTCGCCTAATAAGTCGAGCTCAACCTGCTTTTGAGCCACTTCATATTCTGTTCTCAAATCGGCCATTTTGCGGATCGTTTCCTCATTATTAATACTATCTCTAAAGGCATTATATTGTTTTAAGAAATAATAAGCCTGGTCGCTATCATCTGCCGCTATGTAAAATTCTGAGAGCTTGAGACTGGCATCCCGAATCTGCTCCTTCAATCCTTCTTCTTTTCCAATGGCTAGACTTCTCCTGGCGTATTCCAGTGCTTTTTTTGACTTTCCCTGTTGTGCGTATACATCAGCCAATTCGGTGTAGTAAGCCGCAATAGCATATCTATCTCCTAACTCCTGAAGGATTGAGATTGCGTTATTCATGTTGTCCTCAGCCTGTACGTATTGTCCTCGGCTCGCCAGCACAATACCAATATTTCCCAGATTATAGGCTGTGCCAATAGGATAGTTGATTCTATTGAAGATAACTTTTGATCGCTGAAAGAAGATCAAAGCAGAATCCAATTCCTCGCTTTTTCTATAAAGCTCACCGGTGTTTAAAAGCACAGTGGCCAGATTCACGGAGTCTTCTAGAATTTTAAAAATTAAGGCTGCCTTGCGATAGTGTTGGATGGATTTGCTGTGCTGACCTTCTACGGAGTACACGTCTCCTATGGCGCTATTTGCGCCACCTATTCCTTTTTTGAAATCTATCGAATCTGCGAGTGTAGCTGCCTGGAAATAGTCCTGTAAGGCCAAATCGATATTCCCTATCAGTCTGTAAGAATGGCCTCTCAAAATCAATCCTCTATAGAGCCATTTAGGATCAGACTGCTCAGAAGATATTTCAATAATCAGGTTAGAATAATAGTGCTTTTTGTGTGCTGAAGTATGGTGAAAGGCTAAATTTTCGATTAATTCTAAATCCAAAAATTCATCAGCCTGCTTCTGCTCATAAATGAGCTCCAGACTATCTGCAACTTTTTGATTTTGAGCCTTACTTGTAAAAGCTAAAAATATGCCTGCAGTCGAAAGACAACAGGCATATGCAATTTTATGAATCAGGACATCAAGGCCTAATTTGTAAAATAGGGTCGACTGTAATTGGTTTTTCACTTCCAGACGGAACAAATGTAATACTGTACTTGGCTTCTTCAGATCTTCGATCATCAATTTTAGCCTCCCAAATACCTTTCTTTTCAGCAGGAAGCTTCTTAAATATTTGTTTGCCAGAATCAATAGTAATGGCTGTAATCTTAGCGATGCTTTTATCAGCAATCTCCCAGGCTACTTTGCCATTTGGCGCTACAAAAGTACAGAAATCTTTTTGCTTACCGTTTTCACTATGATGCCCTTCATTATCGGACAATACCAACTCTTCTGCCTCATATTTTAAATATATGATGGCTGGATCTTTTACGCTCATTATTCAATGTTTAAGATTATTAAAAAAAATAACTATAAACAGGTGGAGCGCTAATATTAATAAAAGCAATTGGATTTTGAAAAACAATTCGATGGGCATTCAATGGAGTAATGCTAATTGACAAATAATCTTTTTATTATATGATTTTATTGTAGTCAAATAGCATTATTTCAGTCTAACTCTAACTTGACGAAAAATATTCGTGCTTCACACTTAACATACGCGAAAGTCATCGTGCTCTGCACGGATTATGAAGTGTATTGAAAATAAAAAGAGGTCAATACGACCTCCTTTATTCTTTTTTCCTGCTGAAAAGACCTATTGCTACATCTCTAGTTAGATTGACCTAATTTGGGTTTATTCGAGGATTTTGGTTATCAAAAATCATGTTCATAATATCCTCCTTTTTTTCTTGAGCTTTAAGTTTAAACTTACTAACTCCCGCCTTTAACTCCTCCGCTATTTTAGTCAGACGTAGAGACTTTTGAGTATATGACTCCATGCCGGATGATAACTCACTCGCAGAACTCGCAATCTCCTCAGTTCCAGCTGCGGTTTCTTCAGCTATTACAACAATATTTTCAGTATTAGACACGACTAGTCTAATATCCTTTTGTTGGGCTTCTGTGGCAGTGACAATTGCTTCTGAAAGCGTAAGATTATGCCCGGCTTTTTCCGCAATCTTTTTAAACATTTCTGCAGCGTCCTTTGATGCTGTCTCACCGATCTTCACGCCTTGACTCATAGCCTCAGTGACTTTGGAGGCCTCTTGCGTGTCCTTTTGTACATCCTGAATAAGGTTTTCTATTTCTCGCGCTGAGCTTTTAGAATCTTCAGCCAATTTTCTAATCTCCTCTGCTACCACAGCAAAACCTCTCCCAGCATCACCTGCCTGAGCGGCCTCAATCGCGGCATTAAGAGCAAGTAAATTAGTCTGAGAAGCAATTTCAGTGATTACATTTAATACTCTTGTAATTTCGCTAGACCTCGTGGTCAGAATTTTCATAGAGTCCGTAGTCTTTACTGAATAGTCCGAAAGATCTGCCATATTAGCAACAACCTGATCAAGCATTTTCATACCCGATTTACTGCTTGTTACTACGTTGTCTACCCCTTCGTTGATATTCTTTGCCCTTTCACCCATTTCGTTGGAGGAATTGAGAATCCCTTCTACCAAAATAGAAGATTCATCTACCTTTGTCACTTGAGTTTGAGCGCCGTTGCTCATCTCACCTATCGAAGTTGCTATTTCTCCTGTGCTTCCATTCATCTCTTCGCTAGAAGTCAGCATTTCTACTGCGGACTCATCCACCATTGAAGCATTTGTAGAAATCTGATGAAGTAGGTTGTTCAAACTATCTAAAGCGCTGTTTAAACTTTCTGCTAGGGATTGTATGTCCCCTTTTGCCTCTGTTGTATAGCGCTGAGTAAGATCTCCTTCGGCCATGGCATTGACAATCTCATTCACCCTGAGAATTGGCATCGCTACCGAGGCGAGCAGTGTATTGATAGAATTAGCCAAATCACTCCAAGCGCCGGTCTTATTATCAACATTAATTCTGGCAGCTAGGTCACCATTATGTTCTGCTTTTCCGATCACCTGGTTGGTTTCAAAAATAACATCCTTAAGTTTGTCACGCATCATAATTAGAGACTTACCCAGGACATCACTATCGCTCAACAACACATAGTTTGCTGCCAGATTGCCTTTGCCTAGCTCGGAGGCAAAATCAGAAGTCCCACTAAGGCCGTCTCTTAGATTTTGCAACGAAATGATCATATCACCTACTTCGTCCTGTGCTTTTTTGATTTTGAAATCCGGCAATTCACCAAGTCCAAGCCGTTGTATCATCTGAGTTAGCTTTCTGATCGGACCAACAATAGACGTGGTAGTCAAGAAAGAGGCTACTATACCAATCAACACAGCAAAAGCATTGAGCCAAATCAGAACCATTTCAAGGGAATCAAACGAGGCATACTTCTTTTCCACAAGCTCATCTGCTCCGATTTGGAGTTGATCTTTCACAGCTCTGACATTCTGAGATATCACCGTGAGTTCGGGTACTATTTGCTCGTCAAACATTTCAATCATCGGAAAAATCACATCTATGGACTCATAGTCTAAAGCAGATTGCAACGCATTCATTAGCTGCTTTTGAAGCAATAAATTTTCTTCAAACGATGACAAGACTAATTCTAGACTATCCCTATATATAGGTTCTCTCCAAGAACTGTTCAAGACCCTTACTTGGTTTAGCAATGGCTCTACTTCGTTTTCATGAATTAATTTGAGCTCATTTTTGTCTTCATCATTGGGACTATATATCCAACTTCGTGATAGTTTTCTTGTATTGGAAATAGAATTCTCCAGTTTTTCAAGTGCTTTGAGAAAAGGCATATGAACCTGTGAGATTTCACTATCGATGACTCTACTTTGGCGTAAGGTAACAATGGCATATATTCCATTAGCCATGGCCAACAGTATAACTACAATATATCCTGCAGCTATTTTCTTCCCGATGCTAAATCGCGATTTTAGTATAGACTTAAAATTCATACTTCTGAATAAGATTTTGGCTAATAAACTTTGTGAGCGAGTTTTTCCAGTACTTGTACTGAAACCAAGCCTTGATTGGCAATATTGGCTTTACTCAATTCATACAGAACCTTGCCATTAGCCATCAAAAAGTTTATCCCGGCTCCTGCTTTTATCATTCCTGGCCGGTCTGTGACCAATAAGACATGTTTGCCTTGGAGTTCCTTCTGTGCCACCAAGATTTCTTTCGCCGATTTGGCGGACAAGAAAACAATTTGACACTTGCTCAAATCACTAGTTGCTGTGATTTCTTTGATCACCAGACTTCTTGCGCCGATTTGCTTAGAAGATGCAATTGAGTTTAGGATCGGGGAGACTCCAGAGTCACCCCAGACACCAATCGTAAATGCATTCCCCAAATTTGGCCATTGCAATATTTTTGCAAATTGATATAAATAGGTTGCCTTTAACTTTTCTCCCTGGGAAAAAGCCGTGGTGGAAATAAGGGCAAACAAAATAACGAGTGCGGTTTTTCTCATGTCTGTATTCTTAAAATCCTAGGGCCAGTTGAACTGCGAAGACGTTGTCGTCTACATCTGTTCCATCATTGTTGATGATTTCATATCCTACCTTTGCATTCATTGTATTGGCGATGAGGTAGTTCAAACCCAGATATACTCTAGACTTATCTTTAGTAGGGTCTGTAGCATCGTCCCAATTCATGAAATCATATCGCACGACCGGCTCAAATTTTTCGGCAATCAAATATGAAATTGTTGCGCTCGCTCCGTTTCGTGTGATATCTTCTACGGAGGTTTCCATCTTGGCTACGTTTACTTCAGCACGTATAGTCAACCCATCCGTAACATACCCTGCATCAGCAGAAAAAATAGTAAGGCCATATTGACCATCGGCAGTATACTTCCCATTGTAGAGGCCTGCACCCACTTCAAACTTATCTGTGTTTACCCCAAATCGACCGCCTACGGCTTTATTATCACTATTCTTGTCACGATCATTTCCACGCATGGATCGGATATCACCGCCTTCATCACCTTCCAAACCATTGACAATAAATACTGAATAAAACCCTCTTAGGGACGAGCTCATATCAAAATTTCCTCTAAACTGAAGGCCGACTTCTGCCCAGGCAGATGGTGTAATGTTACGATTCATAAATGATCTCGATATCGTTTTGTTGATGTATTCTGGATATAGGTATTCGTTGAAGGTATTTATGGGCACAAGAAACTTTCCTGTACGAATAATAAACGCCTCAGACACCTTATAATCAATTTGCGCATATCTGGCTTGAATTTCACTTCCTCCATGCTCATACTCAAGTTGTATTTCGGCAAAAATCTTTCCTCCTATCTGCGAGCCTAGCAGTAGATTGTAGTAATGATTGTCAAACGTACTTGTTGAGCCTTGTTGATCTATATACTCGTTAGTGACATACCCATGTACTTGAAAAGCTGAATTAGTGGTACCCAACCTATAACCGAACGAGCCTACCTCGCCTCGTCCACCTGATTGCAATTCAACAATCTTTTCGAGGTCCATCTCCAGAAGTTCTTCCAGGCTTATGTCTTCTTGTGCCCTTGCCGTTGTCGACAATAAAATTGACATTATAAATATCCATCCGAATGGAAATCTTAGTTTCAGTAAATAATTTTTCACTTGCTTCATTTTTAATTGTTATAATTTGAAATCTCCTTACCCAGCTTTGAGCAACTCATAGTTTATTTTGAAAACTTCTCTAAACTGAAAAGGGTAGTTGTATTGATTGCTAATTTCTTTGCCTGTAGATAGCATTTCACTTGCATTTTTTTCGTAGTACCAACTAATGTTTACCTCAATTCCCAACTTAGAAAAAGAGATTAGTTTCTTGACCAGAATGAATACATATGACTTAGAGTCTACAATTTTTTTTAGTGCAATTTTCACGTTAATGACCCGCACCCCTTCATCTTCAAACTTGACAAGCAGTGCATACAAATGACCGTAAAAACTAAGTGGATCATCTGGAGCCGAAACCCCATTGATTTCAAGTAATCCCAGTTTTGGATCAATTTTGATTGAGGGAGTCGATCCGGTAGGATTCAGGAAGTAGAGGTTGGTGTTTTGGCTGATTAACATGCTGCTTCACCGTTTGATAATCATCAAAGATCAGCACTAAAAGGATTTTTAAAAGTAGGTTATTGGAATTCTCGTTGATGGCGTATTTTGCAGGGTCGAAATGCCTTTTTTGCACGGTGAAATTAACGGCTCATTTTAATTGCTATCAAAATATTTTGAATATTTTGAATTCAAAATAGCAGTTTGCCTGTTAATTGGTTCATCATTTTTCTAATAAAATATGACAGACTTGCTATTAGGCGTTTGACTCAAAGAGTATTGAGACTTAAAAGGAGATTTTCTTTGAACTTTGGGCTCACAGGAACTCTTTTTTCTGCAATCTGGATAACCCCCTTAGATATTTTTTGAATATGTGATGTGTTAATAATGTAGGATCTGTGAATCCTTGCGAACATAGGGTATGGCAATTTCTTCTCTATACTACTCAGAGGGCAGTAAACTACATGTATTTTGGCCTGAGTGTGTACTTTAATATAATCTCCATAAGCTTCAATAAACATTATTCGATCATAAGCAACACTGATTAGCTCTGAATCAATTTTTAAAAAAATCGACTGATTTTCAGTTGGTGCGTTCGAAGTGGTATTTTTAATATTCGTAATGGTCGTCTGCACGGCCTGCATAAATCGCGCATAATTCTTAATAGGTTTCAGTAGAAAATCTGCGACCTGAAAATCGAATGCATCAATTGCGTATTTGCTATTCGAAGTAACAATAATTATTTCTGGTCTTTTTCTTAGCGATTTTAAGATTTCCATCCCTGAAACCTTAGGCATTTGCACGTCTAGAAAAACAATATCCGGTTCCTCTTTAACCATGAAATTCAAGCCTTCTTCCGGGTTTTGAAAGGTGGCAATCAAATCCAAGACTTCTGTTTTTTCGATAAGCGATTTGATGATTTTAAGCGCTACAGGCTCATCATCAATCGCAATGCAAGATAGTTTGTCAGGCATACTTTCTCTAGGTACTAATAACTGGTACGATTAGGTAAACTATCTCTACTTGGCTTGAGCTTATAATTAATTTCTCTCTCTCTGCTGCTCAGTCTAATTAGAAATGATAGTAATACTTTCAACTACAATATAATTTAAAATTTCATTCTCATTGATGTCTCAAAAGATTTATCTCTCAACGAGTTATGTGTCCTTTTTGCCTTAGCTTTTACTACCAATGTTATTTTTTTATTAAAAAATAAATATTTATTCTGCAGACGAAATGAATATAAATTAAGCTCTTGAATTGTCTGAGATAAGTTGATTGGAGCAATTTCTAATACGCTAGATGCAACCTTTCTTGCTCTACAAGGTCTTATTAAAAAAATCCAAAATCCTTATTTCCTAAAACTCAGTGGATAAATTGAAAGCGCTTTCAACTAACACTGAGTTTTTTTAATATCTACCCTATATGTCCTGATTGATAAGGTAAATTCGTCTTACCCTAAACACGAAAATTATTCTTACCATGAAAGCATTAAAAATAAGCGGAGTTATTATAGGAATTCTAGTAGCAGCAATAGTAATCTTTGCTAAGATCAATCATGTTGCACCATTGAGTATGGTTGATTCCGAATCATATGACACCTACTCAGGTATAGCTCTCAAAGGGTATGATGCTGTCAGCTATTTTGTGTCAGATAAGCCAGCCAAAGGAAGTGAGGCATACCAGTATCAATGGAAAGATGCTATTTGGCAGTTTGCTTCTGAGGACAACAAAAACAGTTTTGCGGCCAACCCATCAAAATATGCCCCGCAATTTGGAGGCTATTGCAGTTTTGCCGTGAGCACCGGATTCAGTGCGGGTGCCGATCCCACATCTTACAAAATAAAAGACGAGAAGCTCTATCTATTTAATGGGCCAGAGGTTCTTGCAGAGGTAGAAAAAAGTGGCGAACAGTTTTGGGAAATAGCGAGCCTAAAATGGAGAAATAAATAGAAAAACATGATTATTTTAGACTCACCAATTTGTTTTTCGTAAGGATGGGTGTTTCTATCAAATTTTGCACAGTTCATGTCTCAATCTTCGCTACTCATCCGACCTTTTACTTTTCTCTCACTACTTCGCAAAAACAACAACCGAGAGTGGTTCAATAAACACAAGGATCAATACCTTGAGGCTCACAGTGATATTATCGAATTTGCAGAATTGTTGCTGACAGAGCTTAACAAAACTGACATCATCGAAACACCAAATGGTAAAAAAAGTCTATACAGAATCTATCGCGATGTAAGATTCTCAAAAGATAAAACTCCTTACAGTACATATTTTGGTGGTGGTTTTCGCCGAGCGACGGCAGAAAGACGCGGTGGCTATTATTTTCACCTTGAACCTGGCAATACTTATGTTGGTGGTGGATTTTGGGGTCCCAACTCCCAGGATATGATGCATATTAGAAAGCATTTTCAACAAGAACCAGACAGGTTAAGAGAAATAATATCCAGCAATGCCTTCAAGAAAAATTTTGGAGTACTACATGGAGAACAATTAAAGCGAGCGCCGAAAGGATTCGAAGTGGACGACCCTGCCATTGATCTATTGCGATATAAGCAATATTGGATAAGGCACGAGTTTGATGAGACCGATATTTTCAAGCCAGATTTTCACAAAATACTGACAAGGCAGTTTCAAAACATGAGGCCATTTTTCGATTATATGAGTGAAATCCTTACAATTGATTTGAATGGAGAATCTGTTTTAGGTTAAACCTGAAATATGCATTAGATAATCTATTCCAATCATAAAGCACTTTGAAATAGACACTTAACATATATTTATTGAATCACCATAGCGGTGCTATGCCTCTTCAATATAAGTGCCTCTTTCTTTATGCTTTCATCACGATTCCTAATGCATAATCCAGGTTAAACTCTGGTCAAGGATTCAA